>NZ_JBBGYV010000001.1:0-1365676 GCF_037479535.1 Sphingobacterium sp. MYb388 | reverse complement strand
GATCAAGCATTAAATCATGAAATTTCTGAGGACATAATGGAAAATCAAATTTTAGTACAAAACTTAATATTAGAATGGAATACCTATTTTAAATATTTAGTAACAGTATGGGAACTTTTTTTAATAGACATAAGTAAAACTGGTACCGAATCTTTTCAAAATCGAGGTATGTACGAACAAATAGCGGAAGTAAAGCAATATCTATCTGTTGATTTAAACACCTCAAGTAGAAAAATAACAAATATTAGACATTTATTAGGACTTGACTGTTAAAAATTTCGAATAGTAAAAGATAGTTAATTGATCACGTACAAATGGATGTCTATGAAATAACTCCCAGACATTTATCTGTATTGAGATCGGTCAGCACATTTAACCAGTGGATATTACGATGCGATTTGTGCCACTTTAAAAAGATCAAGAAAGAATTACCTTGTCGCTTTAAATACAGCGATATGATATGGCCAACAAACTTGATCCGATGGACTTAAAACAAATACTCACATTACATCTTGAAGATTATAGTAGCCATAAAATAGGTTCCGTTCTCGGTATTTTCGAGACTGTAACGTAAACTGTGTCAACGGAATAATTTAATAAGATTTTTTATATTTAATTATTCAAACGACATGGTCATGAAAGAAAAGACCCCATTCGACTTTGAACGCTTCAAAGAGGAAGCTATGCAAGGTCTTTATAACGGGAAGAGTTTATCTCCCAACGACGGCGTTCTGGCGCCCCTAATGAAGCATTTACTAGAGTCTATGATGGATGGCGAGCTAGAGAGAGTCACCTTCAGGAAGATAAGTGTAAATAGCAAATTTACTTTCATCAATTTTTAGCAAAAGTATTTCACCACTTTTCTTCAAAAAAATACATTTACTTTTCCTGTGTATTTTCTTGTTTTTTTTCAGGGAAGATCGTTTGTCTGTTATCCATCCGATAACTTGTTCCTTTCAATTTAACAACCTCACATCGATATAATAATCTATCCAATAATGCTGTTGCCAGCACTTCGTCCTCAAGCGTTTCTGCCCACTGTTTTGGAGACTTATTGGTTGTGATAATGATGGATGCCTGTTCATGGAGGTGGTTGATCATATTGAAGAAAGCCACAGCCTGAACTTTATTGATAGGGAAAAGCATGATATCATCAATAGCCAGTACATGTGCTTTTAATAGCCGGTTATACGCATTCATTGCCGATACAGTGATATCCTTCATCTTGAGGATATTGGTTAGTTCCTCCATACTCAGAAAATATGCACGGTAGCCGGCAATCAGAGCGTCATGGATCAGCCCCGCTGCCAGATATGTTTTTCCTGTTCCGCTGGGTCCCATCAGTATCAGGTTATAATTCTGTTCGAGCCACAACAACTCTCTGAGCTGAGCCAGTTCAGCCTTTAATAATCCGTTGGACACATTAAAGTCATAGCTGTCCAGATCATTATGCTTGGGTAATTTGGCCAGCCGGATTCTTCTTTCCAGATCTGCCGATTTTCGGTAGCTCACTTCACTTGCCAATATCTCCATGATAAAATCCATATAGGACGGTTTATCGATCTGTGCCCGATGGATCAGTTCTTCCGGAGCTTTTTTGAGATTGGTCAGACGCAATGTCTCTGCATGTTCTTTGATTTGTTTGATCTGTTCCATGATTAGTTGAGTATAGATTCATAATAATTGATATTACTGGTTTCAGGATCCAGGCCCTGCTGTAAATGCGTAGTGTCAGCACTGGATCCGACTGTTAGATATTCTGTGCCTGCAGGATGCAGTTTCTTCTGCAGATTGAGAACCTGGGAGAATTCATAGGCATTGAAGATTTTGTTTTCCAGACATATGCCCAATGTCTGATCTATAGATTCCTGCGATGCACTCCTGAGATTTTTAAGGATCACTTTTAGGCTGTCATGGTAATACCTCGGTCTGTTTTCTTTTAAAAGCGTAAGATAAATGACCCCATTATTATTGTTAAAAAGAGCGGTCACTTCTGCTGTTGTTTGTTCAACACGGTCTGAACCGGTTCTTTTATGTCCTTCAAGACGTACGATATAGCCTTTCTGCTGTGAGATGATATGCCGTGCCACTATCTGATTCGCTTCGCTATAGATGCACATACTGCTCCCCTTGATTTCAAGCAGTACTTTGGTTCCCTGACCTTTATAACTTCCAGATGGAAGACTATAGTAATTGCCACGATAGGTAATACAGTTATCTTTTCTTACAAAGTATTCAGGTAACATTGTCTTAGGTAAAGTTGGAACAGCAGTGATAGACTGCAGATACTTTTGCTCCATCAGCCACTCCTTATGGGGTATCTTACCGGTGCTGCCATGTACTTTTCAGTTGCCACGTCTTTTAAGCCAGTCCAGAGCCTCTTTCTGCAGGACAGGAACTGTTTTATATAAGCGTCCACGAAGAAAGTTATGCTTTACATATTTGACCACATTTTCTATTTTTCCCTTTGATTCAGGGTCAGCCTTTCTGCAGAACACTGGTTCAAATGGGTTACTGTCACAAAAAGAACGGAAACCGTCAGTCAACAGGATATCGCCAAGGTTTTCTTCCTGGATAAATAGCCGGTCCTGGTCATAGATGATCTGCTGAGGGATACCCTGAAAAAACTCAAAAGCAAGTTCATGTGCATAAACAGCTGTTGTTGTGGTAAACGGATGGTTCTGGAAGTGAACAAACTTTTGCCGTGAGCGGCTCAGTACCATTGCAAAGAAGTAAACTTTCATCTGGTAAGTGGTGTCGGTCTGCATAAAGGCCTGTCCAAAGTCAACCTGTGCCTGCTGGCCATAAGGTGTATCCGGCAATTTTTCATAATCACGCGCCTGTTTATCCCTGTATTTTACCAGACCATGTTCAAGACGGATGTTCCTGACAAAATTATAGATGGTTTTGCTATGTACCGTAGGGAGGTCGGAATATCGCTCCATAAGGCGATCCTCAACCTGTGCTGCGGATAGATAGGGCTGAAGTTCCAGGGTTTCTTTAACATAACTGTAATAGACCGAAAGTTTCTTGGGGAGATTTCTGGGCCGTGAGATCCAGTCATGGAAACCTTTTTCTGAAAGTGACAGATACTTGCGTACTGTAGCCCGGTCTAAACCGGTTTCAACATGAATCTGACTTATGTTTAGTCCCGATCCAATTAATTCTTTAACTTTGTACCACATAAAAACTCTGTTTTTATTAAGAGGCCGACATTGATTTTGTTTCACACCAAAAGATGCGGCCTTTTTTTAATTTTAGCTAATGTAATGGCGAATTACTTTTGCTAAAATCTGTTGATACAAAGTTGCTACTTACAGCTAGGATTAAGATAACATAAACATTACAAAATGAATATGAATCGTATAGATATGTTAACAGTTTGATGTAGGTAATTGACTAATTTTGTCAAGTAAAAGTGTAAGAAATACGCAATGACAATAGATATCGATAGTATTACAGGTTAAATATGCACAGAAATAGAACTAATAATAAAAAAAGCAATGATACTACCCTTTGAACCCTATAATCCCACTTGGAAAGATCAGTTCAACACTATCAAACGGGAATTGGATAAACTGTTGCTTCCGATAAAGGCATCAGTTGACCACATAGGCAGCACATCTGTAGAAGGACTGTCTGCAAAACCAATTATTGACATTATTGTTGGATTGGAAGATGAAAACGATCTTGATAAAGTACCAGCATTGCTGGCTAACAGGCAATACGTATACTATGAGAAATATAATATCGACATGCCTTACAGACGTTTCTTTGTATTACTTAGAGAAAAACCCGATAAACTCGGATTACCTACCTGCATTGGAACTTTTGACAAAATTCCAGACAGGTTGAATGACCATGCTTTGCGAATTGCACATATCCATGTAATTCCAAAAAATTCAGAAAATTGGGTGCGACACATTGCTTTTCGGGATTATTTAAGAACGCATCCTAACGTGAAAGATGAATACCAGGCTTTGAAAGAAGGGTTGATAAAGCACGAATGGCAGGATGGAAACGATTACAATGAGGGTAAAGATGCTTTTTTACAGGTGGAAGAAAAACGAGCAATCGAATGGTACTTAGCACAAAAATAAAAGAATGGAGTTGCTAACTTAGTCGGCATTGTAAGTTAAGAACAATAAATATATTAATTTTGAAACGATGAATAAAATCCGTAAGAAAATATGATCGCACCTTTAAAGAACGTGCAGTTGAGTTGAGTAAAGACCGGAAAAATATTTCTGAGCTAGCCCGTGAATTAGGTGTATCAACCCCTTAATTATATAAATGGCGTAAAGAATCAGAAGATTTCGGAGCAGGCAGTTTTCCTGACAATGCAAATGTCAAACAGACACCACAGCAGGAGCGTATAAGTGCCTTAGAGAAAAAGCTTAAAGATTCAGAGCTTGAACTTGAGATATTAAACTATCTCGATGCAGGATAAGCAAGGGGAAGTGTGACGCATCAAAAAAGGCCATAGGCATCTTTTATTCATAATTATCTGCTTTTAACTGTATTCATGATTGCTTCGCAGTTCCAAGAATGATCAGTAATATATAAGTGTATCAGACTGCATCAAACAGCTCCTAAATAACCATCAAAAGTGGTGTACTTTGAAGTGGAATAACTGGTGCAAAAACCTATAAAAATATTTAGATTTTATGCCATTGCTTTATTGGTATCCATTTTAGCAATATTTTAACATAAAGTTTTGGTCTCCGAAACTAGCCATTACGCCAAGTCTGTAAAAATTATAGAACATAAAACAAAAATAGAATGATAGTACTTGATAACATAATTGAACTAAAAACTAACAGCGAAACTGAACGGCTTTCGTTTGCGACTAGATATTTAGTTCAAATCAATTTTACTTTCGACTTGATAGTTTCTTCAAATGGCTTCAGCGGAACTTCACATTTTTGCGTTAGGCGTGAACAAATAGAAAAGTTGTGTTCGGACTTGACAATAATGAATCAAACAATGTTTGGCAACACAATATTTGAAGACAACGACAGTGACGCAACTATAAATTTTCAAATGAAGCCTCATAGACAAGTAATTGTATGTGGACAAGTTGGTGGTTCACATGAAGAGCATTGCTTAAAATTCAGTTTTCAAACAGACCACACTTGCATAGAATCACTTGTCACAGACTTTTATAAGCTTCTTAAAAACGAAGAACCTACCAATCTTTATGAAGCAATCGACCTAATATTATGGAAAGACTGGGACCCAATTGGAGTTAACGATATCGCACCAAGAGATGAATATCAAATTTATACACCGACAATATTTGAGTTAAAAAATACTGGATCGGATAAGGAAACCATTGCACAGACTTTACATGAAATAGAAATTGCAACCATTGGAGTTGTCGGTAATATTGAACATTGTCGGCAAGTTGCAAACAAAATTATCAATCTTAAATTTTAGATAATCAATTCATTATTTAATACCAAAAGGAACCGAAGAAGAACGCTGAGGGCTCCCTATCCAAGTTAATGGTAAATGTAATCGTTGAAATAATTGTGGTTGATGGTGATACAAAAGCAGAGGTTAATAAAGACAATAAGGGGTAAATGTTTAAGCAATATGATATGAAAGAAACAATTGTAAGAGTTAATACAGAATCAAACGGAAAACAATTTGGGATCATGATTGACTATATACCTATGGAAGATGGTCAATTATACCAGCTCGAATCTCGAAAATATAATATCGAATACTTTGATAAAAACCAAATCAAACTAGATGATGGCGAATATCCAAAATCTATGTTCGACCAAGTAGTACCAATGGCATCAATAGTTCTTCCTGGAGACCCTATTCCTATTTCTCATTATAGGGGTCTAAAGATTAAAAAAGAATTTATAAAATATCAATAAATCAAATGCTGGAATTAGCCGTTGGACTTGCTTGACCCATTGTTAGGTTAGAAATGATTATTGCATTATTTGAACAACAAAAAATTTAAAGATTTGGCGATGAAGACAAAGATATTCTTTTGGATTCTTCGAGCACAATAACTGACACGCAGGTTCAAGGCTGGATAGGTGATAATTACCATAATGGATATTTCAATACTGCTAAAACAGCGTTGCGAATTTTTCTGGATTGTGAACCTTATTTTAATGAACAAGTTAGACCGCTATTCATTGCTAATGATATGTAGCATTATGCGGAAAAGAAGAAAGCTCCTCGTTTGGTTAAAAACAGGGATTAAGTGATTACTATGATGTTTTTGTTGGGGAAATTTAATATCGTCCCAAATTATTTAATGTAGGATCCGATTCCCACCCTCTCCGCTGAGAATAAAGAAAACACGCTGATAATCAGCTAGTTTATTTATTTTACAAACTTAAGGGGAATGATTGTAGATATTTTTTTTTATAATTCAATTTTAAATTGATATATTCAACACAGAAACGAATTATGTAGTAGTTTCTACTAAAAAATACAATTTTTAACCAAAACACCGCTTAAATTTGAAGAAAGTAGATTTACACATTCATACCGTTCCTTCGATAAGTGACAGAGAATTTTTTTTCAGTTTAAATTCTTTAAAAGATTATGTAGAAAAATTAGAATTAGATTGCATTGCAATAACTAATCATAATCTATTTGATAAATCTCAATTCGAATATATTTCAACTCAATTACATATCAAAGTATTTCCTGGTATAGAAATAGATTTAGAGGCAGGACACATGCTTTTAATATCAGAAAATGAAGATTTAGATGACTTCGATTTAAAATGTAAAAAAGTTACAGACCTTATAAAATTAAAATCTGACTATATATCATACGAGCAATTAATTGAGATATTTCCGTTATTATCTAAATATTTACTTATTCCTCACTACGACAAGAAACCAAACATAAAGCCTGAAACATTGGTTAAACTTGGAGATAATATCTTTTGTGGTGAAGTTACAAGTATTAGAAAATTCAAAGCTTGTTTAACTGAAGGAGATAAACTTGTACCTGTTATTTTTAGTGATTGTAGATTTGTTGAGGATATGCCAAACTATCCAACACGTCAAACATATATTGATGCAGCAGAAGACTCTTTAATCGCATTAAAAGGTTGTTTATTTGATAAAAATAAGGTATATCTTTCTAAAGAAGAAGGAAATGAGTTTTTCCAAGCAACTGATGATGGTATTATATTATCTACGGGACTTAATGTAATTATTGGAGAACGTTCAACTGGAAAAACATACACTTTAGAAAAAATCATTAGTGGCTTTGAAAATGTAAAATATATTGAACAGTTTTCATTGCTTCAGAATGATGAAGAAAAATTTAAAGAATTAGTTACAACAAGACATAGTTTAGTTTCTGAAAACTATCTTAAAGAATTTAAAGATATAATTTATGATGTAAACGAAGTTGATATTAAGACTAATAATCAAGATATAGAAAAGTATCTTGAATCACTTAAAAAATTCACTTCAGAAAGTTATAAATTAGATAGTTTTTCAAAATGTAAACTCTATAATGAAACCAAATATGAATTAGATGATTTAGAGAATTTAAAAGCATTAATAAAGGCAACTGAATTATTATTAGATAACACTGAATACAAATCTTTAATTAATAAACACATAACCGAAACTAGTTTGAAAGATTTATTTTTCGAATTAATCGAAACTTATAAAGGAAAACATATCAAAAATCTTGAAAAAAGTTTTGTAAACGATCTTAGTGAAAGAATTAAAGATGATTTAAAAATCCGTTCCTCATCAACTTCAATTGAAGATATAGATTTTAACAAAATCCAAATAGATAAAATAAAGGTTTCAAAATTTGATGAAATTGTAAATAAACTACAAGCTGAAAAAATAATTGACAGCAAAGAAATTCGTGGATTTAAAGTTATTGCTAAGACGAAAAAATTCACTGGTGCACTTCAATTACAGAAAAAAAGTAAATCTAAATTAGCATTCAGTGATGCATTTAATAATTACGATAAACCGTATAGGTTTTTAGTGTCGTTAAAAAACATTGCTATTGAAGAAACTGATTATTATAAATATTTTGTAGATATAGAATATAAAACATTAAACAAGCACGGCTTTCCTGTTTCGGGTGGAGAAAGGTCAGAATTTAATCTACTACATGAAATTAGTGATGCATTAAAACATGATATTTTAATGATTGATGAACCAGAATCTTCTTTTGATAATATATTTCTTAAAAATGAAGTTAATGAATTAATTAAAGAGATTTCTAAAGAAATTCCCGTCATTGTTGTAACTCATAATAGTACCATTGGAGCATCCATAAAACCAGATTACTTAGTTTATACAAATAAAGTAATCGACAATGGAGAACTAATGTATAAGGTATTCTTTGGTCATCCAATGAGTAAAATTCTAAAAAACTCTGAAGGTGAAGAAATACAAAATATAGATATTTTATTTAACTGCTTAGAAGCTGGTGAAGAAGCTTACTACGAAAGAAAACAACAAGCATATGAAATACTTAAAAATTGAAAATCATAAAGGTTATCTTATTAAAGACAAAACTAATCCAACAATCTGGACTGAAATCGACCAAATTGAAAAGGATGACTTGCTAAATTTACTTGATATTGCCACTAATGAAAACTTTGAATTGGATCCTTATGATGAAACAATCTTAGGAAATAAAGCTCATCAAATTATTTACAAGCATATAGCAGAGAAGTTCACAACATTTTTGAATAACAAAAGTAGATTTAAAGATGAAGCTGATAATTTATTTAAAACATCTTTAGAAAAATATCAATAAAATTTCGACAGTGTTCTATAAACTATTTAAATAAAAATACGGAGTTCAGGGGAGTGTAATTCAAACTGTGTCATTGGATAATTAGCCTAATTCTAAAAGCCTCTATCCAGCTTGAGCCTATTTCCAAATTTAATATAAAGTTGAGAGATCGTCAAGCCCCAGTTGTGCATCGGCATTGTCCACTTTTTAGAGATGTCCTTTATTATCAAGAACATCAACTTCATAAGAGCCTGCTCAGAACTGAATGCACCTTTAGACTTCGTGATTTTACGTACCTGACGGTGCATTCCTTCAATAGGATTAGTGGTGTAGATAGTCTTGCGGACCTGCTCATCATACTCGAAAAAAGTAGATAAGTTCGTCCAATTATCCAACCAGGATTTAGCAGCAATTGGATATTTCTTACCCCATTTCTCTTCGAAGATAATTAAATTTTCATAACCCATTTCTTCGTTAACAGCTTTATAAACGGGCTTTAGGTCTTCAATGACAGCTTTTTTATCCTTTTCTGTAACATAGCGCATACTTGATCTTATCTGGTGGACGATACATAATTGAACTTTAGTTTTAGGGAAAATAGCTTCAATAGCTTCAGGAAAGCCTTTTAAACCATCGATACAGGCAATTAGAATGTCTTCGACACCACGCTGTTTTAGGTCTGTAAGAACAGATAGCCAAAACTTCGCACCCTCATTCTCTGAACTATAAAGACCTATCAGATCTTTACGTCCATCCATTCCTACACCTAATATATTATAAATAGCTCTAGATTCAACCGTGCCGTTCTGACGGACTTTATAATGCATGCAGTCCAGGAAAACAAAGGGATAGACGGCCTCTAGCGGACGACTTCGCCACTCATTAACGGCAGGCATAACACTTTCTGTGATACGGGATATTTCGGTTGCAGAAATATCCATAGCATACATCTCATGGATAAAATCACTTATAGCACGTGTGCTCATCCCTTTGGCATACATACTCAGGACATGGCCTTCTAATTGTTCTGTAATAATGAGCTGACGCTTGGGAATTACCTTAGGCTCAAATGTACCGGATCTATCCCGTCCAGACTCCAGTTCAAAAGTACCTGTATTAAGGCCGCGGACAGTCTTTTTAGTCTTACCATTACGACGATTGGGATTACCTGAGGCTTTATCTTCCTGAAGGTGACTCTCTAGTTCGCCATCCATCATAGACTCTAGTAAATGCTTCATTAGGGGCGCCAGAACGCCGTCGTTGGGAGATAAACTCTTCCCGTTATAAAGACCTTGCATAGCTTCATCTTTGAAGCGTTCAAAACGGCGAAGCCCTCTTGAATACAATTAAAAAACAAATACGAATGAAAAATCGAATGGGGTCTTTTCTTTCATGACCATGTCGTTTGAATAATTAAATATAAAAAATCTTATTAAATTATTCTGTTGACACAGTTTACGTTACAGTCTCATTTTAAATCATTCTTTAATTTTATCCCCTTTCCAAAACTGACATATCCGTTTGATCTTCTAACCCTAAATGAATCATGAAAATTAAACCATAGCTCCTTTATAATTGAATCACTCTCATGGATTTCTGGATCTCTTAAAAACTTAACGGCCCCATTGATATGGTCGGCGTCTAAATGAGTCAAAACCCAAAGATCTATTTTTGCTTTATTATCAAAAATATCTCTTATTCCATTTTTTAGAACATTGTATGTATTGATATATCCGGAATCTATAAGGATATTTCCCACCGTCTTACCTTTACCTTTTTTTTGAATAATACGTATTGCATCTCCACAATTCACAGGGAAGATCTAAATTACACTTTTCATTTAGCAATAGATTTTTTGTCAAATTACAAAATATCTTCGCAACATCTATATTATTTATCCTACGTATGAATTATTTTTAACGAACAGAAAGAACCTGATTTAGTTGGACAAACTTCAAATGGAGAATGGCATGTTTTTGAAGCAAAAGGGACCTCGTCAAAATATTTAACAAAAAAACAAGTGAGGCTAAAGAACAAGCTAGACAAATTCAAACAATTCATGGGGCAAATCCTTTAACTATATCTGCTTGCGCCACATCTTTTGGAGCAGACAAAATATTTACAAAGCCTCTATTCATATTAAACTCTTCAAAATATCCTCGCCTTTAACTGTTTAACCTAAATTTGAAATTAAAGTATTAACAATGATTCAGAGCAATATGCCAAAATATGGTTTCCCGTATTTTATATCTTAATAGAACTTCTATTTTTGATCCGTAAAAAATCAATATTTTTAATTATTAAATTTATTGTTTTTTTTCAAAAAATCATTTCCTATTTTTAAAGAAAATATTATTAACCAATTAAAATAGTCTTTAACTTTCATATTTTAGAGACTATTTATTCAAAAGTTGCAAAACAATTATGGCATTAAACTTCTCAGAAATTTTAGTTGTCGGAGTTTCTTCTAGGGCTCTCTTCAATTTAGAAATAGAAAACGAAATATTTCAGACAGAAAATGTCGAAGGATTTAGAAAATATCAATTAGAGCATGAAAATGAGTTATTATCAGAAGGTACAGCTTTTCCATTAATTAAAAGCTTATTAAAATTAAACGAAATCGCGTCTAAACAAATTGTTGAAGTTGTTGTAATGTCGAGAAATAGTCCTGAAACAGGTGTGCGGGTTTTAAAATCAATTAAGCACTTTAATCTTCCAATTACTAGATGGGCATTTTCAGGAGGAGATCCACTTGCTCCATTTATAGATGCATTTGATGTAGATTTATTCTTATCAAAAGATGAAATTGAAGTACAAAAAATAAGTGATACGTCAAAATGTGCAACAGCATTAATTTATGCCCCTCCTACAGATTATATACCCGAAATGGATAGAGTTAAATTTGCCTTTGATGCTGATGCAGTTGTTTTCTCGGAGGAATCAGAACAAATTTATAAGGAAAAAGGTATTGAAGCCTTTCATAAGCACGAATCCGATAATGAAGATATACCATTAAATGACGGTCCTTTCGCAGAGTTATTAAGGAAATTATCAAAAATTCAGGAGTTTTTACCTACAACAATTGAATTAACACCATTACGAATAGCTATAGTAACTGCAAGAAATGCTCCAAGCCACATGAGAGTAATCAAAACATTGCGTCATTGGGGTGTTTATGTTGACGAAGCATATTTTATGGGAGGATTATCAAAAGACAAAGTTTTAAAAGCATTTGGAGCACATATCTTTTTTGATGATCAAGAATCCCACCTTGATGGATCTAGTAAAGTAGTTCCATCTGGAAAAGTTTTGTATAAAACAGATTCACCATTAAAAAAATATGAGAATGCAAAATTAATCGAAAATAGTGATGAAGAAGTAAAAAAAAAATAAAAAACTGTACAAGATAGAATGATTAAAGGAAAATTAATTGGCGCATTTGGAATACCAGGTAGTGGTAAGTCTACGACTATAAAGAAAATGGGAGAAATAATGAATATTCAAACATTTCACGAACCAGAAGAAAAAGACTGGGCTGATGCTGTCCGATCACGCAATATAAGTGGAAACTTCACAGGTTTGATGTGGTTTAGATCGATTAGAGTTCCTCAGTATTATAAAGCCAACGCACTAAGGGATAAAGGATTAAATACGATGTTAGATTCATGCTATGATAAATTATTTTACTTGTATCATGATAAAGAGGGACTTGAATGGCTATTATGCCCTGATGATCCGTATTACGAAGAAGTAAAAAGCATATCTAAGAAGGACCTCGAACTACTTCCTGATTTGGATATAATTATCTTTTTTAAACAAACTGAAGAAAATTGGACCAAGTTTATTGAAAAACGAAATAGAGAGCTCGATAAAGACCGTGATTTTAAAAAATCATTTATCCTACAGAATGCGTTTATTGAAGCTGTAGAGAAGTATTGTAATACAAGTGAATGTAAATTGATCATTCACGAACAATCTTTTACTGATCCCTACGTTGAGGCAAAAAAAATTATTAAAAAACTGCAAAATCACTTAATATAATGAATTATACTGAAGTTTTTAACGATATAGAAAACAACAAAAACCTTCTTCAAAACTTAGAAAAGTTAATAAATCAAAGAAAAAATGTTAGACATGGTAAAGAGCAATACTTATCTAGCATAATTCAGATTATTTTAAAAAATGATCCAAACATAACGACCTATATTGAATCGATAATTACTGATATTAAGGAAACTGATATTCAAAACGAGATAATTAAAGTTCTCAATCTAAAAAAGAGGAACGATCCAAACACGAAATCTATAATTTATAAACTATATAATAAAGAGCAACTAAGTGAAAATGATATAGAACTATTTGTAAGTATGTCATTAGAGCCCAATATTTATTCTCTAATGCTAACTACTATCCTTAACCTTATTAAATTTAAAGGTTTGGATCTAGATAGTCAGTATCTATTGAGTTTAAAAATGGCAGAATCAGGAAAAACATTTGATTATAGAAATTCGCCTTCATTTCAAAATAAGAAGCTCTTGAGACGCTATCCAACTGGAGGCGTCTCTGAAAAAATAGCACTAATAATGCCGGCACTCTTAAAATGTTTAACAAAGGAATATGATTTTGTATCACCATTCTTAGTTGCTAAAACTCTAAGTTTTACTGGTGGTACTTGGGACAAACTATCTAGCATTCCTAATTTTTCGTTTCCTGATCCAGGTTTGGATTCTATTAATCTTCTCAGCAAAGACGGTGTCTGTATGACTGTAGCCCACAAAGATTATAATCCTTCGGATACAAATTTATACCAATTAAGAAGTATAACTAATACCGTAGATTCGCTGCCACTCATCATTACAAGTATAGCCAGTAAACAAATAGCAAATCCAGTAGACACTTTAATGCTTGATGTACGATATGGAAAAAATGCATTCTTAAAAAATCTAAAATCGGCAAATAGTTTTTTTGACCAAATAAAACCGTTATTAAGGATGTTTGGTATTGATACTATAGCTGAATTTACAGAAACAAACACATGGTATGGGTCTTCCGTGGGAAATTATTTGGAGGTAATTGAGAGTATATGTCTAATGAGAAATGTTTCGACATATTCGGATCTTGAATTTGACAGCAATTTACTAGATCAGCAAAAGACATTAGTCATAAAAATGACAGCTAAATTGATCGCTAAACAATTTAGTATTCATCCTAGCATAGTTGAACAAAAATGCATTAATCTGTTCGCGAACAATAATGTATATCTCGCTTTTAAAGAAATACTAAAATCTCATGGAGTATGTGATGAAACAATTTTTAAGATAGATAATACCTTACCGTTCACCAATACATTTAACATCAAAGAGTTTCGAGTGAATGCTCATAAAAATGGAATAATTGAAGAAATTAATCAAAAAAATATTGGTAGTTTTGTTAACATAAAGCTTCAGGCCGGTTCAAATTTCTTCAAAAAAGAAAATAGGTTCCTAGAAGGCGTTTTATTGCTAAAACCAGAACAATCAATAGTACAAAAAGGTGAAACGTTAGCACTGGTATTTAGTACTGATGATTTAGAAGTCGAGGTTTTATCTCAAGAGTTTTTCAAAATTAATTAATGATGAAGGGAAAAATAATAACAATAGAAGGATTAGATGGTGCAGGAAAATCAACTCAAATCGAATTATTAATAAACAAATTTAATGATTTAAAGATTAAACACAAATTTATTCACTTTCCTATGTTAAATCAAGGGGCTTATGGAAAGTTAATTGCCGAATATTTAAGAGGAGAGTTAGGTCCATTAGAAAACGTACATCCGAAACTAGTTGCTCTATTATTTGCTGAAGACAGGAATGAACATAAAGCATTGCTGAATGAATGGTTGAATGATGGATACTTAATTATTATGGATAGATACGTTAATTCAAACATTGCATTTCAATGTGCTAAGACAGAAAATCTTGAAGATAAAACTGAGCTAAAAGAATGGATTCTGGATTTTGAATTTAATCATAATTCTTTGCCTCTTCCTGACATATCCTTTTTTTTAAATGTTCCATTTAACCACATAGAAACTTCTTTAAATTCCTCGCGAACTGGTGTCGATCGTGAATACCTACAGGGAAAAAAAGATATACATGAAGACTCATTAGATTTACAAAGAAATGTCTACAAGGAATACCTTACTTTAATCAATGAGCAGAAGAGTTTTCATGAAATTGAATGCTTTAAAAACAATTGCGATTGGTTAACTAAAGAAGAAATACATATGCTAATATTTGAACAAATCCTTTTATTTAACTTACTTGGTGATGAATGTAACAAGGTACTTACTAAATAACAAAGCTTATATTTTAACAAATATAATTATTCTCGGAATAGGTTATTATCTAATATCTATTGGTTTTTGTACCAGTAAAGAAGATCCTCAGGTTTCCAATATTAAGATATCTATTGGTACTTCACTCATTGCAACCGGTATTGTGGTAGCTTTGGACTTATGGAGAAAATTCAATGTAAAAAAAATCAATCAGAAGATGAATAATATAATCATCGATTCTGGTATACAGTGGGTTTCTAAAAAACGGGACTTAGATAGATACGACAAGTTAGTTAATAATCTAGAGAACAGTTTAGATATTTGTGGTTATTCCCTAAGTGGGTTTTTTGAAAGTTTTAGTGAAATAATTAAAAAAAAGGCTGCGAAAAGCACTGTCAAAATAAGAGTATTATTTGTAGATACCGAAAGTGATGCCGCAATTAAAAGAGCCAAAATTGAAGGAAAATCCATAGTTTTATTTAGAGAGAAGATAGACACCTTTAAAACTTTCTATTCTAAGGTAGAGAATGTTGAAATTAGGATTATTGATATGCCATTATCTTCTATGATATATAGAATTGATGATGTAATGTTCATTGGTCCTCATTTTTATAAAAAACAAAGTAAATCCACTTTAACTATAGAATTATCCAAAGGTCAGTGGCTTTTCAATGAATATCAAGAAGAGTTTGACCGTATGTGGAGTGATGCAAAGCCAATTTAATATGATAACAACGAAAAAGTTTATTTTCCAACAGTTCGAAAAAAATATCGAACAAGAAGGATTATTCTGGAGATTAGCTAGACCTGATACTTTTATTGATTTACTTATGCTTCAGGCTGGTAAATCTTCTAAAATAGGTATCAACGATAAACTCGCTTTAGAAGTTATATTTATTGCTGTAAAAGCACTAGTTAATAATCGACTTGGTTTAAAAGATTACGCTATTGATTATAAACAATTAGAAATAGAATTATCTAATGAACTAGACACTATCTTTGGTGAAATTGATCAGATTTTATCTCAGAGTATTATGCAATCAGACAGTACCCCTAACTCTCTACCCTTATCCGATGACTTAAGCTATTTCAAAGTCCTCAATAACTTAGAAATAGATAAATATTCGGTCACTGTATTTGAGAATGTATTAAACTCTTTTATAAGCTTTATTAAATCAAAAAACCTTTAAAATATTTACTTTTATTAACTAAGCTTTCCGTTTATTAATAAAACTCATCATAAACTATATTAATATTCTAATGAGCAACTGCAACTTTTCTTAAAACCGATCGTACTTTACCAAAACCAATTTCATTAAAATCCGAATTGATTTTCTCTTCAATATCCACATCTTTAATTTTCAATTTGGAAGACAGATAGCTCAACTTTCGTTTGTTCATTTCAATTATTTGCCCCCATCTCATAACAGATATTGTTATGTTTTTATTTTCTGACCTAAAGAAAAAGAATGGGTTTTCTCGTGGTTTAGTAATTCCGTTTAATTGAAATTTAGCATTACTACTTATCTCAGAGCTAACTAAAATAATATGATAATTGATGTCTTCAGAATAAAAGGGATTTTGCTCTATTTCTTGAGCATATCTCATAGCTTGGTTCAATTCATTTTGACTAATTTTAACTTTTGGAGATTTCAATTCTACAACTAACACTTCTCTTCTAACTCCATCAATAGGCTTTTCATTGTATATAAATAAATCGGTTATGGATTTTACTTTCGAAGTTTTTTCAGAGCTAATATTATCTAATTTTCTATCAGCTTTATACTTCATCGTCTTTTCGGCTAATTCTTTCAAATTATTTTCTAAATTCTTATCAGATAGCAAATTAGTACTATCTAAGTATTGTTCTCCAAAAATCCACAACATTTTTTCCAAAACTTTATGTAATTCTTTTCTCTCAGCAACATGCTTTGATATATCAGTACATGTGATTTTCTCAAGAAAATCTATATCCTCAAGTTTCTTAGAAACTTTTTCAGAAAACTCAATTATATCTTCTATCTCCGCTCTATTTAGTAATGTTTTAAACCTTTTTATAACTTTACTATCTAATCTTAATATTTTCTGCAGAATATCATCAAGCTCCCCTGTGATGATCGTACGATCTATTAAAGGGTAAATTATTTCTCTTAAGTGTTTATTTGTAGTAAATAAATCATATCGCTGTTCGACAAAATATGCTACTTTATTGAATAAAACTACCTTTGATTTTGAAGTCGCATTTGAGAGGTCCTTATATGGATAGTACTTATCACCACTGAGCTTATCCATAAAATCCTCATACCTCTTATTTTTTTCTTTGAAAAACTCATTAAGTCGTTCTTTAATAAAAAACTTAAAATTATGACCTCGATCATCTAATGAGTCTAAATTCCAATTTCTGTATAAATCAGTATCGAGATTATCCGAATGTATATAAACAAACCAACCTTTAGCACTCGGATCCATCCAATCCGCTTCATACTGAAATCCTCCCACGATATGGTCAACGCCATCATTTTTAGTGGTCAGAAAAACCCGAACTTCTTCTATAGTAGATCTGAGCTGTATAAAAGTAAAAAATAAATCATGGCTGACATTTTGTTGGTCTGTATACATTAATTTCAATCTAATTGGTTCTCCTTCAATAAACTGCTCTGGCTTCAATATGACTCCATTTATTTTAAAACGAACCGATTTATTAAAAATTACTATTGGATAACGTTCGAAGATAGCGTTTGGTAAATTACTCTCCAATAGTCGTTCCGATATTTTCCTTTTTGAGTTTTTTCCAAGGAGGTGCTGGTCGTAGATATTAGTTATTAAAACTTTATAATATGTGTTATGATTTCCCTTTAACTCTCTTTCCTCAGTATCTATTTCGAGCTCTTCAATTTTCTTTACACTTTTGATATACTGCTCATTAAATGGTATGATTGCTTTGGAATATTTGCCAGTCAATTTATCACAGCCAACAGTTTCTATAATAACTTGCGAACCAATTTGAAGAGCTGCGAACCTCCCAATCCCCTTTCCTCCTTTTTTGGTAGAATCACCAAAATCTAATAACTTTCCTTGGATATTATTAGTATGAACTCCAGTTCCGTCATCTTTTATTTCAATTTTTTTTATTACTGTTGGGACTATTTCATTTGCCTTTGCATAATCTATTTCAATATTAATATTTTTAGCCTCTGCTTGTATTGAATTATTTATTAATTCACAAAAAGACAAAAAAGTACTTTGGTATTGAGTGAATAACTCATGTAATAATCTAGTTGTGGCTGAAACTTTTCTTTTCATAAATAACAATATTAGCTTACTATGTTAAATATACTTAATTAAACTCTTACAAAATGTCAATCATATCATTTAAATACAATAGTGATTACATGAGATCAGTGCCCTCACTGACATAGGTTCACTCGAAACGCTTACTTACAAAATGTTGGTAACTGCGATAAAAAAAATTGAAGCCATTAATGGTAAGTTAATCGAAGGATTGTACAGTATAAGCGACGACTTATAAACTACATAAAGTTAAGGATAATAAATATAAAAAAGCTATGCTTATCAAATTTCTCTTTTTCTATATAATCGTGGTTATATAATAATTATGTATAATATCACTGTAATTTAGTCATATATCATGTTTAGACGACAGCTTTACTTTTACTTGTTTTCACAACTGTAAGTTGATTGAGGATATATTCTCGCTATATTTGCTTTAAATTCATCTGTATAGTTTTTAAAAATAATAGATCAATCAGAAAACCCTTAAGAATTTTCCTTCTAACACTTCTTCTGGAACGTCTAAAATCTGCTCAATCACTACTGTCGCAGACTCTTCCTTAAATTCACTCATAAACGCCCATAAGTCGTTTACTTTTGTCGGGACAAAATGTTGTATAACATCATCCACACTATTATCGGACTTCAGGATATTATATCCCTTATGCTTTAAGTCCTTCAAGATCTCCGTTGTCAATGGTACATTCATCGCAATTACTATTTATCGTTTTTGCCTTCTTCCAACAGAGTTGACATTTCGATCCTAAGTTACTTTACTATAAAGCGAACTTACAAAACCCTACCCTGCTTTAATTTAATATTGAATAGGATGAACACGAAAGAATGTTGAGCAACCGGTTATCTTTGAGCGTGTCCGTCCTTATTCAATATTCAAAGATAAATAATAAAACTAAATATATTAGTTTATTTTTACTATAAATTTTAGCTTAATTGAATTTTATTTTGTTCGCCTTGATTATCAATGATTTGTTATATTTAGACAAATTTTAGTTGCCCCTCCAATATATGAAAGAAGATATTAACAGCTTTAAGGTCACGGATAGAAAAAGTTTTGTCGAATTCCTTGAATTATTAAAAAAGGACTTTGTGGAAAATAACGAGAGTTGGGAAAATAAATCAATACCTGATTTACTGGAAGTACTAAGTATGTATGCAGAAGACATACAGGGATATTATGATAACACGAAGCAAAATAAAAATGCTGACCAAGCAGATTGGTCAACATTTGCCGATATTTTTAAAGGAGCTAAAATATACGAATGATATCTTATTCCTGCTCAAAATGATTGAGTTAATGGCCTTACATACAGCATGCCAATTATTAATAATAAAATTATGATCCAAATATTTAGTTGCTTCACAAAGATTGGCTTGCAACCTCTAGATTTTATCCGTGTATTGAACGACATCCGAATGTCCGGAAATAAATTTTTAATATTAGAAGGAAAAATAGGATTACTTTCTGCTGCTGGAATTGTTTCATTAGATATTGATACATTAAAATGGATAAGTTGTAATGTTGTAAATTATGAGAATTCATTCGATCATGGGGCAGATCTTTTTGTCAGCAACAATGATATATTTTACATTATCAACCATAATATCAGACATATGGGCTGGGAGAATAAGATAGAGTTAGGGATAATAACAATGCATCCAGAAAATTATGAAAGTAAATTATTCAAATTCTGTAAACAGGTGGAGGACGTAATAAAAATCACAGTAGATGGTCGTCGAGTTCGACATTTTAATTTTGGATGGTATCAAAGTGGGACAAATTGGGAAGTAACATCAAGAATTTATCCTAGTGGAAAATTTTCAAGGGCTGTTTATAATGATAAGGAAGTCTCTGCAGCAAATTTAATAAAAGTTAACACCTTTAAGGAATTACTTATAATGATATCTCGATCAAAACCATTGTCTCTGAGTTTAAAACCAACTAGTGTAAACAGTAATTATGAAAGTTCAGTACGGATATTATTAAACAATGACCTTCTATATTCAGATATTTCACAGAATAGCTACAAATTGACTCCCTTAGCAAAAAAAATGATAAATGGAAGCCATTGGATGACTATATTACTAACAAAAACATTAATAAACAATGGAGTTCCTTTAGAAAAAATTATTTGGAGTCTTTCGGAAGATAGTGAGGAAGTAGATTGTGTTGTAGATTTTAGAGGCAAAACATGGATTTTTGAATTAAAAGATAAACCATTTGAAGCAGGTCATGCCCACCCATTCATTTACCGAGCAATAAAGTATAAAGCAGATAAAATTATAATTTTCACAACAGACAAGGTAGGTCCCAATGCACGAAAAATTTTCAAAGATATTTCAAATAACTATAGAGCCGCTATAGATATTGATAGTCCCATTTTTATAGAAGGTACATCATCCCTAGATGATAAGATTTCTGACCTAATAAAGAACGAAACTATATCACTTGTAAACAAAAAGAAAAAAGAACTTAATGTATTAACATCTACTAATTTAACGCCATTATTCAATAAATTATTTGATGATTATAAACACAGTGGTAAAAAGATTTGAAATTGATACCATAATCGTATTCTCCTGTTAAGTGAATATTCAAAATGCAAGTGTTCACTCTATTACGGAAAATAATGAGAAGGAAAACCTATTTTGCAGTTACTGTAGCCGTAAATATGTAATGTGTTATCAACTATATGTACACAAAAATCCAATAATTCTTTCGAATTTTGTGCTTAATTTTTGACAGTAAGCTGGTAAGTTCAAAACGGCGAACCCCTCATTAGTCACTTTAAAAACAAATACTTATAAAAAATAAAGACACAGTTTCTTTATAATGGCAGAATCATGGAAGTAATTTGAAAACAGCTTTTTTATACCTTCTTGAGAAGGATAGGTTCGAATATATGTAGATATAGCAAATATTTTCTATTTTGCTTATCTAAATCAAGAGATAAATGTCAGCACCAATATCCGGCCCAGAAGGTTATGAATACCAATACCTAATTAGTTCTTACCTAATTTTACTTTATATTAAGAATGAGCCATCATTAGAAGCGTACATTGAAGAAATGGCAAGGGAAGATCTGGCTTTTAATTTTGGTATAGGCCGATCTGTCGACTTTCAATTTAAGAAACGCAAGGCTATGCTGGATATTAAAGTTTTAGCTAAATGTCTAGTTAAATTCGATGCTTATTCTTCGAATACTAATGTTCTGTCGAAGCTATCATCGGGAAGTATTTCATCTTTTTGTCTGGTTAGTAATGCTCGTGCTGGTGATTTTGCAATAGACTTGGGTGTGTTACTTCAAAGTGGATCGATTACTAATCGTGTCATTAATGAATCTCAAATTGACCGGCAAGACGAATTGTTGAAAGCCTTAGAAGAAGTATTTGCTAATGCCAAATCAAAAGCAGAGATAAAGCGGAAAGATTTTGTTAAGCGACAGGTTGAAGCTATACGTAAGTCAAATAATCTACCAAACATATTGAAAACAGTTTTTGTATTGGAAAATGCCGATCCCCAATTAGTAAAGTCGCAAATTTTTTCAATACTTTCCCAAACAGGAATACCATCGACAAGACAGGAATTACTACTACATCAACTTATAGAAATTATAAAAACTTCCCGTGGTACCAGCGTAAATGTTGCTAGTTTGTTCCAGATTGCCATTCGGCGTACTGTAGAAAACTTACCAGAAGTTGACCGCTCCTATATTGAAGTTGGAATTGAAGATTCCTTAATATCTTTTTTATCCACAGAAAAGCACATTCTGCTAACTGGATCTTCGCTATGCGGTAAAAGTGCGATGGCTGTTTATCTTACTAATAAACTTTTTGAAAAGGTACCTGATTTGTCATTCAGATTTACCAGTAATTTATTGGAAGCAGAGAATTTCCTTCTTGATAACAGTGCTGAAACCAGACTGTGCCTATTGGATGATCCTTTTGGTACAGGATATAACGATAACACAACTGGAGATTACCACAAGTTTGAAACTCTTCTTCACCAAGTAATCTCAAGAAATGGAAAATATCTTATAACCACCTCCAACCTCAAAGCACTAACTGTGGTAACAACGCATGAAGTCATTCGGGATGCTTGGAAAAATGTAACAATTACCGACCGAAAATTTTTACGATCCCTATGGGAAAGCTACCAGCAATCTACACATAATGAGATGCTAAATAAGATTGTTGCTGATATTCTAATAAACGACCCAGAAGACACACTTTTGCAACCGGGTCAGCTCAGATTCCTACAACGCAATGGACATCTCATAGAAACTCTAAGCGAAACTTCTGTAAGGCATCTCGCAAATTTCAAATCTCAAGATATAGAAGCTAAAATCTTAAAATCAGGTAAACCAATTATTGACATCATGTTGCAAATGGCGATTACCAGCACCTATATCAACGGACTTACCATGCAGGAACTACGTTTCTTGGTAGATAGTGATACAGCATATACTCCAGGATTAAACGACAAAGAATATCATTTGGGGATGCGTTTTATAGGGGGAGGTAGATCACAACAGCCTACATTAGCTCAATACCACAAATTACCACCTATATCAAAGGATATCGAGGATTGTTTAGATAGCCTGATTCGCATGGGGATGGTAGAGTTTCGCAATGGCGAGTTTGCTTTTTCTCACTCCATATATGAAAGTGGAGCCAAAAGACTGCTAAATGCAGTCAATAATCCTTTCGCTACAAAGCGCATTCTGAATATCTTAGAAAAAGCCACTGGAAGCTTAAGTATAAATACTGCTATCAATGGAATCAAGAGTTGCTATATAATTGCGGAGTATTTTAAAGAAGATAAAGGTACAGGTACAGCCAAAAAACTTTTACGTATCGCAGAAACAGCGCTCAAGTCTACGTTTGTAAACGTACGGACACAAGCCTTTCACTATATAGTTAAATTTACAAATTTTGCTACCAAGGAGCAGAATGAGTTAATCGAAAGTTGGATAAGGAGCAATGATTACTTTAGTTCCGATTTCTATTATCAGAATGGAGTTGCTTTCATTCCCAATCAAGAGTATTTTTCTTTCGGGGACGGGGTTGCAGATAGATTATTTGGCAGACTACATGCTAATGAAATTTGGGAACAGTATCAAAGTGCACCGCCCCACCTATCTCCTCCTGATGCCTTTGATATGCTAAACCACTTAAATAGGAGCTCGAGACATTCCAAGCTAAGAATTGACCATCCTTTAGAATTACTTGAGCCTTTCATGAGGTATGATGAAGAATTTGTAGTTGCAGAAGCGGCATACCTTTTAGCCGCGAGCTTGAATGATCAAACATACCCTTTAAACAGATGGTTATTTGTTGATGACAGACCCATTATCAAGTTCCAATTACTAAAAGGGCTACTAAAGGCATACGCATATTTTGAAGATGATGCTGTATTAGTAGATGTTGTTGCAAAAATGAAGAACCTTCTTGATAATAGGTTTTCTTCTCTTGCGGCCCTTGATTTATTTACGCAGTTCAATTCAGGACATACATCCTTCACATTTGATTGGGAAAATGAAGTTGAGGAGTTTGCCGTGACCAAATTATGGGATTTGTGGGCCGACCTCACGCCAATATTTGTGAAAAACCTGCCTAAAGATATCCGTATTCAAAATGCTAGATTTACCGATGCCATTCTACACGCGAAAGTTAACGACAATGAAAAGCTTTTCAAAATGACTTTTGCATGGGTTAATTGGCTCAAGGATCATTTTATTGAAAGACAAACATATGAAAGCCATATTTCAAGGTGCATATTGACCATTTATAATCATAATCTTAAGAATTTCAATATTGACCAACGAACAGAACTGACCAATACACTTTACAGTCTTCCCAATATACATTTCCACGGTCACCTTTTAAGGATCATTACTTTTAACTGGATAAGTTTCTCGGAAGATGAACAATCCTTATTGGAGGGATTATTTTTAAAAGAACCAATTGGGTATAAAGCTATCATTGTCACTAGTAATAATTGCCCCGATATACTAAGTGGAAAGCTTTTACAGATCGGAACATTGATGGATAAAAGCCCTGACTGGATAATTGCAAACATAGACAAAAATCTCCTAAAATCAATACTTGTTCTGCTTTACGATTACCCACCTACTGCTGATCTTCCTTATAACAATTATGGTCAATGGAACCCAGTCATTGCAAAATCTTTAGAATTGCCTGATAACTGCTGTTTTTTAGTTGCTACAAAGACATTCTTGTTTTACTACCTTGGCTTTAAAATAATTGGCCCATGTAATTGGCCTGATAAGAATACTATTTTATCTATTTTGAAAAACCAATGCAATGATGAACAAATTTTATCCATTTTTATCTTTCTAATCGATCAACTCGGAAATCAGCATCGCCGATGCAGATATTTTCTAACATATTTTTTTGATAACATTTCTGATGCATTAAAAGATCAATGCGGCGCGATCTTAGAACAGCACATCGAAATGATCAGCAATGGTGAAAACCTTGCGGCAATCCCCAATCATATTTGGACAACTTATATTAATATAAAGTTGGAGATGGATAATGCCCTTATTCAAACCTATAAATATCTGGTCAAACCGGATCCGACGGATGAAAAAATGCGCTTTTTCGCAGGGTTTATTAATCATGCAGTGGAGACCAAATCCTTAAGATTGCAAAAGGTGATTTTGCGTATAAGAGATTTTGCACGAAATAATAAAGAGTACTTTAGAGAAGAGGAAATTAAAGCTGTAGAAGATTATTTACAATATTTTTTCGCTATGGCAAGCAAGCAACGTGAGGAGCTGCGCAGGAAGATTGAGGCAAATTTTGAGGATTTGTATTTAGATTAACAAAAAGAACAACAATTTGATTCATAGTGATCCTTTTACTAACTTCAGCTTAAAATAAGGGTGAAACAGTACCTGCCCTTCTCACATTGATATAGGTAGGCCTGCAGAGCGGACAAGAAAATGGATTTAAATTTAATGGAAAAACTAAAAGAACATTTTGAGAATCAACTTAAAGAGCAAGAAGCAAAGAAATTCAATATTTTCTCAGCATTGCATGATGGGCATGATGAAACCAGATTACATTCTCGATTTATTGCATTCTTATTGACTGCAACTGAGCAGCATGGATTTAATAATCGTTTTTTCAAGCTTTTTATTAAGGAGGTTTTAAATATTGAATTAAGTGCTGAGTCCTATCGAATAAAAAGAGAGTTTCATAACATTGATATCATTATTTACAATGACAAAGATGCCATTATTATAGAGAATAAAATTTATGCTGGTGATAGCAACCATTCTGATGAACTGAATAACGTCTCTAAATCTAAAAATATTGATGGATACAAAGGGCAATTGGAACGGTACTACAACACCATTTCGACTGGTGACAATAAAGTGGGTAAAATAGACTTCAAAAGAGATGTAATTCAAGTTGTTTATCTAACCTTAAATGGACATAGCCCGAATCCAGAAAGCCTTGGTAATGTACCACTTAAAAAACTAAAGTTAATAGAATACAATAAAGACATAAAACATTGGCTAACGCTATGTGCTAAGGAAGCTGAGCTGGAGAGTCCTTTTTTATCGCAATCTATACTACAATATAGAGACTTGGTAACAAAGCTAACCAGCGATGTAAGCATCGCAAAAGATAATCAAAGGGTGATTTCTGATCAAATCGATGAGGCTTGGAATCTTGAAGTTGGAGAACAGTATTTCACTAAAAAAGCTGTTAAAATATTCAACCATGTGAAATGGCATACTATTGCAGATTTTTTTAATGAATTAAAAGATGCTTTATCTATAATAAAAGTATATCAAATAACTGCGACACCGGAAGTAAAGGATATAACTAAGGTAGCGCATAACAAAGGTAATTCGACCACAAAGCTGGGTATAGGATTCATCTTGAATTGTGTAGATCTACAGGTTGTAAATGACTCCAAAGGATTTACATTATGTGACTTAACAAATCAAAAATGGGGTCCAATCGCAAAAGAGATTGGTAATATAAAATTTAATGACTTTTCTAAAAAAGAAACATTCTATGTCATCAACGCAGAAAAGCGTAAGGAAGAAATTTCGACTTTAGTTAATGCAATCGAGAAATGTTACAAGGAATTGCCTTATTTGCTTCCATAAAATTAGTGTACTCCGAAGGTCCTGCAAATTGAACTGCCACTGGAGACTATTTTGTATATTTTATACCATTAAGAGCAGACTATCCCTACTTTGATAAATTAATAATATAATAAAGTGACACATTTACAACCATTCCAAATATTACCACCATTTAAAGACGATAGTACTTTTGAAGAATTCATTGCGGACTATTTCAACGAAATAGAACAAACTCAAAGCTATGCAAGATATGGAAGAAATGGTCAAAATCAATCTGGGATGGATGTCGTATCGTATGAAAAAACTACAGCTATTCAATGTAAACTTAGGTCAATAGGTAATTCTTCAAATACTTCAATTAGAAAAGATTTGATTAAAGAATTGCATAAAGATTTTGAATCTTTCTATAGATATAAAAATGAAAAAGACCTTTCATTCAATAAGTTTATACTTGCATCATCATTTTTGTCTGACACAGGTATTGATGATGAATGCTTCAGCTTAAGTAAGGAGTACAATATCGATGTCCAATATTGGAGTTGGGAAAAATTAATGTCGTCAATTCCAGAAAATGTTATACAGAAATACTTTGGCTCTTTATTAAAAAACGCACAAAAGTATTTTCAATGGAATGATTCACAAATTAACTCAGTTGATTTTGACATCAAAGAACTGGATAGGATCAAATTTATTGGATCAATAAACTACACACCGCATCATATTGATAGAACATTCAGAAAAGCACAGCATTTTGAGGAATTCTATTGGAATAAAGAGATCTATACTTTTAATGAAGATTCGTTACTTTCTGAATCAGAATATGGAATAATGGTTTTGGGGAATCCTGGCTCTGGTAAAACTACAGAACTGAAAAGAATTGCACTAGATGGATGGGAGAATCGTAACGAGAGGAATAAAGTTCCCTTTTATACTTCACTAAAGAATTTCAACTCAAGTTCTACTATCATCAATCTCTTGCCGATAGAATACAAACGTATCCCCTATCTGATAATTGTCTTGGATGGATTGGACGAAGTATATGATATTGTTGATTTTAGTAATAAATTAAGAAGCTTTATTGACGAATTAAGTACAAATAACACGAATAATAACACCATTAAATTTGTTATTAGCTGCAGGACTAGTATTTACAACAAAATTGTAAAGGATTTAACTGGCTTTAATACCGTTTATCTGAACCCTGTTATAGATGGTCAGGCAATTAGCTTTTTAGCCAATAAATATAATATAGATTTTGTAAAGAGACATAGGGATTTTAATTTTTTGAAATACCATGATCTGCTAGAAAGTCCCTTCTATCTTGAATTGATAGGAAATAACTATCTAAAGCATGAAAAGCTCGAAATATCTCGATCTAAACTAATTGCTCAATACATTGAAAATCGTTTGATCGAGGATGAAAGTGATAAGTTTAGAAATCATATCTATAGTAGCGGTGAATACCTCATCTCCGCGAAAACTCTTGCTTTTGCTATGGAAATCATGCAAATGTCAGCTTTTGAAGATTCAAAAGCACGTGCATTTATAAAGGATACAAATATCTTAACCAAGAATCCTTTCATAGAGCAATCTATAGATAAAAAATGGAGCTTCGAACTGAAGAATATACAAGAGTATTTTGTTGCGGATATTTTATCTAAAATGGAATTTGGCGAACTATTGACACTTATAAAAATTGACGGTCACCTTAATAAAATTCATCCTTCTTGGCACAACGTGGTTACACTACTATTAAATATAGAATTTGAGAATCAATCAACCTACGATGAATTGGTATCCTGGTTGATTGAAAACGATATAGAAATGATATTTCAAGGTGATGCGGAGTTAGTATCTGATACGATTCGAAACACTAGCCTTCAACGCTATTTTGAGATACATTGTATTGAAAAAACACTATGGATTTCTAATCGGGAGACTGTCGGAAAATTTGGCGATACCCAAGTCAATATCGATTATTTGTTTGATAAAGCATTAGACACGAATGTGAATATACGTGCGCGTTTAACTGCGATATCACTACTAAACAACATGTCTTTGGCTACTGTGTCAAATACGAATAACATAGCGGCTTTGTTAACTCAAATTATGAGTGAATTTCAAAGTTACAATGAAGATTTTCTCCATTTAATGGATGAGACACTCTCGTTGGTTCATAGAGCTGAAAAAGTAAAAAAGAATGCTTTATTAAAAAACACGACCAAATTTGTAGCGAAGTATGACTACAAAGAATTCGTCCATACAGTGGTATCTCAGATAGATGCGAATAATTTTTCTGAGCATCAAGATTTCATAATGGATATTTTGAAAAAATGTATAAATGAAAAACCATGGACATATTCATCGAAATATGCGTCTGTTGTTTCAACAAAAGAACAAATCTTCAATATTTTCACCTCTATAAAAGATACAAATAACCTGTTAACAATATTTGATTTTATCAGTAAATGGTTAAGAAATGACAAGCTAAGGGAAAAATATATAGAACAGTTTATTACACATTGTGGTGCCACTATAAAACTCACCGAAACAAATGCAAGAGAAAGATTAATTGATATTATCCTAGATGTGATTACAACTGATAAGATATACCATATGGAAGAGCATCTAATATCTGATTTAACAAAAAAATGTCTAATTAATGAGGAAATTTTCAAGACGCTTCTTTCAGTAGAAACGGAGAAAAACAGCAATCTCTATTTTATAGCATTAATAATGCATGAGGATTGGTTTAATCATATAGTAGACTATTACAATAATGGTACGCTAAAAGATAGTTTTATAATAAGAATGCGCAGCAGACTCTCCTATCCGAACGTGTCAAGTGCTGTAAAATTTGAAGAATATATTGAATCCAATAGCTCATTTAAATTTAATGATCGCATCGAAGATTCAAACAAACTTGCAATTGAGAAATATGAATTTCAAAATAACAGTGCACAACGAGAATTTGACGTAAAATTTGATGTTGCTCTAATAAGGGTGCAAATGGAAAATATCTTTAACTATTATGAGCTTGAGGAATTATGTTATGCAGATATTGATAAGTTTTGGAAAAAGTATTATGATGACTTCGAACTTCAAAAAAGTATCAGCCAGTATGCGAAAATATTTCTTTCAAAATTTTTACGTCAAGGTTATTCTAATGGATTAAAATTAACCATAAATGAGCTTGACAAAATAATAGTTGAGCATGATCTTTCGCGTATAGAGAGTATATTTCAAGCACTTCCGAAGAATGAAGAAACAGGAATTCAAGTGTCGGATGTGCAACAACAGCTGCTTAAAGAATGGGTATTCTCCAATAAACACGTAGTGGATCGTTTTCTAAAAGACCCATCAATTGACCTAAGCACAACAGAAAACAAAACAATATACTTATTCTTAGAATTACTTCGTTATTTTAAATTTACGGGATTTTCCGAAGATTTCTTGATTGCTTTAATTGATTTCAGCAGCTATAGCCGTTCTTTTGACTTCAACTTTATTGCGGATTTTATAGGTCGTGAGAAAGTTAAGGAAAAGGTACTAATTAAACTCAGCACTGACGAGACGCCGCAGACTAAAATACAACTGCTGGAATATCTACACGCTCAAGAAATTCCATTTGATAAAGGCTTATATGGAATTAAAGAAGATGTGAAGAATGCTATTTTAGCAAAGAATTATGATTATGCTAAGCAGCTATTAAAGCTCTTCTATTTGAATGACAGTTCATTTTTGAAAGAATTAGCATATCTCTATTTGGATAAATATGAGGATTATTATTTACTCCCATTTATATTAAATGAGTTGTTAACTCTTCGAGAACATGATTTTGTCAAGAATTTTCTGACAAGAAATCACGAGCTTTTGATTAAAAGAAATCTATTGGAAGAAGCTCAAATCATTAAATATCTCGTTAAAAGTAACGGAGAATTAGCTTTTGAATTATTAAAAAACATTGTATTCAACACGAAGTCGGATGGTGGAGATACATATTACAATGATGACTATGGTAGTTTTACGAATCCAGATGCAATAGAAGATTTAATTGCAATCGCAAAATACTCCTTATCATTAACTGATTATGATGCTGTATTCAATGGATATTTTAAACCGCACACTATGGTAACACGAGCTCTTGTCAGTATAGGTCAAAAATCGAACTTAATAACATGTGAGCACATACTACATGAAATTAAAAATATTATCCCTGTGTCTGATGAAAAACAAAATAACAGATTCCATCACGAAAATTTGCTCAATGAAATACACAGTGTGATTTATAAACATCAGTCAAAGCCCTTTACCATCCAACAAGCGATAGAGTTCAATGAAAGTAATATGTATTTGTTCTATTAAAGGAGATAATACTAATTGCACCTACTGTTTTTCAAAAAATGCTATAATGTTATCGATTGTCTTAGCGCCATTCTGAAGGCTTACTTTAATATTTTCATCACCCCATGCAGTAACATTTGTTTGTGTATTTTCTCGATCAATATCCCTAAGATAAGTTTTGTAAAGCTGCTTCGTATTTGAAAAAAACTGTCGGAATTGCTGGTAAATATTTTCATTCAAGATATCCATTAAAATGATTCTCTGAGTACTATCAAACCTTTCATTCTCGACGATTTTTCTGTAAATATTAAGCATATTATCAAATTTCCCTATAAATCCATTAAACTCTTCGAGATCACAAACAACGAAATTAAAATTCCCAACTAAAAACTGTGTGACACAGTCATTTTTATGAATACTCAAGTGCTTTAAGTGATCTTTAATGTTATTTGAAAACAAACTTGATTTAGTAATTCCATCTACTGTCCATATTTTAATCGAATACTCCAACTGCTTGTAGATAATATCCAAAGCTCGATTAAATTCAACATCTTTTTTACTTTCAACTATTTCCCCCTTTTGCGTTTCAATCTGTTCTCTTAATAAATGGTAATTAAAAAATACACCAAGTACTGTCAATATGGTCAAAACTAACCCAACAAAAGCTATGGCTGCCATTACACTGTCATACTCATTATCTTTTATATACCATTTCAATAGACCATAAATAGCCCCTAGAATTATTAAAAAGCAAAATATCACCCATAAAGCAAATGCCGTGTTAATTTTAAAACTTATAGTTTGGTTATATTTCATAAAGTCAAATAGTTATATTTTAGTTAGTCAAATATAATTGAATATTCCGGAGAATGTACACCAACCATTCCGAGCGAAAGTGCACCAGTTTTAAATACCAATAATTCGAGCTTTGTGCCACTGGATTTATAAAAAAAGTGAATCAAAATACCTATTATTAAGAAAAAATCACAAACAGTACAACTCAATTTTGGAAATAAACGAAGGTGTCTCACGTGAAAGAATGCTATTGTACTTACTCAGATGAATCTTTAGACAGGAATCTATCTACTTGTTGTAAAAAGCCAAATTATGTCTCGCATCAAAACTCCTCAATTGAGAGCTAATTTCAGTGTGCGTATCGTCATGAAGCTGATGTCTCAAAATGAATCAAAAAAATATTAGATCGCATTTGTCTTTTGAATAATTGAATTTAACAACTTTTATCTTATTATTCCACTGACACAGTTCAAGTTACAACCTCTACTTTAATTAAGAACATAATATTAATTAAACATCCAATCAATATCTATTTAGCAGTTCTAGCTCTCAAAATAAAAATTTCTAATAAATAAATCTTTCATGCTCAGCTTTATAATAGTTTTGCACATTATTAAAAAAAGTAATAGCAATAGATTTACCAACTGGAGTGATCTTAATATTAGCGCCAGCCTTATTTTTGAACAGCTCCAAATATGAATATAAAGAGGGGCATTCATTTCTTAAATGCTGTTCAAATGTATCTTTAGAAATAGTAGAAAAAATATCGTACTTATTACGAATATCTTCAAAAGTAAGATCCTCCATAATTATTTCTGAATACCTTATCAAGCCATAAAATTCCAACACTTGTATATCAGTCAAATTTATTTCTTTGACTAACTCCAAATCTCTTAAAAGAAGTCTCTTACCAGCATCCAATGAAGGAGCCTGAGTGTCTCTATTAAAACAGAAATGCTTAATCCCAAATAAAAATGTCAAAAACTGTATATGCTTTTTATTTAGATTTGGAACAACTTTAATCGCTTCAGAGATCATCATCGAAACTATTTCAGTAGTATCAACTTCCAATCTTTCTGATAGGAGTTCAGCTAATATATCAAGATTTCCTTTAGAACCTTTTCGCGCAGCACTTTTTATAGCATTATTAAGATCAGCCTGAATATCAGGATCGCTCAGCTTTTCTATATCAACTTTATCAATTTTCTCCTTTAATTTTTCTTCAAACTCCGTGTAAAAATCTTGAACAAACCCCTCCGCCTTCTTTAAAGCATCTTCTTGAAGTTTCGGGAAGTTTTTATCAAATAATAACTCAACAATATCTTTAACCTCTTTATATTCTAAGCCATATTTATGTATTACAATATCTTTACCCGCTTGATAATTTAGAGAATTTTCTCCTGACTCTTGGTTTAAATTATCGACTAAACTCATACTTTATTAAGTAAAAAATACAACAAAACTATTTTATAAACCCTGTTAAACTAATAAAAAATCATATTTTTAATTGAATTGACACTATTTTTTCTCATTTATATTAATATCTCCCCCTGCCTGATATCCTTTCGAGTTATTTGCGTTTTTCTGTTTCTGCATAACCGACCCCTTGCTTTTACTACTTATAAAAAAACTTATGATTGCAACAACAATAACACCAATACTTCCTGAAAGCATTTGATGATCTTTTATAAAATTTATAATTTCTTCCATAATTTAAAATTCATATATTATTTTTAGTCAATGTGATTATATTTATTTTGTTAACTTACGAGCATAAGATATTTCAAATCCTGTTGGCACTGGTTTAAACTTACTTCCCACTTTTGTTGGTGAAATATGATAATTTTGAAACTCTCGAAGGGCTTGAGTTTCAAGTTTAGCAATGACAAAATAATCTACTTCACCACCTCTTACTCTAGCAACATCTCTTTCATAATCTTCTTTGTATGGACCTCTTAATCTCGTGTCACCATAACACAAGTTATTAACTTGCACGATAAAAGTATGTAAGTCATTAGAAGTTGCTTCTACCAATGAATTATAATAGACAAGATCTTGATTCCATTCTAATAAAAATAGAGCGTCTACTTCCCCCCTTAATTTCGTCCTATAATCTATATTTAGAAACTCATTACAAATTAGCGATGAAAACGAAAAACCACTATATCGAATAATATACTTATCAGGATTAGTACATATCAACCTTAAACCTTCAATCCTCTCTAAATCCGCCATTTCATGAATCGCACCAATGGCTTTTTCTTGAATTAATTGGAGATGATATATCGTTCTACCTTCTTTTACGGGTAATAGATAGACCATTCTATTAATAGCAGTCTTATTCGTCCTATCATATTTATAATCAATTCCACCAATAAAAATAATTGAACTTTGTCTAATCATCCGATGTATTTGAGATACTGAAAATTCAGATAAACACAATTCAGGGAAAACTACAATATCTGATTTGGTTTTACTTTTTAAGATTTCATTCATTAAATTATATAATCTATTCCATCGGGTCCCGTCTGGTTCAGGTAATTTTCTAACACTTTTTAACCAACTATCATAATTCAACAAATAGCTTGACAAAGCTACCTTTGGATTATCTTTATTAATGTTCAAAATATTAATTTCATGCCCATTGTTAATAGATTTAATATCAGGATATACTACTACTCTATCATATAATTTACATAAGCATTCAAAAAAGGGTTTATGAATAACAAAGTTTTCAACAGCTTGTGATATTCCGAATATGGATAATGGTCTCGTGTAAAAAAAGAAACCAAAATTACTTACTTTCTCATTTGCTTTGGTTAAAAGAAAATCTTTACTTTTAATAATTTGAGCAAATTTAAAATCTAAAGCACTCTTTAAATGTGAATAATCACCACATTCATATTTGGAGCTTTCTGTTTTACTTTCATTTAAAAATCGCTCGAGCAAAAAACCATAGTTAGTAAATATAGAATTCAGAGGGAGAAAATGTAAATCTGATAAAAAATATGATAAACTTTCACCAGCGAATCCCTTAGAAACATAATCTTTAAAAAAATTTGTACCAGTTAGTTTCGCTTCGCTTATAATTTGATTTATATAATCTGCCATTTTTATAGCCTGTTGTGATACACCATCATTATCTTCGTCAGATTTTAAAGTTTTTAACTCTGTACAAGTCCAAATCAGGGAATTCTCTACACTTTTAAGTAAATATTCATTTTTCGAAAAAACCAACAATCTCAAAAATCGTGGTAAATATTGAATATAATCACTTATAGTAAAGGGATCAATAATGATTGAGTTAACAATTTCAGTCAATTTTTTAATAGCTTCTTTCCAGAAATTATAAGGATGATCAACGGCATATGATTCCACTGTACTAATATAATGTGCAAACTTTAATCTCCTCACACTAATACCATCGGATTTACGTAAACTATTTGTTGGTTCTGTTGAGTTCGTAGAGGCTGTTAAAATCTCTTCGGACAATCTTTCAAGAGCTTCTCCATTTTCAGGTACAAATCTCCATTCACTACTGTTTTTGTTTAGCTCTTCTTCAATGTCCTTTACAAGATTTTTCCCATACTTACTATCCAAATAAAAAAACTTTTCTTTATCAATATTGAAATTAAAATCTGACTTTCCTGCATTTTTTAGATTTAAGCCTACATTAGCACAGTCACCACTAATTTCTAAATCTAGACGACTTTTCAAATGCTCCCAAAAAATATTTCTACTATTAATTTTTGGATTACTTTTGATTACTAAGAATAAATCATCAACGTATCTCCCGTAATAGACAGGTGATAGTTCATCATGAATTTTATCATCAAACTCTTTTAAGATGAGATTTGCCAAAACTTTTGAAAGAGGTAAACCAATTGGAAGTCCAACATGCTCTAAATAATATGTACTTTTACTTTTATTTGAAAGCTCAGAATATACGTTTTGACTCCATCTATCTATTAAAAAAAACACCTTATCTGAAATGTCCTGCATATCGGAAGTGAACTCAATATCAGACGATAAATTCTTATAGAATTCATGGTCGTTTATTACTTTGTAATCGACATTATGATAAAAAGCTTTAATATCAGCTGTAACTGCTATAACGCCTTTACCATTCTTAAATTCATTCTTAATAGACTCTATTCCACTAACTTGCCAATTTTTGTAATCGTGTAAATAATTTGTAAATAATTTGGTTCCCAGATTATTATCGTCTTGTTTTTGTAACCGTGTACCATAACATGAAGATGACAATCTTATTTCATATTGTTTAGCAACTTTATTAATCCAAATTATGGAAACAAGGTGAGTTTCAATTGAAAGATCAGAGATAATCCTAAAGTTTACATTTTTAATATTATTTTTCACAGAATTCCAGCGTTGCTTTACATCAGTAAAAACTAAACCTCCATTAGCTGCATCATAATTTTTAATGATAGTAAAATATGTATCCTTTTTGCCCCATTCTGGGGAAGTGCTAGAATTCAAATAATCTAATACTGTGGCAATATTATTTTCAAAATCACTTTCAAAATCCACTATTTTTGTAGCACAAATTTGAAGATTTTCATGATATAGAAAACTCTTCAATTGTTTATATGCACTTATTATATCTTCTCTAAGAATGTTCATTAATTCAAATTTTATTATTCCTTATTAAAAAAGGTCCTATTATTTATAATATCTCAAACTCTTTGATAAACCTTCATTACTCTGCAGAAATCACTAATACTATACTTGCCTCTGTTTAATTTTAAACTTAGGTGTGTTAAATCTAGGTGTTATTTCAGGAAGGTCAACCATAACAGATATTGGCATTGGAAAGTCTACTCCCATTATAATTGCCTCTCCTGAACCCAACGAAGGTAAGAATGCTAAGGTTTCTTTATTTGCTGTAGAACAGGAACTAGCAATTGCTTCCTTATCTTGGTAGTTGATTAGTCTATGGGTAATAAATGTTCCCATTTGGCTTAGAGTACCAACTGGAATATCTCGAGGCATTTGTGTAGAAAGACATAAAAACAAACCATACTTGCGACTTTCCTTTGCTATATTATCAAAAGCATTCAATTCTGTACTTTCAAAATATTCATCCTTGATTTTTTTATTTAAAAATTGATGAGCTTCATCAACAAATAATATTAGAGGATCATCTCTAAATACATTCGTTCGTGCTTTATTTAATAAATATCTGCCCAATGAATTGGCTAATATCTCTCTTACTTGAAAATTATATGGAACATTTTCAAATCCAATTCTTAGAATGTTGATACTTGGATCTTTTAAGAAATTTTCAATTTGATTTATAAGATTTGAAGTTGTAGGGTTATTAAATCCAAACATTCCAGAATAATCAGCGTCTGAAATTACATTATTGATCCTCATAATTAAACTGGTAGCATTTCCATAATTTCTCTCATCTCTAGTTCCTGACCATCGATCATTAAAGATTTGAAAACATTCATTTCCAATTTGTCGATGTAATAAAGAAATATCGAAATTATTAAAAGCAAAATCTTCTACAATATTTTTATATATATAATAAGCATTATTATAAGCTGCTGTAAAATTCCCTTGTTTAACAACCAATCCATTACTAACAACAGTATGTTGTCCTTTAAAATTAAAAACATCATTTACTCCATCTTTAGTATGTCCATTATTTGGAATATTTGTCAATAAGCATTTTGCTACCTTTAATGATTTTATAGCTTCTAATAAAATTGGTTGTTGTACTTGACCTGAGGGCCGAAATAGTACGAAAAGATCATTAAGAGATAAATTTTGATAGGGGAAATAACTTTCGGAAATCAATACTGAATGAGCTACATTCCTATGTGTATCGAATGTAGAATACTCTCCCGTTGGATCTAAAATTATAGCTTTGGCTCCTGTTTCTATAACCCCTTCAATAAATTTACTTATTGTATAGCTTTTCCCACCTCCAGTAGTACCAACAACTGCACAATGTCTACTAAATAAAGCTTGTAAAGAAATATCTACAGGAACATTTTTATCATAGATCAAATTTCCCATTCGGAAAGTCGGTGAATCTATTATATTCTCTGGTTTTATTCCAAACGTTTTAAAATGTGTAGCGAGAAACTCTCCTGAACATATAAAAACTTTAGATCCAATAAGAGGTAAACTATTAATACCTTTCTCTATTTTACTTGGTTCAAATAAGTCAAAAGATAAAAGTACCTCTATCCTTCCAACAGGATGAAAGGCTTTAGTTGAGAAAGTTCTTTCACTCAATTCTAAACGTTCTTTCTCGGGTAGTGAAATTTCTAACATTTTACCGAGAAATCCCTTTTCTTCTCCTTCAATAACAATATAATTACCAACCAAACCTCCTCTCATCGTTTCTGCATGATGAACAAATGTTTTCATCAATACGGATGAAGGAAAGTGCACTTTTATAAAAGCGGGAGAAACAAAGTTAACATACCCTAAAAAGTGACTATGATTAAATGGACTGATACTCATGTCTAAATATTAGGTATGTTTATTACTATTTTTCTATTATCATCTTGATTGTAAGCTTTCAAATCCGGATAATGCTTGGAGAAGTCCTCAAAAGTTTCAGAAACTATAGAAATATTTGAATATTTAGATGCAGCTTCTATAAATGGTTTGAGATTTTCATTTGTTTCATCAATTCCGCGGTTTATTATCATCAATTGAAAGCTTGGATTTTGTTCAAGAGCTTCAATAATAGCCGTTACAATATGCTTATCTCCGTAACTAAAACCAACAGTTATTAGAAAAACATTTTCTTTTCTTAAATATGTTTGAAATCTTGACATCATTTCAAAGTAAGGCTGTTCATATGAACTTTCATACTTTGACTGATGGGGATATATCATTAAAGGACTTTCTGTTTGATCTTTCTGTACAATTCTCTTTTCTTGTTTCTCCCAATTAACAGAGCCATGCAATTTATATAAATGAAATACCTTTTGGATAAAATTGTCCTCCTCTTTCACACGGCTTTGATTTCTAGAAACAATATCATAGTCAAAATTACGTCCACTAAATATCCTTGGTTGAGAGAATGAAAAACCATCAATAATAACGAAATTACTTTCACATGCTGCCTGTTCAAACATCATGTCATAGTTTAAAGTGAATAGTTTAAATCTGGGAAGAGTGACTTTACGTTTTGTTATTTTATTCAGTAAAACAGTATGAGGAGAATTCTCTGGCAAACTCAACTGGCAAGCATCTTTAATATATGCTTTTATCCTATTTACGCAAGCTTCAATATCAATATCGTCTTTTGATATGTAAGGAATGGCTGGAGTTGCCATAGATAAAACCTTCTCCAAGTTTTTTATAATAGTACCATCTCCCCAACGCTCATCATATCCTATTTTAGAAATTAATTTTCCAAAAACTTCAGGTTTAAGTAATTGGTCTACATCATCCCATAAATTGACCATCGATTTGCCTATTTTATCACCTACACCCCATCCTATTGATGAACCTGCACCTGTTAATAACAATAGATTTTCAAATTGATTATTTAATGTCTGTGAATATTTTTTTCTTTTCGTAGCAATAGCATATTCAAGTCGATTTTCTGTACTCTCCCCGAAATCATGTTCTTTTCCATCGATATAGACTTTAATATCTTTAGGATTACTATCATCAAAAGATACAGTACTTGAATTATTAAGTAATAGTAGTTGTTCCATAAAGGTTAATCAATTGGTTATTTAATTCAGACTAATAAATAAATCTTACATTACTTCTTTTGGCAAATCAGTAATTAATGTACTGCATGCAGAAGACGTGTGGCTATTAGATTAATATTTTATTCTCAAAATCAACCACAATATACCGTGAAAATTAAAGATTAAAAAATAAAAAGTAAAATAGTTGTTTTCACCATTAAATCCCTTCAATAACCGCTAATCTCCGGTTAATCAGTTTCTGCACAGCCTCAGGTTTTAATCCCTCAGCACCGAAGCCTCGTTTATCTTTGGTACAAGAACTACATGCTGTAGCATCCAGCTTGTTGCTATTGCCACATAAGCATTCCCATACCTCTTTGCCCGATGAAAACATTCCTTTTGATTCTTTAACTGTAACTACTTCTTGAAATAGCTGTACCAAGCCCTCTCCTTTCAATGTCTGTAGATAGGCAATATCTTGAGCTGAATACCAGTCTTTGTCTAAGGTAAGCACCTTCAATGCTGCCTTTTTTGCCAATAAAGATCCTGCTAAAAGTTTCTCCAGTTGATCGTAATCGATAAGGTTGGAACTGCTGATAGCTTTGCTAATGATCTTAAACTGCGCTCCGGTTAAATCATCCGACAGTAACTGTCCATAGAGTATGGCTATAGCTTGATCTTTGTCCAGGAAATCAAAATAACGGAAGAGCGTGGCTTGACGGTCTTTGAATACTTGATCCTCCCCTGTTTCATTCATCGCTTTAAATAGCAAGGGTACAAATTCGGTCAATCGCGATGTGGCTATAAATTCGGCTGTAGCATTGTCCATGGTATAGATACCGGTATAGCGTTCTATGATCAAGCTTGCTTTGACTTTGTTCTTAATAACAGAGCCATCGATATCTCCACCCACCGCTTCTGCTTGTATATGTTTAATTTCATTGAGCAATACAGGTGTACCGATAGCGGTGATCATAAACATTTGAGTTCCTTTGCCCGAGAGCTCATCAATATTGACGCTGAAGCCTACAACGGCATCTGCCCGGTAACTTCGTGCATTTTGCTTTAAAGACTCGACTACGCTCTTATATAGCTCCTGTAGTTTGTTTTCATAATTGCGGGAGCGCCCACCGAAGAAATCTACGAAGCTAGCTCCTATTTCACTCAGAGCATTGGCTCCAATAACAGCTGTTGCTGAAATGGGATCAAAATAACGCAAGATTTCTCTCCCCTCGATGGTATTGGTACTGGTAACGATCATGGTGTATGATGAATACTATTTTAAAAACCCGAAAATAAAGGATCGGTTTGATTAAAAAATACGGGAAGCCGTAAGGATGGTATAAAACGTATAAAGCCATTCTTGACAGAATGGCTTTATGCGTTTTACCGATATGATTTATATGATTTATTTCAGCTTTTCAATCTCTTCAATGGTAAGACCGGTAACTCTTTCAATTTGTTCTAAAGGTAAACCCATCGCTTCAATTGTTGCTTTTTTAGCTTCTTTTCAAACAAAAATTTTATATTATGTGAGTATTATATTAGTTTTTAGACAGATTGATCATTTTTTTATATATTAGTTTTACCAATACATGAATAAGTGACAAGGGTAATGAAAAGTTCTGTTTCACCAACATTGTTCTTGGCATTAATTTAAAACGGATCACAACAATAGACAATGTTTAATATTTTTAAAAAGAGAACCATTCTTCCTGAAGATTATTCAAACCTTATAGACGAAAAATCTTATGAAATCTTTCTGAAGAAATGTCTTTTAACACTTAAGGATCTAGGTTATAAAGTTGTAAGTTTTAACAATGGTGACATTGTATATGAAAAAGAAAACAGCATAGAAGCACATTTCTATTTAGACAACCTTCTAAGGAAATACATACAAGTAAATAATGAGGAACAAGATATTGTAATACAAACGCACTTCAGTAAATTAAAAGACCAATCAAAAGCATACACCTATCTTTACAAGGATTTTGATTATGCAAAGCAATTTCTTAAAATATTACTGAAAACAGACGATATTTTACCCAACAATGAAGATTTCGTTTATCAAAAAAGCTATCCCAATTTATTGACATTTTTGGTCTTTGACTTTGAAGATCAATTTCATTATGTAGAAAAAAGTAAAGTATATCTTTGGGAAGTAGATGAAATCCAATTATTTGAAATTGCAAAAAATAACTTAAGAAAAGAAGAAATAGAAATTAAACAATACACATATGAAGATAAATACGATGTCTTTGTATTACTTAATGGCGATTTTTCAAGTTCATATACATTATTAATTGAACAAGATTTAGACTTCACTATTGGACAATTTGGAACTTTGATTGCTTTACCAACAAAAGGAACTGCATTTCTATATCCCATTTCAGAAGCTGATATCTTAGACGTTATCGTAACAATCTATCCGACAGTTGAACAATGTTTTGATGAAGACCCAGGTAATATAACTCTTGATTTCTTTTGGTATTTTAATGGAAACTATGAATGTTTCATAAAAGAAAAAAATGATGACGGGACAATGAGTATTAGTACACCAAAAAAACTAGCGAAATTATTGAATAATAATTAAGTTAAAATGCATTGACCAAAAATTGATCATTGGAATATAGATACAGATATAAATCTTCAGAGGATCGATTTATAGCACATTCAGCAATAGTAAATGGTGCAGATAATTACACTCATAAAAAACGGATAATGCTAGTATTCAAGACAACGTATCATTCACTGCTTTTACAGAAAATCATATTACAGCTATTGATGATACAAATCTTTATTCCTACGATATTGTGTATTACACAATATAACTTTTAATATATGACTAACCGAAAATACTATATAGAATGAAAATATTTTTGTTTTTACTACTTACCATTACATTTCTAAGTAGTAACTTTTGTATTGCTCAATCTTATAGACTAAAAGAATTGACTATTAGCGGATTAAATAATTGTCACTCAGATTATTTTGAAAAAAATCAAGATTTAGATAGTTTAATTATTAACTACGACAAAAATGAACCTATAGAACTTTTTTTTAAATATGAAAATAAGAAAGCCGGACAAAATAGAAAATCCTACTTCTATTTAAAATTTCCAGGTGATTTATTCCTTTTAAAAAGGGACTATCCCAATTTAAAAATACCAGATTATCCAATATATGACTTAAAAATAATTGATAAAAGATATGATGAAAAAAATGAATTTATAAACTACACAATAACTGCAATACTGACAAAAGATAGTCTAAAATACATGCTTACAGAATGGTTGCATAAAGGAACTGAAGTTCAAATGGAACTTTCCAGTGTCCCTTATGAAGGATTCAATGCTAGTTACAAAAAAGGTAACGCTGTACTAGAAGAAAATTTAAATAGGGATATTCCTAGCATTAAAAATATAAATCAAGAAACTCATTATCTTTTTAAAGGTATAGTTGATGAGAAAGGATATATGAATAATATCCAAATGTTAATGGGTAATGATCCGGTAGGCAACCAAATACTTCGTTCACTACAGCAGTCTGGACCTGTATGGCAACCAAGGATGCTAGGAGGTCGAATTGTGAAAAGCTATATTGAAATTTTTGCACAAGTCCAAAATGGCGCTTTAAAAGTATTTACCTGTGGTTATAATCGATAATCTCAACGTAGGGAGTTGTAAAGATCGAATAATGTAAACTGGCTTCCAGCTACTATAGATCGTGGACCTATAGAATCAAAAATTAGGATATATGCACTACTTAATAAATGGGATCAAAATAACGCAGGACTTCTCTCCCCTCGATGGTATTGGTACTGGTAACGATCATGGTGTATGATAAATACTGTTTTAAAAGCCCGAAAATAAAGCATCGGTTTGATTAAAAAATACGGGAAGCCGTAAGGAGGGTATTAAACGCATAAAGCCATTCTTGAGAGAATGGCTTTATGCGTTTATTTTATATGATATGAAATCTACTTCAGTTTTCGATTTACTTTGTACTGAACCTCAAGAGATAATCACTCATTGGTATACCATCCATAGTCCTAAAGGATTTACCTGTAAAAATGATTTCGTAGCTCTTGTTTTCTTCTAAATCCCAATAAATAGTAACAGATTTCTTGTCAGAGGTATAAATATGTTTTTTAATACTTGGAAAACTCTCTTTAGAAATCCCATTAAAGGAACGACCTTTTCCCAGTAACGGTCTGTCAAAATTGATCTTTAGTTGTTTTAATGTACTGCTAACATTCTCCTGCCCATTCTGAAGCTCTTCAAAAGAAACTATTTTTGGTTTTTTAGCTTCATAAATATCAATAAAAGATTGAATATTTATAGCATAGGACTGATAAGCCTTAGCAATATTGGGCATATAACTCTCTAATGTAGGATATTTATCTCTTTGGTTATCAAATTTTTCAAGTTCAGAAACGAGTGCCTCAATCCAAATGAAACCTCGCTCAAACTGTTCATTTACCTCTTGCTGTATCTCTTCTGTTTTAAAATGATGGTCATTCATATACTTTATTACTGCAGCTCGAACCAAAGCTTCATTTAGCATCGTTTTCCAACTACGATAAGCCTGGCGTTCCATTTTTTCTTTAAGAATGTTAAATAATTTTTCTCCACTATTTGTAAAAGCTGACGGATCCTTTTCTAATAAATAATTAACAAAAGAATGATTAAATTCATGAAGCAATGTTGGTAAATAATCTTGCTTTGAAAAGCTCGGCATTCCCATACTATCGACACTCCAAGTTCCCATAATAGCGTACAGTTCTTTTTTACCTTTTGGAATATTCATTGCTACGCCAAAGTTGCTACCACCATTTCCTAATCCATTAACAATCAAAAACTTTTCTGCAGGCTCTTTACCGTAAAATCGCGAATACCAGCTTAGATCGATAGACTGATATATTGGCAAGAACCGTTTTGCGACTTCACGGTAGATATTTTTATTTTGTTGAAAAAATTTTTTGCTATGACTAGTCCTGTAAAACTGCTTTAATAATTTTGAAAATTTGATCGCATTTTCTTTACTCCATCGTTTGTCAAGAGAACCGTCGATATATTCTAATTTAAGATTTAGCTCATCATCAAGATGAACTGCCATACTCATTACAGCATCATAACCAATACCACTCTCCTGCTTAATCTGTTTGATAAATTTTATCAGTTCATGGTCTTTATAAAGTGAATAATGCGCTGCAATACGATCTGTATAAGTTTTAAAGAGTTCAGAACTGTATTCGCGGTTACCGGCTAATCTAAATACAATACTGACGATTTCAATACGTTCATCAACCTTAGATTTGTCCATATTTTTTTCAGCTTGACCATATGTTAACGTAAACAATAAACTGAATAGAATAATCAATAAATGCTTAGAAGTCTTTCTAATGGTAAGGGCAATAATATTAGTAATCATTTTTATATTATATCTTTTTACTACTATATTCTCAATACCAAGTCTTTTACCAAAAATATAGTTTATTGATAAACAGCATGATATGAAAATATCATTATGATCGGTTGACCATAATCGGACACCATATGTTCATAAGCGAACAATAGGACCAAAAAAGGGTTAAAATATAAAGTTTCACCCTTTTAAGGACTTCACTAAATTACTTGTAAGAATTGATCGATTGGGATACTTTCCAGTTGCCGCCATCATTTACCAATGTCACGAGATCGGTTTTGGTAAAACCTTCAAACTGCATGGTTACTTTGGCGATCATATAGTCTGCTGACTCCTGTACAATGGTGGTACTTGTTTTACAGTTTAACTGCTCACCTTTTTGCTTTTTCAAGAAGGAAATAACTTCCGAACGGCTATTGGTTTTATCTTCTGATGCCTTTACTTTTTGACTGAAGTCTGTTGTAAACAATTGCTCTACTCCTGTCGATTGTCCTTCTGTCATAACCGCAACATAATGATCAATGGCCAAATCTGATGTGGATAAGTTGACTACTGCTTTTTTAGGGTTTGATACCTCTGGTTTGCCCGCAGCCATAGTAAAAGTAGAGACTGCGATCAAGGCTGCTGCTACGAATGTTTTTGTTAAAGTTCTCATAATGTCTTTATGTTATATTGTTAGTTTTTGTTTCTAATTGCATCAGCCCCACATCCCCCAACTCAAACCTTGATGCTTTGCTTAAGCAATTGTTGATTCAAAAGTAGGGTGTAAATCGTCCCTACCCAATGGCAATTAGACTAAACCAACTAAAAACTCGGTGAATGAAGGAAATGGATAGGTGAAGTTGTGAGGATCGATTCAAAATGCTAAATTCAAATAAGTTCTTCTATTTTATTGTATATTGAGGGTTCAATTTATAAGGAAAATGCCAAGATTATATAGCAGCCATCATATCATATACATATTAAAATATACCCTGTTGTCACTAAGTTTGGCGGTAACAATAATAAGTTGTAAAAACAGAAATATTGAAAAACCTCCTCCTGAGCGTGATAAAGCAAAGCAAGAAGCCATAGTAGAAAAATATTTAACAGACAGCGCTCGTCAATACAGCTACTACTCAAAAGAATGGGGAAAATATATTGATATGGGTTTAAAAGAAGATTCTACGATTGCTTATCTCTGGCAACAAAAAGCTATGCCCTTGTTTAAACAAGGAAAATATGAAATGGGCATGCAATATCTTGATAAAGCTGTTTTTTATGACAAAGACAATTACCTAAACTATCGAGGATTTATAAAATGTATTTTTGCTAAGACCTATCGGGAAGCAATAGTCGACTTTGAAGAGGCTATAGCCAGGCATGGTAACGGTCATATAATGGACCACTCCTATAAATTCTACATAGCGCTGAGCTTATTGCAGTTAAATGAATTTGAAAAAGCAGAAGCAATTTTAAAACAAGAAATTGATTTGACGGTTCTAAGAATTGGTGAAGAGTGGATCCATCATCTGGATTTATTTTATTATGGTATCTCCCAGTACGAGCAAGGGAAATATGATATGGCAATAAAAACGTTTGATCGTACCCTAAATAAATATCAACAGTTTTCTGACGCGAAGTATTATAAAGCTGTTTCATTAGTACATCTAGGTAAAACGGAAGCTGCTTCAAAATTACTAGAGGAAGCGGAGCTAGATCGAAAAAATGGATACACGATCAATGAAGATAATGCTATTTATGAACGTTATCCTTATCAACTTAGGTATGACAGTTCTGGTTTATATCAATAATAACAAAATCCAACTGTCACCAACTTTAAATTTGTGCATTAATTGCTAAGAATTTAACATGAACAAAGATAAATCCAAATTATTTAGAAAAGTAAATACTAAGACATTTAATGTTCATCATAAATTTGGTGGAGATTATAAAGACACTCGTAATAGCAAAAAAGAAATATTAGAACAAGCAAAGGGAAAGATGTCTGCTAAAAAAGAGCGCGGTTTAGATTACACACCACCACTTTACAGATTTTTAATATCCAAAGTTGGATCTGATTGGAACGACGTTTTTAGTGAAGCAAAATCTAGGTTAGATAAAGATGAACCAATATTTGCAATAGTAGCTTTAAAAGAAAACGAAAAGCAAGACTTTGTAAGGATTGGAGAGTCATCCTATTTTTCAGGTCTATATGTTGATAATAACAATATTTTACAATTATCTAATCCTGATCTAAAAGCAAAAGATATGAAACCATTTTGCGCTTGCTGTACACATACATTTAATGGAAAAATATTTGGAACCGAATAGTTACAGTCGTTCCAAAAAAAATTGGTTTTAAAAGTTTAGATTACTTTGATAAATAGGTATCTTGTGCCTACCATTTTATAGACTACGACCAAATAAAGATGCAACCATTACAAAAACTAGCGCTCTTACTCCTACTATCCTGCAGTACATCCATAGTATCCGCACAGACATACTTAAATTTAGATTTCGAAACCATGAGTGTCAATTAGATAAGAAAATGGAATACTAAAAACTAAAAAAAAAAGATATTACAATGAAACAAATTATAATACTTGCCATTTTAATATCTTCAATTGGAAGTCTCACTTTTGGTCAGGAAAAAACTACTTAAGTATACTATTTACTGATGGGAAACAGCACGGTGTTAAAATTGAAAAAGTTCTGGGAAATCAATATTATCTAGACTCCTTGCCTGAAAAAGCAATAAATGGTAAAGATATTCTATTTAATGCTGTTATTCGAAATCCCGCCTACGTGAGTTTTGTTATAGATTCCAATTATCGAACAAATCCTGTTGTATTACATCCTGGCGTAAATATAGTTCAAGCAAGGCTCTTTCAAAATAAGTATCAGTTAGTAAGACGAGACAAATATTTGGAAGAAAATGCAATGGGAGCCTATAATAATCTTTTTGCTAATAACTATGACATCTATAAATACCTTAGAGATCATCAGCTAGGTAATATGCAGATGAAAGATTCGCTTTTAAATTTAAGTTATAATAATACAGATACGGTTGTGAGTATTATAGCCAAGGACTACTCAAGCTCTTATGTTCCCCTTTATAAAATAGCACATCTTTTACCATTTGGAAATCGACCAATTTTTCGTGAAATATATAACGGATTAGACTCTAACCTAAGAAATAGCAATATTGGGCGAATATTGGATTTAGAATTAAAGAAAGCTGAACAGGGATCTATTGGAAACGAGTTTCCAAAGTTTTCTCTGACAAACAGAAATAATGTAGTTACTGATCTTAATACCCTAATTAACAATAATAAATTTACCTTAATTGATTATTGGTATAGTAACTGTGGACCATGTATTGCGCAATTTCCTGAGCTGACGGAACTATTTCGTGCGCATAAAGGAGATGGATTCTCAATTGTAGGCATTTCAGTAGACAAATTTCAATTTTTCAGCTAACTGCAACACCTCTAATATCGCTGATAATTGTTTGATTTTAATTTGGTTAGTCATATTAATTCATTGTTATAATTTGGTATCTATTAATTTTTTTAAAAAAGTACTTAGACTTGGCAATATAATGAGCAATATTAATTAAGCAATTTTTTAGTTGAAGCTATCATTTCCCAAAATCTTAATAGCTTCATCCAAATATTTTTGTTTATTCTTTTTTATAGCCTGACTCAATTCTTGATAGGTCAAATCTGTTTTTCCTTCCTGTTTTGCATAATCAATATTCAACTGAATGTCAGGATCAATTCCTTCACCAATTTTATAAATTTTTCCATTTCGATCTTTCAAAACAGAAGTTGTTAAATTTATAGTAATACCTCCGCCAATATCAATAGGGCTATTGTTAGAGGTCAAACCAGTTGTTTTTTGACCTACTAATTTCACATTTTTTTGACCTTTGAAATAAGCCGCAAATAATTCTCCTGAACTAGCCGTTATTTGACTCGTCAGAATCACTATTGGCACATTCTTATTCTTAATACTTATAGGTAGGACTTTTTCATATTCTAAGTTTATCAATTGAGCAACTTTTATATCATCAGGACTTGTTTCAATAAACCTTGTCGAAACTTTTTCATCTTTAGTAAGACTAAAATACGAATAACAATGATTCACATCAATTAATGTTGGAAAGTGCCAAATCATAGACATAATATTTCCGCCGTTATTTTCGGTTAAATCAATAATCCACGCTTTTGGATTTTTCGCATCCAACTCTTTTAATTGTATTCCAATGGTATCCACAAATTTACGATTCTCAAGAGCTACCGATGGTATATTAATATAAGCATATTTATCTTGAAGTATGCGATGTTGGAAGTTTTTGGGAGGAAGACCTGCCTCCGCATCAGTAGTTGTTCCAATTAATTTGTAAAAAGCAAACTTGGATTCTTCTGTATTATCTTCTTCTTTGTTCAAAAATATAACTGATGAATGACCGTCTTTCAATGTTTTGATAAAGGAAGTTAAATGAGGTTTGAGATCATTAATATCATTTATATTTTTAGTTTGTTCTATAAAATCTGGACGAACAGAATCCCATTTCACATTCAGACTCATATAGGAATTAGTTTGTACGGAGTCTAAAAATCGTAGTACAATGTTTTGGACATCTTTATTTTGAGCTTGTGCGTTAAAATTCAATAATATAAATGTCGTTATAGCAAATAATAGTTTTTTCTTCATAAAATGGTTCAGTTAATTGTCGAAGATATAAAAATTTATAAAATTTTTATATCTTTCGATTAAAATTTTTTCATTATTTTTTATGTAAGATGGAGTGACCTTAAAGTAACGTCTGCCCCCCCCTGTTTCATTCATCGCTTTGAATAGCAGGGGTACAAATTCGGTCAATCGGGATGTGGCTATAACCTCCGCTGTAGTATTCTCCATGGTATAGATACCGGTATTGCGTTCTATGATCAAGCTTGCTTTGACTTTGTTCTTAATAACTGATCAATCGATATCTCTACCTACTGCTTCTACTTGTATATGTTTGATTTCATTGAGCAATACTGGTGTACCGATAGCGGTGATCGTGAACATTTGCGTTCCTTTGCCCGAGAGCTCATCAATATTGACGCTAAAGCCTATAACGGCATCTGCTTGATAACTACGAGTGTATTGCTTTAAAGATTCCACTGCGCTCGTATATAGCTCCTGTAATTTGTTTTCATAATTGCGGGAGCGCCCACCGAAGAATCCTGAAGGGATCTGTGAAGCAAACTAAACGAAGCTGGCTCCGGATCGCACTCAGAGCATTGGCTCCAATAACAGCTGTTGCTGAAATGGGATCAAAATAACGCAGGACTTCTCTCCCCTCGATGGTATTGGTACTGGTAACGATCATGGTGTATGATGAATACTGTTTTAAAAGCCCGAAAATAAAGGATCGGTTTGATTAAAAAATACGGGAAGCCGTAAGGAAGGTATAAAACGTATAAAGCCATTCTTGACAGAATGGCTTTATTTGTTATTTTTATGATCTATTTAATTTATTTCAGTTTTTCAAGTTATTCAAGTTATTCAATTAAAGTTATCTCTTTGAGACAAAAATACTTTTACCTGCGGCATATTTGTTACTATTGGAAATCTTAAAGGGTGTATTATTCTTCCATAACATAACACTGATTGTCCCTTTTTTAGGCATTTCAAAACCTGTAATAAAAACATCATTATTGATAACCTTAATATCTATTGCACTTGCCTGCATATCATCCTGAGATAAGATTGTCTTTACGCCATTTTTCCATAGAACTGCTTTACTGTTATCAGAGGCACTAGATTGTCCTACGACATATACATCATCCCCCTTAACATAAATTGAACTTGCAAAACTAGATTCTCTATCCTTGTCAAATAGTGTCACAACACCATCTTTCCAAACAGTTGCATATGTAACTTGACCAAAAGCCCGCCATCCTACAGCATACAGAGCACCGTCAGTTACAAATATCTTTTTTATGGAATTTGATTCATATATGTTTTCTTTACCTAAATCTGTCACAACACCATTTTTCCATATAAACCCACCTCTATTGCCTATATCATAATATGTACCTCCTACATATATATCATTCTGTTTGATAAAAATGGAATTAGCTTGTCCTTCTTTTGACTTATCCAACAGATTTGATGCAATGCCATTTTTCCATAATTTGGCAATATCTCCGTTAGGTGATCCTTCGTATCCCACGATATATATATCGTTGCCATCTATCCAAACTGAATTTGCCTGAGAAGAATATTTACCATCTGTTAATTCAATTAATTCATTATTTTTCCATAAGGCTGCCACTAAATTTTTATTGTTGCGCCATATATAACCAACTAAATAAACATCTTTCCCCGATACATACATATCGCTCACGGTTGCAACGGATTTCCCATCTGTAAGATTAGTATATTGACCATTTTTCCATAATTGAACAAAAGTATTTGAACCGTTAGTTTCCGTTCCTGCAATAAAAACATCATATTGAGGATCGTGACTTTCATTTTCCTCCGAATTTGTCGATTTTTTACAACCAAAAAAACATAATAAAACAACTAGTTTTATTACTAATAATGTAGATTTCATCATATTCCTTAAAATTCTATATTGTAATCTTATTTATATTTTCAAATTCAACAATGTGGTAGATAGTATTGGTAACGATCATGCTGTATGATGAATACTGTTTTAAAAGCCCGAAATAGAAAATCTGTGTACATCTATTCAAAATCTCTAAAAAATATCATCAATTGCTAGAACTTCTTTAATATACCAACATACCATTAAAACTCATAAAAAAGAATCTTAGTGATTACTTATTTTCAAATATTCTCTTTCTCCTCAAAACTATCCAATTCTTTTTTTACTTCTTCCAAAAGTTGTTTTTCCGTTGGTAGGTAAAGTTTGTATTGGCTGGCGATGATTTGCCTCTGCTCTTCGGGTAATGTGAATTTTACAACTGTATCGTTTTTATGAGCGCACAGCAGGATACCAATGGTTGGATTTTCGTGCGATAATTTTTCTATTCGGTCGTAATAATTGACATACATCTGCAACAGACCTATATCTTGATGGGTTAGTTTGTGCGTTTTGATTTCGATTATGACAAAACACTGCAATAATCGGTTATAAAAAACCAAATCAACAAAAAACTCATCGCCATCCAAATGAATTCGTTTTTGCCTGGAAACGAATGAAAATCCATTTCCTAATTCTAACAAAAACTCTTGTAAATGGGTAATGATGGCATTTTCTAAATCTCTTTCATAGTAAGAGGTTTCACGTTTCAAACCTAGAAATTCTAAAAACATGGGGTCTTTAATAATTTCTTTGGCATCCGATGGGAGTTTTTCATTTTTAGCAACTGCTAATACACTATCTTTATCATTACTTAATAAAAGGCGTTCGTATAGATTGCTGTAAACTTGGCGTTCCAACTGTCTTGACGTCCAATTATTTTTTATGGTTTCAGCGATATAAAACTCTCTTTTCTCCTCACTGTCAACACCTAAAAGCAATTTGTACTGTGTCCAGCTTAATTGTGCACGCAGTGCGTGCACAATTGGAAATGTCCGATAAAGCTGACGATACAAGTTGATTTGTCTTATTGAAAAACCAGTTCCAAATTCGGGCTGTAATTTTTCCGAAAGATATTTGATAAGGTAAGTACCATAATCAGCACGTTCTTTCCCATCTTGTTCTTCTTCAAAAATACGTTTACCTATATGCCAATACATCAATGTCCGTTGATGATCTACGGCACGAATCGCTTTATCTTTTGATTGTGCAATTATGGTTTTGATGTCGGTTATAATCGTTTGGTTTACGAGCATAGTATTGAAACTTCTAAGCGTTTATCAAATATACAAATTAAAGGAATACCTGTCACAATCAGTACCAGATCACTTCATTCTAATTCCATATCCAGCTCATTCTTTGATGTTGAAAAAGTAATAGAATCCTTTGACTCTTTAACGGTAACTACTTCTGTATATAGCTGTACCAAGCCCTCTCCTTTCAAAGTCTGTAGGTAGGCAATATCTTGAGCGGAATACCAGTCTTTGTCTAAGGTAAGTACCTTCAATGCGGCCTTTTTTGCCAATAAAGATCCTGCTAACAGTTTCGCCGCCTGATCGTAATCGATAAGATTGGAACTGCTGATAGCTTTGCTAATGATTTTAAACTGCGCACCGGTTAAATCATCCGACACCAACTGTCCATAGAGTATGGCTATTGCTTGATCTTTGTCCAGGAAATCAAAATCACGGAAGAGCGTGGCTTGACGGTCTTTGAATTCTTGATCCTCCCCTGTTTCATTCATTGCTTTAAATAACAAGGGTACAAATTCGGTCAATCGAGATTTGGCTATAAATTCGGCTGTAGCATTGGTCATCGCATAGATACCGGTATAGCGTTCTATGATCAAGCTTGCTTTGACTTTGTTCTTAATAACAGATCCATCGATATCTCCACCTACTTCTTCTGCTTGTATATGTTTAATTTCATTGAGCAATACAGGTGTACCGATAGCGGTGATCATAAACGATTGGGGTTCCTTTGCCCGAGAGCTCATCAATATTGACGCTGAAGCCTATAACGGCATCTGCCCTATAGCTACGTGCATTTTGCTTTAAAGACTCTACTACGCTCTTATATAGCTCCTGCTTTTGTTTTCATAATTGCGGGAGCGACCACCGAAGAATCCCGAAGGGATCTGCGAAGCAAACAAGACAAAGCTGGCTCCTATTTCACTCAGAGCATTGGCTCCAATAACAGCTGTTGCTGAAATGGGATCAAAATAACGCAGGACTTCTCTCCCCTCGATGGTATTGGTACTGGTAACGATCATGGTCTATGATGAATACTGTTTTAAAAGCCCGAAAATAAAGCATCGCTTTGATTAAAAAATACGGGAAGCCGTAAAAAGGGTATAAAACGTATAAAGCCATTCTTGACAGAATGGCTTTATACGTTTTTTTATATTCTATTTGATTTATTTCAGTTTTTCAATCTCGTCGATGGTAAGGCCTGTACCTTTTGCAATATCTGCAATAGGTAAGCCCATTTTCTTGAACTCTAAAGCAATGGCAATTGATTCTTCTCGTTTGCCTTTTTCAATTCCAGACTGAATTCCCTTTTCGATTCCAGCTTGGATTCCTTTTTCTCTTTCTTGTCGTTTGATTGTTTCTATTACACCCATTTCGATTGTGCCTCCTGTCACTTGATAAATGTATTGATCAAAGTTACTATTTATTTCTTTATCTCGTATAAAAAGAAAACTCTTTAAAAAAACTAAAAAGCTCATTATACGATCTTTACTATACTTATTGGTCTCGATGAGCCTTCTTGCGATTGTACTACGCTGCTCTGCGAGCTCCTGCTCCGGAACCTTATCTTCATCTAAAGCTTTCTGGCATGCCAAGACAATATAAGCAAATATATTGTCCATATCGAGTAGCTCTGATTCGTCATGATCAAAAATTTGATAGCTCAGGTACTGAAAGCGTAACGACGTGCGAAAAACAGCAAAATGATATTCATCAGTACATGGCTGCGAACGTCCTCCAGTAAAAACAGCAATGGTCTCCACAGGAACACGGTAACGATCTAATAGCCTGTAAAAATACTGAAAGATACGATGTGAGAAATCGGAATCATGTCCGCCTTCGATTTCGGTATTCACTAAAATCCACTTCTCGCTTCCATCTTTTAAATAAACCTTGACCAGAAGGTCTGCCACACGCTTCCCTTTTTTACGCTCACGATAGGGAATGATCTCCAACAATTCTTTGTCCATAAATGTCAATCCACGCCCGAGATCAAAGGTAGCATCCGCATCTGGGTACATGAACCGTAAAAAATCAGGAAAATTGTCCTCAAAAATGGCTTTCAAAAGCTCATCATTCTTCTTGGCTGGCTTTAAACGTCTTGAATCTACACTCATAACGGTCTATCAATTGGTTAATAGAAATAAAGATACAAATAAAAACTAAATATATTAGCATTTTTATTTATTTTCTTGACCGTAGAAGTACGGGTGTATCGACAAAGGGGATCTTAAAAGATTGGCGTTTCTTTTCCCGAGATAGCATCAATGCTGAAAAAAGAAAAACCACATCTCATGACGTGGCTTTAACTAAACATATGGATTAAACTTCATCTACTTATACGAGTTGATCGATTGAGATATTTTCCAGTTACCGCCGTCATTCACTAAAGTCACGAGATCGGTTTTGGTAAAACCTTCAAACTGCATCGTTACTTTGGCGATCATATAGTCTGCAGACTCCTGTACGATGGTGGTACTAGTTTTACAGTTTAGCTGCTCACCTTTTTGCTTTTTCAAAAAGCTGATAACTTCTGAACGGCTGTTTGTCTTCACCTCAGAGGCTTGTACTTTTTGACTAAAATCTGCTGTAAACAACTGCTCTACTCCTGCCGATTGTCCCTCTGTCATAACCGCAACATAATGATCAATGGCGAGATCTGCTGTAGATAAATTGACCACTGCTTTTTTAGGATTTGATACCTCTGGTTTGCCTGCTGCCATAGTGAATGTAGATACTGCGATCAAGGCTGCTGCTGCGAATGTTTTTGCTAAAGTTTTCATAATGTCTTTATCTTATATTGTTAGTTTTATCTTATTTGTTGATTCAAAAGTAGGGTGTTAATCGTCCCAACCCGATGGCAATTAGACTAAACCAACTAAAAACTCGGTGAATGAAGGAAATAGATACGTGAAGTTGTAACCTATCATTTCTTTTGTTAAATTGGAAAGGATTACCAAACTAATAACGAATTAAAATATGCAAACACTAATTCACCCTGAAGATTTTATAAATAAGCGATTTGACAAAGCTTGGTTCAACTGGGATTGTTGTTAATCATTTAATTTTATGGATGATTTTCTTTTTCCTTTGATTTTATTTCTCATCTTCATAGGTACACCAATTGTCGTGGGATTATTGATATATATAATACCTAAAAAACTGGGATACCCAAGGTTTGCAAGATATCTGCTATTTACCTATGGTTTTATTTGCCTATTATTTACATGTTATCTATTTTTTAGTGATTATTTTTTTACAAAATCTGATGCGCTCAAACTTGTTGAAGAACAAGCGATAACATTAGTAGATGAATTTAAGATCAGTAACTATAACTCATCGTTTGCAATTGGTGAGAGTTATGAAACATTTACGCTTAACATCTCTAATTTGGATAAACAAAAAGCTATTTCGAAAATTATAAATTCCAAAAATTTCCATTCGAACGAAGATTCTAATCACATTGTATCTTATAATTCATTAAATCAATATTGGGGTCCAAAAATTACACAGAATTATGAAACAGAAGATGCTTATGTTAGGGAGTATTTTAAACCCAGTGGACAAAATAATTATACTCCTACTTTTAGAAAAATTACGATAAGCAAACTGAAAAATGAATTAATATATGAGGATATAGACGAATAGAATCATTCTGTAAAAACGTCTAATACTATTTAATTATATTTTTATTCAATCAAGTTTGACACCTTTGTTTATAAGCGGAAACACATTGTGCCATGGTCATGGCGGACAAAATGGACTGGAATTAGTATTTACAGCTTGGTTAGCTTTACCAATTTTAATACTATTTAGTTTTGTATTTAACCGTATATTCAAGCCAACGAATTTTTATAAAAAAAAATGAACAAATAAGAAATCACCATTGTCAACAGGCTCTTTGCGAAAGAATAAAATTGTAAGTCTTCCATATACACTTGAAAAAAAATCACTTAGTAAAAAGTATAATAACAAATATGTCCAAGACCAAATAGACAAAATTGAAAAACTTAGTGGATCGACAATTTCAATTAAGAATATAGGTAAAACAAGTTCAGAGTATAAGAAACCTTGTATATGTTGTAAATCTGAATTTTACATTCTTATCACAAACTACATTTCGATTGACTCTCCATTAACGTGTGGTACATGTAACAAATCTGTCCCAATTTATAAGCTACCAAAATTTTACGACTTTGGTTATATGCCAATTTTAAGTTGGGAAACAAACTATCAAGCTTGTGATAGCTTACAAATGAATTGTGAGGTCGGAGAACGTTGGTCTTTAAATCAGATGCAAGAAACAAAATCACCATTATCAAAGCAAGGTTTGGATATATGTAAACAAATTGAAGAACAAACGACAATTCCAACATTTTATTATTTATACAATTACAAGAAAAATAGTGGAGATGATAAAAATAGACTCTGCCCAAATTGTAAGAAAAAATGGACCTTAAAAACACAATTACATAATCTTTATGATTTCAAATGTGATAATTGTAGAATCATATCAACAATATCTACAAATACATAAATAATCCAGGACATGCTCTTCATAAACTGTATAATACTAGTTCATTGACAGCTAAAATGTATCAATCAGACCGGACAACTAATCATTTTGATGTTACTTTTTTAACGTTTTTGTAACACGTCAATAAAATACGTTAAATTTCATGCGTTTTTATAACACGTCAATACAATTTATAATCTCAATTATGAATAATCTCTTTATTATTGATTTCTAAATTATTGTATTAAAAAATAGGATGAGGACATTAATTTCATTATCTTAATAAATGAAATATAATATTATAGACTTATAATAGCTTTGCTACATATGATATTGACCAATTATACGCCTTTTCTTAAAAACTTATTAAAATACATTTCAATATTACTTTTTTGGGGTTGTCCTTTACTCTGTTTTTCTCAATATAAACTTAAGGATACCACGAAATTTGTAACAAATAATTTGCCGGCTTATGTATACAGGTTGGACCAGTATAAATATAAAAATATACCGATTATTGATAGAAAATCAATTGTAAGTACTCTGTTGCGAGAATATTACATTGATGAATTGGTCTCAGGAAATGAGACCTTAAGTAAGGATCGCTATTATGCATTGAGCCACCATCTTTCAGCCAAAACATTTAATTCGCTAAACAATCGCGATAGATTTAACTACTGTATGATGACACAAGAATACTATATGCAAAATTGTGGAAGTCTTGGTCGATTTAAATCAACAGGAATATACGGTGCTTTTTATCGATCAGATTTACCTTTAGAGTATTGGAGCGATAGACAATTACAATTTTTACATAAGAATAGAAAAGAAATCATTGGTTACGTGGATCAAATGTGGTCCGATTTAAAATTTATTGGTGATAACACAAAAGATCTATTGGTAGAATTGATCATGTGGGAGGAGATCCCCAAAATATTGCAACAAATAGAATTATCTCCTCAAGATAATAGCTTATACTCAGTATTAGTTCAGATTATGATGCGTGCAAAATTCACGATATTTGAAGCTTCAAAAATATATGAACAACTGTATGGCCCTGAGTCTTATATTGCTAGTCAGATCGCAGGTACAGAGGAAAACAGGACAGCAATAGTTGACATGGCAAAAAAATGTTATGCTGAATTGGATGTGATCCCAAATTATAATGTCCCGATATATGTTAGGCAGTCAAGACCATCTTACTCCTCTGACGGGCTTAAGGAGGAATTGGTTACAAGAAAAAAGGATTGGCCACTAAAAAAAGTACAAACTCCTATATTTAAAATTAAATTATAACTTATTGAAATCACTCTTTATATCAAAAACAGATATTCTAAAAAGCCACATCTCACGAGGTGGCTTCTAGTTAATATATGGATTAAACTTGATTACTTATAAGAATTGATCGATTGAGATACTTTCCAATTACCGCCGTCATTGACTAAAGTCACAAGATCTGTTTTGGTAAAACCTTCAAACTGCATCGTTACTTTGGCGATCATATAGTCTGCTGACTCCTGTACGATGGTAGTTCTGGTTTTACAGTTTAATTGCTCTCCTTTTTGTTTTTTCAAGAAGGAGATAACTTCCGAACGGCTATTGGTTTTATCTTCTGATGCCTGAACTTTTTGACTGAAGTCTGCTGTAAACAATTGCTCTACTCCTGCCGATTGTTCTTCTGTCATAACCGCAACGTAATGGTCAATGGCCAAATCTGCTGTGGATACGTTAACTACTGCTTTTTTAGGGTTTGATACCTCTGGTTTGCCTGCTGCCATAGTGAATGTTGATACTGCGATCAAGGCTGCTGCTGCGAATGTTTTTGCTAAAGTTTTCATAATGTCTTTATCTTATATTGTTATTAAGTTGCATCAGCCCCACATCCACCAACTCAAACCCTGATGCCTGCTTTGCAGTTCTATTTGTTTGTTGATTCAAAAGTAGGGTGTTAATCGTCCCAACCCTATGGCAATTAGACTAAACCAACTAAAAACTCGGTGAATGAAGGAAATAGATACGTGAAATTATTTTAAACTTTTTTGAACTATTCTATTTGACAGGTGTTCTTATTATACAAAGCGATAACAAACATACTTTCAGCAGGAAAGTGGATAACGATAAATGACGTAGTACAGTAAATAAATCCAATTGCTTTAAAACAATCTGGATGACGAAACAAAAAAGAGGAAACGATAAGAAACATAAAAATTACTGTGCAGTTAAACGCCAAGATAAAGGGTCTAATGAGAATTAGGCCCTTTTGATGTATATGGATTTTCAAGCATTCGCAACTATTTTACATGATAGATATTTGGTTTTTATATGTATCTTAATGCGGTTAACCTATATGCTTATAATGTTTAAAGTTAAGATTATCAAAAGACAATAGCTACATATGGCATTTAAATGGTGTTTAAATCACAAATTTTTAAAACTTGATTATACGCAATACTAAGAAAAAAGAAATTAAACAAATTATACTTTTTTTTAGTAGTATTCTTTATTGGGATTTCAATCGCACTTGATAATGATTATTTTCAAAATTGAATCACTGGGACTTATATATACGATTTTCCTATATTAACTGTTAATGGTTCCACTGATGATGATTGTACTAACAATGGGGAGTACTTATCCATTGAAAAATACTTTTAATACTATAATATATTTATGAAATTAATTTTACTTATCATCTCCCTTTTTACGCACAACATTTTGCGATCACAAATCAATACCAAAATTGAAGATATTGGAAAAAGAACCACCGAATTTTTAATACAAAGAGGAAAAATCGAAGATTTCAAGTATGCGCTTAAACTTAAAAGTCTGTTTCCAAAAGAAGATTTTTCTAGTTTTAAAGATAGTCCTGCTGAATTTGTCTTAGGAATGCTACAAGGTTCGGAATTGGAATTACCCGTTGCTTGGAATGAACTAAAAGTTAAAGCCAATAAACTGAACATTGATACGAACTCTTCCTATCACGAAACATATTTTGATAAAAAAGGTAGCGACAACTACGTGGTGACTTGTGTAATAAAATCACCTTCAGACTATTTTACATTCAGTTTTAATCTTCTACAGTGGGAAAAAGATATTTATATATCACGATTTTATAAAGACGTAAGGAGATACAAATCTATTAAAGAAGTTAAAACTAATCTTTCTAGCATTGTCGATGATGAAATCGAAAAAGAGATACAAGAAATGGAAAAGGAGAATTATCTAGAATAAGGGTGACTTAAAGTAGTCAATATAGCTACTGGAATTTGTTTTCATAATTGCGTGAGCGCCCACCGAAAAATCCCGAAGAGATCTGCGAAGCAAACAAGACGAAGCTCGCTCCGGATCGCACTCAAAGCATTGACTCCAATAACAGCTGGTGCTGAAAAGAGATTTTTGTGGTGATCGGTTTGATTAAAAAAATACGTAAAGCCGTAAGGAGGATATAAAACAAATAAAGCCATTCTTGACAGAATGGCTTTATTTGTTTATTTTATAAGATCTATTTGATTTATTTCAGCTTTTCAATCTCGTCGATGGTAAGGCCTGTAGCTTTGGCAATCTGTTGAGTAGACAAACCCATCTCTTTCAAATTCAAAGCTGTCTCAATGGCTTTTTTGTGTTCGCCTTGGGCAATACCTTCTTTTAAACCTTCTTTTAAACCTCGATCATGTCCAATACGCTGAGCAGTAGAATAGGTATTCTCTGCATCGCGCTTATGTTTTAAACTTGCTTCGTATGCCATCTTATCCTCCGGTGTTAATTTTGCGACTTCGCCTATGTCAAAGATAAGACCAAATACCCGCTTATCCAAAAAATCCGGTATTTTATCAAGTTTGCTCATGTTTTTCAATAGATATAGCCACATATCCATATCTGTCTTTATATCAGCCTCATTCTTATTAAAATTTGGTAATACTAAGAGCTTGTAACCAAGCTTTTCATAAAAAACAAGATTACTCTGCTTATCGCAAAGGGCAACATCGTAAAAATACTTACCGCGTTCAGTTTCTCCTAACTCAAACTCTAAGATACCGATAAAATATACTTCGGGAAGTTCGTATGTATTTCCCTTATAGCCCTTGGGTATAAGTTTATTGATAAGCCTGGATGTATAAAAAACGGTCCGGTCTTTAAAAAAATCTTGATAAAGCTGTTGCATCTCTATAATGAAATGCTCACCATCAATACCGGTACAATAGAGATCGAAAATGACCTTCCGATCATTTTCAACATCGCCCCCCTGCTCCACTGGCCGATAATGAAGATCTTGAATAACTTTCTCTCCCTCAAAGAGTCCATTTAAAAATCCAATTAAAATAGGCTTATTTTCTTCTCTTCCAAAATAAAATTTAAAGCTCCAGTCTCCACTAAAACCAACATACTTGCCCATGTTACTTTTTGTCTTTTTCATAATAATATGCTTTACTTAAATAATTAATGTTGCTAAGCAAACATCAGAAAAACTAAAATTATTAGCCGGTTATTAAACGTTTGTTGTCGATAGTAGTCGTTTGTTGTCGGCTAGCTGGCAACAAAAGCATCAATTTGTTAACCTAGTCTTGCTTTCCGGACACAAAAAAAGCCACATCTTATGACATGGCTTTAACTAAACATATGTGATTAAACAGTTAATTACTTATACTAGTTGATCGATTGGGATATTTTCCAGTTACCGCCGTCATTGACTAAAGTCACAAGATCGGTTTTGGTAAAACCTTCAAATTGCATAGTTACTTTGGCTATCATATAGTCTGCTGACTCCTGTACGATGTTGGTACTTGTTTTACAGTTTAACTGCTCACCTTTTTGCTTTTTTAAGAAGGAAATAACTTCTGAACGGCTATTGGTTTTATCTTCTGATGCCTGAACTTTTTGACTGAAGTCTGCTGTAAACAATTGCTCTACTCCTGCCGATTGTTCTTCTGTCATAACCGCAACGTAATGATCAATGGCCAGATCTGCTGTAGATAAATTGACCACTGCTTTTTTAGGGTTTGATACCTCTGCTTTGCCTGCTGCCATAGTGAATGTAGATACTGCTATTAAGGCTGCTGCTGCGAATGTTTTTGCTAAAGTTTTTTATCTAGATAATTTGTTATTTAAAGGTGATAAGGCTATCATGAGTATAAATTCTGCAACTAATTACCAATGTACTCATGATGGTTCATAATGTCTTTATGTTATATTGTTAGTTTTATCTTATTTGTTGATTCAAAAGTAGGGTGTAAATCGTCCTTACCCTATGGCAATTAGACTAAACCAACTAAAAAATCGGTGAATGAGGGAAATAGATAGGTGAAGTTGTGAAGATGGATTCAAAATGCTAAATTCAGCACATAAATTGTTTTATAAAATATGATCAATGTTTATAGAGATAAGTTGAAGAGGCATTATGAACAATACTTTGGTATTTCAGGAATTGTGCATAAAATTGATAAGGGACCAATAAATAAACTCGATCCTGAATTTTTCATATTAGAGTTTCCTCCCAATCAGATTCATAATATGTACACCTATTGTACAGTAGGAATGTCATTAAACAGGTGGGATGAAAACTTGATTGAGTTATTCATTTATGCCGCTGAAAAGAATTCATTACTTGTAGACCTTCTCTGCTACTGTGCAAGCTACCATCGAAACGATGCGCCATTGAACTTACATCACACAGTTAATTTAGGACAACCTTGGTTGGGGGAATCGTTATGCGACCATGGCTTTATATCTTTTCCTTATCTGGAAAAACCTGACTTTGAGCAAATAGATATAGATCATAAAACCATCAAATGCTTTTGGTATATTCCTATAACAAAAGCTGAACGGGATTTTAAAATTGAATTTGGATATGATGCTCTAGAGACAATTTTTGAAGAAAAAGAATTAAATTATCTAAGTCCTGAAAGAGCCAGTTTAATTTAAAAATTAACATGTTTTGATTCAAGATTATTGTTCAAAATCTTATTACTATTCTTTCTTTTTGATCACTTCTCCACTTGATGATATTATATTGGTGAATGAATAATCATATACGCGGTGCGTTATTCCCATTTTCTTTAATATTTCTTCAGCATCAGTTCTTATGTTTATCCAGCTCGGATGTTCTTCCAAATATTCCCAATCCCATATCTCACTTGGCATTTGATCGACCTTAGTTTTGAACGTCAGTAGTTCTTGTTTGTATATGATTGGTATTAGGTTATTTCTAAATACCGTTTCGAAGCACACCGGTGTATACGCATATTCCAATTCCTCATAAAGCTCTGTCATTGGGTCGTAAATTGGAGATGCCATAAGTTCCAGTTCTCTAGATTTATAAGTGAACAGAATAAGCGAATTGACGATATTGGTATAGTAAAACCTGACGTGCTTGTCATACTCTTCCAATTCAGACTTAGTAAATCCTAATTCATCAACCTCGTCTATTTCACAAATTTCAGATGCTATCAGGTCAATTTGTTTTCGGCAATAGTTTGCGCTTTCATCTAGCCCTATTTCACTAGCCAATTTGCAAAGTTCAACCCACACTTCTTTAGTAAAATGCGACGGTCCTGTAACACCCAATTCTATCAGACTTTCAATTGCAAGCTCCCACTCCTCCTGATGGTTATATTCTACACTTTGTTGAAAATATTGCTTATCAGCAAATGATTCATTAAGGGAATTAAGCAGTTTTCTTAATCTCTCCTTTATCGAAGGTTTGCTATTCCATCGTTTCAAAAAATCAAATGTACCCATTTTAAATAGACGCTTTAATATCCCTTATCAAATATGTTGATTAATGATGAATATTTCAACATTTAATTCACATAAGAATTCCGTTCTTAAATCATAAAACGATTATTTAATATAAAACAATAATAAATATTGAAAAACTAACAGTATGCAATAAAAAATTCAGCATATCAGTACAATAAAATTTAAATACAATAATATATTCGAAAGTAAAACGCTGTTAAGCTTTCTTCATAAACAAATGTTAACTTCGATTACAAACCAATTGATTATTTACATCATGACAATAATTCTTATTTAAAAAACCAAGAGCACCTCTATCCATTCAAATATTTACACGGCTACAGGCTTCATACGCTTTTTTACAATAGAGATAGGAATAAAATTAACAAAAAAGTTGTCACAAGCCATAAATATTACTATAATTGAAAAAAAATACAATATTATTTAAACATTTGGAAGCCAAAACCAAATGATTCACACTAAAATCATAATGAAAAACGAACATGTATTGCATAGTAACGAGAGTTTACTAGAGCGTCTTAAAATGGGCGATCTGGATGCTTTCAACGTTATCTATGAGCGATACTGGTCCGTTCTAGTGAATGAGTCCTTTAAACGACTTAATAATATGGCTCTTTGTGAGGAAGTGGTGCAAGATGTATTTATAGACCTTTGGCAGCAGAGAGCGGTGAGAGATATCCAGAATCTTGAAGCCTATCTGCGTACCTGTATGAAGTTCAAAGTTTTTGAAGTTTACAAGAAAAACAGGAGAACAAAATCAATGCTCGAAGAAAATCTATCGTTAATGCAGAAACATGAGATTTCCGAATATGATCAATATGCTGAAAAAGATTTAAAATCTCTAATAGAAGAATGGATTGCCCATTTGCCACAGAAAAGAAAAGAAATTTTTAAAATGAGATATCTCGATGAACTTTCTACAAAAGAAATAAGCGAAATGACTGAAAGCTCACAAAATACAATACAAAACCATTTAGGGATCTCCATTGCTAAACTAAGAAAATTAATCATTCAACATTTTTTAGTTTTTATACTAACTTTATTTCATTGATTTCAAGCAAGTTGCAAATAAATCACTTTTAGACTAGTACGATATTCCGATTTAAGTACACTGTATATATAAATACTGTACTAATCAAAAATGGAACATCATAACCCAAGGCTTCAAAATCTCATAGATAAATACTTAAAAGGTAAATGCAACAAAGAGGAAGCGGAAATTGTCGAAAATTTTTTTGAAAGTTTTTCATCACGCCCAGATATCTTGGATCAACTTGATCATGAAAAACAGAATGAAATAAAAAGAAGAATCCAGGAAAATGTCGTAAAGAAAATTTCTCCAACACCCATCCGAAAAATCGGTATGATTAAACTTGCTATTGCCGCGACTGTAGCACTTTTCTGTATTTCTATTGCATATCAATATCTGTACAAAAACAGTAGCTTAAAAAATATAGAAATCAACTTAGCAAACGGACAACAGCGCCATATTACCTTAGAAGATGGAACAAAAATTACGCTAAATGCATCCAGTAGAATTATTTATCCTAATTCTTTTAAAGACTCTTCTAAACGTGAAGTGATTTTAATCGGTGAAGCATTTTTCGATGTCGCTAAAAATCCAAAAAAACCTTTTATCATCCATACTCCTAGAATGGAAATCAGCGTCCTGGGAACTGCTTTTAATGTTCGTGACTATGAAAATGAAAGAAATGCAGAAACTGCTTTAATACGAGGAAAAGTTTCGATATGGAAAACTGGCCATACGGATAAAAAATTTATCTTGAACCCGAATGAAAAGTTTGTGCTCTCTAATGCGATTATCCATAACAATGCACAATCTACCAATCCAAAAGTTGTTTCTCTGCAAAATGCCACAGTTGCAGTCCAGCCTTTAGTTGTCTCAAATCAAGACGGTACTGCACTCGAAACAGAATGGATGCTTAAACGGATGACCATCCGTGATGAAAGATTGGCAGATATTGTTATAAAATTAGAACGCATGTATGGTGTGGAGATACAGATCTTAAGTAGTAAAATCGCAACTCAGCGCTTCTCTGCAACATTTGAAAATGAAGATTTAGACAATATCTTGAAAGCACTGCAGACGGTCAATTACTTCCAGATCAAAAAGACAGGTAACAATCAAATACAGCTATTTTAAAACAAACTAACCTACATAACTCATATGAACAAAACAGTACCTAAATTTAAAAAAGAATCCAGATTGGCACTGCTTCTGGTTTGTCTCAGCACAGTGCATGTGCAGAGTTTTGCCTATTCACAAACTGAAAAAATTGATGTATCCATAAAGTCTGGCAAACTGGAAGACGTGTTTCAGACAATAAATGAAAACAGTAAATACAAAATGTTCTTCAGCAAGGCTATACTTCCCAATTCAACAGTAAATATTATAGCTGACAAAATCAGTATCAAGGACGTACTCTCAAAATCTCTTTCAGGAAGTAATCTGACCTGGGAACTGCTGGATAATAATATAATAGCCATAAAAGAAAAGAAACAAAGTCAGCTACATTTGGCCGGACAAGTACTTAATGAAAATGGTTCTCCGTTAGCAGGAGTATCGGTAATAATAAAAGACTGGCAAAAAGAAGCATATCGTAATATACAGACAAGTACAGCTACTGATGTGAATGGACAGTGGGGATTGAGGATACCCAATGAAGATATCACCATCATATTTTCTTTCATGGGTTACCAGAAGGTGGAGATCTCAGCCAAACAGCTTCTTGCAAACACTACTCCTATCCGGTTGAAGCCTGAAGAAGGCAGTTTAGAAGAAGTTGTCGTCATCGGATATGGAACAACAACACGTCGATTAAATACGGGATCAGTCGCTTCAATTACAGCCAAAGATATTGCATCTCAACCTGTAAGTAATCCCCTGGCTGCATTAGCCGGTAGAATGTCTGGTGTATTGATTGCACAAAATAATGGTGTACCCGGAAGTGCTGTACAGATACAGATCAGAAACCAGGCTTCATTAAGCGGGACGACCTCAGGATCTATTCCTCTGTACGTTATTGATGGCGTACCTTTCACTAATTTTAACGGCGGTCAACCTGCAACCGACAATCTAAACTCTTTTGGTATTTCTGGATCTTCTGGCGGTCTAAGTCCATTTAGTATGATTAATCCTTCTGATATTGAACGTATAGATGTACTCAAGGATGCCGATGCCACAGCAATTTATGGTAGCCGTGGTGCCAATGGTGTCGTATTGATCACAACAAAAAAAGGATCATCGGGACGCACGCGCATCGGTGTTAATTTTAACACTGGATTTACGGAAGTTAATCGATTTATCCCGATGATGAATCTGGAAGAATACCTATCCTTGAGAAAAGAAGCTTTTGTTAATGATGGTACGGTACCAACTGCAACAAATGCTCCAGACCTTTTGTTGTGGGACCAGAATAAATCTACAGACTGGCAAAAAATGCTGATCGGCAATAAAGGTCATATTACCGATATGCAAGCGAATATGTCCGGTGGAAATGAGTCTACACGCTTTTTCTTTAACTCCGGATACAGACGCGAAAGCACGGTATTTTATGGAGACAGTAAAAATAGCAGGTTTACCTCTCGTCTCAACCTGGATCATACGTCTGCAGACAAGAAGTTTAATGCGGCACTATCTGTAAGTTATGCCAATGATAATTCGGATATGCCATCTTCGGATATTACTTCCATGTACAACCTGCCTCCCAACTACCCTATTTATGATGACAACGGCAGATTTTATTGGCTACCGTCATCAGCAGGGATCAACAATCCTATTGCTATGCTCAACAGAAAATACATAGGAACTACGAATAACCTTATTTCAAATGCAAACTTGAGTTATAAGATTATCCCTGGACTGACCGTGAAAACAAATTTCGGGTACACCATAACACAGCTGAACCAAAATAACCAGACACCGATTTCGTCCTTAAATAATACCCTGACGAATCCATTGGGCTCTTCTGCTTTTTCCAATACAAAAGCTGAGAACTGGATTATCGAACCCACATTGGATTACCTCAAAAATATAGGTCAGGGCAAACTAACAGCATTGATCGGTACGAGTTTTCAGCAGAATTCCTCCCGTTCGCAAACAACTAATGGCTCCAACTACAGCAATGATGCTCTTTTAGGATCGCTTAGTGCAGCGGGAACTTTCACAGCGAACAATAATCTTGTTTATTATAAATATAATGCTGTATTTGGAAAAGTGAATTACGAATGGAATGAGAAGTATTTATTTAACGGAACATTCAGAAGGGATGGTTCTTCACGTTTTGGTCCAAAAAACAGATTTGGAAATTTTGGTGCAATCGGCCTAGGCTGGGTATTCGGAAAAGAAGATTTTGTGCAGGACAAGCTGCCTTTTCTCAGTTTTGGTAAACTGAGAGCTAGTTATGGTACGACCGGGAACGATCAGATATCAAACTACATGTATCTGCCGCTCTACTCCTCTGCTACGGCCTATCTAAATAATCCTTCGATGAACATTGGGACGCTACCTAATGAATATATCAAATGGGAAACGACCAAAAAGATGGAATTTGCACTGGATCTTGGCTTCTTGAGAGACCGTATCTTATTCACCGGTAACTATTTTAGAAATCGTTCAGGCGACCAGATAACCGACGTTATCCTAAGTACTCAGGTTGGGTATAACAGTTATAAGGCTAATCTTCCTGCACTTATTCAAAATACAGGTCTGGAATTGGAATTGAATACCACCAATATTGCTACAGAAAATTTCACATGGAAAACATCGGCCAACTTCACATTCTATAAAAATAAATTAGTGGAATTTCCAGGAATTGAAAATACGTTTTATGCAAGCAGTTTTCTAGTTGGAGAACCGCTTAATCTGATCCGTCTTTATCATTATCAAGGGGTAGATGAAACAACTGGCAGAGCAACTTATGAGGACCGTAATGGTGATGGAGTTATCAATGGAGATGACCGTTATGTTGCTGATTTAGGAACTCCATTTTACGGTGGATTTAACAATACGTTTTCATACAAAGGATTTGAGCTGGGCGTATTTTTCCAGTTTAACCATCGATTTGGAGTAACCAAAATTTTAAATACAAGACCTGGAGCAATGGTTAACCAGAATGAATACTGGCTTGGAAGATGGTCTCCAACAAATCCGAATACAGATATTCCTGGTGCGATCACCCCGTCATCACCAACTTCTACACCTTCAGGAACTGCTTTAAATAATTCATACAATCTATACAGTAGCTCTGATGCTGCGTACGGGGATGCATCTTATATTAAATTGAGGTCTATAAATCTTTCATATAACCTGCCAAAAAATTGGACTTCAAGATTGAAAATGTCCAATTGTAGTGTATTTATGCAGGGCCAGAATCTGTTTACCTGGGCAAAAAACAAGTATGTACTGGATACGGAAACTACAGTTCAGGGCGGTCCATCTGGTTTAGGTACAGGAACTATCTCACAAGTGCTACCTCCATTGCGCACAATTGTCTTTGGATTTAACTGTCAATTTTAAAACGTACAACAATGAAATTTAACAATAAAATCATCATATCGCTTATCCTAACCAATGGGGCACTTTTATTTAGTTCTTGCGAAAAATTTGTGGATCTTGGTGCTCCACCTACTCAGGTTATCACTGGAGATGCATTTGCATCTGATGCATCGGCGAACAGTGTGATCCGTGGATTGTATAGCACAGTATTAAATATTAACTTGTCTGGCACGACGACATTTTTTACTGGAATAGCGGCAGACGATCTTCAATATAATGCGACAGATGCCGGTATAACAGAGTTTGCAAGTAATAATATCTTAAATACAAATAATAATGTGGCTAACCTGTGGTATAATGGTTATCAATTAATCAAAAATACCAATAATGCCATCTCAGGCTTGGATGCATCCAATTCCCTCACGCCAACGATAAAAGATCAGCTGATAGGTGAGGCTAAATTTTTTCGAGCTTATGCTTATTTCTATCTTGTGAATCTATATGGTGATGTGCCTTTACAATTACGGGATGACCTCTATGCATTTGAAGATGCTTCTCTACCAAGGGTGGGTAAACAGCAGGTCTATGATCAGATCGTCAGTGACCTCAAAGATGCAGAGAGTAAAATGCAGACCAACTATGATGCAACTGCCAGTCCAAGAGGACGGGCAAATAAAGCTGCCGCCAGCGCCCTGTTGGCTAGAGTATATTTATATCAAAAAGACTATCAAAATGCCGAATTGTACGCAACCAAAGTATTGCAGTCTTCTGATTATGGGATGCCTGCTCCAGACAAAAACTTCCAAAACACCAGTAACGAGGTCATTCTTCAATTGGGAAATCTGACGGGTGTCACGACTTTCGGAGCAAACTATATTACTGCGGCAACCGCTGTCCCAGGTTATACCCTTCCAGATGCTGTTTATAACAGTTTCGAGTCCTCACCGACAGCGGATCTCAGAAAAACGAACTGGACGAGCCTTAAATCCATTTCAGGCAAGAATTACTACGCCATTACCAAGTATAAAGTTGCTTCGGGAACAGGGGCTGAATATCATATCATGCTACGGTTGGCTGAACAGTACCTTATACGTGCAGAGGCCAGAGGCAGACTCAATAATCTTACCGGTGCACGCGCTGATATTGATGCTGTACGTAGTCGTGCCGGATTAACGGGTATCAATAGCGGCAGTAACCAAACACAGCTATTGACCGCTATAGAAACAGAGAGACTCCATGAATTTTTTGGCGAGTATGGTCACCGCTGGCTTGATCTTAAGCGTACTGAACGTGCTACCGAGGTTCTTTCTCCCGTTAAATCAAATTGGCAATCCACAGATGTACTTTTTCCAATTCCACAGGCTCAAATTCTAATCAATACTAAACTGACTCAAAACCCTGGATACGAAAACTAAATTATTATCAAAACTGATTATTAAAAAATGAAAAAAACAATCTTAACCATTGCTTTGACCATTGCTCTAGCTAATGTAATAGCACAAAAGGCATCAGGGGACAAATTTCAAAAATATCTCCCAATAATAGAAAAAGGTAGCATACAACAAAAAGACTCGCTTACAAATGTACTTTTAAACGAAATTAAGAGCTATAAAACAGAGCAAGAGTTCCGTACAACAATCAATATCCTACGGTCATTGGGAAAGGAACAGCAACAGGCTTCGGTAGAAGCTATTGCGAAGAAAAAGTATCCTAAGGGATCACTGACCCGCGATGCTTTTATCACCGATGTTTTTTATAACGCATCCACTGTCCAGGAGAAAGAAAAAGCTTATAATGACCTGACCAAAAAGTGGCCATCCAAAAACTTCAGCGAAGAGCTTTTGACCTACGATTATGTTTTAGCCAATTTAGCGCAGGGATTTGCAAATGATGGAAATGCCCCAAAAGCTATCCATTACCTTAGCGAAATGAAAGAAAAATTTTGGCGTGGTAATGGGTATCTGCCAGTAGGCCAGATTTTATTATCGGCAGGAGATACAGTTTCTGCAGCACCGCTTCTAAAAACTGCTATGGATGACAGTTATTATTATTTAAGCCTGCCTGAGGAAGAGAAAGACAATAAAGCAAGATTCGCTTCTATGGGTTATGCCAGCTCTATGTCTGCTTATGTCAATATCTTAGTAGCTCAAAAAAAATATAACGATGCACTTGGTTACATAGAAAATGCATTAAAATCAGCTCCTGAGCAAGCTGACGGACTAGCAACGGTTTACTACAAATCGTTGATAGGAACCGGACGAAAACTTGAGGCATACAATATCTTGACGAAATTATATACTAAAGGACAATTTGCCGTTGAGAATGATCTTAAAAAGCTTTATTTGGAATTGAACGGATCGGCTCAGGGTTACGAAAATTTCAATGCATCATTAAAAGAAACTTTAACACAGACCATACGTGACCATATTAAAGAGATGGCAACCTTCAAACCTGCTCCAAATTTTGAATTGCTCAATTTAAAAGGTGAAAAGGTATCGTTAGCCAGTTTAAAAGGAAAAGTTGTCGTTCTTGATTTCTGGGCTACTTGGTGTCAGCCTTGTGTACGTTCATTCCCGGGTATGAAAGCGGCTCAGGAATCATATGCAAATGATAAAGATGTTCAATTCTTGTTTATGAATACTTGGGAACGCGACAAAAATTATAAAGAAAATGTGTTGTCTTTTATAACAAAAAACAATTACCCTTTTGAAGTTCTTTATGATGATCAAAAAGATCCTCAAACTGGTGAAGTAATGGCTGCTAAATTCGGTGTGAAAGGTATTCCTGCTAAATTTATTATCGATAAGGAAGGAAATATACGATATTTCTTAACTGGATCTACGCCGAACGTAGACTATATAAAATTAGAAATGAAAGAATTGATCGAAGCTGCAAAGAAGCCCTATAAAGGTTAAAAAATACTAGATTTAAAATTAAAATAGTAGGGAAAATTACTACCCTACAATGGTGCGGTTGTGCTAGGTTAATATTAAAAAATTATTGCAAATTTTCACTTTATCACAAAAGCCAGCTTTTTTAATAGAAGCTGGCTTTTCTAATTTTAAACATATTATAAATTTATAATACTAAGTTGCGGATAAGTGAAGTTTTGAATGTAAATAAACCAAATTGATGCCACACCTATGCTAAAATCCAAAAAACACTTACTCCAATCTAATGAAGAAAGCGTTTCTGGGCTGGCTAAAATTAATTCCTATAGCCGTCTATTGCTGTAATTGACTATTTTTTATATTCTGAAATAATGATATTTTGATATTCTAAAGGAGCATTGCTTGTAATTTTTAAATGGGTCATAGGACTATCAGGGAAAAATATGTCTGTCATCACCGAAAGTCCGTTATCTGCAAAAAACTCGACAGAAGTCACATCAAAAAATACGTTCATGTCTACTTGAGACTCTTTTGAAAGACGAGGAGCTACATGCTTTTTAGGAAAATCGTGACTAAACGATATATTTCCAGATTCACTACGATTGATAAAATACTGATCTTTGGCCTTATTATACCCAACTGTTAGCTCATTTCCTTCTTTATTGAATAAAATAATCTTAAAATCCTGCACTTTCAGTTTACTGATGTCCAATCGGAATCCTGTAGGCAGATGATCACTTAACAGAATCTCGTTTACTTTTTTGGGAGCAATTGTTTTCGATATTTTAAAAGTATTTTCAATTTCTTTAGCGGGTTTACTTGCTACATAATACTGTTTATTTATGCTTGTCAATGATAATTCACGTGGGATCGTAGAAGCCGACCGCCATTTTAATGTGGGTACCTCATTCGCATACTGCCAATTGCTCATCCATCCGATAAATAAATGACGATCCTTCACATTATTCCAGGTTACACCCGCATAATTATCTGTTCCCCAATCCAACCACTTAATCTGGGTATCATCTGTTGTGAAATGCTTTCCATCAAAATCTCCAACAAAATACTGTGTCGCAGAACCACCATTTGGTCCTCCTGGATTTATACTGACCAATAATATCCATTTTGTTACCCCATTATCTGTCATTGGGAACAGATCTGGACATTCCCATACGCCACCATGAGCTCCGATTTCTTTTCCGAAACTACTTTCCATCTTCCATTCTTTCAGATTTTTAGAGGAATAAAATGTGATACAGTCCTTTGTTGCTAAAGTCATGATCCATGCCTGTGATTTTTCGTGCCACATCACCTTTGGATCCCTGAAATCCCAGATTCCAGGATTGGGCAATACAGGATTTCCCTTGTACTTTTCCCAAGTTTTACCTTGATCTAAACTATATGCCAAGCTCTGGTATTGATGTAAACCGGTTCTCTTGTCTTCTTCTTTGTGGTTGTGATGTGTAAAGATCGCGACCATAGCATCTTTGCCAAAACCAGCTGTATTATCTTTATCAATAACAGCGCTACCTGAAAATATGGTTCCTAGGCTATCCGGATACAGTGCTATTTTCTGTTCTTCCCAATGCACAAGATCTGTGCTGGTAGCATGTCCCCAATGCATGGGACCCCATTTCGGTTCATCTGGATTATGCTGATAGAATAGATGATAAGTACCATTGTTATATACCATTCCATTTGGATCGTTCATCCACCCTTCTTTTGGTGTAAAATGATATAATGGGCGATAATTTTCCACTTGTACCATTTGCTTATCTTGTTTCGTACTTCCAGTCTGTGCGTAGCTAAATAAAGGAAGTGCTAGTAATATAAATGCTAATTTCTTCATCATGATTTAAATTTTTCTATAAGGTTTATCAAATACAAATTAATTGTTTTATTATTATTTCTCCGTTTAATTCCGCTAACTTTAATCGATCCATTAAAAAAGTTTCAAACTTTGATTTATAATATGTGCATTATAAAAGCGGCAGTGTACGTATTCTTTATCCTGGTTCGTCGCCCAAAACTACAGTCACCGTGTATGGAAATGTTTGCCCCATATAAGTAAGCGTATACTTTACAGCTGAACTGAAATCAACATATCCGCCCTGCCCCGGTGCTATACTTGCTCCATTAGTAAATTCTACTGAGGGATTGAGTTCTTTTACAGCTGTACCAACCGGTAAATATATGATGATACTTTTATTTTCTTGATTAATAATACCCACTTTGTTACCGATACGGAAAGCTGTTATTTCGGCTATAATCTCCTTAACTGTTACCTGGTAGGTATTAAAAACGTTTCCATTATATACACGATAAACTAACGGTGTTGTTGAAGAAAAGGTGAAATTCTGAGCACTTCCAGAAGCTGGGGCGACAGTTGCATTTTCAGGTATTGCAATACTCGGCTTTACCGCAGAAAGATCCGTCCCTGCTGGTACAAGTACACTAATTGTGCCTTTCTCGTTATCGACAACGCCTGCTGTATTTCCCACTTTAAAAGAAAGGATATTGACATCCGAACTCAAATCGAGCGATGTAGCTGAGTCCTCCTTACAAGATGTAAACAATCCGATAAAGAGCAGGAAAATTCCTAAGCCTATAATATTTTTTAATGTTTTCATTCGTTTATAATTGTTTTACAAGTGATATCAATGCATTCGAGCATTGATTGATTCATGTCTCTATTTATTTAGCAGAAAACTATCCTGAACATATTCTTTATACAGTTACAAAGGATACATTCAGGATCTTTTCATTAACTAATTTTTTTCCACTTCATTTCACCATCACAAAATGAACAAGTGTTAATATCCTGCATTCTGCTTATACAAGTATTTACTCAATCTGATCTGTGCTTCCGGAATAGGCAGATACTCATACTTATCGGCAGTAAAATGGGAAGAAGCATAATATGATCTACGTGATTTTTCGACATCGTAATAAGCGTTCATAGACTCACCTGCGATCCCCCAGCGCACGAGATCAAAAAAACGTCCGTTCTCCATGGCCAATTCTAATCGGCGCTCCCAACGTAAGGCTTTCCGTGCATTTTCTTCGTTCCAAATGATATTTTCTCCATTTTTATACGTTTCAATAAGCATCTTATCTGTTGCATAGCCCATCAGTGTCACACTGTTTTTTGCACGTATGCGTACCTGGTTGATCAATGGTAGTGCTTCTTGGGAACGGTGAAGTTCAATAAGTGCTTCGGCACGCATTAACAATACATCTGCAAAACGAATGACGATACGATTTTTTGTATTCGCATAAAAGGGTACCATCGGAACAAAACAATCACAGTCTGGATCAACATTTTCTTTCAAAGAGGCATACATAGCGTATTCCGACGGATTACGGGTCCAGCTTTCTTCATACACATGTTTCGCACTGTATTTATATGGTAAATTTGGAATTGCAACAGTATGAAAAAGCCGAGGATCGTATTTCTCCGCAACATTAAATGTATTAAGCGTATTATAGTTATCCAAAGGCAATCCTTTTCCCGTAGTACGGAAGGCATTCACCAAACTTTGACTAGGTTTATTGAAATCACAGCACCCCAATCCCATCGGCACAGAAAGGACATCAGATAAGTTCACTCGACCAAATTTTGTTCCGTCATCTTTGGAAAATTGAATCGAAAAAAGTGCTTCGGTACCGTTTTCATATTGACCCGGCAGGAAATTAAATCCGAAATCTGTTTCTAATGTACGATTTGAGGATAAGACAATATCTGTACTCTGTACTACTTTTTCAAGATCTGTGTGATTTATACTGGTGACTGCATGTCGCTCTTGATTGTCCTGACGGTAAGCTTTATACAAATATGTTTTTGCTAAGTACGCGGCAGCCGCAATACGGCTGGCACGACCAACCTCTGTCTGAACAACTGGCAAATGATCTGCTGCATATTGAAAATCATCTGCGATCTTCTGCCATAATGCATCATTGGTTAACGCTCGGTTATCAACCGTTTCATAGCTGTCTATCGGCACTTGCTCATCAATATACGGTACATATTTGAAAAGGATCTTGAGCATAAAATAAAAGTGTCCACGGAGAAATCTTGCTTCTGCCATTTTTTCGTCTTTATTCGCAAAATCACCCATTTCCTGAATCGTCCGGATCGTGGTATTAGCACGGGAAATCGACACATATAGTTGAAACCAGAGCCGGTTTACTTCATCAAAAGTCGGTGTAATATTGTTTGCCGTTTCCAGAAAATGAAAGACCTGTATATCTTGAGGCCCTGAACCTCCTTTATAGGCATCGTCAGATCGTACCGTTCCATATGGCCATAAACTAAATGGAACATCATAGTGATCGTTTCCCAAAGCTGCATAAGTGGCTGTAAGTAATCTTTCAGGCTCCTTCACCTGATCGGAACTCAATACGCCTTTTGGTGTTTCGTCCAAGAACTTATTACATCCGGACAAAAGTCCTGCGGCCAATACCGTTATTATTATTTTATTAAATGTTGTTTTCATGAGAATAATTTGTTTTTAATCACACACTCATTAATTAGAAACCAATGTTAAGTCCTGCTGTCCATGTGGTCGGTATGGGATATCCCCATCCGACGTTTTCAGGATCAACACCCGTAAAATTCTTTGATTTTACAGTAAATAGATTCTGACCGGTAACATATATGCGTAAACGGCTCATGCGTAACCGCGAGGCGGCATCTGTTGGTAATGTATAGCCCAGAGATAAATTACGAAGTTTCATATACGATCCATTTTCTATAAAATAATTGGATAGACGTCCCTCATCGTTATTGTTTACTGTCTGCAGTGCTGGAATAGTAGAATTAGCATTCTGTGGCGTCCAGGCATTGAGTAAGCGGGTACCTTTATTGGAGTTTACATCATCAACACTCCAAAAATCGGTCTGCTTCTTTAACCAATTTTCAACATCAATACCTTGTACTCCCTGAAAGTAAGCCGATAGGTCAAACCTTTTGTATTTCAATGCAATATTTAGACTGTATGAAAAATCGGGGTGCGGACTACCGATCCAGGTACGGTCCAGATCTGTAATCTGACTATCGCCATCATAGACATTTACATACCTTAGGCGTCCAATACCTTTACCTGCCTGATTGACATGCGCATCGACCTGATCTTGATTCTGAAAGATTCCGTCAGTCACATAACCATAGAATGAGCCTAATGGCCGACCTATGATATTATCACCCTGACGCCCACCATATGAATTTTCAACTGCTTCTGGTAAATGGGTAATTTTATTTTTATATGCTGAAAAAACTCCTGTTATATCATAGTCTAAACCAAAAGCAGTTTTATTACGATATCCTGCAGAAATGTCCACACCTTTATTTTCCATCGAAGCTCCATTCGCCCAACGGTAGCCACCTTCTCCTACTACACCGATATAGGCAGGATTGATCAACATGTCTTTTGTTGCTTTGACATACCAGTCGATCGATCCATATAGACTCTGATTAAAGAATGAAAAATCTAACCCAATGTTGGTCTGTGTGGTTGTTTCCCACTTCAGATCATTATTTTCGGTTTGAATTTTACGGTATCCTGATGGCAATATTCCCGATCCTGTTCCCGAAAGATCGTATGCGGTCCCGTCTATAATATTCCAGGTTGGATCGCCAATACCATACTCTGGCACAAACAGTGCATAAGTAGCTAGATCTCCAATTCCTTGATTTCCGGTCTGCCCCCAACCTACACGAAGTTTTAAATCTGATATGTAACCTTTTGTTCCTTCCATAAAGCGCTCTCCTGAAATCCGCCATCCTGCGGTCACGGCTGGAAATGTTGCAAAACGGTTATTTTTTCCGAATCGTGATGAACCGTCATGTCGCACAGTAAAAGAAGCAAGGTAACGGTCATCGTATGCATAATTCGCCTTTCCGAAGTAAGAAAGAAGCGAAAAGCCGGTTGAACCGCCACCTACTGCTGCTGTTCCAGTACTTACACCTGGCCACATGTATTCAGGTGTTTCAATAGCAAAGGCACCATTACCTGCAGTATATGCATTGAAGCTGATATCATTTTGACGATTCATTTCCATACCAGCTAATAAATCAATTGCATGCTTTTCAATAACTTTCCTATAGGTTGCCGTATTGGATAAGGTCCATTTCATACCGTGCTTCTGTTCCATATTCACACCGCTCCGATCGCTGTTCATGAAGCCCGAACGATAAGAAAACTCCATATTCCGTTTGTAAAAATTACTATAATCAATACCATAACTGGTACGGACATGTAAGTCTTTTATGATCTGTAGATCGGCATAGACATTGCCAAATAGACGCCAAAAATTATATTTATTATTTCGATTATCATACAGTAAACGCATTGGATTATGACGGTCGTTCATACCTAATGACGGACCACCCCATCCTGCTCCGTCTACGGTATGTACCGGTATAATCGGCAAGGCTTTTAAAGATAGATCGAGGACATCCCCCGGTACTTGAACTTCACCCGTATTGTTGACCGTGAAATTTTCTCCGATAACCAACTTACCGTCGAAGAGTTTGTAGTCAGTATTCATACGTGCTGATATCCGTTGGAAACTTGTATGTTTAATTGTACCGTTATTGTGCAGATATCCTAAAGAAAAAAACGAACTCGATTTTTCTGTCGCTGAACTAAGTGTCGCATTATAAGATTGGAGCAAACCTGGTTTGGAAACTTCATTGAACCAATCTGTATCAGCAGCATACATGGTATGCTCCCGGTCAATATATTTAGAAACGTACACATGATTTAACTGTGGATCACCATTGGCATTATTGTTCCAATCAAATTGATATCCAATATTATTACCATTAGGATTTCCGCCACTGTTCATGGTTGCCTGCCATAAAGCTTGACCATATTCCAGGGAATTGAGCACCTTCATACGGTTATTAAAATAGGTGTTGGTTAGAAATGCGTCGAATGTAAGCTTTGGGGCTCCAATTTTGCCTTTCTTTGTCGTAATTACAATGACACCATTGGCAGCACGAGAACCATAGATACTTGCCGATGAAGCATCTTTCAATACCTGAATACTTTGAATGTCATTGGAATTCAGTTCGTGCATACCACCCTGTGATGGCATCCCATCGATAATATATAGTGGGTCCTGACTACTGTTGATTGAGCTGATTCCTCGCATGCGCACTGTAGCAGCACCGCTTGGATTACCATCAGATGTTACGGTCATTCCTGCCACCCGGCCCTGAAGTGCTTTGATGGGATTATTTTCAGGGGCTTTCATCATTTCTGTAACATTGACCACACTGACTGCACCTGTGAGATCTCGTTTCCGCTCTGTCTGGTACCCCGTCACCACGACTTCATCAAGCCCTTGTTCTGTGTTGACTAGACGGATCTCCACAAACTTCTTTTCCCCGATTGCGATAGTTTGTGTTGTATAGCCTACATTCGATATTTCAAGTGTAGGATTGCTACTGGATACCTGGATCGTAAATTCTCCTTTTTCATCTGTCTTGGTTGCCTGCCCCGTACCTCTGGCAATCAAAGATGCACCTTCTAATGGTGCTGCCGTTCCACTATCTGTGACTCTTCCTTTAATGGTTGCCTGCTGTGCATAACTGGCTACAGAAAAAAGAATCAAAGACAGAAACAGCATGATTTTCTCTCTCGTAAACATAATTTGGTTATTTTATAAATGGATAATTATTTAGATTGATTTTCTTATGTAAAATTTAATTATTGCAACTCATTCAGCCACACAAATCGATTTATAGCCGTAGCATCATAATTTGGGCATGCACCGCTGCTCTGCGTAACATAACCGCTTAGCGTAGCTGCAAACTCCAATATCTCTTCTGCAGGGATATTCTTGTCATTGCGGCAACGTAACGATAGAAAAGCGGCTAAAAATGAATCGCCACTACCAATTGTGTCCTTCACTTCCACTTTCAGAGCAGGATAATGATGACTGAAATGTCCTGCTGTAGAATGATAGATTGCACCGGTGGCGCCATATGTCACGATCAATTCCGGAACTGCAAAATGATTCATCACGGCCTCCGATTTCGACTGATCGCTCATATCTGGAGGTAAGCCTAACCACGCCGAAACAAAGCCCAATTCTTCTTCATTCATTTTGACTAAATCAGCATAGCCGATCAATTCAAAAATCCGTTCTTTTGTATAAAATGGTGCGCGAAGATTGACATCAAGGATCTTATATTTTGCTTGTTTAACTAAGCCTTTTAATGTCTGGTAGCTGACATCATTTCGTGTGGATAAACTCCCGAACACAAAAAAATCTGCTTCACGAACTGTTTGTAATTCTAGTTCGCCAAGTGTAATGTGATCCCAAGCGACGGGATAGACGATTTCATAGCGAACATCTTTTTTGTCATCAATATGGACTTCTACTGTAGATGTAGGTAAGATATGATCTTCCTGAAATAATGTTAAAGGAATCGAAAGCTCACGGCACAATGAAACAATTTCCTGACCATTTGCATCGCTCCCTACCCTTGTAAGCACATCGGTATAAATCCCCAATTTATTGAGGTGATAGGCAACATTTAGCGGAGCACCACCTAATTTTCTTCCTGTAGGCAGATTGTCCCAAAGAATTTCTCCGAAACAAACCCCTTTAATATTTAATACCTCGTTTTTCATAATATTTTTATCTGAATCAGATGTATATGATCTTAATTAACCGTAATTCTGTTTTAAATCCTGACTTAGTGCATGGGCATCGGTCCATCCATATCTTCCAAAGATTTTCCTTTGGTTTCTGGCATCATCTTCCATACGTACAATAGCTGCAAAAACATGCAAACTGCAAAAATCATGAAGGTATAACCTCCACCAAGCAGTTCTGTTAATGCAGGAAAACAAAATGTAATTACTGCGGCCATCACCCAGTGGGTTAAGCTTCCCAATGTTTGCCCCTTGGCACGGACATCATTCGGAAAAATCTCAGAGATAAAAACCCAGATTACCGCTCCCTGCGAGAGTGCAAAAAATGCGATAAACATCATCAAATAAATGGTGACTTTTATTCCCTCAATTTGACCCGCAAAGAAAGCGTGCGAAACAAGAGAAAGAGAAGCGATTAGCCCAAATGAACCAATGAACATCAGTCTGCGACGGCCAATCCTATCGATAAAATTTATACCAATCAAAGTAAACACAAAATTAACAACACCAATACCAACAGTAGAAAGTAAAGAACTCTGACCGCCTAAACCCGCCATCTCAAAAACACGTGGCGCATAATAAATAATGGCATTGATGCCGGATACTTGATTAAAAACTGCAAATAGTACCGCTAGAATAACAGGTGTACGGTTCGATTTGGAAAATAATTGGCTCTCACCTTTTTCTTGACCTCTTTGACGGCTGTTCAACATCTGTTCAACATCATTTTCAGCTTGATCACCGCTTACTTTACGCATAATCGCTATTGCCTCGTCCTTTTTACCTCGGTGCAAAAGCAACCAACGGGGACTTTCCGGAATAAAGAATATCAGCACAAAGAAAATCAATGATGGGATTGCCTGTACTCCGAGCATCCAACGCCAAGACTCTTCCCCTGTTTGACCTATAAAATAATTTGAAAGGTATGCGACCAAGATCCCAAACACAACATTGAACTGAAATAATCCGACTAGCTTGCCACGGGATTTTGCAGGGGAAATTTCAGAAATATAAATTGGTGCGGTTACAGAAGAGACACCGACTCCTATCCCGCCTAGAAATCGAAACAAAATAAACATGTTCCAATCTAGGACCAGAGCTGTACCAATAGCGGAGAAAAAATAAAGTGCGGCAACCAGAAACAAAGTATTCTTACGTCCTAATCGGTCCGATGGATATGCGCCCATTGCTGCTCCTATAACTGTACCTAATAACGCGATCGCCATCGTAAGACCATGTTGAAATTCACTTAGAGACCAGAATACCTGAACAGCCTTCTCGGCACCTGAAATAACTGCTGTGTCAAAACCGAAGAGAAATCCCCCCAAGGCCACCACGAATGACCATATCAAAACTGAATTTTTGTTCATTTTAAATTTATAATTGATTTACTCAAAATTAACAGCTAAGATTACAAGACCTGAATTTTCATATGACAAATTGCATCAAATTTATATCAAGATCAAAAAACACATAAATACTTAAAAAACAACACCTTAATAAGACTTCCTAAACAGTGAAAAAATGTTTTTTTGACAAAAAACATAGATGATGTTACATTCATCTATAAATCAAAAACTGTGTTGTTTTTACACTAAGGTTATTTTAAAATCTTTGAAAATGGGTGAAATTTGACATTTGTCTACACAAGGATCTGCGCTTTATCATAATTGATCAAGATGATCGGTTTTATTTTCTGCAATCTTGAAATATAATTTAGAATAAAATCAATTTATCAAATACGCTGAAAAAGCAATTGGGTGATTAAAAAAAATACGGTTCGTTTTTTTCTATAAAAATAATTCTTGATGACAGTGGAGATATCAATATATTTGTTTAATATGTGATGCAATTGTATATGAAGCAATATATACATCTAAGTTTGAGCATATATCATCAATAATCCATTAATCCAACATGTTAAGAGTATACTGTGTATTGTCGATCATGATATCGCTATTGTTTCATTCTTGTAATCCTAAGAATGAGGGCAAAAATTATACAATAGCATTCTCACAATGTACTGGTAATGATTCTTGGCGGGAGACCATGTTGGAGGAAATGAAAAGAGAGTTGTCTTTCTATCCTAATGTTAAATTTATATATCGAGATGCTGAAGGAAGTAACCAAGTACAGATTTCGCAAATTAGGGAACTGCTAAAAAATGATATTGATCTCTTAATTGTTTCTCCGAATGAGGCGGCTCCCGTGACACCAATTGTAGACTCGGTTTTCCAAATGAAAATCCCTGTCATCGTTACAGATCGAAAAACGTCTTCGGGTCTTTACAATGCTTATGTTGGAGCTGATAATCTTACAATTGGTAAATTAGCGGGACAATATATTTCAAATGTTCTTAATGGAAAGGGACAAATCGGGGTTATTACTGGTTTAAAGGGTACTTCAGCTTCTATAGAAAGAAAAAAAGGCTTGATGATGGGGCTAGATAGTGCCGGTAAAACGCAGGTAGGATTGGAACTTCATTCTGATTGGAGCAGGGCTACAGCTTATGCTTTAGCGAAAAAACAAATTGAAGATTTACAGAAACAAGATCTTATCTTCGCTTTTAATGACCAGATGGCCTTTGGGGCCATCCAGGCTCTCCGTGAAAATGGTAATGACAAAAAGAAAATTATCGGTATCGATGCATTGCCTGGAGCAAAAAATGGCTTGGAAGAAATAGCAAATGGCACGCTTTACGCTTCTATGCTTTACCCAACCGGGGGCACAGAAGCGATCCGGACGGCAATAGCAATTTTAGAAAAAACTCCTTATAAACGGGAAAACATACTGGGCACGCTGGTTATAAATAAAGAGAATGCGAACCTGATGATGCTCCAGTCGAATAAGATTCAAGAACAACAAAAAGATATCGACAAAAGACAGGAGTTTATCGTAAAGCAAAATCAGATTTACAACAACCAAAAAACAACTCTCCAGGTTGTCATGACGAGCCTGGTGATCTCGATTATTCTAGGAGGTATTTCGATTGTTATGATTGGCAACAACCGTAAAAAAAACAAGCAACTTAAAAATCAGAACGAAGAAATTTTACAACAACAGCAACAGATTGTTGAGATGAATCAACAGATTCAAAATGGAGCAGAAGAACAGAGCAAGTTTTTCACCAATGTTTCCCACGAATTCAAGACTCCCCTGACCCTTATCATGGGACCACTTGAAGAATTAGAAAAAGAAAAATCTCTTTCCGCTAACAGTAGAGAAAAACTTGCGTACATCGAACGGAATGCTAAAAAACTTCAAGACCTCGTGCACGACCTCATTGATATCCATAGGATTGATAAATCTAAATTAAAATTACAGGTTACTGCGGTACATATTGATAATTTCATCCAACAGATCATTGCTAATTTTAGACCTTTGGCCAAGAAGAAGGGCATCTCCTTAAGTTATCTCAGCAAGACACCTCTGAAAGAGATCTGGATAAGCGAGCAACTGATGGAACATGCTTTTTCGAACCTGCTATCCAACGCATTTAAATATACCCCTAGAGGAGGAACCATCAGCTTGACCGTAGAAGAAAATACATTTGGAGATTATTTTCTTATCCGTGTAATTGACAATGGATCAGGTATCGCAGCCAGTGATTTAGATCATATATTTGACAATTTCTACAAAGGTGAACAGCATCTTCCTGGATCAGGAATAGGTCTTGCTTATGTAAAACAGATTGTTGAACTTCATCATGGACAAGTAACCGCTAGCAGTAAAAAAGGAATGGGATCTGCTTTCACTTTACGCTTGCCTACGGGTCATCTTCATCTTTTGGAAGAAGAAAAAAAGAACTCCCAATATGAGCCTTCAATATTACATTTTGAAAGAAACTTGCCACAGGAAAATTTGGAAGATTTTGATGTTGATTCGGTCTCCTTCTGTTCCAACAGAGCAGCGAATATCTTGATTGTTGAAGATCATCCTGATATTATGCGTTTCTTGAAAGAAATTTTAGAAAAAGAATATAATCTCATTTTTGCCAAAAGCTATTCCGACGCTCTTAAAAAAATGAAAAACAATTATCCTGACCTGATCCTCAGCGATATTATGCTTCCTGATGAAACAGGTATCGAATTATTGAAAACCGTTAAAAACAATTCGCAGTTCAACCAAATACCCGTACTTCTACTTAGTGCTCTTGATACGGAGGAAAGTATCATTGAGGGAATGCGCCATATGGCAGATGCCTATCTGACAAAACCATTTAAGGTGGACCACCTTAAAGCAGTAGTCGCCAACTTAATTCTGTCCCGTCAGAAACTCAAAGAGCAGTATGGCACATTGCTCAAGCCTTCGGAAAATAAAACAGAAATTGATTCACATACTCCGCAGGACAAGCGTTTTTTACAGGGATTGTCCATGGTTGTCGAAGGACATCTTTCCGATAAAACCCTGAGTGTCGAGGACATTGCCAAGGAACTGAATTTATCACGGATACAACTTTATCGAAAAACAAAAGCATTATTAAATTGCAGTGTCAATGACTATCTATTACAACGGCGTATGGCTAAAGCACAAAACCTATTGCTCGAAGGCCTACATGTAAATGAAATTGCAGAAAAAGTAGGTTTTTCGTCCGGGACATATTTTACGGCAGCATTTCGTAAACAGTTCGGTGTAACTCCGACCGTTTTTCGAAAAGATCAATTAAAAGGATAAGTCGTTGGAATTTTCTACGGCGAAACCCGTATGGCTTGAAGTGCTTTTGTAAGTAAGATAATTTGAATTTAACAATTTTAGTGCATTAACACTGGAATGGACTGTAAAAAATTAACAGGGGAATGTCGATGTCTAATTTCAATCAAAAAACATAAATCATTCAAGATTAAAATCAAAAAGGATTTCATAAAATAATTATTTGTCATGTATGAGATTTGATTAATTAACATAGGGGAGTAATTGACCTAATTAGATCCTTTCAATAACCGCTAATCTCCGATTAATCAGGTTCTGCACAGCTTCAGATTTTAATTCCTCAGAACCAAAGCTTCGTTTATCTTTAGTACAAGAGCTACATGCGGTAGCATCCAGCTTATTGCTATTGCCACATGAGCATTCCCAAACTTCTTTACACGATGAAAACATGCCCTTTGACTCTTTAACGGTAACGACTTCTGGAAATAGCTGTAACAAGCCCTCTCCTTTCAATGTCTGTAGATAGGCATTATCTTGAGCGGAATACCAGTCTTTGTCTAAGCTAAGTACCTTCAATGCTGCCTTTTTTGCTAATAAAGATCCTGCTAACAGCTTCTCAACCTGATCGTAATCGATAAGATTGGAACTGCTGATAGCTTTGCTAATGATCTTAAACTGTGCGCCGGTTAAATCTTCCGACAGCAACTGTCCATAGAGTATGGCTATAGCTTGGTCTTTGTCCAGGAAATCAAAATAACGGAAGAGCATGGCTTGACGGTCTTTGAATTCTTGATCCTCCCCTGTTTCATTCATTGCTTTAAATAGTAGGGGTACAAATTCGGTCAATCGGGATGTGGCTATAAACTCGGCTGTAGCATTGTCCATTGAATAGATACCGGTATAGCGTTCTTTGATCAAGCTTGCCTTGACTTTGTGCTTAATAACTGATCCATCGATATCTCCATCTACCGCTTCTGCCTGTATATGTTTAATTTCATTGAGCAATACAGGTGTACCGATAGCGGTGATCATGAACATTTGCGTTCCTTTGCCCGAGATCTCATCAATATTGACGCTGAAGCCTATAACCGCATCTGCCCTATAGCTACGGGCATTTTGCTTTAAAGACTCCACTACGCTCTTATAGAGCTCCTGTAATTTGTTTTCATAATTGCGGGAGCGCCCACCGAAAAATCCCGAAGGGATCTGCGAAGCAAACGCCACGAAGCTCGCTCCTGATTGCAATCAAAGCATTGGTTCCAATAACAGCTGTTGCTGATATGGGATTGTTGTGGTAATTGGTTTGATTAAAAAATACGGGAAGCCGTAAGAATGGTATAAAACCAATAAAGCCATTCTGTTAAGAATGGCTTTATTGGTTATTTTATATGATCTATTGGATTTATTTCAGTTTTTCAATCTCGTCGATGGTAAGGCCTGTCGCCTCAGCAATTTGGTCTACTGATAATCCCATCGATTTTAGCTTTACAGCCGTCTCAATAGCTTTTTGGTGTTGGCCTTCAGCTTTAGCAATTGCAACTGCTTTCTTGGATGCTTGCTTAGCCTCTTCCAATTGTTTTTCTAGTCCTTCAACTTGTTCCTGTTGATACATCCGCACTGCTTCTGCATCCCATTTACGTTTTAAACTAATATCATACATAGTCCGTTCCTCCTTTGTCAATTTTACGTAGCTGGCCAACTGAAAGAAGCGTTGAAATACTGCCGATTTCATGATCCGTGGCAAGGTCTTTAACGTAGACATATTCTTGAGCATATAAAATACTTTGTCCAGTTCGTCTTCAACCTCAGCTTCGCTATTAACAAAGTTAATAATTTCTAAATAGATAAACCCCAAACCCTCGTAAAATATTTGTCCTGAATCTCTATTACACAGGCAGGTATCGTGAAAATAGGTTTTATAATCACCTCCCGGCATATGAAAACCATCCATCAGGACAATGGTGTAAACCTCAGGAATAGCGTATCCCCAGGCTTTGCGGTTTCCTTTGGGCGCTGTATCTGAAATGACCTTGCTGGCATAATACAGCATACGTTGCTTCAGGTTGGTCTGTGTACTTGTCTGCATCTCGATGATGATCTCTTCTCCTGTACTGATCTGAACTACAAGATCAAAGATAACTTTGCCGATTTCTTCGGTTGCACCGATACGCTCGGTATCTCTATACGTCAGATCAACGATGGTCTTTCGACCACGAAAGATGATGTTAAGAAAGTTGATCAGGTTGACTTTGTCTCCGAATAACCGTTTAAAGCCCTCATCGGTGGTCGGATCAATAAAAACGGGCTGAACGTGATTTTTCATAATTTTAGGATCTGCTTAAATAATTAATGTTGCTAAGCAAACATCAGAAAAACTAAAATTATTAGCCGGTTATTAAACGTTTGTAGTCGACAGTAGTCGTTTGTTGTCGGCTAGCTGGCAACAAAAGCATCAACCTGTTAACCTAATCTTGCTTTCCGGACACAAAAAAAGCCACATCTCATGACGTGGCTTTAACTAAACATATGGATTAAACTTTATCTACTTATACGAGTTGATGGATTGGGATACTTTCCAGTTACCTTCGTCATTTACCAGTGTCACTAGATCAGTTTTAGTAAATCCTTCAAACTGCATCGTTACTTTTGCTATCATATAGTCCGCAGATTCCTGTACGATGGTGGTGCTAGTTTTACAGTTTAACTGCTCTCCTTTTTGCTTTTTCAAGAAGGAAATAACTTCAGAACGGCTATTGGTTTTATCTTCTACTGCCTGTACTTTTTGGCTGAAGTCTGTCGTAAACAATTGCTCTACTCCTGCCGATTGTCCTTCTGTCATAACCGCAACGTAATGATCAATGGCTAGATCTGCTGTAGATAAATTGACCACTGCTTTTTTAGGGTTTGCTACCTCTGGTTTGCCTGCTGCCATAGTGAAAGTAGATACTGCGATCAAGGCTGCTGCCGCGAATGTTTTTGCTATAGTGTTCATAATGTCTTTATTTTTATATTGTTAGTTCTTATTTGTTGATTCAAAAGTAAGATGTAGATCGTCCCTACCCTATGGCAATTAGACTAAACCAACTAAAAACTCGGTGAATGAAGGAAATGGATAGGTGAAATTATTTTAAACTTTTTTGAACTATTCTATTAGACAGGTGTTCTTATTATACAAAGCGATAACAAACATACTTTCAGCATGAAAGTGGATAACGATAAATGACGTAATACAGTAAATAAATCCAATTGCTTCAAAACAATTTGGATGATGAAACAAAAAAGAGGAAACGATAAGAAACATAAAAATTACTGTGCAGTTAAACGCCAAGATAAAGGGTCTAATGAGAATTAGGCCCTTTTGATGTTTAAAAATGGCCTAATTCTCATGATTATTTACAGTGTTATATATCGTTTTATACGTAACTTAATAAGATTAGATTTATTGGTTATAATGACTAAATCTATTTCTTCAAACTTTATCAAATATTGCTTATCTAGGTACTTTATGATTGTTTCATTATTGCTCTGTAGCTATAGCGCTAAAAGTCAAGAAGACGAAACAATTCAATTTTACCCACTCGAGAGTTTTATACCGACTCCTCGAATTGCTATATAATTTACATGAAGAACTTTTGAAAGCTTTTCTAAAAACTTATGAAAGAATCATCATAGAATTTAGTGCAATGAAAGTCATTAATTTATAAGAGATAAATTCTGTAGATAAAATTTACATAAAATAGAATATACTCTTTGAAACAAAAATTTGAAAATAAAGCAAAGAAATTAACATGAGACTGATCTTCCTTTTTTTCTTTTCAATAGGACTTGCTTATGGTCAGTCAGGCCAAGAACTGGCTGTAGGCTATGCAGATCGCTATGACAGCCTTCCAGCAATACATATTGAGATTGCAGAGAAACAACTTTATGAAAAGGCTACTCCCGCGCCGAAAATGATATTTTCCCACGTTGCCATAAAGAAGAACACACTGATAGTACCTACAGGAAAAGGCCTCATTACACTCAAAAAATATGACGATTCGCCCCGACAAGACGACGGTTTTCGCGGCTGGCAGTATATGGGATATTTCCCGCGCTTGCAGATGCATGCTTTAGTAAACCATAGTGTTTCTGAACATCTCGGATTTAACGACATGGTATTGCTGGACAGCGCTACTTCCGATCAGTATGGGATTGTCTCTATCGGAGATGCTGCCGTATCGCTCTCCATCCATTCTCCCGACGGACGCTTTCTTGCCTACTACTACAACCATGTATATGAACGCAATAGTTGCTTTATAGGACTTCTAGAAATACGCGATGGCATGATCAGCTCTCATGCCCGAATTTCAGAAATGGCAAGCTTTCAGACCAAGAATTGGGCAGTGGAAGATATCAAATGGGTCGACAATACGTCCTTTATCATGAAAACTTATGTCCTAAAGGAACGAGGAGTAATGGAGGAAAGACAGTATACGTATTACTTGGCTAGGCTGGATAGTGCGATTAAGAAAACTGAATAATTTGATAATTAAAAATAAGGATGTGAAACCATCAAATATCTTGGCTGGAACATCAGATTTATTTCTGATGCAGGAGTAATAGTCTAACTGCATGTTATTTTGGCGATTATATAGTCACCAGACTCCTGTACAATTGTGGGCTAGTTTTATAGTTTAGAATAAACCAGCAAAAAACTTAGTGAACGGTCGAAATGACTAGGTGAAGTTGTGAGGACCGATTCAAAATGTTAAATTCACCATACAATATATTTAACAGAGCTAATGTAACTGCAAATAATGACCGAAAAAAGCGAACATAACTGTATTAATACTGATGATTTACTCGAAAAGACTAAAATAAACATAGACAAATTTGGTCTTCAGGTTATTACAGTCGCTGCGACAAACTATCTGCCATCTTTTACTTATAGCATTGGTCTAACGCAGAGATACCATCATCCTGAAATAATCTGCTTTGGTCTACCGACCGATTTGGCACACGAAATCACCAATGTTATTGCGGACCTAATCAAAGATGGTGAGGTGTTTACACCCGGAGAAATTTACTGCAACATCTTCTATGAAAGTAAGGCTATGTTTATAGCGGTAGATAAAAGAAACATCGATGATTATTTTGGTACCGGGATAAACTATTATCAAGACAAACAATTTGATGCGCTTCAATTAATCTGGACGGACAGTAATGACAGATTTCCATGGGAGGAAAATTTTGAAGAAAAATATGTTTACATACAACCTTTGCTTAATAGGAATGCTGAATTTAAGTTTTATGAGCCTAAGAATTTAACAACTTTTACAACGCGGCAATGGCTTGAAGAAAAAGAGCCTATATTGCATGTCGTGCATGATCATGATGGTGACTGGCAGTTTCTGACAGGAGATCAAGTACCAGAAGATATTAAAATCGTTGCACTTGAAGAATTAACTAAGAAAGACATTACATTGAACGAAATATTTGACCTTGAATATGGCGAAGAAGCAGAACGCGATACCATAGGTGGAAAATGGATACGAAATAGAATTGAAGAGGATGAAGAAGAGTAATCAATAGATTATCTATCCTTTAGTCATTATGTATTAAAAAGAATGAAAAATGGATAGAATATTTTTATCTATATGCGATGTTAGAAGTATTTGTGAAATTTTCAGAGACCAAAACAACAACAGACAAATATGAAAAAAGGGATAATTTTACTAGGGCTTTGTGTACTAATTGTCGTCGGTGGTCTCCACGCCAAAAGAAAATTTCACGACCCAAACAATCGACTGGACAAGGTAAAAACAGAGGTCAAAAAACTTGCGAACAAAAGCAAAATTAAAAATGGCGACTTAATTTTTCAAACTTCACTTTCAGGACAAAACAAAGCAATCCAACTAGCAACAAAATCAAAATATTCACATTGCGGTATCATTTACAGCGACAATGGACAACATTACGTTTTTGAAGCAGTGCAGCCCATTAAGCTAACAACACTTGACAAATGGATCGCTCGGGGCAAAGACGGACATTATGTAATTAAGCGACTAAAAAACGCTGATAAAATTTTGACAACTGAAACAATTCAAAAAATGAAACAAGAAGGCGACAAGTTTAAAGGTAAAAATTATGACCTAACTTTTGAATGGAGTGATGACAAAATTTATTGTTCTGAACTAATCTGGAAAATCTACAAACGTGCGACAGGGCTTGAAATTGGCAAACTTGAAAAACTAAGCGACTTTGACTTAACAGACGAAGTTGTTAAACAAAAAATGAAAGAGCGTTATGGCCACAAAATACCGCTTAACGAAGTTGTAATTTCACCAAAAGCGGTATTTAACAGCGAACTATTAGAAACAATAAATGTAAATTAATAAATAGCCATATACCTATATGGCATTCTATGATCAAGATTGCATTGACTTTATTATTTTTACGTAACTAATCAAGAGAACACACTTAAAACATATTGCGGAAAGATCACAACAGTAAAACCCTATAATTCAGAATGACTGAAAATAATAATGGACCTCCCTATTCATCACATAATAGTTAGTAATCCTATAATCTACCGAAATACTTGGAGCTTCAACCTGGTATTTCATTCTCCTATCTTTAATAATGTTTATTTAAAAAAAGGAAATTGGAAAACACTAGAAAAATAAAAAGCTAATAAGCGTAGAAATGATAATTTGAAATGAATATATAAAAGGTATATTGTTTATATTAAAATTCACTTTAACAAAAGTGTCATATCAGAAATAATTCAGACAATCCTATTATGCTTTGTATCTACAAAAAATAGAAACTAAATGTTAAAATATCCACTTATACTGATACACGGAACTGGAGCAAAAGACAACACTTTGTTCTGGGGAAGAATTCCAAAATTGTTAAAGGAGTTAGGAATTAATGTATTTTATGGGTATACAGATGCTTGGGGCTCAATTGAAGATAATGCAAAGTTACTTCAATTAAGAATAGAAGATATAATCCATAAGACCGGTGCAGAAAAAATTAATTTAATAGCGCATTCAAAAGGTGGCATTGACGCGCGCTTCCTGATTTCGACTTTGCAATATGGTCAAAAAATAGCTTCCTTAACAACAATATCAACGCCTCATCACGGTACTTTAATTGCAGATTATTTTTTAAATAACAGAACCTTCCAAAGTTCACTTGCGAAACGCATACTCCCTGTTTTGGTCAAAATTTTCGGTGACAATAATCCAAATATTTATAATGTAATAAATGAGCTAAGCATAAATTATATGGAAAGTTTTAATCAAAATAACTTAAATGATCCATTGGTATATTACAATAGTTATGCATCTGCTATGGCTTCTAAAAAAGATGACTTCCTATACTCTTGGACATATCAGTATTTAATAAAGAACGCCGGAGAAAATGATGGACTTGTACCTGTGAAATCGGCAGTTTGGGGTGATAAATTTCAATTATTCACGGATAGTAGGCGTGGTATTTCACATGGTGAAATAACTGACATAAAACGGAGGAAAATTGGAGCATTTGACATTCCCGAGATTTACCGTAAAATAACCCATGATCTTTCTAAAAATGGTTTTTAATGGTATACTTCTGAAAAACATCAGGTTTCTTAACTAGATAATGAAATCAAAATTATTTAATAAAATGCATAATGTTGGTGAATAAACATGATTTGCTACTTTTTCAATATCTTCAAATAAAAGATTAATAAAAAGTTGTTTTTTCAAAAAGGAAATACCTTCAGAACGTCTGCTGGTTTTAATTCTATGATCAATCTCGCAATAAATCTGATACCCAATTTCAAACTATGACATCAGTTTTTTAAAAGCATCTACAAAATTTAATAGCGCAATATTTGTTTTAGAATCCGCTAAATGCCCTTTTTCATTTATTTTCCCTTTTATTCCAGAAATTAAAAGTGTAGTCTCTGTCGTGAAATTTGCCATTAAGGTTTCCATAATTAGCTGCAATTCTACATGTCCTTTTTCTCCATGAGCTGATGCTGTTATTATCCCCAACGGTTTGCCAGAAAATACAGTTGTTGACACACACCATTCGATCACATTTTTGAGTCCGCTGGGAATACTAAAAACATACTCAGGTGTACAGATTAAAACCCCTTCGGATATTTCAATTTCTTTTCTAAACTTTAAGATTTCTTCTGGTGTATTGTCGATAGAAAGTTCAGGATCAAAATGCGGAAGAGTTTTAAGATCATTAAAAACTTTGATATTTAGAGTATCCTGTGTAAGGTCAACGATTAAAGTTATAAGCTTTTGATTTGAGGAATAGCTACTCGCACTACCATTTATTACAAAAATATTTTTCATAAGTTATTTTTATCCTAAATTATTAAGAGCTAAATCGCCTTTTCATAACAATTGAAAACTCCTTTTCGAAAATTAACAGTGTCCACCAGATGATATCCTTTTTTTAAATAAACGGCATTGGCCGTTTCATTTAATGAAAAGGCATCAAAACGAATGGATTGGTATTTGTGTTCAACAGCATATTGTTCTGCATATCTGATCATTTTACTAGAAATTCCTTTTCCTTGAGCAACTGGTTTTACATATAGACGATGAATCACTAGAAAGGGAATGCTGGTATTCCAATTTAAGTCATTATATTCTTCATCACATTTTTCATTTAGAGCCATATACGCGACTAGCTCGCCCTGCTCTTCATAAATAAATGCCTGCTCCTTATCAATATCCTGTATAAGTACCATCTCATTTGGATATTCTTGATCCCACTGGTCAACACCTTCACGCAACATATCAATCTTTACCTCCTCCAGCACCTTTGACGCTTGAATAATATCGCTTTGAATTGCTTTTCTAATCATTTCGTTAACTATCGTTCTATTTTGAAATTTATGCTTGCAGAGCTTAAACTAATAATCATTTTAAAATATGGTTATTTAGCCTAAAACTTCCTAAAGTTGTGTGTAGCTTTAAATAGCATTAACCTTAATTTTTCCTATTCCAGTTAAAAGATATTATCAAATCTAACCAAGTCAAAACTACAATCTTTTTCTCATTTAACAAGTTCTAAAAGAAGTTAGATTAATGCTTGGTCATGGTTTAGTTTTACGCTATGCAATAGATTTAGACATTACAAATTAAGCCGATGTAACTTCACTCTTCTGTAGAATTGCCATAACGCAACGAATCAAAATAAATTATAATGTCGACCTTAGTCGAGTTATTCCAGCTATATATTTCTTTGTATCAAAGTCACTTAACATTGTCTATTTTCGTGAAGCAATAAAAAAATATTCAATACTTTGTGAACGTGGTCTTGCTATCGAAAAGCAGAAGCCACATCTCTCAACGTGGCCTTAACTAAACATATGATTTAACAGTAAATTATTTGTACGAGTTGATCTATTGGGATACTTTCCAGTTACCGCTGTCATTGAATAATGTCACGAGATCGACTTTGGTAAAGTTTTCAAACTGCATGGTTAATTTGGCAATCATATAGTCACCCGACTCCTTTACGATGGTGGTACTGGTTTTACAGTTTAACTGCTCTCCTTTTTGCTTTTTCAAATAAATATTAACGGAATCTCAAACATACTGTTAGCCAAATACATAATGGAGTATACGCTCTAAAAAAATAGCTTCCAAAGAGGCTTTCTTTTAAAAAGATGCCGATATTCTTGCAGGTATTCATCCATAATACGTGGCTTTCTGAGAATTAAGGCAGTAATAGTATCGCTCTCCGGCTCCGGAACCTTAATTGCCAGATCATCAAGTTCAACAATATGAGTCGCCAACCATCTAGGTAATTTTGATTTTTTAATTAATCGACTAAGTAATTCGTCAGGCGTAATATCCTCATATTCTATTTTACGACATGTTATGTGCGATAATTTTGCGGCCATTTCTAGGTTCGTAATAGCTTGAGGCCCTGCAAGAACAATTGACTGTTGGTTTAATTCATCCGTTGCCAATAAATAATTTACGGCGACCGTTGCTACATCACGGCAGTCAACGTAATTTCGCTTAGCGTGACCTAAAGCGCCGTAAATTTTATCAAAATATTGAATTGTTAGTGCATTTCGTTCCCAATTTTGCATAAATGAATGTGGTCTTAAGCAACAGAAATCATCCATATTTTGTGAAAGATAGTCCTCTACTTTACTATGCCATTGGCTTACCTCCACTTTGGCAGGAGACTGAACTACAGGTGCAGACAATTTAACGATTCGTTTTATACCACTTTGTTTGGCAGCATCAATTATATTAATTTCCTGTTCAACCTGATCTGGAGATGTTGCAGTTAAAAGAAACAATGCATCTGCCCCAATACAAGCTTCTTTAAGTTGGCCCCTTGAATTTAAGTCGGCACTAACATAGGTTATATTCGAAGGTTGGGTACCTATCAGTACAGGATAAGGTCGTTCAGGACTTCTGAGAACCCCTCTTGCTATACAATCAGAATCTTTTAGTTGACGCATTACTTCTCTTCCAACTGTACCTGTGCATCCAAAAACAACTATGGTCGGCTTAATTTTTTTCATTTTTATAATTTTTTATATGTTGACGGATTGTTAATATCGTTGCACCAAGAAATGCTGAGGTTATTATATTAAAGCGTTCTGATTGAAGTTTAAATAGCGATGTGCAAAACATCCCCAAACCAATCATTAACAGAATAATCAAAAGGGATCCTACCCACTTTTTTCGCACGAATATTTGTCTCAGCTCGAATTGCCAAAGTATAATAAAGCTAAGTATCGTTGACAACAAGGAGGATAATCCTATAGTCGTGTAGCTTGCCATCATAAGATCAGTTTTTTGAAGAAAAAAAGCTGGTATAAAAGACATTAAGGTAGGAAATACATAAGCGGGAATAGCTGCAACCATCAATAAGCGCAGGCTGAAATCTGAAGGGGGACAATCTCTATTTTTCATATGATAGTAAGAATAATTATTTTCAAATGTGTATTTAGTGGATAATTATTTATTTATCTCCTACCAATACGATAGCTCAGTGCAGCTTTTCCGTAAGCCATGTTAGAAATAGAGAAATTATTCACTGTCTTTTGTGTGCTGTCGAATAGCTCATAACGATTCAAAAGCCCCATTCCACCTTGTACCTGAAGCCAGACCCCTCCTATCAAGTGTTGATGTACCTGTAGACCGCCATGTATAGTGGAGAACTGCGCATAATCGACTTCCTTAACACTATAACCGCGATAATTTTTTAAGTTAAATCGAGTCCAGTCTATTGAACCCGCCAAACCTACCTGTGTGTTTGGACTCACATTATAAAGCACGTTTAATCTAGGCCAATAAAACTGGGCTAACCATTTGTTGTCGGTGCTTCGATAATCAATTGATATTCCTGGAGTAATTAAAGTCTCTCCGAAAGAATGTAAGGCATGAACACCTAATCCTATTTCGAGATTCGATGCAGTTCCAAATTTTTTCGATACACCAAGTATTCCGTCCAGAATCAGATCATCAAAGGAAAGAGATTTTTTAAAATCCGTAGCTAGGGTTGGCATTACGATTCCCAAAATAGACCATTTACTCGAAATCGGGTGTCGGATAATAATTACCGATTTTATCTCATGAATTCTTTCAATCCGGTTGGGATCATCAATCGTTTCGTTGTCATAATTGAAATCCATTAAACGATAATTCAAATTACTAAAAATGCTTGTCCTGCCTATTTTTACAGGGGGAATTGGCAGCCATACATCATAGGTATTCAGTTGAAATTTATTTCCTGAAAGGGAACTTTCTTGTGGCAAATCTTTGAAGTTAGCTTTACTATGAACAGTAGCGGCAATCCCTCCAACGTCCTGAATAATCTGACTATAGCTTTTATTTGAAAAGAGGAGCGCTAAGATAAGAATACAAAAATATGGCCATTTGGTTATGACTTTGTATTTACAATAAAAGGTAATTTGGAGGCCAGTCCTGATACCGAAGTTTCTAATAGAAATTAATGTTTTCATTTTCTTTGGATTTAATAATACAAAGGTGGACTGAAAACAAGAATTGCTTTAAAACTAAACCTCTCTTTACTCGGACAAATCCTGCATAAAGGTAATTCTATATTCCGAGGGGGTTACTCCAGTTATTTTTTTAAATAAGCGTCCAAAGTAGCTAGGATCGCCATAATTAAGCTCAAAAGCAATTTCAGAAATACTCTTGGTCAGGTCCTGTAAAAGGAGCTGGCTCTGCAAGATACTGACTTTATTGATCCATTCCTTTGGACTTTCACCAATGGTTTCCTTGACACATCTGTGGAGATAATTTTCAGAAACAGACAGTTCACCGGCATAAAATAAGATCGACTTATGTTGCAGATAATGTTTGTAAACCAGCTCCTTAAAGTTAAAAGTAATTTCTGCACTCCGGTTTATACTTTTATTCAGTTCTTTACTGGAAGTAAAAATCTTCTGAAGTCCTGCCTGTAAAAGAGAATAACAAATGCCAAGATTCGGATTGGGATAATATATCTCAATACTCAATAGTTCAAACAGAGATGTTAACCATGCGCTACTCTCCTCTGGTAAATGAATAACTGTATTAGCAGAAAAGATTTTAATGAGTTCCTGCTTTGACAGCAATTGATTGAGTGTCTGGTCTTCAAATAAGATCATGTGTCCCGCGGCATCTGGGCTTACTTCCTTCAATGAAGTTACGTTCCCTTGTTTGACAAATAAGATTTCATCTTGTTTTATTGACACCAAATTAGCATCGACCTGTTGTTTTGCACTTCCTCTTGTAATATGAACAATAAAATTGAATTCGGGTCTATGTAATGGCGTGGGGACTTTAATGAAACCAGATGTTTTTCCAATATCATGTATCTGAACAGGGGTTCTTAAAATTGCAAAGTCAGTTGACATCTCTGACATAAACTGCCCCCTGAAATCTGTTGGAGTTATTCTCTTTATTTTAGACACAGCACAAAACTATAGGATAAATGATATCAAGTATAAACTTTTATTAGCAAATGAACGGAATTTAGATTTACCATCATTGTTTTTATTGATAAAATAATTTCATTTTTCCTTTTTTCATATTTTTGAACTGCAAATAAAATCATAAAAAAAATGCTCAGCTACATACTGGGGACTTTATTTGCTATTGCAGTGATATACCTATCGTATTTTAATAGTAGATTCATAATGAAATTTATTTTTAACATGATTTTTTTTCATTGAAGATCGTTTATAATGTTATTCCAAACATATTAACAATGTTATTTTTTGTTTCTAATTGCATCAGCCCCACATCCCCCAACTCAAACCTTGATGCTTTGCTTAAGCAATTGTTGATTCAAAAGTAGGGTGTAATTCATCCCTACTCTATGGCTATTATACTAACACAATAAAAAACTCGGTGAATGAGGGAAATGGATCGATGAAATTATTTTATTTTTCTAACCCTAGCTTACTGTTTGTTTTTTCGTCGAAAAGCAAAATAAATAATAATTGCACTAACTGACATTAATACGGAAGCTAAAAAAAATGGTGCTCCAGAAAACTTAAACGGTGCTTTATCATGTGTAAAATAATAGAATAGGTTTGTCATAATCGGAGGACCTACTATTGAAGTCGCACTCACTAGACTGGTTAATGCCCCTTGAAGCTCACCTTGTTCATTTGAAGGAACATTTTTACTTATTATTGATTGTAGTGCCGGTCCGCATATTCCTCCTAAAGAATAGGGTACGAGGAAAATAAACAGCATCCATCCTTCATTAGTAAATGCAAATAACATTAAACCCAATGCATATAATAATAACCCAAAATAGATACTTTTCTGTTCTCCTAATTTGGGAGTGGTCCATCTTATTAAGAGTCCTTGTACTAATCCGGTCAATAAACCCAGTAAACCTAGTGATAGACCTACAACTCGCTCTGTCCAATTAAATTTATACATGGTAAAAAAATGCCAGTTACTCTGTACTGCATGAAGAGCTATGTAGACCAGAATTAAAGCAAAAATAAGATTTGATATTTTTGACTGTTTTCTCAAAAAATTAAATGTACCGATGGGATTTGCTCGTTTCCAGTCAAATGAACGACGTTTATCTTTATCTAAACTTTCTGGTAGTACAAATAACCCATAAAGAAAATTCACCATACATAGCAAAGCTGTTGCATAAAAGGGAACTCGAGTTCCATAATACCCAAGTAAACCGCCAGTTACCGGGCCTATAATAAATCCTAATCCAAAAGCAGCTCCGATTAGGCCGAAATTTTTCGTTCTATCTTCATCGGTGGATATATCTGCAATGTACGCACTTGCTGTGGAAATACTTGCCCCTGTAAGCCCAGCAATGATTCTTCCAAAAAATAACCAACCCATGGATGGTGCAAATGCTAACAGCATATAGTCAACTGCAAATCCAAAAAGAGAAATTAAAAGGATTGGGCGCCTTCCATATTGATCACTAAGATTTCCCACTATAGGCGCAAATATAAATTGGGTGATAGCATACGCAAATCCGAGCCATCCACCATATTTGGCGGCTTCACTAAGGTCACTATGAATAAATTCTCCGATGAGTTTTGGAACTACTGGAAGTATAATTCCCCAACCTGTAATATCAATCAACAATGTGATAAATATAAATCCTATGGCCGCTTTTTTATCTGTTTTTCTCATGCAGTAAAAGTAAAAAGAGACAAAAGGAAGGTATTGACAATTTAATGGTATTTACATACAATCTGAAAGTTGATCTTATTTACCCATCAATAACGGTTAAAAAACAACTATCATTAATTATTCATTTCTGTAAGTTTTAGGCGATATTCCAACTGCTCTTTTAAAATATCTGCAAAAAACACTTGTTTCTTCGAAATGAAGTTCATTGCTTATTTCTTTAATGGATAGACTAGAGGATTTTAGTAATGTTTTAGCATGTAGAATGGTGAGATGATCAATCCATTGTAAGGCAGATTTTCCAGTTTTCTGTTTTAGAAAACTGGAAAGATACTGCGGTGTTAAATGAAGTTTTTCAGCATAAAATGCAACGCTTCTATGTTGGTTAGCATACTTAGCAATAAGGAGATAAAAATCATCTATGATCTCATGTTTGCGGCTCTTTACTACGCTTTTGCTATGAGGTAAATTAGAATATACTTCAGAAATCATACTTATTAAAACTAGAACAAGATGCCGTAGCATTTGTGTCTTATTTGGACTCGCTTTCTTATGATAGAAATTTTGTATAAGTGTGAGTAAATCATGTTGAAGGTTTATTTCGTCGGGCTGAAGCCTTACAATTGGTTCCCATCTAATTTGATCATTCATGACAAACTCACGTAGAATGGGAAATTCTGTAATAAAATCTAATGAAAGACCAATTGTTATTATTTCTGCATGTTCACTCAATGACTTTGTTTCGATCATCAATTGCGGTTGTAAAACAGCAATATCACCTGCGTTTATATCATATTCAAGAAAATGGATTTGCGATTTCATGGATCCTTTTATCATAAATCCCAATAATAAACCATCAAACAGACGACTATGACTTGTAAATTTCTTATTTGGGGCGTTTTGCTGACTAAGAATTACTATCCCTTCCGTCTTTTCAGCAGGATCAAGATTATATAATTTATAGACATTATCCAAAGTTATAAATAGAGGCATGTTCAAATGTCGGAAAAAAAATACACCTATAGCAAGTGGCGTCCAGGTAGTACCTTACAAATTGTATGTAAACACAATAAAATTGCAAAATTATAGATGAAATGATTTCAATAATTGATAAATTTGAGAATTACAATATTGACTTTCCACTTGATACTGCGATCAAAGGTTTTTATAGATCTCTTGATCAATATTATTCGATAATTCGAAAAATGCTTTTACATTGTCTTTTTTCACGAACCCGCTTCCTACTTTCCAACTTGATAAAACCTCAAAATTGAAGAAAGTTAACGCCGTAGGCGTGTTTATTTCTTTCCGTATTTAGTTATTGCATAACCGTCAAAGCGTATTAATTCTAATTCTTGTTTTCCCTTTGGTAGATTGTAATAAAAATTATAAAATTGAACAACTCTACCTTTGGGATAATTTTCTTTAGTAAAGTTAGAGGTTATGGCAGATTGCTTGATTATTTCTAGATTCTTTTGAACTAGCGTTGCCCTAGTTCCGTTTCCATAAATTTTGACTTCACAACTATCTTTTGGCAACAATGTAAAAGTATTTGATAATAATGCTTTTCTTTCGGTTAACATCCATTCTTTTTTCATTCCTCGTAATTGTGCTACTTCAAATTCAGCGCTTTGGATAATTTCCAAAACATTATTGCTATCTCTATCATTTATGCCTTTTGTTAGTTTAGCAACAGCATTATAGAGTTTATCAAGTAATTCCTTCGAATTTGTCAACTGAACTGATTTATTTAAGGTAGATAGTTCGATAGGAACTTTAGCTTTAAACTTTATGGTTTTCAAAAAGTAACCATTCTTAATGTTTTCTTGGGTTATATCATCATCAGATAATTGATAATTTACTAAAATATTTTCTTCAGGAAAATCAGATTTATTTGAAATGATCGATACCCCTTTAGCTGACTTGACCAATAGAATTTCTAAAATCGGTTTTCCTTGTTTTTTGTACTTTGTCAAATCAATCAACACTTTTAATTCTTGCTCTCCATTTTTGTCAATCGCTATGTCAATAAAATTCGGAATGGTATTTCCGAAGAATTCAAGCCCTCGAAATACTGGATAATCATTTATTGAGATTTCTGTCGGATAATAAAAAGTCGTTTGAATGCCATAGTTATTCTGTTCCAAACTGGATTTTAATCTATCTAAAAGTTCTGTCTTTCTACCTTGCCCATTGGAATAAGTTACCGCAAGTAATGCGATGATAAATAAACAATATTTTTTCACAATTCTATATTTTTATATGTGTCGGTCTAACCTTTTAAGCTGAAGAATTTAGTATTTATGAAGGAGGAAAAATAGATGTATATTCCGATAATATTGCCCCCATTCTTATGATACTTCACTTCCCTGATTTTGGTTATCTAATGATTTTTATCAGTAACTTGACAATATTACCTTTTTTTTCTTAGACATTCCCTTTAAATTCAATAGGGTGTGAAGTATGTACAATCATATGCAGCACGGCATCTGCAATTGTGCCTTCTCCGATCAAATACGAGATCTAACTAACAATTATAAATCATCCCTAACTTATGTCAAGTTGAAAAAACTTGGTGAATAAAGGGATGGGATAGTGAATTTATGGGCTTTGATTGTTTTTTATTACATTAGAAAAAGATATCGCCCTCGTATAAATAATAAGGACGAATTGGTAAAGATTAAATTATATGAAACCAAACTATTTAAGTGCTAGTTACTCATTCATTATTATTTTAATCAGTTGTGGATTACTTTATAAATTCTATATAACTAATGTAAATAATACTTTTATATGGGGAATTGTATTTATAGTGATAGCTGTTTTTATTTTTGTATTTATTTCATCTTTTAAAGGTATTGGAATATTTAAAACTGAAAAAGAGGCTAATAAGTATAAAGGAAAATTATCATATAATAACGATGCTTATACGGTCATTACCTATTCTAAGGATATTGTAGTATCCTGGAATTCTATAGAGGCTATATTTTATATTAATTCCCCCCCGCTTGATGGCGAATATCATAATAAGGAATACAGAATTTTTTTAAATAATGACCCTGTAATCATAAATAAAAGACCTTTAAAATGGTATGATACCATACTGCCATCGCCTAAAAAAGAAGAACATCCAATGATTAAAATTGATGATTATTATAACATTGATTTTGATACATTTTTACCTTCCATAGAAAGGTTTCTTATGATTAAAAATATACCACTAGGCTTTTTAAATGGCAAATTTGGAAACCAAGTAGACTATGCAAAAAAAGAAAACACAGTCATTGGAGTTCCCCATAATAAATTGTTAATGACGACAGGATTTTACGTATTATATGATAAAGGAAGTCATAGCGACTTTGAATTAAAAGAATATAGAAAAAATGCAACAATCCTTCGTTAGCGACTTACAATATATGATTAAACAATCAATTACTTGTACGCGTTCATCGACTGAAATACTTTCCACCTACAGCTTTTATTGACTAACGTAACAAGGTCGGGTTTGATAAAGCCCAAACTGCATCGATATAAATATAGAAAGTCACTCTCGAAAGAATGGCCTTCTATATTTTATAGGATCTATTTGATTTTCCTAAGCTTTTAGCTCCCTATTACTTCATCTGTATTAGTTCAAATAATCAACATTTGTCATAAAAAAATTGGATGTTTTAAAGCTCAAAATAGAATCCTGATTCTTTCAGAGATTCGTATTTGTCTCTATCGAAACTGTAAATCTTGGCCGCACGAGAATGGCGATCTGGCTGCTTTTCGCTATGATCAACTAGCAATCCCATACTCAAAATCTTTTTACGGAAATTGCCCCGATCAATCGCTCTCTGCAGAATGGTTTCATATAGCTTGTGTAGTTCTGGCAATTTGAATTGCTCGGGCAATAATTCAAACCCTACTGGCTGGTAGCGTATCTTTCCTTTCAGACGCTCAATGGCAACGGATAAAATCTGATCGTGATCAAAAGCTAATGCCGTGGCTTCGCCCAAACTGAACCACTTTACTTCTTCAATGTCAAGACCTGCCTCAATAAGATAATCGGTGGACTTGACCAAGGCATAGTAAGCAATGCTGATAACTCGAAAACGGGGATCTCGATCGACATTTGAAAAAGTATACAGCTGCTCCAAATAGATATCTTCTAGTCCAGCTTCTTCCGCCAGCTTCCGACGGGCACATTCATCAGCAGTCTCTTGTTCTAAAATAAATCCCCCAGGGAATGCCCATTGGCCTAAAAAAGGTTCGATACCACGCTTCGTTAGCAACACTTTGAGTTCTCCGTTACCAAATCCGAAGATGACACAGTCTACTGTGACTGCTGGTCTTGGATATTCATATGTGAAAGTTTTTTTTGTGCTGGTCATAACTATAAATTAATATCAGTTGATTTACAAATATGAATACCGTATTGCTTCCGAAGTGCTTCGAACTGTTGTTTTGTACTGTCTTCAAATCCGGTAATTGGCGACATACAGTCTTCTAGTATTGTGATACGCGACGTGATCTCCCTATTGTCTGCAAAATATTCCAAAATCTGATTGACAGAGGCTAATACACAGTGACTGGAGGCCTGACCGGCAATGTAAATGGAGTCATACTGGCTTACAGCATTTAGCACTTCAAAATTGATATAATGCTCAGGGTCGTACTCGGCTTTTATGATGCCATACATTTCAGAATAGGGATTTTGCCCTTTGTAAATTAACCGCGGGGCTGTGCTGCGAGCCGCCGCATGAAAGTAGAGCATTTTGGTGAACTGGCTTTCGAGCTTTGCCCCTACCGTTCCTTCTAAACAATGATATGGCCATATACACAAGTTTTTTTTGTTTTCAATTTCCAAATTATGGAGATAATCCATAGAGCGATCATGTTCACCATTGGCCGCTGTCCAGATGCCTTGAACAACATCTTCGTAAGTAATAATGGTAAATGGTGACGGATGGTTGCCTTCGCGATCTATCCACCAGACTGGGTGAAAAACCTGCATCAGGGAATGACAATCTAAGCTACATATAATCTGAGTCAGTGAAGCTATATTACGATGCATCCATTTTGTGAGTCGCTGCACATCCTCTTTAGACCCCGGCACAGCGAGACTACCGATACTTTCCATAAAGTCGTTTTGCACATCAATAGCTAATAATAGATTCCTTTTCTGATCCTGCGAAGCAGGATTAATATTTTCAGATCTTCCAAGGGCCAGTATATCGGGTATATGTTCTACACTTTTGTGAGAAGCGATAAGGTTGACATCGATAATTTGCTGATACGTGGTATTCATGATACTTAAAAGTTAATCATTAAAAATTGGAACTGCGGCAAACTTATGCGCTGATAAGGCTATACGCTGATCAATTAGCTTATCGATATTTTCATCCCCTGAGGTTCCTACTAATATAAATGCATCTATTTGACCATATGTCATACCCAGTTCATCCTCATCGGTTTGTCCTTCCCAAAGCCCTGCTGATGGTTTCTTGTCAATAATGGAATCGGGTACTCCGAGGTATCTAGCTAATGTATATACTTCTTGTTTAGTAAGCATACCCAATGGATTAAGGTCTGCTGCACCATCGCCCCATTTGGTAAAGTAACCCACTGTACGCTCGGCCATATTACCTGTACCGATCACAAATCGGCTTCCAAGCTGTGCTAACTGATAAAGGTAAGTCATGCGAATACGCGGACGTATATTGGCTTGACTTAGGGCTCGATTGACAGTTCCCGCCTGTCCTAAGAAAGTCACATTGGTGATAGTCAAGGCATCTACGGCTGGTTGGATATCAAAAGTATGGTGTGCGAAATTGAACTTCTGAATCAGTTCTAATGCATGTTGTGAACTGCGGGTATTGGTCATATCATTGCCATAGGGCATCATAACCAAATGCGTATCGACTTTGCCCAGATGGCACAGGCAAGCGACAACACTACAATCTATCCCTCCGCTCATACCTAGAACTACTCCTTTACGGTTGGCAGCAGTAACCTGTTGCGCGATCCATGTTGCTATTTTAGTTGCATAGTGTGCGACATTGTCATCATTGATAACAAATGGCTTTTGTAATTTAGTTTCCATATACGCGATTTGATTCTAGTTTTAATAAATTTCTGATCTCGTCAAATGTATTGGTGAAAAGGAATTCACCATCGATATAAAAATCTTTCAAAAGATCTCGATCCTTTAATGCTTTTATTGTCTCTGGATTAAGATCATCGATCAAACGATAATCATGGTCTTCAAATATCACTGCCACCATACCTTTCTGCGATTTTTTGAAGTTTCCGGTATCGGTCGCAGGTCGTTTTTGAATGGCTTTAAATTGTCCATCTACTTCCTCTGCTGTTCCTTTCAATGCGAAACCGAAAGTATCACGAGTTACATACTGATAAGTGTACGAACCTATTCCTAAAGCCGTATTAGTTGAAGCAAAACCTTTTTTCATCAATCCGTTGCAGATCTTTTCAGCACGGTCGACTGTAATAGAATCTCCATAAACAACACCGATATGGGGGTCTAATTCTTTGTATCCTTTTGAATTGACAGTACCACCAAAGATTTCAAATAGGCGTTCAACAATTCCTTTACGAACGGTTTCACGATCGGAATCCTCATCGCCACAGATAATATGGATCGGATCTCCGCTATCGGGACGAATCACAACTTTTCCATCTCTGGCAAGGATCAGTTCTTTTAACTGCGGTATAACTTGGTCTACTACGTTCCAAAGGTCGTAGGTATCGGATACTATTGAAATATTACCACTTGGATAAACTTCAGTGATGAGATGGCGAAATGCTTCAACTTCCTTTTCGCCATATGAACACATTACACTATGCTCTGTTGATGGCGTATACATGAGAACATCATTAGCTGCCTGATAATAGCATTTAAGATAGTTCCTTACAGATAATGTGGCTGATACTGAAAAACTCAAGAGATGCCCTCCTGCTGTCCGATAGGCAGTCTCGGGAGCCCCCATGCCACGCATGGAAAAATCTCCTGCCTGGGTCTGAACTTTTTGAATATCTCCAGTTTTCTCGGCATAGTTGGTCAAAAGTCTTTTATACTGGTCTGCTATGGTAGCTGCTGTCATAGGTGACCAGATATAAGCGGAAAGTTGGGTTTCTAAGTACCCTGGCAACCAGAAAAAGTCAGGATGGGTATTTTCGATCGTGAACATAGGTACACCTACAGGAACTAAACTTCCTTCCCTGATAGCTTTGACTTTAATAGGCAGATAACCTAGTTGATGTAAAGCACTGATGTGGGCTGAGCTGTGAGTAGCAGCAAAATTAGCATTGGTATTTGCAAAAACATGCTGGATAGCTTCTTCATATTCGGCCACTACTGTTTCTAACGGTTGCTTGAAAAAATACTGATCAAAGGCATGAGTCATTTCTGCGAGCGCTCCCTGCAATCCGAAAAATACGACATGGCTAATACCGTCTATCCGTGACATACGTGGTGTCCAGGTTTCATATACCCAATTGGTTTTGGCCGGATATTGATCTTTGTGGCATAACTTGTAACCGTCTGTCCAAAGGATGGGATTTTTGCTAATCGGATTAAACATAGTTTTCGAGATTAATGGTGATGTATTCTATTTTGGGATGCGTCTCATGCATCATTGATGTGCTGGTAAAGACTTTGTCAATAGGCGAATCTTGATCGAGCAATTTACCGGATAATGCACGGGGTTCACAATGTGTGACAAGAAGATAAACTTCACTGGCTCCCATTTGTTTCAAAATCTGCCCTGCCCAAAGGAAGGTTCCACCTGCGGAACAAAGATCATCCACGATGATGCACTTTGCCCCTTGTGGTATATCGCCCTGTTTAAGAATCATATTTTCAATACGTCCGGTATGCGGATTACGGGTCTTGTCAAAGACGCAACTATTAGCATACCCTGCATTTTCATACCGTGAAGCTGCCCCTTTGTCTGGAAAAACGATACGGTCGCTATCTGTAAACTGAAGCTTATTTATGATGGACGGCAACCAATCTAATGCTGGATAAATGGCTTCACTATGATGCAACAGTTCAGTAGTCTTGGTAGAGTGCGGTTCGATTACATAAACCTTTTCAAAGTTAAGGTCATTGATAAACTCGCAGATATATTGAAGGGTGAAAAGATCACCGTCAATCTTACGGTCCATACGGCTGTAAGGCATGTAATTGATCACTAACTTACAGTTTACCTGTTCTTGTTCAAGCCTTTTCTTAACAAATAAAAGTTTGATGAGGTCACCATCCTCTTGATATGTGAACTGAAGAAAGTTATCTTTTAAGATATACGAATCAAAATCTTTCACTTTGGTTTCTTTATTAGGAAACTGTTCTGTGATTATTGTGTGGGTGTTTAATACGATCATAACTCTCTTTTTACTATTGAGTATATTTTACTCAACAAATATGAGTATTAATTTTTATTTACACAATGTTTCTGAGTATTTTTTACTCATAAAAAAATATCCTAAATATAAAGAGCTGATAAACAACGCAAATAATTTTTGATTATAATAGCTTTGTAAACAAAAAAGCCACATCTCTTGATGTAGCTTTAAAATAAACATATGCATTCAAACCTAATTTACTTATATGCGTTTATCGATTGAGATACTTTCCACCTACCTCCGTCATTAACAATGTTACGATGTCTCTCTGGCTAAAGCCATCCCTCTTCATGGTTACTTTAGCGACCATATTGTCACTTGATTACTGTACAATAGTGGTGTTTGGCTTACAGCTTAGCTAGTCTCCTTTTTGTTTTTCCAGAAATAAAAGAACTTCAGAACGATGTTGATTTTGACTCTATCATTAACAACATCTTTAAGAATAAAAACAGACATCTGTATAAGGAGTAGATAGAAGAGGATATTACGAGTTTGCAGTTAAAAATTTTATACCATTCTTTTAAAATCGATTCACAAACTAATACTGGAGAATGTTTCAAAAAATTAAAAACATTGTCTCATAAAGAAGCAATGATGCTGATTTTGAACTTATCTTTAAGATAGAATAAGGTAGTTTTTTCTTTTTTATTGCGGCAGATAGCAAAAAAAGGAACATTCAATAGCGCGCTATCTGTTTGAGGATTTTCCATGTGATGATCAGACAGATCATTACTGGGATCATAGAGTTGAAAAAAAAATGTATCTTTCAAATTGTTTTATTCATATTATTCTTTATCAAAATATTTTTTAAGATCGGATATGCTCTTTATCTGGAGTTCAACAGCATGTTTTCTGCGCATCATTAATGCGTAAGAATTGTTAAATCCTAATGGCTTCATCCATTGAATTCCATACTGTTTCTGAAATTCAGAATTGACGTATTGATAGGTTTCTTCTGGACTTTTTGTAACCTTTTTTAGATCTCCATTTGAGGGCTTTAACAATACCAACAACCCGGTTCCCGTATATTCAGGATAAAAATCTATTGCATCGTTCATCAATGCATCAAAACAGATCTTGGTTCCTCCCAGTCCTGTTTTGGTCTGCACCCTATAATTCGTATAGCCTTCTATCAGCATTTTATACATTTCGGCAAGAACATACTGCTCGCCAAATATCTTCGAGCCAATGCGCACTGTTCCCGCATTTCCACGGTTTGATTTTTTATATAACTTATTTTTAATTAAAAAATCTTTCGCAATTTTTTCAGGAGTTTGATTCAGATAATCGGATTTGTAATTCAGATCCGTCATAATAGAATCATTAAATTTTCCGGCCAAGAGATTGAGTGTTTCTTCAAGTTTCGGAAACTTCTCCAATGTTTTTGATTTAATAATTGGAGCTGCATAATAAGGCGGAAATATCTTTTTGTCATCTTCCAGAACATATAGATCGAAAGCCTTAATTCTTCCGTCAGTAGAATATCCACTAATCAGATCGAGTTCTTCTTCATAAGCTGCTTTATACATAATGGCATCACTTACAACGACAGGATTTACATTAAGTTCGTAAACAGAACGCAAACCAAGATCTCCATCCTGTCTTCCCATAAATTCCGGCGTAAAACCGGCTGTAATTTTTTGATGGGAAATAGAAGTAACTCCATAGACCACTCCCACCATGATAAGTGATGCAGGAATGATATATTTTAACTTTTGAAAGATTTTATATCCGGATTTTTGTAGAACAGCAATTGTCTGATCTAGCATAACCGCCATTAGGGCTGCAGGAATTGCACCAGATAAGATCATATTGGTATTATTAAGCGATATTCCGCCAAAGATAAATTCACCAAGACCTCCTGCGGCAACAAATGAAGCCAGAGTGGCAACTCCGACATTAATAACCGCAGCAGTTCTTATTCCTGCAATGATTACAGGCATTGCCAACGGAAATTCTACCTTAAAAAGAAGCTGACTTTTATTCATTCCCAAAGCTTTTGCAGCTTCAACAACAATCGGGCTTACCGTTGTGATTCCTGTATATGTATTACGGATAATGGGCAAAAGCGCGTAAATCAGTAAGGCAATAATGGCTGGTTTTGCACCGATTCCAAAAATAGGAATCATGAAGCCCAATAAGGCAATACTTGGAATTGTCTGTAAAACTCCTGCCATTCCGAGAACAGGAGTTGATAATTTCTTTTTGCGGGCAATTAATATTCCTAAGGGCACACCGATAACAATAGCCAGAAGCAATGAAAGAAAAGTCAACCCAAGATGCTGTATAATCTGTGTTAGCAGTTTTTCATGCTGCTCCATAATAAACTGCCAGAGACTTTGCTGCGTCATACGATCTGTAATTTTCTATAATCATTAAATCCCTTGATCAGATTTTCATAATGCCCGGTATTTTTATAATCTGAACTTAATTTTTGAAGTGCATTCCAAACACTTGTCGTTTCTTTGAAATCGAACTTTTCTAATCTATTTTCAGGCTTCATATAGCCTAAAACATCTTTTAAAGTGGCTATTTTATATTCCAACAGAAGACGGTTTTCTGCAAAAAAATCATTTACAAAATCATTCCTTGAATGATACAGCATTTCTTTTGGGGTTCCAGTCTGAATAATTTTCCCTTTATCCATCAGACAAATCCGATGCCCCAATTCAAATGCTTCCTGTACATCATGTGTCACTAGAATAATAATTTTATTCTTAAGTTCTTCTAGGGATTTAAATTCGGTATGAATACCGGCTTTTGTAATATTATCTAATGCTCCGAAAGGTTCATCCATAAGCAAAACAGGAGTATTTGCGATGAGTGCTCGGGCAATTCCTACTCTTTGCTGCTGCCCACCACTCAGTTCGCCGGGAAACCGTGAAAGCATATCTTCGGAAAGATGAAGTTTATATAAAAGCTCTTCGATTCGGTTTTGGATCTTTCTTTTATCCCATTTTAATAATTTGGGGACAATAGCAATATTCTGCTGAACAGTATAATGAGGAAAGAGCCCGGAATGCTGCATAACAAAACCTATTCCCATCCGTAGTTCTTCGATTTTCCGATCACGGATATTTTGACCATTAATTAAGATATCTCCCGAATCAGACTCTATAAGGCGGTTGATCATTTTTAGCGTTGTTGTTTTTCCGCAACCACTCGTTCCTAGAAGCACCAGAATTTCATGATCATAAGCCTGAAAAGAAATTTGGTCAACGGCAGGCTTTCCGTTAAAACTCTTTGAAACCGATTCTACTGTAATCATAGTTACATTATTGAATTAGTTGTATGTCTGTGAACTGTCATTTCAGACTGGTTTGGACAAACTTTAAATTTGTTATTTCTGCTGTTTCCCGTGATGTGGTTTCAGAAGTTCATCTTATTAAATGATGTATCTAGCGCAGATTCAAAATCTTTTCTACATGCGGAAAAATCTCGACAATATACCGATGATAAAGCATTTATAAATAAAATAAGGATTACAAATTTTAACTTCATTATTAAAAGCGTTAGGGTCAAATCATCTATTATATAACAATTTACATATATTTTATCACTTTTACTATGATAATTTCATATTGTTTTTATATAACATAAAAGCCACATCTCAACATCTTGTCTTCACTAAACATATGAATTCAAACTTTATTTACTTATAAGAATTAACAGTTTAAGATACTCTCCGTTTACCGTTATCATTGACTAAAGTCGCATGATCGGTCATGATAAAGTCATCAAACGGCATGATTACTATGGCTGCCATATAATCAGCTGATTGCTGAACAATCATGGTATTTATTTTACAGTTCAACTGCTCACCTTTTTATTTTTTCAAAAAGAAGATGACCTCTGAATGGCTATTAATTTTAACTTTCGATGTCTGTACTTTTTGGGTAAAGTCGGATGTAAACAATTACTATCCTTCTGTCATAACCGCAAAATAATAATCAATGGTTAGATATTACAATTTATCAACAAAGCAGTCATGATGTTTCATAATGTCTTTATGTTATAATTTGTTAATTTTTATTAAGCTTACGTAGGTATGCACTACTGGTACACCACTTTAAGGAAAATAGCTGATTGGGGTATATCATTCCAGTTCAATGGCATTTTTTTTTTTTGGGGGGGGTCGATGTTGAAGACGATATTCAGTATTCCTAAATTGGTATAGACTATCTAATGACTAATTGGAAATCTTATAGGCATAGTTAATGGTAAATGCATTGTTCTGCTCTTGTCCAAGGGTATAGAATAAAACCCTACAATTCAGAACGTTTGAAAATAATCATAGCCGATAATGCAAAATTACTTAAACAAAGCATAATAACCTAAAAGTTATACTATTACGTTAACGTAGAACGGATCTTGTCAAATTCGCCATTCTTAAGGTGCTATTTGACAAGGTCCGTTATTAATCGACTCCTGACCATAGCTGGACAATAATTCATTTCAAAAATTTTAGTAAAAGAAAAAATCTGCTCACTAAAAATAGCAGCAAATCAATTTGGGAAAAAGACATTTGTTTGGTATCTTAGGTATATGCTTTACTGTATGGAAAACCACAAGACCACTATAGTGTAATGCAAAAAATATAACGTACTAAAGTACGTTTCAATAAGTTGTCGAAATATTTTAAGCAGTTAATAAAAAGTAATATGGAAAAATTTTTAGGAGTAGACGGAAAATATCACTCAGAAGGATCTTTTCTTGGAACAGATGGTAAATATCATCCAGAAGGATCTTTTCTTGGTACAGATGGACAATATCACCCAGAAGGATCTTTCCTTGGTACAGATGAAAAATATCACCCAAAAGGATCTTTTCTCGGAACTGATGGACAATATCACGCAGAGGGATTCTTTCTTGGAAAGGATGGACAATATCACCCAGAAGGCTTTTTTCTTGGAACGGATGGACAATATCACCCAGAAGGTTCTTTCCTAGGAACTGATGGGAAATATTACCCAGAAGGAAGTTTCATTGGAGCAGATGGTAAATATCATCCAAAAGGTTCTTCCCTTGGAACAGATGGAGAATATCATTAATATAGCTCTTAATTCTTTGACACAGGTGGGTAATATGTCCACTTCATTTCATGCACTCAATAAGTCTTTATAGATAATTTGAAGAATTCAGAAATGATCGTTTCAGATTCATTGAATAATGAATCCTGACTTATTTAAAATATGTGAGTTGTAAGAAGGCAAATATTGAAAAACAATCTGAGATCAATCTTCGAGAAAAATTGGTAGCCTTATTAACAACTCTATTGGGAAAATAATGACGATTATACTCCGTTATAGTTCCTAAAAAACAATAATACGTGAAATTAGCATGTCGAATGATTACATTCGACATGCTAGTTGTTTTAACTTCTAAAACTTCTTTAAAGTCTTATCCTGTAAAATGAGAAACTGATAGAACTAATTCTGCATTAGGCAAATGCTAATGATATAGCGTTCCCTAATTAATTGCTTTTACAAATTGTCCTTTTAAATCGAAAATAAGATTCGCTCCCCCTCTAATATCTATTTTATAATTGTTATGCTCTTTTTCGATAAATTCAACCTGGCTTGCAGGATAATTCCGTATAATGTAAGACAAAATATTTTTTCTGATATCCTGTGAAGAAAATTTTCCTCCTAGTCCGTTTATTAAATTCCAATTAGCCATATACTTCAAGTTTTAAAATGTTAAATATTATGATGATTTTCTAATCATGTCATCTAATTTCCAATCTTCATCTTTTATAATAACCTAAAGCTAAATATCAATTTGGGAAAGAATTAGGAAAGCTCATAATTATGAATTATCATAATACTATTTCAAAAGCTTAAAAAAGTTCGCTTCCATTAAAAATTACAAAAAGCTGTCAGCGAGGTACAATAAATAAAAAGGCATTTTTATTAGAATGGTTTAGTATTTATTTAATATGATATAAATTGAAATTTATTTCTCATTTTACAGTAGTCAATAACTAATTCGAAAATTTTGACGCAAATATTTCAACGGAAATTTTCTTAAAACCTTACACCTATATTTTTGACCCTCATTACGATACATGGAGCATCTTACTAACTATTGGATAAGAGCAAATCGCGTGTTTTAGGAATTAAACTTAGTTAAAGAAATTAGTCTTTATACAAAACTCTATATTTTGAAGGAGATATTCCCTTAAACTTTTTAAAAATTTTTGATAAATGACTTTCATCATTAAAATCCAATTCAAATGCGATCTCTTTTAGTCGCATTGTACTATACTTTAAACGTATTTCAACAAGTTTAAGCTTATAATCTAGAATATAATCTTGCAAAGAAACGCCTGCCTGTTTTTTAAAATATTCACCAATATAAGTTTTAGCAATTCCAAACTCCTTTGATAAAGATTCTATAGATAATCCCTTGCGATTGGCAATATTTTTTTGGACATAGGTTATTAATTTCATCACATCCTGTTTCTTTTTATTCTCCTCACTCTGACCAAAGTCGTTCTGTTTCAAATTACGAGCAATCAGATTTAATATTATAGCCATACATTGTCTTATAATTAGGTAATCTTGTATTGGATTTAAATACTCTCTTTCAATAGTATACAGCAATTGCTCAGCAAGTACTCCATCTTCTTCAACGTAAAAAACACAACCTGACTTTGTATGAAAATTATGTATAATATAAGTCAATTTATACATATTATCGCAAGTTTCAATTCGGTCAGATTCCAAACGGATTTGAGTGATAAAGTATTGCGGACATTCTACTATCAGAAATTTACTTTCTTTTGCACTTTTAAATATATATTGAGTATCAAAAGGAATAAGAAATAACTTCCCTTTTTGAAATGGGATGTTCTGAAAATCAAAACAAACTGTTCCTTTTCCTTGCCTCACATAAACTAATGTTAACTCAGCCTTAGATTGAATTAGTAAAGATTCTTCTTTACTAATTATCTGTTTGACGGCTAACGGGGCTATCTTATTTACATTCATTATACAAACAATAGAAACCTTTTTAGACACAAATTATTTTGTACTCAAAGTGTTTTCTTTGCAAAGAAATAAAAAATAATAATATGAATGAACATAAAAATAGGTGGAAAATCTTACGATATTTAGTCGTTGGTGCTTTCTTATCACCATTGGATTACTTTATCGTGAATATGGCCTTGTCTGAAATAAAAACATTTTTCCAGGCAACAGAAAACCAATTACAGATGGTAATCGCTATTTATGGACTTACTTACGCCGCTCTAGTTGTTTGTAGTGGAAAAATTGGTGATATTTATGGGCGAAAAAAAACATTCACTTTTGGCCTCTGGATTTTTCTTTTTTCCTCAATTGCATGTGGATTGTCTCCTACGATCAATTTTTTAATCTTTTCCCGTTTTTTACAGGGTATAGGAGCTTCTTTACTAGCTCCGCAAGTATTAGCTTCTATAAAAATACTCTTTGATGAATCCGAACGATCTAAAGCTTTAGGGCTCTTTGGTTCTGCTTTTGGATTAGCGGCTATTATAGGCCAACTGCTAGGAGGTATCTTACTAGATCTACATTTATGGGGAATGACTTGGGAGATTATATTTTTTATCAATGTACCTGTAGCAGCAATTTGCTTATGTGGGATATATACAAATATGCCAAATGAACTGAAAAAAAAACAGTCTTTAGATGTTGGGGGAGTAATTCTAATTATTAGCACACTACTCTGCTTTATCACTCCTCTTATCTATGGCAGGAAATTTAATTGGAACTGGTGGATTTTCGCTATTATACTGCTAAGTTTTACTCTACTTGTGCTTTTTGTTAAACTTGAAAAATACAGAGAGAATCGAAATAAAACAGTGCTTTTATCGATCAACTTATTCCAAAATAAAGATTTTGTTTACAACCTTCCAATTATTTTATTTTACAATTTCACAGCAGGACTATTCATTTGTTATCCTTACTATTTACAGGAACATTTACATTGGGGTGTGCTAGCCTCAGGATTAGCTATTGCTCCCTATGGTATTGGTTTTTTTTTAGGTCCAAATTTATTTGCTAGAATAAACAAAAGTCCAGCATTCTGGATACAATTAGCTTTGGGATTATTGCTATTATCTTTTATAGCGCTGGGTGTAAATTTTTACTTTTTCGATAAACCGAATTTCATCAGTCATCTCCTCTTTTTATTTGCAGGATTAGGTCATGGATTGATTATGACCGTTATGATGAAAGAAAGTATTCGATCTATCACAATAGAACAAGCTGGACAAGCTTCGGGCATCATTAGTACTATTATGCAAGTGGGCAGTGTACTAGGTGGTGCTATTATAGGAACACTCTTTTTCGGTTTAACAGCAAACTTAGGTTTTTCTACTGCATTAGCGGCTGCATTAGTTGCTATTGGTGCCGTTCAAATATTTGGTATAAGCTTTTATCTTATAAATAGTAAAAAATAAACATTAATTATTTCATATGAAAACACAGAACAGTTTAGAATTGGGTAAAAAACAGGTACAAGATTTTTGTAATAATATTCAGGTATGGTTTAATGGTACAGCAAAAAATCAAAAACACTTATATGAGCAAATTATAAATACATTTGCACCTGCTTTTAAATTAGTTAACGGCGATGGTGATGTAATCGATTTTACTATGCTTTCACAGTGGTTAAAACAAGTGTATGGACAGTTTCCATCTCGAATAGTATCATTGCAAAAGCTAGAGGGTTATGCAACTTCACAACACATACTTGTGTCTTATATTGAAATACAATCTACAGGTGAGATTCAAACAATCCGACAAGCTTCAGCAATATTCATAATTAAAGACAATAAAGCTTTATGGTATCACTTAATAGAAAAGTGGATAGATTAATTTTTTAGTAAGAGCACGATAGAAAAGCCACATCTCGCGATGTGGCCATAAATAAACATATGATCAAATAGTAAATTCCTTGTATGACCTGATGGGTTGAGATACTTTCCAGTTGTGGCCATCGTTGACGAATGATATAAGATCGTTCTTAATAAAGCACTCATAATATCTATGCCTACAGTTTGTAATTAGCTTGCATTAGCCCTTCAACCACCAACTCGCCTCTAATGCTTACTGAAGATATTTCTGATTCGTTTGTAGGCTGTAAATTGTCCCTCATCTATGACGCCTAGCCTGACATATTAAAAACCTGGTTAATAAAGGAAATGGGTAGATTAAATTATGAGGACTTTTTGATCCCCAAAAATTAAGGTGATGTCTAATTCATAAAGTGAAAAGTATAATACTTATTTGCATCAAATAAATGATTTTTGGCAATAAATAATGAACTTCTAAATTAGCAAAGATTATATGTGTGCGATTTTGCGACAAATTTCAATGAATATCGTGATATATTACTAACTGGTAAAAGTGATTTAGATTATTAACTTTGACAAATATTGGATATTCAAATCAATTTAGAAAAATATAATCAATTATAAATAATGAGAAATATTGTACTTTTTATTTTCTTGCTATCATCTGTTTTTTGCTTGGCTCAACCCTCAGAAGGAGAAAAAATCAAGATTAATCTTTTAATTGATACCGTAGCAAACAAAATGCTTAAAATACCTTTAATTCATTCTACGTCAATCGCGATCGTTTATCAAGGAAAAGAATATATTGGTCACTATGGAGAATTAGAGAAAGGAAAAAATAACTGCCCTAATAATGAAACATTATATGAAATTGGTTCTCTAAGTAAAACTTTTGCAGGAACACTTGCCGCGAAGGCTGTATGTGAAAATAAATTGAATATTGAAGATGAAATCCAAAAATATTTACCGGAAGACTATCCAAATCTAAAATATAAAAGTCACCCCATTCTTGTAAAACACCTGCTTTCGCACACAAGCGGTTTTCCAAACATGATTCCACTAGAAGCAAATATAATACTTCAGGATTTCACCAACCATGATACTCCTGCTAAAATCAATGAACTTCATCGTAACTATGGGCAAAAAGATTTCCTTAGAGATCTCCATAAAGTCAAGATTGATACAGTTCCAGGTTACAAATATGCCTACTCTAGTGCAGGCAGCGAAATTATCGCTTTTATATTAGAAAAAGTATATAAAACTAAATATGAAAAATTATTAACAGATTACCTTGCTAAAAGTATCGCAATGCAGAAAACAAAAATCAGCCTTTCTGATCAAGAAGCTATAAAACTTGCAGTAGGTTACCACAGTGATAATAGCATGATCACCTCAGCAATGCCACAATTACCTTGGGGAGCATCCGGTAATATGAAATCGACAATACCTGATATGGTTAAGTATATGAAATTTCAATTAAAAAATAATAAGATCGTTGCCAAATCACATGAATCAATTTTCAAGGTTGATCCTGAGTTCAGCATTGGATATTTTTGGAATATTGCCACTGATGATAAAAAATTAGGTACATACTATGTGCATCACGGTGGCGTGCCTCGCTCCCAATGTTATATCTACATTATTCCAAAATACGATTTAAGTGCATTTATTATTACCAATCAAAGCGGTATGAACACAGCCAAGGTTATGGAAGATGCATTAAATGAAATATTTGAAAAAATAACACAGTAAGGTCGAGATGGATAAGGCTATCAAAGATACGGGAGTTTTTTATGAAAAATACTGCTAAACTAAATACAGTCCCTGCAAGCTTTTAACTTTAATAGCTTTATAATCAAATGAAAATTGACTTCAGAAATATAGATTACCTTAAACTTGGAAATACCAAACAAAGGAAAATACATAAAATAATAACCGAATATCATCTTTTCGAAATTCTCAACGAATACAAACCAATTTTAGTTGGAACAATTCCAATAAATATCGATATAGAAGAGAGTGATGTAGATATAATATTACAAGCTCATAATTTGAAGAAGTTAACGCAATTATTACTCAAGAGTTTTGCTCAATTTGCTCAATTTCGATTAAGTACCTTCAGCAATGGAGCCCTAACCTCTAATTTTATGCTAGAAGATACGCTAATAGAAATATATGCGACAGATATAGACACAGAAAAACAAAATGGATATTTACATATGATTAAAGAGTACGAAATCCTGCAGGCTAGAAATGACAGTTTTAAAATGGAAATAATAAAATTAAAAAAACAGGGAATAAAAACAGAACCGGCATTTTGCAAACTACTGAATATAGGTGGAAATCCATATGTTGAATTATTAAACTACACCGGTCAATAGTGCTGATCAACTTAGCATACCGTTATAAAAACTCACAAACAAAGATGAGTTTGGCAGAAAATTACGAGAAGCCTTAAAGCAGGTTAATAAACTTTTACAAAGCCATTCCTGAGCGAATGGCTTTATGAGTTATGTGCTATTCGATTGCCTTTTTGATGAATTGTAAATATACCACAGCGAATTGTAAATAGTTTATTCGATTTTGAACTTTTGATGTAGATTTATAATTAAAAATAACATAAATTATATGTGTATAAATGAAACTATAAAAATTTAAACAAACACTAAAGAATCAGCAACAGTCATTTTATCTATTGACTGTAATTATATAAGCGACGAACTAACAATAATATGAAAAAACTTTTATTACTTTTTACAATTGCTCATTTTTTGACTTCTTGTAATGGGCATGAAACAAAAAAAATAGATAATAAAATTGAAAAAATTGCAACTGAAAAAAAAGATACTATTAAAATCAACGAGATTAACTTAAATTCAAGTTTGGATAAAACACTGATTCCATTTGGCCTAAATAAGAATGATAATAATAATTCAGTATATAACTTAAATTTAGATTATGAAGAATTTTCATTTTCTCCTCAACAAAATTTTAAATTCAATGATCAGGATATCGGTAAAATAAAAAGTTTAATCATATACTATTTGAAAGAAGACAACACTGCTTTTACTTATGAAGTAGAATTAGAAAACAACAATAATTGTGAATTATTAATAGGTGAATTTAATAAGGTTTTCGGCAAGCACATGTTTTATCAAAAAAATGAAAATACAAAAGAACGTCCTATATTTTTAGATGAAAACGGAGAGCAAGAAACGCGACATATAATTGAAGAACTGATACAATGGAATGATAGTCAGCATAATGTAAGCTATTTTGTGACTTATAAAAAAAACCTCACTACAAATGAAAATAAATTAACCGTAATAGCGATATGTAACATTCATAAAAAATATGCGGAATGGATAGATTTTAGAAGCCTCAGTATGGTTTTTCCAAAATAATCAAAAGATGATTGCAAAGAGGGATTTTGCATCAGGCAGTTAGTATGCCCAATTAAAATAGAGATTTATTCAAACATAAATTGATTACATCGCCACAGAAATAAGTAATCTTCCTACAAATATCAATTAGATCTTATTTATTGATCGACTTATGAGTAGTTTAAGAGAAAATTTTAAAAATTATGAAATCAATTGAAAATTTAACAAAATTCGAGCTCGTTCAAGACGAAGAGCAAACGATACAAGGAGGATTCAATCCAATGGGTGGAATCTCGTTATCATTCTCACCTGCTCAAGGAGGAGAAAGTGGCGGTACAATCGGCGTATACTTAAATGGAAGCCATATTTCAAACACATACTTTTTTACCGAACACAATTGGGTATATACTAGTAGCTATATGTAGGCAATAATGAAATCAATTTTCCGAAATTAAAACTCGTTTTAATTTCGGAAAATTGATTTCATTGTATTTAACCACTTCAAAAATGCTCATTCAATGGAGTTTAGAACTATATCCATAAATGCCTTAAGATGAACAGTTGATATGAGCAACAAACATTGAAATCCAATTTATTGCATTTTTAAGGTTTTCGAAAGTACTAATCTGTGAACAAGATATTACTGATTATCTTGTTGTTTACTTTTTTATATTCAAACGTTCCTCCAGCACCGCTTTGTGATGTATACGATAGGCTATCGGCACTCCAAACAAAATCTTCTGATTTAAAAAGCAATGCAAACAATTTTTTTATTTCTGAAACTTCTGTAAACGGAATCGTTAACTGATAAGAGCTTACGCCAACTGGACATTCTTTTTGACTATAACTTATTCGATTTGTAAATTGCTGCAAAAAATCACATTTTTCTCCCAAAATTTTTTGAGGTCCAATAGTATCGTAATGACAAACAAGGTAGGCATATAATGAGGAATAAGATTTGTGAGATTGTAACCAGTCAATTTTAGTCATATCGGGTTTGACAAGTACAAATCTTTGATTTTTTGATTGTGCAAATGAAAACTTACATACCAAAAGTAAAGCAATCAAAATTGTTGTCTTCATTTAGTTAGGAATTATATGGCCAATCTTAAACTCATAATAAATTGTTTCTGTAGAAACTTGAATAGATAAATAGGGAATCTTCATCATCGATACTTTTAATTTAAAGGACGGCAACTCCAGGCTTTTAATCTTATTGAAAAGCCGTTGACACTTATAAAATTAATAAATTATTTACGTAAGACCAATTGACGAAAAGATTACTCAAGTTTGTTCACCCAATCTCCTCTTAATTAATTCCAACTCTTCAGCTATGACAGCTGTTCTAGAATGACAATATGGTTTAGAGAAAGGCTCGGGACTTTACCAAAAGATAGGTTGACAATTATATTTTCTTAGCATGGAATGCGAAAAAATGGTGTCTATTAGTGGATAGACACTAATGCATTAACAATTATATTTACAAATGCCTATTACTAAATAAAATCAATACCTTAAGGTATTGAGGGTAGTACCTATTCTTTTAAAGTAGTATCTTAGGGTGAAAAAATTACAATATCCGGCTTTATGATGAGTACGCTTACAAATTTAGTTTCTGAATAGAAAAACAATTTTATACCTTCGATTGACAGATGGAAAAGAAACAATATGAAAAAAATATTATCCTAATATGCTTTATTTTAGTCAAATTTCTTATTCAATATTCACTTATTAACCCAGAATATGAATTGCAAAGAGATGAATTTTTGCATATAGATCAGGCAAACCATTTGGCTCTTGGATATTTTTCTGTTCCACCAGTTACGTCCTGGATTTCGTATATAATTAAATTACTTGGAAATACTGTTTTTTGGATTAAATTCTTCCCTACACTTTTCGGGGCGTTGACAATTCTCTTGGTCTGGAAAACAATTGAAGAATTAAAAGGGAATCTTTTTGCGCTTATCTTAGGGGCAAGCTGTGTGACATTTTCAGTATTATTCAGATTAAATACCTTATTTCAACCAAACTCACTAGATGTCCTGTGTTGGACTTCACTGTTTTATTTCATTATAAAATATTTAAACAGTAATCAGACTAAATCGATATATCTCATTGCATTTACATTTGCGATTGGATTTTTAAATAAATACAATATCATTTTCCTTATTTTAGGAATTATTCCCTCTTTACTATTAACAGCTGAAAGAAAAATCTTTCGCAATAAAAACCTTTATTTTGGAATTGGATTAGCTTTCATTATAATTTCTCCAAATATAATTTGGCAATTCAATAATCATTTCCCTGTTGTCCATCATCTTCATGAACTTTCAGAGACACAGCTTGTAAATGTGGATCGTTGGAGTTTCATCCGCTCTCAGTTTCTATTTTTCCCAGGAACTTTAATTGTTGTTTTTTTTGGACTTTTTGCGTTGCTAAAGCAGCAGAAATTCAAAAAATATCGTCTATTCTTTTGGGCATTCTTCATAATAATCTCAATTTTTTTGTTTTTAAAAGCTAAAGATTATTATGCGATTGGAGTTTACCCAATTTATTTTGCTTTCGGTTCAGTATATATTTCAACTTTATTAGAAAATGAAATTGGTAAAATCTTAAAACCATTATTTATCCTTTTGGTGGTTGTATGTTTCATTCCGATTTACCGTGTTGCATTTCCTAATAAAAGTCCGGAGTACATTGTCAATCATCCCGATAAATACAGAAAATTTGGAATGTTAACTTGGGAAGATGGAAAAGAGCATCAATTACCACAAGATTTCGCAGACATGTTAGGTTGGAAAGAACTTGCCAAAAAAGTGGATAGTGTTTACATTACTATTCCAAACCAAAAAAATACGTTGATATTATGTGATAATTACGGGCAAGCCGGAGCTATCAATTATTATTCAAAGAAAGGAATCCGTGCTGTAACATTCAATGCAGATTATATCAACTGGTTTGATTTTGAAATAAAATACTATCATTTAATCCGTATCAAAAATGCTTGGGAGAAAGAAAATGAATGGACAGAAACTTCTCCATATTTTGAAAATGCTCGTATTGCAGATTCGATCACGAACAAATATGCTAGAGAATATGGAACAACAATTTTTTCTTTCATGAATGCCAAAATTGATATTAATGAAAGAATAAAAAAAGAGGTAGAGGACGTTAAAAACTTCCATTAAAAATCACCGTATTGCAAGAACTAAAATCACACCAAAGGGTGCCATACTTTTACGCAACTGCATATCGTTATATACAACACCATGCTGCCTTAACCCTCTTTACATAGCGCTGTCACAGACCTTAACTAGTTTTGTGACATAGTCAGCCACTTAAAGTTTGAAAACACATTACTAAAGCTGATAAATTGTGGTTGCGTATAGATCTGTTTTTAACTTGACCTTCATTGTGAATTCCTTGGTTTTATATGATATGGTGCTTTTTACGAATAATAATTTTGATCTGCAGTATTCTAATTGCCATGATTATGTCATGAAACTAATTGTCACAATTTAGTATTATATTTTAATTTATCTTCATTTCATGAAGCAACTACTAATCGTATTAACCTTATTAATTACACAATCTTGTCAAATAAGCAACCTCGGTAAAAAAGACCGCCATGCATTATATATAAATACAATTATTCCAGCGTATTCGTCACTAAAAATTTCAACTGAGGACGCGAAGTCTTTTTCGTTTGAGGTGATAATTAAATCTGATAGTACGATTCATTTAAGAACTCATGATACGGAAATTAGCATGGAAAAAGATAATAAATACGCTTTAAATGTTGACGACAGTGAAAGTGTGATATTCAAAAATTTATCAAATCGGAATAGTGTCATTAAGCTCAAGATTTTCAATCATTCTGCCAAAGTAATGCAAACCATAGATAAATTATAATATGGTTCGAAATTAGAATCAAATATCCTACAACAGACTTAAAATTTATGGAATTAAGATGAAATTATTGGTTTACTTGAAATAAAAAGAAAGGCCATAATGATAATCATTATGGCCTTTCTTTTTATTTGACGGGAGTGCCATCTGCGATCTCTTCATCTGCTTTACTGAGGAGTAACATTGTTGGATTAAGATTCCCAAATATTTCTACCTGCTCCTCAATACTGCGTCCTTTTTGTACGGGAACACGGCTTGTTTTATTGGCTATAACTGCTATTACAAAACTACCTTCACCTGAAGTGTAAATGGCTGCTTTGGGTACAACAAAAGTACTATCCTGAGAGGTTAACGGTAACTCCACCTCGGCAACCATACCGGGAAGAAGTTTGTTGTTGGTATTGTTAATGTCAATTTCAATCCTTTCTGATCTCAATTTGCTATCCAGTGCTCCTGACTTACGTGCAATCTTGCCTGTAAAATATTGTCCTGGCAAGGATTTTACGGTGAACTGCAACGGCTGTTCTGCAACCAGGAAGCCCGCATACTGTTCAGGTACAGATACAGCTAAACGCAGCTTGCTTTGTTGCTGGATTGTCATGATCGGCATTTCCGAACCTCTACCTGCCGGTCCTACATATGCACCTTGATTAACATTCCTTGTTGCAATAACACCATCAAATGGAGCGCGTATTTCAAGATAGTTCAGCAGATTCTGCACCTCAGCATACGCCGATTTTGCCGCCTGAAACTGGGCATAATCGGCATTCTTTTTCGCCTCTGCGACTTCCAGATCCAATCGAGCTACGGTACCTTCAACTTTACTGGTTTCAAACAATCTATCGTAAGTGCTTTTGGTTGCCGTATAAATGGCTTCTTGCGACTTTAACCTCGATTTTGCAGTTGACAACTGTGAACTTAATTCTGGAGCTTCAAGGACAGCTAACAACTGTCCCGCTTGTACCTTACTACCGATATCGACTTTTAAAGTCTGCACATAGCTACTCACTTTGGCATAAATTTCGACCTGCTGAAATCCGCTGATCTCGCCCGGTATCTGCATTTTACTTGTTAGTTTTTCCTTAGAAAGGACAAATGTTTCTATTGCTGGACTTTCTTTAGTTACTTTTTTGCCAGTTTCCTCAGCAGCAGACTGACATCCGGTTAAGTAGGCGAATAAGCCAATCGCGTATAATATTCTTAAGAAATTACTTTTCATCTGTTTAAATTATTGATATGTTTTTAAGCTCTTCAGTATAAATGAACTAATTCACCTCGATTTGAATGAATCATGATGATTTCATTTTAAAGGTTTTAATGCTGCTATATAATGTTTACTTTCTTCATCTTCCGGATCCAAAGAGATCGACTGCGTGCTACTTTTCTCTTGTATCCAAGCGAATATTAAAGGTAAAATAACAAGTACGGCGAAAGTTGAAAACAATAATCCCCCGATTACGGCACGTCCCAGCGGGGAAACTTGCTCCCCTCCTTCACCATGACCAATTGCCATTGGTAACATCCCGACAATCATAGCCAAACTGGTCATAATAATCGGACGTAGACGAAGTGAAGCCGCCTCTCGTGCCGCAGCCAATGCATTTTGATTGTGCTTACGTATATGTTCTGCGTTGGTGATCAAAAGTACTGCATTGGCGATGGACACCCCTACAGACATGATAATTCCCATATATGACTGCAGGTTAAGTGTTGAGCCCGTCAGTAAAAGCATCAATAGAGATCCAAGTACCACGGCTGGAACTGTTGTTAGGACGACCATTGAAACTTTAAAGGATTGAAAGTTTGCCGAAAGCATCAGAAATATGACTATAATCGCAATTGCTAGGCCTGCCTGTAAACTATCCATTGTTTCGCCCAATACTTTGCCCAATCCAATCTGCTCGACAGAAAGCCCACGTGGCAATTCGCCTAAAGCGACAATACTGCGCTGTACATCTTTAGAGGCTGTTTTTAGATCGGTATGATCAATATTGGCAGTCACAGAAATGTACGGCATAGCGCCTAAGTTATCGTTCTCACCATAGGTAAATGATGGCGTAATAGTTGCAATATCGCTCAGAATAGGTCGTGAAGAATTTTTTAGCAATGGAATTTCGCCAATCTCTTTTTCATCTTTCATTTTGTCTATTGGGACCTGAACTTGCACGTTATAAGATAATCCAGCCTTTTCATCAATCCAGGTATTCTTTTCCGTGTAACGAGAGGATGAAGTCGCGGCAATTAGTGAGCGCGATACCTCTGCAAGGTCAATACCAAGTTGAGCAGCGCGTACACGGTCAATTGTAATATCATAGGACGGATATTTAATGGATTGTGCCAGTTGAATATCTCTGAAGTATGCTATGGTTTTTAGTTCTTCTATTAGTTTTCCTGCGTATTTTTCATTATTCTTTTTGTTTTTACCTGCAATCCGTACTTCAACAGGTGTTGGCGAACCTTGGCTTAACACTTTGTCCGTGAGTTCGATCGGCTCAAAAGAAACCTGTACATCTGGAAGAGCAGTTTTGAGTCGATTCCGATACTCATCGCGGAAGCTATCCATATCGTGATGGTAATCTTGAAGAGCTATTTGGAAAACAGCTTCATGAGGTCCTGCCATAAACAAATAGATCGGTGATACAGAAAATTGTCCTGGATGTTGACCGATATAAACAGATGATATGCTAATATGTTCTTTACCTACCAGTTTTTCAAGTTCTGCTAATGCACGTTTCGCTTTTTCTTCCGTACGTTCAATACGGGTACCTTCGACGGCCCGTAGGCGCATTTGAAACTGGCTCGAATTCACCTTTGGAAACACATCCTGTCCAATGACGGAGAGTAAAATCACCACCAAGCTAATGGCTCCACCTAGATATACGATGGTGATGATTTTCTTTTGTTTAAACAGTTGATCAATCATGTTCATAAACCGATTTCTGAATCGTTCGAACAGACTGATTTTACCATCGTTATTAAAATCTTCGCGTTCGACTAGAATTCGCTTTTGATTTAGCGTATCTTGCTCAGATTCCACTGAAAGGCCTGTTTCCGCAAATTGCACTTCATCTGCACTCAATCCTTTAGGATTAATCTTATGTGCTCCTGCTTTATGATGATCTTTCATAAGCCAGTTAGCCATAATGGGTACAAAAGTCTGTGACAATAAGAAGGAGGTGATCATTGAAAATCCAATGGACAAAGCCAGTGGTAAGAATAAAGATCCTGGGATACCTGTCATTGTAAATGCCGGAGCGAATACAGCGAGAATACACAATAAAATCAAAAGCTTCGGAAGGGCTATTTCCTTACAGGCATCCCAGATCGCCAATGCTTTAGGTTTTCCCATGTCCAAATGTTGATGGATATTCTCTATCGTTACAGTACTTTCGTCAACCAGAATACCAATTGCCAGCGCCAATCCACTCAGTGACATGAGGTTGATGGTCTGTCCAAATAGTTTTAGGAAGAGTACTCCCGCTATAACAGAAATTGGAATTGTTAAGATAACGATCAAGGCAGCCCTTCGGTCACCTAAAAATAGTAAAACCATTAACCCGGTAAGAATAGCGCCGATTGCTCCTTCAGTGATTAGACTTTTAACAGAGTTGATAACATATACCGATTGGTCAAACTCATAGGATAATTTAACATCTTCGGGCAAGGTATTCTGAATTTTTGGAAGTGCAGCCTTCAAATTTTGTACAACTTCCCAAGTCGAAGCATCACCAGCCTTGGCAATACTGACATAGACCGATCGTTTTCCATTGACAAGCGCATAGCCTGCAGTAACATCGGCTCCATCCTTCACGCTAGCGATATCACCCAGATAAAGATTTTGGACACCGCCTTTAAAAAGGGGAATTTTCTCAAAATCTTTGACATTACGAATGGTATTATTAGTTGACGTAATGTAATTTTTATCCTTTATACGGACATTTCCCGCTGGTGCAGTCTGGTTATTAAGCTTTAACGCTTCTACGACCTGATCAGGGGTCATGTTGTGGCTACGCATCAATTCAGGATCAACATTGACCTCTATTGTCCGCGGACTACCCCCAAATGGTGGTGGGGAAATTAGACCCGGTATGGAGGTGAATGAAGCCCGTACATAAACATTGGCTAGATCCTGTAATTCATTATTCGAGCGCTTATCACTACTAAGTACCAATTGGCCTACAGGAAGTGAAGATGCATCAAACCGAATAATAAAAGGCGGTTGTGAACCCGGAGGAAATGAAGCCTGTATCCGGTTAGCGAGTGCGCTCAATTCCGCCGCTGCTTGTGCCATGTTGGTATCTTCGTAATAAGAGATCTTCATTAAAGTCAAACCTTGAATATTTTTGGTCTCAATCGACTTTACCCCATTGGCAAAAAGTAAAATATTAACGTAGTTTTTAGCAAAATAAGACTCCATCTGATCTGGAGAATAGCCTCCAAAAGGGTGCGCAATATAAATAACAGGAAGGTTCATTTTGGGTAAAATATCAACCTTAATCGTGCGTACTGCACCTATTCCAAACACAATAAGACCCATAACCAGCACAAGGATGGATATTGGCTTACGTAAGGCAAAACGTATTAAATTCATGCTTTGTTATTTATAGTTCTTTGTTAAAAATATCGAAATCTCCAGCGGAGGCGGCTTTCAGTAATAATGATTGCCAGAGGTTAATATGGACGATTTCGCGGTCTGTCTCGGCTCGATTCAGTGTATATAAAGTTTGGGTGATATCAACAAGCGTAGCCAGGCCATTTTTGTACATGATCATCTTTTGATTATAAGCTTGTAAAGCTGCTGATACCTGTTTAGGTGCTTCAGCGTCGCTTTGCTGTGCTAATCGCATCTTAACCTCAGCAGCATCCAGCTGTGCAAAAAATTGCGCTTCCGTGGTTTGATATTCCTCACGTAAAGCATCGTTGGTGTAGCGCTGCGCACTGATTTTTTTATTCACTCGTGCAATAGATGTAATATTCCAATTGATCCCTAACCCCAAAAGATAATTTTGCCTATTGGGACGAATACCATTCCAATAGTTGCTTGTGAAGGCTTGAAGATTTGTTGTATATTCACTTTTGAATCCAGAACCGCGTGCCTGGAATACACCAAAGGCAGACAGAGTTGGTAAGTATTCTTTGCTTGATAACTTTAGCTGTTGCTTACCAACTTCAATTCGACTTCTGTAATATTGAAGTATAGGATTATTGCCTACCAGAGATACATCTACTGCAAGCGGCTGAGCTGGTGTTCTTGTCACTAACCCCGTGTCAATTTGAAGGTCTGTTGCATTGATTCCCATCAATACCGTTAATTTATTATTTTGTTCTTTCACATTTTCTCCAGCTTGATTCAAGCTGATTTTTGCGCGAGAGACCTCAGCCGAAGCCAAGGTTGAATCGACACCGGGCAAAATCCCATTCTTGGCTTTAGTGGCCGCAATATTAAAAAAGACTAATGCGCGATCTAGATTTTTCTGTTGATTTTTTTGGAGACGCTGACTCGCCAGAAGATTTAAGTAAGCGGCTGCAATCCTGATCTTATGTTGAAATTGTTCTTGTTGGAGATCAATTTCTAGTCGTTTACTATCGGCCTTACTCAATTCTATTCGTTCCTTTTTTCGGCCAAAAGTGTAGATATCCCAATTGATGTTTGCTAGATACAGGGCTCCAAAGGCAGCATTCCAATTCTGTTCTGGAAGGGCTGCTCCTGAGGAAGCTACTCCCAGCCCCCCAAATCCGTATAATGGACCATTTTGTCCATTAATGGTTCCATAATCTTGTTGTGCTACGACTGTCAAATTAGGCCAGAAGTCGCGTTTTACTTGTTCGTTGGTCTGTAGTGAGGATTGGACATAATACGTCTTTGCCTTGATCATTCCATAATTTGCAAGACCTTGGTCTACAGCATCTCGGATGGTAAGCTTCTGTGCAAATGAGGTTGAGGTCGCAAGTGATACAGCCAATGACAACACTAAATTCAATTTCAGCATAGGTTATATATCATTTTATGGAAACGAAGATAAGCCCCAAGTACGATGCAGTATTAGTTTAAAATGATCTATAACGTTTAAAAGTGACCAATTTAATTCGTCATTTATTTTTCGGTGGTTATAAACTTAATACTTTTACTTTGTAACAGATTTTTAACAAAAACAAGGGATTATGAGAAAGATTCTGGAGAATAAGATCATACAGGAAATCGCATTATTGATTTTCTCGTTTATCCTCTTTACTTTGAATGATTGGATTTTGATCTTAAGCTGGAAAGGCTTTTTAATGGGGTTGGTCTATTTTCTGATCTTATACATACACGCACAGGTGAACCGTTTTTTTCTGCTGCCAATTCTGATTAAAAAAAATAAAGCCATACTTTATGCGTTGTCTTCGACCGCAATACTCCTGGTTTTTGCTTTTATTCTAAAGGAAATCACGGAAAATGTAATTTATAAGAATTGCTTTCTGTACAAAAACCTCGCTCAGAAAACTTTCCATTATCAAGTTGGGGTATTGCTGGGATCGCTGGTATGTATTTTAGGAAGTATCCAATTTATCGAATTTTATCGTTTCCAGCGATTAAAAACAAGAAGAGAATTACTTTCCAATCAAACGCAATTGTCTAATTTAAAAAAGCAGCTGAATCCTCACTTTTTGTTTAATACTTTAAATACAATCTATGGGATCAGTCTTAAATTTCCGGAACGTACCTCTGAACTGATTATCAAAGTATCACAATTACTACGTTATCAAATGGAAAGCAGCGACAGGGAATTTGTTTCAATGGACGATGAGATTGATTTTATATCAAGTTATATCGAATTGGAACGCGAACGTTTAGGTTATCGTACAAAAATTGATTTTGATTATCAACCAGAAGTGGGAATCAACAACCAAATTGCACCGATGCTGCTGATCACATTTATTGAGAATGCTTTTAAACATGGTACCTGTAGTATAGAAGATTGTTACGTAGCGATCTCAATAAAAATTGAAAAAGGGACCTTATATTTGCATGTACAAAATTCAGTCCCCATAAAAAAAAGGAATGTATTTTCAGCAAAAATAGGTTTAGAAAATACGGTAGCGCGCTTGAAGTTATTATACCCTAATCGCTATCAATTGAATACGAATGCAAATAAGGACGAGTTTGAGATCTCCTTGGTCATAAATCTTTAGCAATGGATAAAAATCGCTGCATTGTGGTTGACGACGAACCAGCTGCACATTATGTATTGGTCAATTATATTGAAAGAAGCGCTGATCTGGAGTTGGTAGCCCAATGCTACAATGCATTTGAAGCGCTGGAATATCTGAGAAATAATAGGGTTGATCTTATCTTTCTGGATATTGATATGCCAGAAATTACTGGGATGGAGTTTTTGAAAATGCTGGATAATCCTCCAAAAATAATACTGACAACAGCATATTCGGAATATGCTTTAGAAAGTTATGATTATGGGGTGGTCGACTATCTATTGAAACCTATATCATTTCCTCGCTTTTTTAAAGCTTTACAACGTTTTCTATCCTACAACAATAGTGTTATTCCATCAGAAGATGAACCTAAAACAATCAGTATCCGTATGGATGGTCGGCTTATTGATATTAAGCTTTCACAAATTGATTTTATACAAAGTTTTGGTAACTATGTAAAAATTGTCACTCCAGCACAGACGTACCTCACCGCCATCACCACGCAACAGATTTTAAAACAATTGCCTGCCTCTAAATTTGTCCGCATCCATAAATCGTATATTGCTTCTATCAATAAGGTCAGCAAATATGAGCATGGTCTAGTGCAGATCAATAATATGAACCTTCCCGTTGGAATCACTTTTAGAAGGGAACTACAAGAAAAATTAGAAAACACATAATTCCTTCCCTTATTACTAATACTTAATCGATTATTGCAATCTGTCTTTTTTAATATGAAATTAGCGGAAGTTCAAAAATGATTATTTTTACAATAATAGATGCTCAAAACACCATATATAACCAGAACCAATTCGTTATAAAAGCATGTAATAAAGTTAATTACTTTAATACATCCCGAAAAAATAGCACTTGACGGCGCTCTATACAAATCCTCTAAAATCCATTCATTTCACGACGACGAGACGTTCTGTGATTTTCACTCCAGTATTTATATTCGTAGTTCTTGCTATGATATGCTGAAGAAATAAATTAGCAATGCTAAATGCTGTTAAAATTAGGAGTTAATCAATCTAAACATGTCGTTTTAAAAGATTTATTAATCAAGTATCCATCTAAACTATATGAATATCTATTTAAAGTTCCCAAAAGGAAACATGCGGAGGCACTTATCCATACTGAATAATCAAAAGTAGGTTTAATTCCCACAGATATTGTCATGGATACAGCAAAAATTGTTAATAAAAGACCAGATGCAAAACTGATTATTTTTGTTTTGTATCCAATAAGCAGTAGCAAGGAAAAAACAATTTCTAAACCCGTGGCTATAATCGCTAAAACCTCTCCGATTGCAGGAGATACAAAGAAATTAAGTGTATTGGAGTAATCTACAAAATGTCCCCAATCTCCCCAGGAAACATTCTTACTTCCTGGATTTCCCCAAATGCCAAACCGGTCTGCTACAGCCGATAAAAAAGCAATCGCCACAGTGATGCGAACAAATAATTGAAAATACTTCTGATTCATTTTTTTAAGAATTTTATTGGTCAAAATTATATCTTACAGAAATGAAAGTAATTAAACCAGTTTAAGAAATGAGATTACTTTTTCTTTTTTTATATAATCAATAGTAGGATAAGAACATTTTTAATGTACTAACTATGAACAGAAAGACAACTTAAAATACATGAAATTGAATAAAATAAATAAATTCTCTTTTTCTAAAAAACATCCAACTTATGATTAAAAAAGAGATAAGATCCACATATCATTGGCCTAAATAAAAATATAAAAAAAACCACATCTTACGACTTGGCTCTCACTAAAAAATTGCGACTTATATTTCTGTATTACAAAACGTGTGACGCCCAAATGGATACAATGTATTTTTATTTGGATTGGCAGCTTAAAACGAGAATGGTGATTTTTTAAATTTGGCTAATTGAGATCTGAAATTTCCGATTGGATATTTTCATATAGAATTGACCTGGCAGTCAAAAACCCCCATTTTCAGCTAATTCTTCAAAAGAGAAAACTACTTATCTTTGATATAGAGAATCTTTTCAATTACAGTCAAATATAAAACAAACACGTATGCTCAATCTATTCAAAAAGAACAATTCTTATCCGAAAGAAACAGAACCGGGAAATATCCATATCCAAGATGATCATCTTTTTTATGAAGATCATACCAATGAAGAGCGTGTTAATTTATCTATATTAAAATATGCTTACGTCGAAATTTTGGGTGAGGATCCATACCTATTTTTGTTCGACTACAGACAACACTACATTCCCATTCTGCAAAATGGTTTTTCTAAAATCTATCCACAACTATCTGAACGTTTTGGCTTTGACAATGCATTATTCTTTAAAATCATAAATAGCAAAAAGGAACAGAAACACCGCATTTGGATTGATAAAAAGGAAACAAATTATCAAATACTTACAGAACGACACAGCGACTATATTGATGGCCTTGAAGTACAAACAACTCCCCCTCTATTTGTTTCTTGGGATACATCATACGAAGAATTCTTAAAACTGAATATTGGTCATTTGTACGAATCAGAGTTTGAAACGAGCTACTTTAAAATCGATTATCCTGTTCGAATAGGTTCTTTAGTTATAAATAATCTGGAGTTTTATTACGATGAAAACGATCGTCAAAATATTGCTGTTCAATCTTATTTTACAACATTATATGCTGACTCGAATAGCGATAAAAGTTATTACGAATTGCGTAAACTTTGGATGGAAGAAATTCCTACTGACATCGAAAATGCGGGATACGAACGGGACGATCAAAAATACCTAACATTTAATTTAGATGGCATAGGTTTGTCGATCTGTTATACTTATGATGTAGATAGTCAATATGATGACGGCGGAACATCATTATCGATTAATAATTATAGGGATTATTCGGAAGTAATTGCACGTGACACAATTGAATTAAACCCAGAAACAACAAAAATTCTATCGTTTGAAACCTGGTTAGATTTTCAGCCCGATTATAAAAATAATGCTCATGTTATCGCCGTACCACAATTATTGAATGAAAATGTCCAATATCACAATGCCGTGTGGCTAGCAAATGATCACACATTTGGTTTTACGGGAGATCAATATGCTATTCAGTTTAATCGTACTGATATAAGTCAAATTATTGTACAAAATGTGTTACCTGCAAAAGGTGGTGGTTATGTCGAATTTTTTGTTCGATTAAAATCTGATGATTTAGTGGCAATTTATTACGGCGAACAAAATGCATTGGATGCCTATGTGCAACCTTTACAAGAGCTTTTGGGCATTGAAGTGCTAACACCTGAGCCTTATTACAATTGCTAATCGAGATTGAAATTTTACAGTTGAAGAAATTCCTTGAAATATGATTGCAAAATCACACAACAAATTGCTTTTCAAAAAAGTTCAGACAGCAAACAGTTTTACCCAACATGAAGGTACTTGAAAAGGACATAATAGCAATTTTCGCTAGACCTCGCTCCTCTTTATGTAACTGTCCTTCAGATCATTTTGACTAAGTATGTGTTAGAACCAAATATTTCAATTTCTAAAATTTAATCAAAACGCAGACTTTATTAATAATAAGCTGGCTTTAATCGACAGGTTATAATAAGAGATTTCTCACATCATAAAATAAACTGTGCGAGCATCAGCTTTTATTTGAGCAGACTATAGCGACCGACTGATATCCACGACATTGAATATCTGATCGACATCATCGAGAATAATCGTAAAATCTGGATATCTATCCTTATCGGTATTTAGAGAATGTAAGGTAAGTATTCCTTTCTCAACAACATGATCGATAATTTCTTTGATAATGACACCTTCGTAGCGGTGGAGAATAACCCAATAGCGATATTTATGGGTATGAAATTTAGATTGCCACAATTCTCTTTTTATCAAACGTCCAGTAACGATATCGCCATCCAAAACACTTGCATCCGTTCCATCTGTCATACTGTCGCCACTGACTTCAAAAGAACGATATATACCACGGTGGAACTCATTGACCGTAATAAAATGTGCAGGTAAATCATCCATATATTCAGAATCAGAAAAACCTGATAAATAACCCGCTTTTGCCTTCTCCGTCACTAATTTGGTTTGCATCAAATAGCGACCAGGGGAAACTTCAAAAAAGATATTATTTTTATTTTCATCCATGAATTTCACTTCATCCGAAAAATAACCGATGGATTTACCGTTGCCCACATGCATCATAGAAACAGAACCTGACTGAACAGCAAATTCACGCTTCTCACGTTCTCCACTATTATGCACCAACCAATCATAATTGACCTTCGGAAAGGCATTTTCTATGCGCGTCTTCATCGTAAGACCAATTGGATATTCGCCTTTTTTAATACGTGAATAGACTTGCTCTCTTACACCTAAAATAGCTGCAAATTCACGATTGGTCACCTTCATTTCCAAGCGTAATACCTCAAAATTATTACTTAGGTATAATTCCATGATTTTCATAGTATTTAACAATTGTTACACAATAACATAACAACCTGAGACTAAGTTACACAATCTAGTTAACCTTAACAAATAATTTGCAATAAAAAACACGTAAAATACTCTATTTCAATAATTTAATTGTAAACAAAAAAGTTTATAATTTTCAATATTAGTGTTATAACAGCCTAATATTAATTGCAAAAATCTTGCAAGTTTAACTTTAATGTTTAACTTTGTTTAACATTTGAAATTCCATTTAAATATTATAGCAATATATAAGTCAAAAATAAGATTATGAAAATAAAATCAGCACCACTAGCATTAGCCACACGACCTAATAATCTGCTCATCCGGCATCATGGATCACAATTCCAGTCCAGATCATCATCAAGTGTCCGATTATGACAGCTTTGTATTCCGCTAACTGAATTATAAAACGATTAACAATTAAAAACATGAACACATTATATCATTCTTTTATTATGAACTTTTTAACAGAAAATCATCCGGAAGTACTAAAAACGATCAATAAGATGTATGAACCTGATTTGTCCAAAATTCATGCGGTACTTGACTGCTACTGTGCTTTTGTGGGTATCAATCCTGTGCAGATCAGAGGTGAATATATCAACTATAAAGATATCCAACATCGCTATAAAGCCATATCGGTTGTATTAAGAATCTTTCAACCTGAAAAATTAGTATTATTAAAAACCAAGGTTAAAAGCTCCATTTATAAGGAAACTTTACCTTATTTAAATATCAGCAACGATACTTTACAAAAATCTATTATCTGCGCATGTAATCAATACGATCTCTACAGTGATTTTAAAAAAGAAATCAAACAGATCGCAAATTATTATCTCATTCATAGCCGATCTAATAGTAACTAAATAAGTAATATCGTTATGTGGAATTACCTAATCAAAAATTGATGATAACAGCACGCCTCATACATAAAGTCTAATATGTATTTATTTCTAAAAATAACCAGGAATTTAATCAGAAAAACCATTTACACTGCCCATACAGAAACCGCCTTCAAGAAATAATAAAAGACCATCTTATCAAACTGTAAGTGGTCTTTTTATTTATGAAGCATAATTATTTAATCTTTTTCTTTAGCCAGCGGAACCAAAGAAATATCATAATAATTAAGGCTGCGAAAAACCAGATAAAGAAGTGGTATTCCGGTTTACTTACCTGCTTTGACGAAACTTTTTTAAAAGCAACTCTTTGCTTTGCCGCATGGGATGCTTGTTTTTTTTCAGAGTAATTTATATCTTCTGTCCGATTTACTAATTGCATTGTATTGGATCGCTCGATTTCATGAATAATGACTTTTCCTTTACCCATTCGAACGTTTCCATTTTTTTCCAGCGTAATATCTTCTCCTTCAAATTCTGTTTTAGACTCACCATCTAACTTAGCAAATGATTGTACATTCGCTTTCCTTTTTATTTGAGTTTGGTGATTATACCGGAAATCTCCCTGCATTGTTGTGCCGGCTTCATACTTTTGTGATTCTACTACCTTCGATTTTTTCTTTAAGAGACCGCAGCTACTCACCAGTAACATGATGGCGGTCAATTTTAATATTTTTTTCATTTTTCATCCTCCTTAATTCAATCTGTAACTCGTTATAAAGCTTTTTGAGGTCATCGTATTCGATCTGTAACTTCGTTAATGTCTTTGCACAAAAAGCTTTTTCATCATTAACTAGCTCCAGTGCTTCATTCAATTCTTCAATTGCAGCACGCAACTGTTCAATGTTTTTCTCCAGATGATCTGCATAACTGGCCCATTTATCTATGACTTTACCTGCATTTTCAACATTGGTGGCTTCCACCTCTGCTTTTTGTTTTGGACGCCCAACGAGATAACCGCAGATTCCAGTAATCAACGGAGCTCCAAACCGCTCTAATAATTCTATCAATTCCATATACACTAACTAAAATATAAATCTGATTCTGCCTGTCTTCTGCGAATAAGACCAGGTAAAATCTTCCCTCCAGCCTTATTCCATTTTAGAAATTCTTCAACAATACGAGTGTCTTCAGGATTGGTATTAATCTTCTTTAGCAATGTTGACTTTCCTAAATTAGTTGCGCCAAGATTGTAAGTAAAAGACACTAATGCATCGAATTGATTTTGATTTAATTTTTTCATTAACAATCGTTTAACGTCATTCTCATAATTGGATAGAATTTCTAAAAGCATAGCTTCTCCTTCTATCCTGGTTAATGGTGGATCATCCATCTTCACTTTTCGACGGTTAGGTAAGTAATAGGTAAATCCGTAGCCAATAGTCGCAATACCTATGGGATCCCTATAGGGAGTGCTATACCAACCTTCAAAATCTTTTATTAGTTGTAATCCTTTTTGTCCTATTTTCATAATTCAAGTATTTATGTTAAAAAAAGCCCTCCAACAGGAGAGCTCATAGATTCTATTTTTCAAAACAGAAATAAATCAAAAGTTATTGGCAACAATAGCCAAGAATTCATGATGAACACTTTAACTTTCTCAACCATAAGCTAACCACCTATATCTCCATCAGTTTAAAAAGTATTTAACAACCCTTCTACATCTTGGAAAACCCCATCAATATCTTCTTCATAAAGTACTTTTTTTGCTAAATAGTGAGCTACTTTTACAATTGCATTTGCCCCAAATCCCAGATCTTTATATTGTGCTGTGAGGGCGATTAAAAACTTCTCTTTCATGTTTGCCTTATCTAATTTGATTTATCTTACTACAAAAGTAATGGGCATACAGTATAAAAAGACTAGAAATATGGAGTATGTAAGCGGTATAGACAAGATACCGAAAATAATAAAACACGGTCTTCATAGATCATGCTGATACGCAACAACTTCTTACCTAACAACAATATAGCGAGCCCAAGCTGCAATAAGACTGGTTTTAATCAATACAGTTAATACCGTAAGTTTATGTAAACGAATAAAGCCATTCCTTATAGAATGGCTTTATTCGTTTACCGCAGATTTTAAGTCTTTTAAAATTTACACTATGTCTTGCTATATTTAATCGATAGCGATATCCTAGTCCGAAAATGCATCCAGCATATCGAATGTTGGAACAAAAAATAAAGTACCCGTTTTTGCAGTGCTAAAATCTAATATTCGATCATAATTACCTACAGGCACGCCGATAAACATATTGTTTAGCATCTTTTTTATCGTAATAAACGAGCTGGCGTAAGCAATAAAATAAGTCCCCATTTCATTGGTCCCTACTTTACCAAAAGGCATATTGTCTCGAACAATTTTAAGATCATCACCCACATTTGCAAGTGCTGAATGTGAATTTGAGGGTTTTACACCATCAGGCATCTCGATATCATCAGATTTCGACCTACCAATAACTTTTTCCTGTTCACTCACGGGCAAAGATTTCCATGCGGACATATTATGTAAATATTGCTGTACAAACAAATAACTACATCCTTTATAAGCGGGATCTTCATCACCTATAATTCCAAAAGTGGCCCTTTCTTGGCCATGCGGATTTTCGGTACCGTCTACGAATCCAAGAATACTGCGACTGTCCCAATATCTAAAACCATGCACTTCTTCTACGCAAACTGCTATATTTTGCAGTAGTGTGGAAATAACTGCTGCCGTATCGATACAATAACTATTTTCACTAGCTCTGACGTGAAAATGAAGATCTCCTCTTGTGGATACCGCTGTATGTTTGCTCCCCGTAATTTGTTCAAAAACTTCAAACTCCTTAGGTAACGGCAAAGGTAAATCTAATTTAATCCAAGCTTCCAAACTGATACCCATGACCACGCTAGCTCCGGAATTTGGAAAGCGAACATTTCCAGAATTATTAAGATTAATGATAAGAGCACAGAGCTGTTTGAAGGTTTCTTTTACCTCAATACCACTCTTAATATTCCATACCATAAAAATGGTGTTGTTATTTGTATAATCTAATACATTTTGTGGATTAGTATCCATAAATTAAAGTCTTTATCAATTTTATCATTAAGCGTTCTTGACCTAAGCGCTCATAGAAGTAATCACATGGTTCATTTTTGACAGCGCTATTGCTTTATGCAAATATACGGTACCCCCGCCCTGCTTATTCCCCTATATTCAATTTTGGAGTTATATCAAGTTTAAAGATAATCATTTTCTAGAGAAGGAAGTAAAAAGCAAGACCTATTGAGATGGATTTCATTAAACTATGAATTAAATAGATCTACTTGTATGAATAATATGGAAAACAAAAACAGTGAGACACTCGATCCTGTAAACAAATTTCAAAAAGCAAAATTATATTTATAAACATAATTAGTGCATATTCGCTTGTATATTTACTACTTCTTTTATTTTATCTGTCAAATCTTGACCTTTTAAATCCTTAGCAATCACTTTTCCCTGGGGATCAAGTAAAAAGTTGCAAGGTATAGTACCTATACCGTACTTCTGGTAAACTTCGCCGTTACTAGCTTTAAGATCAGAAATTTGACTCCATATTAAACCATCTTCAATAATAGCATTTAGCCACTTATCTTTTTTGCTATCTATAGAAACGCTCAAAATATCAAAATTAGCTCCTTTAAAATCATCATAAACCGCTATTAAGTTTGGATGTTCTTGCCTACAGGGTAAACACCACGATGCCCAAAAATCTAACAATAAATACTTACCTCTGTAATTTGACAATTTAATATTTCTTCCAAACCTATCGTTCATTTCAAATTCAGGGGCAATAGATCCAATGCGAACCTTGTTTTTATTTAAAAAAGACTCTTTTGTTACTGCAGCCTTTGGCAATTGCAGTAGACTATCAGATAATAAATTAAATACCTCTTCCGCTAAATGATTGTATTTATTATTCCTGGCTATGTTGTTCACAAGATCTAGGCTGACATAGGAGTTAGAAAATTCTTTGGCAAATGCTAGTTGAACATCAAATTGTTTATAATAATTAGCTTCCAGTAAACTCCTATTCTTATTTACTAAAGCAGTATCTTTCCTTTCTTCTTCGCTAAAGTAATCTGGATCTTTTATTGAAAGTCGTTCTTTTTCCAAAAGAGCTAATCTTTCCTGTAATAGTTGAAACGTGTTATTGACAGCAGTTCCACTTATACGCGCATTATTTAACGAATCCATACTTTGAACAGAAATTATTCCCTCTTCGAGGTATAAGCTTAACCGATCGTAAATAAAATCATAATTGTGCGTAGGATTCTGATTCCGATATAAAGAAGCCCGAATAGGTATATTTTCTATAATTCCTTCAAACTTAAAACTATTATTCTTAACAAATGTGGAATCCAAAATATATCGCCCTTCATTTCTATAGCTTAAATATATTATTTCTCCATCCAGTATTTGTTTTCCAGTACCCTGTATATCAAATTTTCGTTGTGAAAATAATGGTGTGACGATAGTGATGAAAACAAATATAATAGCAAGAATTTTCACTGCTCTTTTAAAAATCATAATCTAATGCTTAATATCTAAAGCAACATAAAATACCCTTCACCAAGATAATTATTACTGCTTTAATTAACAAATAATTACACGTGAAGTAAAGGATATGATTCGCTACAAGTATTTGTATAGTGCGTTGATTTATAGAGGGTCTTTTATGATAACATCAAACACAGGTGTTATCTATATGGAATATATTGCCAATAATCGGAATTAGTTTACACAAGATCACTAAACACCACACGTAGGAAAAACCTAGAGAAACATCGAATATTTACTATTGACTTCTGCAAAATTCAATTTCTTAAGCAGTTGAATGGTGGTATTATTTCCAATTTGGCATTGCGCAGTAATTTCTTTTACGTCCTCGCGTTCATTAATTCCACTTTGATTTTTATTTTACAATAATAAACGACTGTTATACGTTTTTTATATCACACGGAAATCTTACTCTTATTGAGCATTCTTACTTTGATTAAAATAATTTTGAAGATGAAGCTCTTCTAAGCATATTTATGATCAACACTTAAGTTCATTTCTATGAAATAAGATTAATCTTTTTTTCCTACATCCCGCTGATTATCTTTTCTTGCATATCCAGCACTAAAGACCATTGCAAGCCCTGTCCCAATGAAAATAACCACCAATATAGATATAAACACTTTTACGAGTCCAGTATAATCTATCGGGAACCACTTCCAGATATAATTCAGGGCGACAAATCCCAATACGAGTAATGACGCTACAAATAGAAATGTAATGAGATGTTTCATCGGCTAAAATTTATTTAAATACTCTTTTTTCTTCTGATCAAATTCTTCCTGCGTAATGATATTTTCGTCGAGCAGCAGTTTTAACTTTCTTAATTGCTCCATAGGATCTACACCCGCCACAGGCTGTGTAACTTCATCAATTGAATTACTAAATACTTTTCCTAAGCTCATACCTGCTCCCAATCCCACTCCTGCTCCCGCTAAACCGCCTTCGTTTTTAGCAGCGTCACGCAACGCACGGAGTTTTTCCAACTCAACATAGGTAAGACCACCTTCAGTCGCCGCATGGCTGTCAGCAGTAATATCAGCAATCTTTCCAATACGATCTTGAGTATCCTGATCAAAAGAATTACCCTCAATCCTGAAATCATGTAGCTGAACGCCGAATGTTTCTAGATCCTTTAGGAGCTGTTCTTTCATATCGCTAGACAAGCGATCAATCTCTGCATCTATCTCCGTAAAAGCTAATTTTTCTTTCGCAAAACTAGAAGTTAAGACTTGAAGAATTCGAGACTGCACGACTTCACGAAAAGACTCGGTAGTATAGTTATCCTGTGAACCGACATAGTTGGAAAAAAACTTCGCCGGATCTTTGAGTCGATATGAAAAATTACCATAAGCTGAGAGCTGAATAGGAATCTTATAATAGTCGTCAAAATACTTGATCGGTGAAGCTGTACCCCAGCCCTGATTCAGAACTTCAGCTTTACGATAATAGTAAAGTCCCATTTTATGCTCACTTTCAAACAACTGTGCGACTTTGAGCAGAGAAGTGATAAATGGATGATTATCTGTGCGGATGTTGTATACCCCGTCCTCGTCGATCACATCTGTAATCCTGCCTTCATAAACAAGAACACATCCCTGTCCCGGAGAAATAATCAATTTACTTGCATTTTTTATTTCGTCTGTAGCCGCCCGATACCGCCATATCAATACGTTTTGATCCTGTGGTTGCCATTCTATAACCGTGGCTATTTGCCTCTTAAAAAAATTAAATAGTCCCATGTTCTATCTTTTAAATATTTCGTCTCTGTCTATATCTTTCAGTACTGTACCATCATTAGCTATAATGATGATCCGATTGGAACTGGAAGCCCCCGATCTATCGTAATAACTAAAAACAACTCCTCCAGTATAACCGTACATATCACTTTCAACAGCGTAATTATCGCTTTTGGGTGTATATGTCCAAATGATTTTCCCACTTTCGGTATCGATTTTCTGAATATAGGTATGACCTTCAGGATTGGCATCTGGCAATCCTGTAATATACAAACTCGTACTATCTTGGTATCCGATATCAGCTTTAAAATATAGACGATCTGGTGTGAGATCAACAAATTTTGTAATCCGAGGTTCTTTCACCAATTTCTTTGTATATGGAAATGAACCGTAATAAATACCAGACTTCTTTGGATATTGATACACCTTCTGCCAACTCACTTGATAACTATAAGGAAGCATAATCGGATAACCGGAATTGTTTTTATACCAATATTTTATCAATTGGATTTTCTCTTCTGGATAATCACTGCTTTTTTCGGAAAATGTATAATAAACTGACGTTCTCGCGCCTGGCAACAGGCTGGCAAGCCCTGTACCGGCCTCACGTCTCTGCATATGATCTTTATAGATTTTTCGAACTAAAGGGTAGTAGTAGTATTCCTTCCCATCGTTGGTCATGATATTAAAACCATCTCCTTCCCGATCTTGTGTAAATTTTAAAGTAGCTATACCAGAAGAAAATTCAGGAACATCACCAAAAAAGGTATTCGTTACATCTATGACTTCATTTTTTGCCGGATCAATTTTATATACCTTATTGCTCTTATCAGCACAGATATAAAATCCACCATCGCTAAAAACCCGAGTTTGTATATAAAAATCATCTTTCCATCCTGGAAGTGGGATATCATTAACTATTTTCTCTTTTAATGGATCATAAAAGCGTGCAAAATATTCAGCACCTTCCCGAGAAAAAGCATCTTTGCTACGATTAATAATAAAAAGAAACATCGGATTTTTACTATTATATGCTGTAAATGCTAAATATTCCTTGATTCGATCTACATATTCCTTTTTCTTAGGTGAATCGTCGGAAGAGACTAAAGTCGAAATACCTCCACTTTTGTTTCCACAGGTTCTGATAATACTGCTAAAAATTAAAAAAAACAAAATGCCAGCTACAACAAAAAATAGATACTTTTTGGTTTTCGGATCTAGTCCATTAAATCTTCCGTCGCCGTATTGATGCTTTACATTAACGTTAATATCGTCATTATCCAAAAAGTACTCAGTGCCACAATTGTTGCAGATATAATGGTCTTCTTTAATATTCTGCTTCTTAACACTACCACAATGTGGACATTTTAACGCCTTAATTTGTTTTGCCATGTTCTCTTTACAGATTATAATACTAAAAATATAAATAATATCTCATGTCTGTGAAATAATTATTCAAATTAAAGATTAGCTATCAAAATAACCAGAATAGTAAAGAGATTAAATCCCTTCTGATTTTTGACAGTTTCTTCCTTATCATTACAGTTTAAAACAGTTTACATATGTGGTTTTTATTCGTTCTTACTTGGCTTTTGTTTCCATTCGCTGGTGCCATAACGTTAATTCCTTAAAATAGTTTGTTTTAATTTGCTGGAAATACAGAAGCAACGTGTCATGATAACGTTAAATATAGCCTGATATCGGTTTATATAGGTTCAACATATGAAGTTAAGCACCATCAGACAATAAAACAACTTAGATTTACCGCAAGATATAAATACCTCTTTTGCACCATTAGGTTACATGATAGTACCCCGCTTTTAACAAAAGTCGTAACTACACCGTACTTGCACCACCCTTGCACCGTCCATGCACAAGGAAAAGGACGGTGCAGGTACTGTACAACTATGGGAGAAATTAAAAGCGTGTTAAAAGAAGGTACGAACAACGTTAAAAGAAGATCCGAATAATGGGATGCGCGATTTGGAGCATTTAAGGCGCTTCAGGACTATCATATACAGGACATAGTTGACGGACCTCTGATTTAAAGATCTGTTGTGACAAATACGGCAATCAAGGAATTTTAGAATCTCTAATAACGACACTGGATCTGCAAATTCCTAAATCAAAAGATACAAATCAATCCGATTAAGTAGCTGCTATGATTTTCATAATTTTGTACATTTGATTATATAAATTAAAATTTTCAGAAAGACGAACGTTAGCAGTATCGATTATAACCTCAATAAAAAAAATGACATCAACAAACTAAATAATTAATATCGCATGAAGAAAAGAATACCATTAATTTCCTATTTTATAATTTGTATTATAAATATATCTTTTGCTCAAAATGAATGCAATTGTCAAATGGCATTAGAACGTTTAATAACTAAAATAGAAGTTGATTATCCAGGTTTTAAGCAAAAAACTGATGAAAAATTCGATTTATACAATAATCATAAAGCTTTAGTTATTGCAAAATCCGATACTACTGCTAATATCAACTGTATTAAGGTGTTAAATGACTATGTTTCTTTTTTTAAAGACGAGCATATTTATATCCAAACAAGTATAAAAAACAAGAATGAAAACGAAAATTTGGGAGAATCAAAACCGAAAGAAAAAGAGGTAGATGGAAAGTTGTTAGCATCAAATGTTTTTTATATAAAAATCCAAAGTTTTAAATATGACAATATTACCCCTGTACAGGAGCTCATAAAACTAAATCAAAAGAAAATTGAAAAATCTAAAGCACTGATTATTGATATAAGAGATAATTTTGGTGGTACTGATGATGTTTATCAGCCTCTACTACCGTATATTTTAACAAATCCTTTGCGAATAATGAATGTCGAATTTTTGTCTACGAATACGGTTATTAATGGCTTGCGAGATTATGCGATGCAAAACGTCCATAAAGACTCTTTAAAAGCAATTAGCCAAATTGAAGATGGACTAAAAGAATATAAAGATAATTTGGGCAAATTTATATTATATGATGGTAAAAAAGTGACGATTGATACGATAGCATTAAAATCTGAAGCACCTAAACAAATAATTATTTTAGCAAATAAAAATGTAGCAAGTGCCGGAGAGAATTTTTTATTTTCAGCACGTCAAAGTAAAAAGGTGAAAATTTTGGGAACACCTTCAATGGGAGTGTTGGATTATGGTTCGATAAGAGAGTTTAAGTTTGGTTGCGAGAATTATACACTATACCTACCAACTTATCGTTCAGCAAGACTTCCTCAATATCCAATTGACAACATAGGAATTCAGCCTGATGTGTATTTAGATGATACAGTTGGAGATTGGTTGAATTTTGCGCTGAATTATATAAATGAATAAGATGAATATTGAGAACAAAGGTTCTTTTTATCAGTTGGGTTGAAAAACAAAATTCATAGATTGCTTTTTTATACCATAATTGATAATCTATAGCACACAACTTTTATTGCGGTTTTGGATAAAAGTTGTGTTACTATAAAACATCCACAATTTTGATTGCCTAAATCTTAACGTGGATTCTCCACTCCAGGTATCCACATAGCAATTGAGCAGGGTGATGATCATATTCTGATTGCTGTGCACATTTCTACACTTCAAGAAACATCTTGTCGTATTATTTAACAAAATACAATCCTTTTTTTCGCCTCATGGTTGTATTATTTTAACTTCTTTAGGTGCTTTGATCACTGTTTTGATACGCCCATGTTCTTTCACATGCTTAACATATATCTGCCCATAAGGTGTGGGAAATATTCCTTCTGCCCAATTAAGATCGCCTAAATTAGGTTTAACAGTATATGCCCTTCCACCTGGTTGCGCTACTTTAATTCCTAATACATGCTCAGACAACCATGCTGTTGGTCCTGAAGCCCAGCCATGTGCTAAGCTATGACGAAAACCTTTATAACAGTAAGCTCCAAAATCTGCATGTATATCCGATTTTCCTTCTGGTACAAGCTCATCAATACGACTGGCATTGGGCAACCAATCCATATTAAAATCTTCCCAAAATGTTGTCGCTCCTAGATCCAGCATAGCACCCCAATAGGTCGAGATAATTTCCATAGCTTCTTGATACTTTCCTGCTTTCGCCATTGCTTCGAGCATGTAATAACCGTAAAAGGTTGAAAAATTTTTCGCCCCTCCTATAGATACTACCTCTGTATACGCTTTTTTTGCATCGATTAATCCGACTAATGACATCAATGCAGCGGCTTGTTTTGAATGATGGAGTGGCGGAATATATTTTCGCATCTGCGCAACTGTTTCGTCACATCTATTTTTTGAACTATCATCACCTAATATCTGAAAGAGAGCCGATGCATTCTCCAATGATCTTATAGTTAGTGCTTGAAGACCTGCATGTACAGCAACACTATCCTCACTTGATGGCCAATCTAAAAATCGAGCGCCATCCATCCGTTCTTTTCCATTAATAACCTTCCCAGTAATTTGCTCAACCAATCCTTGTAAATAAGGTTGCTGCTCCTTTAAATATCCTAAATTCCCATAATTCATATACCAATCATATTGCAAGATAATCCACCACATCGAATAACTACTATGTCCAGACATCCAATTGGGTAGCGGTGTCGATTCTCTCGCAAGATCTAAACTTCTGGGGACAACTTCGTTATACCCAAATACGGTATTGACAGTAGATACTTCAGGGTGAAGATCTCCTACCCAAACTAAACGATCCCTTTTTATACCATCCCATAAATAGTCTTGCATATTAACATGTACAGTGTATGCACCTACTTCCCATATTTTATTAAGTCTTTCATCACTGCTTTTAAAGCTCCCTAGGTAAGGAATATCTCGAAAGGTAGCTATAGCCCTTACTTCTCGCAAATGTAATTCAGCATTAGGTTCTAAAAAATCAATACGTACAAATCTGAAACCAGATTCACCAGATCGATTGCGACCAAGCCACGGTACTTGCATCATAAAATCTCGTATTGCATGGTCATTAGTAGCACCCATAACGCCAATTTCGGACATTGCTTCACTAACTGATTCCCCGAAACGTATACGAACATTTTTCGGTAAATTATTGCCCCCCCCACATGCCTGTGATAATTTCAATAGATGCATTCATCTGAATACCAAAGTCTAATAATATGCTAGTCCCTATTTGATTATTTTCATTTTTAAATACAACAGTATTGGGGTTGTATAAATTTGCCTGACCATTACCCCTCTTTAATAAATTTGTAGCATGTATCACATTTCCCTCTTTCCATATGATACGAGTAGGATAAACATATGCAGATGTTAATGGGCTCACTTGATTAAACTTATCACTTAATTTATTTTGCGCATTGATCTCACAAAAGCAAAAAATAAGCATTAAGAAACTTAAAATAGCACGGTTTGAATTCATAATGGGATACTTATAAGTATTAAATGTATTAAATAAATAAGAGGCTACTATCCTGTACTTTCATGATGGATACATAAATTTCAACTACTTAAGACCAAAAAGTTTTTTTCTGTATTGGAGAATCTTTAGCACAAAACCAAAGCTTTATAAAAACTAATTAAAGCATAAAGGTATCCTTCACTTGTAGGTCTCACCACTATGGAATATTGCCAAGACATAATTAGCTTCAGGCATAAGCAAAAATAAGTGTCTATAGGAATGCTTGCCAAAGACCTGTAACTTACCCAACATATTTATTTTCATTCTCTAGTACAAGCAGTTGATAAAAATATATTAACCAAAATTGCCTTTTATCTCTATGATGAGCTTATTTTCATAAATAAGATTTCTGTTTGAGGTAAAAACCATCTTCAAAAAAAGTTTCCACACACTAAACTTCTGATTATTTATTAGAACGGCCTTATAGAAAATAGGATTAAATTTATATATTTATTCTATCTAAATCATTTATTATAAAACCATTGACCAGTATGAAACGCAGAAAATTTCTTCAATCTTCACTAACTGCAGGTTTAGCAACAACGATAATTCCAGTAATAGGAGCCGATAATAATGCAACTGAGCAGGAAATATATGAATGGCGTGAATACGAAATACGATTCGGTTCTGACCAGCAACAACTGGACAATTATTTTAAATCTGCCCTTATTCCCGCACTGAATAAATATGGTGTAAAAGCAGTTGGTGTATTCAAAGAATTGGTTCCATCTGAGCCTGCCAAATTTTACTTATTAACCCCTTACTCTTCTCTTGACAATTACCTATCCGTCAATACAAAAGTAAAAATGGATGCAGATTACATTGAAAATAGCGCTACATATAACAGTATTCCCGAAGACAAAGCGCTATATGATCGTTTTAAATCTTCCTTAATGATTGCCTTCGAAGGTTGGCCTAAAATCACTATTCCATCCGATAAATCGCGGATATTTGAGCTAAGAACATATGAAGGCTACAGTGAAGATGCTGTAAAAAGAAAAATTAAAATGTTTCATGATGGCGAATTTCCTATCTTCAAAAGAGCAAAATTAAATCCGGTATTCTGTGGTGAAGTGATTGCAGGCGACAGGTTACCTCGTCTCACCTATTTGATCACCTGTAAAAATATGGAGGAACGTAATAAGGGATGGGTTGATTTCATTGCTGATCCTGAATGGAAAAAATTGGTGTCCGATCCTCAATATGCAAATACTATTTCTAAAATTAACAATACATTTTTAATACCCACAAATTACTCTCAGGTTTAAAAGCAAAATCTTACCTTTCTAAAATTCAATAATTTGATTCTACCACATTACTATCCCCATCCGCACATACATGATAAATTTCCAGGAATAAGCATATGTAAATACGGAATCAACCAAATTTTTAAACAAACGAAAAATAAATTTGCATGGATTAATTAAATAATTAAATTTGATCAACCATATATGACAACATGAATATAGACCTTCCCGAAAATCAAGATTTTAAATTTATTATCACGAATTTATATACAAGACCTAAGTGGTTCTTTAGATTTACACAAGAGCACTGGTATAATAAGTATGCTTGGCTTCTACTTTACCTAGCGCTATTAGGAAGTCAATTTGGAAGAATATCCTCGGGTAAACTCAATATTGAAAGTTGGACAGAACTTTTCTTCAAAGTTGTAATTTTTGGGTCGGGCATTAGCTTACTTTTTTACATAATGTTTGCTTACATCTTAGCTGGTACTGCGAGATGGCTAAAAGGTGTAGCAAGTGCAGCAGATATTCTCCGCGTTATTGCCTATTCATCCATACCAGGGATAATCGTATTACTATTGTATATCATCGGATCTCTGATATATGGTATTTCCTTTTTCAGTATATCATTCTGGGTAAATAATGAAAGTTGGTCCCAAACAATCTTTAAAATATTTTTGATGACAATAAATGGATTTGTTGGCATAAATATCGCCATATTTATGGTCTTAGGAATAGCTACAGTTAATAACTTCAGTATATGGAAAGCTATTCTAAGCATGATTTTACCCGTGATCATATTGGTAGTTGTTTTTGCTGTAATAGCATCCTTGTTTTAACAAAATCAATCACTTAATTCTTCGCAAACACTAAGAAAGAGATAATATCCAAAAATGATCATGGAAAATGCATGATCCAAATTTCAAATCCAACTAAACCCAGAAACATATGCAAAACGATTAAAATAACGATTTAAAATATATTTATTATGAAATATCTCGCTGTGTATTTTTACATGATCTTTTTCTGTTCCTGTCTAACGAATAATCAAGAATATCAAAAAAATATAATTGATCTAAAAAAACTTGATTTTAACACCTTCAATACGGAAGATTTTTATAGAAATGCAAATAAAGACGAAAATTTAAAAATTTCAAATAATAATCAATATGTAGAAATTAGTGATTTTGACAATGGCTGGGTTGAATTTCAAATAAAAAAATCATCAAATAATAATATAGTAGCTAAATTTGACAGTATTAATTTTTCAACCCTTAATGCAATTGCTTCAAAAGACGGGAAATTGAAAATAATTAATGCGGAGACATATCTAAAACCTGAAAGATTAAATAAACTATATCTGAATATCAAAGGTGTATATGGCAAAGAAACAAAAACTGATTCTAGTGATTATAATAAATATGTGCATATATACACCTACACCCGGGACGTTAAAGACAGAATAATTAAATTGATTTCTATTTTTGATCCGAGAAGTTCTGAAAATCTTGAAAAAATAAACGCTAAAATCCCGGATCAGGATTCAAAAATTGTTAATGAAAGACCTAAAACCATACTATTTGTCTGTAACAAGGAAAGCTTAAAAGATGTGCTTAAATTAAATAATACCGACAATAATTGGGCAAAATTTAAGTAATAACGAATTCTGAAATTTCTTTATCAAGCTACTCTTAAGCGAAGTATGCTTTATAAAAATAAAATTGGTTCTCAAAAATATCCTTACTCCATTAAACTTTTATCACGAACTTGTCTTTCTTCTGATACTTTGAATAAGTATTGATGATAAAATGGTAAGCTAAACTTTGATGCAAAAACAGAAATGCTATACCATATTTTGATAGTTCTTTCAATTATTGTTTTATAATAAAAATGGAATTTGTTATCTTTGTGGAAAGCTGATAAAAATAAGCTATAAATATTAATAACCCGCTCCTATAGCTCAGTCGGTTAGAGCGTCAGACTCATAATCTGCAGGTCACTGGTTCGAGCCCAGTTGGGAGCACCTCATGGGACAAGTCAGAAAAACACTGATTTGTCCCATTTTTTTTACTATTTAATTTATTGGTTTTCAGGTAGATAAGCTCGACTCCGCGATTGATTCGAGCGGTTCGATGTCGTGTTCCGTCAAATACGAGTTTTTCAGGGAACATCGAACCAATTATATTCCGTTTATGCTCTAAAGTACTGGTTTCGTAGAACTTATTGATTTCTTCTAATTGTTTCAGCGATTCCTCTATGATGTGACTTATCTCCTTGCTTTTTCCTGATAACCGTCCCAAATTAGCTTCCATTGAATTCATCCTGTCATTAATATCTTCTTTTAAGGCCTTAAAATCTTCCTCATCAAGCTCCCCCTCTACTCTGAGAATCCTTGCATTGGACAACCGCTTATTGCACATGTCAATCTCTTCAATCAACCTATTGCGCTCCCTTAATACCATTGAATTTTCCGATTTGAATTCGGCAACTATCTCTTTAGTGCAGATTTCCAGTACGCCAGGTCTTGGTACGAATTTATTCAAGTAGTTGATAAATTCAGTATTGACCAATTCTGCTTTAAACCGCACGCCACACGAGCCTGTGCAGTGATAGTAGTAATAATGTTGGTTACGACCCTTTGATGCACTACCGGTAAGCAGTCTGCTGCATTCGGGACATCCTAGGAAGCCCCGAAGGGGTAGCATTTCATCACTTGTGATTTTGGGATTATTGCTGGTATTGCGTTTCCTACCATCCAGCACCTCTTGGCATTGGTAAAAAAGAGTTTCTGAAATTAACGGGACATGCTGACCGGTCACAAAATGGCCACTCTCCTCTTTTAAGGGCGGAACAAATATCTTTCCGCAATAAATGGGGTTTCTGATTGCAACCCAAAAGTTGCTCTTGCCGCATTTAAGTCCCCTCTCTTTGGCCACTTTGAAAATTTGCTGTGTATTAAAAATGTTTGCAGCCAGTTGCTCAAAAACCCAAATCATGACCGGTCCTATTTTTTCATCGGCAGCTATATACTTGCGTCGGTTACTTTCATCGATGCAGTTCTTATAGCCTATCGGTGCAGTACCCATCCAGCGCCCTTCTTTCTTTGCCCGTCTCATTCCATGGAATACATTCAATGCCCTGCGGTCGTTCTCCACTTCAGGTGAGGCGAGGTAAAAGGCTAGCATCATCTTATTCTCGGGGACGGACAGGTCCAAAGGCTGTTCAATTGCCTGCGGTTCTGCACCCATCCGTGAAAGCAGGTTTATCATCTGGTACGAGTCCCCTGCATTCCTACTGAACCTGTCCCATTTAGTAAAGAGCACCAGTGTGTTGTTCTTTCCTTTGTTCTTTTTTATCAGAACCAGCAACTTTTTCCATTCGGGTCGTTGGAATGATTTTGCGGAATGGTCCTCATAGATAACTTTTAGTATTTCAATTGAATTTATCGCGCAATATCTTGTTAAGGACTCTTCCTGGTTTCTTTGAGAATAGCCTGTCTCGGCCTGTTCGTCCGTACTTACACGTATGTATAGATATGCTTTCTTCATAACGAAAGGTTTAATCTTGATTTATAATTTTTTGCAGGATCGGATCATCTTATAAAGGTACAAATCCACGTTAATCCTCCCTGAGCTGTTGCTCAACAATCAACTTCACCATGTACCTGATGGTAGCCAGCATAACCTCCGCCTCTTCCTCTGTCACAATAGTGCCGTGCTTTTGTAATATTGCCCTAGCCTGACTTGGGGTCAATGCCCCATTATTTTTCTTCTCCTCCATCGCTGTCCCCCTTTCACAAAAAGCTAAAAAATAGGGGAACTGGCTATCGCTGCCTCCCCTATTACAAAGTTAGAAACTAGGTGGCCCAATCAATAGGGTTGTTCAAATTCTAATTATGTCGGGTATGAAAGTGAGAACGCGCTATATTGTAAATATAGTACATTATAATGTACTATACAATAGTTTCTAATTCTATTTTTTTATCCCTTTTAAAAAAGTATTTTTGAACATGAGCTTTAAGATTCAAATTGCTACAGCTTTGAAAGCGGCACGGGTAAAAGAAGGTATAACGATGCAGGAGCTGGCCAACAGAATTGGCGTCAAAGGTACAAATACAATCAGCAGGTATGAAAGCGGCAAATTAAATCTTAGCGCCGACCTGATTGAAAAAATCTGCTCCGCAATAGGCGTCAAGCCAGAGATTATAATAAAATAAGTTTAAATGTAAATCCACACATTTAAGCTAGTTCATCCTCAATCACTTAGCCCAAGTGGTGTTTCCAGACTATACCTAAAAGGTCTGATTGAATCATACGCTAATTGCTTTGAATCTGTTGTATAATTTACCTCCAACATGTTCATCTGTTAAAGATATTAATAGCTATTCGTGTAATGTATAACTTAAATTCTCCAAAATATTATATATTTAGTTTCAAATTTAGTATCTAATAAACTATGTCATTGCAAAAAACACCAGGAGAAGTCTCCGCTTTAGCGGGCTTTTTTTTTCAATACGAAATCTTCGCAACAGAAATTTATAATCATTTGCTTGAAAGTAATTTAGAATGGGTGGAATTTGCGAGTAACACAGCGGGAAAGCTGGATGATGTACTATTAGGCGTGGAAGATAAGGTAATAGCATTTCAAGTCAAACAGATATCCAATTCAAATTTCAGTTATCATGACTTCGTTAATTCAGAAACGCAAAGTATTTTTCAAGGGTTATTTAAGGGATGGAAGTCCTTTAAGTCTAAATATCATAATAAAAAGATTGACGCTCGCTTTATTACAACACAGGATATTTCGGCAAATGACCAGATCAAGGCTTATGTAGGCAAAAAAAAACCATCGTTTGAAAATTTCATTGTGAATTTTTGGACTCCAATACAAAAAGGAATCTATAATTCAATATCAATTCCCAAAGTTTGGCAGGTGGTATTTGATGAACTGGTTAGTCAGATCAATGCAACGCCAGATGAACTTATTTCATTTATCGTTGACCTAAAATTTGTTTTCAATTACAAGACTAATCAATTTGTTTACGATAGCTACACACAATCAAAACGATCTGCACATATTAATAGAATTACTGATGGTATCGCACGGATAGTTGCAAAAAAAGGTAATGTACACTATGACCGGAAGCAGTTTCTCGCTGAATTTAGTCTAAAGGATCAATTTGAAACGCGGTTTCAACATGCATTTTTTGTCGATGAAAAACACTACCAGCCTATAAACACGACTTTGATGCAGTTGGCATCGGTCATAGAACGTAAAGGAAAAGGTTACATTGCTCTAGTGGGTAATGCAGGGTCGGGAAAATCGACCTTATTGACCAAATGGTTGACTGGAAGTGCGCATAGGGTACTTAAATACTATGCATATACAAACGTTGAAATGAGTTATGAATATGGTTATCGTGGAGAAGCAAGTTATTTTCTTCACGATTTGCTAGTTCAAATACGGGAAAGTCGTTCTGTTTTGCAAGATCGCCTTCCTGAAAATGACTTACTTGATCTTCAAGTGCATTTAGGTGAAGAATTAGCCAAACTTGGACGGAACAATGAAAAGGTATTCATAATCGTTGACGGTTTAGACCACATAAACAGAGAGCAACAAGTGACAAAAAGCTTGATTGAAGTTTTGCCTTCGCCAAAAGTTATACCTGAGAATATATACTTTGTATTAGGCAGCCGTACAGTTACCCAATTGGAAGACTTAAGTTTTGAGATAAGACAGGACTTAACTAAAAACGATAGCATTGTTACGATAAATGCTTTGGCAAAAGAACAAATTAATGAATTAGCTCTTTCTCATTCAATTAGCTTATCCGGACACCAACTAGACGACTTACAACAAAATACGAAAGGCCATCCACTATTTCTACGCTATACGATTGAAGAATTAAGAGCTGCAGACTTGAAGAATTACTCTGCAATTATTTCAGAAAAGGATTTTAGCGGTGATATTGAGATAGAGTATCAAAAATTTTGGGATAAGCATAAATCCTTAGACGAATTTATACATATTTTGGGATTAATTGCACGCTTCAGGTATCCATATTTTGAGCTTGAACTTTTGGGGGACTTCAGTATTAAAAATGCTGACGCTGAACGAATCAACAAAGTTTCAGAATATTATTTCTATAAATCTGAAAATATTTGGCAATTCTTTCATAATAGTTTCAAGGAATTCCTAATAAGGGAATCCGCAAAAAATCGTTTTTCAGCAAAGTTTGACCCTGTGACTCATTCTGCATTTCATTCGGAAATCGCAGATGCAATAGTAAATAATGTAAGTTCATACAGGTTTAATCTGATTTACCATTGGTTCAATGCCGGAAAATTTCAACAGATAACGGACTCGACATCACAGGCCTTTTTCCGTGAGCAGTGGTTCGCCTTCCGTAATGTTCAAATTATCCGCGAAGATATTAAGCTGGCGCTTCATGCTGGCGTACAACAGGGCAATAATCAAATGGTAATTATCTGTTTTTTTGCTTTATTAGAAATTGATCAGCGGGCTTCAAATTTTCCATTTGGAAACTATTATGATATTTTTCTTGCGGCAGAAAGATTAGATCTCGCAAGTTCTTTTGTCTTTGATCCAGCAAAGCTACTTGTATCTCAAACTGCTGCACTGGAGTTTTCCGTTTTGCTTGCGAATAACGGATATAAAGAAATCGCTAAGGAACTATTTGAACGGGCCACTCCCATTCATCTGTTTGTAGGACAACAATCATTATCCAGAAGGCGTTACAACTCACAAAACCATACTGAGATAGACGAGGTTGAGTTAATAAAAGTTTGGGCAAATGCAGCAAGTATTTTCCAGCCGATATGTGAATTCATCATCCGGCTTCAAAATCTGCAGATCAGTGAAGAGCATGGAAGCGGACCTGATAAACAAGTTATTCCTGAGGTTATTTTGTCTTTAAAAGAATACTTACTCGAAAATGATAAATATGAAACACTTATTGAATTAGATATATTCGCAGAGGAAAATTTAGATAAATACGATAAGTTTTATTTTTATTCTGACATCATTCACAAGCGATTTATTCCTCAAGGATTAAAAAGAAGGGCATTGGAATTCTTTAATAAATGCTCGCCTAAGGGACATAACTCCTACTTGCTCTCATACGCATCAATATTTACCTTGGTGTTGAACGACTTAGATAGAGGTAAAATCGCATTTGAAAAACTGGAAACCCCAGCTGAGATAAAAAAGCGAATCCCCCATTTCCAGATAGGAAGCATGGCAAATTATGTATTCAATTACACGCGGCTTTATTACACAATCACCAAAAATTTCTCTCTGCCCATTATAAACTTTTTACCTATAAGTGACAAGCCTACTGAAAAAACCTTCCTCTTAGCATTTGCGAGGATGGGACAGGCTCATGCATGGTATCATCATGGTTACCCTGAAGCTTCGGCAGAATTCTTTGGAGGATTAGAAAAGTTATTTGGGATGTTTCATCATTCCTACGACTCTCCTTTGTACGATTACGACATTATTGCCAATAAGGGACTTTTTTTGAAACAGGTGCTGAGCTCCAGTCTAAGCATCTCACCACAAACTACAATCGAACTTCTTGAAAAATTAACTAGTGAGTGGAAGTCAAATAAAAGGTTTTGGAGCGATGAAACAATTCAAAACATTGTAAGATGGGTTATAGAGCGTAAAGTTGATGCTGACTGGTGCAAGCGCACTTTGGTTTGGCTTGAAGAAACTATTTATAGTACAGGTTACCTCCAAAAAATTATAGATGACAGTGCGCGTCAAACTCGATTATGGGCAAAGCTTGGGATGATAGAAAAAGTAGAGGCCGGTATATCAAAGTTAATGGCGCATAGTCTAGGCATGGGTCCTGAAGAAGATCGTCAAGTGGAACAAATGGTTCGTTGGATGGAAAAGCATCCTCCAGTTGATGAAACTGGAGTCCAGTTTTACTTTGATAGGTTAATAAGCATAAGAAATAAGGTGAATTCTTCATCACATACGCCTGCACGTGATATATTGAAAATGGCATTGCCATTTGGTAATGGGTACAGGGTTTTTGAACACCTTCTTTTTCACCAATTGGTACCATTGCTGGACGGATTGGAAATAATCTTGGTTTATCTCCTTCAGCGAAATTCTGGTTGGTCAAATCTTTTGATGAAGCTTTTTACACAGATGGTTATTACAATGGATAGTGCCCATAGTACACGGCGTTCGTTAATAACCACTTTTTTCACCCAACAACCCCCTCAAGAGGAAGTACAGGCATTAGTAAAAGGAATAAAAATTTTTGCTGTTGCTGAGGTTCGTACTAAATATTTATTGGCTATAAAAAACCTTTGCGTGGAACATGGTATTGCACCAGAGGCGGTTGATATTCTCCATAAGCCGGAATTTAAGAATCGTGAAAGAGGTAGTTCAGAAAATTTGCACCTTAATGATAATCGTATTCTAGAACTTGAAACAGTACTTGAGCAGGTAAAGAATATAGATGATTTTATAAAACTTCGTGGTGAAACGGCGGAGCACAGCTATTTTAATTGGACAGAAATATTGATTAAGGTAATTCCCGGAGCTGACGAAGTATCTTTATTCAAAATCATTTCCGATTTTAATTTAGATATTGACACAAAACAGATCATCCGAATCGTTGATGCTCTTCAATCTAGTGGCAAGACAAAACTTGCACAAGAACTACTTGAACGTACCATAACCAGCTCCCGATATTGTCAATGGGGCGACGATTACTACGAAAAAGGGAAGATTCCAGCTTATCAAAAGCTGCAAGAATTATGTTCGGATACTGCAGTTAAATCATCAGCACTTAAAGATTTCACAGATGCACTACCAAATTTAAGCATTGGAGCTAGAGAATCTATTATAAGTGATTTGGACCAGATTTTATTTCTATTTGGTGAAGAAGTTAATATGGATATGATTTATCAAGAAATCAATCTTTTCCGTGATCAGCTATTCACCAATGATATGCCTTTGTATGAACTTGACATCATTGGTAATGATAATGATGAGTTATTATTGACCGATTTGTTATTTTTTTTAATTACCACACCAAGCCAGTTTGATTACATTATTTTCCCAATACTAATTACTGAAAACAAAAAACTAAAATCATTAATACACACTCTACTTCGTCGCTTATTTGACGAGGGATTTACGATTAAATTTCTACACTTCCTACACGGTCTGGGTGAAAAAAGTAGGGCATTCACTGATATGTTTCTTGATGAAATTGTCTCATTGGTGAATAATGAAAGGGCTGACGTTGTGGTTTTAGCCTCTGATCTTTTAAATTTAGCTCAAATAACACCCGTAAGGAATATTCAAGCAAAAGACCTCCCTTTGAATTATACTTTGGAACTATCCCCACAAAGCGGTCTTGTTGACCTTTCAAAAAAAGCTTTCGAAAATATTAGTTTAGACGGATATCTCAAAGAAACTACTGATCCTTTAATATTCACCCAGATTATAAAGTATGAAATAAAAATATTGGCTAAACTTACGGGCTTTCATGAGTATAATATCGCCTACCGTATCCGTGAAATTGGAAACGACACTCAATTTCCTAAATGGTGTGCAACGATTGGTGAGCCGGAACTAAGAAATTTATATGAAACAGTGCTTGACCTTCAGATTCCTTACAGCCGTCCTCAAGTGCAAAAAGTATTTGACGGCTTGGGTAAAGTTATCATGGAGCTTTGCGATTTGGGGCATTTAAATTTTAAAGATGTGGTTGGGTTACTACCCCATTTTGATTCTGTTCTATATCAGATTAAAACGGTTGAGATGCCTCCTTTTATATCCTCAATTTTAAAATCATCAGGCTCGGCACCATCTGCTGATCGAAAGTGGGCTCATGAAATTAATGAAAAGTACGTCTCTTCTGTTATTCCTTCATTCGATGGCGAATATTTCATATTAGCAGAAAGAACACTTCTTCAGGGTATGGGACATGGTAAAGCATTGGAAATTCGTCAAGCTTTTGTAGATACCGATCAGGCAGTTCCTCAAAGTATCTTTAGCATATTCCCATCGACAACAGAGGAACTCATTAGGGATTATCCTGAAATAAATCAGCAAGGTATTGTAATTTATAACAACTGTTTTAGCACTCTTCCAGTCGCAAATTGGCTTGCGATCAACCCTCTAGTCGCCTACGACCTAGGTCTTACTTACAATGTGGAGCAAGGTAATTTTCGTTGGGATAACTCATCTGGCGATTCTGTAATCGAATCAATATTTTGGAAATTAGGAGACACTGCTAATAAAAGTGGTCATCATGATTCTGAGGCCGGTTTTGGATGGAGGGTAATAATTAGCCGCAAAGGTCTAGAAGATATTATTGACAAATTGGAAGGCCAGCCCTTGTATCATTATAAGAAAGTAACACGAAATTTGGAGTTCTATCAAAAGAGATACAATACTTATATTAAGGAGGATGATTCGAAATCAACGGTAGAAGCATTTGAGCTTTAATAGTTATCTTCGGGTATTTCCTTGATATTGTTTTTATTCTAAGAATTATCCACCTCAAAAATTTATCATTTTTTAAATAATATCTAAATTTATTATCGGCAAAGGATTGCAAAACATAATACGACATTAATTGAGTTATCAAGGGCAGCAAAACCATCAATAGGTATGAAAGCGGCAAATTAAATCTTAGCGTCGACCTTATTGAAAAAATCTGATCCACAATAGGCGTCACGCCAGAGATTTTAATTAAATGAGTTACAATATTTTGTGTGCCTAAATGTTATATTTAGGCACACAAAATATTGTAATAATATAAAATTATAAAATACGAGATTAAGGGTAACAGATATTGTTCACTTAAGTCAATGTAAAGGAAATATTGAAATAGGTTTTTAAAAATGAATACCTAATTTAATGGATAACAACTATCATTAAAACTATGCCCTATAAAATTAATGTTCCCTACTCAGAAAAAGATACCGCAAAGGCTGTTGGTGCCTTTTGGGATAACGCTTCTAAAACGTGGTATATTCCAGACCACAAGCATTTCAATGATTTTTTGAAATGGATTAATATAAAAGATATCAGTATTATCCTCAAAGCCCCATACTATTTGGGACTTAACAAAAGAGAATGCTGGAAATGCTCCAAAGAAACTACTGTTATATCTCTTTATTCTGACAATTTTTATAAATATAATGATGATGACGACACAGATGAGCCTGCCTTTCATCCTGTAGATTCAAAATCATTTGTCTATTCTCTGGCTTTTATAGAACCGGATGTTGCCAATTTTATTCATAAGGAATTTCAGTTCTATAAGTTAGGGTATTCAAAAATGGCGGATAGTACTTATTGGGCTAATCATTGCGAACACTGCAAGGTAATTCAAGGCGATTTCCATCTTCATGAAGAACCTGATGGCGCATTTTGCCCGATAGATGAAGAAAGTTGTAAGAAACTTACACTCATTGAAATGCCGTTTACATATGATTTGGGTCTGGACGGAGCCTTTTCATATTCTTCGAACGAGGATGAGATCTTTGAATTGGCAAAGAAAGTGAAATGGGAGAATTTCAAAGAGAATAAATAGGGGCATTATGGCAATAAGTTAAGGGTATCTCAGCAATAAGAGGTATTTCTATTTAGTGTTTTCACATTTATGCACAAGCTCATGATAATATTTACTCATTGAAGTTTGTCCTGACATAACACCTCTGTCGAGAGGTTAGCTCAAGCTGTTTTATTGAAAGAAAAGTTCGTTCAGGGAACATACGGCGACAATTATGGAAGCCTATCTTTTTGATTTGAGCACAACATAACTTAACATTATGTCTTTTTCAAATAAAGAATGTTCCTTCATTATTGAAGCTGGGCATAGGCAGTTTGAGCACACCGTTGAAGTTGCTTAAATATGGCTGGCCTTCTTCACGAACGGTTGGGTAATAAAAATCCCTCATTTCCTGATACGCTTTATCTTCTTCCAACTCTTTATTGAAAGTTGGATCGTAAACGGTACGAGCAAGGGCATATACCCTAAAGTCTATATCCGGATAGTCCTTCAATAAGGCCTTCCACACTGCTCTTGCAGTTGCCCCGGTGGTGATGACATCGTCTATAAACCAAAATCGCCTAAATGTCCTTCTGTTGTAACCATAGCAAACCTGAAAGGTATCCTTTAAGGCATCCCATCTATCTTCCTTGGAAAGATATTTCAACTCTGGTGTTTCATGTAGCTTCTTGATCATATCAAAAGGATAACGGATCCTAGATGCTCGGGCCGTCCTATGGCATAAATATGCGAGGGGCTGTTCCTTCTCTGAAGCAAATGTTGCACGCTGTTCATTATGTCCCAGCGCCCGCACCATTATATCTTTCAAATCATGCTCAAGCTTTCCGAAATCGTCATACATGAAGCCCAACCAGACGTTGACCGCGGGACGGTAGTTCTTCTTTAAGCTCAGGATACTCTCCGATATCGGGTCATAGCCCTGCGACCTCGGAAGATAACCGCAGACATAGTGGACGGGTGCCTTGCGACCATCCAGCTCCAACCATTCGTTTGGGTTTCTCATTACACTAAGATAAGAAATTGAAATCATAGAAGATACAAGCTCTTTTAGTCGAAGCGAAAGTATATTAAGTCCTTCATATTTCTGGACTAAGGTATTAGCCCGTTGTTAAAGCAAATGGATTAAGCTTAGAATTTTATCCGGAACCTGATGTTGCAATTGAAGAACAGCACTCAGAGCACAAAAAATAACTGGAAAGGCAAGAAGCCAAGTATTGGCATAGGTAAGGTTGATTCCAAAGTGAATTAAAAACATTGATCTATGATATTTTTTTCATTTTCTGCAACCTTTCTATTTCCAATTTTATTGTCTTTTGTTCTGTTGGCGATTTTGTCAATTTAATAGCTGTAGTATAATGTTGAACGGCAATGTCGAGGTCTGTACTGGAATATAGATAACCTAGTAATTCATAAAAATAATTGCTCTCCGATAGATCTAGTTTTTCTACTTCATTGATTGCTTTTTTAAAACCATGAATTTTAGAGAATGCAAATGCCCTGTTCAGGGCAGTAATAGGTGAATACTCAATAAAGAGGAGCTGATTGTATAATTGTAGAATATGCTTCCATTTGTTATCATTGGTAGATGTAGTATGCCAATAGGCAATTCCAGCCTCTATATGATACTTAGATACATCAGTGCCACAACAGGCATTCACTAAATAATAATTACCTCTGTCAATTAGGGATTGGTCCCACAGCTTTTTATCCTGATTGTCAAAAAGTATAGCTTCGCCATCAGCTCCTGTCCTAGCATCCAATCTTGAGCTTTGAAAACACATCAATGCCAAAAGGGCATTTACACGAGGTACATTGGTCAAAGGATTTTCGGTAAGCACGAGCATTAACCTCACGGCTTCCGAACAAAGTTCTTTTCTGACTGTCTGGTTGCCGGTGCTGGAGAAATACCCCTCGTTGAATAGTAGGTACAGCATTTTCAGAACAGTGTCCAATCTAGATTGAATCTCTAGTTCACTTAGGGCTTTAATTTTGAAATTGTCATTCCGAAGTTGGGTCCTTGCTCTATGTAAACGCTTTTTAACGGTTTCTTTTTTTGTCAAAAAAGCATTGGCAATTTCTTCGACACTAAAACCACATAGAATTTGAAGTGCCAGACTAATCTGTGCCTCCCTTGAATTGGCAGGGTTGCAAACTGCAAAAATCATAGCTAACTGGCTGTCGGCAATAATTTGGGTATTAAATTCAAAATCTTTGTTTACCTCGATTTCGTCCGGTTTAACGGCATCTTTTACCTGAGTTTGAAAAATGGCAATGTGCTTGAAATAGTCCTTTGTCTTATTCTTTGCCACCAGGTAAAGCCAGGCTGTCGGATTTTCCGGTACGCCGTTGATAGCCCAATGTTCTGATGCTTTCAGAAACGTATCACTGGCAATATCTTCTGCAATTTCAATATGCACCAAGCCAAAATGACGGCAAAGGACAGCCGTCATCTTAGCATATTCCTGTCGGAACAGGTGCGGTAGCAGTTCATTATGTGAGTTGGCGCTGCTCAATGCTAACTACGCTTTAGAACCTCTCTAATTTCGATGCTCCCCCCAATTTTAAATATTGGATTTTCTTTGGCCATTTCTACGGCCTCATCAATGGTATTTGTTTGAACTACAATGTAGCCGCTAATAAATTCCTTGATTTCGGTATAAGGACCGTCGGTTACCATATTATCCTGTCTTACAGTTTTGGCACTTTCGGGAACAGGTAATAACGTATTACCTTTGTCCACCAATTTGTTCTGAGCTGCTATTCCTGCCAGCCAGTTCATTCTCTCCTGCATCTGCTCGGGAGATGGTTGAAAATCAGCAATGTTTTTTAGTCTGAAAATTAATGCAAATTCTTTCATGTCTTTAAATTTAATTCTACCCTAATAACGATTGAATTTTCATAATGGGGACAACTTATAACAAGTTACATAAACTTAATGCTTTCCAAAGTATTTAAATATATAAGACAGCTATTAAACAGTTAAAGCCTTTTAATGAATGCTCTACCCGTTGGTGAAAGGTCATAACCTACCTTATGGCTTATGGTCAAGCCCAAGTTTTTCAGTTTTCGGATATTTAGCTTCAGCCATTCTTTTTCAAAGCTTGTTAATTGTGCTATATTTTTTGCATGTAAATTGGGGTGATCTTTTATCGGCCAATAGAGTTTTCCTTGTCCAATATCTTTGCCTGCTATAACAGTCCAACCGTTCCAATTTCTTTTAGTCGCAATGTTTTTTTTTAAACAAATACTTTGGTTTGGTAAGCTTTTTCTTCTGCTGCTAATGAGGTATGGTCGTTCTGTATAGTTCCGAGCAATCTAAAGGACTGCAAAAACAAGGTGATTTTACGAACGATTATGCGGGAATGAAAGGTATGAACAGTAATAGGTACCTGAATCCTAATGAAGAAATCCTTAAAAATACTTATATCTAAAAAAGTGAGTGTATTTACAACTACCTCTAAAATACCTTATTAAATCATTGATAATTCTTTAAACAGTCCTGTAATGCCAAGGCTACGATGAATTTTCTTTTAGGGAAGAGATTATACATTAGTAATTAGAAATAATAGGTGTTTTAAAAAATTATAAAACCTATTACTTCTAATAAAAAATAATATTTTTCATATAAATAATCAGTCTTCTGACATTGTTTCCTTTGAAGATGATAATCTTGCTACAGTGTTTGCCATTAATCTAGCCATTTCATTTACCGTGTTTAAATTTGCTCTATTATTAGGTGCGTAACGCACATTCTCAATACCTTTAATTGATTTTATATTCTCCTTATTAATCACAATTAAATCTTTTTCAAATCCTTCAGACAAGAAAAACATATTTCGTTCAAATTCTTTTCTACTGGTCGGCATCCTTTTTACTTTTAAACTCTGGTCGCTCGAAATTAGCTATTGAATTAGCTAAGAGTCTAGTTGATTCATTAATAGTCAAAAAATTAGTTCGTCTATTAGGCATGATTCGAACATTGAGTAGTCCATTTATCAATCTTGGATCGGGAGGAATATGAAATTTCCCATCCTTAATTCTTTCAGCTAATAGGCTAATCCGCCTTTCAAATTCTTTTCTATTGTTGGGTGAGATCATCTTTTTATTATTCTTTGTTCAAAAACATCAATATATACTTCTTTATGGCCATAATAAATCTGCCAGACCAATTTGTATTTTGTTTTCAGTCCGTCAACAACCTCTTTGGAGATCGTTGAATAATACCCTGTCTGTTGGGCCACCCCTTGCTTTGAGTTATCCCAATTCCGCCCTCTTCTCCAATATGTAGAAGAAATATCATTGGTTATTCCCGGAATTAATTTAGCTATATTTGGATTTTGTTCAGCTGGCACTAATTCACTTCCTGTTACATCGCCTGCATTCTCACAATTAATAAAAAATGGGGTTACTTCTTCATCATCTTTAAATGTTGCAGGATATCTATTTGCCGGAAAAGATAGCCAAGGATAAGAATTACCTTTCTCATTAAATGAATCAATCGGAATTAAATAAGCATTCAATTCGATATTTTCGATTGTTCTCCGATCTGATCCCGAATATTTTGTAATCGTGTAATTCAATGGGATTTCGTCATTAATTAACAATTGGTCAATATTAACTTTGTTACTACTAAAAACTTTTTTAATAGTTGACTCAAATTGGTCGCCCACGGTTAAAATGTCCACATTTAACTTATTCTCTGGAAAAGCAGGTTGATACATTCTTAATATATCTGCTACATTTTCTTTAATATCGAGGGAAACATATGAGTTAATTGCAATATTAAGGGCATATCTTAAGAGATTATCAAAATCCGGTATCAGATTAATATCATTGTTATCGTTAAAGCTCCTTTTCATATAATCACTCGCTTTTTGACACTCTTCAATTGAAAGGTTAACAACCAACTGTTGAATTTGATCCAGCAGTATTTCTTCAAATTGAGTATTTAGAATGTTGAGTTCATTCAGATCATATAAGAAATCATCTATTGGCTCTAAGTATTCTTCTTCAATTTCAATCTCCTCGTTTTTTATTGCAACTGTTGTAAAAGTTTTCTCAAATTTTGAAATTAAAACATCCAAACCAGTTGCTCCATTTAATTTTAATTCTTTGAGAGAATTCATTAGGGTATACTTTATCATGAAATGTTCAATTTCAAAAACTTCTTTCTCATTTCGCTCAATGCAGGTCTTAAGCACATCCGAAAATCCAATAATATTTAAATTAGAGATTTGATGAATCGCTGAGGCTGAAAGTTCTTTCGATATCTTATACCCTTCACTGCAAATTTCCGTCATCAGTGTATTAACTATTTTTTCTGCCATATGAGATCCTAGCCAAGTTAATATCTCTATCGTTCTATTTTTTACTACGATAGACGGGTGATTTAAAAACCAGACTAATAATTCTAATATCAGATTATCCTGTTGATCCTGTGTTACCTTCCGTGTACTAATACTTAACCAACTATACTTATCTTTATAAGCTTGTGGCGTCTTCACCATTAAGTCTATATGCTCAAGAACAGAAGATAATATCAATTGCTTCTCATCCTCATCCTCTATATTTCGAAGTAGGCTCATTATCTGGTCAGCAATTACCCAACCTTCGAAGTAAGGCTCATTAATAATTAGGTCTTTTATATCCTTAATAAATTCGGATGAGTTATCATAACTCTCAGACAAAAGATCTCTGACATCATCAATTTTATGGGAATAATTAGATGACCATACTCCATATTTTTGACTTTGCAACTCCTGCAGAGCTTCAATTATGACCTTCCTTGCACCAGCCTTATTTTCAGCATCAAGCTTTTTCTGTATTGATTCTTTTACTTTAACTAATAAATCTAAAGGATCGTCTTTATCTTTAATTTCCGAATAAGCCTTTACTTGATTAACGTCTGGTGCCTGTTTTGAAAGAGGAGGCTCAGGCTTCATACCAACAATCTCGAGGTAAACAATAACCTTTTCATAATTTGAAGGACTCAGTTCTTTAAACAATTTATGAAGATATTCATTACGATATTCATCATTTATTTCGGTAATCACAAATCGGGATAAGCGTCTAAATAGTACGTCCAACTTTTCCGGCTCATTACTTTCAGCATAATTTAAGATTCCCGCCTGTATCTTAGCATATCCACTTAAATATCTGTCATCCCCTAAAATACCCAGTTCACTAAGTCCCCAAGCAAACAGTGAAGCATTGCAATCAATATTCTTTAGCATATTTAATATACCACTTTGCTCTTCTATTGCCCTTGCTCCTAATACATAGCCATGCCCGATATTAGGCATATCTACTTTTCCAGATTCTGCATTGTCAATAATTGTATTATAATCTGGGAGCACTAAGTATTTAAAATACGAAATTGCCTTATCGAGAAAACCGATTTTTGCTAAATCTCCAACAAAGACCTCCTGCTGTTGCTTCACATATCGTTGAAATGTCATTTCACCAGAGGCATGGTGCAACTGGGCAGCAAACTTCCCTAAATAGGATTGATTTCCGTTTTGGGGGATGATACTAGAAACTGCGGTATTAATAATTCCTAACTGTGCCTCCTTATACCATGAAGGTCCCATGGATGTATCGATCATTTCTTTAAATATACTTTTGACCCTAGCCTCATTATTTAAAAGACCATATAGCTCTATCAACCTTAACAAATATTCATTTCTTTCATAACGATTTTCTATTGTTGTTATAATATGCTCTTCTAATACTTTGGCAACTTTGAAAGCGGGCAATTCATGTTCAGGATTTTTAGCAAGCTCCCTGGCTAAAACAAAGAGACTATCTGTATATCCTTCAGTATAAAGCCCTAGTTGATATTGCTCTTTTTGTACAATTACCTCAACAAATCCTAAAATTTGATCAGGAAAAGCATCAATAAGCACATGGATTAAATACTTATATATAATGGGGTAAATAGTTTCAGGCAATGCATAGGCACGATTCCAGTGCATTCTAACCCGAAGATCAGGAATCAGCTTACTTAAAAGAAATTTAATGTTTGGTTCAAAAGAATTGATTTGATCAACTTTGCAATCCACCCTAAAACGCTTAATTTTTCCGTTAAGAAAACATAGGTATTGAAAGATCGCTTTAATATTGTACTCCCACTCGTAAAAAAAACCATGTTGAGGCAATTCCGGGAACTGATCGGTTACATCGAAAAATCCTAAACATTCATAATAAAGAGTAATTCGATGAATAGAGTGATGATCCAAATCGACGCCATTATCTTTTCTAAAATCAAACTTCTCTTTGTTGATGTAAACTTTTTCGTAGAGCTTTTCAATAATATCTACTCTTTTTGATCTCCCTAGAAGAATATGCAAAAGCATGAAGTGATAGTCTGGATGAGTACCATATTTATCAATTACGTATTCCAAATCTTCTATCCAAGATGGAATATTATCGTCCGTTTTTCTTCTTGGACTTCTCTGCTGAAAATCCAAAGCATGATAAATACTTATTGCGATAAATCCACTGGCTTTATCATCATAGGTAAATTTATTCTCTATTTCCTTGGTATAAGGTGGTACATTAAACCTCCAAATGAAATAGCCACTATTATAGGAACCGACCTCGTCTTTAAATTTATGTATTGATTCTTTAGGATTGCCACTTGCTTTAATTAATTTAATTGCTGTATCCTTTATATGATCAAATTCGTGAAAAGCCTTTTCAAAATCAGAGTTTGCAGATAATGTAACTGCACGGAACTTTAATTGAATAAATCGATTGAATGAATCGGTATCAAAACCACTTTCAACGAAATTGTTACACGTCTGATTAATCGTGTTAAGCAATACTTCTGCCTCTTCAATTGCATCATACTCGTAAAACTTTTGCAATAGATAAATGGCATCTCCATCTGAAGTTATTAAGGTTTTGTTCCGAACCACATATCTAATAGCCTCCTCTGGTTTATTTAAAGCGAGCAAGGCATTGACAAGAAAAATAGCATTTTCATGAAATAGTGTATTATATCTGAAATTTACACGCTGAGAAAGAAGTAACAGGGAAATAACCTTGTGTGCATTACCCAATTCCGCAGCTAACCCTATTACATCTTTAATATCGGCTAAAACTATATCTGGGTTTATACTATTTATTGCGCAATCATCCACCCAATTCTGATTACATTCTATTATTGCAGTATTTTTCCCATTTTCATCCCCCCGTAATAAATGGAAAACCCGTTCAGAAATTCCGAAATTGGTATCGGGATTTTTCAGAATGAAGGCAGCAACATTTGCGTGAACCCGCTTACTTATTTCCTTTGTCTTCTCATTGATAAAATCTGAAAATGATGTATGATAAATACTGACTAAATTAGTATCTCTTAGCATGTGTTGTATTTTCTTAAAATTTGTCAGAAAATGATGCTTAGTATATTCAGGTACTAATTCTGGTAGTATATCTTTTCCAATGGGTATCCTCAGCCGCGATAGCGTAGCAGCAAGCCAGGTTTCATCAGTATGATCATCAAGTTGTTGCCAGATTTTATTATAATAAATTTCAATTTCCCCTCCGATTTTTGGTATAGAATTAATCCAATTATCTAGCGTAGTAAGATCTTCGGTATCCAAAACGTATTTAGTAAGGTAGCGTAAATACAAAGGATGTCCTTCTGACCTTTGTGATAATTCATTGATCTGAGCCAAGCTCAGTTGCTTACCTTTTAATTGTTCAAACAGAAATTTTTCCGCGTGCTGCAGCGATAATGGGGTGACCTTTATTTCATTAGAAGAATTGATTGCTGCCCGGATTGTTTTTGGCAAAACTTCTTTAGAAGTACAAGAGAAGATGACTTTAAAATTTGACGGTAATTGTTGAGGTAACACTGATAGATAATCTATTATTTTAGATCCGCTGACATCATCTAATCCATCCACAATTAAAAAAGCGATCTTTCCTTGGCCCTGGAAATGGCTTGACAATTGTTGAATAATCTGAATTATAGCAAATATCCTCTCGTTGAAAGTCGTTTCTGGTTTGGGTTTAGGAGGTGGATTATTGAACAATGCTCGATAACAGACTTCTTCAACCCAACGAATGAAAAATTCTGGAGTTGCCCGGATCTGTGTGGGATATTCCTCGTTTTCGGGAACCTTAACAAAGAAACGATCAATTATTATATGATTATTATTCCTAAATTCCAATTGTGCAGCAATTGTGGTTTTACCAGAACCAGGATTACCTTTTATCAAAAAGTAACTAGAATCAATTTGTTCTGTGATCACATGATTTATTTCCTCGAGCACTTCATCATTCGGCGTAGTATCGGAAATATCTTCTTCAATTGAATCAGGAATCGAATGTTCATTTTTATTCACGATTTTAATATCGTGCTCCACTAAAATTTCAGCGACACTTCGGATGCTTGTAGCTCCCAAAGTACCCGCATTATCATAGCCAATAACACCTACCGCAAAACCGTCAATTAATAGAACTGAACCTGATAGCCCTGAAAAGTCATCCAAATTCACATATTGGGTACAGATTAAATCAACATCCCATTTAGTACCCTCGTTAAGACGGGAGACAGTTCCAGTATATCTTCCTCCAGAATTTATTCTTTGTGCTGGAAAGCCAAAGGTTTCCCAATTTTCATCATAAGGTATCTGTATATTTTTTAAAGTAATCGCATTAAAATTAGTTGTCGATTCAAGCTTTGTTATTAAAATTGTAATATCATGTTCTGGTATTCTCTTTAATATTTCGGCTTCGGACCTTACAGTTTCGGAAGAAAATATATAAATAGGTTCTCCTGCGGGAAGATTATGGTCAGCTGTCAGCAAAAATTGTTTATCATTATCAATAAGAACGAAAAAGGCCGTGCCGGATTTATCACCGCATTCAACCCTAACCGTAGCTTTTTCTATTTCTGATGGATGTAATATTCTTGAGGTCATAGTGATAAGGTAAATGGAGCTTGGTCCAAATAATGTATTGAGTAATTGTGTGTTTTTTTCCAGTCTCCTCTATCAAAAAATTTTGAGTTATCAGTTTTATAATTGAAATAAATTTTTCGATGGAAGCCTACCGGGCGATTAATAATATGGGCAATTGTTTTTTTATCGGGATGATTATGGCTTGCTCCATTAGTGGAAATAAGATAATTGTGGGCATCAATCGTTTCTAATAAATCCTTACTAATATTATTAAAGCTCCCATGATGTGAAACTTTAATAAAGTCAAACATAATTATACCATTTTTTTGAAAATCTTTAAGTGATTTTACTATCAAATCCGGGTGCGCGTCTGCAAGAAAAAGTAATTTTTTTTCTTCAATTTTCAATATAAAAGCAATAGAACTACCATTCGTAGCTGTAGTGTCTTCTTCGAAAGGCTGGTTTAGTAATTCTTCAAGCGTATCTTCCGTTGCAGAAATTTTAGTTGGACGTTTTTTATTCATTGCCTTTTCCCATGACATGAGCATTTCAAAAGCATCATCATACAATCCTAAACTACCATTATTATAGTTAATGCCATATCTCTCAAGCTCACCGGACCATAATTTTTTTAGTTTGTTTAACTTCTCCCTGTCAGGAGATAGAAGAAATAAATTTGAATTTTCACTAATTACAATCTCCCTCCCATAATCTGTAGAGATTGCGTTTCCATTAAAATCACTATTCCAAGAGTATTTCCCCTGTAAAATCAATGCTCCGACTGTAGTTCCTTGTTTGGCACTAATTTCTTGCTCATCCTTTAGAATATTTGGTTTTTTAGGATAACCTCTCAGGATTATTTGCCTAAGTATTCGTGATTCTTTTTCATTAATATCTATTTGGTTTTTCTCAAAAAGATGACGGAATGCATTATGCCATATTTCTTTAATTTCTATAAATCTTTCGGAATTATTTTCCTTCAACAATCTTATTGCTCCTTGAATATGATCAGCATCAATGTGAGTTAAAATCAATTTATCGAGCAATCCGCCATTTAAACTTATCTTTATTAGATCATCCTTTAAATTTTTTTTTATTGTTGCAGCATAGCCGCAATCAACTAATATATGCTTTTGTTCCTTCTTATCATGAAAGCTTATTAAAAAGCAGTCTCCATTTTTAGCGGGATACGCTATTATACTTATGTTCATTAACTTTTTAAGAAATTAATAAATTGACTTAACTCTCGTGAATATAAATAAAAAGAAGCATCAATTAATAATGAAAGTAAAATCTTCGATTATTAAATAGAATAATTGCTCTATTACCATTAACATTCTAATACTGGTTCATTCATTCCAAAAGATACAAGAAGCAACTATGATAAGCTTCCCCCTATTATCAGCATTATGTTACCAAACTATTGCTCACAAGCTGCTTCTCGAGCAGCGCTCCCTGCCATATATCTAGCGCTATAAAGTTTATATTTAAAAAACACTCTAAAAAACCTATTAAATTGGACCACATTACCTTTGACAAAATGATTATTCATATGACATATCTTCGATTTTCTCCCTTGTCTCTTCGTCCAAATTGTAATTCTGAATTAAATTTATCCGTTCATGTTCAAACTTTTCACGGTATGCTTCATCAAGCAAATAATAGTTTAGTAAGTGAATATGAGATTCAATATCGGTAACATTAATTCTTAAAATTTTTTCAGCAGTGTTTATTGCTTCAAATAGATGACCACATTTATAAAGGAGGTATGTTAGATTAAATAGTTCTTGTTTATCTGTTTGATTACCTGCCAAAATAGTACCATTATAAAATAAATCTAGCAATTCCGCACTTCTATCTTCATGACCGTTTTCAAATAGCGAATCACTTGCTAAAGCTAAAAAAGTCAAAATACGATTAGCCTTGAGAATCACAATATGCTTTTCATAATCTATTAAATCACTTTTCCCGTCCTTTCTTTTCAAAATTTTTGGGTAACATTGAGAAATATGCTCATGGAAGAAATTAAAATATAATTCAGCATTATTTTTAGGGTATACTGAAGTATTGAATTGTAATTCTGAAAGTAAAGAAATTGATAAACAAAAACGATTGTAAAAATTCGATTCTTTACTTATCAAATCATATAGCAATTCAGAAAACAAGTCATCAGTCCATTGCGGCGTTGTATGATTATTTAATCTTTTATTAATTGATATCCTAAATACACTCTTAATCAATTCACACTTACCCCATAAGTTCGAATTGTCAAATAACTCTTGAAATTGGGGCAAAATTGTAAGTGGAGGATAGCTATCTAAGTGACTGATGGCTCTTAAATAATAAAACTTAAGCTCAGAGCCAGCGTTAGGAAGGGAGTTTAAAAGAAAATGAGCAAGAATACCTGAATACCCACGACTAGCTAAAATAAACAAATTTGCAATAGCAATTTTTTCTTTTTCAGGTACATTTGCTTTAAGCATGTCATCAAAAAATTGATGCCCTAACCGATAATCATAATGATAAAATCGACTTCCTCCTTCATTCAATACTTCTTCTACTTCTAATACTTTAAGAATTTCGGAATAGAAAAAGCTGTCTAAAAAAAATGAAGAACTCTTTTCATTCCCATCCTTCATGTAATCCTCCCAATGAGAATAATAATATTTAATATCATTTAATAAAGATGGATTCGGAGTATATTCACTAGCTGGCTGACCATTAAATGTTGGGCTATCCAACCCGCTTATTGAAATTACATTAGAGAGCGTATTTGAAGTGTCTAATCTGAATATGCTTAGAGCCGTAGTTGAGGAACAGATTTTTGCAAAAGTTTGCTTAAGTACTTTGTAGAATTCGCCTAAAGAAATCAAGTCCACATTATTGACTAATTCTTGTGAAGTTGCAATATCATAACTAGTATCCAAATGTCCAGCTGTTTTGTTTCTAATAATTCGAATTTCATCTATTTTTTCTTGGAAACGATATGATGCTAAAAATCGAGAAAGTAGTTCCGATTCTGCTGGAAACTCAATCTGTGTAAGATAATAATCTAGGCCTGGATCATACTGCTTGTCAGTTGGAGTAATTTCCGGTCTGCTAATTAAATTATCTGCGTAACTGACAATATCTAGTATAAAAATCTTTATAAAAATATGCCGGATAGGTACGACATTTAACTGTTTTAGCATCGATTCAGTATACCCGATAAGAAGTTCTAAAGCTTTAAGTACTCCACCCTTTGTTTGTAAACCATTTTGATGTACCAAACCACCAGAATTATTTCTAGTGAATGCTAAAATATCAGATGATAAATTTGGTTGTTTTTCAATGTCATGTTGATTGTTGACAATTTTTATCAGATCCCTGCTACTTTCATCTATTACAATAGTATGTAGAGGAATAAAACCGCTCAAGGATTGAAAAAATAAATAAATTTTTTCAACCTGATTGGCAAAAAAAACTACTGTTTCCAAATTAATATCAGCCCAATTTGAAAGCCGATCAAAGTAATCTAAATGTTGAAAATGAGCACCAAATTTATCCCGTGAAGTTTTTAGATATTCGGCGTAGAATTGTGCTAAATCGTTCAATTCATCCTTTATTAATTTCAGGTTTAAAGTGGATTTATTAAGACGAAATCCTATTTTAATAAAGTCGTCTAATCTTACTGCAATATATCTGGCAATACTACGGTTGTAAAAATCACAGTTTTCTATTTTAATTAATTCCCTTATTAAAACAATTTCCTTTGCACAATAATTTAAATGATTTATAGTCATAGATTAGATAAACTTTTAAACTTTTAAATATAGCATTATAAAATGTCTAAAAAAATTAAACTCTATGACACCTCTATTTTCTCACCACCAACCGCTCCAACTCCGGGTCGTTCATCATCCGCTGTATCTCCGCATTAACTATTTCCTGTACCTCTTCGCGTATCTGGTTGTAGTTGCGTTGCACCATTTGGTTATCAATTTTGCGGATGATTGGTATTGATTGATAAGCTTTTTCTTCTGCGGCTAAAGCGGCATGGTCGTTCTGTATCTCGTTGTGGAAGGCTTTTAAATGTATCTTTTCTTCCGGATTGTCGGCTACCATTCCGACAAACTCCCCACTGCTCAGTGCTGATATTTTGGATGCGGGAACTGCCGCTTCCAGCTGCTTGGATTTGCTGATCGAGGTGTCGTTCCTATTGATGGAAAGGCTCTGCCTGTCCTGCATGATCCGCCCTACTCTATCGGATAATAGCTTCGCTGTATCGCCAGTTACCTGTCCTGATACAATATTGCCGACGATACCCATAATCACATCTGCCTGCTCCCTTCCATAGTCTTTTCGTAGTTGTGAAAGATCCTGTATGCCCAAGCAGGTCGATACTTTATTGCTCCTTGCCGTGGCTATCAAACTGTCTATACCGTTCAGATAAATGGTCGGAAACTCGTCAAAAATTAGTGAGGATTTAAGCTTTTCTTTCTGATTGACCAGCTTTACTAAACGGTTTACATACAACGACAACACAGCTCCGTATATCTGTACCTTCTGTGGGTTATTGCCCATACACACCAGCTTGGGTGCTTCGGGGTTATTGATGTCCAACGTGAAATCATTACCGCTAAGGACGTAATATAACTGTGGTGATGATAGTCGTGCCATGGCTACTTTAGCGGATGCAATCTGTCCTTCCAGCTGTTCCACCGCACCATTTAGAAAGGCGTTGATAAAGGGATTTATTAATACTTCTACTTCCTGTTCCAGCCTTAATACGGTAAACAACTGGTCGTATTCGAGCTGCATAAACTCCAACACATGTGGCAATGTACAGAACTCTCCATCCTGGTATTTGCGCAGAAACCAAATAATGGCCGTCAAGAAATTGATGGGTGACTCGACGAAGAAATCTCCCTGTTTTTTGATCCATTCCCTGTTCAGTCCCAACAAAATCGTACGTGCCGATTCTGCTGCATCGGTGATATCTGTCATTCCCAAAGGGTCTAAGGGATTGCAACGATGACTTCTAGTGAGGTCATCAAAATTGATAAAATAGCACTCTGACTTGCCTTTGTATTTGTCCTTATTCTTTAGCCAATGGTTGTAAACGATTATGGATAAATCAGGAAACTTGAAGTCATAAACGAACATCGAAAAGCCTTTTGCAATGTGCTGTGTGATTACATGGCGTATAACAAAATAGCTCTTGCCTGCGCCTGGTGTGCCCAGTACCAGCAAGGCTCTGAAAGGGTTAATGATATTGATCCAGCTCATTCTTTTCTTCTTTTTTAACTGATATTGTGCAGGGAGATTGATGCTGAATTCATTCTCCAAAAGACGTTCCTCCTGTGGGAATGTTTCGTTTTCCTCGTTGAAAATATCGTCTTTTAGTGCGTCCTTGATGATACGTGAAAGTAATGTACCACCTGTAAGCACCAGTATAAATCCTATACCCGTTATAGCCATATACAGCACGCTCACCATAGTCTTGCCCCAGTACAGTTGTAGTATAAAACAGCTCAGGAAGTAAAGGGTAAAGCCGGGGATAATGTAGTGCAAAGCTGTTTTGTAGGTGAGCTTCTCGCTCTTCTTTCCTCTTGCGCCGAACAAGGATACAACCAATAACCCCAGAGCAATAAGCTTGGATTTATGGAAGTTGCTGAACAGTCCTGTTCGGGTAATATTGCCCAGTATACTGTCGGAGAAGGGCCATGTTAGACCCCAACCCTGAAACGTGCTATAGCATTGGTAGTAATAATGCAGCAGTAAAACAAAGATGGCCATCCATCTGGTCATGTCTATTATCTTGCGCAGTGCTTGTTCGTTTTCTCCTGTAGACATAGCTTATTATTTTAAGAATAATTACCTTTTTTTCTTTCTCTTCTTTTTCTTCTTCCACTCAAAAGGCACCGCATTAGAGGCATATTCGTGCTGTAACAATAGGTCGAGCAACGTCTTCTCATTGTTCGATTCTGGCATCCCAACTTCCTGCTGTGGCAAAGTTTTCGGTGAGATATCAACTGTATTATCATTTGAATTCCCATGGTTTTCCTTGTTCAAAACACTGGTCTTGTCAGCGCTCGCCTGATGCAGTCCTAGACGTTCGGTCAAACCTTTTGCACTGTATGCTTTGCCAAGCGCACTGCCATTGAATACACATTTAGTTTTGAAATCGATATAGGTAATGCCGTAAACTAGCCCTTGCTCATTCTGCCGCAACACCATTTTTATACCTCTCCTTCGAAGGTCTTCTTCTAGTGCTGCAAGGGTCTTTGGCCTCTTGGAGGTTAGGGCAAAATCTATAGTCGATTTTATCTTTGCCTTATGTGCCTGTCTTGCCACATCGTTCTTCAGGAACTTATTTTCTATATAATTTAAGGTAGGTCTGTTATGGAAAAGGCTGGCCTTTATGGGTACGCCCACCGGGTTACCTTCGGTATCGAGCACACGGTATAATAGACCACGGTGCGCATAAACGCGTGAATCCTCCGCCCCTCTTTCTGCTTTTACATTGTAAAGCCTCAGCACTGCATTTAACTCCGCCAAGGTGGTATATTTATATTGGTCGAGCACATTGTCGAGTATATTTCCAATCGACCTTTTCGTTTCTGCTTTACCATATTGTAGCTTGCTGGCATCAATAGGCTTTAGTGCTAATAAATCTTTCCTATGGTCTTCCGCCTTTACCAACCCGTACTTTATTTCGAGTTCTTTTCTTGCGGGTTCCGACCTCTCCCTGCCAATATTATGAAGGGATATTCGTGAACCGTCCAACTCTATATTGGTAGTCACGATATGGCAATGAGGGTGTCCACTATCGTTATGGCGGTATACCAGGAACGGCTGCGCGCCAAAGCCGATCTTGTCCATATATTCCTTTGCAATGGCTGCAATCTTAGCATCTGAAAGCTGTTCGTCGGGCGCAAAATTTAGGGAGATATGGACGCTGTTAACCAGCACGTCCTCCCTTAATCCTGCCAGCTTTTGTAACAGGTTCAACCTGCGTTCGGCATTCATTTCTTCCATTGGATAAGGGTAATTTTGTGTCGTTAAAATTGATGCCACACCTTCTTCCAACTTGTTTTCATTATATTGAAAAGCACGTCGCAAGGAACTTCCCCAATTGATTATTGCAACCATTTTTGCGCAGTTTTATGGATGTATCCCGTAAGAGATTGCAGGGCTTCGAGGAGTATACCCCGCTCTTTATTGTATTGCGAAACCCAAAGTTTTACCTCAGGATCTTTATCACATAAATGGAGCTTATGTACCATCTGATTATAGTTGTTGCCGATCTTGTTCATATCCTTTTGCAACCTATGCAGCTCTGCCAAAATCTCTGACAGTCCGGTATCTTTAACACCTGCAAACACCGGCTTTTCCAGCAGAACTTTACGCAAATAGGCACTGAAATTCTTCTCGGTCGATTTGCGGAAATTGTTTTGCACAGCTTGATAACTTGGCTCGTCCATACGCAAGTGCAGCCACTTGTTCTTGTTGTTTTTATTCTCTTCCATCACAATTCATTTTCACGTTTAACATTCAGATTTTAATAATTTGCAGACACCACGACTTCGGAGTTAGGGGTTTTTCTCCCGGTATGTGAAACACCGGTACATCTTGCCGTTTCCGGGACGAAGCAGGGAAACCCCTTTTGCGCATAAAGCTTTTTTCAATACTCATTGCTATAGTTTTTTAGCTTTTGATTTAATTAGGGAGGGCACAGTAGTTTGTTTAAATACATTTTAGATTTACCTTGATGACAATGCCAGTCATTGAGATCCTTATGGTTTTTGTAAAGGGCACTTTGGTCTTTGTAAATTGAGATAAGCGAGCTGGCATAGCGGCTGTAATTTTGACCTGCAGTATCGTTATCCAGAAAGAGCCAAACCTCGCTGTAGGCTTCCATTATCGGTCTTGCCCTTTCAAACAATGTCAGGCTGCTCAGCACGAGAAAACTGTAGGTATGTTCAGCTTCAGGTATCAAGGTCAGGAACGATAAAAAGTCGATGAAGCCTTCGAACACGCAGATGCAGAATCGGTCAGGATGTAAGAGGGTAAAATCTTTTGGGCTGGAGCTGCCCTTGAAATAGGCGTTACGTATTTCCCAGCCACTCGAGCGATTTAGGAATCCAATAGCAAAATAGGTTTTGCTGCCAACAGCATAACGAAGCTCACGGCAGTAGTTATTCGCTATGCCGATGGGTATATGACGACGAGCAAGGTAATTGATCAAGCTGAACGCGTAGAGCGGACGATCGTCGAGAATAGTAAGACTACTTGCAGCATAATCATCACTTGTATTTTGTGCATAAGCATGCTTAGGAAAAGAAAAATCATTATTGTCCAATGATTGTAGGAACTCGGCAATTGTACAGTCTTTAAAACGGATGGCAAAGTCTATGATGCTACCTCCAACACCCTCACCGAAATCGTACCACCTATTGGTCTTCCGGTCCACCTTGAACGAAGGTGTTCGTTCTATCCGAAAAGGTGAATGGTACCAAAAATTATTTCCTCTGACCTTGACTGGCATTATGCCAAATCGTTGAAGGTAATCTACTAAATCTATGTCGCGTGCATGAGCACAGCTTAGCCTCACATTTCCCACATCCACTTCACTAAAATCCTCCACACCATTGTCGGGATGTGTAACAAATTTAGCAAGCATATATCGGCTATCCTTGTGTTGTTCAGATTCTAAACAAGTGAAAGCCCGTGCAAATATTGACCTTTGTGTTATGGTTTAATCAAAAATAATAACGTTATGGAGGAGAAAGATTTGAAATGGGTGTACGGTACGATTTTGTCTGCACCAGGGATGGACGAACTGGTGAAGCTAGACTTTAAGGCAAGCCGTAAGGTTATCCTGCTGTTGGGCGAAGTTATAGGTCGAGGATTAAAATCTAAGGGCAATGGATTACCAGAATGTGTGGAGCAAGAGATGCTCCATGAACTTCAGATGATAAGTGAAAATTTTATTGCGAGAGCAGGTATGACTGAATTGGAAAAAAACTTAAGGCAACTTTAGTTAAACACTAAAAAGAGGGTATTCTAATGAATCCCTCTTAATTTAGAACAAATTCACATGGCAAGCTTTAAATATGATTAATATACCGATTTCTTTAAGAAAAAAGTTCTAATCCAATTCTTTTTCATGTAAAATTCTATTCGAGATTCCTCTTCGAATAAAAGCTTTGTAAAGCTATCCTGTTGCTGTATAATTTATAAAAAGAGGATTGAAATCCAGAAGCAGTGCTTGCAAGAAGAGCAATCTAAGAATTGCTTCGTAGACTTAAGATGATTAAAGAAAATTTTATTGCATCACCAAGGCATGAATGATTGAATAAATCTTTGAATATTTATGTTCAAGTTAAATAGGTCTAATAGAGAGGTGATTTCTCTCTATTAGACTAATACGCAAATTAATTATATATTTAGCAAAGGTGTAACTGGCAATATTCTTGCTTAAAAACTTCAAACAAAAAACATTTTCAACTTTTCACTTGCATAAGGCAACTCATCAGAACTAATTGTCCAAATAGATAGATTTTCATTTAAATTTTTTACTTCACCAACTTTTGAACTGATTAAAAATTGCATTGCATTATTGTTTAATTGACTATTATTGATAACATTAAATAAATATACTTTTTTCAAAAAACCTTCTTTAATTTTCCCGGCATTTTGATTCCATTTATTATCTTCTTCATTTACTTCAGCTTTAATTCCAAATAATCCTTTCTTAAATTTCCTTTCAGTAGTTATATCATAATTTGAGTCTAAATCAACTAAATAAGCATAGTCAAAATCAACTAATTTATATAAACTTATCAAAAAACCTTGTATAAATTCTGCATTAAATAGAGTTAAATCTAAAGCAAAATGAAAAGTAAAAAGTCCATCTTTTAAATTCGCTTTCCTATTTAACATTTGATTGTCTATCAATAATACATTAGAATTAATTTCATCAGTAGCTAATATTTGAAAAATATCATTTTTCCTTTTAATCACCTTTAATAATTGATTGTAATTAGAGATTTTCTGAGCACCATAATTTAGTTCATAATAATCAAAACCCTTGCCGCCTAAAGAATCTATTTCCTTTTGTACAAGACTTATTATATCTAACATATCTATTTCCAAAGCCTGCTTTAAATCCACATTTTTAAATACCTTGATAACTTTATAATTGCTAGTTTTCCCTTTAAAAACATTAAACATATTTTATATTATTTTACGGTTTTATTATTTTATTTAAAAATCTTGCTCCTGTAAAAACATTGACTGTTCCATTGATTCCATTGTTACTCATAAAAAAGACATTTCTAGAAGACAATGTCAACAAATTATCTGTTTTTGATGCAACTTCGAAAACTTTAACTCTTCCAGAATGAAATAGAACTCCTACGTCTGGTCTAGGGCCATATCTAAAGTTCCCCCCTCCCAAAAGCCTTTTGTAGCCTAAGTCCAATGTAACCTTTGACACTCTAGGATCGACTGCATATCTTAAAGCAATTGCTTTTGAGAAAAATGCGTGCCCAATCGTTCCTGTAGATTGTGCTGAACCTATTACTTTTGTAGATACAGCTGCACTTGCACCACCAACGGGCACAAAAGTTGTACCTACACTAATAAACGCATCAATGTTATCATCTGTGGTGGTTACTTGCCCATCCAAATGGAAAGATAAATCATCAGACCTAAAATTCTTAACGAATAAATTTTGACCCGTTACATAAAACGCATCCGTAAAGGAATATGTTGCTCTTCCATACCAACTCTCACTGGATCCCCATTTATCCATCGCATTAGGTACGTGTTGCATTATATCTCCATTTGGAGATTCCATACGTCCGTCAGAATAAAAATATTGACTTCGTGTAGATGGTCTAATAACTGCCAATCCGTTTAAAACTATATTGTTTTCCGTACCTCCTGCATAATCTACATGTATGCTGCCTCTCAAAAGGTTTTTAACCTGACCATTGTTTTCCTTCGCAAAGCTTCTAGCAGCTTGTCTTTGCTCGGATGTTGATCCAAACCCCTTAATTCCAAATAGATCTCCAGCTGGATCACTATAGAGTATTGGATTTAGTCCGTTAACTGCATAATTACTAATACTAATTTGATCAACAGGATCTAAGTTCCACCTTCTCAATATTCTAGTGTCCATCTCCCAAAACTTTGCTGTAGACAGATTCCCGTTACCATAAACCTCATCCGACTTCATCTGAGTATTATAACCAAACGAATAGTTTTCAAATTCCTTTGTGCGCTCGCTCATCACAAATCCTCCCGGATAATGGTCACTAACGTTAGCCAAATTAGCATAAAAACCTGCATAGAGCCCACTTAAAGCACCGTAACCGCTTTTCCGATCTATTACTGTTGCCAACACATTACCTAAGTGGTCTGTAAGCTCATATTGCTTACTTCCCAAATTGCGCACTTCTCTAAAGGTGTCCAAACTTAGGTTAAACACGTTTCCGGAGTATGGACTTACTCTGTCATGTTTGATCCAGTCCTGAAAACCTCCACTTAACCATGGTCTTCGAATGTTTAAAGAACTGTCGCTAAGGTGTGCTTGTGTTACGCCGTCGTCCCCTATATAGACTACTCTATAATCATCCTTGGTATAAGTTTTAATGCCCAACCTGCTGCTACCGTAAAGATGGTGTTCAGATAAGAACAAAGTATCGGCTGCTATATTTGATGGATTAGGTGTATTTACCTGCGGCGGGTTATATGTCGGATTAAGCGTTCCAGTCAACACGCCAATATTGATTTGTTGCAAATATCCGTAAACGGAAAGTTGCGGGATATTGGATAGCACAGTATTGACAGAAGCTACCCCAATGTTATTCAGGAAGGAAACCATGAATCCATCCCTGTCATTTTGGTAAACGACATGTAAACGCTCGTCCAAGGAACTATGGTCCTTAAGCCAATTGGGATTCAAGGTTTCAAGGTAAGCTTTAAAAAATCCGGAGGCTGCATCCCTAGGAGCGTATAAATTTATATTGTTACGTAATTCGTCAGCAAGCCCAAGATTGGATAACAACCAACTTTTATTTATAATATTGGGGTCACTTGCCAAGTTTTTGTAAAACTCATCGGCACTAAAGTTTTTTGCTGATTCTAAAAAGCCTTCCCAGACGAGCGGAGCACCACCGCTAAGTGCATAACCCGAAATTTGGTTAGCCCGGTCAACATCTGACAGACCTGATGAGGGCAATCCTATATAATCCAAGATAGCTATACTAATATCAGGTGTGTACTTAGAAAGATGCATTATAGTTGGAAAGCTCTGCCTGCTGTCTTCTGCTAATGAACGGAAAATATTTCTGAAGCCACTGTTATCTCCGTTGCTGGAAAAAGTTGCCATCATTATGCCTGGGTCGGCACTTACCATTGGTGCAAAATAATCGCCTATGGATTCGTTCAAAGCCTGTGCATAGATACCATCCGACAATTGAAGATACTGTCCCAGCGTCAGAGACGAAGATTGATTATTACTCCATACACTACTAATGTTTATAGCAGCCTGAACCAAGCCAGTCGAAAACTGACCATTATGCGCAAATTGCGCGTTTAAGAATGGACTTAGGCCAGTATTGTTAGGTGTTTGCCAAGCGCCGTGCTGGGTTTGGATATGGTCGTTCAACCATTCTATCGTGAGCACATCGTTTACTTTGGACACGCCCTTGTAAACCGCCAATATATTTCCCGAAGCATCCCTGACGTAGACGTCGCTACGTCTGATCGTGTCAGAACCTTCCTTAACAAAAACGTCCTTACGAACTCGGTTGCCGGAGCCGTCATAATCATAATGTATCAGGAGATTGTCTGTCCCTGTTTCGATCTGCTCTACCTTACCATAAAGGTTCCAGGAAATATTCTCCAACTGGCCTTGTTGGTCACTCACGAGATTCCCGATTTCATCATAGTGATAGTTGTCGCTGATCTGACCTGCAGGAAGATCGCTTCCGCCCGAATTGGCAGCGGCATCGGTAACATAACCCAGTTTGTTTTTGATCGGATCAGGATAATGATAGGTCAGGTTATCGATATCGGTACCAGCCGCATTTTTGCGTAAGAGGGTTTTGATATTTCCGTCCATATCATAACTGTAGGCATTCTTGTAGGCCGCAGCCATAGTAGTCACTGTCCTGTACAGATCGTTACTTACAGAAGCATAGTCACCTTGTTTTAGTCTGTGCAGTTGGTCATACGTATAGGTTCGCTGTAAATTGTCAATTGTGTGCATACTTTTAGTCTGTCTTGCTATGTTGCCGTTAAACAAGGACCTTGATAAAGGGTTTATGGAATCGGTATAGGTCGCTCTCCTGTTACCTATCTGTTTATAGTCACCCAAGTGATAATCCAGACTATGGGCAAAGACATCCTTAGGATATAAGCCACCATTCAATCCATCCTCACCCATATCGTCCTCCGCCCTAAGAATATCTCCGTTAATTGCCTTGAGCCAACCTTGTATGGTATAGGCATATTGCACCGATTGAACCTTTAATTCCCCTAAATCCATTTGTGCCAACGGACCGTGTTTGTAGTACCTGTACGATGCGTCCCTGTCCCAAATGAGACCATCTTTGCTACTCATAGCAGTTTCCAGACGGTCATCCGCATCGTAGTCATACTTTTGGTAAAACTGGTCAGGTCTGCCCCTATTATAGCTTACCATATTTACTTTTCCACTCAACAGGTCATAATCGTAATCAATCCGTTTAAAACGCTGACCCAGATAGTCCATGTAAGGGTTATCCTGTGTCAAGGTGCTAACATTTCCCATTGCATCATAGCTAAAATGGGAAGCATAGGCATAATAGGATTCGGAACTCTGCTGCATGGCTAATTGAGGCGCGTAAAGTATACTGCTTACCCGCTTTCTCAAGTTTTCCTGTGTCGTGAGGCCTGCATTAGTTCCGAGATTGATCAATGCATTATCGTAAAATGTAGCGACCACATCTTCGCGAGGTTTGCTTCTAACCTGATCTGCGATAAAAGAATGTTCTACAGCCTCTGCAATTTTCACTAAGGCAGGATGGTCCTGTTGTACGCCAAAGATCACATAATCGCTGGGCAAGAAACCGATAGCCCCTGTTTCAGAAATTCGCCCCTGAAGATCATACAATGTATAGCTGTATTTGGACTGCCCTTTCTGTTTGGCGTTTTGCGAAAAAACGACCCTGCTCGATTTGTCATAAAAAAACTTGGTCGTATCCGCGTCCGGTGTCCATTGCATCACCAGTTGATCCAATCCATTATACTGATATAAGGAAACCTTGGTGTGGTTAGGTTTGTAACCCAGACCTCCATTGGTACGCTGCTCATCAACATACTGGATTACAGAAGGACTCAATGTGTCTACACCTGCCGGTGGTATGGTCCTAACAAGGTTGCCCGCCAAATCGTAGTAATAGAGTGTGTACTGATACTGCTGTTTGTGTGTTGACAACCAAAGGCTGTCTGTCGTATTTGTAGGAAAATGCCTCCTCATGGCCAGAAAATGGCTCTGTTTGATTGAATCAATATATCGACCATGTAACAGCTTACCTTGTTGAACCGCACTGAGCAGTACCTGTCTTTCACAATTTACGGTATCAACACAAACCTGATTATTTTGATGGTCGAACAGTACCACGTTTTGTATCATTTCACCGCTACCGATAGGGTAATCAGTATAGCCCTCACAAAAAACAGTGTGGATGTTGCCGCCTACTGTTTTTTGCATCTTCACCTTAAAACGATAGATAGATTCAGCTCCGGGTGCTATTTCTATAACATCACCCACAGATGACATGGTGTAATCTGATGACTGCCCTACCATTTTTGAGGATGGGAAAAGGTAGGTATTGTAAAGCTTATTCTCCTGATCGAATAACCTAAACCATGCACCCCCATTGGACATCTTAAATGCTTTAAGCGATGTACCTCCTGAACCAAGTGCTCCGACCGGTATTGTCAAGCTAGGGGAAGTCGGGAAAAGAGCATTGGACAACGAAGCCTTTACCTGATTGAGAACTACAGACAGCTTTGTAAAACCTGGGTGATTGGAAGAAGGCTGGGAGTAAAAGTAAAGGTCTTCTTTTTTATTGGCGCACCAGGTGTCCTGATAGGTCAACATGCCAGCATCTGCAAATTCAGTTATGCCTGGATTTTCCCTAAGCATTGGCGGAGCTAGGAGTTCTGATACCTCATCCTGATGAAGGCCTTGAAGACCATAAACATAACTAAGATACTGCTGCTTAATTGTATTGTTATAATCAGCACTGCGCATAATTTCACGGCTTTCAAGGAAATAACTCGCATGACAGGCAGTATTCGTGTCCTTAAAATAATTTCTCACACTGCTTATTACATCAGCCACCGAAGTCTCACTAACACTACCAGGAGTTGTAACATGATAATAAGTGTAAGGAACATATGATGTGCTTCCGGCAATTTTCAACTCTACTGCTATTGGTGTTATACTTGCTGAAGGCGCAATTGTTGACCAAGGAATTGGCGCAGTACAACCCGCGTTCCTAACAAATACATTTAGATACAGACCTGGATCAAATGGTTCTGTCGGATAAATGTATGTGTATAAACTACTGTTGTTGTTAACAAAATTATACGCTTTCTTAAGTTTGGGTTTTGGTATGGAATTAAAGTCAAGCCACATCAATATAACTCCATCGCTTGAACGCTTAAATGAGAAGTTGCTTACATTAACATCCTCAACATTTGAGTTGAATGCATTGATAAAATTGTCTGCTGCATTTTGGTTGGTAAAACCCAGTTCAAACTGGCCCTTTGATTTATTAAAAGGTATGTGGTCACTCAAAGCGCATCCCTTTATCAATTTTTCATATTCTTCGTAAGTATGCCCCTTTTTTAATTTAAAATTCAGAAAGTTACTGATGGCTTTTGGGTATAAAGGGTGATTCGTATACTGGGGTAAACTATAGTTAGGAACATCCGAATAGTATTCTTCCACAGCTTCTTTTATCTGAAGACAGTTCACACAATTATCCAATGATTCCGGATCACGCTCTTTTAGCATATCAATATTCCTACTCCAAATTGCATAAGGGTCACAAGAAGGGATAGAAGAAGCATAGCCATTGAGTTGGGCATATACCAAATTCCCCGCTATCAACCCGTTATTGATAGAAATTGTATTAACATCATCGAAGATGCTCGCGACATTGGTAAAACTTATATCGGAATAACTTGCCCCTTGAAAAACAACAGGCGTGTTCGTTGTGTTTGAGCAACCTGTAGGTGTCATAGTCAAAGCGCGTCTAGCAAAGTAGAGCGTATCGGTATAAGAACCTGCTTGAAATACTATTACAGGGTAAGTATAGGTAAAAGCACCATTAACGACTGTTTTCGTATAAGCGCGCAAGTTGACTGAACTTGAGCTATTTACAGCGAAGTATATTTCTCGTTCAAACTCGTTGTTCGACACGTCTAGCAAAAAGCTAGGATAGCTCGTGCCCCCAGAAGGTGACGCAGTGGTGAGCGCATCCTTTACTTCGGTCCTGTTCAAGAAATTAGAGAGCCCCGTGTAAAAAGATTCCTTACGGGGAACGAACCTACTTCTGTCCTGATTCCTATATTGATCATAAAGACCGTATTCTACCAAAAAAGGACTGCATAGTTCAGATATATTTATGTTGTTGTTATTAAGCACATCCATAACATTGTCAGGTGTGATATTAGCTCCATTTTGGCCTGGAGTACAATATAGGTCCATAAATTCACCAGCAATCATCAAGCTGTCATAATTGTCAAATCCACAACTTGTCAGATCGTTCATTATCTTTGCGACCTGAGTACGGCAAGAATTGTTCTGGCCCAGGTTATAGGTTTCCAAAATTTGTTGTGGCATCTGGTTATTGAACTGGGAGCCATTAATCCCATCCTGCATAATGCTGTTAAACCAACTTGGAGAATCAACATTTACCAAGTTATTGCTATTACCTGAAAACACCGGAGGGAAAATTGGAGGCTGAACCAGATATAACCTAAGTGAGTCACAGGGACCGCAATTTGAAGGCGCATCAAATTGTCTTTGCTTCCATAGATTTCTATTCGCCAGGTAATTACCTCTTAGTTTCTCAAAGTAAATATCCCGCACCTTAGGATCCAAAGTCAGGCTGTTGATCTCGTTATAAAACTGGGTGTTTGTGCAGTACATATAAGCTTCGGGACTATTGCAGCCGCAATATGCCTGTTGCAAAGAAAACGTATCAATCCTGCGCAACAGGTTATGGTTTGGAGGGAGTAATAACGAACTACCATCAATCTCGAAATGTGCCAGTTGATCCTGGGTTAAGGGACCTGCAGGTGTAAATCCTGTAAACAATGGATCCTGCTGAATGATAGACTCTAAATCATCCAAGCCCAGGATCGCTGCCTCCTCGAAGTTGTTGATACTATTAAGCTGACGTTCAAAACCGTCATCACAAAATGTCAACTTACAATATTCTGGATGCAGGGGTAATAGCGCTTCGGCGATGTCGTCGTTAAAATTTTCAATTAACTGGATTGGCGTTAGGGTTGATGCACTTACCGTAAGCATATTATTATGCTCATCTCTTATGGAAACCATGGGCAGGCTTAAGCATTCCCATTGATAACGATATTTAATCTCAATTCCATTGTTATCACAATTATAAGGACCGCTGTACCATGACCCTGGATCTAAGTTACAAGGAAAAAGGGTTGAACTAGTCCATATTGAATCAGTCCTAATTGAAGTACATGTTGCTGCTGCTGGATATTGGTTAAGGCATGGCGAATTCTGTGCTGAATCCAATGAATTATAATTGACACAGGTGTGTAAAAGATACAGGCAACTGTAAGTCACTTCGCCCACAAGAGGCGTTCCCATGGAAGATACAAAAGAGAATATAGAATTTGATAAACCATATCGGAAAACACCATTTGGCGTTGTATTATATTTTCCATACTTCGCCCCGGGGTACAGTTCGGCCTTCATCTGTGCACGTCTTTGTTCACAGGAACCTAGGGTATCTGCCGGCTCGCACGGGAAATTCTCTGCATCTACTACCCTCCTGATGAAAGAATCCTGATATACGTAGCATTTTTCAATACCGGTATTGTCGTCCGTAAAGTAGGAAGCCAGCCTGCGCATAGTTGTATCTGGAAAATACAGTTCCTTGGTCAGCGTATACTTATCCGGATTTAGTTCGGCTGTCACCGTAGGAGCACTGTACACCTGGGGGGTCGGAGAGGAATTTATTTCCGTTAAGCCAACACTATTTGACTGTGAGGCTGCCAATTCCCCACATTCACTTACTAACTTATATTTGTAGTAACCTTGTACATGTATGTATTTATTTCCGCAATTCGCAAAATACGGTGGAATCCTTACCCCGTACCGGAGTTGATTCTCACCTAATGATTCGGAAAAAAAACTGTGCTCGGCAACCCTTAACCCAGGGCTGATGTCCTGTGCCAAGTCTGCGAAGAGGTTCATCGAAACAGTTTGCTCCTTGGCTATATTATCCAATTGCCTAATTGGATACAGTGTGCTGTCTGGCGATTTCCCAACAAGTGCGGTAGCCACAACTTTACCCGAAGGATTAAATATACTGAAACTTGACTGCTTATTTGGGTCAGTAACCACCTCTTTTGGGTAATATTGTTTCCAACCGGCTTCCGAACCCATCAAACGGTTAAGCTCATGCTGATCGGCACGGACATAACTCATGTTCGTACCGTGTTTCCGCCACCGTTGAAAATCGATACCTGCACCGCCCTTCCATATAATTTTGTTGGTATTGTCAGAGGAGTACCTAGTTTCCATAAATGGGTAGCCCTTTGCATCAGGAACGAACTGCTGCATCCCAACCATATTATTGTTGGCAGGGGAATAATACTTGGAAGCCAGTGCATTTTCATGTAGGGGAGCTATAGAATCGGTTCCACAACCTTTGTCAAAATCAAAGGCTGTGTACGGTAGGGCTGTGGCCTTATTTAAAGTAAGATCCGGCTTGTAGTTTAGGTCCTGTGACTGGACAGGTATGGGCAGTGTCTGGATAGAAGGTCTACCCTCATAGTCATAAATCTTGTCCGCTGCTACCACATAATCGATATCGGTGTTTATCTTGGTCTGTGTCTGTCTGCCGTGACCTGCCCCATCGAAATAATTAACAATGTGCTTTGACTTTCCTTCTTCCGCAAAATTGATCGAATACTGCCAGTTAAAATCATCACCATCATGCGGGTTAGTTATGAAATATAAAGATTTTGATAAACAGACATTGGGTCCTGTATATGTATTTTGGTTCAATACACCGCTCTCGGACATATTCCACGGTGAATAAATTAATTTGCCATAGTTGTCCGGATCCGGTCTTACCGTTCTTATTCTAAATACCAGAACACCATATTCATAGACAATTGGGATGTTATAGCTATTGTCGTAAGTCTGTATCCGCGTGGCATTATTCTTAAAATTGTAGGTGAATTCAAAAACGCTTGGGTTAAATTTATAAGAACTGGCTCCTGTAGCATAATTATCCAACTTATAGCCATCGACATAGGTCCATTCCAGCTCATACTTTACCGGTTTGTAGTCATCGTATGACGGCATATAGGAACAGGGGAAAGTTTGTGTAGCTGGGTTATATTGTCTCCAGCTGACACGTAGTTGATTTTTTGTGGGTACTGTTGAGGCATCCGAGTTTATAAAAATTGCCTGGGGCGTCAGCACATAGCGCTGCACCGAAATTTGCGGCTCGATATAGAAATTCTTCACGAGGGAAGCTACATTGACGGGCGTAGTTGTCCCATTTATATAAATACCCGTTATAGACACGTCCATCGCATGGAACTGACCGTCAATTTTATAAACCGTAAGATCCTTATACCTGCTCAATGAGTCCTTGTCGTACTGGAGTACGATTGACATATTAGAAAGGGTGAACGATGCAGGTGATGCCGGATTGTTATAGCCCTTTACCTGCAGGTCGACCCGGTAACTATAGTTGTTATTTATGGTAAGGATATCATGGTTGATACCGACACGTAGGGTATTGCTAATACTTTTGAATTTATACAGTGTATTCCAACTGCTGTTTGTCTTCATCTCCTGCCACCAGTCGTGCTCTATATGAAGGACATCACCATAGTTTACGATAGCTGTCGCATTCAACCGTTCCACAAAGGGATCCGGTTTGAACTGGAATTCCTGCGCCATCAATGTTCCGCCATTGCATGTAATCAATGCAAGCAGGAAACAAACCTTCATTATTACCGTGCGCACTGTGCGGTGATTTAAAACTTGGTTCATAACTCAATAATTTGATAAGAGATTATAGTATGCTGTTGATGGAGTAAGATTGAAGCTTGCCCAATGGTCTGGCATTGTTTTGTGTGATATGCACATATTTCCCTAACACCATCCTCGCGGGATCTACCTTGTTCTCGAAATCCGTCAGGTAATAGATCTTGCTGTATCCCGTACTTGCTCCCCACCTATCCTCTTCATCGACTGTCATCATTAATTGGATAATAGACATATCCTTTCTGTTGATACGAAGTACCATTTCCTTTAACATCCCGCTCCCTGGTTTCATTTTATAGTTCAGCACCAGAACGTCAGCGGTTTCTTCTACATTTAGGTCACTTAATTTGAACAACACCGAATCTGGCACAGAAATCAGGCTGTTGCCCATATCCTCAGGTTGCATACCTAATTTTTTTTGCAACGCAGAAATGTTAAATACATGGGCAGTTTTTTTTATTGCATCTGTTTTGAGATAGTATCCGTCCGATACCATGCTCATGGTGTGGGAATTACTGTCCAGATAGTTTCCATAGGAACGGGACAGAAAGCCGAAGACACTATCGATGCGGTTCTGTTGCTCGTTATCTACCAAAACGACTTTGTACCTATAAGTCAGAACTGGGTTGTTAATTTTCAGGCTTGCCCCCTGCAGGTAAGGCATATACTTTATATGCTGCAACTGGGCGAGACCAGTTGTAGCAGTGAAGATGCAGGTTGCCATCATCAGGCAGGATGATATTTTTATTAAGCTCCTCATAAGACTGTGGTTAATGCACATTTTTTGCGTTAGCTTTCCTGTTCTCGTTTACCGTTAAAATTCCCCGTTCCGTCTCTTTCTTTACCCTAACCAAAACACCTTCCTGGTCATATTCATAAAAGGTCGCAAAGTTGTTCTCATCCATCTCTGCCAGTAATCTTGAAGTAAAAGAATCGTAAACAAAGGACTTCATGTTTGCCCCGTCCGGTAACATCCTTATATCATCTATAAAATATCCCAAAGGTGCCTGAAGGTGAATGTCTGTATAGGCAGTTAAAAGACTCATAGTCATCTTACCTTCCAATTTGTACCATCCGTCCAAGGAGTTCGTCATTTGACTAAAAACAGTATAAACATTGGAGATCGGATTTCCGTTTCCATCTTTACCACTCACATATACCCTTATCTGGTTTGGTACAGGAGCCGAACCCGTGCGTTTAACCCATGCACTAATGTGACAATATGGAACACCTATATAATCGGTAACCTTTGCAATTTTGACATTTGCTGTGCCGTTAAATTTCAGACAGTAATTACCCGTGTGGCTTTCAGTCCTATCTAGCGCAGCATTTTCCACAAAGTCAGTAGCATTGGGCGTCCAATATGTTTTACCGTAATTATAGAGATAACTTGACACACCGGGGAATGGTGGTAACATGGAAGGTTCCAATTCTGCCCAAATGCCAAACCTATATTTGTTATAATTTTGAACCTGCATTTCTTCTTCAAAATCAACAAATTTTATCTGTTGGTTCTTTGCATTTAAACCAATTGCTTTAGGTAAACTATAATTGAAGCCATAAATTGCAGTAGAAGGTATTTTAGCCGCATTTATCTCTTCAACAGGTGCCCCGTAAGCATTGTACGCTGTAACTTCCTTGATCTTTTTCCAGTCATTTCGGGGATAAAGGATATAGTCTACCAAGGTACAGGTACCCGAATCGGCGGCATTAGTTCCAGCTGCCCAAAATGGTGAATAGCTGTTGAACACACCGTCTTTACGGGCATGGTTCTCGTATCTTCTTTTACCTGACCAACCATAAGTTTCCCATTCCCTCCAATTCCCTTTTTCCCCTTTTAGGTAAGGTGACAAACCAAAAGATCTAGTCAGTCCGCCTTCATTAATTTCCTGGTTTACACCGCTTTCTCTAAATGTATGAATACTCGAATTAAAAACTCGCGAGCTTCCTTCGGTCATACTACCAAGATTTACAGCACTGAACAAGTCCTGAAAAGAATTTACAGTAAAATTGCCGTTTGTTCTGATCTGCTGAATCTTGCTGTTCAAATTATTACGCCGACCCGAGCGAAGTACTTTTACATTTACGTCTATTAGTACATTGCCATATACCTCCCAAATACCGAAGGTGGGATGTCCGGTAGGCGTACTGGAACCCGGTTCCAGAACAACTGTACAATCATTTAAAACTGTAGTGCCAGTTGCTGTATAACAGTTAAGACCGGCGTATAGAGGTGCCACACCGACAACATACATTTTAACGGTACGCTTTTCCGATATCCCAACATTAGGGGTTAACGTCTTATACTGCATAATTAGCTCATCTCCTACATTGTAATGCTTTATGTTAGCCGGATTTATCAACCTAGCTTTAAGACAATCATCAATTTTAACGGTATCAAAATTCTCCTCGTAACCTACATTGTAATAAGATGGTCCCATTCCGTCATAGGCCCAATAGGCAGGATAGGTCAAGCTATTTATCGGATCTCCGAACTCATTGTTGACCTTACTTAGGAGCACCTGCCCCGTTTCACTGTCATATAATATATTCTCCGTTTTAGTCTTGGCTCCATGGTCATTCACCTCCACAGACTCCAAGATGCCGTACTGTTGTATAATCTTTGTCGATACCATGGTCTGAAAGAGGGTAGTTACATCCATGTCCGGAAAAAACACAGTAGGTATAGGGACGACAATGATTGCAAAGTTCACCACATTCAAGTTAAGGGAAACTGTCAAGCTGCTCGACTCCGTAAACCTTTGCCTGCTGTCTATGGTAAAGTCTGTCTCCTCCCCGAGCACCATATCCTGAACACTGTAAGAAGGACTGACCAGACTGTTGCGCTTTACTGCCTTGACACGATTGTTGAGTTTCCCTTCACCATCTACCTTATAATTGTATCTGGTACTTGTGATCAGCTCCCTGGTTATATCATCCGGCTTGATCACATAGTTTGATACAGCTTTTGGCTTGCCGTGCATATCGTTCATCTTCAATACATACCCCTGCAAAACTTGTAGTTCCTCTTTTTTGGCGCGAAGCGTCCTGAACCTTTTCTTTACAGGTACTTTTTTCGCCGTGAAATCTGTTTCTATCGGGAAGTCCTTTGCCGTATAGAATTCATGAACGTCCTCGGCTTTTGCGGAGCGGGACAATTCCCTATTGATACTTCTTACTGTGACCTTACTGTAACCGACAGAAGCGGAAGGATAAAAACTCTCCCCAAATGGCTCCTCCTGATAAAGTTTAAGGGCCGGCAAAAGTTTACCGGATTCCGCATTGTAGTCCACTGGCCTTCTTTGAGGGATCTCATCGGCTCCGACCATTGGTTCGTAGCTGGCGACGCCGCTGCTAACTTTATGTGTATTGTCCAGTAAGGTCGTATAGTCGTAGGTTCTGCCGTAGGAGCTTTCCGCGCCATTGGTTGCCATTTCGTTCCAGGAATCTTCCAACTTCAATACCTTAACCCTTGTTCCACCTCCGATCTTTGTATTTCCAGGTGTATGTAAGCGCACCCAGGACTTTCCAATTTTATATTTTTTGGCAAGACCATTTTTCACAAACCTGACGTTCGCATTCTGAAAAAGGGTCAACATCTCCTTTGTTGCACCGACTAAGCCTTTAAGGACTTCCGCCGCATTGGGATCACCGTCATTGTACCCGGGGTAAATTATATGTGGCAGATAATACCTTCCCGTGTTCAAACCGGCAAGTGTTATCGGATTCAGCATTTTACCGCTGTTACCACCGGCACTTTCCTTACGTAATTTGACATAGCCATATTCCGTATTGTCACAGATACCTACATCTTCTACTTTAGCGTAACCTTTAATGTTCTCGAAGCGGTTCCGCGCAGCAATGTCCAGATTAAAAGAGAAGTAGAGCAGGTCCGTCCCCTCCAGGTAATTCTCCCTAATCGTTTTCTCTGCCCGTTCGCGGGCAATGTCCCGCTTGAAGTATATGTAATTGTAAATCTGGTCAATGTCCTCGTATAGCTGGTCAACGGGATGGAACTGTTTACTAGATCCCACACCTGCTATCTTGAACATCTCCATAGGTCTTTTATCCTGAACGGAGCTGTAGTCGTCCGCCTCAAATTCTATCTTAAGCTTCCCACCAGAAGGAAGCTTTATTTCTTTTAAATGCCAATTGGAGGCGTTGCTGTCAGCTGTAGATTTATTCTGTGTAACATATGGAAACTCATAATTGGTCAGGCTGGTATCATTCCGTTTATAATTACCCCATCTATCCTTATCCGCAAAATTGTAAGGTCTGTTGTTGGTCAGATCATAACTAAACACATAAGGGTTCATCAAACTCTTCTGCGAATTGCCATATTTAAAATAAATCCGTTTTAAGGTCAGCTTTCCATTTGACTCTCCAGGACCAGGCGGGAGCCGATTCGGCACACCAGGGCACAACGAATAATCATAGTCAAATATCACTGTTTTTATAGGAACGGCATTTCCCTGATTTAAAAAACGGTCATTCTTGTTGTATAGTTTTATGGAATCAAGCTTGAGCGCAAGGGACGGATTATTGGCCCCCTTTTCATCTTGGAGATGAGCTGCTGTATTGGAATTACCATTTGGAAAATCATTATTGGAAACAACATTTTTTCTTACCCCAAGGGCGTCCTTTCTCGTACTGGTATAAAACTCTGCGATGAAATTTTTTGTCTCCACGGAATGTAGGTACCATGTTTCCTTTGAACCAATAATATATTGCCCCTTATCGTCCTTTGGGTCTGACCAAAATCCGGGCATGTACTGAGCACTGTCCATATTCTCATTAGCCTGGAATGGGGCAATCCAACGAAAATCGGAATCTGACAGTGTATAGTTGAATTTTGTATAAGTCCCTAAATCATCCTCGGAGGGACCGTCACCTGAAATATCTGCATAATCACTGGAAAGCACCGAGGTCAACAGGTAGCTATGCGCATAGGCAGGCGTGTAAGTGGCCTGAAAGTAATTTTCTCTTCCCGAGCTATTTGCAGGACTTTCATTGTCGGCCTCAAATTTAACCATTCCCGACCCTCTGTTACTTTTAGCCTCTTCGACGCTGAATGTGACCTCCTTCTGCATGTTGTTCATGGCTGGCAGGCCGTATACGTAACGACTTCCATCAGGAAGTACCTGGCTCATCTCGGCGATATGGTGTCCTTTTGCAGTATTTTTGGTTGCTCCGGTTCTTTTACCTTTTGTTATCGCATCATTTATCCCAATAAAGGAATTATGTGGATAGTTGTCTTTTTTGACATTGGGTGTCGATCCCGTAAGATTTGCTTCTGCATTCGTGATATAGGTTAAGAGGTTGGCCCGCGCAGATCTATTTTCCATTCCTCCGTAGGTTTCTGGCACGGTTCCTACATTTGTGCCGTTACCATTCTTTATTTGACCACTAACTTCAAGGTAGATGGGGGAATGATCGGAAAGGGAGGATGATTCCTGTTGCAAGTTGTACGTAAGCTCTCCCCCTTGTTTAAAATAGGCATTTTCAAATAAGGACTGTTTTCTATTCTGGGAAAATTTCTTTTTGTACCAAGGACCGGACTCTACCGTGCTTCGAAAAAATGTAGCCTCTGAACCTAGTTCGAACAATCCTCCTATCCCGATACCGACACCTGCTTCTAATGCGAAATTTTTATTTGTTGACTTGTTGGACACCAAAGGGTCGTGCACAGATCCCACATCACTTCGAACTGCCCTGAAGACTCCCCCTGTACCTTGCCCACTTATCCCATATACGTCATAGGTCATACTAGAAAGCGGCAGGTTCGGTAGACTGCTGTTATAAATACCATCCTTTTCCCTCGTAAAATCCATAATAGCATTGTCTCCTGCATTTTGGGAAAACAGATAACCGTAGGAAGGTAAAGAACCATCGGGCTCATGTTCAAGGGAGCTCCAATTTAATGTTGTGGTAAAATTGGGGAAGGTATACATAGCCTCAAGACCCAGTTTAACCTGTACCGAAAAAGATTTTAACATCGTTCGGTTGGTTACTGCCATTGGGTAGTTCTGAAGTCCGATGGGAATAGCTGTACTATAACCTATCGGTAACCCCACACCAACGCCGAAGGATAATGCTTTCATGCCCCCACGAGTGTCAAATCCCGTACCTCCTGAGAGGGAGATATTTCCGGAGTTCTCTCCTTCTATACCAGAAGTTTTGAACTGGGCATTGCCAGAAACGCTTGCGCCATCCAATGATCCGACATCCATGGTCATTCCTACATTTACGATGGGGGTGTTAAACCCGACACCAACATCCATGCCCACTCCTACACCTTTGTAATTATTATAGGTTATTGACTGCCCGGCAGAGACTCCTATCGAAGCCGCTCCTAAAAGCTCAAATCCTATATTAGCACCCAAGCGTAGGCCGTATTCCTTTTCCGGTTTTACTTTAAGGTATTTATTTAAGGTATCACCGTTAAAATCATCCGGCACGCCGCGGACACTCCTGTTTATTACCCCCGGATTAATGTTCCATCCTAATCCTACCCAACTCGCTTCCTGTTCTATATTGATACCGCTGTGGTAGGATATGTTTATAGGGTAACCATCTACATCCAACAGCGGAATGTTGTAAACGAAATCACCGGAAAAAAGATCCACCATTTCTGTGGTACCTACAGGTTCAAAGCTCTGCACCTCGGGCTGTGAGGGACCGGATGTGAGGGCAAATATCTGTGTCGCTGGGATTATCAACTGGTAACCCATAATACAGATCATTGTCTTAGCTGTAAACTTGATGATTTTGCTTTTCATAAGCTTTATTTTATTACCAAGGACGGAAGTTCCTCGATATCCTTATTATAGAAGTTTGCTTTAAGTAACAGATTGTTTAGCCCTTGATCGTTAAAGGTCACCTGCCAGGATTCGGCATTTTGACATTTCGGAAAGGCTACAATGATGGTGTTGATTGCCGACAGTCCCAAACGGTTTTCATAGTGGTAGCTTGATGGCGGATACTCACTCCCATTGCACACCAGACGAATATCGTTAGCTGCTGAAAACTCATAGTACATCAGCCGCTTTTCATATTCCTTATTGCCGTTACAGTTGTATTGTAATATGGGGATATCCTTTCCCTCTACCCGGTGGTCGATTCTGATGAACATATACCCATCGAGCTCGACCAACCTTTTTTTATAACCCCTGTCGTCCAAGTATTTTTTATCTTGATCATAGCTGTCCCTTAAGGCCATGGATTCAGCAGTTTGAAGACTGAACTTATAGACCACCTGTCCAGCTCTGACTGTCTTCTGCAATCCCTCAGATTGCTCCAGCGCCTGAACATAGGACTCAATCTTTCCCTGCTTTCCCTTACAGGAGAAAGCAACTATTGAAAAGCATGCTATAACTATTATCAGTTCAATCTCCCTTTTCATAAATTTTGTTTGCATAGATGATCAAATCAGCGGTAACATCACGGGTATCATTAGCATAGAGGACCGTACCCATTCCGTTTGCCCCTATTAGTAGATCTATCTTATTGTCCTTTCCAAACTTATTGATTACAGGATTGAGCCTTGCCCAGGCCTTCTCGTTTATTTCTTTGTTGATATTGCTGTATGCCTGTGTCAATCTCGACTGACCTTCCGACACGAGCTGTTGCGCTCGGGGATCTTGGGGATTCACTTTCAGTAGAACCTGCACACTATCCAGTTCTCCTTTGAGCTGCCTAAGGGTTCCTTCGGCCATTTTTTCCATATCAGTCTTAAATTTATATTCATCGAAAAGCCTAATGGCGTCGGCATAGACAATTTTGGGCTGGTTCATTCTTGCAAAAAAATAAACTGCAAATACTTGCACCACTGTAAAGCACAGAAAAGGGATAATTACTTTTTTCATTTAAAATTTTTACTTTTTTAAGAAAAGTGGATTTATGTAGGTGAAAGGTATTTTGTAAACTGATTTCCGATCGGTTTCTACAAACATGATGTAGGTCTTTTTATGCTTTAGCACTGCTTTTCCTGGAAAATCCAGGTCCATGTAATTGGTTCCAGCTTTTAGTGCGTAAAACTTGGTTGCATACTTAATTTCCTTTCCGTCCTCATCCTGAAGCTGTAGTTGAAGTGTATCCTTTTCTGAGTAAGACTGAAACTTAAGTTTTAGGGTATCTATTCCTAGGATTTTGGTATCACCACCTTGCTTGGAAAAATCATAGTAGGACTGGTCGGTCGGTATCGCCACCATCAAACTGTCCTCAATAATCGTAAACCTCCATGGGGCTGCACCACCGAGCAGAATGCCCTTGTAGTAAGCATCAACCGTCCAGGCATAGGGCTGGAACTTCTGGAGCGGTTTGGCGTAGACAGGATAGATCTGGCTCATCTGCATGATGTTCTTCTCGTCGTATACCGGGTTGTTGCGCGACAGTGCACCTACATTGTTCTGGCCTTCCCTGACCTCGGCCACACGGAGGCGGTAGGTCAGTTCCCCTGCAAATGGGTAGTTGACCGTCCAGCTCAGCATCGGGTTGTACTCGTAAATTTCAGCACCGTCCTCGGGGTCGATCAGGTTGATCAGGAATATATCTTCCGACTTGTGGTACACACATTCGTTGAACACCTCCTTGCTGCCCTCGCCCGAATTATAGTCAGGCTGCACGCCTACGCAATACTCATAGATACCCTGTGGAAGTTTCCTGTGCTGCTCGAACAGTTCTTTCAGCGCCGGAGTGGAATAGGTGAACTGTGGCCGCACCTGGTCCTTTGGTATTATGTTGAGACCGGGCTGCAGCCTGTACTGGAAGGAGTAGCTGATCCTAAGGTTGGACTTCCTGTAAACTATTGTTCCCTTTATCAGTGCATTGCTGCTCCGGTCAAGGCCTGAATGCACCTGAAAGTTGAGGATATTGTCGGGCGTGATGTCCAGACCGTCCACCATGGCCATGTTCACGACCACGTTCTGCTGGGCATGCATATTGGCTACCGCCAGCATCAAGGGCAACAGTAAAATCCCGGTAAGTAATTTCCTGATCATAGTATGGTATTTAAATATCAAAATAGTATAAAGCCCTAACCCAGCTTGGTGCGGAAGCGCCAGGCCAGTTCCAGACCACCAGACAGTACCGGCTTCCAGCCCAAGCCTTCCACTAACTTATAGTTGCTGTACCTGAAATTTCCTCTAATGCTGATGCCTGTCTGTCCCAGGTTATAGTTGGCGCCCAGAAAAAAACCGTAACGGCTCAGCCCGATAATGCTCCTGGCCACATCCGTACCGCCGTTCAGCATCATGTTCTTTGTTACCTGCCCCCCTGCCGCCACACTCATAAACTGGCTGTTGTTGAAGGCCGGGAAAGGCATGGCCACATAGTCGGTATTAATTTTGGTCACCCCAATGTTCAGCGACAGCATGGTCGCCTGTTGGCTGTATATGGTACTAAACTGCACCAGGGTGCTGCCGTACTGTACCGTGTCCATGGTACTGTTATTCTTGTTGTACAGGAGCGTGAAGCGTAGCGCCCTGCTCAACCTCTTTATCTGGTAGTTGGCCCTGCCCGTCCATACCTCGCCCAGTAAAGGCTTCTGCTCTATATTGAGCGTATCGTTGAAGCTCCTGAAGGTGGAGAACGGTTTGTAGGACAGGTATACCGAAGGATATCTTTTGGAATGGGTAGTGACATCGAAGCCCCAGCGCACATTGTTACCTTTGGAATGGAGGTTCTGCTGCACCATATAGTTATACTCCAGCCCCAGCGTCAGGAAGGCACGGAAGAAATCACCCTTACCTTTTATAAAATAGCGTTCTGTTCCCGTCATGGTCAGGGGAAGTGTGTTGTTCTCGAAGGCTTTTCCTGCATTTTCATAACCTGCCGTGAGCTCGATCTGCGTTTCGGGCACGAGTCCTGTAAGGCTGATGTTATAGGCCGACCTATCCTTGAAGCCCATGGTATTTCTTGCCTCCTCGGACTGACCGGGCTTGGTGGCATTGGCAAATTCAGCTTCCAGCATGGCGTATTTGGTGACTTCACCTTTGTAGGTCATCGATACAATGTGCACCGGGTTGCGGAAACTCGGTAGCGACACATCACCACCTTTGAAGAAGGCGTTGTCCTCCATGATCTTTTTTCCCGGCGAGTAACCGTAGTATATAAACCCGAAGTTCTGTTTCAAGATAGGTTTGAGCATAAGCCTTCCACTGTAGGCCTTGTAGCCTTCCACATTGCCGGCCCTGTCTATATACTCTGTTTTACCATAGGTGGCACCAATTTCGGCAAACCCTATATCATAGCCGATATCGGCACCTTTCAGCATCTGTCCCGACATGGTATAGTCCGATACATATTTGGGGAACATACCGGCATCAAAGTTGGTCAGCCCTGTTACCGCACCCTTGAGTTTACCTTCTGGTAGTATGGCACCTGCTTTCTTGGCCATGTCCTTGTAGGACATATTTTCCATATCCTTGAGGTCCTTCACCTTGTCATGCGCCATCAAGGAGTCAAAGTAACTGGCATTCTGATACTGCTCCATCAGGGTCCGGTACTTATCTATCTTTCGTTCCAGCTCCATGATCTGTTCGTACTTTTCCAGTGCCTTGGCGTACTTGTCCTCGATTTTCTTTTTAGCTGCTTCTGCCTTTTGCAACTTATCCCCTACGCCGGCAACAGTATCGTTAGCATGGACAACCTGCTTTAATGAATCCTGAAATTTGTCCTTCTGCTCCATGCTCAGGGTCATTGCCCTTTCTTTTATCCTGTCCGCACTGTAGTCGGAAAGGTCCATTTCCGGCAAGGCCAACTGTTGCTTCAGGCTGGCGAGTGCTTTATCTTTTTCGGACTGCAAACCGGACACGAACTGTCCGTAGATCATATCGTAGCTGCCACCCTGTGCTATTGCCTGCTCGTACTTCTTGTTATAACTGCCCACAAGTTTCAACAGTTGCTCCTTGGCCTTGGCGGCATCGTAACGGAAATGGATATAGCTCGCCTTGGCCTCCCTGTTCCTGTCCTGTGTGGTATAGTAACCGGAAAGATTTATGGGGATGCCCATTATCGGGAAGTCTATTGCTCCTGCTGCCTCATAAAAGTTATTGTCCTGTGCGGAATACTCCTCCTGTGCGCTGGCCCAGTTGGACGCTATCGAAAGTTCACCTGTCAGCTCACTGTTCTCCTTGTTCTCTTTCTGCATTTCACGAAACTGCGACAGCAGGGAACGATGGTCGCCCATGTTACTGGTCCTGAACTGCGCTGCCCCATTCTTTAGGGCCTCGCGCTGTTGCTGCAACTGATCGTTAAAGGAGCCCTGCGCCGGTAACTGATACCTTCCGAGGTACCAATCCTGATAGAAAAGATCTATGGTTTCTTTGTCCCCAACCTGCAAGCGGCGGGTGATAATCCCTTTCTTCTGAAAGTGCCGTTCGGTCCTGGGCATCCTCCGGTCGAGGATACGGCCTATGTCGTTTACTTTCTTGGCTGCTGTGTTCTTAATCGTATTCCCATTTCCCTGAGCATCAAGCTGACCAGTAAGTTCCCGATGTAAAAAGTTGGAGGGGCTGAGCACACTGTCCAGTGACCTAATGTACTTACCTTGGTAAAGCGTATCATACCCGTTACGGAGACTAAGATGCAGCGCATAGCTTCCGACAGGAATAGCACCCGTATTGTGTAGTGCCTGTTTGAAGGAGGGATGGATATAATTTACAGAAACGGGGCCATGGTAGGGCAGGCTAAATTTTGTTACTGTTTTCGGCAATTGGAAATCCTTGTACCTGTTGCGGTACACTAAAATACTGTCCCCGTTCGGATGGAAGTAAAAGCACTCCAGCGAGATGTCCACCAGGCTGTCCTTGATACCGGTGATATAGATATCCTGAAAAAACTTTTTGTCCTCACAGTATATTAAGTCGGTATAGGCATTCCATTTCCCCTGCCCTGCTGGCATATTCTTCTGGGCCCCTGCTTCCTGCCGGATGAACAGAAAAAAGAGCGCAATAAAAAGATATGTCTGGTTTTTGGGCATAGGTATTCCGTTTCCCGAAATGTTGTTTTTTGAAAAAACAGTTCGGCGATAAATAAAATACTCAATTGTTCCCTGAAGGAACCTACACGAAAAATTTTACTAAAATTGGGCGGGCTGGTGCTGCACGCTTACAATTGGGGCTGAAGGATCTCTGAATCGTCTATAGGGCCTGGTTCTTCTTTAATCTTGTTAATTAGTGCTAAACAAATTTATAAAACAAATCCAATTAACCAAAGCATTGTGCTAAATTTTATCTAAAAAATGTTTTAATTCATGTATTGCTGATAACATTTTAGGCATTGATATCTTTAGCCATAAACCAAAGATTAGCAATTCTGTCGGTAATTTTATCAATTTTCGAATTTGTTAAAAGAAATTAGGTGAAAACCTGAAAAGGAAATTTTTAATATGTTCTAAATTGAAGTCTTTACTGGATCAATGGATAACATACCTAAAAAAATCCCCACCTTGGTCATACTTGTGCATTTTAGTTAGTTCGTATCCTCTCCTTTGTTTCCATGAAGACATGGAAGACAATAGCAGTGGCCTGCCTGATAGTGCTTGTGGGCTGCAACAAACAGGGAACAATTTCTGGTGATACCTTTACTCAGAATAAATTGAGTGGTAATGAAACCAAGGAAACGTTTAATGCTCCTGATCACAAGGTCAATCCGTTTGACCATCTTGGGCAGATCCACAACGAGGGGCTTGCTGCAATACACCGTTATAAAGCTGAAACCGGTGATACGACAAGAAAGGGCAAAGCGTCATTCCTGGAGAAATGGTACCACGAACGTACAGGTATAGCGGTAAATGTAACTGCCTATCCACGGATCGAACCTGCCATCATGCAGGACTACAGAAAAGTGCTGGACAATTTGATGGAAAGCCCGGAGGGCAAGGGATACATGACTTTGCTCTGCAACACCTTGGAAGCAACAAAGGAGGTAACGCCTACCGCGTACAACCGTCTGTTGAAAAACATCATTCTTATTGAGCAGAAAATAGTTTCTTCCGCGCTTGGGAAATATGAAAACGATGTGCTGCTCCACGTTTCCACCATGATGCGGCACTCGGCGCATTACTGGTCAAATTATCTGAACAATCCTGAGATAACAAAGAAGCAGCAGGACAAAGTGGTAACCAATTTCCTACGAAAACTAGCGGGGCTAATCGCCGGTGTTGGAGCTGATGCATCTGCTCTTGCTTGGCATTATGCAAAGAATTCACCTTACGATGTTATGGTAGGCGAGAGTATTATGATGAGCGAGATCTGTGGCTATTATACCGGTTGGTGGTAATGCTTTGAAAAGACCCACATTTGAATAGGTAAACCTTTAACTTTTTACAATCCTCACGAATAAAGCCCCGTTGGCATGGGGCTTTATCAATTACGTAATGAAACAAACATAGCGTACACTTCACCCGGACTAAAAGAAAGCTAATAGTATCTGCTTAATATGCTACCTTTAAGTATCTTTTCCTGAAACCAAAACACCTACATATGTTTGTCGAACTTACACCATTACGAAAGTTGATGAAGCCCTTGAAAGGCGATCCTAAAAAGAAAAGTTACTATAAGAAACTGTTCAAATGGCACGCAAAACTCATCAAGGCCAGGCAGCAAATATGCTTCAACCTGGAAGCCCATCTTTATAAGTTACAAGACAACAGGAAAAAAGGAATTGTGTATTATGATGGTTATACCTTAGCCCTTATCAAGCTTGAACGGTTCGGCAAGAAAAAATTATCAGCCGCGCAAAAAGTATATCTTACAGATTGTATTGAGACAGTAGCCATCTTTATGGAAAACCAGTACACTTATCTTTACCTGCTTAACGGAATGACCTTATTTGAAATTCCGTTTGGCAAGATGGAGGCGAAAGAAATTGAAAATATCATTCTTTAATTAACTATTTATTTTCTCTAAATTAGATTTTAGACAGAAATGTAAATATCCATATTGATTACATGAAGTTTTGCGACTACACCAACCGACTCATTTTTCTAACCTAAATCCTGGCTCACGTATAAATCATCTTGGTCTGCGAAAAAAAATTTCAGGTATACCCAAAGAACCTGATATTAACCAGCATAACGATTTATATGAAAACCGAAATTAAATCAACGATAATTTTCCGTGTACCACAGTTTTCTACTGATGCAACACTTAAAGCTTCTTGGGAAAGCTTAAAAGAATCAATCAAAATATCATCGCCAGAATTCTTTAAACTAATCAGATCAATTGGATACGAAGATATAGCCTTAGCAACACCAGAAATCCAGCATACTATATGGAAGTACTTTAACCGTTCTAAATACCGCGCAACTCCTTATGGTACATTTGCAGGAATTGGGATAATGGACAATAATATTGAGAAGAATTACCCTATGCTTATTGGTGAAGAGCAAAAAAGGCATGAATTTCATGACTGGTCGCAAACAGAAAAATCTGGGCTTTATGGTCCATTGGATGCCCGGGATGAAGCCCTAACTAATACCTCAATTTACAAGCTATTTGGAAAAACTCGGTATCTACATTATCAGGAACGTAAATTCCATCTTGCTGAAATCAAGTTGCAACAAGATTCAAATAAAATTTCTCGTATTTGTCGTAAGCCCACGCCCATATCAAAACTGATTGAAGATAGTCCTGACATTCCTGATACCCTTGATCTAATCATGGAAATGATCCAGCATCAGCTTTTAACGACGAGCGAACATTCCAATATAATTGGAAATGATTATTTTCTAAGAAGACAAATACCAAGGCTAAAAGAGCAGCCAAGTTATATTATCTCAGAGCGTCCTTACCTATCCGGAGCGCTACCAACAAAGCCTTTTAAGTACTTGCCAGAACTTACCAAGATACTTGCGTCCATAAAACCTAAAAACGAGGGGACTGACTTCGCCCAGTTCAAAGTAAAATTCAGAAGTCGATACGATATGAAGGCTGTACCGCTTATGGAAGTTCTTGACCCCGAAATGGGAATAGGTTATGGTCAATTGGATACTCCAAGCGAGGAAACAGTAGCTCCATATCTCGAAAATCAAATAACTAAAATCAGTCTTGATGATAAAATAAAAAAGCTATTCTATGGAAATAAGAATCTTAACAACGGCACTATCGACCTTTCAACCATTGACATTGAAATTAGCGATTCACTAACCCTACCCAATACGATTGGTGTGTTGTGCAATATTCAGGACGACATGCTTGTGATTGAACATCTCGGAGGTGCTACGGTAAACTCCCTTGCAGGCCGTTTTAGTTTAGTCGGCGGTGAACTCGAAGAGTATTGTCGAACTATTGCTAAACTTGAACAAGATGCGAATCCAGATGTTCATTTTTTTGATGTAGGCTATGCAGGAGAACCGGATGTCGATAATGTAAACAGGCGGGCCAATATTTATAGTCAACAATTATCTGTTCTTACTTACGATACAACTGCAGCCCCACTCTACCTTGCAGACCTTATGCTTTGCTTACGGGGAAATGAATTCGTTTTATTCTCAAAAAAACTTCAAAAGCGATTGGTACCCAAAATTGCCAGTGCATACAATTATGGAAGATCAGATCTATCGGTTTTCCGCTTCTTATGCGATCTTCAACATCAGGGCCTAAGTACGGACTTAAACTTCTCGGTATCTTCGATTGTACAAGACTGCGATTCTTATCCAAGATTAACATACAAAAACATTATATTATCTCCAGCCAAATGGAAAGTACATTGTCCAAATTTCAAAGATGATACGCTTGAATGCGGTCTGATCAGCTTAAAAGATTATTTTGAGGGTTTGTCTCTTCCGCGTTATCTCGTTAGCCGCACATTCGACAGAACCATGCTTTTCGACACGGCTGACAATGAGGATATGAAGGCATTGCTGTTTATATTTAAAAAGTTTAAGTCAATTGTACTTGAAGAGGGATTTTTACCCCAGCATCCGATTGTTTATGACACCAAAGGAAAACCCTACAACTCCCAATTCCTTATAACTCTAGCCCATGATAAAACGATTTACAATCCACTAACTATTAAAATAAGTAAGTCTAGGTCAGACTATCAAGCCTCGTTTCTTCCAGGGGATAAATGGCTTTATTTCCAGTTGTTTGTTTCTCCTTCCATTTCAAACAAACTAATCCTTTCCTATATCAGTCCCTTTATCAAAAGATACAACAGTAAAATAAGTTGTTGGTTTTTTATTCGATATAACGAGAGAGGTGAACACATCCGTTTCCGCTTTCGTCCAAAACTGCAAAAGGACTACAACACCCTATTTCATGAAATTACTTTAATACTACAGAAAGCGGAGAAGAAAGGACTATTACAGGATATACAAATATCCACCTACCACAGAGAGTTAGAAAGATATGGCATCGCTGACATCGAACGCGTTGAACAATATTTCCAAACGGACAGCAATTATGTTGTGAATTGTATCAGCTTAATTTCAGATCAAATGGAATCTAATATTACTTGTGTCGGTTTTGTTCTTTTCGTCCTACAGGCTTTTGATGAAGATACCGAAAAACAAACCATGTTCATAGAGGATAGAAGCCATTCGTTCTGTCGAGAACACGACATTAAAACTGATGGATACAAGTTGCTAAATCAACAGTTTGCGGATTTTATCAAGTCGGTTAGTGTTGCAGATATTGAATTAAGGACACAATGGTCGATATTGAAAAATGAATTGCACTCCCTGCTAAATCCATTGTCCCTTAAGGATAAAACTTCCCTTTTTGGTGATATATTGCACATGCATTTCAACAGATATTTTGTGGCAAACCAGCGAACACACGAAATGCAGATTTACTATTTTCTATCCAAGTATCTGCGGTACCGCAAAGCTACAGGCCGTTACCTATTTGATGAACAATGAACTATTTCTTCCTTTTAGCAATCTGTTTATGGTCTTCTGAAAAGTTTGTCCAATATCTAGTACAACACCGTTGTAGAGTTCTATCTTTTTATAATCAAAGTTGGCTATCTTATCTACGTTGATGATTAGGCTACGATGTATCTGAACAAAGTTAGAAGTCCCTAATAGAGAGTAAACTTTCTTTAATGGGAGCAAAATCAAATAATAAACTTCAGCTGTATGGATTTTGGTATAGTGATCCATACTTTCAACATAAAGGATATCATTTCTTCTGACATTTGTTTTAGTCCCTGTTCTTACATTTTTTACAAGGATTGTAGAATCCAAATGATTCAAAATATAATCTTGTGCGAGCGCACGCTTTCGGCATCTGGTCACAGCTTCGTTGAATTCGTTCTCCAACAGAGGCTTTAATAGGAAATCGGTTGCATCAAGACGATATGACTTCAAAGCAAATTCGGCATATCCAGTAATGAAAACAATTTGAACATGATCCATAGAAGCCTCCATCCGTACTCTCCTGGCCAACTCCATACCATCCATATCCCTCATTTCAATATCCAGAAAAAGAATATGAATTTTAGCACTGTTACTCTGTGAGAAAGCTAGCAAGTCAGCAGAACTGGAGAAACTATTTATAAGTTTCAATCCTTCTATTGCATGTATTAATTTTGAAATATGGCGACGTGCAAAAGCCTCATCATCCACAATGATACAATTCAACGTCATAGGCTTATATTTAATTTCAACACGTACATATTATCAGTGTCTTCCACAATTAATTGATGTCGGCGACCATAAGTATTCTTCAGCCGATCTGTTGTAATACGCATTCCCTGACCTGATTTGGGAAGATTAGCTTCAGGTAACTTTTTATTAACGATCTGAATCTCCAATACTCCTCTTTTGCATTTGATAGTTAAGCTTGCAGGGTTCTCTGGACGATCCAGCACAGCATATTTCAACATGTTCTCTACCAATGTAAAAAGCAATAAGGGTAGTATCTTGATTGTTTTAGCCTGATTTGCATCAACTTCAGTTAGAATATCTAAATAAAATTTCTCTTCAAATCGCAATTTGTGCATTTCGATAAGTCGTGTTACGTGCTCTAACTCTTTTTCCAATGTTATCTTTCCATCCTCGGAAAGATTTTCCCACGAAAACTGTAATGACCTCGACAGTAGATCCAGCATTTTCTCAGCTCGCTCAGGATTACTTTTCATTTCTACTTTTACAAAATACAATGAGTTATAAATATGGTGTGGATTCAGCAGCGCTAGGAGATAACCATTCTCCAGCTTCCGTTTTTGGCGTTCACGGCGCTTATTGTGAGTGGCTAACGCATAGGCCGCGCTATAACCACCAACTAATACTGACCGGTAACCCGCATTAACATAAAACACTTCCCTTTCAAGGCCTCTAGCTAATTGGAATCGTTCATTGTTATAAAAGAGTACTGCCAATATTGCTTCAAAATGGATAGCTAATGAAATTAAAACTAAGAAAATAAAAATGAGAGAATTTTTACCACCTTTAAATAATTGTTCAAATAGAAGCTTGCCTTGAAGAAAAAAGAAAGCAATATTCAAGATGTACAATAATATATATTGGTCAATTGGCTTCCAACCTGCCAGCTTAACAGAGACATACATTTCAAGGGAAATAATGAAAGAAATTCCGAGCAAATGAAAAAGCATTGAACGACCATTTACATGCCACATTTTACTTTTTATTTCATCAATTTCTTGGTCTACGAATAATTTGAATTGGTTCACGAAAAAAAATTTAATTGAATTAGTTTGCTTATTACCTTTAGGTTGTTATTAGATAAACACCTTAAAATCAATGATTATGAAAGCGAAAGCACAAATTAAACGTCAGGCATTAAGCCACTTGGTAGTTTTAACATTCGATGGAAGTAAAACAAGAAAAATGAAGGGTAATCAGCTGGCAGATACAACAACTACAGCATTAACTTTTCCAACCACAGTATGCGTGTTTTAAAAGTACCATCAGTACAAGAAAATCACGATTAGATTTAAAATTGCAAAGCCGGTAACCAATCCGGCATGCATTTAAAATCAATGTATCATTTGCCTTCAATTTTTGAAAAGGAAAACAATATTCAATACCATTCTTTTCAAATTAATATTCTAATTGATTAAACAATAACAAAACATCAGCATTAACTCTATTTTAGCAATTGAACTGATACGTCTTTTGAACCCTATCAAGACCAACACTGCGCTCTAACCGTCCTTTTCTTACCATACCCACCCTTCAACAATCATCCTTTTTAAAAATATTTGTTATGCGGGCTAAAACTCTTTTCGTTGATAGCATTGCCATACTTTTTATTATTCTCTGGGTTTATGCCGCAGTAAGCAAACTGTTTGACTACAACAATTTTAGCATTGAGCTTGGCAAAGCTCCTCTACTCAGCGGATTTGCACCTGTAATAGCTGTTGGTATTCCTTTCCTAGAAATAGCTTTGGCCATTATGCTCCTTGTCGAGCGCACCAAGTTTATTGCCCTTGTATTAAGTTCGTCTTTGCTGTTACTGTTTACAGTCTATTTATTTATCATTCTTAATTACAGCTCTTATATACCCTGCTCCTGCGGTGGCATACTTGGCCGCCTAGGTTACAAGGAACACATTTTTTTTAACCTGATTCTTTTTGCCCTCGGCATCGCATCTATTTTGCTTTACCAAAAGGAAAATCAACATAATCAAACCAAGTACAACAATCTTTCTGTTCACTAAATTACTTAGTCATGAAAAAGCGATTCATCATTATCCTGTCCTTGCTCCTGCCTGTGGTTGCACTGACCGTATGGGGATTTGTGTCCTTCAAACGGGAAATACCAAACGGCTTTAACCGGAATTTCCGTAATGACATGCTGGTTCTTACAGGTGAAGTCAACAGCACAGAAGCCCTCATTTCAGTCAATACCATTACTAAATATACCACATACTTTACACCACAGACACCGCAAAAGATAGCCCTATTAAAGACTGGCGAAAAAGACCTGCGCTATGAAATGCTTCCCGTGCCCTATGACCAATGGATCAATTACAATTACAGCATGCAGGTCGATAGCCCTTTCACCATGCTATTTGCAGGTAATCTTCCTGCAGTCTTTACCAAGGAAAGCGGCGTTACTGAAGGAACAATAAAGTTGGATATGAAAAGTAAACATTTTAATGCTGCCCTGCAATATCAACACAACCGTTATTTCATCCGTGTTTACTCGGCTGCCGAGCGTGACTACATTGTTGCCAAGGCAAACGGATCAGGACAAGTTGAAGGCTATGAAAACAAAGCCTCCTACCTCACACATGACAACGGGATGTCCTCACAAGCACATATGGTCTACAGCCCCGAACATCATAAGCTGTTGCTAGTGCAGAAGATGTCCAACCAGATTCGCTGTCTTGATACTAATCTGAACCTTCTGTATGCAGCCAAGACCATCGATACATTTAGTCTAGCCAATATAAAGGAGGTCATCAAGGAAGAAAAAAACAGTAAAGTTGGTACGCAGTCCGCACCTCCGCGCTATACCAATTATGCTGTGGCGATATCAGGTAACCAACTATATTGTTACTCTAAGCTTACTGCAGATAATCAACCCGACAGGCTTGCCACTATAGATGTTTATTCAATCGGCAATGGTAACTATGAGTACAGCTTTACCTTACCCCAAACCGAAAAACAAAACCTAGTTGATTTTAAGATTTTTGAAAATCGTCTGGTTGCATTGGTCGGCAATGGTAAAAAGATATTGACTTATGAAATCAAAGAACAAAGTTTAGCAACAATAAAAAATTTATAGGCCATATAAATATCAGGAACAGCCGAACACCTGTAGAAAACAGTAGGCAATATCTATTCACCCTAAGAACCATTTACCTTGTAAATGGTCGATAGTACGTTCTTTCTTTTTTAAACAAACAAAAAACAACTATTATGAAATCCAACAAATTAAAAATCGGATTCGCCGCAATGGCATTTGCTCTAATCGGAGCAGGATTTACAAGCGCTCAAGCTGATGAATTTTGGAGACCGGATAAAGAAGATCCTAGTGCAACACAAATCCAGCTAAATCAGTGCACAACCTCAAATCCAAATTTGTGTGCCACCCGATACGCAAATGGAAGTGATCTACCAATTGCTGAAATCCACGCGGTTTTTGTACCATAGGTAATACAATTGTATTTACAGAAAGAATAAACAAGGATGTCAAATTCTCTTTGACGTCCTTGTTTTAAAACTAAAAATCAACATCACTTCTTACTACTAGAACAGGTACTATACGCTTTTCCTTTTTTAATTCAATACCAAACTTTAATAGTGCGTTCTGCACTTCCTCAAAATTTGTCATTTTGCAATCAAGTCTCATATTAATTGGGCCATAATAATTAGTTTCGTCTATTAATGGATCATCGAGTTGCAAAGAATACCATAGCGCTTTTTTAAGATTCAACATTCTAGAGTCTTTTAAAGTTATTCCCAAATTTCCTGGAACGTTTTCTGATTTACTGTAGATTTCTTCACTACAAATCTTAGTTTTATCCTTTATTTTTAAGACATTCGTATTTTCTTCCCTTGGAATAATTGCTGAATAAAACCCAGTCCATAACTGTAATTCCTTTTTCATTATATTACTAATAATAGTGTTTAGTTCTAGCTTCGTCCAATCATACTTTGGGCCATTGTAATAATCATAAAATACTAGTTCAAAACAAAATTGATTTTCTGCATAAAATTCTTGCATTAAATCATTTTCTTTTGGAACATCATAAAACGTATTGATTCCTACTTCCCATTTTAGTTTATTATTAGGAAAAGGTGTTAAATATTCTCCGGAAGCAAGGTTGTCATATTTATAAGCACTTTTAAAAAGATTTTCCAAAATTGTATTTGTTGCAATCACTCTTCCTGTGAAAGTTTTAATGATGCTGGTCAACCCGGGAACTTTTTTTGTAATAATCGTTTTGTATCTTATTCCCCCATCAGTAACACTCTCATTTACGTAGATAGGTTTGGCGACTTTTTCAAGAAAAAAAGGTTCATCAATATTAATGTCATTACGAGTATTTCTATCGATTTTAGGTTTTAAATTAACAACCTTCCTTTCTAAAATTTTTGTTATGTTTTCTTCAGTTAATTCATTAGACTCAGTTATCGCTATAACTTTCCGATCTTCACTTATCCATACCAGATGAGAAATCGTTTGGTGTGGGAAATAGTTGGCCAGCACATTATCATCCGTTTCCGTAGGAAAAACTAAATTTAGATTTTGAATTTCGACTCGCTGTTTATAGAACGTCTCAATCAATTCAACCTTTTGGTCTGTTACCCCAATAATCTGAATTTTATCTTGAAATTTCTTTTGTAATTCATTTAGCTTAGGTAAGGCTGCAACACAAGAGCTGCACCAAGTTGCCCAGAAATCCAGAATTATCAATTTTCCTTTAAAGTCCGACAGTTTCAATGATTGCTTTTTAGCATTAACTAAGGAAATAAACTTTAAGTCAGGAACTTGTTCTCCTTGTTCCAGCGCTTGAACTTGCTTAGATAATGAGTCTGTTCCTGAAAAGCTAACATTAGCGATCAACCCAAAAGGATAACAAAATATATAGTTAACCAAAATCAATATTTTACACATTTTCATAGGGCTTCAGGATTAGAATGTAATAGTTGTAACATATTTGGGGATTGGAAAAACATAACTCGGATCATTTGGCTGTAAGGTGTAAGTTTGTCCATTTAATTCTCTGGTCAAAGTGACTTCAAAGCGCGAATCCTTATTCAATCGTCGTAAATCTGTCCAGCGCAAACCTCTAAAGAGCAATTCCTTTCTGCGTTCCAACAACACTCTCCTTAATAAAACCTCTTGATTGGTTATATTTAGAGGAACAAAAGATGTATTTTTATATCGTTTTTTTAGTAGTTTATTTAAACCTTCTAGAGCCAATGAAATATTATTTTTACGGGCATTGCATTCTGTCTGTACTAATAATATTTCATCAGTTGCAATTCCTCCGAAAATTGAATTTATCTCTACACCGTTGTAATTCCCTTTAAAGCCGAAGCTTCCATCATCTCTTTTAAAAAACAGGATATTCCTTCTTAGATCATTTGATTCATATAAATCAAGTAAAGAACTATTAATTCTCAATACGTTTCTTGAAAGCAAATGATCGTAAGAAATACTACCTTGAAATAAAACTTCTTTATTGAATTGATTAATTGGATAATCTGAATTTTCATTTAAATCATTAAAATCCATTAAATCGGATTTCATAGAAAGACATGAATCCGCATATATCAATGCATTTGTATAATCACCCTTTGCTAAAAACACTCTTGCTAACAATGCATATGCCGCTGGCTTCGACGGTCGTGTTTTGTACAATTGACTTTCAGGAAGGAGGGCAGATGCAACCTTGAGATCGTTAATAATAAGTCCGTAAGTATCACGAACAGAACTTAAGGGGTAATTAATGTTGATATCAGAAGATGTACGCAATGGGAGTGCTGGTTTATCCAAATTTGCCTCGTCATAAACTTGTGCGAACTCTTCAGCTAACATAAAAAAACTATGTGCTCGATGAAACAATGCCTGCCCTTTGACATTTTTAAAAGGTTCATTACTTTCTAAAGTACGATTAGAAATTAACCCATCCAAAACAATATTACACTGAAGAATTCTTGAGTATGAAGTATTCCAATCAACAAAGTATGGGTCGTTTAAATCTTTAATATTCCATACATATACTTGAGATGTCAAGGGCGTAAAATTCGATTGATAATCTTGATAATCAATATGGTAGTCGGCACAAGCAATTTCGCCATAATTAACATATGATACGTTGAATATTCCATCTGTATTATCTAATAATCCTTGAAAATCATCAAGAGTTGACGGCACAACACGTGACAGATCAGGTTTAATATCCAATTTGTTACATGACTGAAATAAACAAAATAAAATTATTGTGTATTTTATATTTTTCATGATTCTAATCTTAAAAGTTACACTGTAAACCAACGGCATAGGTAGTTGGATTTACAAATCTGTTAGACACAAAATCTGGATCAATTTTGGTATCGGTACTTCTCCAAAGTATGCCCACATTATTAATGTAGGTATATAGATTAATACTTTTTATACATCTTAACTTTCCGACCGGAACATCGTAAGCTACCCGAATATCCTGCAATCGAATATGATCCCCTTTTTCTACTAATATTTCAGAACCACTAAAAAAGTTATTTCTATTGACATTTAAAGGATAGGTAAAAGACGGAATATTAGTTTTGTTCTCGTCTCCAGGATGTTGCCACCGCTGGTTATAATCGCCATGTCCTAGCCAAGAGGCTGCAAGCGATGTATAATTGATGGATGGCCTCCGGAAATAATAATTAAACTTGTAGGTCAAGTTTACCGACAATGAAATTCCTTTGTAAGCTATGGTATTTCGAAACGCCCCAAAGTGTGTAGGACGGGCATTTCCATGATACACCAAATTAGAGAAGTCTGTAGATGAAAACAACAGACTGTAATCCTTATTGGTTCCATCTGTAATTTTAACCAACGGATCTCCATTTTCGGGATCTAAACCGCCCCATGGATAACTGTAAATACCATAAATCGGTTGTCCTACAATTGGTGTAAAAGTACTGTTGGTTCCTAATTCCCCAGCTGCACTTTGCATATATGTACTCAGATTAACTTTTCTATCATATTCTGACACCTTATCCTTGGCAATACTAAGTAGTAAGTTACTTGTCCATAAAACTATTTTGCCTTTCCTGAAAGTTAGATCTACATCTAATCCATTACCAGTAATATTTGCTACATTTCCTTTAAATTGATCCATACCAACTGTCGGATCTATTGCGGCATAACCTAACATATCTTTTCCTCTCCGATTATAATACTCTAAACTACCTGAAATCATCCCTTTAAATACCGAAAAGTCAGTTCCTATATTCCACATAGCAATACGCTCCCATCGCAGTTCAGGATTAGGCGGCGTCTGAAGCCAAACAAATGGAACATTATTTAAATAGCTTGTTGCATAAACTCCCGTGGCATAAGCAGATACCGTTTTATCAATATTGCCATTGTAACCAAAAGTGCTTCGTACTTTCAATAATTCAATCCAATCATTTTGCAGAAAACTTTCTTTGCTAGCTATCCAAGCTCCACCAATAGACCATAACGGAACTGATTTTTGATTTGTATTTACACCAAATAGGTTACTTTGATCAATACGTGCGCTACCTGATGCTGTATACCGACCCTTGTAGGTATATGCCGCATTCGCGAAGTAGGAAAAATAGATATCGGTCAATTTATTGTACCGGTCCAGATAAGGTATTCTTCCAGAAGCTGCGAGATTACCATATTTTGGATAATTCATTTCATAGTTTACTGCCGTGGACGTACCTGTCTGTTCCTTAAAGCCATAAAGCCTCCAAAAGTTTATATCCGTAACCACCTCTTTTCCATCAATACCTGCTATAGCAGTTACTTCGTGATCATTCCCGAATTTTCTATCGAGATTAATCTGCACACGGATAGACTGGCTGGTCATATCGTTGCTACTTTGGTCTAGGATACTGCCTTTGGGCACACCATAGGTAAAGGCACCGCCAGTTCCGACCTGCGTATTTAGGTTAATCAGGTTGCGTGTAAAATAGCTCTGTTCATTTTGCAGATTAAACGTGCTGGCGTTTTGCTTTTCTAACTGGTATCTTGCTTCTACACTCAAGCCCGGTATAAAGGTAAACTTCAAGCTTGTGTTCAGTCTTGTATGCATGCTCTTACCTGTATTGTCCGCATTGTTGAGTTCATCAACAGGTCTGTATTGCCAGTCCAGCAATCCTGTATTTGATAAACTTTGTATGTGACTTAGTCGATAATCTTTTGGCAATGCCAAGCTATTGCCTTGATCATCTACCATACGGGCATAGGGATAATAGGTGTTTCTGCTGATGGTCGTGATGTTGCCCGGATTATTGTTCTTGTTGTTACCTATAATGTGCATGATACCTACTGTCGCTTCCAACTGTTTTATAGGGCGGAATATGGTATTGCTGTTCAAGCTGATCCGCTTGTAACCGTTTCCCACATTCACAGATGGTGCATCATCATAGCCTGCCGAAAAGTAATAGCTCACCTTATCTGCGCCTCCGCTCAGATTCAAGGCATACTGCTGCGTACCTGTACTACGATAAAAATATTTGGAGAGGTCGTCCCTAAAGTCATTATTGCGGTATACGTCCATCTGCGCGTTTGCTTCGGCTTCCGTTATTACATTATTCCGTTTGTTGAGTAGTATTTCGACTATAGGCGACAGTGTTGGTTTGCGGACATTTGTTATGTTTGAATTATAATAGCCCTTATCGAACAGGAACTGCTCGGCATCAATAAAACTGGAGGCGTCCAGAAAATTCTGTCCGTAAAAGATATCAGGCTTTGTGGTGTAGGTAAAGTTGGAATTAAAGCTGATGTTCATCGGCTGGTTCATTCCGCCTTTCTTTGTGGTGATAACAATGACTCCGTTACCTGAACGTGCACCCCAAATTGAAGATGCTGCCGCATCTTTTAAGACTGTGATATCCTCTACATCGTTCGGGTTGATATTGGACAGGTCACCATCGAAAGGGAAATTGTCCACAATAATCAATGGCTTGGTATCGGCAAAGATGGTACTTAACCCACGCACATTAAAAGGAGAAGAGTTGGCTCGGTCTACATAGTTACCGTTAAACATCAGACCACTCGTCACACCTTCCAACCTGTCGAGCACATTCGTCCCTACCCTGCGGTTGAACAGCTCGTTGTCCACTTTTGTGAATGAACCTGTAGAACGTTCCTTGTTCATGGTCTGAAAACCTGTATTGACCGTTACGTCCACTTCTGCAATTTCATTGATCGTATAGTGCATGGCCACATTGACCTGATCACTGGTCACGACCGCTTCAAAAGGACTATGACCTAGGTACCGAAACTGCAGGGTGTTACCTATGGATGCCAGAACTTCAAAGCTTCCGTACTGGTTTGTACCAACAGTTATACCTGTTTCCATTACAATTACGGTTACACCAGCCAATGGATTACCCCCGGTATCCCTGACCGTTCCCCTTATCGGTTGTTGGTTGTTCGTAGTGGGTGCTCCAATCCTATTCTGTGACCTTGGTATTATTGCTCCTGGAAAGTCCGTAACCACAATGGTTTTGTCCTGAATTTCATACCGCAAAGGCTGTCCTTTAAATATCTGATTCAGAGCTTCCTTTAGTTCCGTATTCCTGAGCTTAAGGGTAACAGGCAGAGCCTTGTCCATCAGTTTTTGCGGAAAGACAAAAGCATAATCACTCTGTTTCCTCAGTACCTTAAAGACGTTAACCAGTTTTTCATTTCTGACATCAAGGTTGACCTGTTGCGCTGAGACCATACCAGCAAAGCCCAGAATTAAAACGGTCATGGTAAATAGTTCCCTACTTTTCGGAAGCATGGAACAGTCCGGCTTTATCAAAGGCCTCAGGAGCCGCTTAAATAAAGGGAGTAGATGAATGTGTACATTCATAATTTTAGGGTTAGCGGTACGCTCCTAACCATTCTTCGCTACTTGAAATTGAAGCAAATAATAGTTATGTTTGTACCGTTGGTTAAAAAAATATTAGTTGTCGAGATTAAAATTTTGGAACCTGACACCCGCCAATGCTGCGCTAACAGCATTGGCATTTTTATTGGTGTCCGGCCAACATAAGAAACATCTTACTTTAAAATAGAGACCCTCCTTCCTTCGATTTTAAATTTGAGTTTGTTGAACTGGCCGATGGCTTTAAGTATCTCGGACAGCTTACGGTCACGTGGTAGCTCCGCATAAAATTTTTCCGTCCCGACCTGTGGCGGATAGGTAATTTCTACATCGTACCACCGTTCCAGTTGTTTGATTATTTCGGATAGCGGCAGTTCGTTGAACACAAATGTATTTTGTGTCCATGCTGTATATTCTGTCGCATCTACATGTCTGATTGTGAACCCACCATTTTGCAGACTGGCCTGCTGGTTGGGTTTTAGGACAATTGGATTCGTGTTGTCTTTGGCACTGTTCAGCTTTATGCTCCCTTCTGCCAGTGTCGTTTCTGTGCGTTCATTGGGATAGGCCTGTACATTGAAATGGGTACCCAATACGGTTATCGTCTGTGTACCACTTTCAACCATGAAAGGTTGCTGCGTATTCTTAGCTACCTCAAAATAGGCCTCACCTTCCAGCTTTACGGGACGTTCTTTTCCTGTGAACTTTGTCGGGTAGGTAATAGATGATGATGCGTTCAGGACGACTTTCGTCCCGTCCGGTAGCGTTATGCGGTACTGTCCGCCGTTTGGTGTTGCCACCGTTGCCATAGTTGCATCCTGCACCTTTGCAATAACACTTCCGTCGCCATACTGTATGCCCTGTCCATTGACGTTTATACCGTCCTTGTTATCGTTCAGCTCATAGCGGCTTCCATCGGACAAGGTAATGGTTGCGCGATTTGTTCCTGGCAATACGTCGTTGCCGTAGGCACTATATAAATCTGTGGAATTATCTTGCTGCCTTAAAATGAAATACGCCGACAACGATACTAAGACAAGGATACAGGCCGCTGCATAAGGTATCCATCTTCTTATGATAGGCTTCCTTCTGGTTTGGATTTTCTCTCTTAACCTAAGTTCCACTGCATCCGATATATCTATAAGGATTGTTTCCGACACATCGCTTTCTAAAGCATCTTTGCTCATGGCCTCGCGGAACATCCGACGAAACTCTTCGTCATCTGATTCTATGGAATACTGCAGCAGCTCCTCGTACTCCTCCTTTGTGGTGGAATTTTCCAGATACTTGCTGAACAACGAGCGGATATGTGGGTTTACTGCCAAAGCGTTTTTATTGATATGACGCCCGGCTCTATAATTCCAATAGCTGTGTATGTGAATAAATTTTTAAGTGGCTGTATTTCAGTTATTTTATTTTTCAAAATATACCACCTAAAAAGGAGGTAGCGCTAGGAAAGGACAGACATAATGCAGTTATTCGCCAGCACTATGACTTGAGAGCTAAAAATATAGACAGCATTAAAGGTGCGACATGTGCATAGTTTGTTTTCAGGAATTTATTTGCCTTCGTGATGTGGTCGTTGACAGCTGCTACAGATATGCCCAGCAAGGTACTGACCTCGTTATAGCTTTTGCCCTCCAACTTGCACAGCATAAATACCCTTCTGCGTTGGGCTGGCAGATTGTCGATCAGGCTGTACAGTGCCCTATCGACTTCTTCATCTGCAACCCCTTCAAAGGGATTATAGGTGGTCACCATATTTTCCCATACATGCCCGGCCAGTTTCTTGTCCCTTGCCATCTTACGGAAGTAGTCATAGGCCAGGTTTCCAGCCACCCGGTGCAGGTAGGATTGTAGGGACTGTTCTATATAGATGCTACTATGTTGCTCCCATACTTTCAGGAAAAGGTCCTGCAAAGTTTCTTCTACAAGTTCCCTTGATTTTAATATCCTGAAGAGATTAACTGAAATGGGCTTACTGTAACGTCGGTAGATAATTTCGAATGCCGCATAATCCCCGTCCCGCAGTTTAACCAGCAGGTCCTTTTCATCATATAGGGGTAATAAGGTCATTGTATATTGGTCGTTACAATTTCATATAAATATAATGATAATTTGTATAATCTGCGAATTTGTTTCCTTTTCTTGTTGAATTGTTCCAGAAGCATTAATATCGTTCCCCAAACAGATAAATAAAGACCTTTATGAACAAAGCAGATTTGATTACAGCCATAGCCGAGGCATCGGGCATTACCAAGGTACAGGCCGAGTCGGCCCTTAATGCATTTACCGATTCGGTTGGGAGTTCCTTGAAAAAGGGTGAACCTGTGACACTTGTAGGATTTGGGACTTTTTCGGTTGCTGAACGTTCGGCACGTACCGGTCGCAATCCACAGACAGGTGAGCCATTGAAGATCAAGGCCAAGAAACTTCCGAAATTCAAGGCAGGTAAAGGTCTTAGTGAAATCGTTGCTAAGGCAAAGATGCCAAAGAAATAGCCAGGGCATTAGTATTACTTATGGGCATAATATAAAAGGAAGCCATCGAGCTTCCTTTTATAATTTCATATTTGCAATAAACCAAATTGGCATCAGCAATCTATTTACTACCCTAGCCAATGTCACAGCCTCTTTCGGCAATTTCTGCAATGGAAGAATGGAAAGAAAGAATATTGACGAATGTGGCTGTACCGTTTCCGCCATTTGTATTTCACCTACGCTGGAGGTGGTATGCCAATGGCAAAGCTAAAAGCTTATACGAATCACATTAATACCATAATCAACGCCGCAGCTTCTTTCGGTAATCTCTGTAATGGAAGTATGAAATGTAAGAGGATTGACGAATGTGGCTGCACCTTTTCCGCCATTTGTATTTCACGGACGAAGGAGGTGGTATACCAATGGCAAAGCTAAAAGCTTATGCTAATCGGAGGTGATACCATAATCAATACCACAGCCTCTTTTGGCTAATTTTGTGGGTGCATTGCTGAGTAGGAAATTTGGCGAATGTGGCTGTACCATATCCGCGAGTCAATTATTCCGAAGCTATGAGGGGTTATTGGCGAGCCGCCCGCGATGGCTGTCAGGCGACTTTAATAGGCTGGGCATTGAAGGTTTGCAGGTTTAAGAAGAAGCCCCTGTACTCGGTCATTCCATTGCGGAACAGATTCCATAACAGTGAGCAACCCATCTGAGCAAGTGATGAATTGATAAACAAGTCCTGCTTGTCCAAAGCTTCCGCCAGACTACAGCTCGGTGTGTCGTCCTGCTGTTCTGACTGCTTCAGTAGTTCTCCGTACTCGTCCGTAATCAATGGTAGATTAGCGACAGTAACATACTTTTCGGATTCGGGTTGTTTTATGGCTCTTACTGTGGACAGTATGACCTGCCCTGTATCACGGCTGTTACCAAAGTCAAGGGCATAGCTTGGACGGTGCAGGTAATAACTACCGCTCTCCAACTGCTTTAGTATATCAGCAATGGCGAACCTAGACTGCACACTGTCCACACACGAAATAAAAATAGATGCACTTGCACTATCGGGCATCTTGTCCAAACTGTTCTTTTCAAACTTTACGCTTTCGGCTTTCCAGTCCGTACCAAAAAAGCGGTTGGTACGGTTTATCAAGGCTACGGATTTGTAAAGCCCTAATTCGCTTTCCGCAAATAACTGTCTGCCCAGATTGGCTTCCATCACTTTATCGTTGTCCCATAGCCGCACCTGCAAACCTGCGTGTTCCAAGGCTACTAGAGCATGGTTCATCCGTGCCAAGGCTGTCAGGACCTGAGAGCCTGTGCCCCCTGCTCCGATAAGGTTTACAGTAACGGGATTGGTAGGATTTAATAGGTAATTGTCCGTAAAGTGCACGGCTGTTTTTATGGTGTTCATAGCAGTTGATTTAAGGTTGTCGTACTCCGTTTCAATACGTCCATAGGAAAAGGTAAGTGCGTATTTACGAGGCTGTCCCATAGCAGTACACAGTTGCCCTCAATAGGATTGTAGTTCTGCATCAGATGGCTGAAATAGGAGTTAAAAAAATTCTGCTCCCATGCTGATGTGAATACATTCAAGGAAGAAGATTTTTTAATGGCTATATCCACATTGCCCATACATACATTGCCGTTTTCGTAGACATTGAAAAATGGTGCGTTGTACAGCTTTGTGGTCTGTGTTGGTCTGCGGTTACTTCGTAATCCAAATACATAAAGCTGCTGTCGCGTAGCTTTCCACAGCATAGGCGGGACATTAGCCAGACCGTTGGCTATGCCCAATTTTTCCGTAAAAAACAGTTCCCTACGCATGGCTTTGGTAAACCATAATGCCTCACCCTTTTTTGGGTCAACATGTAAGACGTTGTTTGATAGAATACCTTCCATTTTCAGGAAAGGTTCGTCCTTCTCCCTTACTGTTATTAGGGATTTGGCAAGTCGGTTTGCTTCCCTTGTCGTCAAGGGATGGGCATTGATGGGTATACCGTTTTTGTCCATATCAAAATGCTCTACATAGACTTCTCCCTTTGTTCCTTGCGCTTCATAGAAAACTAAGGCAGACTTCGGACTAAAAAGGTTCGTGTAAATGCTTGTTATATCTTTCATCGTTCAAAAGTTTATAGGTCGTTCACTATACAAATAAGTTCTTCAATCAAGGGAAACAGAAGGCTTTCAAAATCAAGACTTTTATACGCACTTTCGTTACCATCAAACCGTTTGCTTATTGTTGGCTCCTGCATTCCTGCACAGTTTTGGAACTCCAGGTTGACGGACTCAAAAAGCTGTTCGAAAAGTTTGCCATTACTGTCCGCACAGAAAGAAATATATTTTGCCATTGCTATTATTCGTTCGCTGTCGTCTTCTTCAAAATCATCGTCGTCGTCATCATCATCTTGTATACTAATCGGTATACTTCTAAACATTGTTTCATTGGGGTATTGTAATAGCAGTTGGTAGAAATTGTTGGCTATATCCCAACATGCTTTGTCCGTATCCCCTTTGATTTTGAAATTGTCCAAGCGATGCTTAAATCTGTCCAAATTGTGGTGGCTGTACAGCTTGCGTTCTATAAACTCCCCTATATAAACTGACTGCTCTATTTCCTGCAACAGCTCTGCTCCTTCCTCCGTTTCTTCGTCATCTGTCACCCAATCCTTCAACATTTCGTACGTCCGATAGAGGTAACTATTTTCATTTCCGTGGTAGGGAACAGCAGCTACATGATAGAGGTAGGCATAAACCGACAATAGTAATTGTGCGGTGTGTTTGCATTTTGGACCTTTTAGCAATCGGAATAAAGGTGCAACGGGAATATACAGGAGCGTTGTCCCCATACTATAACATTCAGTTGTTTCCAGATACGATCCCCTACTGTCCTGTAGGAAACTTAACTGTTCCCAATTGCGCACTTTATCTTTTAACTGTTGCTGTATATCATCCAAAGCCAATGCGATATTGTAGGGATAGCCGTAGGATTTGGAGTGCATGGGATGCAGGTTATAATGCTGTGCCAAGTGGGAAAGGGAATTATAAAAATCCCTTTCCGTTCTTTCTGTTCCCTGATAAGCCTGTACCGCTTGTCCTGCTTCCTGCTTCGGAAGAAACTTACAGCTTAGAAAACCATCGGTAACTGGTCTATTGGTACGGACTTCTTTTTGTCCTTCCTTATTTCCCCTGCATCCTTGGGGCGCTTCAAGAAATGGATAAATTCGTCCAACTGTCGGTATAGCACCTGTTGCTTTGGCTCTTTGGGTAATTGGAAAGTGCCCGATATGATATGGTGTTGCATAGTTCATTGTTCTTGATTTTTGATTTATCCTTTAGTTCCTATCACGCTCTCAAAACGGTACTGTACCTTATCTTCCTTTATAACTGGTGCAGATACTTTTGCGGTCGTCAGTATGGGATAGGTGTTGGCATAAAAATTCAGTACCGCCTGTACGCTCCATTTCGGCTCGGGGTCTGTCAATCTTCTCTCCTGCCCTTTATCCTCAAAGAGGAATAGTCTGTCTAATTGTGTTGCTACTAACATGATTGCTCTATTTTAAAAATTAATACGGATTGTTATCGTCTTCTGCATATTCATCATCAAGCTCTTCCTGCTCCATTTCTTCATCATCGACATTTTCATCTGCCATTGCTGAAAGTGTATGTCCATCAAGGTTTCCGCTTGTTGGTAGTTTTTCCTTTATGGGTACATTGACCGCCATTCCAAAAAGGTCGGGTGCAAATTTCTCAGATAGTCCTGCTTTACGCCTGCGTATCTCTTCCGCCTTATCGGGATGGTCTGTAGTCTCGGGTACTTTCATCCATGCGTCACGGTGCCTGCCTTCCTTTTCCAATTCGTCCACCTTTGTCATGGCATCCTTGTATTTCTTGTCCTTGGCTTCACGCTCCTTGTTCTGCTTGTCGGTTCTGCCCTTCTCCATTACGGACTGCTTCTGCGCTTCATCAAGCTGTCTTACAAAAGCTTCCATATTGTCCATCAGTCCCGAAGCCTTTTCTATCGGTGTTGTGATAGTCGCTATATAACCTTCATCCAATTCCTGCGCTGTACCTCGGAGCAAAAGCGGTACTATCAGTTCTTTTGCCTTATCTCCGCACATCGGATTTTGTAGGAGCGTGGATACAATCCATACATTGTCCTCACCCTTTGCGATTACAATTTGTAAATCCCCTGCAAATCCAACCTGCTCTATCTGTTTAAAAAAATTCGTGTCCATTGTTTCTGTTTTTAAAAGTTTTTAAAATGATTGTTTACTCTTTATTATTGGTTTTATTTCCCTGCTCTCCTACATGAAAGCCAAGCCCAACAAGCCCCACACGATTAGTGCGTATGCTATGCAGTTCAATACCCATTCCACGAAAAGAGTAATCAATCCGATGAAGTAATTAGAGAAATGCTGTAAGCCCCCTATTCCTCGGCGGTTAAACTTCCGCATACCGATGATAAGGCGTAAGGCTATACCCATCAGCAATAGTCCTATGTACGGTGGGTTCTGTATGATGTTCGTTATAATATCCATGTCAATTTTGTTTCGTTCTTAACCGTAATAGTTTTTTGTGTATGTCCTGCCAATATGCTTTCTGTTTCTTGTCGAAATCGGCAAAATATTTGTCCTCATGGTGATATTTCAAAAAACGTGAGGCTTGTCCTATGGCTTCATCAAGGTCTGTCACCTCGATAGAGCAACCGTTTAAATCTGTAATGCTCAACATGTCTATGATTTTAATGGTTAGTCTTTTAAGTATTTGTCCATTGGTTGGATAAGCTCCATATTGTCCCATACGTAGTTGAAAATTTGCTGTATCTCGCTGTCCGTAAGCTTTCGCATTATCAGCGTATGGCGGTACTGCCCATCTATAGTTACCTCACGATTTGGGAAATGGACTGTTGCTATTTTACATGCGGTTCTCCTGCTTCTGATACATAGGTGCAATACCGTATCGTTCCAACCTTCCTGCCCTAACAGAAGCGTTTCTTCTAAAGGAACTGCTCCTGCTACCTCCTTGTTTATGCCGTTGTCGCCGAAAGAAACTCGGGCAATGCGGTTGAAGGAATTTATCCCTAAATGTTCTGCCATCCGATTGGCAAACAGAACATGTTCGATTGCTCCTTTCGGGTTTTCGATACCGTACAACAAGCTTTCGACTTGGAATGTGAATTGATTTTTCATGGATTAGTTTTCTAGGGTTATGGATAGGATTTGTTTATCTCCGAAAAGCAGGTGTATAGCCTGTTTCAGATTTTGGTTACATGCTTCTTGGTCTGAAAATTTGATAAGGCTATAGATAAGGAACAAGGCGTTATATCCGTCGAACAATTGGTCAGAAAATACACGGGGGCTTTTGTGCAACATGACGTTGTTACGCTTTATCACGCCTTCCACATTGTCCAATAGATTATACCAAAAATCAGCTGTAATAAAAGAGCCTGTCCAAATGCTCCGTATATGCTTTTCCTGTTTTCTAAACCGCCCTGCTTCCTCCACTGTAAAGGCTATCAGCTCTTTGAGGTTGTCGGGAAACAGCTTGGCTAACACATATGCCTTTTCAACGTTGTTCATTTCTTCCAATGCTTTCATGGTATTTGATTTTAGTGATTAATAAAAATTGTTTCAATTCTAATGGAACTGTTGATTTTCCTTGAAGCCTTACAGTTCAATTTCTTGAGTTGTCATATACCCTATCTATCAGAATGGAACTTCATCTAAATATCCCTGCCGTTCAATATCCTTTAGCCATTTGTCAGCAGCCCTTAGCTGTCCTTCTTGCAAGCCCTTGTCATATTCGCAGAGCCAACCGTTTTCTATAGGTATGCCCACCTGCATGATTTTCGAAACTGTTTTATGGAACTTATAGGGAAAAATCCTGACCAAAGCCCAAGCCATAGCATCACCTTTGCGGTTATCGACTATTATAAAAAACATTTCAAGTAGTATCATCAGGTCTTCATCCTGTTCGTAACCGTGTCTTAGGCTGTACACTTCAGCAGTACCATGTGGCGTTTTTATGTCCCTGCCAATCCTTTCGAGAACAAGGTTTAGAAAAGGCTTATTCTCGATTTCCAAACAGTCCGAACCATACATGATATCAATCAGTTTAAAAAAGATTTTCTTTGAGGCATTGTTAAGTGATTTCATATCCGTTGTTTTTTGTAGGCAACCACCCTAAGGTGGTTGCCTAGTTGTCATTAGTTAAATGGGAAAATGGCTGTACCTTCTTTTGCAAAGTCGGTGCATAGGTCAAAGGCTTTCTGCGCCCTGCCCTGCGCCGTTCCGCCCATGACGATGGACTGAAGTTTGGCTTCATCGTCCCTGAACTTCCGCACATTTTGGTAAAAGCCCGTCACCGCATTGTATGCGCCGAACAACTTGCCCTTGGTGGTGTCCATTTGCTGTGTATCACTTGTCATTGCATAGGCAAATGCATCCTCTACCGTATTGGTAAACACGCTCGACAATTGGTCTGTCTCACCTTTGCGCAATAGCTCATACGTTTCCTTGTTGGGGCAAAGTGCCAATTGGATTAGCTTTTTAACATCCTTGTCCGTAATGTCCACCTTAGCCCATCGGTTGAATATCCCTTCTAGTTCCATGCTGAGGGTATTGGCAATGCCCATCACTTTATGGGCATCTGCCAAACGTTGTTTAGCACCTGTGGTATGTTTGATGCGTACCACATTGCTCATGCTCCTCAAGGATGCGTTGAGCGTATTTTGGCACACGATACGGATGGGTGTAAATGCCGCCGTGATGCTTCCGCTACCATCGTGCGATGTGGTGAGGAAGATATACTTCTCTGTTACGTCCTCGCCATTACCCACACGTATATAACCCGGTAGCTTGGCAGTAATGAAGATGCGTTCGCCCTGTCCCAATGCCCCTGCCGTTTCGTAAAGAATGCCGTCAGCGTTACCGACTATGGCATCGAAAAATGAGAACGCCTCGTTGTTCTGTACGATTTGGTAGTCCTTGCCCACCACACCCAATACTGTATTGTTATCGCTACGGATGTTTGCAAAATTGTTAGGTACTTCTATTTCTGAACCGTCCATGACCGTACCGTCCTCTGCTATGCCCATGCCCTGCGCCCTTGTAAATAGTGGAGTTTTAATGACCTCATAATCCAATCCTGCGTGGATGATGGCTTCTTTACTTGTCGGGTAGTCCGTTACGATTTGTCCCAAGCCGTGCCATGCCTTTTCCTGCACGCTAAAGAAAGAATACTTTCCTGTCCTCTCGTTGAAATTTAGATTGTGTCCCATGATATTTGTGTTTTTGATTAAAGAATTGTGTGATTGAAAATTGCCCGTGCAGTGATTCCCTTAAAACTTAAAAAGGTAAATCGTCTTCTTCCCTGCTGTCGCTGGTTTTGCTTGAACTGTTTTGCGTGTTGCTCTTTGATGGCTCTTCTGTGAAGGACTTTTTTCCGCTGTCGTGGAACTTGATTTTTTCGGTACGGAGTTCCAAGTTGGTGCGTGTTTCACCGTCATTGCCCGTCCATGCCCTTGCATCTACCCTGCCCGTCAATTCTACCAAACGCCCCTTGGTCAAGGCTTTGGCAATCTTGTCGGTAATCCAATAGGCACAGCGGTAGAATGTTGCCCGCTTGACCCATTCGCCCGTCTGTCTGTTCTTGTAGTCGTGGTTTTCCGCTACCGTGAAATTGACAACCTTCCTGTCGTTACCAAGTGTGTGGACCTTTGCGTCCGCTGTAATTCTGCCGATGATTTGCATAGCTTGAATTTTTAAATTGTGCATAATCTGTTTCGTTTCCCTTCCCTGCCAAAAACTATTTTCCAAAAGAAAAAACGGCAAAAAAGAAAGCAATGAAATAGTGGGGCGATAGCGAAGAGCCAAAAGGAAACGGAATAAAGGAAGGCCATGTGCGGTGGGAGAAAATGCCCATTCCGCTGAAAAGAAAATAAAAAAATAAATGGGCATTGTGTTTATGCCGTAGTCTTTTGGCTGGCCATGTGCGGTGGCCGCCACACTACATTAGCTGCCTTTTTAGTCCGTTGTTCTTCCCGGAAAATGAGCTAACAAAAAGCTCAAGATTTTAAAGAAGCTTAGGTATATAAGAAGGGCTTGAAAAAAACGGCAGAGCAAAAAAAAAAGCCTGCAGTATGGCAAGCTTTATAGAAGGTCCTAAAGATCACTTTGGATGGGAACAACATGTCTATTATCAACACATCTGATTTGTCGAATCCTCGGAGCATTAGGAATAGGGATAAAAAAGAAATAGCCGGCCTGAATACAGACCGACTATAGAAACCCTATCATCATGAAAGCATAAATGTATCTAAACGTATTAAGTATTAATCCAGAATAAGCCTGCTTAACAATTCAATAACTGGCTTAAGAAAATAATAAGTTAATGAAAATAGCCAAAACAATTCCACAAGAGATGGCAGCGGCATCCTTTTCCTTTTCGGAAAAGATATAGCGAACAGCTCGGTCCTACTTTAGGAGGATGTGGCAATATTTTGTAATTTTGTGGTACACAATAAATTATAATCCATGAAAACACTAGCAATTGTAATTGGCAATAATAATTATCAGGCAAATGATAAGCTTACAAATGCAATTAATGATGCGCAATCTCTTGCAACAGTCTTTAAGCGACTTAATTACGACGTAATTGAAAGGACAGATCTAAATAATGAAGGATCAGGGAATCTTTTGAATGAATTCAGCGAAAAAATTTCTCAGTACGATGCCACTATTTTTTTCTTTGCTGGCCATGGATTCGAGTTAGATGGTGAAAACTACCTAACAAATGTTGAGTGTCAAATTCCACCATCCAATCCTTATTATGCCAGAATGAATAGCATAGGCATGTCCGAACTACTCAAATTATACAAGAATCATCCCAATAAGATTAATATCCTAATAGTAGATGCTTGCCGCAAATCATTTGGAAGAGGTGGCGTTAATACATTTGCACCAGTGAAAGCGCCTAAAGGAACGCTCATAGCTTTTTCGACATCGCCCGAAGATGGTGCATTTGACACAGGGCATTATCCCGAAAATAGTATTTACACCGGTACCTTATTGAAGTACATCGGCAGAGAAATGCTTTCAGTTGAAGAGCTATTTAAGAAAGTTCGCAAAACTGTGCATTACTTATCTAATGGAAGGCAAACCCCTTGGGAACATACTTCACTTATTGATGACTTCTATTTTAACGATGGTCAGTTGGTCCATTCTATTTCTATTCCTTATAACGAAGAAGTAGTGAAAGATGCGAATTTCCAAGGTAAGCAAGATGAAATCAGCCAATGGATTCGCGAAGTACGCATAATTGATTGGAACAGACAAAATCCTGCATTCAACTGTTTGTTGACCATGAATCCAATTAGCCTTGATAAAAATCAGCAATTTATTCTTGGACGCAATTTGTTACAGGCTGGAGATGCGGCTTATGAAGCGGTGGGATTTTTCGAGAATATTAATGATAATCTCTCCCGTTATAATGATGCAAATGGAGAAAATCATGTTTTAAATGGTATTCTATTTGAAATCTACTTTAATAACCATGGCGAATTCCGTAAAGAAAATTTCAAAATGCATAATTTTGAGAAAATAATTACGCTTCGAAATAATCCAAAATATGATAAATCATTTGAATTCATTAAGCAATTATTAAAGAATTATATGGAAATACGCCCGTTCTGGATCCCAGAGCGAGAAGCAGGACCAATTGATGTAAATGTTAATGTCACTCAACATAGCAGTACAGACTTTCTTGGGAGGCCCTTACAATTCGACATTATAAATTCTATTAACGCTATGTCACATGAACTTCTTGAGCCGCTACAGAGATACCATATAATAGGCTATGGAGAACCTGCCCTGAAGAATGCATTAGCTAATTATCTTGCTGCCCCAATTGGTTTAATTGAAATTCATTCATCAAAACCCATAAACAATATTGCTTTCCCTATAAAAGAAGAGTTAGAAACTTCTTTTGATATTTAAAAATGTTTGGGGAGTTATAGCGATTATCTCCCCAAACATTCACAATGTAAATTACCATAGCTATTTGCAGCAGACATAATTTCTTATAGCTACTTTCTTCAATTGTTCAAGATTGACAATTGACTAGCGAGTACATGTTTATTTTACTTTAGTGGAGATAGTAAATGCAAGATTTAAACCAACGTCAACATTGATAATTTGCATTTAAATTGTGCGCCTATTATTTGTTTTACAAAATCTAGTTAATCACTTTGTTGCTTATCACCAGATATGCTACTATCCATAATGCTAACATTAATATTTGGTACCAAGCCTTTGCTGAATGTTCCTTACCTAACCACAACTCATGCAATATTACCAAGCTAACTACTATAAAGGTAAAAAACGCAATCAATGGTCCTGTGCTTGTAAATAATGTCGTTATGAAAATAATCAAAAGAGGTTGAAGACTCCATTCTGTTAATAACTGCAAGAACTTGGGCATCTTATGTTCATAAGACGTATCTAACCAAATGTCAATATCGCCTATTGTGTCATTTCCTGCTGCAGCCTGTTTTTCTAATTCAGCCCGCTTTTCATTTCTCTTGTAACCTTGTTTTCCGAAAATTATAATCACCGGCAAGATTATAGAGAATAATCCTCCGATAAATAGATACAGAGTTTCCTGATGGTACCAAATCATATTTTAAAATCTATTTATTGACCAATTTCTGATTCTAATATCTCTCTCTTGTATTATTTTCCTCCATAAATAATAAGAACTTTTTTTATTGAGATTATTATCCTCAAATTCAAATAATTCCTTTGAAATACCAGGCTGACTTAACGGGGTAAAATAGGAAATAATTTCGTTATCCCGATACGGGAAAATGGAAATTTTACATAATAAATTAATCTTTATTAAATGTTGCAAGAGGTCATCATTACTAGCAACAATGTGATCCTGCTTTATTAAATAAATGTCTTTTTGTGATTCTGGCCGATTCGTCCAATCAACAACAAAATCATCATAAAATGTCTTATTTATATCTATTTCATCAAATTCTTGATTCAATAAAGGAATATGAAGCCAATTAAAAAGTAAAAAAAGAGATTTTACAGAGTTAAATGAAAATTCGTTTAAATCCCGAATGCACTCGTAAAAACCTGCGGATACTTTAATATTTTCTTTATTTAATGCATTTATAAACGAATCCTTCGATGCCCCTCGAATTCTTTCACTAAAATCGTTCAATGACCCAATATCTGGCAATAAAAGATAATTTTGCCTATCGATTGATATCTGAATATTGTCATTTGAATTATAATTAAGGTCACCCTTTAATTCAACTTCTAAATTTTCGAAAGAAGCATTTTTATAATACAAAAATTTATTTGCGTTAATCTTTATCTCCATAATTTTACTTTACAATTTCATAAAAGCTCTGACAACCTGTGTCAGGCTATAGAAATTGAATGATTGCTAAATTAAGTAAATCTTTTACAATTAATGAACAGTGATTAAATGTAATTTGCAATCAATATTATATTATTAGATCCTGGTCGCTAATAAACTATCAGCATCACTCACTTCTCGGGTCCTGCTTCAATGGCATCTTCCCGCACTTGGATATCGTAATCGAAGGGCATCCAAATTCATTGTTGACGACACCTTCCAGCAGATAGAGACCAGCACCTCGTAAAGGATATTGTTTTAGCGATGGTGGGAAGTGCACCGTATCAAAGAATACGCCATGTTCGTCCAGAAAGGTACCGAACTTCATATAGTCACCATGCTTTGTTCTAACAGTTTTATCCGCAACAAAATCACCTACCATCCTTACCGTACGCCCGACATACTGCAAGAGGTCCTTTGCCGCAATGTCCCCACGGTATGGACTTCTGGCCAATTCAAACAGGTTCTTTGTAACAGGAAAACCGATCAGTTCTATTTCGTCGTACAGGTCTTCCAGTACCGATGTCTCCAGTTTGGGCAGTACCGGTTTGCGTGTCCCACTTTCAAATAACTGACCTTCGTTGTTCTGCTTCTTAACGCCCGACAGAAGCAGGTGTGCTTCCCAGAGCAGTTCCTTTTTACCCATGCCTGTAAAACGTAAAGCCCCTACCCTAATGAGTACAACCAGTTGCTCCAGACCGGTACCAGTGCGCATCACAAATTGTTCCAGGCTTTTATACTCACCATTGATCCTGCGCTCTTCAGGTATTCTGTAACCCAGCTTTTCTTCCATATTCAGCAAGCTATCAAAACCGAGATAAATGTCGTCCCCATATATACAGGTGTTGAACACACTTTTGTTCACGCAGGGCAGGTTGATATTTGCACCAGCCACCATAGCCTCGTTTACATAAACTTTGCGATTATAAAATCCACCATAATTGTTCAACACAGCTACCATGAATTCCTTTGGATAGTATGTTTTCAGAAACAGGCTCTGATAGCTCTCCACAGCAAAACTCGCACTGTGTGCCTTGTTGAAACTGTAGCCTGCAAACGATTCCATCTGTCTCCAAATTTCCCTACTCGCACTTTCGGGATAGCCCTTGGCCTTGCAGTTCGCAAAATATTTGTCCTCTATCTCTATCAGGTGGTCCTTGCTCCTGTACTTACCGCTCATCATCCTGCGCAGCACATCTGCATCCCCCATATCCAGCCCGCCGTAGGCATTGGCAATTTTCATCACATCCTCCTGATAGACCATAACGCCATAGGTCTCTTCCAGCTGCTCCTTGAACACAGGATGCGGATAGACGACCTTTGATGGGTCATGATGGCGTTTTATAAATTCCGACATCATACCACTGCTGGAGACGCCGGGCCTTATGATTGAAGAAGCGGCCACCAAGGTCAGGTAGTCGTCGCAGCGCAGTTTGGTGATCAGCTGGCGCATGGCAGGACTCTCGATATAGAAACAACCAATGGTATTGGCAGATTTTAATTGTGCCGCAATTTGAGGATTCTTAAAAAAACGTTTCGGGTTTTCCGTGCTTATGGTAACGCCCCTATTCTGCTCCACGATCTGCCTGCAGTCCTTGATATGGCCTATGCCCCTCTGGGAAAGGATATCAAACTTTTCAAAGCCTATATCTTCCGCTACGTACATGTCGAACTGCATGGTGGGCAGGCCTTTCGGCGGATAGTCCAGAGCCGAGTAACAGGTCAGCGGCTGTTCGGATATCAGTACACCACAGGCATGCATAGTCCGCTGGTTCGGAAAATCCTCCATACGGTTGTACACGCCAAGGATCATGTTGGTGACCTCATTCTTGTTGAGCATATTTTCCGGTTCCGTGACCAGTCGGTCTATCTCCCCTTTGGGCAGACCATACACCTTACCCAGCTCCCGGAGTATGCTCCGTGAGCGGAAAGTGCTCATGGCGCCCATCATGGCGGTATGACCACTTTGGTACCGGTTGAAAATATAGTCGTAAACCTCGTCCCGCTCGTTCCAACTGAAATCAATGTCAAAGTCGGGCGGGCTTTGACGCTTAGGATTCAGGAAGCGTTCAAAAGGTAATTTCAATTCAATAGGGTCCACATCCGTTATACCCAAACAATAGGCCACGGCGCTGTTGGCACCACTTCCCCTGCCCATATAATGAAAATCCCGGCTACGTGCATAGCGGCAAATATCGTCCGTGATCAAAAAATAACTGGAGAAGTTCAGCTTTTCAATCACCTCCAGTTCCCGTTGCACCCGCTGTATGGCGGCGGTATCGGTGCGTGCATAACGCCTGCCCATACCATCGTTGGTATACTTGAGCAGGAGCTGTTTGTCATTGTACCTGTTGCCCGTAAAAGTAGCCTTGTTCTTCATTTTTTTAAAGTCAAAATCGAAGGAGCACTTTGCCAGCAAACTGTTGGTGTTGCGTATCAATTGTGGCACATCCTTATACAGTTCCATCAGCTGCACACGTGGTATAAAGACCTCCTCCCTTGTACCGGCCATATCCTTTGTCAGTTGAGAGATCAGGATGTTATGGTCGATGGCTCGGAGCTGGCAATGGAACTTAAAATCTTCTTTCTTAAAAGAAACAGTGGCCATTATTACATAGCGTTCCATATTGGCATGCCGATCCAAGCGGATAAAGTTTATTTCCGATGGTCTTATGCCGATGTATTCATTGTCCTTCAATTGCGATGGCTCTTTGGCACCATAGGGATAGACGATGTAAACATCTTCCAAAGATGGCGCATCTTCAGGCAAGGGCCTATGTTCCTTATTGGCTTTCGTCATCAGTTCATTTAGTGCCCTGAAACCTGCATTGTTGCGGGCAATGCCGATGTACAAAAGCTGGTCCCCATTACGGAATTCCATACCTGCAAGGATATTCAGCCCAGCCTTGCTGCCCCTCTTCAACAGGTCGAGCGAACCCGTACTGTTGTTGATATCGGTCAGCACTGCGGTATCGTAACCGTTGTCCTGCATACCTGAAATGAGTTCCTCCAATGAAAGTGTACCATACCGGAGGCTGTAATAGCTATGCACGTTGAGCAGCATGGCCACCTCCTTCCTCTTTTTCAGGGAGACAAATCCCTTTCATTATATATTGCGCACCATAACGGTTACGTATCCTGTCCAATGCTTCCATCAGGTTCATGTCCTCCAACGTATCATTGAACAGATCGACCTGGTAGCTGCCATGTATAAGGTTGCTGAATTTGATACCGATCAGACGGATCAGCATCCTGCGGCTGTACAGTTTTTTAAAAAGCCCCAGTACCTTTTCGATTATAATCTTATCGGAATTGGTGTAGGCGACCTTTATCTGTTGCGTATGGGTATCAAAATTGGAATAGCGGATTTTTAAAGTGATACATCCTGTCAGTTTCTTTTCGTTGCGTAAATCAAAGGCCAGGGTATCCACCATACTGTACAGCGTCTTTTTAAGCAAGGCCATATCGATCGTATCCTGTTGGTAGGTCGTTTCTTTCGACATGCTTTTCTGTTCGCTAAAAGGAACTACAGGAGCGGTGTCTATACCATTGGCCTTGTTCCAGATGGAGACACCGTTTTCTCCCAGTACACGTCGCATGGTAAACACTTCCATTTCTTGTAAGGTGTGGATCCTACTGATACCCATATTGCGGAGCAGGGTGTAAGATTTTTCACCTACCATAGGTATTTTACGGATTGACAATGGTGCCAAAAAACCTCTCTCGGTACCGTCGTCCACTTTGAGTTCACCACTGGGTTTTGCCTGTCCTGTTGCAATCTTGCTGACCGTCTTGTTGACGGACAGACCAAAAGAAATGGGCAGGCCTGTTTCTTTTATAATGCGCTGCCTCAGTTCCTGTGTCCACTTCCAACAACCAAAAAACTTGTCCATACCGGTAATGTCCAGATAGTGCTCGTCTATACTGGCCTTCTCCACCATCGGCGCCTGTTCCTCGATAATTCCGGTGACCATCCCTGAATATTTACTGTACAGGTCATGGTCACCCCGCACCAGTACAGCTTCAGGGCATAGCTGCCTTGCCATCCGCATCGGCATGGCCGAATGTATCCCGAACTTTCTGGCCTCGTAGCTGCACGATGCTACGACACCCCGGTCTGAACTGCCACCTATCAATACAGGTTTGCCCTTGAGGTCGCTGTTGAGCAACCTCTCCACCGATACAAAGAATGAATCCAGGTCACAATGAACAATACTTCTTTCCATCAATTATCAAAATTATTTACTACTTTTGTTATTAATAATAACAAACAACTGTTATCAATAATAGCGAATGGAAAATAAACATCCAAAAATATTTTTTGCAACGAACGTTAAATACCTGCGCGAACGTAAAAAACTAAGCCAGGAAACGGTTGCCGAAAAGCTGCAGATCACGAGGGCCAAGCTGGCTTCCTTAGAAGCGGGTAACACCAGAGCTCCCCAGCCGGAGGATTATATCAACTTTTCAGATTTCTTCAAGGTGAGTGTGGACAGTTTATTGAAGGTGGACCTTTCGAAACTTGGAGAACTCAAACTGCGCGAGCTGGAATCCGGCAACGATATTTATATAAAGGGCGGAAATCTTCGTGTCCTGGCCATTACGGTAGACAAGCGGAACACAGAACATGTGGAGTATGTGCCCATCAAGGCCAAGGCCGGATATTCCTCTGGTGGCTACGGTGATCCCGAATATATTGCTACTCTGCCCAAGTACCACCTGCCCAACCTACCCAAACAAGGTACTTACCGCATCTTCCCTATCACAGGGGACTCCATGCTACCTATACCGGACGGCAGTGATATAACAGGACAATATGTCGAGGACTGGTTGGGGATCAAGGCAGGAACACCCTGCATTGTGATCCTTAAGGGTAACCAGGATTTTGTGTTCAAAATGGTGACGTTGCAGGCTGATGGTCAGGTATTGTTGACATCTTTGAACCCGGAATTTCATCCCTACACATTGCCATTGGGCGAGGTACTGGAGATATGGAAGTTTCACAGCTTTACCAGCAGGGAGATACCGGAAGCTGTAACGGATTTGGGCATGGTTATTCGGGAGATCAGGGAGTTGAAAGGAAGCCTACGATCATAGTAGAGCTTCCCATCATGTTAAAAACAAAACGTATCTACTGCTACAGTCGTAAAAGTAATTTTTGAACAAACTTTATCGTTAACTATTTGCATTCATTAATTCTGTTTCCGAATCGGCGAATAAAAATTCATGGTATTCTGAAGCAATTTTACCATTTAGAGCAACCGCTTCATATTGATTGATACATTTATATTGATATCGATCTCCAGAGTCAGAGAAATCTATTATGAGTGCGTGTTTAGGTGAAATTGGATAATAAAAAGAAAGGTCTTGAGTATATCCATCATTATCTTTTTCGTTACCATGTAAATTTATTACCGGCTGGTCACTTGTTATGAAAGTAATCTCATCATTTAGTATCTCAAGTAAACAGAATCTTATTTTGGGATCAAATGAAATATTTTGTGCAACTCTTGCAGCTGAAATAACAGACAGTATACTATTTATATTCTTAATATTTAGCGACGTATCCTTAAAATTTTCAATTTGAATATCTCTCTGTTTTTTCGTTCTAAAATATTGAAAGCATATAAACATCAAAGTCTCAAATTTTGACATTGGATCTTCCAGAAAAAGTAGATCACTATAACTTCTACATTGAATTATTTTTTGTCCATGTTCTTCAATGATAGTGTGAAGTAATTCGAAGCCATTTTTTTCTAATTCTTCTAAAGGTTCAGGAGTAGCGTCTGTTATCTGCTCCTGAATCTCTTTAAGGTCATTAAACAGATTAATATCATAAAGCAAGTCGTCAAGCATAGACTTAATTGGTCCCTTTACTTCTGAAACCATATGATTTAAAAACTTCTTGTCAATTTCAGTTAACTTGTTGAATTTATTAAAATATCGTTGCTGTGCCACATTCATCAAATCGGTTAAAATTATTTTTTGTTGATTTTTAAGGTATGTGGTTATTTGCTCGTCCTTGGCCCAGGCTCTTAAATAATTCCTCCATACATAGTGCTGTTTTTTAGTGATGTTTGTTGCCATTTAATAAAAAATCGTTTCTTCAAGCTACGCATATTGTCTTGGTTTTTTGCAAGGCAAATGGAAGCGCAAAATTTCAACTTCGTACAAACATATAATCGAAGAACTGTCATTTAACTTTGCCCACTCCACAGTTGCGAAACCCTTATTAGCAGCTTATGCTTTCGTTAGTTATTTTTTAAGTTGATTTTATATATAGTCGGAAAATTACAAATATTTGTCAGTTCGCCTTGAATTATTAGTAAATCAGCCGTTCCTTTTTGTTCGTTATAATTGTATAAACGATAAAGATAATAATTGTCTTTCTCGATTTTACTTCGTTCGAGTTCATTTCTTGTTATAAAAAAAGTTGAATTTTGTCTGCCTTTAGTTGTTTTAACCTCTATAAAAATTCTATTCCCATTAATATCGAATGATTGAATATCAAAGCCCGTTCCATCGCCTTCGTCTTTTGAAGTGTGTTTTATTTGTTTTATCAAATTGTGTTTATTTGCGTTTTTCAGTTTTTCAATTTCGTATCTCATCACCCACAATTCTCCGATATCTCCTAAACGTTTATTTTCAATTTCGTTTTGAATAAAGTTCACAGTTTTTCCACGAAAACTTATTTGGTCACCAGAATTTGTCAAATCTGTTGATAAAATATTCGTTTCAGTAGTTTCGATTGGAGTTGGTTTTTCGACTAAAACTACTCGGTCTAAATGTCTTGCAACTGCATAGATAAAATCTTGTGTTAGAATATTTAGACTTTCGTCATAATAACAGTCGGCAGTAATCCTGTTTTTATGAAGTTTTAAAATTTCTTGGTCAAGCGAAAGTTCAAATCTGATAAGTTCACATTGGCTATTAAAATGTCCTATATTTTCAAGATGACCCTTAACTGGTTTGTAAATTAATGATAATTTATCTGAAAATTTTTTGAACATATCAAACTTATAAAAAAAGTATCTTTCAGGAAACCGTAGAACTAAATAAACGATTATAGCTCTTTGGTCTTGATATGATTTTTTGTTTTCAAATAGCTCGATATTTATTAAGTTGATGCCAGTTTGGAAATTTTGTATTCGCTCAAACAAATCTTCCTCTTCGTTATATAAATCTTTAAAAAGTTGTCGAAGTACAGTTGGTCTTTGTTCAGCATACTGAAGTAACATTCTTAAAGGAAAATATTGTCCGCTGTTCAATAAATTCTTAGTTTTACTTAAAGAAGCCAACAACATTTCATAGAAATTATCAGCTTCAATATCCCAATTATCTTGGTAACATTTTACAGCTTTCCATTTGTAAATTTCTTCTTGATTTACTCTGTCGAAATTAAGTTTATATTCTTCTATATAATGGGTTAAAATTTGTTTGTTCATTGTTCATGGTATGTTGTGATACGCTTGCTATTAACTCAAAAATAAGCGCAATCAATCTTCAAAGCAAATTCGCGGAACGTGATATTTCTAAATTATAAATAAATGTAGGCTCAGTTGCAAGGCCCTAAATCTTTCACTAATAGCACACTTAATTGCTATTAGTGGTTCACAGCTTAATCCCAATTGGAAAGCATTCAAAAAAATTCAGCAATGGAGGTGGAAAAACTAAAAAAAGTGCTTGCTTCAAAAAAAATAGTGCCAGCATAAACTTAATTTATGTCTGAAACTTAAGATGAGCAGAACTCATCGCTAATAAACAGTACCGCAACCAATCAAGTAATAATCTACATTTCAAACAATTTGATTGGGCTTTATTTGCTCAATATTACTTGAACGAAGCCAGAATCTAATGACTCGGTCACCAATATTGGATGTGCATTATTAGCGAAAATGTCCGCAATTACCCTTGTAGAAGGGTGGGCATAGCTGTTAGTCTTCCCTACAGATATGGGACAGAAGTAATGTCTTCCATCAAAGAAACTTTTATTGAAACATTTAATGTCCCCATGATGTGGAATTTGTACTGTGCCAACCATCTGCCAATATTTGCTAAATAAGACCCTTATATCGATAATATTAAAATCGGCGTCTCCAGAATATATACATGCAGGGCGATTTCCTAAAGCTTCAAATATCCAGCGTTTATGATAATGACGAATTTTTCTAATTTTCTTATCCAATGGGCCAGAAAAGAGCACCATAGAATTTTGATTTATGTTACCAGCAATTGCGTCATATATCTTTTTAATCTTATTCTTATTTGAAATGGCATAACTAAGATCACTCTGGAATTGATCAATATCGAGACCGTGTGATATGAACAGGGCCTTTAATTGTAAATTTCTGTCCTTATATTTATAATTGAAAGGAATATAGAACCAGTCTGCTGCCTTTACCTTTATCTTAGTACTACTTGAGATTTTTATTTCTCCTCCACCTTGAAGTTCTTCTATCTCCACCACCTGTCCATCCCCTCCCCCTTCAATTCCCTCCCCTGCTTCTACCAATATTACATTAGTGTCTTCCCCAAAAAAACCTTGAGGATTAGTGAAAATCTCCACGGCATCAGTGTTTCCAATTGCTAGATAGAAGTTCAGCAAAAACTGTACTTCATTTTCATGTAAAAGCGGCATTACAACATTCCGAATTTGATTGCAGTGATCTTTTAAAACAGAAATTTTGTTGACATGATCGGCGTCAAAATGAGAAATAAATAAGATGTCAATAATTTCATGCTCCGTAAAACTTTGTTTGACTACTTTATCCGCCAATTTGGTATCCTTCCAATTTCCACAATCGTAAACAATATTGTAATTAGCATGTCTTTCAGCGTAAAAAGCCCCTTGGCCTATGGGATGAAACACTCGTATTGTCATAAGCTATATCAGAAATTATTATTAGGTTAAACATTGTTTTCACGAAGCTGTATACTAAACTCGTCAGCAGTTGCCTTCCTTGATTGAGCTTGCTTATAAAAACCAACAATATACTTATCATTTACTTCCAAATCACGTAAGATTTCCTCCAATTCTGGTTTTAGTATTCCTGAATCGGATTCTAAAGCGGAAAAGCTTAAATTTAATCTCACACCTTGTTTCAACTGTTTTGCCAGAATTTCTTTGACCTTATTTTTATTGTCCAAAATCATCTTAAATTTATTGAAATTATTATTTAAGTTTTAGGAATGCTTTCCTACTTACGGTACTTCCAGTCTATCTCTTTTTTAATTTGGTTACCTGAAGCATTTTGTGTGCTTACCTCAATAAATAGATTTTTAGTGGTATCAACTCTTGAATCTGTTGCAAACGTTACATCAGGTACTTTTCCTTCATTAGTGGTTCTAACATTTAGAGCATCTGTGAAACTGCCAACAGGTTCTCGTGTATTTGTAGATGAAATCTGATAGGCATCGAAGTTTACTCTTAAACCTTCCGATATACCGAGCGATTGCATGTTATCAAATAATACAGTACTTATCACTACTGATTCTGAAAGATTGTAAAATGCTTTGTTACTTTGAACCAAAATCTGAGATGGATATGCTGGGCTAAGCTTATAAGCAACTGATTTAAGAGCGATGGTAACATTATTCTTCTTTACAGTGGCACTGATATGATAATTTCCTGTTTGTCGACTTACTTTTAAATAAGTTACCGCCTGATTACGGTCGAACTCAACATCTGAAACTAAAATAGTCCCTGCGGTACTGGTAAAGGTAACTTTAGCACCTTCATAATTTTCACCTGAACCTTCCAATAATAGTTTCACTTCGGACTTACCATTGGCAGTTACAGCTGCTGTGTCTAGTAGGATCAATTCAAAAGAATCAAGTGGTTTTCTTGCCACATAAAGATTTGTCTTTTCAGTCAAACTTTTCCCTGAACCATCCTTTATTATTGCTTTTAGATAGTATTTATCTTCTTTTTCATCCAGTTTCAAATAGGTATAGGCAAAGTCACCTTCGAATGTCACGTTATCAGATGTTAGCATACCTTTATCGGATGAAAACGTTACAGTATAGCCGGAATTTGTCTTAATTAGTTTTTTTACAGCAAGTTTCACTACAGATTTACCATCTGCTAAAATTCCTGCGGTATCCAAAAGAGTAAACTTAAACGATTTATCCACAGAAAAGTCCTGCTTTTCCTTATTACATGCGCCAAAAGCTAAGATCAAAGACAAAATTAAAAACAGTAAAGGCTTGTTCATTTAAATTATTTTTTGGGTTGATAATGTCAAAGCTGCCGATAATATCACTTCATCAGCAAGTTCCCTTAATTCAATTTCAAAAGTTGCATCTACTTCCACTGGCTGCTTTAATTTTTTCAAGTTAAAAGGTATAAACTTAATGATCTCGCTTCTGATCACTTCGCAAGAAATGCTCTCGCTACCATGTTCAACTTTTTTATCTTTTACATTTAAAAAAGAATAGTCCAATGGCTCTAGACATGTTACTACGATTTTAAATCTGGAGGAACTGATCTGGTCCATACGTTTCGACCAGTCCACTCTAAAATAAAGAAGTCCTGTTTCACTATCAGAAGATTCTGACAGATACTTATGACCATCCTTCTCCAGCACCCTTTTAGATTTGCTATATACTTTTATATTCATGACTTTAGGTTTTAGAGTTTAAATAAATCAGCTACCGTTCCGATTGCTTTCAAAAAATTTATATCAATTCCAGCAGATACATATACTGACGGTTTAACGTGATACTTATCTAAAAGAGGATTATCCTTATTAGTTTTATAAAGGATGGTACCTGCATTGATTCTTAATAGCTTAGTAAACCGCATACCTACTCCCAACATCAGATCTCTGCTACTGTTATCACCAAAAATGGAATGGCTGTATTCAGGCCTTTTGCCCAAAAAATTGGCTATGCCCGCTTGGACACTGAACATTTTAAAGAATTTGTTCCATCCTTTGAAACTATTAAGCGGAGCATTTTTATTAATGGGTACGAAATAGAAATTTGCCACATAATAACCGAAAGCTGAAGAGTAGCCCGTTGCCATACCAATTCCTGTTTCGATACTGATGTAGGGTGATTGGGCGGTTTCTACTTCTGGAATAGTGATAACATCCTGGGTAATGCTTTGCGCAACAAGTATTTCAATAGTGATATCCTTTGTGGAAGCTACAGCTTCTGCAATATCCAAATCAGCCGCAGCAATATCATTATAATCGTTCATCATCGATTTGAACACACGAAAAGAAGAACTGAACTGTTCATCTGTGAACAAGACATTCAAATTACTGTCTATCGTATATTCAACAATTCCTTCATTTAATATCTTCAACAGTGAAAAAATAAATTTCACTGATTGCATATCTATAGCCTCAGTCTTTACAATTTCTTTGTCTTCAATTTTTTTATTCCCCACCAAGATCTCATTCAACGTATATGGTTTATTGGCCAGCAATTTTAAAATCTCAAGCCCATCATTGAGCGTGTAATCCTTAAATTGATTTAACTTTACGTCAACCGGAAGTACCATGGCTTTTTTAAGTTCACTACTCCAGATTGTTTCTTTTGCTTGGAGTTGTGGTAAGCTATCAATAATAACTTTTGCTACTAATCCAAATTTGGTCAAAAGCAGTTCTGCTCCCGCTGGTCCATTAATATTTGTGAGTGCTGAAATTCTTTTATTATGTGCATCCCTTAAAAGGCTGTAAGCAGCCTGATAATCTTTATTTCGTGTTTTATATTCTGTATTAGGGTCATCTTTCCTAACTATCTTTTCTCCTGGCTGGGTTGCGACATGCTCTTTGATGACTGCATCAATTTCTTTGTAAAGTTCTTCCCTGTCTTCAGGTATTATTTTTTTCGCAGCATACTTCTTCGTAAATCTTGAAATACTATTGCCGATTTTATTACGTAATTGTTCCCGGTACAAGTCCTCTTTTGGTAAGGTTTTCAAAAATTCAAAAGTAAAATCATAAGCTACATTAGGATGAAGACCGGGACAGTATAAGGTAGCTTTATTATTCTTTACGTTCACTGTTGGGGAAACGTAAGTCTTATTTTCATCTGATTCGACAAGAGGAAAAGTAATCCAACTCTTCTTTCGTAATAGGATATCTTTGATTTGATAACTAAAAGATATCGTAGAAACATTCTCTAAGTCGGTCACCTCAATATAGAAAGGCACATCAAAAGGCAATTCTTTTCTGTTTAGGTTTAGATCATTAATGCTAATACTTATTTCATCTAATTTACGACCAGTTTGGGCAGAAAGATTCTGAAACAAGAAAATCCAACAAGTAACGATGAGCGTGAATTTTTTTAAAATCATAATTATCTAAGATTTAAAGCTCGATCAGAATTTCAGATCGTTTCAAATGTAAACTTCATTTTTTGGCAAAATAACAAGTAATCGATTACAGGAACATCTTACTTGGCAATTGGTTAATATTCTGTAAATGTATTAGATATAAACCGAATATACAATACCCATTAACGGGTATTTTTGAATTAAATATTATTTTATAATACTTAGTCTCTTATTAACTGTTATTTTAGTTATTATATTTTCTGAAATAGTTATGGATGTTTGAAATCAGATAATTTCTGAAATAGAGTCATCCAAATGTGAGTATAAGTTGGCAATACCAAATTTATTTTGGGAATGAAAAAGATATCAACTAAATAAGCAGTTATTAGAGTTAATGTACTATCGTACTTCCTACCTTTCCATCCATTTAATAAAATCGCCCACATAATAACGGGACACTTCATCTTTCATATTAAGTGGTGGACCAAGTTGAATATCCAGTTTACGGTTCAGACCGGGCTTAAAGGATTTACAAAGTTTATAATTGACGATCATGCGGGCATTGATTTTAAAAAAGTAATGATCGTTTACCGCTCTGTATGCAACAGCTATGGACTGTTTTATAATCATGGTGTTCCTGTCAAATGTCCGGAGCAATACCATATCATCCTGTCGAAAGATGGCCGCTATATGCTCCTGAGGGACGGGAATAGTCCCATCATCGGTTTCTGCCAAGAACAGCTCCTTACTATTTTTGCGCGGCTCCAATATATCCAGTGGATTATTGTCCTGAAGCAAGGAACGTTCTTCGGGTTCATGATTAACATTTGTCGATTCCTCCTTGGGATCGTCATCTTGGAAAAGTTGAATTGGTGCATCTGTCTGTTGTGCCCTCTCCCTACTTCTGACAGGAATGATCCAGAGATACCAGGCCATGTAATAAACATTTGCGAGCAGGATCAACATGCGGGCCATTGGAAAATCCTTGGCTACATATTCTGTTTCCGAAATATCAATCTGGAAGATCAATCTGAAGAAGATGGCTACGAGTATATATGTCAACATTACCGGCAGGGCATAGCCCCAACCTACCTGGGCAAGGATGCGGCGAAAAGGGTCTTCCCGCCAAGGATATTTACCATCGAGAATTTTGGATATATAGCGTATTCCCCAATACAGCAACATACACATCACAAAACTAAAAAGAACCGAGATCCAGAAATTGACATCAAATATGGCCACATGTAAATGATCGGATTCACGGAAAGTGGTCATATACACCGCACAGAAAAACGAGATGCCTACACGCAGGTATCTGTCCTTGTATGCCGGTCTTGGATTCCGGCTTTGGCCACGGCTATTTTTCCATTTCTGGTTTAGGTTATCCAATATTTCGTTTTTATAGTTGGTATTCGTAAATTAATTAAAATATATATGTTTATCAAATAATTTCTTACTTATGGGAAATCCAACACTATCAACTGCAGGAGTATCGGAAAAACTAATTGAACTTTATGCATTACCGGAGGTAGCGCTTCAGAACGAAATCGACCTAATCAACACTGATATAAAGGGTTGGCTCATCGACAGCTTCGACACCACGGTCGATCAGGAAAGTTTTATCAATGGCCTGAGTGCAGGATTTACGGAAGTCCTGACCGGACAGTTAACCCGCACCCTAGCGCAACGCTGGCCGGTAATTTTTCTGCCGGAGACAGCAGATTTTGCTAAAAGAAGTTCTAAATGGATTAAGAGCAAAGAAGAAAATGAGGCAGGCGAACCAGCTACTAACAAAACAGCCATTGTAACAGGTAGCCTTACCATCACAACAGGCTATTAGCACCAACAACCCGTATTTTAGCAAAATCAAAAAGCGATACATTCATGACGGATGTTCGCTTTTTTCGTTTTTTAGCCCAAAACCATCATTAACTACCCATCAAGTGGTTGTACCGTTTTTCTGAAATAGGTACCGTTTTTCTGTCCCTGCGTACCGTTATTTGGAAATTTGTACTAAAAATGATTTTTGGCATTTATGGAAGGTAGTTTTGCTGTACCAAAAAAGGCACAATACGTACTATTTCCCCCTCAAAATGTACTGTAATTTCAGCATATGTACCGTTAGTGTTTTACGTTGGCAGAACATAAAAACTTAAGCCATCCTGGCTAACTTGGTCTAAAAGAACACCTAAATTTTAGGCCAAATTAAATGTGTATGAAAAATATTGTCCGTATCAGGCTTCCACCTCAGGATCGACCTTAATTATTTTTAAAGGTGCGGGTGCACACCGGTAAAGCACCATGGTAACTAACCAAAATAAAATACCATTATGAAAATATCATTAACATATTTCCTTGCGTTAGCTGTAGCTATTGCAGGATCCTCCTGCCAAAAAAAGAACTCAGGTCTTTTTGGCGACAACGACAAACTAAATGATGTCAATTTAAACAGTATATCGGTTACCTGCCCTCCTACTGTTCTTTCCGGCACTTATACCTCACCATTGGTATTGAGTACCGGTAACTCCTATCTATTACGCGGCAATGTGGTTATCAGCAACACCAGCATAACCATACCAGCCGGGGTGGTCATCTACGGCGAGTCTGCTACCAACGGCGCTTTGGTAATATTACCAAATGCTACCATCAATGCAACAGGGACTTCCACCAACCCTATTGTATTTACGAGCGATAAAGCTCCAGGCACACGTGCAGCCGGTGACTGGGCAGGCGTCTATCTGTTAGGCCAGGCACCCAATAACCAAAGCAATGCTTTGAGTATATTGATTAATGGAGCGAGTTATACGGCCGGCGGTAGTACTGCTGCCAGCAGTGTGGGCACATTCAAGTATGCACAGATACACTATGCCGGTGGTGGCGGCGGTGCAGGCAGCGATAGAAAATCGGAAAGTTCTTTTGTTATGGCCTCTTTGGGTAGCGCAAGCGACATTGAGTACGTCCAGGTCAGTGAATCCGCCCGAGACGGTATTGCGCTATTTGGTGGTACGGTATTTCCAAAGCATGTTATGGCCAATAAAATTCGACGTACAGATTTTATGGTTTCCTACGGCTTTCAAGGTAAGGGTCAATATTTAGCTGGTGTAAAAAGTAATGCAACCGTTAACACTACCAATGCTTCAGCCTATGCCATGGACATCAGTAATGTATTACTTTCCGAGTCGCAGACGGCAACACCACTAACAAATGGAATTTTCTCCAATGCATCATTCTTAGGTTGGGAATTTTGTGGTGTTAATGTTCCTAATGCCGACGCCATTGTTTATCAGAGAAATGGTAATAGTAGTATTTACAATTCAGTCATTTCTTCCTTTAGTCAGGATGCCCTATTTCTTAATGGCAACAATGTTATTGCTCATACCTCCGGAAGTCCGGAATTGCAGTTTGCCTACAACAGCTTTCATAATATCGGAAGTAGCCCTGGTTACAGAGATTTCAAAACAATCCCTTGGTCTGGTTGTAGTACGGATATGACTAATTGGATTGAAGGGTTAACGAGCTTTGGTTGTGAAGAACAGGGAAACCAATTTACAGTAACTACACTAGGTCTTCCAACTGGAGATGTTTGTGTTTCCTGTCCCAACTTCCCAGACTTTAGTTTGAAAACTAATACATTGCAAGACCCTGAGTTCGACCTTTGGGATACTGGGAATGCATTTGATCACCCTGTATATCGCGGCGCATTTGGTTCGACAGCTTGGTTTACCAACGGGTGGGCAGATACCTGTCCGCTAAGTGTAGATTATTGTCTCTAAACTAAAACTACTTAAAAGTGAATTGGCGATTCATATAGTCGCCAATTCACTTTACTTTCTTATCAACTAACGTATCAATACTATGTCACCTTTACATATTCTGGTGCGACCATTGGGATAATCAAGTTGGATATGGTAGTAATACGTACCCACATCGCATGCCTGTCCATTGTAGTTTCCGTCCCATCCTTTCGTGGCATCTATTGTGGAGAAAACCAACTGACCGTATCTATTGTGGATGTTAAACGCTCTTACTTTTTGGTAATGGGCACCCTCGATATGGAACACATCGTTTACACCATCCCCATTAGGCGAAAAGGCATTTGGGACAAAATCAGGCATCGTAAAATCAATATCAACATTGATATAGCCAGTATCACGGCAACCAAAATCATTGAATCCAATAACAAAATAACCTGTTTGTTTAAAGGGGTACGCAACAGGACTGGCTACGGTTGTGGTATCAAGGGATGCTGAGGGGAACCAGGTATACATCGTACCTCCTGAAACGTTTAACCTGACGCTGTCACCATATCGTATCATTGTATCTGTAGGTGTTGTAATTATTTCCGGAGAAGGATATGCTTCCGCGATTACCGTCATAATGGTATCACAACCTTCTTCATTTGTTATTCGAACCGTATAATTTCCTGAAAACAAACCCCTGAATGTATGCCCGACACTGCTTGATGCTGCCTGTTTATGTTCTGTCTCCATATTGGTCAAGGTGTAATGAAACAAGCTATTATTCCCAGCTTCATTTTCTATTTTAAGGGAAATTTCACCTATGCATCCGTAAATTACTTCCGGCACTTGAGGCAACCTAAAAAAGGAAATATGGTAGGTATCCACAATTACATTGCAATCAGCATAGTAGTTCACGAAATAAGTTCCAGGTTCTCTAATTACTTTAGCCTGTGCTATAGTTTCATCATCCCATGTATAACATTCAAACCCATATTGCGCATTGATCAAAAAAGTATCTGCAAAACAAGCACTAAGGCGAAAAGTCTGCCCTATAATTGTATCCGGATTTCCATTATAAACTTTGATATCATGTGGTAAAGGGTTGTCGGACGGTGAGGTCGAGAAGCCTGCCCCATAATCCATTCCATTCTGAGCGTTATATATCGCATTGATGATTGGTTGACAGGCCAGACCAACATTATTAGGTTGCTCAATCACATGAAATGCCATACCTGTTCCTGAGCATACTGGTGGGTGGTAGTTTAATAAGTACAGCCTCCCATCGGGGGCAAGGCGAATATCTCCTAAGACCGCGGGGTTGTGCGGACAACTAGCAATATCCTCAATTGCGAGCGGATTTTGGATTATTAAAGTCTTTGATGCTGAAATTGCAGGAATATTAATAAGTGACAAATCAAACTGAAACAGATAACCTCTAAATAGGTTTAAGATAACATGTTCCACACTTCGTGTAGCATATAATTTTAAATTATCAGGCGAGAAACAGACTCCAATATATCCTCCAGTGTCGATAATACGCGTATTCTTCAACTTTCCTGAACAGGGTTCGAAATCATACAGTTCCAATATCCCAGAAATGGAATCAGTTATATGCTGATGTTTTACTACTCCAGTTGCTAATATACGCCCATTAGGCGAAGCTTTTAAAAACCCATGTGAATTGTAATCACCCAGCGTCGGTGTACCTGCTTCGGAAAGAACGGGTACTGAATTTAAACCTTGCCTACTCACTAAAAAGCTTTTATAACCATTTGCATCTTTGTTCCTAATGACTAACCAAACTCCGTTGCAACCAACTACTGATGTCATACGATCACCGATTACTGTATTGTATCCACTGATCAGGATGTTATGCTGGCCAGAAACAATATTGCCCATTCCGTTATTGAGTGACATATCAAAAAGACTATATAGTAAACCATTGTTGCGCACATAGAAAATATAATATTGTTTGTCATTTCCAGGATGGGGAATCACCAACGGTGCCCCATTTACTGGCAAAGTATTCATCATTTGGGAACCTTGCACAGGCTGTATATTCCTGTCGTAAATCATTGGCGTGTTGGGCGTCACAATATTACCTGGGGCTGTACCACCCCGACGCATCATAACAAAGAACTGCAGTTGTCCTGCACTATTGGAAACAGCTATCGATTGTCTATAAATAAATTCCAATTGTGTACCACCTAGTTGATTATTCAACATCAGATCGTCCTTCAAGGTCGGAGGGCTTGTGTTAAAATCCAAGGAATACCATTTACCAAATGTCCAGATATTGTTTTCCCCCTGAGCATGCACATCAGCTGCAACAATAAGAAATACAAATACTATGAAATACCTGATCATCTTTTTCATACAACACAAAATTTTAAAGGGAAATTTAATCTTAGTCTTTAGCTAGTTTTTGAACACCTAATAAGTTTCCATTGGCATCAAATACTTGCAGGAAATATAGACCAGAAACCAACTCGTTACAGTTTAATCTATGATTGCCTTTTAAAAGCTTTGCCTTTACTTGTATCTGGCCAATACTGTTCGTCATAAGAACTGTTGCATCATTTGGCAATTGCATATACAACTCCTCCTGTAGTGGGTTTGGGAAAACGAGCACACCATGATCAGCAAGATGATTGCAGATGCCTGTTATATTATCGACAGTCAAATTGGGTGAAGTACCTATACATCCGTTTGTATTTGTTACCGTAACACTGTATTGACCATTTTCTGTGACCAAATGTGTAGCCGAGGTCGCACCTACGATCGGGTTATCGTTCAAGTTCCATTGATAGGAACTAAAAAGTTGTGTTGTGTTGAGTACATTACCATTTCGAACCAATTGTGGTACAGGTAAGGCATTGACCGTAACATTTAAGCTGACCGTATCACCAGGCCCACAATGATTAACAGCAGCGACCATGATGTCACCACTAGCAGAACCTATAATAACGACAATACTATCCACTTCGCTCATACCCACCCATCCATTAGGCAGAAACCATTGGTAAGCTGTAGCTCCATTCACTACAGTGGCATAATAGGTTATGGTATCACCTGCACATACAGTCGCTGATCCCGTAAGAGCAATTGGCGCATCCAAAAGTTCACAGGTATTTATTTTAAGAATAAACCCGTCATAGCCGCCACCTAAAATTGTCTGTCCTGTAGTTGCCATATCTAATGTGCTGTTCGTGCGACCGCACAGATACAGATTACCCACCCTGTCAGCAGATACATGATAGCTTTGGTCCACATTGTTGCCACCCAAATAGGTAGACCATTCCCTTGTTCCGCTCGTGTCAAAGCGTGCGAGGAAGGCGTCTAGTTGTGTCCCATTCAAAGCAGTATTTATTCCATTAGGTGTAGCAATACCGTTAGTACTGTTGGTACATCCTTCCAAGTATAACTTACTGTCCATTCCGATAACTAAACTTGGCGCCATTTCAGATAGGGTTCCGCCGTAATAACTGCTCCAAAGTAACTGTCCATTTGCAACATCCATCTTCGCTATAAAAATATCCTGTGCACCTCCTAATGTTGTTTGGTAGGCATTGGCAGTAGCAATACCGGACGTACTGTTACTGGTACCTGCTATATACAGATGACCAAGTTCGTCGTTCTTTATCGAGAGGATAATATCATTAGATGGGCCACCCAAGTAAGTACCCCATAAACGTTGTCCATTTGGGTCAAACTTAACCACAAAGCCGTCGTTCGTACCACCACCAAAAATTTCCTGATGTGCACCTGTGGTTGTCATACCAGAGGTGCTGATGGTGTTACCAACCATAAAGATGTTGCCCACTTCATCAGTGCCTAATGCCTGTGGCGTTTCGTTGGAAGATCCACCATAATATGTTGACCAAACCAAATTACCAGCAGTGTTAAATTTGGCTAAGAATCCATCCATGTTACTCGCCTTTACTGGCTGAGAAGCGCCAATTGAAGCAATTCCAGTATCGCTTATGGTATTACCTGTCAAGTACAGATTGTTGAATTTATCGCAATGGAGATCAAGTGATGTATGCCCATCCTGTCTTTCCCCACCGAAATAGGTTCCCCATAGGCGCTCGCCCAAACTGTCAAATTTTGCAATAAATGCATCGTCAACTTGGATGCCCCCACCAATGGTTTGCTGATACGTTCCTGTCGTGGCAATACCTGAAGGACTCTTTGTTTTTCCTGCGATATAGATGTAGCCTAATGTATCATAGGTTATAGCCGATGCTGCATCAATGTCAGATCCACCATAATAGGTTGACCAAAGTTTTGTACCGTCTGTAGCAAATTTGGCAAGGAAAGCGTCCGCACCCGCAGATGAGGAGCCTCCACCAAAGATAGTCTGGTGACTTCCTATCGTGGCTATGTTATCCAGACTACTGGTGGCACCAGTGGCGTAAAGATGGTTAGCTTTATCGGTTATCGTTTTCTTGATATCATCATTCTCAACACCTCCGAAATAGGTACCCCATTCAACTGTAGGATCAATTACCAAGGTACCCGTATATTGCGAAGTTGAAAATGAAAGTAGGTTGTTGTTCAGCACATATTTAGACTGTATACTTTTTTTATTTTCCTTCTGGAAAGAAATTGGTGCCTGCTCAGTGATGTTGCCCATCGGTGTTACAGCATTGAAAGAACCATTTAGATTTAATTCCAAACTTATGGCTCCGCTATACTTCAGTTGTATATCATTCACTCTACCTCCTGGCCGCACTATGAAATCATGCTCCAAATTACCATGCGTATTGAAGTAGAAAACCCAGTCAATGTTAGGATAAACATTGTGGTAGGTAATCTTGCGGTAACTGAATGCCTTGGCACCGTTTAGTCCCAGCGTATAATACCGTTCATAAAAATTAGTGGGCAATTCTACCGTATACGTTGCATTGGGATTGGCCCCTACCAACTGTACATCCATCCTGTACATCTCCATTGGGTCATTGTTCAACAAATCATCAGTTGAAACAGCTATTGGACTCATCTTGCTACCTGCCTTTGCCCATTGATAGTGTATTGCATTGCTACCTATAAAAATATTAAGACCGTTACCTGTGGCCATCTTAAAATCTATATCATTACGACTATGACCATGCTGGTCCTGTACCTGACCAATATTTTTTACAAATAGCAAAGACACCCGAGCATTAGCTTTATTATAGGAATTACAAATGAGTATAGAGGCCAACAGCAATAAGGAAACAATATTGTAGCGCTTCGTCATAGTAGAGAAATTTTGGGATTAAAATTTAGGTTGATGGAAAAGGAATTCCCATTGTCGTTGACAAAAGAAAAGAAAAAAACTCCATAATTCAAAACAGATTTTTGTCGAATATCAACATCGAAAACCATTATAATTATGGAATAAATCTTAAATTGCATCTTAAAAAAGTCTATGTACAACGCTAGGGAAGACATTGTAAATTTGGTTCAAAGCCTTAACAATGGCGAGAAGCGGCATTTTACAAACAGCATCAGACAAGATGGAACTGTTCCCCTTTACGCGCAGCTATTCTATGAGTTCGAAAAGGGCAAAAGTTCACTTCCAAAAGAGCTTTTAGGTATTGATGCCCGTTCGTTGACCTCTGCAAAGCGTAGACTATACGGGAATATAATTGATAGTTTGATTTCCCTACATCAGGATTCTTCCATCAATTTATCCATTCAGAAACAGCTGTCCTCTATCGAGATACTATACCGGAAAGGCCTTGCCGAACAAGGTCTTGTTATCTGGCACAAGGTTTACAAAATAGCTTTGGAACACGAAAAACTTGCCTTACTGTTGCAGGTACTCGACTGGGAGAAAAGGCTGAACATCGTTATAGATAAGCCGAGCAGGACATCTACGGAAATAAAAAAAGAAGAGAACGAGGTACTGAACAAACTTGCACAGATCCTTAAACTTGAAAGCCTGTACAGCCATATCATGGTTTTCAAGAAGCAGTTCGGTTTTGCCAAAGGCGCACTGAGAGCACAGCTGGAGACAGAGACCATAGCCTCACCGGAAATGCCCAAACTAACGGAATGTTTAACCAATACGGCTATATTCTATTACAACCTGATCCATTCCGTCTACCATTGGATGGTATTCGGGCATCAAAAAGGCTTTGCGTACAGCAAGAAGACAATAAGCCAAAGTGCAAACAATATCCTACCTAACGATTACATAGCGGGCATCATGCAGCATATCACCTCAAGTGTATGCATGGGCTACTTTAAGGAAACATTGGATGGCATCGAACTGGGCAATGCCTTTATTGAGGAATATAAACTTAATCAGTCCAATGTATTTAGAAGACTGATGTTTGCCTACCAGAGTACCTACCGCATTGTCGTCTATAATTACATGGGTAAAAGAACGGCCTTAAAGCAAACTGTAAAAGATACCGAACACCTATTGCTCCAGTATGACAATTTCCTCCCTCTTGAACTCCGCCAGGTTATCACTGGAAATCTTATGGTCGCCTATATTGGATTAGGAAACCTGGATAAGGCAGACGAACTGTGGTCCTTAATGATGGACAAACAATTTAAGATTGTTAGACAGGACATCAATGCAGACCTATACCTGTTCCGCTTGTTCAGTCTGCTTCACAGCAGGACTTATTCGTTGCTACCTTCCGCAGCACTATCTGCCGTCCGGTTCTACCGTAAGGATGAACATGCGCAACAACGGTTTGACGTGGAGCTGCCCATAGCTATGCTCCTGCAAAAAGAGCGCGACTATAGCAAACCTAAAGTCATTCGGGAAATAATGGAAGCTGCGAAAAAAATTGTCCAGCAATTTATAGGCACACTCAAAGGAATCAACAATTTTCAGGAGCACTATACGAGGTATATCATCTGGTGTGATGCCATTATCAATGACGAGCCCTATTATGAAGCTGCGGCACGATGGTATAATAGCTATACTACTAAGCAAATGCAGCTATCCGGCTCCTCAAAAAAACGACTGAAATAAATCGATCGTCTCACCTATCCAACCATTCCTTAAAAGTCCGTGCCTTTAACTGGCTCACTGTGGTAGGCACATCAGGCGAGGGTTCTATACTGAGTTCCAGCTTACCATAGCCAGCATCTGAATAAGCGTTAAAGGCTTTGAAGTGCACAATAAGTTTACGGTTGGCACGAAAAAAGTTACGTGGATCCAACTCATTTTCCAGTTCGTCAAGTGAGTTAGAGAGGATATAGGCCTGTCGGTCGTAGGTTCGTGCAAAGACGACGCTGTTTAGTATAAAAATACACCCAATGTCTTCCACCAACAGTTTTACATTATCTGAACCTTTGAGCGCCAGGACAAACTCCCGATACTGCGTCCCGACCGGCTCTGTAGTACTTTGTTCTGCCACAGGTAATACATCTGTTTTCTGAAGTGAATCTATATCCTGCTCCAATTGATGCAGGGGCTTCTCTTTTAATGAGGAGAGAAAAGCAGGCACTGTTATATACAGAAAATTCAGTAGGCTGATCAGCACCACTATAAAAGGATAAGCATAGTACAGGTAATCCGTTTTATGGATGTTCAAGCCATGAGCAAAAAAGTAAAGGGAGGCCAGCATGTAAACGAGTAGCGCAGGGGCGATAAAAGTGAGCAAAATCTGTAGCAGCAACCGTTCGGTAGTTGCAGCACGCCAGTCAAACTTACGTTCTAGCCAGTAATGGAAGTAGTGCACCCATTCTACAATAAGGACCGTAATAACCAGTGTAGTAGCATATTCATTATAGAAATCCCAGGTGTGCAGCCTCAGGAAAAGATTGGTCGGGCTACCATATTCGGATACCAGCAATGATACTGTTATTGCCAAGACAAATCTTATCCACCATTTACTAAACAATTTACTTTTATTGTACATAAGCAGGTTTATATTGAAGGGGTTAACCCTTTATCCTATAGGTACAAATTAAAAAAAATTTCTCTAATACATTAATTAATTTCATATATTGTTTTAGCTTCTGTTTTTTACAGGGGCTACTTTTTACATTCTAAACCAATTTTAAAAACTATGTTACATATTTTTGATGAAGACGGGCTGGAAGATCTGATGGTTGACCTGTATGCCCTTACCGATGCAGCCCTCCTGTTGGAAGCCAAGGTCGTATCCTCAGACTTCTCCGGATGGGTAAATAACAATTTTATACTTACTGCAGACCAGCAGGCCTACCTGGGCACGGCTTCTGGCTCGGTCCTATTTTTATGGGGTAACCTCTTTGCTGCCGCTATGGTGTCGCGGGGTACAATTTGGATGCCTACACCGATCAGTAATCCCGCACCACGCCGCACCAAGGAGCTTCGGCATAACATCAACGGTTCCCTAAAGTACGATGATTCCAGTAAGGTTATAACGGGCAATATCAACATCAGCATGGACTGGGCGCTACTTTAGACTTATCATTATTTAAGGGATGAGCTTATATTTCATCCCTTACAAGTTTACCAGCCAACTTCAGGGCCAGCATCGCCAAACTGACCCATGGGCTTACCATCAATTTTTAAAAGCACTTGAATGATTTATACCTTACAACTGTACTAGCCCCAACCTTAATGCCTGCATCGCCAAACTCACCCTGGATCCTACCTTCAGTTTTTTAAAACACCTGGACTTATAGGTCATTATGGTATTGATGGTTACCCCCATCCTAGCGGCAATCTCCAGCCAGGTCTCGTCCGTCGACGCATATACCATAAATTCTTTCTCGCGTGCAGATAGACGAACTGTACTAATGCGCTTTGACCGTACACTCTCAAATAGCGCCGGGTCAGCAAGTGCAGAAAATGCAATACCATTTTTGTACACTTCCCGGACAACACGGTAAAGCTGCCTATGGTCCTCATGCTTGCTGATGTATGCATTTGCGCCGAAGCTCAGGGCTTTTACCACCGTATTAAAATTACGGTGCATAGAGAATATGATACAGGGCAGGTCCCTGAACATTTTTTTTATCTTTTTCAACAAAGAAATGCCGTCGAGTATAGGAATACTGATGGCCATGATACAGATATCGGGAAGTGGCAGGCATCTTTTGAGGAACTCCAGCAGTTCATAGCCGTTGTCTGTCTGCAGGACGACTTCCATTTCGCCGTATGATTCAAGGTAGTCACAGACGAGTGTACGCAGGCCTGTATGCTCTTCGACATAGGCGACTTTTAGTTTACGTTGTAGGAACATAGAAATTTGTTTTCGTGTGAAGGAAAGTCTAATTTAGGAATGGGATCAGTTCTGTTGTGGTCGGAACCGATGACAGAACCTAAATTAATTTATCCAATTTCCGGTATTTGGGCGATATTTAAAATGTTCAACAGAAAGGCTCCTTCCCATGACCCAATGTAGCTAGTCTATCTGCTGAGCTATTTCGACTGCGATGTGAACTAGTTCAGGCCCCAATATCACTAGTTCACCAAACCAACAGGCCCAATGATTGTGGTTTAAATACCATTTCTATAAGTTTGTCCTGACCATTCATAGTCGAATTAACAGAATCTGGAACCAAACACCGTAGTCATGGACCAATACACGACCACACTATACAACCAAATGGAAAAGGGCCTACAGGAAGCAGCCATTGTCCCGCAACGTCCCATGGAAAAGGCCAAGGCAAGCTTTGAGATTGCCGAGGGCATTATGGAGCAGTTAAAGGAATTTATACGGGGCTATACCTTTGCAGACCGCATGGAGGAAATCCGTTTTTTCAAATTCATCAAGCCCAAATTCCACCGCTACCTGATCTACTTCTCGGAGCTTATCTATATCGAGGCCGAGCAACCAGCCGCCGACAGAAGGAACCGGATAGCGTTCTATAAATTACAGATTGCGCGTAACCTCAGCTTTATCGCCCGGTATAAATCGTTGCATACCTATGTCAGGCTGGGCAATGAAGCAGAAGATGAAATTCTCTTTATCAGGGAGCATGGCGGCCAGCATGTCTATCCTGAATATGGTGGTGATATAGACAGGTCCTTTTCTACCCTCAGTAGCTCCAACCTTGCCAAGCTACAGGCATTTGATATGATCAACAAGTACCTGTCCAAACAGATTGACGAGGTAAAGCAGCACAGGCATAGCGGTGTTGCCCCGCAGCAAAAGGCGACAACACTGGTATGGACGGACAGCAAGGCCGATCTGGTGGAGCTTGCCTATGCCCTATATTCCAAGGGCAGCCTTAACCATGGCAAGGTAAACATCAAGGATATTATCGGCACATTGGAAAACACTTTCGACATCCGGATTGGTAACTTCTACCGGATCTATACGGACTTGTCCCTAAGGAAAAAGTCGCGTACACCGTATACCGACAGTATGAAGGAATATCTGGAAAGGCGCATGGACAGCACGCTTTAATACTGTAATTTTCTTAAGACTTATCATCGGGCAACATCATTTGGTGTTGCCCGATTTTTTGTTTTATGGGTATATCATTTTCGTAAAACAACCATCCGTCAACAAAATATTTCAAAAAAACCTCAAAAACCAAAATACCAAGGTGGGGCAAACTTTGAAAAAATATTGGTAGGGATTTACTATTGAATTTATGCTGTAGCTATCTGTCCATTTGCTGAAGCCCTTCCAGCGCTCCCCCCCTTTTATTCCACCATTTGAACCTATAATTTCTCGAAAAAATAACAGAAAATAAATCTTCCCCAGCTTGGTCTGTATTGTGAAAAATGACTTTGCATCCTTGCCACTTTTGCATTGTAGAAAGGCGGAAAGCTTTTCAGTTAATCAAAAAACAAAGAACAGATGCTAGAAGAAATTACATGGGAACAATACCTGACAGCAGTAGGCATAGCCACGGCTGCCTACTATACCGTTATCGGACTAAATTATTACCGTAAGGAACTGGGCGAAAGGTTTAGAAAGCCAGGAACGGCAGCAGATAATATAATCCCGGAAGCTAAGGCAACTCAGACGAAGGAGCAGGACGGAGCAGGATTTGAGGAACTGGAGGAACTGGTGAACGGGATAAGGTCAGGCATACTGGAACAGGCGGGCGAACAGGCGACCAAGGAGCAGCTTATCGAACAGATAAGCGCACGCGTCGCAAGCTTTAGTGGGTTACACAAGCCCGCCTACCGGTATGCCCTTACCAATTTTATCATACAGCACAGCATGGTTATCTGCGGGGTGGTGTTCAGTGAGGCGGAACTGGAGCAGGTATGGGATACACTGCCCCGCTAATTATGGACAACAGTATGTACCAGGTGATAAGGATTGGTGGGCAGGATGGTGCATACCAAGGGAGTGGCAGCCATGTGTTTTGGGATGGTGTTTAGGTTAGGGCTGCCCTCCCTTATTTAATTGAAAATAACAAACGATTTAATAAGCGAAGATGGAAAATGTGAAAAAAGGGATTAAATCTATCCCAATGGGCAAGGCACTTGCCGCGGCGGCAATTTTAATTATGGCCACCTATCAGGTAAACGCGCAGAACGGACAGGCGGGTATACAGGAGGCCAACACCCTTGTAAGGGGTTATTTTGATTCCGGAACGCAACTGATGTACGGCATAGGTGCGCTGGTCGGACTTATCGGTGCAGTCAAGGTTTACCAGAAGTGGAATGCCGGAGATCCCGACACGTCGAAGGTTGCGGCAGCATGGTTTGGTAGCTGCATTTTCCTAGTGGTCGTAGCGACCATCATCCGTTCGTTCTTCGGCATCTGATATTATGGGCATGGAACAGTACATGGGTATAGACGCTTTGAGCAAAAAAGAAAAACCGGAGCAGGAAACAAGGGATTTACCCTTGTTCCAGATCGGTGGTACCGATTTCTTTGTGGATATACAGCAGCACCAGCTAAGGGAAAAAGACAACCCGCATAACCGCATGACATTGGGAAATGTAAAAGAAGAATACGGTTTTTCTTTCTTCTATTATGATACCCTAACAAAGAACCGCTACCATGATGGCACAGCAGATCTACCCGAAAGGGTCATGCTGATTATCCTACCGTCACTTAAGGAGCTTGATCCTGTAGGTCTGGCCAGAAAGCACGGACTACAGGACAACCATTATGAAAACCGCCGTGACAAAAGGATTGCGGAAAGCTTGCCACAACTACGACAGAGCACCACCAACAGGCAAAAACAGAAATCTACAAAAATCAAATAATACAAGATGCACCAACAGTTAAAAGAAAAGCTATGGGCCTATATCGTCCATAACAATCCGGACGAGATGTTCCGGCTACAGGACGAATACAACGTAGTACGGTACCTGGAAGAAAAGGTAAGCGCTGTAATGCCGACAGCCTTACGCCTATTGGAAGAAGGAAGAGATGGACACGCCATCCACGAACTATGCCTGAACGAGATGACGGCAGATTTGAAGCCGTCACGTTTCCATTATATCACGACGATTTTGAATACTGAGTTTGAACAGGACTACACCAGATTAAGGGAGAGCGGACTGCTCACCTATGAAGCGGTAAACCTCATTGCCCATTGCAAAGCAACTTTCGATGCCCTTCATTTCAGTGAAGCAACAGTGGACGATAGCAAGACCTATTATGCTATCACTGGTCAGATTCAAGAATACCTACAAGAGCAGAAAACCAAAGCTCAATAATTTCCAACAACAGCATTTAGACAGGAGGAGTGTGCAGAGATGGCTTATCATGCGTTACATAAATTACAGGACAATATCGTCGCCTTGCGGACAGCCTTTGCACTTGCCCATGACGAAGTTCCTACAGCTGATGCCGTTGTTTTACTACAGCGCTACTCGGGTTTTGGCGGTATTAAAGCTGTTCTTTACGGTGATGGCGATGCCACAAGCTGGATGACCAAAGGGGCTACAGATGCGGATATGCGCCTGTTCGATTCTATGCAGGAACTTTATACGCTTTTACGTGAACATACAGATAATGCGCAGTACGAAAAAGTGCTCGATTCATTAAAAACCAATATCCTTACCGCATTCTATACCCCTTTCTTTATACCACAGACCTTATACAAGGCACTTGAAGATACGGGGATACAACCCAAAAGTCTTTACGAACCATCAGCTGGTGCCGGTGTTTTTATCGAAGCGGGTATCAGGACATTTCCAACGCTTGAAAAGGTAAGGGCTGTGGAGAAAGACCTGCTGACAGGCAGGATACTCGGTGCTATAAACAGAAGCTACCCTGTACCAGTAGATACATTGGTCGCAGGTCTGGAATACAGCAGCAATACCGATGACGGTACTGCCGACCTGGTGGTGAGCAATATACCGTTTGGTAATTTTAAGGTATTCGATCCGCTATACATCGACAAAGAAAAAGTACTGACCGACCGGATCCATAATTACTTTTTTGCCAAAGGTCTTGACAAGCTGGGTGATGGCGGGCTTATGGCCTATATCACGACAGATACTTTTCTGAACAGCCCTGGTAACAAGGTTGCACGGGAATACCTGTTTGGTCAGGCCGACTTTATCTCACTCGTTATGCTACCTGAAAACCTCATGCACAATACGGGCGGTACGGATGCGCCATCGCACTTATTACTTGTACAGAAGCATAGCGATAAAACAGTATTGTCCGCTGAAGAACAGCAGTTATTGGAGACCGTAGTTAAGGAAAACGAATACGGAAGCTATACCGTGAATGCGTTTGTGGTGGCCCGTCCTCTGCTTATGCTTGGGAATTCCATCACCGCAGGACACAACCAATATGGTAAGGCACAACTAAAGGTGAGGCAGGACGGGGACATCGAAACAATTGCCCCTGCCCTCTCCTCCCTACTGACAACAGACCTTAAGCAACGTTTATCGTTACCACGGTTTGAACAATCCTTGTCGCGGGATGTGGAAGAATTCGCTGGTCTGGCGGCCGTCCGCGCAACACTAGGTCCATCGCTCCACCTGTTACCCATGCCACCAAAAGGAGAATCAGAAGTTACAGGGGCGGTACAGCTAGGACTGTTCTCTACAACACCCCTTGAAAGCTCAAACCGTGGGCAGGACTACATCTCGCCTTACGACGAAGGTCTAGTGCTGAAAAATACAGCGCGACTGTTGGGCACCATTAAAACCGAACAACGAATCGACCATGAACTTGCTGTGCTGGTAACGGCAAAACATAAGAACAGCAATAAGTTTCTGTACAAAATGTACTTCAATGCCGAAGGTAACTGGGGTACAGCTTCCTGGATGAATGCAGATGCACTATCCAAACAGGCGAAAGTATGGAACGAGCAGTTACTGGGCTTCGGTCACGACTACAGGACGTTTGGGGATGAGGCCATAAGAAACCTTTTTCCGCTGGACCGAAAGGATTATCATCAGTTCAACAACCTACGGGATTTTTATCGCGAAGGAACCCTTGTGCTGCACAAAGGCAGGATCGGAACAATACATCGTATCCGTGCCGACCGCAGCAGTGCCGAGTTACAGGATATTTCCGACCAGCGCTATCTGGGCTTCTTTGCCGATTACATCAAGTTAAGGGACAGCTATCAGGAACTAATGGATGTGGAACGTTCGGGTATGGAGGACAGGACAGGACTGCGTTCGGCCATGAACCATCACTATGACAGCATCCTGCGGGATTATGGTCATCTCAACAAAAGGGAAAATGCCTTACGGATTCTTAAGGACGAAGCATTTGGTAAGCATATGCTCGCTTCCTTGGAACGCAAAACAGAAACAGGATTTGAACGCTCTGATGTCTTCAGCATAAACCTGTTTGCCCCAGCCGAAGCATTTAAAACGGATGATGCTTCAGAGGCCCTTGCGCACTGCCTGAACGAAAAAGGTAGAGTTGATCTAAGTTTTATTGCCGATACAATGGCGCTCGATACGCAGGAGGCACAGGAAAAACTAGGTGACCGGATTTACTACAATCCTATTGCCTTTATATGGGAGGCAGCGGATGCCTACCTCAGTGGCAATGTGGTAGAAAAACTCAGGGACGCAAAACGCCTGCTGGAAGCCGATCCGGAACATATACAATTACAGCGCAGTGTAAAGGCACTGGAAAGTGTGCAGCCTGAAAAGATACCATTTGAACTGTTGGATTTCAACTTCGGGGAGCGCTGGATACCACAGGACTATTACGAACGCTTTGCAGAAACGGTATTTGACAGCCCTACCAAGGTGGTGTACCTGCGTTCGCAGGATATCTTTAAGGTAAAACCGGAACAGCAGAATGCGAAGGTAACGGATGAATACGCCATCAAGCCCATAAGTGGCCGTAACATGTACGGCTATACACTGATGGAACATGCTTTGGAGAATACTTCGCCTTTCTTTACCTATGAGCAAAAGGATATTGACGGTAGTACTGTACGCAGACCAGATAATGATGCCACACAGTTGGCACATCAGAAAATAGAATCAATCAGGCAGCAGTTTTCTGTATGGTTAACAGAGCTTAATGAGGTTGAAAAGCAGCATCTGGAAAAAGTCTATAACGATACCTTCAACTGCTACCGCTTACGTGAATACAATGGTAGTCATTTGACTTTCCCGGGTCTTGACCTCAAAGCCTTGGGTATATCAGGGCTGTACGATTCACAGAAAGATGCAACCTGGCGTATTATACAGAACCGTGGTGCCTTGGTAGACCATGAAGTAGGATTGGGCAAGACACTTACAATGGTCGTATCGGCACAGGAGATGCAACGTCTGGGCATTATAAGAAAACCCATGATCGTGGCCATGAAGGCCAATGTATCCCAAATTGCAGAAACTTACCGCACTGCCTATCCATCTGCCAAAGTACTGTTTCCGGGCAAGGAAGATTTTACACCCAAGGAGCGCAACCGTATTTTTCAGGAGATCAGGAACAACAACTGGGACTGCATTATTCTTACCCACGACCAGTTTGGCAAGATACCGCAGTCACCAGAGATTATGCAGGAGGTATTGAACCAGGAGCTGGACAATGTGCGGGCAGACATGGAGGTCATGCAGGACATGGGTGGCGATATCGGGAAGGCTATTCTTAAAGGTCTTGCCGTGCGCACACAAAACCTGGAAGCGAAACTACAGGAGACGCAGTTCCGTATGGACAACAGGAAGGATGCGGACATCGACTTTCGCAGTATGCAGGTAGACCACCTGTTCCTTGATGAAAGCCACAAGTTCAAGAACCTGACTTTTACCACCAGGCATAGCCGCATTGCGGGGCTGGGCAACCAGTCCGGTAGCCAAAGAGCACTGAACATGCTCTATGCCGTTCGTGAATTGCAGTCCCGCTTTAATGCAGACCTATGTGTCACGTTCCTGTCGGGTACACCCATTTCCAACAGTCTTACCGAACTGTACCTTTTGTTCAAATACCTACGACCAAAGGAAATGGAACGTCAAGGTATCGAGAACTTCGATTCCTGGGCAGCGGTATTTGCCCGCAAGTCAACAGACTTTGAGTTCAGTGTGACCAATGAGATTATTGCCAAGGAACGTTTTAGGGAGTTTATCAAGGTACCGGAGCTTGCTATGTTCTATGCAGAGATTACCGACCACAAAACAGCCAAACATATTGCACTGGACAAGCCTGCCCTAGAAGAAGTGTTGGTTAATATTAAACCCAGTGAAGGACAGCAGGATTTCATCCATAGCCTGATGGCTTTTGCCAAGTCCGGTGATGCAACCTTGCTCGGCAGGGAACCTTTGAGCCAAACGGAAGAAAAGGCAAAGATGTTGATTGCCACCAACTACGCTTCCAAAATGGCTACGGATATGCGGCTTATAGATGAAGATAGATTTGGTGACTATGAGGACAGCAAGGTCAATTCCTGCGCTAGAAAAGTAGCGGACATCTACCATGAAAGTAGTGCCCATAAAGGCACACAGATTATTTTCTGCGATATGGGCACTCCGGGCACTCAAGGTTTTAATTTGTACGCTGCGTTAAAAAATAAACTGGTAAACGATTTGGGTGTGAAAGAGCAGGAAATTACGTTCATCCACAACTGGCCCGATCATAAAAAACCGGAGCTGTTCCGAAAGATGAACAGCGGTGCTATACGTGTGCTTATCGGTAGCACAGAAAAAGCAGGAACAGGATTGAATGTGCAGGAGCGTATTGTGGCCATGCACCACATGACAATCCCTTGGAAACCATCGGAGCTGGAGCAGCGGAATGGACGTGGCTCACGCCAAGGTAATAGAATTGCAAAATTGCATTATAACAACAAGGTTCGTAACTACATCTACGCAACAGAACAGTCGCTGGACAATTACCGCTTTAACCTATTAAAGAACAAGCAGAGCTTTATCAGCCAACTGAAGAACAATTCGGTCAGCATCCGTAAGATTGACGAGGGTGCGCTGGATGAGCAGTCAGGTATGAACTTCGCAGAGTACACCGCCATCCTATCGGGTGATACTACCCTACTTGACAAAGCTAAGCTGGATAAAGAAATTATGGCTCTGGAAAGTCTACGATCCGCTCACTATAGGGAGCTATCAAGGACCAAACATAAACTGGAGCAATTGGTCAAAGAATGCGATAGCGACAAAAACATCCAGCAACATTTAACCAAGGACGAAGCTGCTTATCGTCAGGCCCTCACCTACGAAAAAGATGGAACCAAAAGCAATCCAATAGGGCTGGATGCCCTGAAAAGCGCTGATGCACAGTTGGTGGGCGAACAGATCATCAAATTGTATAAAAATTGGAAACCCGGACCAGGCTCTCCTAATGAGCAGGGCGTCGGTCGATTGATGGGCTTTGAGCTGCGCATACAGCACCATGTATCCAAGGATTATTCCGGCAAAGTAGAAAATAGGTACAACACGCTTTCTGCTGTCAGCCCGCATTCAGGGCTGCGCTATACCATAAACCAGGGCACACCGAACACGGACAATCCTAAACTGGCAGCCCGATATTTTTTGAACGCCATAGACCGGATACCCGACCTCAAAACAAAGTATGAAAAAGAACTTACGGGCAAATTGAAGGATATTGAAATGCTCGGTGCTATGGTGGGCCGACCATTTGAAAAGGAGCAAATCCTATTGGACAAGCGCCAGGCCGCGGCACTTCTGGAGCAGGAGATAACGGCTTCGATACAGGCCAGACAGCTACATGAGCATGGCCATGCCCATGGTGAGGTAATGTATGGTGAAGATATAACTAACGAAGTGCTGAACAAAGGTGGCGGGACTGAGCTAATCGATCCTAAGACCAGAGGTTCACCTGATAAAATATCCGAGGTGGAAAAACGATCTGATGTAAGTCCTATCGTCCCTATACCGCCAAGGACTAATGAGGAACAGTTTATTCAGGTACTAAAAAAGAAAATGAGATTATAATGGCTATCAGTATCTATCAGATCAACAAAGGAATTAACAAGAGTATCGAGTTCAAGGGACTAAAAGCACAATACATCTGGTACATGGGTGGTGTGATGGTCGGACTAATTATCGTGTTCTCCATACTTTACTTCATAGGGTTCAATCAGTATGTATGCCTTGGTATTATTGGCATTACGGGCTTTGTATCCGTTACAAAAATATTTTCGATGAGCAGGAAATATGGAGAGCATGGCCTGATGAAGACGATGGCAAAAAGGATGGTGCCCAAAGTAGTGAAGTCGGGACAGGGTGTTTTTAAAAAGCCGGTCAAAAATGGAGGTGTGCATTATTCCGTTGAATCAAGTAAGTGAAGTATGGAAAATGAAAAAGTATTTGCGGTGGTCGAATTTGATGACGGGCTATGCTTTAAGGTGGACTTCAGGAATATGAAGTTGATCGAGGTTGACAATCCGGAGAATACGATGAGATTAAATGATATGCGGGATAACGGTGAAGGATATGAGTTTTACTATGACCCCAGAACCAAAAATATCGCGGAGGTTCCCGAAGGATTTGTCGAAGGAAGGACAGGACCTTATGCAGTCCAGCTCAGCTACCTGACAACTTTCCACCCTTACGCCATGAGCCTAGCCCACAATGTCCCGATCGGATCGGTGAAAGGCAAAACGGACCAGGAGTTCCTCAAAGATAAGCTACGAACGCAAACGAAAAAAGAAACCCGGGCGAGGATATGGGGTAAGGGATTGAAGAGGTAGACATTACTATTTATTAACAAGGAAATGAGGTATGATGGAAAAGATGATGAAGGATATATTTCCAATTATGGATGTAGAGCACGACTGCATCGTGTCCAAACATGGTGACATAACTGTAGCTTATACGGTAGCGCTGCCAGAGATATTTACTTTGAGCGACAATGAATACGAGGCGTTCCACCAAGCTTGGGTCAAGGCTATAAAGGTCCTGCCCAAAGACAGTATATTACATAAGCAGGACTGGTTTTTGACCAGCAGTTATCAAGCGGATTTTGTAAAGGATGATACCAGTTTCCTCTCTAGAAGTAGTGAACGCTTCTTTAATGAGCGTCCATTTTTGGACCATCACTGCTACCTGTTCCTGACAAAAAAAACCGAAGGACGAAAGGCGGGCAACAGCCTATTCTCCAATCTGCTCCGCCCTTCCCTGGTACCCAAACAGGTACTTGACAAAGCCTCGCTTCAAGATTTCCTTGATGCCTGCGGACAGTTTCGGCAGATTATACAGGACAGTGGTTTTGTGAAGATGGAAAGAATCAGGGAAGATGGTATATGGAGCAATCCAAATGGCACAGGACTACTGGAACGTTACTGCTACCTGAACGGACAGGGGGAGAAAATGGTACGTGATATTTCATTTGGTGATACCATGAAAATAGGAGGAAAATATTGCCAGACCTACACTTTGGGGAATGCCGAGGATCTCCCTGCCCTGTGCGGCAGTAGGATAAATTACGATAAGTACAGTACCGACAGGACCAAATTCAGTGTGGGCTTTGCTTCCACCTTAGGTCAGCTCCTACCCTGCAACCATATCTACAACCAGTACATTATTATTGAGGATGCGCAGCAGACTATCAAGAAACTGGAAAGTAAAAGACTACGTCTACAGAGCCTTTCGGCCTATAGCAGGGAGAATGCAATCAGTCGTGATGCGACAAACGCATTCCTTAACGAGGCAATCTCGGAGCAACGCTTACCCGTGAAGGCACACTTCAATGTGATGGTGTGGACGGAGGACAGGGAGGAGTTAAAGGACTTAAAGAATATGGTTTCCTCTGCACTGGCGCAGATGGATGCCACGGCCAAAGAAGAAACGCTTGGTGCCGCACAGATTTTCTGGGCTGGAATACCCGGAAATTCAGCAGATTTCCCGCTTAATGACACCTTTGATACCTTCGCCGCGCAGGCCTCTTGTTTCCTCAACATGGAAACGGGTTACCGATCCTCGTTAAGCCCGATGGGCCTACGATTGGGAGACCGTCTAACAGGAAAGCCGGTACACGTAGATATTTCAGATGAACCTATTCTTAAGGGTATATGCACCAACCGAAACAAGTTCATTCTTGGCCCATCGGGTTCAGGAAAAAGCTTTTTCACCAACCATATGGTGCGCAGCTATTACGAGCAGGGAACACACATCGTTCTTGTTGATGTAGGGCATAGCTATAAAGGTTTGTGTGATATGGTGGGCGGGTATTACTTCACCTATTCGGAGGAAAATCCGATCCGTTTCAATCCATTTTACATTGGCGCTGGTGATAACCTCGACACAGAGAAAAAAGAGAGTATCAAAACTTTATTATTGGCACTATGGAAAAAAGATGACGAAGAGTTCAAGCGCTCCGAGTATGTCGCCCTGTCCAATGCTATAGGCGGCTTCTATGCACATCTGGGAAAACGACCGGAACTATTTCCCTGCTTCGATACTTTCTATGAATTCTTAAAGGACGAATATGTCCAGGTGCTTACCGGTGATAAGGTGAAGGAGAAAGACTTTGATGTCAACAATTTTCTTTATGTACTCCAACCCTATTACAAGGGTGGTGAATTTGACTACCTGCTCAATGCCACAGAAAACCTAGACCTGTTGCAGGAAAGGTTTATTGTTTTTGAGTTGGACAATATTAAGGACCACCCTATTCTATTTCCAGTTGTCACCATCATAATCATGGAGGTCTTTATTAATAAGATGCGAAAGATGAAAGGCGTGCGCAAGATGATACTCATTGAAGAAGCCTGGAAAGCCTTGATGAAAGAGGGTTTCGCGGAATATATAAAGTATCTCTTTAAGACGGTACGTAAATTTTTTGGTGAAGCCATTGTAGTAACACAGGAAATAGAGGACATCATTTCATCGCCTGTAGTCAAACAGGCCATCATCAACAACAGCGATTGTAAGATACTGCTTGACCAGAGCAAATACCAGAACAAGTTCGATGCAATACAGGAATTGTTGGGGCTTACCGAAAAAGAAAAGGCCCTGGTACTATCCGTCAATAAAGCCAATGATCCAACAAAAAAATACAAGGAAGTTTTTATATCCCTGGGTGGTGTGTTGAGCAAGGTGTACCGCACAGAAGTCTCGCTGGAAGAATATTTGGCCTATACAACCGAACAGACAGAGAAAGTGAAGGTGGCAGAACATGCTGAAAAATTTGGGGGTGATATACAGAAAGGTATTGCTGCACTGGCTGCGGAACTGCGGGGCAAACATGAGTCAAAAAATGCATGATCTAGCTAGCATTGATAATCAACACACAAAAAGAAGGAGGTGAATATGAATTGGAGAAAAATGGGATTTATGGTTATGCTCTGTGCAGGTATGTTGGCTTTACCAACAAATAATGCCCATGCTGGCATTCTTGATATCATCAAAGCAGCTGTGGTCAAAGCTATCAAGGCTGCAGACCTGGCCATACAACGGCAACAGAACAAAGTTATATGGTTGCAGAATGCACAAAAGGTGTTGGAAAACACACTGTCCAAACTAAAGCTGGATGAGATAGCCGACTGGACGGAAAAGCAACGGGCGCAGTACGGCAAATACTTTGAAGAGCTGCAAAAAGTAAAGACGCTGATCAGCTATTATCAACGTGTCAAAGACATATCGGTAAAACAAAGTGCCCTGGTCAAAGAATACGGAAGGGTATGGCAACTGGTGAGTTCGGATAAACACTTCACGACTAAGGAGAAAGAATATATGGGTAAAGTTTACACCGGCATCCTACAGGAGACGCTAAAAAACATAGACCGAATCAGTATCGTGGTCAGCTCTTTTAAGACACAAATGACGGATGCAAAGCGGTTGGAGATCATCAATGAGGTGGCAGATAATGTGGATGAAAATTATGCGGACCTAAAGACTTTCAATTCTGAGAACGTGATGTTACGCCTACAAAGAGCAAAATCGGAATCAGAAATTTCAATGGTCAAAAAACTATACGGCCTACAATAAATCAATGCTTATGAAAACATGTATAACTATGGTGGTCGCTCTTCTGCTCTGCCAAGTATCGTTTGCCCAGTCCACCTGGTTCAATGAATGGTTCCGCCAGAAAGGCACACAAAGGAAGTACCTCATGAACCAGATTGCAGCACTGGAAGTATATATCGGATATGCCCGAAAGGGATACAGTATTTACAAATCAGGCTTATCAACCATCGGCGATATCAAGAACGGGGAGTTTAATCTGCACTACGATTTTTTCCTGTCACTAAAAGGCATAAACCCGGAGATAGCACGGTACGGTAAGGTTGCGGACATAATCAATCTCCAGTTGCAGACCCTTAAAATCCATAACAGCACATTAGGGTCTATCAGGACAGGCAACCATTTGAGGCAAAATGAAATAGCCTACGTAAGTCGTGTACTGGACAAAGTAGCCAGCGACTGTACCAATCTATTGGAAGACCTGATAGCCTTGACCACAGCAGGAAAGTTGGAAATGGAAGACGATGAGCGATTGCAGCGGATAGACAAGCTATACAGGGAGATGCTGGACAACTATAAATTTTCCAATGATTTCTCCAAGGGTACTTTGGACCTGGGACGTGCGCGGGAAAAAGACAAAAAGGAAATTATCGACAGCAGGATTCTTAACGATATAAAATAAAAGGTGATGAAAAGAATAGGAACAATACTGCTGGCTACTATTATGATAACATGCAGTTACAGCAAGGTTTCCGCCCAGGTTGACGAGATTGCGCAGCTGGTGCTGAACATAGAAAAATTAAGTCAGTTCAAGCGGATACTTAGCGACATGAAAAAGGGATACGAAATTTTGAACGGTGGCTATAATACCGTCAAAAATATTTCAGAAGGAAATTTCTCCATCCATAAAACTTTTTTGGACGGGCTGATGGCGGTAAGTCCCGAAGTAAGGAAGTACCGGAAAGTTGCCCTTATCATCGACCAGCAGGTTTTATTGGTCAAAGAGTATAAGGCAGCGTACGCACGCTTTTCATCCGCTGGTGCCTTCCATGTTTCAGAGCTTCGGTATATGGAAAGGGTGTACGGTAATCTTTTCAATAAGTCCCTCAAACATCTGGATGAACTGATGATGGTCATCACTGCCGGGAAGTTACGTATGGCCGATGATGAAAGGCTGCGTACCATAGACCGTATCCATGCCGATATGGAAGAAAAGTTACAGTTCCTCCGCGAGTTCAACAACAGTACCACCCTACTTTCTATCCAAAGGGAAAAGGAGTTGAAGGATGCCAATGTGGCCAGAAAAATTTATGGATTAGCTAACGATTAAACAAAAAAGCAATGAAAACAACACTAAAAGTAACAGCCATAATTACGCTGCTGATTATTGTACCGATACTTTCGCACGGGCAACAGATGGGCGACGGCATAGGTGGCTTGAATGCCGTACTGGACAACCTTTACGATGAAATGATGCCGCTATGTTCGCAACTTATAGGCGTGGCCAGGGGGCTGGCTGGATTTGGCGCCTTATGGTATATCGCGTCAAGGGTCTGGAAACATCTGTCCAATGCGGAACAGATAGATTTTTATCCCTTGCTACGTCCCTTTGCCATTGGCTTTTGCATCACCGTTTTCCCTTCTGTCCTTGGGCTTATCAATGGCGTGATGCAACCTACCGTAACGGCCACTGCTGCTATGGTACAGGGTTCTAATAAATCCATAGAAGTACTACTGGAACAAAAGGAGGAAGCTTTAAAACAGACCGATAAGTGGCAGATGTATGTGGGTGCGACCGGTGGTGGTGACCGGGACAAGTGGTATAAATATACGTACGACGAGGATGTATCCGACGAAGGGTTTACAGCTGGTCTGGGTAACGACATAAAATTTGCCATGGAAAAGGCCTCCTACAATTTCCGCAACTCGGTAAAGGAATGGATGAGTTCCGTACTGATTGTATTGTACCAGGCTGCGGCTTTATGCATCAACACCCTGCGGACATTCCAACTGGTGGTGCTCTCCATACTAGGCCCCTTAGTTTTTGGTCTGGCCGTATTCGATGGTTTTCAGCATACACTGACTGTCTGGTTGGCAAGGTATATAAACATTTTTTTGTGGCTTCCTGTAGCCAACATTTTCGGTGCCATCATAGGCAAAGTACAGGAGCAGATGCTCAAACTGGACCTGCAACAGATCGGGGGCACCGGCGATACTTTTTTCAGTCCTACAGATATTGGTTACCTCATCTTTCTGATCATCGGTATCGTCGGCTACTTCACTGTGCCCTCCGTGGCCAACTATATCGTCCATGCAGCTGGTGGTGGCGCATTGCAACAAAAAACGACAAACCTGATCGGGATGGGCAGCTCCGCTGCCAGCAGTGCGGTAGCCTTGGGAACCGGGGGTGTGCTGGCCGGTACGGCAATGGCTGCTGATGCCATGGGTAATGCAGCAGGAAAAATGAGCCGTGGAATGGATAGCCAGGGCACCAATGAACCCTACCTCAAAGATCAACTTAAAGGCAATTCTTAAACAGGCAAATTATGTTCAACAAACCCAAAAATATAGATACCGCTTTTCGGCAGATACGTCAGTTTACACTGGTGGTCGTTGCAGCTTCACTCCTGCTCTGCTGCTTCGTCACCTATAAAAGTTTTGATCTCGCACGAACGGTGCAGGAAAAAATATACGTGCTGGGTAACGGTAAGGCCCTGGAAGCATTCGCTTCCAGCCGTAAAGAGAATATACCCGTAGAAGCCCGCGAACATTTAAAGAGTTTCCATACCTACTTTTTTACCCATTCGCCCGATGAAAAGCTTATCCAGCAACAGATCCGTAAATCACTATACCTGGCCGACAACTCGGCAAAGCAGCAGTACGACAACTTGCGGGAATCAAACTATTACGTTTCGATCATCTCGGGCAATATCAACCAAACAGTGGTCATGGACAGCATACGCCTGGATATGGAAACCGAGCCCTTCCGTTTTATCTATTACGGAAGACAGGAAATCACACGTCCGACCAGTACCGTCGTACGCACCCTGACAACAGAAGGCAGATTGAGACAGGTGTCTCGTAGCGAGAACAACCCACATGGTTTTCTTATAGAACGCTGGAAAATTATTGACAACAAGGACCTGCAAATAAAAAACAGATAACATGAAAACAACGCATCGTAACAAAAGCAAAATTATTTCTGAAAAGCTCCATGAGCGGGCAGATAAAAAGCAAAGGGAACTGGCGACATGGATGCAGGCACAGAGCGGAAGACTCTCTGTGCCGATGCAAAAGAAGTTGTTCCTCCTATTTACCATTATGGCCTCCACCTTTTTTGTACTGATCATCGTTGGGGCTTTAAAGCAGAAAAATGTAGGAACCATAGGTAGTATCACAGCTCCAAATACAGAACACAATTTGCTACAGGACAGTAGCCGTGCAAATTTGAAAGCTCGTTGATGCAGCGCCATCTAACAGTAGCAGATAGTAAAGTACTTAAATTTTAAAAATCAAAACAACAAGAAAAATGGAACAGGAAAAGCAAAACAAACCAGTACGGGACAGGCGTAAATTCTTATTGGTACTTCCCCTACTCGTACTCCCATTTATATCCTTGGGATTTTACGCCCTAGGTGGTGGTAAAGGCATACAAGGTTTAAGCGGAAAAGACGCCATAGGCCTGAACGCTACGTTGCCCGATGCCCCCGGACAGGATAAGGAAATGCTGGACAAGATGTCGTTTTACGACCAGGCAGAAAAAGATTCCATCAGACGTATGGAGCTTGCAAGACAGGACCCCTATTACCTATCGTTCGAGCAGTCCAAGGAGCTGCAGGGACAGGATAATTTTGCGAACGACTATATGGGCATGAGAGGGATGAACACCAATAGCTACCAGAACCCCAATGAGGAAAAGGTATACAGCAAATTATCGCAACTGAACAAAGTGCTTGCCGATGCGGACAGGGAAGCATGGCAGCAGAATAATGAAGGTAGTAATACACAAAGCTACAGTAAAGCAGATCCTGAAATGAGGGGTGACATCGACCGTCTGGAACAGATGATGCAGTCCATGCAGTCTGGTCAAGGGCAGGCAGATCCTGAAATGGCGCATATCAATTCGGTATTGGAAAATGTGCTGGACATACAGCATCCCGAGCGGGTGCAGGAGCGGTTAAAGCAACAGTCCAAGGACAACACAGGTCAGGTCTTTGCCGTTGCTGCCACGCTTGCCCAGACGCCTATATCCTTACTGGACAATAGATCTGTTAAGGAATATAGCGAGGAGTATCAGGATGAAAAAAAGGTCGATAACAGATTCTTTGGATTGGACGGGATTACTGATATAGATGACGAGCTAACCAGCATTGCCGCTGTGGTACATGAAACGCAGACACTCGTTTCTGGGGCAACGGTAAAATTGCGATTGACACAGGATGTGTTTATCAGTGGTAGGCTGATTCCTAAAGATCATTTTATCTATGGCACGGTAGCCCTGCAAGGCGAACGTCTTCAGGTACAGGTGGAAAGTATAAGGTACGAACAGTCCCTATTCCCTGTCAAGCTCTTTGTCCATGATATGGATGGACTACCTGGCATCCATATTCCAGGTGCTATCACAAGGGATGTGGCCAAACAAAGTGGTGATCAGGCGATACAAGGAATTTCCTTGGGAACTATGAATCCATCCATTGGCGCACAGGCGGCAAGTGCGGGCATTGAACTGGGGCGCAACCTGTTGAGCAAGAAAATAAAACTAATCAAAGTGGAGGTAAAGGCAGGCTACAAAGTATTGCTAAGGGACGGCAAAAAGAAAGACCAATAATCCAATACTCTATTCAAACACAAAATATAAAACAAAAAAACAATGAAAACATTCAAAACCATATTCACAGTATTATTCTGTATGGCCCTGGCATCAGGACTTAACGCACAAGATGTAAAAACAGACATAAAGGGAAACATCGCTCCCTATACCATCGGTGTACCTTATGATAGAACCGTAAACCTCATATTCCCCTACTCCATCAAAAGTGTGGACAGGGGCAACAGCGGTGTCATGGTACAGAAAGCAAATGGTGTGGAAAATGTGCTGCAACTGAAAGCAGCCGACCAGCAGTTTGTTTCAACCAATCTTACGGTAATCACAGGTGAGGGCGCCTTGTACTCTTTTGAACTGCGCTACGACAACAACCAGCATAAGGTCAACTTTAAGGTTGCAGAAATGGCGCTACCCGTTCATCAAGAAGTACTGTTTAGTCCCGGTACGGAAAGTGAGGCAGCCATACAGGATTATGCCAGACGGATAGCCGTGAAACAAAAAAGCATGGCAGGCCTTGCCCACAGCAGGTTTGACATGGCACTGGTCATTAATGGAATCTACATTATGGGCGATGTGCTCTATTTTCAGATGAACATTGCCAACAACAGTATGGTGAGCTATGATACAGATCAGTTCCGAATGTACATAAGGGACAAGCGTAAAACAAAACGAACAGCTTCACAGGAAACCGAAATTACGCCGATATACATGGATGGCAACATTTCGAGGATTGCAGGAAAATCTGCGAATACCATTGTTGTGGCCATCGATAAGTTTACTATACCCGACAACAAATTTCTTATGGTGGAACTTATGGAAAAAAATGGTGGTAGAAACCTGAAAATAAAATTGAAGAACAAGCAATTGATAAAAGCCAAGGGGCTGTAGCTCTTGCTGGCATTGGCGTACATGTATAGCTTAGAAATAACAAACAGAAATTTAAAACAAAAAAACAGGAGGTTTGAGATGAACGAGAAAAATGTGGAGTACCTGGAAAAACAGCTACAGATGACCGGTTTCAGTGACGAGACCAAAGCTGAGCTTCGGACAAAGATTGCCGAGGAACAGGATAGTTTCCAGTTGACGGAAAAGAAGGATTATGGGCAGGACAAGGTGGAGGCCCGCCTGAACTTCAGTCGATCAGATCAGGGCAACTATTTCTTCAATAGCTACGATTTGATACTGCAAAAAGAAAAAGCCGATCAATCTAACATGCATCAGTTCAAGGTGAACTACGGCAATACCTTTACGCTTAAAGAGGCATACAACCTGCTCGATGGTCGTTCGGTGAACAAGAACTTTATCAAGGTGGACAAGGAGGACAGTAAGAACAACAAGGTGACCAATGCCTGGTCCTATATGGATTTCAAGAACACGGATGCCAAGGGTAATTTTATGATACAGCGTAAGTTCGGGTTCGACCTGGAAGCTGCACTGAACAAGCTGCCCTTGAAGAACGGACAGAACGCACAGGTAATGGAGAACCTGGTCGGTAGTCTGAACAAGGGCAACCGACAATATGTGGTGTTGGAAATAGAGGGCAAGGAGGAGAAACGTTATCTGGAGGCTGCACCCAAATATGGTAATATAAATATCTACAATGAGCAGATGGTACGACAGTATGCTTCGGTCGCCAAAGACCGGAGTCCACAACAGACGGAAGGGCAGGAAAAAAATGTTTCAGTTGACCAGAAACAGGGAAAGAAGGAACAGCAGGATGAGGAAGGTCCTGCCGGCAAAAAGAAACAGCGCACGGGACGTTCAAGAAAAGTAGTGTAAGCATCCCCTACCCTTAAAATTCAACAATTGTCATGGCTAACAGGATAAAACATTGGTGGAACGAGGTCAAGGATTGGCAGGGACGGTTTGAAAAACTGTTCCCTACCAATTTCTTAAACAGCATTGACTTCAAAAAGGAAAAACTCCGGATGTACGAGCAGGTGCTGTCACGCGATGCCCCCGGACTTACAGAAGACGAACGGGTGAGCAAAAAAGCCTTAAATCAGGAAAGAAGGGCGCTGGAAAAGGAAGTGTACCCCAATGTTTATGTACGTCTTTTTAGAAATATTTTACTCTTGGCTAAGGCTATGGTTAAAGCAACTGTTCCAGGTTTTAATAGTAGCAGTCCTTCAAAGAACCTTGGCAGTATCGATAACAAACTTGAGAAATCAGGGCTTTCGGATTGGAAAGAACCGGTACACCAAGCTATCAGAAAAGGAAAAACAGCAATGGATTTTTCAGAATCCAATACGCCTACGGAAAACATTGATTACCATTTTAAGATTGCACATGATGAGCGTAACCGTCCAATTTTGGACGGCTATACAGCAACACTTCGAGACGGCAACAATAAGCCTACAGCCAGTATCCACGTATCGGAAGAGGCTAATTTAACCAAGGAAAATGTAAGGGCGCTGTTGAGTGGCCGAGCCATAAACACAGAGGGTAATGTATGGAAAATGCCCGACCTGAACGACCGCGATGAACATGGACACATAAAGTTGAAGGAGGTGGTGGTAGCTGATTACAACGTTGAACAGGCATTAAGCAAACTGCCGATTAAAGGTATAAACGATAATACAAGAAGTGGACTAGTGGAGGCATTGCGTGCTGGGGGTCGTCCAGAAGTAACGCTGACTGTGAATGGGCAGGACAAGGTGGTTAGTCTGGAAGCCAACCCGATAAAACGGGACATCAACATGTATGCAGATGGCAGGAAAACAACTATGGACAAATTGAAGGATACTGTAATGCCTTCTAAGAAAGTGGTGCCTATTGTGCTCACTAAAAAAGAAAGGGTGGCAAATGCAAAACGGAGATAAGCTAATGGGATGTGCGGTACTGGAACGGTTTTTTGAAATGGCAAATCATGACCCTGTTATTGATGCAGGCCATATTGCTTTGTTTATGGCTTTGTATACGATATGGCAAAGTTCTGGTTCTACGAGTCCATTTACCATTACCAGTGCTGTTGTACTACCGCTTGCCAAGATATCGAGCAGGACAACCTACCACAGCAAAATGAGTGACTTGGCTGAACGTGGTTATATTGGTTACCAAGCTTCGTACTATGGCAAAACAGGGAGTAAGGTATTTATAGAAAATAGGCGTTTGGGCAATTATGATAACAATAAAGATCATGGAAGAGAGAAAGAAGTCGCAGAAAAGGAGGAACGACCTGCTGACCATCGGCGATTGGGAGGATTATAAGCTGGAACTTATTACAGAAATCAAGGAGCTTTTAAAAGAAAGAAATATAGCAAACAAAAAATGGCTCAAGACGCATGAGGTCTTGAAATTGCTTCGTATTTCTCCCGGAAACCTCCAACAGCTAAGGAGTAGGAAAATTATTCCTTACACCCCAATCGGTGGTTTGTTCTGTTACTATGAAGAGGACATGATGGGGCTACTTGAAAGGTATAAAACTTCTATTTAAGCAGCAAAGTAACTAAGTATAGATTTATAGATGGGACCGGTTTTACGGTCCCTCCTATTTATAAGCATGCCGAGTTCTACTTTATCCAGGCTGGCTCTAACTCGGTACAAGCTACCGAGTTCTATCAACTTAACAATGATAATTCTTGGCGAAAAAGCCTATAGTTTAGTTCGCCCTTGATGATATAGATAATTATGATATTTTCCGTTATCTTCCCATACTAGGAACATCTGGCAATCCTGATGATATATTTCCTTTGGATTTTCAACTTTTGCTTTTTGAAAAACGAAAACAGACCAAATCATTTTTAAACAATTATTTTTTAGCTTTGCACCAAGGATACTTTTGTCAACAATTAACATCCTCTGCTGCGCGTGATAGGCCTCTCCGATGTTACTACTGAATCCAACAATTTCATCATTATTGGCTAACAGAACTTTTCCATTACCTGTTTTTACGCCTAAGAAATCTCTTATTTCTCTTGATGGAAGCAAATAATATGTTTCTTGATTATCAACAGTTGTAACCACTTCGCAGGTTGTCGGTCTAATTCCTATCTCCTCATCTAGAGATGATGATTTGATTTCTTTAATCCAATCCATCCATATAACGTCTATAGGTGATATATAAATATCTACATCTGGCGAATAATGAAGATCAACAGGATCAAATTCTCGTTTGACTCTATTGTCTTTTTGGATCGTTTTTAATAATGAGGAAAAATTGGATTCTTCGATTAACAAAGCAGTACTTTTAATATGAACTTGTCCAATTTGTGTTTCCTCGACCATTGTTGTATAGTTATCCAACACGATCCATTCTTTTTTGTCAAAATCAGTATTAGTATATCTTTGTTCAATTTCAAGCCAAGCCCTGAAATCCCAATCTTGAATTGACTTCACCCAACTTTTCAATTTACCATCAGTTAAAGATTTAACATTACTAATTGGAGGGACCATATTCTGTGGTACAATCCAATATGAAAGTATTTCAGGGAAATTAAAACCACCTTTAATATCGTTGGCTGGGTTTTTTACTTTAAGTATCTTGGAGTATTCGTCTAAGAATTTATTGTCATCATAAGCGTCAAAAGGAACATTGTCTGCTAAATAGCCTTTTATATAATTCACTGCTAACCACGTATACTTTTCCTCGAAAGTTGAAATTTTACTTAAACTGCCATGGCTAGCTTCTGTATACCCAGCTCCTTCATCTTGATCATACCCTAGTTTTTTTATGTATGCAAGGGCAGCATACATAGCAAACTGAAATGGCTGCAGATTTTGGTCTGGATGGGTATTATACTTATTTAGAAAAACATCACTTTCATCAGAGTCATAATCTAAGAAACCATCATAACTTTCTTTAATTACGTACCATGCTAAATCGTGAACGATTGGAAATATCTCGCCTTCCCTTCCTGTAGTGTTTTTTGCGTATAGTGGAAGAGGCTCAAAATTTGTTGTCTTATAGGGCGGCCTTGCCTTATTAAGTAATGATTCACTAATTAAACCAAGATTAAAAGCTCGCTCTTGAAATGCACGGCAGCAATGTCTTACAACGGCATCCTTAATTATACTGATTTTATTTAAAGCAAAGACATTGACATCTATCCATTTAGAGAGTTTCTTGATTTCATCTGAGGGATTTAATTGTATCGAAGCTATTCCCAAAATCACTAATGACAGATCTTCGTCCATTTGGGCATCATATTTTCCGAAGAGTAAATTTAGCAATTTAATGAATTCTTCTATATCATTATATGCCCACGCCGTCAGCTGTGTTTTAGCATACTCCCTATAAATATTGTCGATTGTTGTTAGGCTCCAAGCAAATACCAGTGGCATGCCATTGAACTTTTGCCCATTTGATAATTTGTATGTGTAAAGAACATCACTTATTCTTCCTTGTTTGTGATTGTCCCCATAAGCAGGGCCTGACCAGATTTTATCCCGCTCATATTCATTTTTGAAACTTGAGAGTATCCTATGTAAGTATTCTCCATTGAATGGACTTCGAGTGTTATCAGCAGAAGGAAAAATCCATGAATCGAAAATCCTGTTTCGACCTTCGACGGAACTTTTAAATTCAAGAATACCTTTTTGCGAATAACTTCCAGCTTCTTTGGGATCTAATTCTCCTATACTCACAGTTAGAAGCTTTTCTATTTCTTTCTCTTCTATATTTCCCCACGATCCTCGGTCTCCGATTTCTATTCCATAATCTTTCAGAAGAATATTGGAAGCGATTTGTAAAACACCTAATCTACTTTGAAATTCGGCAGGCACTTCCGTCATTCCATTTTCTGATATTGATTTTGCGAGCCTTTGGGCGATCAAAAAATCTATATAGGATTGATTTGTTGACCTATAAATGATTTCATCGACTAAGGAATCATGACTTTCTATCTGTTCTGATTTTAACATTCCGTGACGCTCTAACTCACCAAGAATGTGTGAGATAAGGGAGTTGGAATATGTTCCATTCTGAGTTAATATTGTTTTTAGTTCTTCTTCAGTAACTGTTTCTTTGTACCACAAAATATCTGCAATGGTACCTACGATCTTTACAAAGATTTGTTTATCTGCACTTAATTCAATTAGAAATTCTTCACTAACCTCCCTTTGAATTTCATTCAGAATAGTTTTTATGAGACTTGTCAAAGATGTTTGGACATTGATTGCTTCATCGCGCTTATTCCTATAAATTGAACAAAATAATTTCAACGCTAATAAGCTTTTAATTGCCGTTTTAAGCCAAATATCATTAGGCGCATTGTAAAAATTCACATAATCATCAAATAGATCAACAACTTGAACATTTGATCCATGCGGAAGCTCGTAGATCATAGCCGGTAATTCCCTTTCTACGCTATTATCTAAAAAATACTCGCGACAAGTAACTATGAACTGAATTCTTGGAAATTTCTTACAATAAGTGGAAAGACCATTTATAAGATTCTTCCATTTTTCCCAATCGTTTCTTTTAGCTTCTTCTATTCCATCGATTGAAATTAAAACCTTCACGCTTTCTGATGGTTCATTATTTTTTCTTGCAACTTCATAAATGTGTGCTAATGATTCCAATGCCTGCAGTATTTCAATTTCCGACCAATTAGTAAATCCACCCAATGCACTTTGTAAAACTGTCCTTAAATCTTGTCCATCACGGTATTTAGCCTGAATAACTATTGCAGGATTTTCCTTTGATAATAATTGTTTGGTTACACTTGCAACTGCCTGAGTTTTACCTGATCCTGGCGGGCCACTAAAGATTATATACTTTGGATCTGTCTCTGAAGACAAATCTGAAAACCTTCGCTGTATACCGTTAACATCAATTTGATCGATTATTTTTGAGATTGCTACTATATTCCCATCAAATTCCTTCTCCAGAGATTTTAACTCTTCATATAATCCTGATTTATCAAATTTATATTTGGATTTAAATTCAAATGACCTTTCTCCATTCCGAACTTTATCATTCATAACATTCACTTCTAAAGTGAACTTTGTTATGAATGATAACAATTGATTTATATGAATAAATTCGCCCTTAGGCAACTTGAGAAGTAATTCTTCTAATTTAAATAGTGAACTATTGATAGTTCTCCATTCATGAACAAGTCCCTTTCGATATTCTACGGTATATAAATGTTTATTAATTTTTTCTTCGATAAATCCCTCTTTGTATAAATCTGATACATAACGAAGCCTCAGCCAACTATTAAATGATTTCTCATTGATCTCTTCGAGCGTTTTATAGTGAATTATAGAATCTTCAAACCAAAATTTTCTTATACCAATATTTTCATACTCTTGTAATTCACTGATGATTTTATGCTCCCCCCAAAACTCAATTGTTAAGTCTTTATGTTTATTTTGATAAAGAGTTTTGATAGCTTCTGTTTTGGAATAATCTGTGCTTTTGGCTTTTAACTGTTTTTCTTTATCTACAATTTTGACGTTAGTTAAATCACGAGGTATGAAAATAATATACTTAGTAATTTCTGGATGGTTGGCCATTGCAGCCTTTATTGAGTCTCCTATTTCTTTTGTTTGTGTGCTAGTAAAGCTCTTTACAAACCATTTTACTTGATTGGCAATTTTACTTCCATCCTTTAAAGTTGTATAAGCTTCTACTCCACCATCGCCTCCATCACCATTTACCACGATAAAATCTTTATATGAATTATGGTTTCTCTTTATCCAATTTTCAAATATCTGATTACAAAGAATTTCAAATGCTTTATCTTGATCAAGGTTATGGGTTTTAATACTTTTAATGTCCATGCTTTATAATATTCATAGTTTGTGAAGGAAAACCGGAAGCGATAAACCTTACTTTAAAAATTAAAGGATTTAGTTCAATATGGTTAGGCTACAAGATCAGAGCCAGGGAGTTTGATATATATCTTCGAAATTTTCAGCTTCTATCAATTCAAATCCAATAGTTTCCAGAAAATATCGTTTACCTAAATTGAATTCATCTGGCTCACTTACTTTTGGTAAGATATACCAACCCTTTTTCCTACGATTAGGGAATTTCTTGAAGTATCTCGCTCTTTCAATCAGTAACCACCTAATAAAGGTCTCATTCTCATCCATTCCCAAACCAAAAATGCAAAGGGATTTATTAAAAATTAAATGCAACCATGTTTTACAGCCCCTCCAGTTATTTACATCTTTTCCTGCGAACAATTTTCCTTCCTGTCCTTTATGGATAAGATTCCTCGCGCGCTCTACACTTCCCATATAATGCGAAAGTCCTAATCTGATACTCCTTGGATATCTGGTTAGTCCATTTATATACCAAACGCCAAAACCATCAGTTGGCAACTCTAGCTGCCTATCGCCATAATAAGTGGTCCAAGGATAAAAATCACTAAATCCTTTCGTATCGGTATAATATTGGTGAAGCGCGAGAGAGTCTGGTAGAACTGAGTCAAAATTTGTGGTTAAAACTGGTATTTCCAGTTCTCTGGCTTTCTCCATAAATATCTTGTGATGCGAAGCAAAAGGCCAATTTCCTAATAAGCTTGAAGCTTCTTTTTGAATCTGAAAATTTGAAGTAGATTCATTATCATTAGCTAAGTCTAATAAGTCATAGAACTCAGTAATAGTCATCCCTTTCGGAACCCTATTGAAAATATCAGGCGCGAACTTTTGCCATAATTTCACGAGTAGATCATCCCAAGAAATTGCACTTGGATTATTTGGATATCTATTTATACCATTTCCCACAATAAATGCAAGATCATTGGAATTATTATTAATAATATCAGTAAAAGACATTAGTCATGATTTTAGGACATTCAATTTTGGCAATATAATAAATTAAAGTATTATTTTCATTAAGTTTAAATCAATATTTATTAATGAAAAACAAGCTTGTTTAGTCCTAATAAAAAGAAAATAAATCTTATTCATTTTAAGATTAAACTTACAAGCATTAAGTGCTCTAATAAAGCAATTCTGAGATGCTAATAAAAGTTCTCATCAAATTACTCATAAAATCAATCTTTCATTGTTTTTAATTTAATTAAATCTTCCAACAATTGGTTCGAAGTAAGTCCAACGGGGAGCACTACTTAAAAAAATCCTCATCAAAAAATGAGGATTTTTCTTTTTTATAAAGCGTAATAAGTAAATAATCCTAAAAATTATCTCCATTAAACTCTGCGATATTTAGAATAATACAGGTCTTCTCATGGTTAATTATTTAAATACTTTCACCTTTAAGCAGTGATCAATTTCCAAAAATAAACTGTCGCAGAGAGACGGTAATCAAGTTTTCATCATTCAGAAGCGACTTCACATGAAGTAATAGCGACAACCTCAGTTTTTTCGTCTTTTAATTCTTTAACCATTAAATACCTCAATATACTCATAGCAACAATAGCGTAACCCGCCAAGATAGCTAAACTTAAATGATCCACGGCCAGTGTTGAGGGGAAAAGCTGACTCATTAAAGTCATAAATGACAATCCGATTCCTGCTCCCAAAAAATAGCTTGTACTGGTTAAACTTGAAGCAACACCATAATGAACGGCCTCTACATCACGAATACCTAAGATCGATAAACTTGTAAAACAAATCGTCATTCCAATCCCTGAAATACATGCTGCCCCAAATAAAACAGTTTGTAGGGGATGATCTAAATAAATGGATACCAGTAAAGATAAAGCTCCTAATAGCATAAAAGACCAGCCCAGGATACCCATTTGCGTAGGATAAAATTTTCGGCAAATATAAGGCAATATAAATTTAGCTACCAATGCAGACATAATACTGAAAGGAACCAGCATTAAACCTGCAGAAGCGGCGCTGTGATGCATATCTTTCTGAAGCATCAAAGAAATCAAAAATAAAAATCCTATAAAGAATGCGCCTAGTGTAAAAAATGCAAGATTTGAAGCCATTAATGATTTATACCTGAATAATTTGAGATCAATTAATGGCTGTGATACTGTTCTTAAACGATGGATCACAACACTCAGTAAAAGAATAGCTAACAGCAATGAACCAACTATTAATATTGGACTCTCTTTGATGTGTATGAGTTCATGTGTCCCATAGGTTAAACTTAAGAGTCCTAAGACAAGCAGTAATCCGGAAATACCGTCTGTCTTCTGAACATTTTGAGCCTTTTCATCTGTAGGTAAATAATAATATGCTAGAATTAATGTGATCAAAAGAATCGGTACATTAATCAGAAAAACCCAGTGCCAGCTTAAGTAGGTACTGATGAGCCCTCCCACTGATAATCCACTTCCCGATCCTATTGCTGCAAAAGAACTAAAAACTCCCAACGCACGGTTCCTTTCTTGGTTTTCGGTAAAAGTATTGGTGACAATTGATAAGGATGACGGCATAATAAAAGCAGCGCCAAGCCCTTGCAAAGCTCGGAATAAAGCCAGTACCTCAAAATTAGGTGAAAGCCCTGCTCCTAGTGAGGCTAACATAAAAATCATTCCCCCTAAAAGAAATAATTTTTTACGTCCTATCTCATCAGAAAGTTTACCTCCAATAATCAGAAAGCCTCCAAAAAACAACACATACAGGGTCTGTAACCACTGAACCTTTTCTGCTCCGATATTAAATTGCTCTTGAATAGAGGGAATAGTGAGATTAATAATTGCGATATCCAACGCTTCAACAAAAGTTCCTATCGATGCCAGTATTAATATTAAATTTCTCCTTGTTCCCATACCATTCAAATTTCCTGCAAAATTAAAATTATTGGAACATACTATAAAATTACTTCTTAAATTTGGAACAATTAATTAATTTAGATAAATTACAAAGAACAAATAAACTTTAAAAACTATTTAACCACCAAATATTAGAACAAATGCCCTCAGAAAATTATACTCTAGATGAAAAAGATCTTGCTATTCTGCGCTTATTACAAAAAGATGCCAAGCTTAGTGTGCGTGATCTTTCAGCACAGATCAATCTTAGCTCTACTCCAACACATGAACGAATTAAGCGCATGGAAAAATTGGGGATTATAAAAGAATACACCGCAGTATTAGATCGCAAAAAAGTTAATAAAGGAATGATGGTCATCTGTATGATTGCACTAAATGCCCACAATAAAAAAACAGCAACGAAATTTATAGAAGAAGTATGTAAATTGAATGAAGTTGTCGAATTTTACAACATCAGTGGTGATTTTGATTTTATGCTAAAAATATTGGCTCCAAATATGGATGAATTTCATGATTTTTTCGTTAATAAGCTATCTGAAATAGATGGTATCGGACAAACAAAAAGTATTTTTGTTATGAATAGTATTAAAGAGCGTACTCAGATTATCTATTAAAAGTCATTTGCATACGCACTAATTTTAGATAAAAATCTTTAAAATATCGTGTGCCATATGCGATAAGGTCATACCAAAAATATTTAGCAGTTCTATAAAATCTCAATTCCAAGTTCTCGGTATACCTGAAGCGCAGTATGATGAGGATCTGCCTCAGTAAGAATAGTATCCAGATCAGTCACAGGCCCTATACAAAAAGCTTCCGCTGTGCTGGTTTTTTCTATGGTAGACAATGCAACTGTTTTAAGAGCCTGTGCAATCATTATTTTTTTAATTTGTGCATCTTCATAATCTTTAGCTGTTATCCCAATGACATGGTGGATACTACATACGCCAAGGAAACAAATATCAGCTCGAACTGATTTCAATGTATTAATTGCATCTTCACCGATTGCGGTAAAAGAAACTTTACAGAGGCGGCCTCCGGCAAATATCACTTCAACGTTGGGATGATCTTCCAGTACACTAACTACCGGAAAACTATTGGTAACGACCGTTATTTTTAAATTTTTAGGCAGACAGGCTGCTAATGCCACAACAGAGGTCCCACCATCAAAAAATACCACATGCCCATCCCTTAAAAAGCTTAAGGCCTTTAAAGCAACAGCCTGCTTTTGTCCCAAATCGTATTTTTCACGATCCCTATAATGATGTGGACTAGGAGAATTAGCCAATGCCCCTCCTCTTACCTCTTTTAGAAGACCCTGAGATCCCAACACCTTAATATCGCGACGTACAGTATCTTCGGATACGTTTAATAGTATACTAAGCTGTTCGAGGCGAACTTTATTCTCCTTAGAAAGCTGCTTTAATATGAGCTGTAAACGTTCTTCTCTTACCATATCTCTTTATATTATATGCAAATATATAAAATAATACTTTGCAATATATTGCAAAGTATTGCAATATTTAGTATCTTTATTGCAAAACTTATTAAATATGAGAAAATCAATAGCTATTGATATGGACGGCGTCATCGCCGACACGGAACCCCATCTTATTGAATGGTACAAAAATGAAACGGGCATTTCTTTGACCCTTCAACTCATAAATGAATTAGGAGAAGATGCTGCTTTTGCTGATAAAACAGCACTGCACAAAGTACTTTATACCCAATCATTCTTTAGAACAGTACCTGTAATGGACAAAGCAATAGAAAATGTCACATTATTAATGGAAGATTATGAGATTTTTATTGTTTCTGCAGCTATGGAATTTCCCTTGTCTTTGTATGAAAAGAGAGAATGGCTACAAGAACATTTCCCTTTTATTAGCTGGAAGAATATTATCTTCTGTGGTGATAAAAGTATCATCGATACAGATTATATGATCGATGATTATTGCAAAAATCTTGATTTCTGCAAGGGAAAAGCGCTAATGTTTAACGCCTACCACAATGCGCATATCAATCATCATATCAGGATCAATCATTGGGATGAAGTGCCTAAACTGCTTAAAACACTCACTTATAGTACTGAAAATATACTGTAAAGTATATTTTCAGTTTTTGAATATCAATTAAAATTTAAGCGCTCAGCCCATTTTAATGAGGTTGGCAATACTACATTTGAAAATTCAATGTGTATTACACGCCTTTTCTTATTATTGACTGTTCTCTTCGAGCTATGTAGCAACAATGGCTTCATTAACATTACTCCACCTTGCTTAACAGAACAAGTCGTTTCAGTCTCAATATCCCAATTTATTTTTTCAGGTCGATAAATTCCCTTGACATGTGATTTAGGGATAACCTTTAAAGCGCCATTATTTTCATCGGTATCATCAAGATGAATTCTTATAGCTGTAATATTTTCTAATATGTCAATTGTCGGTTGCACTGCATATTGATTGTGTTTGGTTGTCCAAGGTCCAAAATTTTCAATTTCTATTTTCTTATCCACGGAAATAGTTAAATCTTGATGATAAGATACGTACCAGTTAGAAGTCTCAGGTTTATCAAAATAAATGCTCTTTACTACGAAAAAATTATTGCCGATCATTTTTTGCAAAAGTGACCTAAAATTATCAGTAAATATTAGTGAAATGGTTTCTGGAATTTCTTTCAGAAACTGTCTAATAGCAAATAAGTCCTTAGTTTTTCTGAATGTGTCTTTTGAAGTGTCAACTTTATTAATTGCATCAATAATATTATTTATTTCTTCTTTAGAATAGATATTGTTAATCACATTGAAACCATGATCTAAAAGATCTTGCCTATTTTTTTCAAGATCTTCCATATTACTAGCATTTTTCATTATTGAACTTTGAGATTACATAAACGCATAAAAAATTTTGCCAAATACAATTTACTAAAGATAATAAAAAACAATATCAAAGCTTTCTATTCTGGGTCTTTCGAATTTTGACCTTATACAATGAAAGCTAATAAGAAACTTTTCGATATCATATCTTAATTATTAAATAATGCACTACATCAAATTACTATTTTTTTAGTCACAATCACAGGGAGTAATAAGTTCAATTGTAGTAAAGCTTTTATTTAAATCTTGCTAGCAAAACTTGTAAAATCCAACATTCTTTTTGCTATAAGCTCAAACTCTTAAGCATTAATTTCATTTCTATAGGGATGATTAAAAAATGATCATTTTAATGAAACGTCGTTATTTATTTAAAAATCTACGGAAACTACTACGCATAAGTTAAGCTAAAAAATGCTATAATCCATTAGATTGTCACTGTTGGCATAAAGAGAAAGAGGTGATTGCTTAATTTCAGTGCAGTCTTTTTAACATGAGTTTTTCTGTCGGCAATCCTTCCTCGAAACCTTTAAAATAGGTCTTAAATCCTAACTTTTCTAATATTTTTTTTGAAGCCAGATTATGAGGATCAATAATTCCAATAATATCTAATTGGGGAAATAATCTATTTGCTGTATCTATTACCGCTTGACCAACAGCACATCCATAACCCTTCCCCCAAAACTCCTTATTTATGACATACCCGATTTCAAGGACGTTACAATCATTACTGCTATATGCTAACTTACAATATCCGATATACAGATTTCCGTTGTCAAATACTTTAAAATAACCCAGATCATCTTCATTACGATTGACTTCAATTATCGCCTCAAACTTTTCCTTAACCTGAACTTCTGTCCAGCCTTTTCCAGTTATATATTTCATAATCTCATCATCAAGGAGTAGCGGTTTAAATAGATCAAAATCATCCGATGTATACTTAACAAGTGTTATATTCATTGCAGTTTTTTCGTAAAATATACATGATCTTAACTAAATTTGACACTAAAAACTTTAAAAATCCATTCAATAAAAATTAAAGCACTTATTTTTAAAGAATTAATAGGCGTTTCCTGAGTCTTTAGTGGTGAGAAATTAGTAATCAATATCGCTTTGAATACCAATATTAAAATTTGAAATGGACTAAAAAATTTTAGAAGCGAACTTCTTAAATAATGTGAAAAAACTCGCAGATAAATTTGAGAAATCACCAGACTTTCTGCGGGATCGACCATTTGTCGATGAATAGTAAAGAATGTATTTTACGAAATACTGAAGAGATTATGGACTATAATAAGTACCCACTTGATCCAATTTTTTTTATCCGAAAAATAATCCTTGATTTTGTATAGCGTTTATATTGTATGGTAATGAAAAGCATAAGCTAAATCAATTATTAAAAAAAGGATAACGAGCTAAAAAAGTAGGAGCAACATTTTTTAATTTCCTATTTATGGTCTTCCAAAGCTTTCTTCAACAATGAGGTAAATGTTATAAGTTCATTGGCTGAAAGATTTGACGAAAATTGCTTAGTTAAATTTTTTCTAAAGGTTTCAGAATTGTCAACAATGAATTTTCCTTTATCAGTTGCAGTTAAAATATAATTTCGCCTGTCTACCTCACTCTGTATTTGTTTTAGCAACTCATTTTGAATTAAAAACTTCAACTGCTTAGAAATAGCGGCTTGACTAACATTCAATGCTACTGCAATCTGTTTAGCAGTAGCATCTTTTTTTCGATACACAAACTCTATGATGTTATAATGGGTTGCTGTAATACCAATATAATCGCCCTTATTCATGTTCGCCAAAATGAAACATTGGAAGTCTGTAAATACAGTAAAAAATTCTTTTTCAATCTTTTTCATAAAAAAACACTTAACTTAGTTAAGTAGTTGCAAAGTTAAGTAAATTAGTTATGAATAATATTATTATAACAAATGCTAGGCAGAATAATCTCAAAAATGTTTCTCTTCAAATTCCGAAGCATAAAATAACGGTATTTACGGGTATCTCGGGTTCAGGAAAATCATCACTCGTATTTGAAACAATTGGCGCAGAGGCACAACGTCAGATAAATGAAACACAGAATAGTTTTATACGTACACGAATGCAACATTATGGTATACCGGATGTCGATAAAATTGAAAATCTGAATGTCCCCATTATTATCAATCAAAAGAGAATAGGCGGAAATGCGCGTTCAACAGTTGGTACCATAACTGATATCTACGCGTCTTTACGATTGCTATTTTCTAGATTAGGTTCGCCATTTGTAGGTTATTCTAATGTTTTTTCATTTAACAATCCACTCGGCATGTGCCTAAACTGCGAAGGTTTGGGTTATGAGCAAACTATTAATATTAATACTTTAATCAATAAAGAAAAATCCCTAAATGAAGGCGGAATTCAGTTTCCCACTTTTCAACCTGGAGGATGGAGGTTAACTAGATATACCTTGTCAGGATATTTTGATAACGACAAGAAAATAAAAGATTATTCAGATAAAGAATGGGAAATATTACTTTATTCAAAAGAACATAAACCTAAAAACCCAAATAAAGATTGGGGAAAAACAGTGAAATATGAAGGGCTCATACCACGTATTGAAAAAGCATTTTTAAAAAAAGATTCAAAAGAAAATACAATCAGAAAAAATGACCTTCAACACATTACCACAAGCAGAATATGCGCAGTATGCAAAGGTAAAAGATTAAATAAAAAGGTACTCTCCTGTAAAATAAATGGTAAAAACATAGCCGATTGTACTGCTCTTTCAGTTGACGATTTAATGGAATTTATTCAATCGACAAACTCAAACACCTATGATATTATTGTAAAAGAGCTTATTAAGAAATTAAATAATATGATTAACATAGGCCTGCAGTACTTAACCCTCGATAGAAAAACAGATACGCTTTCGGGAGGAGAATCCCAACGGATTAAAATGGTAAAAAGTCTAGGCAATAGTTTAGTGGATCTACTGTATATTTTTGATGAACCGAGCATTGGGCTTCATCCAAAAGATTTACAAAATATTACTTCCATTATTGAACAAATTAGAGATAAAGGTAATACCATTCTGATTGTTGAGCATGATCCAGATTTAATCAAGATCGCAGATTTGATCATTGATATGGGACCCGGATCAGGAAAAAATGGCGGTGAAGTTATCTATAAAGGAACTTTTAAAGAACTTAAAAATTCATTAGGAAAAACGGGCTTATATTTTGCAAAGAAAACCAAAATTAAAACTGATCCAAAAATTGGAAAAGAATATCTAGAAATTAAGCAAGCGACCTTACATAACTTGAAGGGTATTGATTTAAAAATCCCTAAAAATATTATGACAGTAGTCACTGGCGTTGCAGGCTCAGGAAAAAGTACATTAATCAGCAAAGTTTTGCCGGATTACTATAAAGATGCAACAATTATCGACCAGTCCTTATTTACAGCTAGTCCCCGGTCAAATTTACTCACTTACTTGAATCTATCTGATAAGGTCAGAAAATCATTTGCTCGAGCCAATCAGGTTTCTGATAAAAAATTCAGTAGGAACAGTGAGGGCGCCTGTGAAAACTGTAAAGGACTGGGCATGGAGCGGATAGACTTAGCATTTATGGATGACATTGAGCAAGTCTGTGAAGTTTGCTGTGGTTCCGGATTTAATCCCCAGGTATTGGAATATAAATACAAGGGTAAAAATATATTTGATGTACTGAACTTTACTATACCGGAAGCTATACAATTTTTTGATGATCCGATATACCTTGAAAAGTTTGAAATACTTTTAAAATTAGGCTTAGATTATCTCACACTCGGACAACGTATGGATAGCTTTTCTGGGGGAGAAAGACAACGTTTAAAACTCACGAAAGAATTAAACAACACAAATAAAATCATCATTATGGATGAACCCAGTACAGGACTACATCCAAGTGATACGGAAAAGTTACTATCTCTTTTTGAGGAATTAATTGAAAGAAATAACACATTAATTATAGTAGAACATAATTTGGAAATTATTGCTCAGGCAGATTGGATTATCGATATCGGTCCGGGTGCTGGTAAATGTGGGGGTAATGTTATTTTTGAAGGTAACGTAGAACAACTTTTAAAAAATAAAAAATCGTACACTGCCGAATATCTCAAAAAACATTTAAAATGGAGATAAAAATAATCGACTATAATTCCCTTTTGTTTAACTCTTTGTATTGGTTAAAAACCAGATGAAATAGAAAAAATAAAAGCCGCAATAATACGGCTTTTATTTTTTGTTAAAATTTAATCCTTATTTCCCCTGTCTGCTTAGAATAGATTCCATCTCAGCCATGACTTTATTAATTTTTGCAATCGTCAAATCAAAAGGTTCAGAAGTATTCATATCCACACCTGCATCGACAAGAAGATCAACAGGATATTTTGTACTTCCCGAAGCTAAGAAATTCAGGTATTTCTTACGATCTGCATCCGTTCCACGCAGGACTTTTTCGGAAAGAGCTGTTGATGCAGTAAAAGATGTCGCATACTGATAAACGTAAAAGTTATAATAAAAATGTGGAATGTAAGACCATTCTGATTTCACATTGTCATCAACGACACAAATATTTTGATCATGACCATAATACTTTTTCGTTAGAGCCAGATACATCGTATCAAAGTCTTCTCCAGTGAGTGCCCCCCCCTTTGCTACTTTATCATGGATCATATATTCGAACTCAGCAAACTGAGTCTGACGGAACAATGTTCCTTTTGCGCCTTCAAGATAATTTCCAAGAATAGCAAGTCTAGTTTCATCGTCCTTTATCTGCTTCAGCATATAATCATTCAATAACTCTTCATTTAAAGTCGAAGCCACTTCTGCAACAAAAATTGAATAATCTGAGTTAGCATAATGTTGCTTCTTATTGGTCAAATAACTATGCATGGTATGTCCCAATTCATGAGTCAGCGTAGACATATCATTGTACTTGCCGTTATAATTCATGAGGATATACGGATGTACATCGTACCCAGAACCATTAGAATATGCACCTGACCTTTTTCCTTCGTTAGGATACATGTCAATCCATCTTTCTTCGAATGCTTTTTTGGAAACTTCTATATAATCAGTCCCTAAAGGCTTCAAAGATTTTAAAATATTCTCTTCAGCTTCTTCTACCGTATAAGATAAATCGACTTTCGCAACCAAAGGAGCATAAAGATCATAATAATGCAGTGTATCCACTCCCATCATGCGTTTACGGAGGTTTAAATAACGATGAAAGGTCTTCAAATTTCCATTTACATTTTTTATAAGATTATGAAAAACATCTGTCGGAATATTACCGCCATCTAATGCCATTTTTAAGGTACTGTCGTAGTTTCGGGCTTTTGTTGCAAACAATGCCGCATTGATATTTCCATATAACTGCGCTCCAAATGTTCTTTGAAACTCATTCAGTTTACCAAAATAAGTGGCAAATGCTTTACTGCGAACTCCCCGGTCTTCACTCGCTCTATATAATGCAAAATTAGCAGCGTTAAGCTTTACGCGTTCACCGTTCAAATCGACCTCTGGATATGGAAACTCAGCATTTATAAAGGTGCTATAGATATTGGCAGCATTACCGGACATTAAAGAAGAATATGCCAATACTTTTTCAACTTCCTCAGAACCTCTATGGGCGCGTTTGCGAAGTAAATCTGTCAGGTAAAACTTATAAGTTACCAACGCTTTTTCTTTTGCCAAAAATGCGCTAAGCTGATTTTCTTTTAAAGTCAGCAATTCCGGTTCCAGGTATGAAGTCAAAGCGCCATATTCTGAAAAAAGCTGTTGCAATTCTTGATTCATCCCTGCATACTTAGTTACTCGGGTATTTTGATCAGCTTTCATCGAAGCATAAGATGAGAGACGAGCCATATCCTTGATAAGCGAACTATTCAGCTCTAATGCTTGCAATAAAACGTTCGAAGATTGTGTAAGCTTACCTTTGTATGAAGCCGCTTCTTTCATCTTTTGTTGTAAACGTTCCTTTTCTGTTTTCCAAACGTCATCTGTAGCATAAAGATGAGACAAATCCCATTTATATTTTTCAGGTAATTCTTCGCGAACTTTCATCTGACTTACTGCAATTGTTGTTGAGAACAGCATCACCGTTGTGATCAATTGTGTTTTTTTACGCATAATGTATGTAAATAGTGTTCCCAATTTACAAAACATCTTTTAGATTTTTATAGCACCAACAAGATCAGTCCATAAATTTATAGTGTAAACCATATCAGATTATAAATAAAGACACATAACATTAGAAGACGAATAATAATTGGAAACCGTTTACTCCAGCACAGTTTTTTCAAAAACGACTTCATTACCTAGATTTCAATAAAATAAACAGATAAATTTTATTAAACCTGATTATCATCAATATGGTAGTAGATTATTTAATCAAAAGCAGTATAATTTCAGACTTGACACAAATCATCATTGTAAGTCCACGAATTTATTTTTTCTAACATAGAAGTGGGATTAGTTTTAGGAAATACGTGCACACCACCATTTCGTTTAAATTCTTTAATCTCGCAAAAATCTGTAGTAGCTGTATATCCAAAAAGCTTAATTGATGGAAATCTTGCCGATATTTCAATAGCAGCAGCTACGCCTCCCATATTTGGCATATGAAAGTCAATGATACAAACTTCAGGTAATTCATCCTCGAATTCCAATCTTTTAATCAAATCTAGTCCATCACCGCAGATAAAGAAAAGATCAAAAACAGTATCTCTTTCGATGAGTAATTGTATCATATTTTGTTGAAATATACTATCATCTGTAAAAGCGAGTTTAATTGGATGATTCCTCATGTTTGTTTTTATTTCTATTAACTTATTCACGACAAAATTACCAACGTTCCTCCAGCGATAATACCATTATATCTTCTTAAATTATCACATGAAGACCAATTTTAAATGGATTGATATTAAAAAGCTTGTGTTTTCATATCATCTTTTCAGTATAAAATATTCAGATTTAAAAAAGTGATCCTACTTTATCTGTATCTTAAACAAAGAGGGGCAGCATAGTTTTTAACTAAAAAATATTCTTTTGACCTTTTTTTAAAGACCAACTTTCCTTACCTCTGCCAACTGGGATATCAATTATAAAATGTACAAGTTTTCGCATAAATGGTACATTTTATTCAGAGCTTATTTGACTAACTTTGCTCATGAAACAATTGATTTTCAACACTTATCATCACTTATTTAATACCTATGCAACATCTTATCTTACTTTTTTCATTCATTTTCCTGAACTCCTGTAATAACGATATGAATACTCATCCACAAACGAACTTACTGGAGGCAGTCCAGAAAAATCAATTGCTATTCGTTGAAGAGGAATTGAAAAAGGGTGCAAACGTTAATTTAACTGATAAAAATGGAAAATCCTTATTACTGATCGCAACACATAATAATAACTTTGAGATGGCAAAGTTATTGGTATCTTACAAAGCAGATGTGAATCAACAAGATAAAATTCAAGATAGTCCTTTTTTATATGCAGGAGCGGCAGGACACCTAAAACTTGTACAGCTCTATCTATCTCATGGAGCTCGATTTGATATATTCAACAGGTATAATGGAACAGCCCTAATACCTGCCAGCGAACGCGGACATCTGGAGGTTGTGAAATTACTGGCCAACACAAAAGGATTTCCTATTGATCACGTCAATAGGTTAGGTTGGACCGCATTAATGGAAGCAGTAATCCTAGGTGATGGCAGTCAAAAATTTGTCAACGTAATCCAAACACTGATTGATGCAGGTTGCAATATAAATATTGCTGATCATGATAAAAAAACCCCATTAGCACATGCTAAAGCCAAAGGGTATTCGGACATTGTTCAGCTATTAGAGAAAACGTCCAAAAAATAAAAATCAGCTTATATCAAGTTTACTGAATATTAAAACAAAGAAGGGTTTGACTTTATAAATAGCCAAACCCTTCTTATATTTTACATATATAAATTGAAAAAATACGCATTAACTGTTTTTTAAATAATCCCTTAAGACGTATTGTAAAATACCATTATTTTTGTAATATTCAATTTCAATAGCCGAATCCATCCGGGCCTGAACCTTAAATTCGGTTATTTTCCCATTCCGATGTATTGCTTTCACATCCAAAAGCTTATGAGGTTTTAGATTATCCGCAATTCCTGTAATATCAAAAACTTCAGTACCATCCAAACCTAAAGTGGCGGTATTTTGTCCATCAATGAAAACTAATGGGGCAACCCCCATACCAACAAGATTGCTGCGGTGTATCCTTTCAAAACTCTCTGCAATAACAGCTTTTACACCTAATAAATAAGCACCTTTTGCCGCCCAGTCACGAGATGAGCCAGACCCGTACTCCTTTCCAGCCAATACAATCAGTGGTGTATGCGTTTTCTGATATTCCATAGCCGTTTCATAAACTGTCTTTACCTCACCACTTGGAAAGTATATACTGAAACCGCCTTCTTGATCTACAATTTTATTTTTAATACGCACATTGGCAAAGGTTCCGCGCATCATGACTTCATGATTACCACGACGGGAACCGTAAGAATTGAAATCAGCTTTATTCACACCATGTTCTGCTAAATATTTTCCTGCGGCACTATCTTCACGGAAAGAGCCTGCTGGCGAAATATGGTCAGTTGTAACCGAATCACCTAAATACAGTAATACACGAGCACCTGTAATATTAGCCACTGGATCAGGATTTACCTGAAGGTTTTCAAAAAAAGGAGCTTCTTTAATATAAGTCGAACTTTTATTCCATTCAAAACGCTCGGCTAGATTTACTTCTAAATTTTTCCAGTCTTCAGAGCCATCAAAGATCACATCATAGACTTCCTGAAAATCGCTTTGTTTGACACAGTCATTGACTGTCTGGACGATTTCCTCACGGCTTGGCCATATATCTTTCAGATACACGGGATTTCCGTTTGGATCGTACGACAATGGATCATTTATCAGATCAACATCGACCCTCCCTACTAAAGCGTAAGCAACCACTAACATTGGCGACATGAGAAAATTCATTTTTACCTGAGGGTGTACCCTAGCTTCAAAATTTCGGTTACCCGAAAGTACAGAGGCCACCACCAATTCTCCTTTATCTACGGCTTCCGCAATATGCGGAGGTAATGGACCAGAATTTCCAATACAAGAAGTACATCCATATCCCACAGTATGAAAGCGAAGAGCTTCCAGATCAGTACTCAAACCTGAACGCTCTAAGTACTGTGTCACGACTTTTGATCCTGGTGCTAGTGAAGTTTTTACCCATGATTTCGTACGCAATCCTTTTTCTATGGCATTTCTTGCCAACAATCCAGCGCCGATCATAACAGCTGGATTAGAAGTATTGGTACAGCTCGTAATAGCGGCAATAACAATACTACCATCGCTCAAAATAAATTCCTGATTTTTATATTTAATTCGAACAGCCTGCATTGTATCCTGAACAACCTCCATTGTAGAATCTGTATTTTTTGGAACTTTACCAAAAGTAAATTCTGTTCCAGAACCACCGTCAGCTAGCCATGCCGATTCTTTTCTCTGATTCGGAAGACTATAATTACGCTGGTATTCCTGTTGCAACAGATTAGCAAACTGGCTACCAAGATCCTTAGCCAAGATTTTATCCTGCGGCCGCTTTGGACCCGAAACCGTTGGTTCTAATGTCGATAAATCAAATTCAACAATTGAAGAAAAATTAATTTCTTCGTGACCAGTTCTCCACAATAGGTTTTCTTTGCTATATTCTTCTACGATCCTGATGTGTTCTGCTGTACGATTGGTTGTTTGCATGTACTCCAACGTCCTTTCGTCGATAGGAAAATAAGTAATCGTACACCCGAATTCTGGAGACATATTAGCAATAGTCGCTCTATCCGTAACTGTTAAATGGTCCAGACCATCTCCAAAAAGTTCAACAAACTTTCCTACTACACCTTTATCACGAAGTACTTTAGTAATCGATAATACCATATCGGTAGCCGTACAGATATCCGGTATTTTCCCGGTCAATTTTAATCCAATCACTTCCGGGCAAGTAAAAAATATAGGCTGTCCCAGCATAGCAGCCTCCGCTTCTATACCGCCGGCTCCCCATCCTACTACACCCAGACCATTCACCATAGGCGTGTGCGAATCCGTACCAACCAAGGTGTCCGGAAACAACCATCCCTCGCGTTCAATAATCCCCTTAGCAAGATATTCAAGATTGACCTGATGACAAATTCCCATCCCCGGAGGAACTACGGTAAAGTTTTTCAATCCATGCTGTGCCCATTTGAGCAATTCATAACGTTCCTGATTACGTTGGTATTCCAGTTCAACATTTTTTCCGTAAGAATAATCTGTTCCATAATAATCCACCTGCACAGAGTGGTCAATCACCAAGTCCACTGGAATTGCAGGGTTGATCTTTTGACCATCTTTTCCATGACGTACATATTCAGCCCGGAGCGAGGCCATATCGACTACAGCAGGAACACCAGTAAAATCTTGCATCAGAATACGAGCTGGCTTAAAAGGAATGTCCTTATCGACAGGAGCTGGTGTCCAGTTGATGAGTGTATGAATATGTTCGTCGGTAATGCTAAAACCATCGTAATTCCGCAGCACATTTTCAAGCAAAATGCGGATACTAAAAGGAAGATGACTTACAGAGCCTTCGGGAAGATTTTTAAGCGAACAATAATGATAGCTTTTCCCGTTTATACTTATTGACTTTAAAGATTTGGCGTTCGTTGTACTCATATTGACACGTTTTGTTGGTACATAAATTTACTTAATTAACTATTGAGAAGCAAAACAAATAACAATGAATAGAATATTAAGTTTTAATAGATTACTAAAGAGTAGAAATGTTACACTCATTATTTAAACTCACAGTCGCATTTTCAAAATGAATGAGAAAAATATAAGATCTAGCCGAGTAGTGAAAAACTAACGATAATGTATGTTACATACTAAAACTGTACATAGTTGGGGATAATAAGAACCAATAATCTATCCTATTCGAAATCAAGACATCAATGCTTTCAACATGATTACAACTATGAAAGGAAAATGCACGCGAATAAACCGTTAGATGTAGGACTAAAAACAGTGAAAATATTTTAATTAACCTTACACCTACAGAGAAGTCAAATACAAGTTATTATTTTATTCTTAACTTTCCGTTTTATTTGAATGACAAACCCACTTATAGATAGCTATATGACATTTGGACTATTTGAAACCCTAGCTTTTGCCTGTCTTGTTTTGATTTTAGGATTTTTTATTGTTAAAAAAATAAATTTCCTGAGAAACTACAATATACCAGAACCTGTTGTAGGAGGGTTTGTCGTTGCAATTGTCCTTTACATCTTGCATGCGACAATGGGTATCAATTTTACCTTTGAAGGTTCGCTTCAGACCACCATGATGCTTTTCTTTTTTACTTCAATTGGTTTAAGTGCAGAATTCGATAAATTAAAAAAAGGAGGAAAACCACTTTTGATATTCGTTTTTCTAACAGGATCTTTCATGATCGTTCAAAATGTTTTTGGGATATCCGTGGCATCTCTGCTAGGCATTGATCCTAGTTATGGACTTATTGCCGGATCTATTACCTTAACAGGGGGACATGGTACTGGTGCGGCATGGGCCCAAAATCTCACCGATATATTCCAAATAAATGGAGCGATGGAGCTCGCAATGGCATGTGCTACCTATGGTCTGGTCATGGGTGGTCTCATCGGTGGCCCCGTAGCAAAAGTGCTTTTAAAAAAGAAGAATATCCAACCTACAAAAATTATTCAAGAAAGAGGAGCGCCAATTGAAATGTTCGAAAACCCTGATTCAAACCGAAGAATCAATGTTCGCAATATGATTGAAACCCTGACTATGTTTACAATTTGTCTAGCATTGGGACATTTATTGTATGAATATTGCAAAGGTTCATGGTTGGAACTTCCAAATTTTGTATGGTGCCTTTTTGTAGGTGTTATTATTCGCAATACCATTAGCAGATCGTCCAGTTATATTGTAAATGATCATGCTGTAGATGTGCTTGGCAATACCGGTTTATATCTATTTTTGACCATTGCACTAATGTCCTTACAGCTTTGGCAATTACAGGGCCTTGCTTCACAAGTTTTAGTTATATTGATCTTACAAACAGTACTTATGATACTATTTGCAATGTTCATTACTTTCAGAGTAATGGGAAGCGATTATGACGCTATAGTGCTCAGTGCTGGACATTGTGGTTTTGGACTAGGCGCAACGCCGACGGCTGTTGCGAATATGCAATCGATCACCGACAAATATGGGCCGTCCCACAAAGCGTTTCTAATCGTACCCATGGTAGGTGCATTCTTTGTTGATATATTAAATAACTTGTTTATTAAATTATTTGTAAGTTACCTATCCTAAAAATTTTATTAATAATCTAACAATTCCATTCGAAGCAACATTAAATAATAATAAAAACGTAATTGCACATGATCCATGTTTTCAATTATTTATCTTCCAGTTTAGGGAAAACAGATGAGTCAGCCAATATTTCATTGGCAAAACAAATCGTCAGCGCAGAGGACAATGAAGCTATTAAAGAATTAATTCAATTACTACAAAGCAAAAACAAAAGGATCCAACACGATTGCATCAAAGTTCTTTACGAAATTGGGTACTTATCCCCTATTATGATAGCGGCATACTATTTGGATTTTATCACGCTGTTAACAAGTAAGGATAACCGTTTACAGTGGGGAACTATGACAGCACTGGATGCTATTCTTCTATTACAACATGAAGCTATTTTCCCGCTCCTACCACAACTAATTGCTATTGCTGAACAAGGTTCTGTTATCACAAGGGATAAATGTATTGCTATATTAATCAAATACTTATCACTGGAGCATGAAGATGTATTTCCGTTATTACATGAACAGTTACTAAAATGCCCGCCCAATCAGCTTCCAATGTACGCGGAACAGGCTTTAAAAGTTGTTCCAAGACAATATAAAACTGACCTAAGCAAAATGCTCACAAATCGCTTAGACGGTGTCGAAAAGGAATCCAAAAAAACAAGAATTAGAAAAGTAATCAAAAAACTCCAAGAGTAATCTAATAATACTTAACTTTCCGGACTATTTAATAATTTCAATTTATCCAACATATGAATAGTCCGGGTCAAATTCCTTTCAACAGCTTTATCAGCCTGAATAGACTGGATGAAACCTCCATTTATGTACAACTGGCACAACAAGTCATTCAGGCCATTCAGCGTGGTTTTATACCTATCGGAACAAAACTGCCCGGAAGTAGGCAGCTGGCGCAAACACTATCTATACATCGCAATACAGTAGTTGCTGCATTACAGGAGCTCGAATCACAGGGTTGGATTGAAACCAAACCAAATGTAGGATCATTTGTACTTCGAAATACGTCCAAAGCAAGGAAAAATAGTGAATTTTCGCAAACAATAATCCAGAATCAGTATGCAGACCAAACTGGTTATGATTTTGAAAAAAGTACCATATTAGAAAATCCTTTTGAAACCTCTAAATGTATCTTAAAATTTGATGACGGCATTCCTGATAGTAGACTATCTCCTTTGCAACAGCTTTCTAAGTTTTATACCGCAAATTTAAAACGAAAAAAGAACACTAAATACCTAGGATATTCAGATCAAAAGAGACCAGCCACATTTCGAGAACAGTTGTGCAATTTTTTAAATCAAAGTAGAGGTCTGCATATCCAACCTAAAAATCTATTGATCACACGGTCTGTTGAGATGAGTACCTATATCATTGCTCAAACTTTACTACAGGCAAACGATTTAGTCATTGTAGGACAACCAAGTTATTTTGCAATAAACATGATCTTCCAACAGGCCGGGGCTAGAATTAAATCCATTCCAGTAGATCATGAAGGAATTGTTGTCGAATCTCTTGAACAGATCTGTCTTACACAAAAGATCAGATTGCTTTATCTGACACCGCATCATCACTATCCCACGACAGTGACACTTAGTCAGCAAAGAAGAACGATCGTATTAGCACTCGCTTCAAAATATGGTTTTGCTATCATTGAGGACGATTACGATTATGACTTCCATTATGATGATGCCCCCCTTCTCCCTATGGCAACTGTGGATTATGATGGGATGGTTATTTATACAGGAAGCTTTGGTAAATCATTAGCGCCTGGTTTCCGTACAGGTTTTATCGTCGCACCTGAAAACCTAATCAAAGAATTACAAAAGTTATTAAATATCATGGATCATCAAGGAGACTTTGTCATGGAGCAAGTATTAAGTGATCTAATTGAAGAAGGTGAAATACATCGCTATTTAAAAAAATCAGTCAAACTGTATAAAGAAAGACGCAATTATATGAGTTATTTACTCGCCCGTGAATTACATGAATATGTCGACTTCGATATTCCTGCCGGCGGTCTTGCTCTTTGGACCAACTGGAAAAAAGATATCAACTTAATTCATTTACAGAAGCAATGCGCAAAAGCAAATCTATTTCTTCCAAAAACACTCTTATATCAAGCTAAAGATATGACCGCAATCCGAATTGGTTTCGGCAATCTTACGGAATCGGAAATGGAAAATAGTGTGACCATTCTTCGAGACTCATTAATGACAATAAAATAGAAGCATGCTATTTTATTGTCATTAAATCCCTAATTTTGATCTAAATTTTTCAATATGAGTCACCCCATTCCTGCAATTGAGTCTACTCCTGCTACGGCTTTTCAACGTTTATTGGATGTTTTATATACACTTCGGGTAGCTTGCCCGTGGGATAAGAAACAGACCATGCAGTCCTTACGTCATCTAACCATCGAAGAGTTGTATGAACTTACAGACGCTATCTTAGATGAAGATTACCCCGAAATCAAAAAAGAACTAGGAGATGTTATGATGCACCTGGTCTTTTATGCACGTATAGCAGAAGAGGAAAACCGTTTTACGATAGTAGATGTACTCAATAGCATTTGCGATAAATTAATCAGCCGTCACCCCCATGTCTATGGCGATATTGATGTAGAAAATGAAGAACAGGTTAAACAGAATTGGGAGACCCTCAAATTAAAAGAAGGAAACAAATCTGTTTTATCCGGCGTACCTAAAGGTCTGCCTGCTTTAGTTAAAGCCTATCGTATACAGGATAAGGTACGTGGTGTAGGGTTTGATTGGGAAGATAAAAAAGAAGTATGGGCAAAAGTAGAAGAAGAACTAGCGGAGTTCAAAGCTGAATATGACATTAATAAACCCGAAGAGTCAGATTTAAATAAGGCTGAGGCCGAATTTGGTGATTTGCTTTTTTCATTAATCAATTATGCACGTCACATTGGCATCAATCCTGAAAATGCACTGGAACGAACCAATAAAAAATTCATTAGCCGCTTCACCTACCTTGAGCAAAGAGCTAATCAAAATGGACAAAATCTCCAAGACATGACACTGGAAGAAATGGATATTTATTGGAATGAAGCTAAAAAATTAAGCTAATTATAAATAGAAGTTTATTTTTCATAACAGATCCCAAACATCCTGCTACAAAGAAATTAAAGCTCGATCTTGTACCGCACTATTATACAGTACAAGATCGAGCTTGCTCATGATAGCTTAAAAGCTAATATTAATTTTGTCTCTTAATTTCTTCCAAAGATTCAAGTTCATTTAAATCAAAAGGAGTCTCTTGATAAACATAGTAATTCAACCAGTTATTAAATAGCAAATTCGCATGACCAGACCACCTTACTAATGGTGACTGTGCTGGATCATTATTTAAATAATAATTATCTGGCACCTCAATTTCTAATCCTTTCTCCACATCACGCATATATTCAGTATGTAAAGTAAGTGGAGCATATTCTGAATGACCAGTTAAATAAAATTCACGTCCACCTCGTGATGATAGTATCGCAAGACCTGCTTCAGGAGATTCAGACAAAAGCTCAATTTCTGGTTTATCTTCAATTTCAGATTTTAAAATTGTCGTATGTCTACTGTGCGGGATAAAATACTCATCATCAAAACCTCTAAATAGAGGATTAGCTTTATCTAAAGTAGTATGTTTGTATACTCCAAACAGTTTCTCCGCTAATGGTGTTTTTTCAACGCCGTAAAAATGATAAAGTGCCGCTTGCGATGCCCAACAAATATAAAGTGTAGACGTCACGTGCTTTTTTGCCCAATCAAAAATACGAGTCACTTCATCCCAGTAGTTAACCTCTTCAAATGGCATCATCTCTACTGGAGCACCTGTAATGATCATCCCATCATAGTACTGATCTTCCACTGCAGAAAACGATTTATAGAACATTTCCAAGTGTTCTTGAGGTGTGTTTTTAGACATGTGAGTATCTAATCTCAAAAACTCCACTTCTACTTGCAAAGGATTATTAGACAGCAACCGGATAAAATCAGTCTCTGTTGTAATTTTCAAAGGCATTAAATTCAAAATTAGAACCTTCATCGGACGGATATCCTGTTCGTTGGCTCTAAGATCACTCATCACAAAAATATTTTCTTTTTTTAATAGCTCAATAGCTGGCAAATTATCTGGTATTTTGACTGGCATATGCTTCCTCCCTCACCTTGGTTTAGTTTGGGCATAAAGATAAAAAAATTTAAATGAGTTATCTCACCCATCGTTGATAATAGCTATAATAAATAGAATTAGAACTGATTTTAAAACAGACCGATACATCCTTAAAATTATGATTTCCATTGCTCAAAAACACTTAAAACCACTAATATTACGATAAAACACAACTCTTTAGGCGATTTAAGAGCTACCATCGAATATTAAAAACACATCTACCAGAAAAAAAAACTTGACACAGGAATGAAAATCTGCCCCCCACTCTTTATAGATCATAATACCTTCCGACATAAATTTTATTGCTTTTTAAAACCTTTTTCAGGAACGATAGTTGTATGATAAGAACAGATTAAACACTCTTGATTATGAACCTATTACAAAATTGGAAAAAAGATATCCCGGCGAGTATTGTCGTGTTTTTTGTTGCTCTACCACTCTGTTTAGGAGTCGCTCTGGCGAGTGGGGCGCCTGTTTTTTCCGGAATTATCGCGGGAATTATAGGCGGTATCCTTGTAGGACTGCTATCAAAATCTACCATAGGAGTATCAGGACCAGCGGCAGGCCTAGTGGTCATCGTCTATACCGCTATCACAGACCTAGGGGCATACAATATCTTTTTAGTCGCAGTGGTTATAGCCGGTTTAATACAGATTGTTCTCGGATTATTAAAAGCAGGCGTAATTGGATATTACTTCCCTTCATCCGTTATTAAGGGTATGTTATGCGCTATCGGTATATCCATTTTCCTAAAACAGATTCCGTTGGCATTCGGATACACAGAGAAATTTTCGTTCAAAAATTTTGATGCATCTTATATTACTACCGGAGCTATAATCATGACAATTATTTCCTTAGCCATACTTATTATATGGGATAATTTTCTTGGTAAAAAATCCAACTTCTTCAAATTGTTACCAGGCTCCCTTATTGCTGTAATTGTTGGTATTATTTACCAGATCACGATTGGAGATACAAACCATGAAGTATTTTCTATTGATCAGGACCTCCTGGTCAAAGTGCCTGTACCTGAAACAGTAACCGACTTCCTGGGACAATTTACACTACCCGATTTCGCAAATGGAATAGCAAATCCAATGGTATGGCAAATTGCATTTACCATCGCCATTGTAGCCTCTTTAGAATCCTTATTATCGGTAGAAGCTACCGATAAATTAGATCCACTAAAACGTCAGACACCAACCAACAGAGAGCTAATAGCACAAGGAATAGGTAATTCATTTTCAGGTTTAATAGGTGGGCTTCCTATTACACAAGTTATCGTTCGCTCATCAGCTAATGCGATGAGTGGCGGAGTGTCAAAACTATCAACTATTGTTCATGGTCTCTTGCTTGTACTCAGTGTCATCTCCATTCCTGCATTCCTTAATTTAATCCCTAATGCAGTTTTAGCAGCAATCCTATTGGTTATCGGTTACAAATTAGGCAACCCAAAACAATTCTTGGACATGAAAAAATTAGGAAAAGATCAATTAATTCCATTTGTAGTCACAGTAGTTGGTATACTCACTACAGATCTCCTTAAAGGTATTATTGTCGGTTTAGTTGTAGCAGTAGTTGTGTCACTTATCAAATCCTATAATAATTCCCATGTTATGCTGGTCAAGGAAGGAAACGTTTTTCATATGAATTTTGCAGAAGAGGTAACTTTTGTCAATAGAGGAGCGATCGTAAAAGAATTAGATGGATTACAGCCTGGTTCTTACTTAGAATTAGACGTGCGCAAAACCAAAATATTAGATTACGATATCATTGAGTATTTAGATGAATTTAAAGTAAAAGCAAAAAACAACAATATCAACATAAAACTTATTTCCGAACGAGGAACAGTGGACAACCCCGACTCGTTTAGAGAATTCTTCGGATATGTATTAGTTGGTAGTGCTCATTAAAACACCGCTGAATAGCCATACACGATTAAACTATAAAAGTCCATACTGATTTAGTATGGACTTTTATAGTTTAATCTTCATCCGATAAATTCAATTCCTTCTGAATAACATTTAAAAACAGATCAATTCCTGCATGATTTACATTTGCATTATAGATTAATGATAAAGTGGTTCGCTGTTCAATATGGTTTAAATCAATAAAATTTACTTTAGAAGTATATCCTTTTTTTAAAGATGCCGGTACAATTGCAATACCCAAACCCTGCTCTACAAGATTGAAAATTGTCAAAGCATTTACCGTCCGCAAAGCAACATGCGGTTCAAATGAAGCATCTCTAAAAATACTCATCACCAGATCATAATAAGAATGGCTATAATCTTTGGAAAACAGAATAAACGGTTCATTTTTAAAATCATTTAACGTTTTAAAATTTGCCGTCTGAATGGGATAATCGTGAGGAATGACCAACGAAAAGTGTTCTTTGATGATTGCGATATGACGAATCCCATTTGGAAAATTATCCAAACGCACGAGTCCAAAATCAAGTTCTTCCTTCAACACCTTCGTAATCTGCATCTCATTAGAAAGCTCCTGTAAGTCTACCTCAACTGCAGGAAAATCTTGTTTTAATCGAACCAGTACTTTAGCAAGAATAGATTGTACTGCTGAACCGATAAACCCAAGACGAAGTTCAGTGATATCGTCTGATCCCATAATACGAAGCTCACGAGCTATTTTATCCATTTGATTAAATAAAATATCAACCTCCTTTTTTAGGTAAAAGCCTGCGGCTGTAAGTCGAACATACCGTTTCCCTCTATCAAATAAAGTTGCTCTATAAATATCTTCCATCTGTTTAATCTGACGAGATAAGCCAGGTTGAGAAATATAAAGCCTTTCTGCCGCTTTTCTAAAATGTAACTCCTCTGCCAAAACTTTAAAATAATACAGATGCCTTAATTCTATTTGATAACTCATAGTAATCAATACTTGCCAAAATTGGTATTTATAATTATTAAATATAGGAGTTAAATTTGAAATAACGGAATGAGATTAACAGCTATAAGCACGATAGAACGTTTAGGAAACAAAACCAATACACAGGCAACTTTTTCTAAATAATTAAGTACGATTCATGTATAAATAGTTCAAAATGCAAAAGTGTAATAATGGTCATTTTCTCTTAAAAAGCAACGTATAAATCAAATGGAAAGGATAGACAGATTTTGACGATCCTTAATCAACATAATAATTTATTCTAATGGTAAATAAAACTAAAAAATTTCAGTACGGCGAAGATACCATGACCAGCTCGCTAGCAATCCAGATAGCGAATGGAAATATTAAAGGTCAATTAACTGAACAAACAGTAAAAAAAGTTGTTCAAAGTGCACAATATGTTCAAGAAATTGTTGATTCCGGTAAAATAGTATATGGTATAAACACAGGTTTTGGTCCACTTTGTACTACGCTGATAAATCCTGCAGATACTAAAAAACTACAAGAAAATATCCTAAAAAGCCATGCGGTAGGTATAGGAGAGCCCATCGATCAGCAATTGTCTAAATTAATGTTGATTTTAAAAGCGCATGCCTTAGCAAAAGGATATTCAGGTATTCAACTAAGCACGTTAGAGCGCATTCTATGGTTTATTGATCAGGATATCGTTCCAGTGGTTCCCAAACAAGGATCAGTGGGTGCCTCTGGAGACCTAGCCCCTCTTTCGCACTTATTTTTACCTTTAATAGGATTAGGAAAAGTCTGGTATAAAGGTGAAATTCTTCCGACAGCTCAAATATTAACACGATTTGACACCAGCCCGATTACGTTAGGAGCCAAAGAAGGATTAGCACTCATTAACGGAACCCAGTTTATGGCAGCTCATGCCGTAAAAGCGGTCGTGGAAATGCAAAATCTCTTGGATAATGCAGATTTGGTTGCCACCTTGATGATTGAAGGGCTAAATGGATCCATTAAACCTTTCTTTCCACAATTGCATGAACTGAGACCATACAAAGGAAATAAATATGTAGCAAGTACGATCTTCAACTTATTAGAAACCTCAGAAATTGTTACATCACATAAAAACTGTTCTCGTGTTCAAGATCCATATTCTTTACGCTGCATTCCACAAATACATGGAGCTTCTCGCAATGCATGGCTTCATTTAAAAGAAACCATAGAAGTTGAAATTAATGCCGTAACCGATAATCCGATCATCATCGACAGCGAACTAACCATTAGTGGCGGTAGTTTCCATGGACAGCCAATTGCACTTCCTATTGATTATGCAACATTGGCGATATCAGAAATTGGAAATGTTTCCGATAGACGTGTATATCTGTCACTAGAAGGCGATACGCCCAATGTACCAAAACTACTCCTCAAAGAAACAGGCCTGAACTCTGGATTTATGATCTTACAATATAGTACAGCAGCATTAGCAAGTGAAAATAAAGGACTTTGTTTTCCATCCAGTGCAGATAGCATACCTACTTCTTTAGGTCAGGAAGATCATGTGAGTATGGGATCCATCGGTGCCCGAAAATTATTGCAGGTCATCAATAATGTTAGTAAAATATTAAGTATAGAACTTATTTGTGCGGCCCAGGCTTTTGATTTTCACAGACCGCTACAGTCAACACCTATCATTGAGGCTGTACACCAAAAGATCAGAAAATCGATTCCACATATCAAAGAAGATCAAATTATGGAAGAGATACTTCAAGCTGCTCAACAGCTCATTTCTTCAGGAACTTTGATTACAGAAGCAAAACAAATTGCACATAAGCAAGGTATACCTTATCACGGTGTTCATCAGGAATATTTCAACAACTATTAAACTATGGGTAAAAAATTAATAGGTCCTTTCTCACAATTGTTATCATTGACAAATGTTCCGGTTAAAGGAGCGCTTTCAGATCAGCAACTCGTAATTAAAGAACAGGCTGGTATACTAACGGAAAATGGAAAAATAGCAGCTATTGGTAATTACGATGGTTTAAGGGAGAATCATGCTCATGATGCAACTTTAGTAATCATAGAAGAGGAGACTGTTTGCGTTCCCGGCTATATCGATTGTCACACACATATTGCTTTTGCAGGAAATCGAGCTAATGATTTTGCCCTGCGTAATGCCGGTGCCAGTTACCTCGAAATTGCAAAAGCTGGTGGAGGTATCTGGAGCACAGTACAACATACCCGAAATGCAAGTGAAGCTGAACTAATCACAAATATTATCAACTGTTCAAAGGCACTTATAAAACAAGGTATTACCACCATTGAAGTGAAAAGTGGCTATGGTTTATCAGTTAAAGAAGAGTTAAAAATACTGCGAGCTATAAAAAGAGCACAAGAATCCATAGCCGTTGATCTCATTCCAACTTGCTTAGCAGCACATATGAAGCCCAAAGACTATGAAGGCACTGCAGTAGACTATCTTGAAGAAATAGCATCTGAACTATTCCCTATTTTAAAAGAAGAGCAGCTTTCCAATAGAATTGATGCTTTTATCGAACAAAGCGCCTTTTCTTCCGACGATATTCAAAATTACTTTACTAAGGCGCAGAAAATGGGTTTTGATATCACGGTACATGCAGATCAATTTTCAACATCAGGATCGAAAGTTGCGGTTCAGTATAATGCAATTAGTGCAGATCACCTAGAGGCATCACATGAAACAGAAATTAAACTTCTGGCCGATAGCAATACCGTTGCCGTCGCCTTACCAGGTGCATCAATCGGAATTGGATGTGCATTTACCCCTGCCAGAAAACTTCTTGATCAAGGCGCTAGCTTAGCCATTGCCACTGACTGGAATCCCGGATCTGCTCCAATGGGACAATTAATGACCCAAGCGACGATTTTAGCTACTACAGAAAAATTATCCAATGCTGAAGTATTCGCTGCAATAACATTTAGGGCTGCATTAGCTTTAAATCTGACGGACCGTGGTCGTCTACAGCCAGGTGAACTTGCAGATTTTGCTATTTACAAAACGAATAATTATCAAAATATTACATACATGCAAGGAACACTAAAACCTGATCAGGTATGGAAAAAGGGAATTAATATCTATACGAAAGGAAAAGAATCATGATATTTAAAGAAGAAATTCTACAAGGAATACCAACTAGTCTACCACCTAAAGTTTCTTATGATAAAAACATAAGTCATGCTCCTAAGCGAAAGGATATTCTATTGGAAGATGAAAAAAAATTAGCCATTAAAAATGCATTACGCTATTTTCCAGTGCAGTGGCATGTAGAACTTGGAAAAGAATTTTTAGAGGAATTGATGCTATTTGGCAGAATCTACATGTACCGCTTCCGCCCTACCTACGAAATGTATGCTAGACCAATTGAAGCGTATCCTGGAAATAGCCTACAGGCGCGTAGCATCATGTTAATGATACAAAATAACCTAGATCCACAAATAGCGCAACATCCTCACGAACTCATTACCTATGGTGGAAACGGAGCTGTTTTTCAGAACTGGGCACAGTATTTAATTACAATGCAATACTTGGCCCAAATGAATGACGAACAAACCCTACATATGTACAGTGGCCATCCAATGGGGTTATTCCCATCTTCAAAAGATGCTCCAAGGGTTGTCATTACAAACGGCATGATGATTCCCAATTATTCCAAACCCGATGACTGGGAACGTTTCAATGCAATGGGGGTTACACAATATGGCCAAATGACGGCAGGCTCATATATGTACATCGGACCACAGGGAATCGTACATGGTACCACGATCACAGTTATGAATGCCTTCCGAAAACATTTGTCAAAAGAAGATACAATCCACGGAAAAGTCTTTTTAACATCAGGTCTTGGAGGCATGAGTGGTGCACAACCTAAAGCGGGAAATATTGCAGGGTGCATCACGGTATGTGCAGAGGTTAATCCTGCCGCTGCTCGCAAACGGCATAAACAAGGATGGGTGGACATCTTAATGGAGAACATGGACGATCTCATAGAACGCGTTCAACAAGCTATTAAAAATAAAGAAATTATCGCCATAGCCTACATAGGCAATATAATAGAAATATGGGAAGCATTCCTAGATGCTAATATTTATATTTCAGTTGGATCTGACCAAACCTCATTACACAACCCTTGGGCCGGAGGTTACTACCCGATCGGACTAAGTTTTGAACAATCAAATAAGCTAATGGCAGAACAGCCCGATGTATTTAAGGCACAAGTTCAGGCATCCTTAGTCCGTCACGTCGACGCTATTAATGCCCATGTCGCGCGTGGTACTTATTTCTTCGATTATGGAAATGCATTCTTACTTGAAAGTAGTCGCGCAGGAGCCGCTGTATTGGCGAGTAATGGTATTGACTTCCGATATCCATCTTACGTACAGGATATTTTAGGTCCCATGTGTTTTGACTATGGATTTGGTCCATTTCGCTGGGTATGTTCGACAGCAGATCCAGAAGATTTAAAGACAACAGACCATATCGCACTTGAGGTACTTCAGGAATTAAAAAAGACAGCATACCCTGAGATTAAACAGCAATTAGCTGACAATATCAAGTGGATTGAACAAGCAGATCAAAATAAACTGGTTGTCGGTTCACAGGCCCGGATTCTATATGCTGATGCAATTGGTAGAATTCGAATTGCTAAAGCATTTAATCTTGCGGTAAGAAATGGTCAACTAAAGGGGCCGATTATTTTGGGCAGAGATCATCATGATGTAAGTGGAACAGACTCACCATACCGGGAAACAAGTAACATTTATGACGGCAGTAAATTCACAGCCGATATGGCCATTCACAATGTAATCGGTGACAGCTTTAGAGGCGCTACTTGGGTTTCTATCCATAATGGTGGTGGAGTTGGTTGGGGCGAGGTGATTAACGGTGGTTTCGGCTTATTACTTGACGGTTCCGAAGATGCAGACAGAAAACTAGAAAATATGCTCTTTTACGATGTTAATAATGGTATTGCCCGCAGAGCATGGGCTCAAAATGACACCGCAAGACAGGCTATAGAAGTAGAATTAAAACGTACTACTATGTTGAAAGTAACCCTAGCAAATCTTGTTGATACAGACACGATGAACCAAATTTTCAAGGATTATGAAAACTAAAAACCAGAAGCATTATACTCCGGCAGATCGAAAAATGTGGACAGGACGTATAGATGGGACAAGCGAAGAACATTTGCGTTGGCATCAGGTAATCACATGTATCGATCTTAATGATGAACAGGATCTTACGGGTTGCTATGTCATACTGGGTTTTGCTTGCGATGAAGGTGTTAGAAGAAACCTAGGAAGAACAGGTGCGGCAAAAGGACCAGAAGTTTTAATAAAAGCATTGTCAAACCTGCCAGTATTTCGAGATAAAAAAACGAAACTCGTTGATGCCGGGACCGTTTATTGTTCCGACCATCAACTGGAAAATGCGCAAGAATCTCTTGGCTATTTTATCCAACTTATACTGCAACGCGGAGGCTTTCCAATGGTATTAGGGGGTGGTCATGAAATTACTTTTGGTCATTATCTAGGACTCAAGTCGTATTCCCGCAATAAACTCGGGATCATTAATTTTGACGCCCATTTTGATATCCGAAAACCAGAACAGGAAATTGCAACTTCCGGTACAGGTTTTTACCAAATTGCACAGCAAGAAGAAAAAATCAATTACCTCCCTATCGGAATACAAAAAATCAGCAATACACAAGCTTTATTTGATGCGGTAAAAGATTATCAGATAAACTGGATAGAAGCTCAACATTTTCACGAGTCAAATAGCGAGGCAATTATCCAACAAGTTGAGTCATTTATAGCAGGAATAGATTACCTCTACCTAACCGTCGATTTAGATGTTTTTGCTGCAAGCTGTGCACCAGGAGTTAGTGCATTGGCCCATAACGGAATCCAGCCTGATGCTTTTTTCTTAGAAATTTTTCAACTAATCATTTCTTCAGAAAAATTAATAAGTATGGATATCGCAGAATTTAATCCAGCGTACGATATTGACAATCGTACTGCTAAATTAGCAGCGGACCTACTCTTTCATATTGTTAACCGTTAAATCTTTTGCTATAATTTAATTGCTAGCAATCCATTTTTTAATCGCAAAAAAAAAGCAAAAGAAAAAATTCCTAGAACTATATTTAGGGAATTTATCCGTAAATTCGCAAGCAATATGGAAACTGTTGTCAGTGGTATTAGAAGTACCGGAAAATTACATTTAGGAAACTATTACGGCGCATTGAGCAATTTTGTGAAAATGCAAAATGAATATAATTGTTATTTCTTCATAGCCGATTTACACTCTTTAACTACGCACCCAACTCCTCACGGTCTGCAAAGCACCGTACGTCAAGTGATTGTTGAATATCTTGCTGCAGGTATAGACCCTGAAAAATCAACGATATATGTCCAGTCTGACGTACCAGAAGTAGCAGAACTTTATTTGTATATGAATATGAACGCATATCTGGGAGAGCTGGAGCGCGCTACTGCTTTTAAAGATAAAGTGCGCAGCAATCCTGATAATGTGAATGCAGGACTGTTAACATACCCTGTTTTGATGGCTTGCGACATTTTAATTCACCATGGCACAAAAGTTCCTGTTGGTAAAGATCAAGAGCAACATTTAGAAATGACCAGAACATTTGGTAACCGTTTTAATCGTTTATATGATGTCGATTATTTCAAAGAGGCATTTGCTTTTACCTATTCAGATAAATTAGTTAAAATCCCTGGTTTAGCGGGACAAGGAAAAATGGGCAAATCCAATGGTGAGGCAGATTGTATTTACTTGTCCGATAGTGCAGATGTAATTCGTAAAAAAGTAATGCGTGCTGTATCTGACTCTGGTCCAACGGAAATGAACCAACCTAAACCAGAAGCTGTTCAAAATCTTTTTGATTTGATGAAAGTTGTGTCAGCACCCGATACATTAGAACATTTTAACGATCTATATAACAATTGCGCTATTCGTTACGGTGATTTTAAAAAACAGTTAGCAGAAGATATGGTCATTGCAACAGAGCCTGTACGGTCACGCATTGAAGATATTTCAAATGATGATGCGTATATTGCTAAAGTAGCGAAATTAGGCGCTGAAAAAGCGAGTGAATCAGCACGTAAAACATTGAAAGAAGTACGTGAAATCATTGGCATTAAAAGATTTTATTAAGATTTAAAACCCAAAAATATGCATATTGCTATTGTCGGAAATATTGGTGCCGGAAAAACAACCTTAACAAAACTATTAGCGGATCATTTCAAATATGAACCTCAATTTGAAGCGGTAGATAACAATCCTTATTTAGAGGATTTTTATGCTGATATGAAACGTTGGTCATTCAATTTGCAGATCTTTTTCTTAAATAGTCGTTTTCGACAAATTGTTGAATTGCAAAAAACAAATATTGATATGATCCAAGATCGTACAATTTATGAAGATGCATACATCTTTGCCGAAAACTTGTACGATATGGGCTTAATGAGTGCGCGAGATTTTGAAAATTATAGCAATATTTTCCAGAGTATCATCCATTATATCAAACCTCCAGATCTATTAATTTACTTGAAGGCTTCCGTTCCAACACTTGTTAATAATATTCAAGTGCGTGGTCGTGATTATGAATCCGGAATTCGATTGGATTATTTATCTAAATTGAATGAAAAATACGATAAATGGATTGATAATTATAAGGATGGTAAATTAATGGTTCTTGATAAAGATAATTTAGATTTCACGAAAAACCCGGAAGATTTAGGTACTATCGTTGAAAAAATTGAATCGCAATTATTTGGTTTGTTTTAATCAAAAAATTTAGATCATTGAAAGGCCAGTTTTAATACAAGACTGGCTTTACTTTTAAAACTGAAAAAATGAAAGTAATCGGTATTATTCCAGCACGCTATGCCTCTTCCAGATTTCCTGGTAAACCATTAGTTGATATTGGTGGTAAATCCATGATTCAGCGTGTCTATGAGCAAGTTAAAAATACGAGCTGTTTACATGAAGTAATCGTTGCGACAGATGATGACAGAATAGCTGAACATGTAAAGTGCTTCGCAGGAAATGTCATCATGACCGCCTCTTCGCATCAGTCAGGAACAGACCGCTGTGCAGAAGTTATAGCCAAGGTAAGTGGATTTGATATCGTCATCAACATACAGGGTGATGAACCCTTCATCAATCCGTTACAGATCGAGTTGCTAGCATCCTGCTTCGATAAGGAAGAAACACAGATTGCCACACTCGTCAAAAAAATCCATACAGAAGACGAACTGTTTAATGTAAATATACCAAAAGTGGTTCGCAATATTGCCGGACAAGCAATCTATTTTTCAAGACAGACCATCCCCTATCTAAGAGGAATCGAACAGAAGAATTGGTTATCAAAACATAGCTATTTTAAACATATCGGAATCTATGGCTATAGAACTGATGTTTTAAAAGAGTTAACGCAGTTGCCTATCAGTATTTTAGAAGAAACAGAAGCTCTTGAACAACTGCGCTGGATAGAGCACGGATACACTATTCAAACAGCAGAAACAGAGCATGAAACAATCGCTGTAGACACACAAGAAGATTTAGAACGTATTATACAAACGTACTTCACATCCTAGATTAACGGTGTTCTGTAAAATACAATGCACGAACACCGCTTAGTAACTCTATTTTCTCTGCTCCTGTTAAAGAACGGACTTGCTCTTTAATCTGTATCAATTCCGTTAATTGCAAGGGTGTATTTATACCCAGTAAAGCAGCAGTAACCGCCTCATTCGAAAGAACAAAAGAAAGTGCCACAGTCAGATTATTAACATGGTGTTTTTTTGCAAATGCATGTAGATTGCGAATGATATGCTGTACTTCACTTGAGCTATATTGCAGAAAATTCTCAGCTTGTTTATTGATCAACATCCCTTTAGCTACTGCACCTCTTGCTAGAACAGAAATACGATGATGCAATAAATAAGCTCCCATTTCTTCCTCTAAACGTCTATCCAATAAACTGTACTGCATCATAACGGCACTGATATTAGATTTTGCTACGTACTCGCGAATAACATTAGAACGAATCGAAGACAAACCGTAAGTTCGAATTTTGCCCGCACTAACCAGTAAATCGAAAGCTTCGATAATTTCATCAATAGGATCTTCAATGGTACCACCATGCAGCTGGTAAAGATCAATATAATCTGTTTTTAATCGAGACAAAGATGACTCAACAGTTTTCACGATATAACTTTTTGACGCTTTCCAATCCCATCCATTTCCATCGGCTCGCCAGCTATTTCCAACTTTTGTAGATAAAACAATGCGTTTTCTAAAGTCCTGTACCGCTTCCCCTACCAGCATCTCGTTAAATCCTTTTTCATATAAGTCAGCAGTATCAAAAAAATTGATACCGCTGTCAAAAGCTTTACGAATAATTTCAACCCCCTGCTTGTGTTTACTACCTTTCAAAGACATGCACCCCAAGCCGATACTGGAAACCTCGATTGCTGATTTACCTAACTTATTATACTGCATCCTTCACGAAATCCAATAACTCAATATCAAATATCAAAATGCTATTTGGAGGAATAACACCCATGTTTTGACTTCCATATCCTAATTTACTTGGTACATAAAAACGATATTTTGCTCCTTTAGACATTAAAGGAACACCTATTTTCCAGCCTTCAATCACGCGATCTAATTTCATTTTTAGAGGTTCATTACGATCTAATGAACTATCAAATTTCTTTCCATCCAATAAAGTTCCTGTATAATGTACTGTTACTTCGTTTTCTCGGGTCGGTTTTTCCCCAGTGCCTTCTACCAATACTTCATACTGCAAACCCTCTTCCGTAGTTTTTACAGTTGTTTTTTTAGCATTTTCTGTAAAAAAAGCCTGCTCTTTAGCAAGATTTTCTTTCTCCTTTATTTCTCTCGCTTCGGTAACTGCGCTTTGGATAACCATGCGCAATTGATCTTCTTCAATCAAAGAATTTTGACCATCAAGAGCACTAACTATTGCTTTACCGATTAACTCTTTATTCCAATTCGTAATCTCCAAATTTTTCAATGTACCACCAATGTCACGTCCAAAAGCATATGACACGGAGTCTGTTTTAGTCGCTAATAATGGTTTTACAGCTGTTGTTTTCTTTACAGTTTTCTTTTTTTGTTGTGCCGTTACAGATAGTGTAGCCAAAGACAATAATGCCAAAGCAATATATTTCATATAATTTTAAGTATGTTTTGACACAATATTAGTAATAATTTCTTGAGTATTGTTTTTATAATCGACAACAACTCGCGATTTACTATTTAGCCAAGCCTCTATAGATAGCATATTTTTTTGTTTTAAGCTCGAAATAACGGGTACACCCATCTCCTCCAGTGCCGCAGCATTCAAATGTTGCTCATACTGATTTTTCATTGGAACCACCAACAATTTCTTTTGAAGGAACAATGCCTCCGCTGGGGTTTCAAATCCAGCCCCACATAGCACTCCCGAAGAACTTGCCATACTAGCAATAAATGCATCATTGTTAATAGGACGTATCGCCACATTCTTCATATCAAAAGCCCGCGAATTATGCTTACTGAAAACCTGCCAACTGATATCTGGAAATTTCATTAAATGTTTCAACAGATGTGCATCATCATATGCCGGTAAATAAACAGTATAGTGCCCCTTATCCTGAACATCCAGCTCGCGCACGGAATTACGAATGACAGGAGTGTAAATATTCTTATTATAGCTTTTAAAATGAAAACCGTAAGCATGCGCCGTGGGGGCATAATTCTTCATAATAAATTTACCCAGCATATCCGTCTCATCTGGTTTGGGACTGGAAGCATCTAACGCAGCGATCTGATGACTCAAACCAATACAGGGAAAATCCTTCATATGAGCAGACCAGGCAGATATGGGTTCAAAATCATTAATAACAAGATCATACTGATCTATGGGAAGTGATTTGATTTCTTGTGTAAATTTACGAACAGTAGAACTCATAAATGTCTTCCAGAGATCTACCCCTCCTGATTTCCCAAAAATAAAACTCAAACCATGCAGGCGATATTTCACTTCAAACGGTAAAACTAAATCCGCTTGGATTCCACTCACCAAAACATCAACCTCTCCAAAATTACGTAAACAAGGCACAACATCCATCGCTCGACTGAGGTGGCCATTACCTGTACCTTGTACCGCATAAAGTATTTTCATAAACTTCGCGATTATTTATCGGCAAAATAAAAATTTTTCATGACAATAAAGTTAAATTTAGGTTACGTTTTTTGTTCTTAACAAAGAATACATTTAAAAATGCGAAGGATATTTTGTAACTTACTATTTATTAACCAATTGTTTCAACATGAAAGGATTATCAATTATAATCTCTTTATTTATTATATTTATAATATGTAGCTCATGGGGATTTTTTGCACATAAAAAAATTAATGAATATGCCGTTTATACCCTTCCTCCAACATTAGCTTCCTTTTATAAGAAAAATATTCTCTTAATTAGTTCAAAAGCCGTAGACGCAGATAAAAGATGCTATATAGATAGCCTTGAATCGCCCCGCCATTATATCGATATTGATGATTATAACGAGCCCTCGATTGACTCGATCCCCATTCACTGGACAAAAGCCAAAGAAAAATATCAGGAAAAACAGCTCTTGTTAAATGGAATTGTCCCTTGGCAAATATCATTTTCCTACCATAAACTCGTCAAAGCATTTAAATTCAAAGATATTAGACAAATCATCCGTCATTCTGCAGACCTGGGGCACTATATTGGTGATGCTCATGTTCCTTTACATACAACCAAAAATTATAACGGACAATTAACCAACCAAATTGGAATACATGCATTTTGGGAAAGTCGTTTACCCGAAATGTTTGTCAAAGAGTATTCATTTATAAAAGGTCCAGCAAAATTTATTGAAGATCCATTGCATACCTCCTGGAATATCGTCAAACAAAGTAACTTGCTTGTTGACTCAGTACTTGCACTTGAAAAACAACTGGATAAATCTTTTTCAAAACATCAAAAATATTCCTTTATAGAGCGAAATAATCTACTGATCAGAACCTATTCCGATGAATATGCCAGGGCCTATCATACTGCCCTCAATGGCATGGTTGAAAAAAGAATGGCTAGTGCTATACAACAAGTGGGGTCATTCTGGTATTCTGCTTGGGTTGAGGCCGGACAACCAGACCTCAAAAATCTACAAAAAGTAACGATAGATGACCAGCCCCTTGATATCAATAATAAAAAAAATATGGGCAGAGAAGAACTATAAAACAACCGGACTATATACTTATTAAAAACTGGCACCCTGCAATTAAACAATACATACCTACTTTTGTCCGGTAAATTTTAAGAAGAGCCATAATGAGTAAGAATTTAACGCTATTAGCATTATCCTTAGTTGGATATTCTTATGCTTTTAGTCAAGAAGTAACTAATAATAAGACGTTAACTTTAAAAGATACTACAAATTTAAATGAAGTTATCATTAATCAGAACCGTCTACAGATTCCATTCTCTAAGCAGACCAGAAACATTCAAATTATAACGCAAGAAGATATTAAACGTCTTCCCGCAAAGTCTGTTAATGAACTTTTAGCTTATATTAATGGTGTGGATATCCGCCAAAAAGGTCCTTTCGGTTCACAGGCAGACGTCACAATCGATGGCGGATCATTTGAACAGACCTTGATCCTACTAAATGGAGCAAAAATATCAGATCCACAAACTGCCCATCACTCCCTTAATCTTCCCATTCCTACCGACGCTATTGAACGGATCGAGATCATTAAAGGACCAGCATCCCGTATTTATGGAATCAACAGCCTAACCGGGGCTATTAATATTGTCACAAAAACAGTCTCAGAAAATCTGATCAGTGCACAGGCGTATACCGGCACTTCTTTTAAAAACAGTGAGGATACACAAAACGGAAAATATTACGGCAAGGGTTTTCAATTGGGATTTACCCATAAAATTGCACAATTCAGTCAGCAGCTGTATTTAGGCCATGAAGATTCCAATGGTCAACGCTATAATACAGCTTCAAAAAACAATAAAATCTATTACCAAGGAGCGTATGCACCCGACTCTCTAAATAATATATCGACCTCATTCGGGTATATTGACAATCAATTTGGAGCCAACGGATATTATGCTGCCCCCGGAGACAAAGAATCCTACGAATTGGTGAAAACAGCTTTTGCAACTATACAGTCCAAACATAAACTATCCAATGCACTAACGATATCTCCTAGAATTTCGAACAGATACAACGAGGATGATTACCGTTATTTCAGACATGACCTGAGCAAAGCAAGAAGCCAGCACTACAACAATGCCTTTATGGCCGAATTAAATGCCACATACGAACAGAATTATGGCTCATTCGGCCTTGGAGTTGAAAGCAGATTCGAAAATATCAACAGTTCAAACATCGGTAAGCACAGCCGCGAGAATTATGGTGCTTATGTCGAATTTAAAACTGAAATGATCAAAAATTTATTTATTAATGTAGGTACCTACCTCAATTATAATAGTGACTACAACTGGCAGGTTTTCCCTGGAATAGATCTTGGATATGATATCAATAATCATTGGAAATTGATTTTTAATGCAGGATCGAGCCAAAGGATACCCTCATTTACAGATCTTTACTTAAATCAGAGACCTGCAAACATTGGAAATTCTTCACTTCAAGCCGAAAGAGCAAAACAAGTTGAAGGAGCTATAAAATATACCAGTGGAAATGTTATTGCACAGGCAGGGTATTTTTATAGAACAATTAATGATTTTATTGATTGGACACGTAATCTGAACACTGAGCCTTGGCAGCCTCAAAACATGGACAATAATGAAGTCCAGGGATTTAACGTCAATTTCCGTATTAATATTAATCCTCAGAATTCCATTACAAAGTATTATGCTGTTATCGGATACAGCTATTTGAATCCCAGAATAAAAAATAATACTACAGAAAATAATTTATCAAAGTACACTATTGAAAGCCTAAGAAATCAGGCAAACCTAAACTTTACTATAAGTCACAGGGATTGGAGTTTTACCACTGCCAATCGTTTTAACGAACGTTTATCTTACAAATCGTACTTTATTTCAGACGTACGTTTAGCACGTCAAATCGACAAGTTAAATCTTTATGTTGACGCGCAAAATCTATTTAATGTCAAATATATAGAGGCCGGAGCTGTACCCATGCCAGGTACCTGGTATTCCTTAGGTGCCAAATATACAATTGCTTATTGAAAAAAATAGGTCAGCCTAACTAGACTGACCTATTTTTATTTCTTTTTCAGGACATATCGGAGACCTCCCAAAACATGGGTCTGAAATTTTTCCTCATCAAAAGCCTCTAAGGTGTGACCTAATCCCGTATAGAATGATCGGCCTCCATCAAATTCCTGATACCACGCAATTGGATGAAATTTCCCCATCTTTCCCCCTTTGTAACTTGTTTCATCCAAATCCATCAAAATATGAAGCCCCTCCTTTACCGATTTAAAATCATACCATTCATCGCGGTGAAACCATATCTTTGGTAAATGCTTTGTCGCAAGATGCTTCTGGTTTACAACCCGGATTTGAGCATCCTGAACGGCCGGATGTGAAGAAAAATACCCCCCCACAAGTTGTCCGTACCAAGACCAGTTAAATTCCGTATCACTTGCAGCATGTATACCTAAAAAACCTTTACCTGATTGAATAAAACGGACAAAAGCAGCTTTTTGACTTTCATTAAAAATATCACCCGTTGTACTCAGAAAAACTAAAGCATCATATCGCGAAAGAATAGAATCCGTAAACAATTGACTGTCCTCAGAATGATCTACTAGCATATTTTTTGAAGATATCAATTGCTTTAAAACAGCAACCCCATGCTCTATACTTTCATGTCTAAATCCAGTAGTTTTTGAAAAAATCAAAATTCTTTCCTGCGCACTCAATTGGGTAACAAAGAAAATAGTGAAGAGAAATGATACTCTTTTAATTATGCTGCACATCATGTTGTTAGGTTTATGCGATTAAATTACGATAAAAATCTAAACTTTCTATAATTAAGTCTTCCGTAACAAAAATATCATAATCACAAGAACCAATTTTATTCAATAAAGCGAAACCAATCTGATTAGAATGATTTTTCTTATCATTATTCATTAAACTCAACAATTCATGATCAATAGAATCATCAAATTGATAATCAGCAAAATTCTTTCTAAACGTTGTTATTAAATCCTCTAATTCTTCTAATGAAAGACCATTCAATTTATGTGACAGATAGCCTTCGCAAATCATACCGACAGCAATAGCCTCGCCATGTAGCAACGAATGTTCATCATGAAGTAAAGAATAACCTTCTATTGCATGACCAATAGTATGCCCAAAATTTAAGATTTTCCGTAAACCCTTTTCTGTTGGATCCTGGGTTATGACCGTGTTTTTAACCCCAACGGAATGTCTCACATGCTCGGTCGTTATAGCCGAAACATCCAAATTTTTAACCTTATTATAGTACGCCCCATCAAAAATTAATCCGTGCTTGATAACCTCCGCAAAACCAGAAACCAACTGTCTTCTTTCCAATGTTTTCAAAAACACACTAGCGATAAAGACAGCCTGTGGCTGCGTAAAAGTCCCGATTATATTTTTATAATTATCTAAATCTATTCCCGTCTTACCACCTACAGATGCATCCACTTGAGACAATAATGTTGTCGGAATCTGAATAAAGTCAATACCACGTTTAAAAGTAGAAGCCGCAAATCCCCCCATATCCGTGACCACACCACCACCTAAGTTAATCAACAGACTATGTCTGTCAGCCCCAAAGTCAAGCATTGTTTTCCATACACCGATACAGAAATCAATATTCTTATTTTCTTCACCAGGATCAACCTCAATCACATCGTAGTTTCCCAATTCAGCTAAAATTGGCTGTACAACAGGCATACAGTTATCATTGGTATTGCGATCAACTAAGACAAAAATCTTTGAGTAATTTCGTTCCTGTATAAAGGTTTTTAGAGACTGTAATGAGTCATCAAAGACTACTTGATAGCCTAAACTTTCTATAAATTGCATTTCTAATGGATTCAGTTTACGTTTTTTATAAACAAATTTTGTTATATCTTATACCAATTTTACTTGTTGACCCTCAAACTCGACGATATCATCGGGTCTAACTTTCATTCTTTTCCTATACTCTACCTGACCATTAACGGTCACCATCCCCTCAGTAACAACTAACTGAGCCATAGCACCATGCTCTACCCAATTTAAAGCTTTAAGTAACTGAATTAACGGAATATATCCTCCTTCGATTTTGAATGTTTGCATAAAGCAAAAATAAGTTAATATTTCAGGAATCTCCTAATCAATAAGTGGTAATATTTTTGAATTTAGTACATTTGTGTGGATTAGATTAAAATAATGACACAGATTGCTGAACCCAGAAAACTATCTTTTGATAATACAGAAATTGCATTCAAAAGTAAAACCGATAAAGATTTAGATCGTGCTTATTTACTGTATAAAGTAATAGCAAGTAATTTCTTAGTAAAAGTCGGACCTCCAATTACTAATTTTGCTCTAAATATCGGACTACCTATCCAAGGAATCATTAAGTCAACCATTTTCAAACAGTTTTGCGGTGGCGAAACAATTGAAGGTTGTACATCTGCAATCAATCACCTAGGAGAAAACAATGTGGGTACAATCCTGGATTATTCTGTAGAAGGAGAAGATACTGAGGCCGCATTTGATGCTACTTTTAAAGAAACATTACGCACAGTAGTTGCTGCAAAAACAAATAAATACATCCCTTTTTCAGTATTCAAACCTACAGGGCTTGGCCGTTTCGAATTATTTGAGAAAGTAAACGCAAACGAAACGTTAACAGAAGCAGAGCAAGCAGAGTACAACAGAATGTACGATCGATGTGATGAAATCTGTAAAGCCTGTTACGAAGCTAATGTTAAAGTATTAATTGATGCTGAACACTCTTGGATTCAAGATGCCATTGATGACATAGCCCGCGATATGATGGAAAAATACAATAAAGAACAACCTATTGTATACAACACCTATCAATTGTACAGACATGATAAATTAGCCTCTTTAAAAGCTGATTTTGATTATGCAAAAACACAAAACTTCTTTTTAGGTGCAAAAATCGTACGTGGTGCCTATATGGAAATTGAAAGACAGAGAGCAGCTGAAAAAGGTTACCCATCTCCTATTCAACCTACAAAAGAAGCAACAGACAAAGATTACGATGCCGCTATTCATTTCATACTGGATCATATCGATCGCTTTGGTGTTATGGCAGGCACACACAATGAAGCAAGTAGTCTTTTGTTAGCAAATGAGCTTGACAGACGTGGAATAGATCATAGAAGCGACCGTATATTTTTCGCACAATTGTTGGGTATGTCAGATAATTTAACATTTAATTTATCTGAATCAAACTACAACGTTGCAAAATATATGCCTTACGGACCGATAAAAGCTGTTATGCCTTATTTATTCCGTAGAGCACAAGAAAACACATCAGTAGCTGGTCAAACAGGTCGAGAGCTGGGGTTAATCATTAAAGAGAAACAAAGAAGAAAAGCTAGTCGTTAAGACTAGCTTTTTTATAAATTTGTACCTTCAATAATCAGATATGTCACCCGAATCAATAGAGAAATTCAATAAACTCAATAAAATAGCAGAACCATACGACGTCTTACTTTTTGATGTCGATGGAACCTTAGCTGACAATATAAGTGCGCATAAAGCAGCCTACGTAGCTACAGCAGCAGAATACAATGTCCTGTTGGATGATAGTCTAATCGACGAAACCGCAGGATGGCCAACCATAGCTGTTGCAAAAGAAATCTGTATCCGCTATAACACCACTTTTGATGTTCATGAATTTTCAAAAAGAAAATCAGCCATCTTTATAGAACAGTTCATCCAGCAGACACAACCTATTGATTATGTTGTCGAACATCTAAAATACCAGATTGGAAAGAAACGTATTGCGGCTGTTTCTGGAGGAACCAGATCAACATTAAACATCACACTAACCGTCCTTGGAGTACTTGATAAATTGGAAACCTTGGTGTGTGCCGGTGATACTCCTAATGGAAAACCATCGCCTGAGCCATTTTTATTAGCGGCCGAGAAGCTTCAGGTTGACCCTGCTAAGTGTTTAGTTTACGAGGACGGAATCCCAGGAGTACAAGGAGCTTTGGCTGCTGGAATGGGTGCTGTTCGTATTGATCTGCTTTAAAAACTCGTTACAACCTTTAAACCTCCATTGGTATAATTAAAGTCAGTAGATTTAAGACCCCCAACAGGAAGTTTGACAAATGGCTCTACGGCTATGGACAACTTCTTACCTACTGTCATCTTTTTTCCAATGGAGAGATTAACAAATCCATTAAAATCATTCGTATTTACAGCACTTCCTTTAAATGTTTGTTTAACGTTTTCAGGAGAAGATACCGCCTGACCATTATTAGCCGAAGTATTCTCATTGATGCCATTTACAAAATAATTTTCTTGTGTCTGATCCAAAACCCCCACGTAGGACACCCCAACGGAAGTGTAGAATGATTTACTTACATGATAACGCACATCTACCGGAATATCAATCGTTAAAAGTTTATTATTAACAGCACTTAATTCTTTATCGACAGTTTGTCTAGCCAAAAGTAAAGATTCATTATTTTTCATGACAGGACTATTAGAAACAGCATCATTAAACGCCATGCCAGCTGACTGCACTGCTCCTAAGTTATTTTGTCGATCTACTCCGGCCCCATACTGCTGCATAGAAACGCCTGAACGTATACTGATCTTATCGGTAATTTGGTACGCTAAACTTAATCCCCCCCCCATACTCATCTTATCGACTGTTGAAGACGGAGCCACAAATGCGCCTACCTCCCACTTCTTTATGGCAGATGCAAAATCATGTTTATCGGAATTCAAATTGAATATAGAACCCAGTTTTTCCAATTTCTGAGCAATAGAACTGTTTCCTTCTCCCTCTTTTCTAACGGTATTAGTATTTTGCGCTAGATTATTATTTTTAACTTCTTGCTTCTTAACCTCAACAAGTTCGTTACCACTTTTAGAAGTCATATCAACTGGTTCTTGTTTTACATCATTATCTGTGAAAATTTGCGTAGTCGCTTCCAAAAGATGATCGATAGAAGCAATAGCATGTTCAATTTTGTCTTTGACTATGCTACGTTGATCAGAAGAAGCATCAATAAGCTGTTTCGGTGAATGATCTAATTTCAAAATAGGGGTATCATCCTTATTTGTTTCAACAGTATTTGTTTCAACAGTTAATTTATCTGTATCCAATTTTGTCTCTACCGGTAAGTTTGCAACAATTGCCCCATGATTGACAGCGGACTGATTTAAATACAAAAATGAAGCACTAGCAAAGAGCAGCACAGCAGCAGCTGCACTCCAATACTTCCAGTTCGTTTGCTTCTTAGAAACAAGAGATACATCATGTGACGCAAATTTTTCCCATGCACCTTCCGAATAAGGAAGCTCATGAGCTTTCATTTTGTCGACGATATGGTCTATTAATTCCTTATTTTTTTCTTTTGCCATTTTACACGCTACTTCTTGTTATTTAAATTCCTGTCTTATCTTATGTTGTTCCAAATAAAGCATCCTTAACTTTTGCTTTGCTCGAGTAAGATAAGTACGGGAAGTACTATCCGGGATATGCAACTGCTTTGCAATTTCATCATGCGAAAAACCCTCGATCTCATAAAGATTAAAGATGACACGCTGCAATTCTGGTAAAGAATCGAGCAACTTCATAATATCATCAACCTCTAGATTACTGGAGTTATATACCCTTGGCACATCAAGACTGCCCTCAGCTACATCTTCTAAAGAAGTCATCTCCTTTTTTGAGCGCAGAAAATCAATTGAAATATTAGCTGCAATTCTCCCTATCCATGACCGAAATGATTTCTCCAAAACATCATCCTCAACCAAATGGTTAAAAGAATCCAATCGTCTAAAAATCCGAATAAAAGACTCATTCGTTAATTCTTCAGCATCCACATCAGATTTAACATAGCGAATAATAATAGCCATCAAATATCCATAGTACTTTTTATAGACAAAAGCCTTCCCCTGCTCACGATTTCGTAAACAATCCTCCAGTGCACTTTTAAGTGTTACTTGTTTTTGCTTTTTTAAGTATGTTTGAATAATATTCACTCAATAAGACTATATTAATCCTTAATCTTCATCTAAAATAATACTTTCTGAATTAAGATTATGAAAGTCTTTCTTTTAATTTCTGCCATGCTGTTTTTTAAGTACATCTTCATAACGATACCGTATTACAAAACGCTACACCGTATTTTATAAATATTATATTGTTTTCACCTCTCATAAATGCAAAAAAAAAGCTATTTTTGTTCGATTTTTATATTATTTAATCCTTACCAATGAGTACTGTATTATCCGAACAGGAACAATTAAGAAGACAGGCATTGCAATCTCTAATAGATTTGGGTATCGACCCATATCCAGCTGAAGAGTTTGAGATCAATGCAAATGCTACTGATATATTAGAAAATTACGATAGAGATAAGCTTAACTATAAGAATATAAGCATTGCAGGACGTATCATGAGCCGTCGTGTTATGGGAAATGCGTCGTTCTTCGAAATTCAAGATAGTTCAGGCCGTATTCAAGCTTACATCAAACGTGATGACATTTGTCCTGATGAGGATAAAACGATGTATAATATCGTTTTTAAGAAATTATTAGATATTGGTGATATCGTTGGTATTAAAGGCTATGTTTTCACAACCCAGACAGATGCCATCTGTGTACATGTTGAAAAACTGACTGTATTATCTAAATCATTACGCCCTCTTCCAATCGTTAAAACTGCAGAAGGAAAAAGATATGATGCATTCACAGATCCCGAATTGCGTTATAGAATGCGTTATGTCGATCTAGTAGTTAACCCGCAGAACAAAGAGATCTTTGTAAAAAGAACAAAATTGTTTAGTGCAATGCGTAATTTCTTTAATGACGCAGGTTATATGGAGGTTGAGACTCCAGTATTGCAATCCATCCCTGGCGGTGCTGCGGCCCGTCCATTTATCACACATCACAATGCTTTAGATATGCCTTTATATTTGCGGATTGCAAATGAGTTATATCTAAAACGCCTAATTGTGGGCGGTTTTGATGGTGTTTACGAGTTTTCAAAAAACTTCAGAAATGAAGGTATGGACCGTACTCACAATCCAGAATTCACAGCAATGGAGATCTATGTAGCTTATAAAGACTACAACTGGATGATGAAATTCACAGAACAATTGCTAGAACATTGTGCAATTGCTGTAAACGGCACCACCAAAGCGACATTTGGAGAACATGAAATCGACTTCCGTGCACCTTATAAGAGAATCACAATGGCCGATTCGATTAAAGAGTTCACAGGTTTTGATATTACAGGAAAATCTGAACAAGAAATTTTCGAAGCAGCCAAAGGAATGGGAATTCCGGTCAATAATACCATGGGTAAAGGCAAGTTAATTGATGAGATTTTTGGCGAAAAATGTGAAGGTAAATACATTCAGCCTACATTTATCACAGATTACCCTAAAGAAATGTCGCCATTAACAAAAAAACATCGCGACAATCCCGAAATCACAGAACGCTTTGAGTTAATGGTATGTGGTAAAGAAATTGCAAATGCATATTCGGAGTTAAATGATCCGATCGACCAACGTGAGCGTTTTGAAGCACAAATGGCCTTATCAGCACGTGGCGATGACGAAGCCATGTTTATCGATCAAGATTTCTTACGTGCATTAGAATATGGAATGCCTCCAACATCAGGATTAGGCATTGGTATGGATCGTTTAATTATGTTCCTGACCAACAATGCCTCTATTCAGGAAGTATTATTTTTCCCGCAAATGCGACCAGAAAAAATAGTAACAGTAGCTTCGACAGAAGATTATGTTGCATTGGGTATTCCAGCAGAATGGGTTCCTGTTTTACAAAAAATGGGTTTCAATACTATACCGGAATTAAAAGAAGCTAATCCTAATAAAGTATTCAATGACCTTGGGGGTATGCGTAAAAAAATGAAATTAGAAATCACCATGCCAACAAAAGACGAGGTCTTGGCATGGTTTGCATAAATAATTAGTTTGTACAGAAGCTGGCTATCCAAAAGGTAGCCGGCTTCTGTTTTTGTAAAAAACGTGTAAAGAATTGTTTACACAGCTCGCTGTGCCTACCAACGCGCATTATCCTAACCACAAAAACAAAGAGTCATCAATTTTTTAATTTATTTAATACTACTTTTAAAGTATAAACATTAAAAAATGAAAAATATACTTTCCATAGATGGTGGTGGAATAAGAGGTATAATACCTGCTCTAGTATTGGTCGTTTTAGAAGAAATTCTTCAGAAGAAGAGCAATGACCCGGATGCACGAATTGCAGAATATTTCGATTTTATTGCAGGAACTAGTACTGGAGGTATCTTAGCCTGCATTTTATTATACCCAAGTGAGGAAAATCCTTCAAAACCTAAGTTTTCTGCTAAAGAGGCATTAGATCTGTACGTATCCCACGGCACTGATATTTTCAAAACAACAAGATGGAGACGCTTTCTAAGTGAATTCGGGCTGGTGAGTGAATTATATTCAGCTACCGCATTAGAGAATGTATTACATGAATATTTTGGCGACACCAAACTAAGCCAACTAATAAAACCCTGTATTATAACAGCCTATAATATTGAACTCCGGAAAAATCATTTTTTTAGACAGCAAAAAGCTATTACACACGGAATAGCACGAGACTTCTATCTAAGAGATGTCTGCAGAGCGACCTCTGCCGCACCTACCTATTTTTCTGTTGCGGAGATTTATTCCATTGCAGGTACAAGATTTCCATTGGTAGACGGTGGTATGGTGGCTCAAAACCCATCCATTTGCGCTTTGATTGAAGTGATGAAAGCTTTTGAAGATACAGAAATAAACGATCTGTTTATGGTCTCATTAGGCACCGGGGTTGCAAAAAAAGCTTATAACTATGAGCATTTTAAGAAAAAACTGGCCATTACCATTGGTCCAGCTTTAGTCGATATTATGACAAGTGCCTCTGCAGAGAGTACCGAATTTTTTATTGAACAACTGTTTCAATTCAATAGAAAATCCAAAAACTACATCCGACTAGAGCCAACAAATATGTCAAGTGTTGAGTCCTCCATGGATGCGGCATCCAAAAACAACATCCAAAAACTTATCTCGCTAGCAGATAGACTGATGAGCGAAAATGAATTTCAACTCACCAAGATAGTGGATCATCTAATAAAAGAAAAAGAGGCAAAAAACAAGAAAAATCCGTGGTCTAAGTTGATGGATAGGTTGTAAAAGTTTACATTTACGCATATTTTAAATCTATATGGCACTGAATATCGTTTGGATCTCATTTTTTGTAATTGCGTTCATCGTTGCTTTGATCAAGCTTATTTTCTTTGGAGACACCGAAATTTTCATGAAAATTATCAATGGCATGTTTGACAGTGCTAAAAACGGTGCAGAAATCTCCTTAGGTCTCGTCGGCATGATGACATTCTGGTTAGGCATCATGAAAGTGGGTGAAAAAGCAGGAATGATTACCTTATTTGCAAAAGCTGTAAATCCATTTTTCAGCAAGCTCTTCCCTGGAATCCCAAAAAACCATCCTGCAAACGGCTCTATTATTATGAATTTTTCAGCCAATATGCTAGGTTTAGATAATGCGGCAACACCGGTCGGACTAAAAGCAATGCAGGAACTGCAAGAACTTAATCCAGAAAAGGATACCGCGACGAATGCACAAATTATGTTCTTAGTGCTCAATACCGCTGGAATAGCACTTATTCCAACATCGGTAATTGCTCTAAGAATGGCCAATGGAGCAGCAAACCCCGCAGATATTTTTATTCCAGCTTTGATAGGAACCTTTATTTCGTTTATATCAGGGATGATCGCTGTTGCATTCTTTCAAAAAATAAACCTCTTTAAACTACCCATCCTGATATTCCTAGGCAGTTTCATTGTCATGATGGCTGGCCTATATTTTGGTTTAAATGGCCTGCCTCCAGAAAAAATTGAAATTGTAACCGGACTAATCGGTGGTGTTTTAATTTTTTCCATCATCATCCTATTTATCGTTTACGGCGCGTTTAAAAAACTAAATGTTTACGATGCCTTTATAGATGGTGCAAAAGACGGATTTAAAACATCCATCATGATCATCCCCTTTTTAATCGCCATACTGGTGGCTATATCTGCTTTCCGAACAACAGGATGTATGGACTATATTGTGAATGCAATCGGTTCTTGTTTCGCTTATTTTGGCTTGGACACACGTTTCGTACCAGCTCTTCCAGTAGGATTAATGAAAACATTAAGTGGTGGTGGCGCTAGAGGACTTATGGTCGATGTCATGCAGGCATATGGAGCAGATTCGTTTCAAGGACGACTTGCCAGTGTTATCCAAGGTTCCTCCGAAACAACTTTTTACGTTCTAGCAGTATATTTTGGCTCTGTAGGCATTAAAAACACTAGACATGCGCTTATATGTGGCTTAATTGCCGATCTTGTGGGACTAATTGCAGCTATTATTTTAGCGTACATCTTTTTTGGTTAAACTTTAATCTTTCAATAACATGAAAAAAACAATTGCTTTAATTGCACACGATGGTAAAAAACCAGAAATGGTTGCCTTTGTAAAAGACCATATTGAATTCTTAAAAAAAGCTCATCTAGTCGCGACAGGCACCACCGGTTCTTATGTAAAACAAACAGGACTCGAAGTCGAATTAAAGTTAAGCGGACCTATGGGCGGAGATGCACAGATTGCAGCATTAGCTGCAGAAGGTAAAGTAGATGGAATCATTTTTTTCAGAGATGCATTAGGTAAACATGCACATGAACCCGATATTCAGATGCTGATGCGGGTTTGTGATTTGTACAACGTACCATTAGCAACCAATCCCGCAACTGGAAGCCTCATTATCGAAGGTCTACTGGAAGATGAACTATAACCAGGAATTTAATATTCACTTCATAAATTCCTAATCCCCTTATTATTTTTTATATTTAGAGATATGAATGATAATGAAATCTTAGTAACAATAGGTAATACGCCATACACAACAACAATCAAGCATGGAAATAATACGCTAATTGCAGATGAACCTGAAGAATTAGGAGGTCAAGATGAAGGATTCAATCCGCCTGCCCTTTTACTATCTTCATTGGGTTCATGTAAAGCAATGACAGTAAAGATGTATGCTGACCGCAAAAAATGGGATTTACAGGAGGTAAATATTAAACTTTCATACGAAATTTTAAAAAGTGAACTGCAACAGACCACCTATATCAAATGTCATGTTTCTCTTAAAGGAAATCTAGATAAAGATCAAAAAGACAGACTTCTCCAAATTTCAGAAAAATGTCCTATTCACAAAATTCTTTCTAATCCGATTATTATTTCTTCCAACCTGATCTAAAAAAATCAATTAGAATTTTTGATTATATCCACGAGATGCTATATTTGTCGCCACAAAGAATCATGAACATGCAAAATGAACAGCACACTCCTATTGACTCTCCTTTTACTTCAATAAAAAGAGAAAATTGGAAAAAACTGAACGGTCACTTTAAGCACACATTTTCGCAACACGACTTGGATCAATTGCATGCACTTAATGAACCATTGAATGCAGAAGAAATCGAAGATGTCTATTTCCCTTTAAGTCATCTCTTGGGTATTCATATTGAACGGTTTCAAGATTTACACAGAAGCACAAATCATTTTTTCGAAAAAAATGAAAGTACGCTTCCCTTTATTATTGGTATTGCTGGCTCTGTAGCTGTAGGTAAAAGTACAACAGCACGTGTATTGCAACGCGTCCTGACTTTATTGCCCAGTAAACCAAAAGTAGATTTAGTAACGACTGATGGATTTCTGTACCCGAATCATATCCTGAATGAAAGAGGCATAATGAATCGTAAAGGTTTTCCGGAAAGTTACGATGCTAAAAAATTAATACAGTTCCTTTCCGCTATAAAATCAGGCATGGGATCACTTTCGGTACCCCTGTACAGCCATTTAGAATATGATGTCTTACCTGATGACCAGCAACAGCTGATCCATCATCCTGATATCTTAATCGTCGAAGGCATTAATGTACTGCAGGTCAATTCGCAAAGACCACGAAAAGGACATAGTGTATTCGTGTCAGATTTTTTTGACTATACCATATATGTTCATGCCAGCGAAAAAAACTTATTAGAGTGGTATACCAACAGGTTTGAATCTTTAAGACGTACAGCATTTCAAAATCCGGCCTCATTCTTTCACAAATATGCCGACATGAATACTGAAGAAAGTATCCAGATGGCACATCAGATCTGGAATGAGATCAACAAACCAAATCTGGTCCAGAATATTTTACCAACACGGTACCGCGCTGATCTAATTTTAGAAAAAGGCAGTCATCACTTTGTTAAAAATGTAAAGGTCCGTAAGATTTAATCTTCCCGCGTACGAAATAATAAAATCTCATTTAAAATTTCATTCTGAATCTGATAATGTAATTTATTGCTACTCGATATGGTATTGAGCTCAATCTTATATTTCACAAAGTCCTTACCGATTTCGGCAACTTTTATTTTAAATAAATCGTCCCAGATAATATTCTTATTTATTTTCAGGATAGGTCTTAAATGATTTTCAACAGATTGGACATGCAACGGTTTTTCTAAAGGAAGTTCAAATTTAACGATCAGTTTATTCGACTTTTGAGAAGATTTATTGACCATCGTTGATGTGAATATCAAATTATTTGGTATTAGCACAACATCATCATCTTCATCACGAACGACAATATTTGCCAAAGTAATATCAACAATTTTACCCTGATAATTACTAATTTTAATATGGTCTCCAATGGAAAATTGATCAGAAAACATAACCAGCAATCCACTGATCATATTGGTAATATACTCCCTAAATATAACCGCAATAGCCATCGCAACGATGGTCATGCTGGTTATAAACTCCTTAGGATCAATTCCCAGCGCAACCATCAACGTAATCACAATCATACCAGCATTCAATACTGTAGCAACCCGGGAAATACCCAGTACAAAATTTCCTCTCACATCATGGTTTGCATGTTTACGGTTATACAGCGAAACAATCAAGAACCGGCCGATTGAGATCAACAGATTGGCGGTCAAAAAAGTATTTAAAGCATAAGCAAAGTGAAGAATAATCTTGTTTTTCTCGTAAAAAGAGGCTAAACCGACAAAAGAATAGCTTAAAGCTATCCACACAGCACAACGAAATACAAAAGATAGGGATAATTTATTTTTAACCATTGAAATCTAATTTTCTTTAGGAACTAAACTAATCATTTTTCATTCAATACAAAAAAATGATACTCCTAAAAATAAGTATATTTGCAAAAGACCAATGGTCGAAAAATATGAACGAAGAAACAACAACAGTAGAGCTTACAGTTACAGGAATGCATTGTACAAACTGTGCAATTGCTATTCATCAATATTTAGAAAAAAAAGAGGCAAAAGATATATTTGTCGACTTTGCATCTGATGAAGTTAAATTCTCAGGAATAACGGCAAAAGAACTTCCCGAAATAACAAAAGGGATTGAAAATTTAGGTTTTCAGGTCCTGACTGATGAAAGTCCAAAGGAATCATTTTATAAAAAAATAGAAACCAAATTTTGGTTCAGTCTATTTTTTACGCTTCCTCTCTTTGCACATATGTTTATACAACACCCTTTGTTGCATGACCCATACATCCAGCTCGGACTCTGTGCTCCCGTATTTCTGCTCGGTTTTTTTCATTTTGGTAAAAGTGCGTTTTACTCCCTTAAAAATGGCATGCCAAATATGGACGTGCTCATATTTATAGGTGCAACAGCTGCATTCACGTACAGCCTCATCGGCACCCTCAATCACCTAGGCCCAGATTATATGTTCTATGAAACTTGCGCAACAATCATCACGCTCGTTCTATTGGGAAATCTATTTGAAAAAAAATCCGTAAAAAAAACAACATCTGCAATCGGAGACCTTATTAAGATTCAAAATGTAACCACAACAAAAATCACAGCAGATCTAGAAGAGATCATCCATACAAGAGATGTTAAACAAGGCGATGTTTTACTGATCAAATCAGGAGATCTTATTCCAGTTGATGGAGATATTATTGAAGGAGATGGCTTTGTCAATGAATCCATGATTACAGGAGAAAGCCTACCCGTTTTCAAAGATAGATATGCAACCGTCATCGGCGGAACAACACTAACAGAAGGCAATATAAAAATCACGGCCACCAAAGTTGGACGTAAAACCGTCCTTTCCCAAATTATCGCACTGATCAAGGAAGCACAATCAAAAAAACCACCTATTCAAAAACTCGGTGATAAAGTTGCATCATACTTCGTACCCTTTGTGGTCGTCATCGCCATTTTCACCTTTTTTATCACTTACTTTATAGCCGAAATATCACTACAGCAATCATTAATGAATGCCATTGCAGTACTTGTCGTCTCCTGCCCGTGCGCGATGGGTCTAGCGACCCCAACTGCTGTCATGGTAGGTTTAGGAAGAGCCGCTAAAATGGGAATTTTAATTAAGGGAGGTGATACAATTGAAGAGATGTCGGATCTTAAATATATGGTATTCGATAAAACTGGCACTTTAACTACCGGAGATTTCAATATCAAAGCGATCCAAACGTTTGGAATAGAACAAAAACAAGTAGAATCAATCATTGCACAATTAGAAGGCTATTCAAATCATCCTATAGCAAAGTCCATCAGACAGCACATGAAAGAAGTAAAAGCCTACCGCATTGTCTTTCAAGATGTCAAAGAGATTAAAAGCGAAGGACTTTACGCTACAGATACAAATAGTAATGTGTATAAATTAATCAATGCACGTTTAGGAAAAGTAGATTATTCAAACCGCTACGACTTAATTCTATCCATTAATGATGTCGTAGTTGCAGGCTTAGTGATTGAAGATCAAATAAAACCTTATGCAAAAGAACTCATTCAAGCCATTAAAGGCAAAAATATAACCCCAGTAATATTAAGTGGTGACCGAAAAAGTAAATGTGACCTAGTCGCTCAAAAACTTGGAATAGCAGAAGTTTATTCCGATCGCAATCCTGAAGAGAAATTGAATATTATCAACAAACTTAAAAAAGCAGGTATTACAGCAATGGTCGGCGACGGTATAAATGATGCTCCTGCCCTGACAACAGCCCACGTCGGTATCTCTCTAGGTGACGCAAGTCACATTGCGATACAATCTGCTAAAATAATTCTTTTGAATTCCGATCTAAAATCGATTGAAAATCTATTACTTATCGGAAGGCACACACTGCAAACGATCAAAGAAAATCTTTTCTGGGCATTTGCCTATAATATCATCGCAATACCGCTCGCAGCAATGGGATTTTTAGGCCCCATGCTCGCCGCCTTCTCAATGGCTTTCTCCGATGTTATTGTCATCGGCAATTCACTTCGTCTTCGTTTTAAAAAACTGCGGTAACAAGCAATTGACCGCATTTAAATCTTTTTTAAATCAATAAAAAAATAGACTATTTTTTTCACTATCTTGAACCTCAAAACATTCGCTTTTGAGGTTATTTTTTTGTAACTTCGCATGCGTAGCAATCCGTGTAAACGGGATTGTTTAATAGTTTTATCGAAACCAAATTAATATGGCTGAAGAAACAGAAAATGATAATAATTTAGTACCTGCAAACGATCGAATTCTTTCGGTAAGTATCGAGGATCAAATGAAAACTGCCTACATTGATTATTCAATGACAGTTATTGTTTCTCGTGCATTACCAGATGCTAGAGATGGTATGAAGCCTGTACACCGTCGTGTTCTTTACGGTATGTTGGATTTAGGTGTTACAAGCAGTAAGCCTTACAAAAAATCTGCCCGTATTGTTGGTGACGTATTAGGAAAGTACCATCCACATGGTGATACTTCCGTATACGATGCAATGGTACGTCTAGCACAAGACTGGAACATGCGCTACCCTTTAGTGGATGGTCAAGGTAACTACGGTTCTGTCGATGGAGACCCTCCTGCGGCAATGCGTTATACGGAAGCAAGATTGAAAAAAATTGCGGAAGAAATTTTATCGGACATCAATAAAGATACAGTAGACTATCAATTGAACTTTGATGACTCTTTGGAAGAACCAACAGTATTACCAACACGTATTCCCAATCTATTGGTAAATGGTGCTTCAGGTATTGCAGTCGGTATGGCAACCAATATGGCGCCACACAACTTAACAGAAGTTATCAACGGTACAGTTGCATATATTGACAACCGTGATATCGATGTACCCGAATTGATGCAATATATCAAAGGCCCCGATTTTCCTACAGGAGGTTTGATATATGGTTACTCGGGTGTTCAGGATGCAGAGAACACTGGCCGTGGTCGTGTCGTGATGCGTGCTAAAACAGAAATTGAAGTATCAAAATCAGGTAAAGAGTCTATTATAGTTACAGAAATTCCTTATCAGATCAATAAAGCGAATATGATTGAACGTACCGCTGAATTGGTTAATGAAAAAAAATTAGAAGGAATTTCAGCAATTCGCGATGAGTCAGATCGTACGGGTTTACGTATTGTATACGATATTAAACGCGATGCTAACGCAAATGTCGTTCTAAACAACCTATTCAAGTACACAGCATTACAAACCTCATTTTCAGTAAACAATATTGCTCTTGTAAAAGGTAGACCAGTATTGATGAACCTGAAAGATATGATTCAGGTATTCGTGGATCACCGTCATGATGTTGTCACGCGTCGTACACGTTTTGAATTGGCTGAGGCTGAAAAAAGAGCACATATTTTAGAAGGATATTTAATCGCGCTTGATCATTTAGATGAAGTGATCAAGTTGATCCGTGCCTCTTCAACTCCTGAAGATGCCCGCGTAGGATTAATGGAAAGATTCGGTCTATCAGATCTTCAAGCACGCGCAATTTTGGATATGACGCTTCGTCGTCTAACCGGACTGGAGCACGATAAGATTAAAGAAGAATATGCTGAGCTAATGAAAACGATCGATTACTTAAAATCTGTATTAGCAGATGAAGGTCTTCGCATGCAGATCATTAAAGAAGAACTGATCGAAATCAGAGAGAAATATGGTGACGAGAGAAGATCTATAATCGTCCATTCAGCAGAAGACATGCGTATGGAAGATTTCATCGATGATGAAGAAATCGTGATCACAATATCTCATAATAGCTATGTAAAACGTACTCCTCTAACTGAGTATAAACGTCAAGGACGCGGTGGACGTGGATCTATTGGTTCGACCACACGTGAAGAAGACTTTACAGAACATATTATTACTGCTTCGGCACATAATTATATGTTGCTATTTACAGAATCTGGTCGTTGTTTCTGGTTACGAGCATTTGAAGTTCCTGAAGGAAGTAGAACTTCTAAAGGTCGAGCGTTGCAGAATATCATCAATATTCCGAAAGACGAAAAAATTAAAGCATACATTTTAGTGAAGAACTTAAAAGACCAGGAATACCTGGAAAATAACTTCATCATTATGTGTACTAAAAAAGGTACAATTAAGAAAACGTCATTAGAAGCTTATTCACGTCCTCGTGCAAATGGTATCAATGCCATCAACATTAATGAGGGAGATCAGCTGTTAGAAGCTTGCTTAACAAGCGGAACAAGTGAAATTGTAATGGCATTACGTTCTGGACGTGCTATTCGTTTCAACGAGTCTACTGTTAGACCAATGGGTAGAACAGCAACTGGTGTTCGTGGTATTACTTTAGGTAGTGAGAGCGATGAGGTTATTGGTATGATTAGTGTAGATGATCCAGAGACTACGGTGCTTGTTGTATCTGAAAAAGGATACGGTAAACGAACAGATATCGAAGATTACCGAGTTACAAACCGTGGTGGTAAAGGTGTAAAAACAATTAGCGTCACTGAGAAAACAGGTAAATTAGTTGCTGTAAAAGGTGTTAACGATACTGAAGATTTAATGATCATCAATAAGTCAGGTATTGTCATTCGTATTTCAGTAGAAGGATTAAGAGTAATGGGGCGTGCAACGCAAGGTGTCCGTTTAATTAATCTGAAAGGTGAAGATGAAATTGCATCAATTACTAAAGTAGATAGAGAGGAAGAAGTGGAAGAAACGGAAGAAGAAATTCTTTCAGGTGAAGAAGTAGAAGATGCGTCAGAAAGCACTGAAACCGATCAAGACGATAAATCTGAATCTAACGAAGAATAAAAAAAGAATGAGAGCATTATTGACATCATTAATACTGTCAGCTACAAGTTTAACTGTTGTTGCCCAATCCAATATCAAGGAGGGCAACAACAGTTTTGCGCTTTATACACAAACTGGAGATATTAAAAATTTGGAGAACGCACGCAAATTTAGTGATGCAGCTTTCAAAACCCGTAAAGATTCTTCTTCAGTTCGTAATAATGTTTTGAGAGGACTTGTTTACAGTTCTTTAGCAGTTGTAGATTCCACCCGGAAACAAAAGTATACCATAGACCCTATTGATGAAAGTTTAAATACCTTAAAACTCATTGATAAGAAAAAAGCATATCGCAATTTCCCTGTAGAAGTTGATTATATCAAGCAAAATTTAGCAACTGCATTAATCTATAAATCAAATGTTGAGTTAAAAAATAACAAGTTTGAAGAAGCGTACAAAGGATTTCTGAAAGTAGACTCCCTTGGTTTCAAAAATGCCGATTTAAAATTTAATTTAGCAACTTTAGCTGTAAGCAGTAAACGATATCCTGACGCGATTAAATATTACAAAGAGTTAATCAAGCAGGATTCAAAAAAACCGCAATATTATCTAGAGCTCGCAGCTGTATATGAGAAAATCGGAACAAAACAAGATGAACTTAATACACTATCTGCAGGCCGATTAGAGTTTCCTCAGAACAAAGATATCCTCTTCAAGCTGATCGATATCTATGCTAAAAATGAATCTTATGACGCCATCTTAACGATAATTGATGAAGCGATCAAATTAGAGCCTGAAAATGTTGAATTAAATTACTTGGCGGGTTATGCATACGAAGACGCGAAAGATATTCGAAATGCAAAACAATATTATAATAAAGTTCTGCGTTTAGATGCTAATAACTACCCATCAAATTTAGCTTTAGGCCTTATTTATTTAAAGGATTTTCTTAAATCTAAATCTGACGAAGACAAACAATATGCGCAAGCTTATCTTTTGAAAGCAAATGAAATTAAACCATATGATGTGAATGCACTTAAAGCACTGTCTACTTATTACAATGCAATAGAAGATTATGTGCAGTTAGATCGTGTGAATATATTATTAAATCAATTAACAGTTAATTAGAGATGAACATTAAATCATTATTATTATTGGCAGCTGTTGCATCAGCAAGTACATCTGTTTATGCACAAAAAAATAATGTTAATAAGGCAAAAACAAGTATAGCAAAATTCGAAGAGCTAAAAGGTGCAGGTACGCCACAATTGGCACTGCCAAATTTGAAAACTGCACAAGAAGCTATTGATTTAGCTGTTGTTCATGAGAAAACAAAAGATAATGCAGAGGCATGGACAATCTATTCATTGGTTTATGCAAACTTAGCTAATTTAGATAAGTCTGCTGATGAGGCTAAAAAAGCTGAAGATGCAATTGTTAAAGCTAAAGAATTGGATAAAGATGGCGCAAATAAGGATAATATTCGTGTCTCTGAACAAGTATTAGGTCAATTCAACTTCAATCTTGGTGCTGAAGAATATCAAGGTCAAAAATACAAGGAAGCATATGACTCTTTTGAAAAAGCATTAACATATTTGCCAGGTGATACAACATTAATCTATTATGGTGGTATTTCAGCTCTTCAAAGTAACGATTATGCCAAAGCAATTGCGAAATATAAAGAGCTTATTCCTTCAAAAGAATTTTCTTCACATAAACAAATTGTTGTAGACTTACCAAAGTTATATTTATCTGCTAAAGATACCGCTTCTGCATTGGATTATGCAGCAAAAGCAGTAGAAATGTATCCTGATGACAATGCAGCTGCGGTTCAAAATATTGAATTTAATTTGATTGCTGGTCGCGAAAAAGAAATTTTAGCGGGCATCACTGCGCAATTGGCAAAAGATCCAAATAACAAAAGCTTAAATTACTATTTAGGAATCGCTCATTCAGCAAATAAAAATGATGCTGCTGCAATTGAAGCATATAAAAAGGCTTTAGCAGTAGATCCTGATTATTTTGAAGCAAATACAAATATTGCAATCACAATGATGAATGGTGTACGTGAAAAATTAAATGTTTTAAACAACGATAGATCATTGAGCCAAGCAAAATACAACGAAGGAGTGGCTAAAATTAAGGAAGAAATTAAACCTGCTTTAGTTTATCTAACAAAAGCGGTACAATTACAACCTAAAAATATAGATGCTTTGACAAACTTGAAAAACTACTATGTTTTCATGCAAGATGAAGCTAAAACAACTGAAATTACAGCTCAAATTAACGCTTTAAACTAAGTTTACTTAATCTTTAATAAGAAGGGGATTGCATGTATTGCAATCCCCTTCTTGTTTTTCATAGAGATCCACAAAGAAAACATGTTTTGAATCGCCTCAGACCTTCTAAAAAGCTGGGGTTGGGCTATAATTAGTTTTTAAAAGCTTTAACTTAAATTAACATCATTAAAAAAAATATTTGTTATCTTTATAAAAATTATAATTTAAGCTCTGTATGTAAACCTAATTTTTACTATTATTTTTTAACAGAGTTAAACGATCTCAATGAAAACAACAATAAAATTTAATAATGTTAATACATTATTTTCTAAATCTTTAAAGGAAAGAATTAACGATTATTTCAAAACTAATAAAATCCAAAAAACAGGAGAAAAAAGAGTACTAACAAAAGCAATCATCCTGTTTGTAACCGCTATATCTTTCTACATCACATTAATTGTAATTCAACCACACTGGTTAATCAGTGTTGTTGTATTAATTTTACTTGGAATAAATTTTGCCGCAATCGGATTCAATGTGATGCACGATGCCGGACATGATACATTCTCTAATAGTAAGAGACTAAACAGTGCCCTATCCTACAGTCTTAACCTAATGGGTGGAAATATCTATTTCTGGAAATTGAAGCACAATATTGCACATCATACTTATACCAACATTGAAGGTGAAGATCATGATATTGATATCAAATTTATGCGTGTGCATAAAGACCAAGAATTAAAAAAGCATCACTCCTACCAGAAATATTATTTTATGGTTCTATATAGCATCTCCTACTTAGCTTGGATTTTCTATCAAGATTATGAGAAATATTTTCTTGAAGCCATGGGAAGCAAAAAGAAATCATTCGATTTCCCTTTACGTGAAAAAGTGATCTTTTGGGTAAGTAAAATTATTCACATCAGTATTTTCATCGTTATCCCAGTTTTAGTGGTAGGATGGTTACCAACATTAGTTGGGTTACTAATTTCAGGTATCGCTTGTGGTATCTGTTTAGCAACCGTATTCCAGCTTGCGCACGTCGTAACTGAAACAGAATTTGTTGCCATAGAAGAGACTGCAGACCCAACAAAAATGGAAAATGAGTGGATGATTCACCAATTGAGCTCTACAGCTAATTTTGCTACAAAAAACAAATTTCTAACTTGGATTCTAGGCGGTTTAAATTATCAGGTTGAACATCATTTATTCCCTAAGATAAGTCACATCCACTATCCCGCGATTAATAAATTGGTCAGAGAAACCTGTCTGGAGTTCAATGTTAAATATCTTGAATACAAAACATTCAATTCAGCATTCAAATCACATGTGAGTGTGATTCAGTCCATGTCAAGATAGATATAACATTAAAAAATATAGAAAGGCTAAGCAGTTGATGTTTAGCCTTTTTTTTGCTTCCTATAATAACATCAAGGAAATTACATTAATACATCCTTATTTTATACCACCGAAATCCCATTATGGCAATAGCATTACACCACTACCCCACAAACTTCACAATACCAATACAACAATTCCATCGCATTATCCCTATAATCTTACACATGCTTAAAGGTTTATCAATCATTACTAATTACACCAAAGAAATAAAGAATAGATTTCCAAAATTTCAGCTTGTAGGATAAGCACATTGATCAGGAGCCTTAAATAATGACAAAGTAAAGGGCAAGCAAGCATTGGTGGTAATGAAGCCGAAAAATAAAAAAGCCATTGCAATAAATTGCAACGGCTTTTAAGAAGTATAATTATGTTTTGTTTTTGTACTCGCTTAGAATGTGAATTTCACAGAAGCATTCCATGTACGTCCCCATCCCATTAACACTTTGTTAGATGTGTCAATACCTTTCCAGTATGTAGCATTCGCCTTCGACTCGACATTTGAAGTAGCTTCAGAGATATACAATTTGTCTAATACGTTGTTCATATTAACACGGAAACTGATCGCATTCTTATCGCTCAATACAACTTTGTAAGATACACCAGCATCTAACAGATCATAATTTGGCAATTTCATTGTAGGTCTATTAGCAGGTAATGAACTATACAGATCTTCATAACGTCTATAATCAGCATCTACAGAAAGACCTTTTAAGACTTTGTATTTAGCACCTAAACCCCAACTTGTCTGAGAAGCATCACCAACTTTTACACCTGTTAAATCTCTCGTTGTAGTTTCTAATACTTCACGATTTTCATTACGAACAATCGTTATAGCATCACCATCATATTCCCATTTACCTAAGGAAGCAAAACCTTTTAATTCAAAGCCACGGAATGGACGAGCTAATAACTCTAACTCCACACCTTGGTGATCTTGTTTTACACCATAGTTCGTGTTATAGATTAAACTTCCGACCTGTACTTTGTCAATACCATATTTGTCAACTTCTTTTTGAGCAGCTGTAAAAGAATTTCCTGTTGTACGGTCAGCCCATGTCGTGCGGTATGCATTTACGCTAACATCAAAATATTCAGAGGCAAATTTGTAACCAGCCTCTAAACCTAAAATTTTCTCATTAACAGCATATGGATTAACATCGTTCATGTAATTCATGAAGATATTGTTTTGGTATGGCTGGCGAGAATAATAACCCGCATTACCAAAGATGGTATGGTTACCTAATGTATAACTTGCACCGCCTTTTACATTGTAGCCTAAATTGTTCACATCTTTAGATTTACCTTCACCTAATTTATAAAGGAAATAATCTTGTCTACTGTTTTGCTGACCAGAAAGGGAACCTTGGAAGAAAGCTGTAAAACCATCTTTCGCAAACTCTAATTGTCCAAATAAACCAGCATATCTAATCATTTGTTCATAATCCCAACCTAAACGGTCCTGACCTGTTTTTGGTTTATCTCCAAAAGATTTCCAAGGACTAGTGCTGTAAGTATTAGAAGTAGTCATGATCCCGTAGTTCACATTTTTTTCATGGGAAATCGATTCTTGACCTAATTTATCCGTTACTTGAATATAGTGTTCACCTTTATAGTCACGTAAATCAAAACCAACATTAAAATTTAAATAATCATTCAACTTACGGTTATAGTTAGATACTACACCAAACCATTGGTGATTATTAACTTGAGATGCTAAAAATGGTGTTGGATTTACTTTTTCAGTACGTTTGGATTGACCGCCACCACTAGCAACAGAAGCATATACAACAGTAGATAACGACGATTTATCATCAATTGTCCAATCCCAGTTTAAGTTAGCAACCGGTTTATGATAGTAGTTTTTACGTACATTTCTTTCCACCCCATTAATCATCTCCACGTTTGCATTAAATTTTCTTCCATCTCTCAAGAAATTTGATAGTTCTGAAGTAAAACCTTGGTTATGCCATTGTGGAGCACCTGTAACCATTAAGTTTAAGTTGTGCTTCTCGTTTACTTTATATCCAACAGATAAGAAATAGTTTTGGCCAGCACCTTCAGTACCTTTCATGTAACCATTTCCTTGCCACCCAGTAACCATTGCAGATACTGCAAATCCACTTTTCATTAAACCGGTGTTGTAAGCAATCGTAGATTTTACAAACATATCGTTACCGATAGTTGTTTTAACAAAACCACCTTGTTGCATATCTGTAGATTTAGTCACAAAATTAATCGTCCCCCCTACTGAAGAGATCGCTAATTTTGAAGAACCTAAACCACGTTGAATTTGTACTAAAGAAGCAATATCTGACAAACCACTCCAGTTAGACCAAAAAACACGACCATTGTCCATACCATTAATCGGTTGGCCATTTAATAAGAAAGCTGTGTTAGATTGATCAAAGCCACGTGTTGTCATGGAAGATTCACCAAAACCTTTTGATTGACCAGATACGTATACACCAGGTGTATTGACCATGGAAGCAGTGATATCCATTGCACCCACTTTTTCTTCGATGATTTGTTTCGAGATTGTAGAAACAGCAATCGGAGTTTTACGATCTTCCGCGATATCAATTAAACCACGACCTACAACAACAACTTCTCCTAAATTTGTTTCAGATGATTCTGCAAAAACAGGATCTAATTGTAGTGCTTCACCGGCTTTCAAGAAGACATTATCGTAAACAACTGGTTTTTGACCGATGTAGGTAACTTCAATTTTGTAAGGTCCGCCCTCTTGAAGATTTGCGATGTTAAAACGTCCATTCGAATCTGCCGATCCGCTGAAGGTGGCTCCGCTTGACTGATGCGTAATTTTAATAGTTGCACCTGTCGTTGTTTGTCCAGTAGATTGTTTTACAATCCCTGTAACACTGCTTGTTGTTGTTTGTGCATGGATAGTTCCATAACTCCCGACAGCAAGAGCAAAAAAAAGTAGAGACTTTTTCATGTAAGATGTGTTTGATATAGTTTTGATGCTGCAAAAGTAAAACTCCCATATCTATTTAACTAATTTTAACATGAAATGAATATGTTAAAACATCCTTTTTAGCACCTAAAATTTTGATAAAATAACACCAAACAAACAAATATATTTTAAAGTCATAAAAACACAAGGATATATTTTGAATATTTAATCACAAAAACTAGTCTAAATTACCACATTGGCAATTCTAGTAAGAATAAAACTTTGTCCTTTTTGAATAAATGAAAGGCAGGCCTTCTTAAACTATATTTTACAGCAGTAGCATGGGAATGCCAAACATGAAGATCAAGGTTATTTTAAATAAAAGAGGTGATGCCCCCTTAATTAAAATCGATCTAAAGTAAATATATACAAACTTTATTAAAATAGCAATAGAGAAAACAAAAAAAAGGCTTAAAATTAAATTTAAGCCTTTTCTTATTTTTGATACAATATCCTATTTTTTAGGAATTTCTTTTAAAATTTGTTTCACAAATTCCCAATATTTCTGAACAGAAGATATAGATACCCGCTCTGCCGGAGAGTGTGCACCCAAAATAGTTGGTCCAAAGGAAATCATATCCATTTCAGGATAATTCGTTCCCAAAATTCCACATTCCAGTCCAGCATGGCACGCAACCACCTTTGGCTCCTCTTCATGCTGTTCAATATAAATACGTTTCAAAACCTCTAAAATTTCAGAATCAGCATTTGGTGTCCATCCAGGGTAAGATCCTGAAAATACAACATCAAATCCAGCTATTGAAAAACCAGCTTCCAAAGATTGGGCTAAATCTATTTTAGAACTTTCAACAGATGATCGTGTCAAGCATTTAATACTCATTTTTCCATCGCCAACACTCACTTTGGCAATATTATTAGAAGTTTCCACAAGATCTTCAAAGTCTGCGCTCACACGGTAAACACCATTATGTGCCGCATAGATTGCATTGATCAACAACTCCTGATCTTGAGCAGAAAGAACAGCAGCAGGAACAGTAGTTAATTTTTCAATTGATATTGTCAATCCACCATCTACTGTTTTAAACTCAGTTTTAATAGCTTCAATAAGAGGAGCTAAATCTGACGCAAAATTATCCTCATGTTCAGAAGAAACAATTACCGTTGCAGTAGACTCACGCGGAATTGCATTTCGTAGACTTCCACCATTTAGAGTTGCAAGCTGTAAACCAAACTCATCATAAGATTTATACAAAAGGCGGTTCATGATTTTATTCGCATTCCCCAAACCTTTATGAATTTCAATTCCTGAATGACCGCCATTAAGGCCCTTGACAACAATTTCAAAAGCAACAGCTCCAGAAGGACTAGCCTCCTCTTGATAAGACTTAGTAGCTGTTACATCAATTCCACCTGCACACCCGATATCAAGTTCATCATCCTCCTCCGTATCCAGGTTTAATAAAATATCTCCAGTCAATACACCACCTTGCAACCCCATTGCTCCAGTCATACCCGTTTCTTCATCAATCGTAAACAAGGCTTCGATTGCAGGATGCTCCAGTTCTTGGGAAGCTAAAATGGTCATAATTGTAGCAACGCCAATTCCATTATCTGCACCTAAAGTCGTGCCTTTTGCCTTTACCCAATCACCATCCACAAACATATCGATACCCTGCGTATCAAAATCAAAAATAGTATCGTTATTTTTTTGATGAACCATATCCAAGTGGGATTGCAGGACGACCGTTTTACGGTCTTCCATACCAACAGTTGCCGCTTTTTTAATCAGGACATTGCCAACATGATCTTCAGTAACCTCAAGACCCAAGCTTTTACCAAAATCTATCATAAATGCGATAACACGTTCTTCTTTCTTCGAAGCACGTGGAACTGCATTCAATGCAGAAAAATTCGCCCATAGCTCTTGAGGAGCTAAGGCATGTAAATTATTATTTGCCATAATTTTTTCTATTTCAACAACAAAGTTAGTTTTTTTGAAGTAATTTCGGCCCATGGACAATAAGAATCTAACGAATCAATATTATCGTGAATCTGGAAAAGAGCTTTTCGAGAAACGACTCCATGCAAAAATGCAGTTAAAGAAATTTAATGATGCCGAACCAAAATCTTTTAAAGAAAGACAGATCATCATTAAAAATCTACTTAACACGAAATCCAACCGTTTTTTTATTGAACCTCCTTTTTATTGCGACTATGGTTTCAACATTTCTATAGACGACAATTTTTTCGCCAATTATAACTGCACTCTGCTAGATGCTGCTCCGATTACAATTGGTAAAAATGTCTTATTCGGTCCTAATGTTTCATTATTTACGTCCACTCATGCGATCCATCCTGAAGACCGCGCAAAAGGATGGCAATGTTCTAAACCGATCAACATAGCAGACAATGTCTGGTTAGGAGGCAATGTTATTGTTAATCCTGGCATAGAGATCGGTGAAAACAGTATTGTTGGTTCCGGCTCCGTGGTCACCAAAAACATACCGGCCAATGTCATCGCCGCAGGAAACCCATGTCAGATCATTCGGCCAATTACGGAAGCAGACAGACTGGATCTGACAAAAGCAGGCTCAGAATAATCAAACTTAAGTCAAGATTGATTGCGTAACAGTAATATTTTTCCGATTAAGTTTAAAACTATTTAAGTTTATTACTTGTTTAAGAAATTAAGCCTGAAGTATAGATATGATTACAACAACGAAGCGCGCTTCTCTTTCCTTTTTTATCTTGCCCCTCCTATTATTGGTTATCACTATTGCACGACCTCTTTATGCACAAGAATATATACAGGAATATCGAGATACCGTAAACAAATTTAAACCTTTAAATGAAAAATATAACACCGATACGGTCATCAGCAACACTCAGGTCACTCCTTATTCAAATAACTCTGTAAAGCAAAGTTATGTAAATAAGAGCTATCAGATTCCAAATTACCAGGATACCATCAATCACAACCCTCGGAAACACTTTGCAAGAGCGGCGACCGAATGGTTCATGTTTCAGGCATTACCAGCTTCTTTCAACTACTTCATCAGAAAAGATCCCTACTCGCACATCACATTAAACAACTGGTTCAAACATCTTAAACCAAGTGCATGGGCATGGGACGACAATGCATTTGCTACAAATCAAATTGCCCACCCTTATCACGGTCAACTGTATTTTAATGCATTCAGATCCAACAACTATAGCTTTCTTCAATCCTCCCTTGCCACTTTAGCAGGAAGCTTTATCTGGGAAACTGCAGGAGAGACACAGGCCCCTTCAATCAATGATTTAGTAAACACAACCTATGGCGGCATTATATTGGGGGAAATCACACACCGTATTTCACAAAATGTACTGTCCAGACCGACCAGTTCCTTAGCCGAGCGGCAAGGAAAAGAAGTATTAGCTTTTTTCATTAATCCAGTCAACGGGCTAAATCGTTTATTGGATGGCCGTTGGGGAAGAGTCGTAAAAGGAGCTGTTATTGATTCTTCTAAAGTCAAAGCCGAGGTCGATTTTGGTTTCCGCCGTTTTGACACAAAAGACCTAGACATTATCACAAAAGGAAAAACAGATTATTTTGTTCGGTTAAGCTTGATCTATACCAATGACAACATTGAAAACAAAAAACCGTTTGATGATTTCTATGTCAATCTGGAGGTTGGCGGAGACGACAGCTCATTTGTCAACACCGTAAACGTATATGCGTCACTCTACGGAAAACGCATTATCAAAAATCTTCCGGGTAGACATCTCGGCGTACTCTCTGCAAATTATGACTTCTATCATAATGAAGCCTTCTTCTACGGAGCACAAAGTATGAATTACAACGTCATATCAAACTTTAGTTTAGGAGGCAAGAATCGCTTAACAACAACTATAGGTGGTGGTCCTGTCATACTGGCCGCAGTTCCTGATCCCTACCTCCTCTTTGGAGAAAGCCGTAATTACAATTACGGACCAGGTGTCGATGTCCGCGGTTCAGGAGAAATCAGTGTGCTGAACAGATTTAAATTCGGAGCACAATACCATGGTGGTTATTTTGTTACCTTAAGTGGCAATGAATCCCATTATTTTTTACATACAGCATCGATTAGTGGCAGTCTACGTCTATTGAAAAACTTCTCTTTAAACATGAATTCTGGTTATTTTAGATTAGAAGGTAATTTCAAAGACTATCCTGATATCAACAAAAGCTACCCATTTGCACGTTTCTCATTGGGATACAATGTTTTATTTTAACAAAAAAAAACACATGAAGATCTTATACCTCATTTATGTCCCCTTTGTCCTCATCAGCTGTACAGCATCATCCAATCAAAATAAATCTCAGGATAAGCCCAAACAGTTGCATGTGGTTGATGGTTATAATCAAAAATTGATAGATCCCCAGGGTAAAACCATTAAAGACAGATTCACCCCCCCGGTTGGCTACGAAAGAGAAAACTACAAAAAAAATGAATTTGGTTATTTCTTACAGCAACTCCCTCTCAAACCTATTGAGTCACTTGTGACTTATTATAATGGAAGAACAAAAGATAGAAGAGACATCTACGCAAGTGTAATCGATCTGCCCATAGGAAAAAGAGACCTACATCAATGTGCAGATGCTGTCATGCGGTTGCGAGCTGACTATTTATACCAAAATAAGAAATACAAAGATATTCATTTCAATTTTCTGTCCGATGGTAAACCTCGTTATTATGAACAATTTGCCTCTGGAGATTACACCTATCCCAAATACTGGAAATACCTAGAGAATATTTTTGCTTATGCCAATACAAGCTCCCTCCACGATGAACTGACAACTGTCAAATCCATGGATGATGTCCAAATAGGTGATACCTTTGTCCAAAAAGGAAATCCGATTGGACATGCTATTATTATTGTCGATATAGCCGTAAACCCTAAAAATGGTCAGAAACTGGTTTTAATGGCTCAAAGTTATATGCCTGCACAGGAATTGCAGATTATCAATAATCCCGTTAACAAATCTTTAAGCCCTTGGTACGTCTTGTCTGGCGATGTAATCAGAACACCTGAATGGAAATTCTACCCCCAAAACTTAAAAACTTGGAATTAGCACATCGTTACGTTCGCGGCAAATAGCGCTTTAGATGCGATACGACTTCACTCAACCGAATCACTTTATATATCAGTTTGATGTCTGCTCTGATTAAATAAACCGATTTCCATGCGAACATATTCAAGTTCTTTCTTGAAAAAGTGCTCTCCCTTAATATGCATTCCTAGTTTTTCATAGAAAGGAACAGCTGCTATCCGTGCATCACAAAAAAGCGAAACACCATTCCATAACCGACAAAAGTCAACAACAGATTTGAATAGTGCAGTACCTATACCATTTCCCTGAAAATGAGGAAGAACCGCAAATTTTCGAAACTGATAGTGCCCCTCTTCTATCTTAAACACAGAGATTACCCCTATCAGCTCCCCTGCTATGGTCGCCGCAAAGTGCGTCCCGTCAAAATCCGCATCAATCATCACATCCTTTAACGAGCCTTCCGGATACAGTACCTGCTGACGTAATTTCCAGGTCCTCGTTGCAATAACCTGTTCAATATATAAGCTATCCATTTCCATACTATTCTTACTGAAGAATTTAATTCCAAAACTTCGTACATGCACATCCCCTTAAAAATTCAGATACAAGGTAGGAAATTTAAAAACACCTTAAAAATATTGATCGCATCGTAAGCTACAAAATCCGAGTAACCTCCTTTATTTCTGATATCATAAATAAAATAATTTGCTATAAATTATCGCAATTGACATAGATAACTAATAATATTAGTATATTTACTAAAATTAACAGCGTTATGTCAGATCGTATAGTTCAAAAACTTAATATTTTAGCCGATGCCGCCAAATACGACGTAAGTTGCAGTTCGAGCGGAAGTAATCGAGCTAATAAAAATAAAGGAATCGGAAATGCCAATCAAGGCGGCATCTGTCATTCTTATACCGAAGATGGACGTTGTGTTTCCTTGTTGAAGATCTTGTTAACCAATCATTGCATTTATGATTGTGCTTACTGCGTATCACGAAAGAGCAATGATATCGAACGGGCGGCATTCACCGTACAGGAAGTCGTCGATCTGACGATCAACTTTTATCGGAGGAACTACATAGAAGGACTATTTTTAAGCTCAGGTATATTTAAAAATGCCGATTATACGATGGAAAGATTAGTGTCCATCGCTAAAAAATTACGTTTGGAACATAAATTCAATGGCTATATCCACCTAAAAACCATTCCTGGAGCAAGCGATGAGCTCGTCCATGAAGCTGGATTGTATGCCGACCGTTTGAGTATCAATCTCGAGATACCTACAAAAGAAGGACTCAAACTTTTAGCGCCCGATAAAAGCCGGGAAGATATGATCATTCCTATGCGCTATCTAAAAAATGAAATTATCAGAACAAATGAGGAAAGAAAGATCATCAAATCTACACCGACATTCGCTCCAGCAGGACAAAGTACACAAATGATTATTGGCGCTTCCGGCGAATCAGATAAACATATCATCCAAACAGCACAGCATTTTTATAAAAATTATCATTTAAAACGTGTCTACTATTCCGGCTACGTACCCATCTCCTACGACAAGCGCTTGCCCGAAATTGGCACTGCAGTTCCTATGGTACGCGAAAACAGACTGTATCAGTCCGATTGGCTCATGCGGTTCTACGGCTTCAGGGCAGACGAGATTGTCAATGACAACCATCCCTTGCTAGATCTCGATATCGATCCAAAACTCAGCTGGGCATTACGCAATCAACATGCCTTCCCTGTCGATATCAATAAAGCAGATTATCATTTTATTTTGCGGGTACCAGGTATTGGTGTACAGTCTGCTAAAAAGATCATTCTGGCTCGACGCTTCGGTCCATTACGCCTCGAAAACCTGCAAAAGCTAGGAGTAGCCACCAATCGGGCAAAGTATTTTATTAATTGTCTCGGTTTTCAACAACTCTATGCGGACAAGCCCGGATCCCATATCAAACAATATATTCTGGCACAATCCAGCAGTAAGTACATTAAAAACGACAGTCAACAATTAACCCTTTTCTAAGATGTTAAAAACGCTGAACTACGATGGTACCTGGTCAGGACTAATGACATGTGTCTTTTGCTCCTTTGAGTACAAATGGCAGGTCGGCGCTATACAGCAACATGCTTCATCTAGCCAAACGGGCCTCTTTACTGCTCCAGAATTGATCAGCACAGATAATGAAAAAGCCAGACGCGTACTCCTCGGTCTTGAAAAAAAAATAGGTCTTCAGGGGATCCAAGAACTTTATTATGTCCATCTTTCAGAAATCAAAGATCGAGAACTTTTGATATTGCGAAGTATTATTTACTATTTTAGATCAGAATCCAAAGCCAATCAAAACTATGGCCATGACGATATCTTACAGATAAAAAAAATTGTTCGCTCTGTTTCCAGAGAAAGACACCGGGTAAAAGCATTTGTCAGGTTTCAAAAAATGAAAGATGGTTTATATTTTGCTAATCTAGAACCTGATTTTAATGTCCTACCGCTAATTGTGAAGTTTTTCAAAGAACGCTATGCAGACCAAAAATGGCTTATCTATGATCTGAAGCGAAAATATGGTATCTACTATGATTTAATGGAAGTAACAGAAGTTAAATTCAGCGATACTTTAGCTAAAAATCAAATCGAAATTCACTTAGACGAAGAAGAATCACGCTACAGTGATCTCTGGAAAAACTACTTTGAATCAGTCAATATCAAGGAACGAAAAAACACAAAACTACATGTTCAGAGTCTACCAAAACGTTATTGGAAATATTTAAATGAAAAAAATTTGTTATAAAAATCTTATTTTTAAAAAACCAAAGGCAGAAATTAGCTGTTTATTAAATTAAAAAGAGATGACTATAAAAAACATTGAAAACGAAAAGAAGGGTCAAATAATCGCAGAAATCGATGGTAAAGAAGCTGGTTTGATGGAATATACCTGGGCTGGAGAAGACAAATTCATTATTGATCATACCGAAGTACACCCGGAATTTAACGGCAATGGTGTCGGCAAAAAGATGGTACTCGAAGCAGTTGATTATGCCCGCAAAAAAAATGCGAAGATCATGCCCCTTTGCCCTTTTGCAAAATCTGTATTTGATAAAACTGAAGCATTTCAAGATGTATTGTTTTAAAACCTGCTTTCAGGTTTCAAGACAGTTCTGGTTATAAAGTTAGAAATATCGAACTGAAAGTAATCAAATGCGAAAAGTGCCTATACCTTGATAACCGAATCTGGCAGTGTAAGAGCAAGAGCCAGAATAAAAATTCAGCGATCATAAACGATAAAGGAACAATAGTATAAAACATAAAAATGCGCTTTTGAATAAATCAAAAGCGCATTTTTTATATGATTATAGCGTTTTTAGATTAAACTACAATATTGATAATCTTCCCTTTAACAAAAATAAGCTTTTTCAATGCTTTACCGTCCATATAGCGCTGTACATCTTCATTGGCCAGAACAACTTCTTCAACAGCTTTTGCGTCTAGATCCAATGCCAACAATAAGTTCATTTTCATCTTACCGTTTATCGATACCGGATATGCAAATTCCGATTCCACTAAATAATCAGCAATAAATGTCGGATAAGTCGCATACGAGATCGATCCAGCTTCTTTACCCAATAACGACCACAGCTCTTCCGAAATATGCGGTGCATAAGGCTGAAGTACAACAACCAGCTGTTCTAAAATAGCACGTTTATTACATTTAAGATCAGTAAGCTCATTCACACAGATCATAAAAGCTGAAACCGACGTATTGAATGAAAAACGTTCAATATCATCCTCCGCCTTTTTTATAATCTTATGCAAAGCTTTATATTCCGCTTTTGTAGGTTCCACATCCGATACATTAAAGTTACCTTCAGCATCATGGAACAAACGCCATACTTTCTTTAAGAATTTGTAAACACCTTCAATACCATTCGTATTCCAAGGTTTTGCCTGTTCCAACGGACCCAAAAACATTTCATACAAACGTAGTGTATCTGCACCATAAGCTTCGATAATATCATCAGGATTGACAACATTGAACTTTGATTTAGACATTTTCTCCACTTCCGTTCCGCAGACATATTTACCGTCTTCCAAAATAAATTCAGCAGCGGCATAATCTGGTCTCGACGCTTTAAATTTCTCCAGATTCAGCACATCGTTAACCACAATATTAACATCTACGTGTAATGGAATCGTGTTGTACTGATCTTTCAAACCATAAGAAACATACGTATCTGTTGCTTTTCCTTCATCGCCTAATAAGCGGTATACAAAATTAGAACGTCCCTGGATCATCCCTTGATTGATCAGTTTTTTGAAAGGCTCTTCCTCATTGTGGAAACCTAAATCTTTCAAAAATTTATTCCAGAAGCGTGAGTATAGCAAGTGACCTGTAGCATGCTCAGAACCACCGATATATAAATCAACAGCTTTCCAGTAATCTACCGCTTCTTTCGAAGCAAAAGCTTCTGTGTTCTGAGGATCCATATAACGGAACCAGTACCAAGAAGATCCGGCCCATCCTGGCATTGTACTCAATTCATACTCGTACTGATCTTCGTATTTCCAGTTTTCCGCACGTCCCAAAGGTGGTTCACCTGTTTCAGTAGGTAAGTATTTGTCCACCTCAGGCAATAACAAAGGAAGCTCTTCTTCCTTTATTAAGTAAGGCAATCCATTTTTGAAATAAACCGGAACCGGTTCACCCCAGTAACGCTGGCGACCAAAGATCGCATCACGCATCCGGTAGTTAATTTTAGCTTTTCCTAATTGTAATTCTATCAACTTTGCAATTACAGCAGCCACACCTTCCTGGTAGTTCAAGCCGTTCATAAAATCAGAGTTGATATATTTACCATCCTTATTTCCATCCGCTTCCTCTTCAATCTGCTGCGAGTCAGAAATCTTGAAGATCGGTAGATCAAAATGCTTTGCGAACAGATAATCACGTTGATCGCCCGAAGGAACAGCCATTACAGCACCTGTACCGTAACTCGCCAATACATAATCAGCAATCCAGATCGCAACATCCTCTCCCGTAATCGGGTGTTTGGCATATGAACCTATAAACGCACCCGACACCGTTTTTGTATCAGACATTCGGTCCAGTTCCGATTTTTTACTTGTTTTATCAATATATGCAGTAACTGCAGCCTGCTGATCAGCAGTCGTTAATTTTGAAACCAATTCATGCTCCGGAGCCAATACCACAAATGAAACACCAAATATTGTATCGACACGGGTGGTGAATACTTCAATATACGTCTCCAGCTGTGGAACTGGAAATTTCACTAATGCACCCACAGATTTACCGATCCAATTACGTTGCATCTCCACCAAAGGCTCTGGCCAGTCCACAAGCTCCAGACCACGCAACATACGGTCAGCATAGGCAGTGATACGCATCGACCATTGCATCATTTTCTTCTGCTCCACCGGATGCCCCCCACGCTCAGAAAAACCATTGATCACCTCGTCATTCGCCAGCACTGTCCCTAATGCTGCGCACCAGTTCACGGTACTTTCACGTAAGTACGCAATACGGTATTTCAACAACTCACGCTGTTGTTTTTCTTCGTCAAAGGCAAGCCATTCCGCTCCTGTAAATGTTAATACATCATCATCAGAAACAGCATTAATTCTCTCTGAGCCAGTTTTTTCAAAACGACTAATTAAAGTATCGATTAACTCTGCTTTATCCGAATCATTGTTATACCAAGAATTGAACAGTTGCATGAAAATCCATTGCGACCACTTATAGTAAGAAGGCTCGGAAGTACGTACCTCTCTGCTCCAATCAAAAGAAAAACCAATGTTATCCAATTGTTCACGGTAACGGTTTATATTTGCCTCAGTCGTAATCGCTGGATGTTGTCCCGTCTGAATGGCATACTGCTCAGCAGGTAAACCGAACGAATCATATCCCATAGGATGCAAAACATTAAAACCTTTTAAACGTTTATATCTTGAAAAAATATCCGAAGCGATATAACCAAGTGGATGACCGACGTGCAGTCCAGCTCCAGAAGGATAAGGAAACATGTCTAAAACATAATATTTCGGTTTTTCATGTGTATCCGCAGATTTGAATGTTTCATGATCGGCCCAAAATTTTTGCCACTTTTTTTCTAACGATTTGTGATTGTACTCCATTTTTGTATTGAGGAATTTTGTAAGACTTGCGAAATTACGATTTTAATAGCGAATTGTAAGAAAAGTTTTGTAGTTTAAACAATAAATGATAGTATTGAAAAGTTAATTACAAAGGATATAGCGAATTTTCATACTTCCGCAAGAAAGTTATTACAAGAATAATTCGAATAAATCCCCTCAAATCATTACTTTCGCAAATAAATTTTTATTGCTTATTATGTCAGAATACGAATCAAGCACGCAAAAAAGAAAGACAAAATCAGTTTACGTCTCTACTGTTATCAGTATAGCTCTAGTCCTTTTAGTGACTGGATTGCTAGGTTTATTACTTGTTCACGCAAAGAATCTATCGAAATACGTAAAAGAAAACATCGTACTCAATGTCATCGTTAACGATGGCACCAATGAAGGAGATGTACTTTCACTGCAAAAGGATCTAGAAAAAGATAAGTATGTCCTACGTACAGAATATATTAGCAAAGAACTAGCTGCAAAATCATTGAAAGAAGATTTAGGCGAAGACTTTGTACAGTACTTAGGCCACAACCCACTGCTTCCTTCTATTGACGTATACATGAAAGAAGATTACGCCAATTCGGATAGTATCAAAACCTTTATAGACAAAATATCACGCAACACCCGAATCAAAGAAGTGGTTTACCAAGAATCGCTTATCGATATGGTCAATAAAAATGTACGTATTATCAGTATTGTAGTATTGGCGTTTGCCGCGATCTTATTAGTGATAGCAGTAGCCCTCATCAACAATACCATCCGTCTGGCGATCTATTCACAGCGGTTCCTGATCAAAAGCATGCAATTAATAGGAGCAACCAAAAACTTCATCCGTAAACCATTCATCACCTACGGTATTATTCATGGACTATTGGGCTCGCTTATCGCCATCCTATTATTAATATTCACACTGAAGTTTGCACAGCAGCAGATTCCAGAACTGGTATTTTTAAGAAACTGGTACGAATTTGCCGCGATCTTTATCGTGGTCATCGCAATCGGAATTCTAATTTCTGGCTTAAGTACATACTTTGCCGTAACCAAATATTTAAAAGCAAAATCTAACGATTTATACAGTTAAAAATGGCTCAAATCAAAAAATCTGAAACGACAAACAAAGGTGCTTTTGTTTTCGGAAAATTGAATTATCAATTATTTATTGTTAGTATCATTATCGTTATCATCGGTTTCCTGCTTATGAGCGGTAATACAGATATCTATAGTTTTACTAAAATCACGTTAGCTCCCATCGTCATAGTACTTGGTTTTGCATTGGGTTTTGTAGCCATTCTTTACAAACCAAAATCTAAATAAAAGTAGAATTACACTATGTCCTTATTTGAAGCCATCCTTCTAGCGATTGTAGAAGGATTAACTGAGTATCTTCCGATTTCATCTACAGCCCATATGGGCTTTACTGCAGCCTTAATGGGTATGCAGGAAAGTGAATACCTCAAAATGTTCCAGGTGTCTATCCAATTTGGCGCCATCCTGTCCATCGTAGTTCTCTACTGGAAGAAATTTTTCGACATCAAAAATATCCAGCTGTATTACAAACTAGCTATTGCTGTTATTCCGGCACTGGTTTTAGGAAAACTACTGGACGATAAAATCGAAGCCGTATTAGGCAATCAAATCGCTATTTCAACCGTCTTGGTATTAGGTGGTGTTGTCCTGCTATTTGTTGACAAATGGTTCAAGAATCCAACCATCTTAGATGAAAAAGAGATTCCGATTAAGAAAGCATTAATTATAGGTTTTTGGCAATGTCTAGCCATGATGCCAGGTACTTCCCGTTCAGCAGCATCTATTATCGGTGGTTTGACGCAAGGATTAGACCGTAGAGCAGCAGCAGAATTTTCATTCTTCTTAGCAGTTCCGACTATGCTTGCTGTAACAGTTTACTCCGTATTTGTAAAAACATGGGGCGAAGGAACAGCACATGCGCAGAAAGGTTATGAGATGATATTTGCCAGCAATGAAAATATCATCGTCTTTATTGTCGGCAATGTTGTCGCATTTATAGTCGCTATGATCGCAGTTAAATCATTTATTACCGTCTTAACGAAATACGGATTTAAATTCTGGGGCTGGTACCGCATTATTATTGGTATTGCTTTATTAGTATTCTTCTGGAATAACTAATACTTTGACGCTACGCTTACTTTTACCCGCTATGGTGAAAAATAATATGAGTACCTTTGCAAAAAAATACAAAATCAGCTTGACTTTGTTTTACTAAAATCTTCTTTTAACGAGATTCAGCAAATAAAACAAAATCAATGATCTAGTGCAATTGAACTAATGAATGGAAAATAACGAGAAAGATCAAATAGAAAAGGTATTTTCATTTGCCGAAGGACAAATGTTACTGATAGATAAGCCACTGACCTGGACTAGCTTTGATGTGGTGGGGAAAATTCGTAACTCCATTAAACCATTAAAGATAAAAGTAGGCCATGCAGGTACATTAGACCCGCTAGCTACCGGTTTACTAATTGTATGTACAGGTAAATTCACAAAAAAAATAGACAGCTATCAAGCTGAAGATAAAGAATACACAGGAACGATCACCTTAGGTGGTACTACCCCTTCTTACGACCTGGAAACAGAAGTTGATGAAACCTTTCCGATCGATCATATTTCGGAGCAGATGATCCACGATGCAGCGAAAACCTTCGAAGGAGATATCGACCAATATCCACCAGCACATTCAGCAATCAAGATAAACGGAGAACGTATTTATGAAAAGGCTCGCCGTGGCGAAACAGTCGAGTTAAAAACACGTAAAGTCTCCATTAACAGCTTTATCATCGAAAAAATAGAAATGCCGGTCGTTCATTTCAGAGTATCATGCAGCAAAGGAACATATATTCGTTCCCTGGCGTACGATTTCGGAAAAGCGCTTAGCAGTGGTGCACATTTAAGTTCACTAAGAAGAACGAAAAGTGGCGATTACCAAGTTGAAAATGCTTGGAACCTAGAAGAATTAATTCAAAAAATAAAGGCTCACAAAGAAATTAGTATCACAGAACCTCAATTGTAACGATTGATTTCTATTGATTAATTTCTCGAAAAATATTTCATTAAATGAAAATTTATAGAAGTTTAGATGATTTTAAAGCATTGGAAAATGCAGTTGTTACCATCGGTACATTTGATGGTGTCCATATCGGTCATCAAAAAATATTAACTCATCTAAAAGAATGCGCTAAAAAAATTAACGGTGAGACCGTATTGTTAACCTTCTACCCTCACCCTAGATTAATTATCAATCCGGATGATGACAGTTTACGTCTTATCAATGATATAGAAGAAAAAGTGAGCCGACTATCTGAATTGGATATCGACCATTTAATCATCACACCGTTTTCACGCGATTTCTCAAACCAGACACCTGAAGAATACATCAGCAATGTACTGGTCGGAAAACTCGGCACAAAGAAAATAGTGATCGGATACGATCATCATTTCGGGAAAGATAGAAGTGGAAGCTTAAAAGATCTGCAACAGTACGCTGATATTTTTGACTACTCGGTGGAACAAATCCCCGAACAGGACATCAACGACGTTGCAGTATCGTCAACACGTATACGCCTTGCACTGATTACCGGCGATATCAAGACCGCAAACCTTTACTTGGGCTATCCTTTTGAATTAACAGGAACAGTGATCCGCGGGGACCAAATCGGCCGTACAATCGGTTTTCCGACTGCCAACCTGCAGGTGCACGAACAACACAAATTAATTCCTGCATACGGTATCTATGCTGTTGAAGTTCATATTTTCGATCATTTACAAAATATTACCACAGGCGAATACGTAGAAATACAGCCAATCAAAATTGCTAAAGGAATGGGTTACATTGGTACCCGACCAACAGTAGATGGAATGAACAGAAGCATTGAAATAAGCTTATTTGATTTCAATGATGATATATATGGGAAGACATTACGCGTAAAATTCCTGCATTTCATCCGTCATGACGAACGTTTTGACTCCTTACAGGAAATGAAAGATCAGATCCAGGAAGATGAAAAACAGATCCGAGCATTACTTTTTTAAAAAGTTACTTAACTAATAAGTGAGATGGCTAGAAGACTCAGAAGTCAAAAAAATTCTAGCCCTCTTAACTAAAATAATAGAAAAGCCCTTACAGGAATCTGTAAGGGCTTTCTATTTTAATCTCGATCTTTCCTATACAAATAAGAACTACCAGATCACAATTCTATCCGTTTTAGGGACAAATAATTTATCACCTTCCTTCGTACCGAATGCCTCATGAAAACCATCTAAATTGATGATCGGCGCAAAAGCACGATATTGAGCTGGCGAATGCGGATCTGTCTTCACTTGGTTCACAACAAACTCATCCGTTGTTTTAGTTCTCCAGATCGTAGCCCACGATAAAAAGAAACGTTGTTCTTGTGTATATCCATCAATCAGACCTGGGTTACCTTTATCTTTCAGGTACATTTTCAAGGCATCGAAAGCAACAGAAGAACCACCTAAGTCACCTATATTTTCACCTAAAGTAAAACGGCCATTCACCTTCACACCCGGTACCGGTTCATAAGCTTCAAACTGTTTTACCAATGCATCAGCAGAAGCTTCAAACTTCGTCTTATCCTCTTCGGTCCACCAGTTGTTCAAATTACCGTTTCCATCATATTTAGCTCCTTGATCATCAAAACCATGAGACAGCTCATGACCGATAACCGCACCGATACCACCGAAGTTAACTGCTGCATCTGCCTTATAATCATAGAATGGAGGCTGTAAGATCGCTGCAGGGAATACAATTTCATTAAACAAAGGACTGTAATAAGCATTGACAGTTTGTGGTGTCATACCCCATTCCGATTTGTCGACAGGTTTACCTTGCTTATCCAAATTCTTTGCAAAAGCCCATTTACGCTCGCTCAGGATATTATCAAATAAAGAAGTACCCACATTTAACGTAGTGTAATCTTTCCATTTATCCGGGTAACCGATCTTCACATTGAATTTCGAAAGTTTCTCTAAAGCCTTTACTTTCGTATCGGCCGACATCCACTTCAGATCATTGATATGCTGCTGGAAAGATTTGATCAGGTAACCGACCAATTCCTCTGCCTGCTCTTTTGCTTGTGGCGGGAAATTCTCTTTCACGTAAAGTTTACCCAAAAGCTCACCTGCCACACTGTTGACAAATTCAACTCCTCTTTTTTCCAACGCACGTTGTTCTTTTTGACCCTTCAATTTTTTACCCCAAAAATCAAAATTAAGTTGATCCAGGTCCGCTGTTAAATATGCCGCAGCATCATTCATCACGTTAAATTTCAAGACCTCCTTAATCGCTTCTAGGTTTTCAGGCTTCAATACCTTGTCTAGGTTCTGATAATAAGCCAGTTCTGAAACAATCACGGTATCCGCCTTAAAACCCGTATCTTTCAGATATTTGGCAATATCAATGTTTTTGACCATTTTCTTCAGATCAGCAACAGCAACCGGATTATAACGCTTTTCAGCATCACGGGACTGCTCCACTGTTTTCAGGTTTTTAGCTAGTTCTTTTTCAAAAGCAACAATCTTCGGACCCTTTAAGTCACGCGTACGCTGACCGACTTTACTATAAAGCGCCGAGATAAAATTAGAATAATCACCTAAAGTTTCCGTATTCTTAGCATCTACAACCTGATAGTAAGAACGCCCCAGACCTAAACTTGCAGCACCTAAATAAACCGTATTGACGTTACTATTTTTTAAGTGTGCATAGACATAAGCACCGAAAAAAGGATTGCCACCGATTGGCGTCACCTCAACCAGATAATTGTACAGACCGTTAAAATCCTTGATCGCATCGATTTTATCCAGATAAGGTTTAATTGGAGTTACGCCCAATTGGTTACGTTTATCAAAATCAATATAAGAGCGATATAAATCACCGATCTTTTGACCGTCAGAACCTTTTGCAAAGGTGGTACTTAAAGATTCTTTCAAGATCTTCAACGTCGCAATGTCTGTGTTTTCACGAAGCTCGTCAAAAGATCCCCATCGCGCTTTATCCGAAGGTATCGACACTGTCTTCATCCATTGACCGTTTACAAAATTGTAAAAGTCATCCTGAGGACGAACACTCTTATCCATAAAGGCTGTATTGATTGCCGGCTGCTGCTGTGCAAAGAGCATTCCTCCGCACATCAGTAAAGCGGCAAGAACTGAATGTTTTTTCATATTACCGTTTATTTGTTTTAATTTAATGACAAACTTAATAAAAGTTAGTATTATGTTTACAAGGTCGAACATTTAATTTCAGTATGCAAATCGAAATAGCTGGAAAAAACTATCAAATCATTACAACCGATTCCAAAGAAATCCGCTTGGAGCAACATCCGGGCATTGCGCGCATTTTTGCTCCCGTCGACTTTGAAATCAGCACCTTAGAACAGTTTATTAAAAATAACAAGAATAGCCGAACAGTTTCTGAAGAAGTCGAGTATCAAGAACATCCGGTACGTCTCTTTCAACAAAACTATTTACTCAAACTCATCAAGAATACCACCTCGAACAAAATTCTGGTTAAAAACAGAACCATTACCTTGTACTGTAAAGGGACAACTTATCAAAAACAGCTACATGACTGGCAGAAACAATTTATACTCCAGCAGCTAGCAGACGAAATCGGCTATTGGGAAGAAAAATTAAATGTGCTGGTGGGTAAGATCAAACTTAGGGCATTACCAAAGAGTCTCTACAGCCTGCAGGCAGAAAATAACATTACTTTTAGCACATCGGTCACGTGCTTATCGGTCTCGGAACTCCATTACCTGGCCTTTAAAGCCATTTCTTCACAGATTTCATTAGATCCGAAGATCAGAACAACATATTTTCCAGACCAACAGCAGCTCGAACATCAACTAGCTTATACACTAAAAACATGTCAACAATCACATTAAACATACCGGTTACAGATACAGCATTACAGAAAATCAAGCAAAATTTCACCTTATTGCTCGATCAGATCACAGCCGAAGACCGCAAACAGCTGCAGGAAGCGGTATTCGACAGCCTATCCGACAAAGATGGCGCACCGCAGATCGGCGATCTTAGCGTCTCGAGTTTCACTTTCAACGATATCGAAAAGAAAGGTAGATTTCGAATCAGCTTCAACATCGACCGCCAATTTTGCTGCAGTGATACGATCTCCTGCCAGTCCGATTACGTTGATTTCGATTTCTCCTATACATCTGGGAACATCGTTGCTACAGGCAATTTTATGAATTGGGATATAGACAATTAAGATGGAAATACCGAGCCGATTCAAAACAAATACCTCCTCCTTTCATCATTATTGGACCGCAGGTGCCGGAGTAGAACTGTTAAAAAAACTGCCAAAGCAGCCCGACCTTCGGGAAGCAAACAAGTTGGTTCCCTACCTCTTCAACTGCGATGAACCGGCAGACGAATTGGTCAGAAAGCTCCATCAGCAAGTTGGTTTTGGCAAGGGACAGCAATTACTACGTGCGTATTTAGTTGCTCCGGAAAATGTCGATGAGCCCTATAGAGAAGCACTTGACACTTTTTTCTCTTCGATTGAGAGCTCACCGTCCTGGTTAAACTGGGAACTGCTGGAAAGTGGCATCGCAGTAAGTCAGCGCGCAGGATTAAGCGGTCTGATCGTCTTGCGCGACTACTGCCTCATGGGTGGTTACGAATCGGCAGCAATCAATAAACCACTTATCTATACCGGTGCACTAAAAAAAGGAGCCGTGAAGCGCCTGGCAGATACAGTAGACTTTTGGGTAGACATCATGGAAAATGGATCTTTAAAAAGCGGGCAGATCGGTTATCAAAAAGTAATGGAAACCCGCATTATCCATGCTTTCTCACGGATCAATATTCTGGCGAAGACGGATTGGGACAAAAATGAATGGGGCCTACCGCTCAATCAGTGGGACATGCTTGCCACCAACCTGGGATTTTCGCTGGTCTTTATCGTCGGGTTACAGCGCATGAAATTTCAGATCCTTCCAGAAGAAATAACAGCAGTACTTCACCTCTGGAAATATATCGGTTACTTGTTAGGTATCCCCTTGCAACTACTTCCTGACACGGAACAACAGGCTATTGAAGCGCTCTACTACTGGACCATGACACAAAAAGAAGGCGATGCCGATTCCAGGTTATTGGCCCAGGCCCTACAGGAAGAGCCTATAGCCGCGTATTATCCGGAATCAGCGCTGGGACGTAAAATGATGCGCGAAATTCATCTTTATTATAACCATTTTCTCCTAGGCAGCTATTCCTGTAGACTTTTAGGCCTCGACACCACCAGAATTGGTGCCATAGCCTATCTCAATGTTTTAAAAAACAAAATGCGTAATAACAAGTCCAGACTTACCCAACAACGTCAGCTTCTCATCAATAAAGGAAGAGCCGAGCAAATGGAAGTCAAGAGAATCTACTTAACCTACAACAACCGGGAGAACAACAAGCAACACTAACACTATTTCGCTAAAGCAATGCCATTTGCTTTTAGCATCGTTTTAAATTTCGGACTGCGAATATAGCTATTGAATGCATGGCTTTCCATACCCGAGAAGTCTGTTTTATCAAAGCAGGTATACTGCTTCACCAGCTCATTGTACACATTATCTTTATAGCCCAGGTCGGTCGGATTAAATTTATCGGCAAAAAAACCGAAAAACTTCTTCAGCATCTTATCTGTATTATTGATTGTAATGTGCATTTTTTTCACCTGTGGACTTATCGTACAGAAGGAGTCATTGCCTGCCTCCTGCGATTTAAAATCAGCTAATCCGATTGCCGGAGCTAGCATAATACAGGTAATCCGGTTTTTATTCTCCAAGAGTTCTTTCGCGTTTTCCACATCAACATTATGAATTTCCTTGATGTCTTTTACAAACTTCTCATTGAAATGCGGTTCCGCCAATGCACTCAGTACCACAGAAGCACCTCGACTGTGTGAAATGATATAGACATCTTTATTTGAAATCGTATTCAGCACACGCCTTAAACCAAACTCACCGGCCATCTGACTAAAGGAAGTCGCGGTAAACCAGATTTTTGCCCCGGCAAAAGGATTGCTCGTCCATAGCCCGTCCCAATAAAAACGCACAATCTCATCATCCTTAGCATTGACCTTAATAAGCTTCTGGATATAACCGTAACTCTCATTTACTTCTTCATTGTTTGCATTAAAGCCGTGAACAAACACAAAAACACGCTTCTTCGTTTTCACACGCTCTTTAAATTCCCTTAGTTTTTTCACTTCAAATCCCGTCAGCTCATCCGTGATACCTTTGTCTGCCGCGATTTTCATTAAAGAGTAAGCATCTCTTTTTCCATTACTAGGTGGGCTGCCGTACGTCTTACGCCAATTATCAGGATAAAAATTCCCGTTTTGATCCACAAAAGAATTGGAAATATTGGGTTTATCAAACGAATTCGGCTTCTGTGAAAGAGGCACATTGTGCATAATCCCACAGGACGATATAAATACAAGTATTATTAAGTAACGTAAGTTTGAAATCATATACATTAAAAATAGCAGAAATTATTGATACAACCTCATCATTATAAAATTGTTTTACTGCCATTCAATATATAGTCGATAAATGAAAAATTTAACTCTTACTATTCCGCGAGCAGCTTGTATCTTTAATCCATCCATGTAAATCTCGGCACTATGTTTGGTAATGAAATCATTCAGAAAAGGGGCATCGATACAATAATGTACCTTTTCTCAACAGTAAAAATCTTAATGAGCCCTGTTTTATGAAGCATTTGTACATTAAAAACATTTTAATATATAGTTTTTTCGTTTCCTTTTTGTTTATTTCTTGCCAACAAGGACAATCAAAAAATGATCCGGAAGAAAAGAAAAAGGAGAAAACAAAAGATTCAATCGATGCGATTAGAAAGAAAGAAGAAGAAATCGCGAAGGCCAAACCAAAAACAGCGGCAGATATTGAAATTACCAAAGAACTCCAGTACACCAAGTATACATTAGAAGACACTTATCCCTATAAAGATACAGTAAGGCAATTTCAATGGGATAAAATAAAAGAAAAACTGGCTTTTGTTGAGAATTTCCAGAACGGCAACGCTATTTATGGTGTGCTGCAAAACTATCAGAATTCAAATGGTGAGGCACCTACTATTCCACATTTCAAAAGAGATTCCTATAAACGTGTTGCTGACTCCCTAGGAACAGAACGCTACCAAGCGAGTCCCTTATATCGTGAAGGCGAAACCAAATTACCTTCCATTTATGGTAGAGATGGCTGGCTGGTTAAACTGCAGAGTAGCGATACGTTACAACGTGTCAAAGTGGAAGGTGTTTCCTTCGAAGGAACTTGGGAAGTACCAAAAAGATACCTCAAAACAATAGGCGATTCTGTCAGATTTGACAAAGTAATCGTCGTGGATGTTACAAACCAAAATATTTGTACACTGGATAAAACAGATAAAGGATGGGCAGTAAGAAGCATGAATCCAGCCACTACAGGCCGTCACAAGCCTCCTCATGCACAGGAAACTCCTACTGGAATCTTTGTTTTACAGGAGCATAAATCCAAGATGTTTTATTTCAAAGATGGCACAAAATCTATCGAAGGTTACGCCCCATTTGCAAGCCGTTTTACGGCCGGAGCGTACGTACACGGCGTTCCTGTCAATAATCCGAACGGTAAAGTGATCGAATACAGCTGGAGCTTAGGCACCATCCCGAGGTCACATATGTGTGTCAGAAATGCGTCATCACATGCACAATTTGTTTATAAACGGTCAAAAGACTTCCAGACTTTGGTAATAGTTATTGATTAACGATAATTAAGATACTGATTAACAATTTTTTACACTTTTTAACTATCTTTAGTTCTTAAATTTGCTATCGAAAAACAAATAAGGGATAAAGTATGGAGAAATTAGTGTTCATTTTATTTATGGGTTTGTATGCAGCGTTGTTCTCAGAATCTAAAAATGTAGTACCGACAGAAATTCATAAAAAAGAAATTACAGTTAAAAAGAAAATATCAAAAGTAGATGCACTCTACGAAAGCATGAATCTCAAAGATGTAGTCAATTATAAAGCATTTAAAGAAGCGATGGAAGGCTATAGATTACTTCCCGCCAAAAACAAAGATGTATTATCAATCATTGACTTCACTTTACCATCTACCGAAAAAAGGCTTGTCGTCCTAGACCTTAAAAACGAAAAAGTCCTTTTTCATTCGCTCGTTTCACACGGTAAAAATAGCGGTAGTAATTACGCTACTTCTTTTTCAAACACGCCGGAGTCATTCCAAAGCTCATTGGGCTTTTATGTAACGGAGAATACTTATCAAGGTTCAAATGGTTACTCTTTGGTTTTAAATGGACTGGAAGAGGGCTTTAATGATAGAGCCAAATCAAGAGCTGTAGTAGTTCATGGCGCAGATTATGCAAATCCACGCATCGTAAGTTCATTGGGACGCTTAGGACGAAGCTACGGCTGTCCTGCGCTGCCTAGAGAGTTAGCGAAGCCTATTATCAATACCATTAAAGATGGATCATTACTATTCATCTATGCCGACAACCAGGAGTATATAGCCAAATCAAAAGTGCTGAATCACCGGGATGATCTTACCGCCTACTATGAGAAAGATATGGCCGGAGATAAATTCGGAAAAATGAATTAAACATAAAAAAATCCCTCAACACTTGTTGAGGGATTTTTTTATTCCTTTTATTTCTCTTTATCCCAGAACTCCGCATTCTTAATTCCCAGTTCCTTAGCACTGAATGTTGGATTCATATCCCCTCTTTTACGCTTCACTTTATAATCCTGCCATACCTTGAGCGCTGTTTTACTCATCAGTAAGATCGCGATCAGATTGACATAAGCCATCAGCCCTACACCGATATCACCGATTGCCCAGGCAATCTCCGCTGTTTTCACAGAACCATAGTATACCGCCGCAAGAAATACAATACGCAATATCCAGGTGACCGCCGGACTTACCTTATTAGAAAAGATATACGATAAGTTGGTTTCCGCATAGTAGTAATAAGCCATAACCGTCGTAAATGCAAAGAAAAACAAAGCGATGGCCACAAAGCCATTTCCGATCAATGGAAAATGATGCGACACCGCCGCCTGTGTAAAGGCCGTGTAATTGACCCCTGGTATATGCTCCGATATAAAACCGACCAGTTGACCGGCTCCATCAAATTGCCCCACATTATACTGATTGGTAAATAAAATCATAAGTCCTGTTGCTGTACAAACGAATATTGTATCCACATACACCGAAAAAGCCTGTACCAAACCCTGCTGTGCAGGATGACTAACATCCGCTGCGGCCGCAGCATGCGGTGCGGTGCCCTGTCCGGCCTCATTACTATAGATGCCACGCTTGACACCCCAGGCAATCGCCATGCCCACAACGCCGCCAAAAGTGGCATTCAGGCTAAATGCAGAACTGAAGATAAGACCAAACACATCCAGAATCTGTGTATAATTTAAAGCGATGATCACTAAAGCCATTAAAATATACGCTCCCGCCATAAACGGCACCACTAGTTCAGCCACTCGGCCAATACGCTGTACACCGCCGAAAATAATAACAGCCAACAAAACCACCACTCCAATCCCCGTATAAGCAACAGGTATTTCAAATGCATTGTGCATCGAAGATGCAATAGCATTACTTTGCACGCCGGGAAGTAAAAAGCCTGTACTTGCAATGGTTATTAAGGCAAACAGAACCGCATACCACTTCACACCCAGACATTTTTCAATATAATAGGCAGGACCACCTTTAAACTCATCTCCGACCTGCTGTTTGAACACCTGTGCCAGCGTAGACTCCACGAAAGCAGATGCAGCACCTAGGAAAGCAATCGCCCACATCCAGAAAATTGCACCCGGACCTCCCATATAGATCGCCGTGGCCACTCCGATGATATTTCCTGTACCCACGCGGCCCGAAATTGCCAATGCAAAGGCCTGAAAAGATGATATACCCTCGTCCGACTGCTTTTTCTGAAACAGCAATCGCAGCATATCTTTAATATAGGTCAACTGCAGAAATCCAGTCCGTACAGAAAAATACAGACCCGTCAACAGACACAGGTAAATAAAAACATCACTCCACACCAGCTCCGATGCGATTTTTACAAAATTTTCAAAATTATTATCTACCATAATCTAAGCTTTTACAAATAATTGGTGTACACATCCTAATAACAAGCCCTGAAAATATAAATTTTTATTCAGGATGGCACAAAAAATATAGCAGAAAATACAAAAAGCCAGATTAATCAAGATTAATCTGGCTTTGACCATAAAAAATATAAATCTGGACGCTATCGGCTAATGCACGATAATATCCAGCAGATAGAAAACTGCAAAAATAACAGATGCGATACCATTGGTCGTCATAAAAGCGCGATCTACGCGGCTAAGATCTGTTGGACTCACAATCCGGTGCTGATAGATTAGCAAACTGCCATAAAAAACAACACCCAGATAATAGAACCATCCCACCTCCATATACAGAACCGGCAAGAGCACAAATATAAACGAACATACATGCAGGATTTCGGAAAAACGTAGCGCTCCTTTAGTACCCAACAATACTGGAATGGAATTCAGCTTATGCTCACGGTCAAACGCCTCATCCTGCAGAGCATAGATAATATCAAAACCGCTCACCCAGCACAATACGGCAAGGCCGTAAAGTACAGGAACAATATGAAACTGACCCGTTACCACAAGATATGCACCCACCGGAGCAAGCCCCAAACCTAGACCGAGCACCAGATGACATAAAGCCGTAATACGCTTAGTATAAGAATAAAAGAGCACGACAAATAAAGCAATAGGTGACAACATAAAGCATAAACTGTTGATAAAGTAAGTCGCAACGACAAAAAACACACAGTTTATGATTGTAAATAGCAATGCCCCTCTAGCAGAAATCCGCCCCGCAGGTATATCGCGCATTGCTGTCCGCGGATTCAAAATATCGATATCACGGTCCAGGTAACGGTTAAAGGCCATAGCCGCATTACGTGCGGTCACCATACACACCAGCATTAATACGAGTAACTTCCAGTCAAAAGTATGATTGGTGGTATGTAAAGCCAGGAAAAAGCCAATAAAAGCAAAAGGCAATGCAAAAATACTGTGCGCAAACAGTACGAGGGACAGATACTTCTTCATGGACTACTCCTCTTCACCAGCGTGACGATAACGATCTGGATCCACATCACCATATTTATCTTCATCCCCTTCTTCATACCCGACTTCATCACTAGGAGCCGTTAAATCAGGCATAACAAAACGGGTATTGATATCCCCGATCGTCTCTAAAATAGCATCACAGCCCGACTTCACTTCAGCAGAAGTTAGGAAACACTTTGGAATTTCCTCAAACCACTCCGCTAATGCTTTTCTAAATTTAGACATATTCACATCAGACTTCACGTTAGACTGCTTATCAGCTTTCGTGAATACTAACATAAAAGGTAAACCCCGCTCACCTAACCAGTAACAGAATTCAAGATCTATTTTTTGAGGCTCATGACGGCTATCGATCAAAACAAATATACACTGCAAATTATCGCGATGCGTCAAATAACGGCGAATAAATTTCTCCCAAGCTTCACGGTTGGACTTCGATGTTTTTGCAAAACCATAACCCGGTAAATCCACTAGAAACCAATCGTCATTGATGATAAAATGGTTGATCAGTTGCGTCTTACCCGGTTTTTGAGAAGTTTTAGCTAAACCTTTCTTACCAACCATAGCATTGATCAGTGATGATTTACCCACATTGGAACGACCAATAAAAGCATACTCAGGGAGTTTGCCTTCTGGCAATTTATCAACTCGTGTATTACTACAGATGAATTCGGCTTTTTTAATTTGCATCTTGCAAAGGTAGCATAAAACTATCCTTTTGACAAATTGAACTCCGATCCGTTTCATTATTTAAAAACAAAAATGGAGGCAAAAGTGTAACGTTTCACAGATCAGCTTTACTAATGATAAAAATATGCTGGTAAACATGGCCATCTAACGCGCATCGGTATAAATAAATACCGAAATACAGCAGGAGAGCATTTTGCTATAACACATGAAAGCACCAGGAATACCATGCCAGATAACCGATTAAAAAAAATAGATTAAACACATATGACTAACCAAAATAATACATGCTTTTAGAAATCAAAAATGTTGTAAAAGACTATGCCAGTCATAGAGCGCTGGACCATGTCTCCCTCAGTATTCCCAAAGGAAAAATATTCGGACTTTTAGGACCCAATGGGGCCGGCAAAACCTCTCTGATCCGGATCATCAACCAGATCACAGGACCGGACTCGGGCGAAATACTATTCGATGGAGAGCCATTAGCACCCAAACATATCGAACGAATTGGCTACCTCCCAGAGGAAAGAGGCCTTTACAAGAAGATGAAAATAGGAGAACAAATGCTTTACTTATCACAACTTAAAGGACTGAGTAAGAAAGAATCAAATGATCGAATAAATCATTGGTTTGAGAAGCTTGACATTTTGTCATGGTGGGATAAAAAGATTGAAGACCTTAGTAAAGGTATGCAACAGAAAGTACAGTTCGTTGCGACCGTACTCCACGAACCTGATCTTATTATCTTGGATGAGCCCTTCTCCGGATTTGACCCTGTAAACGCCAGTTTAATCAAAGATGAAATCCTTGAATTGAACCGAAAAGGGGCTACAATCATCTTTTCGACGCATAGAATGGAGTCCGTCGAAGAACTTTGCGACCACATTGCACTTATTAACCGCTCCCAAAAGATCCTTGACGGCAATATTCATGACATCAAAAACAACTATAAAAATCAGACCTACAAAATCGAATTACAGGCCGTTAATGATGAAAAATCAATACGTATAGAAAATCTATACCATTTAAAAAATATAGAACAATCTGAAAACAAAATAATTATCACTATTAAGTTAAATCAAGACATTAGTATCAATCAAGTACTCACAAAGCTCTTACCTCTGGCCGAAATCCATCAAGTATTAGAAATAGTACCCTCTATCAATGACATTTTCATCGAGCAAGTGACCCTATCCAACAACGCTAAAAAAGAAACCGACCATGCATAAGATACTACTCATAATTCAGCGCGAATACTTTTCCCGTGTCAAAAAGAAATCATTCTTATTGATGACTTTTCTAGTCCCATTATTTTTCATTGCGCTTTACGGAGGGATATTTTATCTGACCAAGAAAAGTTTCAAAGACGCCCATGCACATGTATATATTCTGGATCAGCAGGGCAGTTTTGCAAAGCAGCTGAAAAGCGACCCTAACATTACTTTTACTGTCAGCGACCGCTCATTGCAGGATCTTAAAAAGCAGATTAAAGACGATGAGCAGAACAGCTCCATCCTGGTCATTCCGAAAGAAATTTATCAGCAGTCTACCATCGAGCTGATTTCAGCAGATAAAGCCAATATCACGATCCAGAATGCAATAGCAAGACAGCTTGAAGGCATCATCCGCATCGGCGAATACAAGAAGCTAGGTATCGACCCAGAGCTGTTACAATCGGTGCAGCCTCATATCAGCGTCAATGCCAAAGAGCTAACAGAAGGTGGCGAGGAGAAAAACAGTAACACAGGTATTGCTATGGGTATCGGTGTAGGTTTAGCCGTATTGGTTTACTTATCGCTGTTTCTTTATGGTGTACAGGTGATGCGTGGTGTAATTGAAGAAAAGAGCAATCGCATTATCGAAGTTATCATCTCATCGGTCAAACCTTTCCAGCTTATGATGGGCAAGATCATCGGTATCGGAATGGTCGGGCTCACCCAGTTCCTACTCTGGATCATCTTGACCGGAGGCCTGGTTTTTGGAGCCACCAAACTGATCAATAAAGAAACCGTAGAACAGGCTGCAATGCAACAAGGAGGTCCCGGCATGAACACGGTCAGTCAGGCACCGGCTTCAGGTCTTGGATTTGGCATTTTACAACATCTGGAATCAGTCAATGTCACCGAAATTATCGTTTGCTTCTTTCTGTTCTTCCTATCCGGTTATTTACTTTACAGCGCCATCTTTGCTGCAGTAGGATCGGCAGTGGATAGTGAAACAGAAGCCAACCAATTTACCATGCCCATTACCATGCCTTTGCTATTGACCTATGTCTTGTCGTTTGGAGTCATTATTAACGATCCTAACGGCCCCATTGCAACATGGCTAAGCTTTATACCTTTCACCTCCCCTATTGCCATGCTGGTCCGCATTCCGTTCGGTGTACCCACCTGGCAGATTGCTGTATCGCTGGCATTGTTGGTAAGCACCTTTCTACTGGTCACCTGGTTAGCAGCCAAAATATACCGTGTAGGTATCCTCATCTACGGAAAAAAGGCAAACTGGAAAGAAATCATCAAATGGATGAAGTACTAAACCCTTTTAAACGTAACAAAAACAGCTCTTTATTAATCCTAAAGAGCTGTTTTTAGTTTTAATTACCGTAAAACAAACATTTTAATATTAGGGACGATTTTTCACAATTTGTAGTGAAACCCAAAAAAAATATATCAGACGCATCTTACGACACGAAGTACATCAATACTGTTTGATCAAATATAAATCTCGCCTTTCATATAAAGCACCGCATTTCCTGCCAGCTCTACCCTGTCGCCCAGCAGACGGCAGTATACTTCACCCGTACGTTCTGAAAGCTGAAATGCCCTCAATTCAGTTTTATTGAGTTGTCCTGCCCAATAAGGCGTCAGCGTCGTATGTGCCGAGCCACAGACAGGATCTTCATTAACACCGACCACAGGTCCAAAAAAGCGGGAAACAAAATCATGGTTTTCTCCCCTCGCCGTTACGATAAATCCCCTTGCAGCCATACCAGTCATCAAAGGTAGATTGGGTTTTAAAGCCTCGATATCATTTTGCTTCTCGAAAACCAGCATATAATCAGTCTTTCCGCGATAAGCTGCAATCGGTTTTTTATCCGTTACTGCCAGCAGTGCATCGGTCAATTCAGTTTCCGAAAACTGGTCTGCAGGAAAATTGAGCACAAATTTATCCTGCTGTACGCTTACGGGAAGTTTGCCACTTCTTGGCGAATAAAAATTAATCGTTTCCTTTACTTGCTTTTCACAATGGGCCAAAACGTAGGCCGTGGCAAGAGTTGCATGACCACAAAGATCTACTTCCGATGCAGGTGTAAACCAACGGATTTCATAACCATCACCTTTAGGCACATAAAAAGCGGTTTCCGATAGATTATTTTCTGCGGCGATCTTTAATAGAATATCGTCCGCCAGCCACTCCGTTAAGGGACAAACGGCCGCAGGGTTTCCTTTGAATACCATATCCGTAAAAGCATCTACCTGATAAATTGTTAATTTCATATTCTTATTCCTTTTAAACAAAGTTATCATATAAGTCTTAATGGATACAGATACAGCAACACGATTTTTATAGGATACAGCACAAAACACAGTTAATGCAATTAGGCAAAGCAGAACCCTAAAATCTTACCCTCATTTCCCCTTCAAATCTTAATTCTTCGCTGCACTGTTCCAAAAATCATCTTCCACTTCAATTCTTTCTGAAAACAGCCAGACTTCTTTTATTTTGTCATATTCGATCCGCAATAGATCGACACCTTTCATCGCAAGTGTCCCCTCACCTTTTGCTGCTTTGAAATGAATTGAAGCTGCCACAAGATTTCCATTATCACTTGTATATTCAATATCATCAATAGCAAAGGTACCGTTGCTCCATTGCATAAAGTTCCCCAAATGAGCAAACACCGCAGCTTTTCCGGTATACGTTCCAGATTGAACACCTTTTCCCGGCTGATGCCATACAATATCATCTGCAAATAAACTTCCGACTGTATCAAAGTCTCCTGTTGCTACCGCATTAAAATACGACTGCACTATTTTTACGTTTTTTGACATCCTATTTAATTTTATAAGTAAGTAAATTATATGACAAATTTCTACATTTGCAGTACAATAGTCAAGTACCTACCTAAAAGTAGGGTACTTACGTTAAAGTAATAATTACTGATTTACAGCACAATGAATATAAATATAAATATTTCTGACGAAAACTGTCCCCTAAGGAAAACACTTGAAATCATTGGCGGAAAATGGACCATGCTCATTATTTTCCAGATTAACGAACGCACCATCCGTTACGGCGAACTGAAGCGCTGTATTGTCGGAATCAGTGAAAAAATGCTGATCAGCCAATTGAAGTTTTTATGCGATAAAGATATTGTCCATAAAAAGTCCTTTGCCGAAATCCCGCCAAAGGTCGAATATACCTTGACCGAAAAAGGAAAAGAATTGCTACCCATTATTCAGACCATCATCCAGTACGGCCTCAAGCATGACATTTAACCATACAAAAATACCTTATCCTGTAATTTTCAATGATTGTACCTGCTCATTAACAATCCGAACATGGTAAAACAGTACAACAGGGCTTCCAGTAAAATTTCCAGAAACTACTGCTTTTAATATGCTTTCGGTTTCTCCTTTTTTATAGCTCAATGGCTTCATGACGGTTTTATATTGCTCATTTGCTGCGACAATCCAATTTTCAATTTCTTTTCTCCCCCTGTATGTATTACTCTTGTCAACAATCAGGGCTGTTTCGGAAAAAAAAATTGCATAGGAGACACAATCAAAATTGTTCTGCGCACGAACTAATGCGGCCATTACTTGTGGTATGTTCATTTCAAGTGTTTTTTTAAGGTTTTTAAATTGTTGGAATTGTACCTCCGTCAATAATAAATTCTGTTCCTGTCAAATAAGCCGCTCTTGGTGACACTAAAAAACCGACCAATTCGGCCACTTCCTGAGGTTCTGCCGGTCGGCCATAAGGAATACCCCCCAAACTTTCCATGACCTGCTGCACCGCTTCATCAACAGAAATACCAGTTCTTTTCGCGATTTCATCCATCATCCCTGTAGCACCATCTGTTTTGATCCAGCCCGGAGAGACTGTCAACACCCGAATACCTTTTGGTGAAACTTCATTTGATAAGCTTTTACTATAATTCACCAATCCTGCTTTAGCCGCTGCATAAGGTAATGTGGCATCATACAAAGGCAATCTAGCCTGAATAGAAGCTATATGAACGATAACGCCGTTTCCGCGAGCTATCATCTGAGGCAAAAACCCTCTATCCAGACGAACCGGAGCCAGCAAATTTGTATAAAACGTCTTTTCCCAATCCTCATCACTCAAAACAGCAAAGCCTCCTCCTTTCGTTTCAGAACTGCCCATATTGTTTACCAAAATATCCAGCCTGCCAAATTGTTGCAGTATTTCACCTACGACCTTTATCGTACCAGAGGACGTACTTAAATCGGCCGGAATAAAGTGTAATTTTCCATTATCCTGCAGAGGTTCATTTCTTGCTGTAATGATTACGGTCGCCCCGGCATAAAGCAACCGCTCCGCAATGGCCCTACCTGTTCCCTTTGTACCGCCAGTTACCAAAGCAATTTTGCCCGATAATTCATCATTAAAATTAAATTCCTGTTCCATGTTCTAAAATATTTAAAACAAAGGTCTGCGACACAGCCGGTTTACACAAGTACGGAAAAACGAATTGCATAGGGATAAATTTTTCCCCTATTGCACATTTTGAAACATAGCCATAGCTTTGTCGTATGTATGAAAAAAAAATACCCCTAGATCTAAATTGTGGTCTCGACCTCATCGGTGAAATACTGTATGGCAAATGGAAAATTCGTTTACTTTGGTTTATAAATGCAGGACATCAACGCCCAAGCGAACTCCAGCGCAAAATTCCCGGAGCCTCCCGCCGCGTATTGCATATACAGCTAAAAGAATTAGAACAGCACGAATTGATTGTAAAGAAAATATATCCGATTGTCCCTCCAAAAGTGGAATACAGCCTGACCGAATTTGGTAAAACTTTAATTCCAGTAATCGCGGCTTTAGGACAATGGGGCGATGATCATGAAGAGCGTTTACGAAATATCATTACGAAGCTTCAATAAATTAAAAATCACGAAGATACTGATAGATAAAACAACACTCTTATTGTTTTAAGAGACAACTCCTGTAGAATAGACAAGTGAGAATCGCCAATTTCAGATCATAGCAAGATAGGCAAATTGCTTTGCGACAAATAAAACTCCCGTTTACCGGATTTTTTACCGAGCTTTTCAAATTCACAAAAGATTCACCGAATCCTCCCCTCCATTTACCGAGTTTACCCGACTGTTCACCTGATTACCATTCCGACTTTTAGCCCCCTTATATACCTTTGATTCAATCAATTAAATAATTCACAAATCAAAAAAACTTAAAAAGCTAAAAATCATGAAAAATTCACTAAACTCAATCTTTATCGTATTTGCATTAATCGGAGCATTAGTCGCAATGACGAGCATGAGTTTTGCAAAAGGAAAGACTCCGAGAAACACAAATCCCATAACGGTAATTGACAGTTACGTACAGATCGCTGCAGATGGTAATACAGAAGGTATACAGCACTTGTTCTCCGATGACTTCAAATGGACCCAATCATCCAATGCAAAAACAAAAACATACAGCAAATCAGAAGTTGTCAATTTTTTAAAGTCAAGCAAAGGACTAAAGCAGAACTGTAAAACAACCTACACCATCATGGAGAAAAATGAGAACTGTGTTATGGCCAAAGTAGAAATGAAGTATGACAATTTCACAAAAGTTGAATGTATCACCCTATGTAACGTAAATCAAGAATGGAGAATCAATCAAATCATCGAATCTTACAAATAGCAACGAGCCCACGCAACGAAAAAAGGTCTTAAAATTGAATTTTAAGACCTTTCCTATTTTATATAAATCTGTATAGACTATTTCATTAAGAAGCCACCACCGATCAAATCATTGCCTTCATAGAAAACAGCCGATTGACCAGGAGCAATACCTTTTACATTATGTACAAAGTCGATCTTTACCATGTCCCCCTGTTGTGAGATTGTAGATAGAGCACCAGCATCTTTATAACGCACCTTAGATATCGCTTCCATAGGCTGCTCCAAAGAAGCATATTTAACCAAATTTACATTCCGCACATAAGCGAATGATTTTTCAAGCTCATGTTCTTCACCCAGCACCACGGTATTACTCTCCGGAAGGATCTCGACTACAAACATCGGTTTACCCAATGCGATACCAAGACCTTTACGCTGTCCGATCGTAAAATAAGGATAACCGATATGCTGTCCTACCACAGTACCATCTGTTAGGATAAAGTTACCAGGACCGATCTGTTGATCCAAAGTAGGCACTTTATGTCTTAAGAATGCACGGTAGTCATTATCCGGTACAAAACAGATTTCATAGCTTTCCGCTTTATTAGCAAGCTCCACCTGTCCCATATCCAATGCCATCTGGCGAATTTCTTTTTTCGTGAACGATCCCAATGGAAATTGCGTACGTGCCAGGTTTTCCTGTGCAACACCCCAAAGTACATAAGACTGATCTTTGTTTTCATCCTTACCTTTCGAAATCACGTAACGGTTATTATCGTGAAGACGAATATTGGCATAGTGACCTGTAGCAATAAATTCGCAGTCCAATTTATTGGCGCGTTTCATTAAAGCCTCCCATTTGATATGGGTATTACACAATACACAAGGGTTTGGCGTACGGCCGGCAATATATTCATCAACAAAGTTGTCAATAACAAAATCGCCAAACTCATCTCTAATATCCAGTATATAATGTGGGAAACCATAATTCACCGCCAAAGAACGTGCATCGTTGATACTATCCAAGCTACAGCATCCGGTCTCCTTAGACGAGCCACCAGAAGCAGCATAGTCCCAAGTCTTCATCGTGATCCCTATGACTTCATATCCTTGTTCATGAAGCATGACAGCCGCGACCGAACTGTCAACACCCCCACTCATAGCAACTAATACTCTTCCTCTTTTACTCATTTTATTTTATTGAAATGCAAAGATAGGCTATTTGAAATTTTTACGTGTTAATTTCTTGTAAATTTTATCTGTATCAAAATCAAGTCTTTCAAAAAAATACATGAAATAAATGGGTGAAAAATTTTAGAATTCGAATTATCGGGGTATATTTGCATCGCATTCAAAGTTAAACGGGGATGCAGGTTAAGGTGCCATAGCTCAGTCGGTAGAGCAAAGGACTGAAAATCCTTGTGTCGCTGGTTCGAATCCAGCTGGCACCACCAGATCTGAAAGTAACAGATTTAAAACAAAAACTTGGAAGGTGCCATAGCTCAGTCGGTAGAGCAAAGGACTGAAAATCCTTGTGTCGCTGGTTCGAATCCAGCTGGCACCACCAAATCTGAAAGTAACAGATTTAAAACAAAAACTTGGAAGGTGCCATAGCTCAGTCGGTAGAGCAAAGGACTGAAAATCCTTGTGTCGCTGGTTCGAATCCAGCTGGCACCACCAACAAAGTCCATCTCAAACGAGATGGACTTTGTTATTTATACCCCTACTTCACTTATCACTACATTACTGATTTCTCCGTCACTACATTACTGGTTACTCTGTCACTCATTACCGGTTACTCTGTCACTCATTACCGGTTACTCCGTCACTCATTACTGGTTACTCCGTCACTCATTACTTCGTCACTTGTCACTCTATATTGAATATCAATAAAATGATAGTATTTCTTTTTGAGAAGCTCTATTTGTTACATAAACAATACCGGGGTCAAATGATCTAATTCCCTCATAACAGAGCTCCAGGCATCATTTCTAGGATTGATGTAAAATATTTTTTCCCAACATCAAGAATTTAACACGATCTACTGGTTTTTCCAAAAGAAATATTACATCTTTAAGTGTAAGAAAATTAATTTAAACCAAATTATAGCAGCTATGAACCGAGTATTACTTAAGCTGGAGAGAGTCATACTATATTATGGCATTCCACATTTAAATGAAGAAGAACATGTTAAAGCCGATCAAAACCTTCTTGCTATCATCTTCCAGTTAGAACAAGAATTTGTTCTACGACATGGCAACAAAGAAATATTATTACTAACACGCAAATCATTCAGGCTGTTCTATAGACAGTTATGCAATTTGTTGGATGAGCTCTACCGTTATAAACATAAACAGGCCGATGAAACAATTCTCAAATACTACCAATTCCTGATCCATATTGAAACCAGCTATAGCAAGGATATGGACCCACAGGCATCGCTTACACAATTTCACCTTCATGTCTTAAAAACAGAAATCATGGAGCAGTTTCCTGCTCTAAAAGCTACTTTAATAGAAAAAGATGTTTCCGAATGCTTTCTAATTGAGATTCAGCACGTATTGGAAGATCAGTTCCGTGCGCCCGGACGGAACCTCAGCTATGAACAACAATTATTCTTCATCAAACTTCTAAGGGTACTCAGACACATTGCCCACGATACGTGGGACAGGGATTATAACCATTGTTTTATTAAATTTATGATCAGTATAAATTTCAATCACATCGGTTTTCTCAATCAATGTTTCGATTTGCTGGATAAAACATTAGAAGATATAGCCGACATAGATAAACAACGGAACTATCTGAATGATATCCTGTTCAAATTGAAACAGGTGGCACGCTATTCTACGGTACAATTTGACAGCAAAAGTAATAGTTTATCTAAAAAACTGATCCAATATGTCAAAAAAAAGATCAGCAGCACAGGCGAAATACCCGCATCCAGCAATTACGACAGCGATGAGAACAGGAGTATCTTTAGTAATTTAACCGCGGGAGGACTTACCGTATACCACCACTATTTTCAAAAAGTGAAATTTTCAAAAGGGGAAACTAAAAAACTGGGGGGACAAAACTTTGTAAATCCTATTTATACAGCCAATGGGATAAAGATGACCGAAGCACAGCACCTCAAGTTTGACAAAACCAAACTTCATCATGAGATTCGTATTCTGAAAAATAAACTGATGGCTATTATCGATCAGCTCAATAAGGATCTGGATGATTCGGCAACATCATCTAAAAACAAGCCTAACACAGCTAGCAACCATTGATTGGCCTACCCTCAAAAAAGGGTAGGCTAAAATAAACTGCAGATCGCCCTATCTCCTTCCAAAACAGGGACGCTAAATGAATCAAAACCACTTCGGTTCACACTCGTTTATCTGATTTACTCCCCTGGGCTTACCTTTTATATCCTCATATCGCATATCACTGACTGATTTACTCACAACTTTAATTGTCACAGCGCAACTTGGTTACTCCTTCACTGTTTTCATCCTGGGCAGCCCAATCTCATGTTCTTGTGGGTAAGGAGCTCTAAAAGTCATGCTGACATCTTCTCTCATACGTTCCTGCACTTCATACTTCTTTTCCTCATCATGTGAGTAACGTGGATCAGGAATAAAAGGCATCTTTGCCATCTTCGTTATGGTTATGGTCGGAAAATGGAAGTCCACTTCTACCGTTCCTAAGAGTAAATAGCATCCGCCCCCTTGAAAAGGATACCGTTCCAGACAGTCCGGAAAATGAGCCGTATCAAAATAATCACCATTGTTGTCCACCCAGGTTCCGAAATACATGATTCCCCTTTTTGTAGGTACATGCTTCCGTGAGATCAGATAAGCAAGCATTTTGACCTCCTTTTTATGATGTTGGATTAGATCTTTAGCCATCACTGTTCCCCTATACTTTGTCTGCAGCAGATCGAAGGGTGTACATGAGACCGGAAAACTTAAGATTTCTATCTCGTCAAAAGCATCCTCAAAGATGTTGCGTTTCAATTCCGGAAATTTAAAATGCTTGACAGGCTCCTCAAATAGGGTTTCAGCGCGACGTCCAGGTTTAAAATCACCGAGCAGCACCCTAGATTTTAACAATAGCTCATTTTTGGGCACACCGCTGAACCGAAAAGCTCCAATAAAGATCAAAATCTGCAAGGTTTCAATACCGATCGGAATACGTTTAATAAAATCTTCCAAAGAGCGATACTCCCCATTTCTGATCCTTTCTTCAGGAATCAACCGGCCAAGTTTCGCTTCCACTTTCTCCAGATGCATAAATCCCAGATAAATCTCATCACCATAGATGGTAGTCTGCTGCTCACTCCTGTTCACGCATGGATTCAGGATCTTGGCGCCAGACATCCGGGCCTCATGGATGTACACTTCCGTTCTGTAGAAACCGCCCATATTATTGATGACAGATACCATAAATTCAAGAGGATAATAGAGTTTGAGGTATAAGCTCTGGTAACTCTCCACGGCATAAGAAGCAGAATGCGCCTTACAGAATGAATATCCAGCAAAAGATTCAATCTGCCGGTAGATTTCTGTACTCAGTTCTTCCGGATGCCCCTGTTGCCTGCAAGATTCAAAAAAATCATCCTTTACTTTTTGAAGCGCCTTACGCGATCTGCCTTTTCCACTCATGGCCCTACGCAATATATCACCATCAGCAGCAGAAACCCCGCCATAATGGAGTGCAATTTTAATCACATCTTCCTGATAAACCATAATACCATAGGTGTCACCGAGCTGTTCTTCAAATATCGGATGAAAATATTCAAACTGATCTGGATTATTATGCCTAAAAATATATTCCCGCATCATACCACTTTGCGCTACACCGGGACGTATAATCGATGATGCCGCCACCAGCACCTTATAATTATCACATTTCAATCTTCGCAGCAGACCGCGCATCGCAGGACTTTCAATATAAAAACATCCGATCGTTTTCCCCCGGCTTAAAAATTCATTACATAGAGCTTCATCCTTGGAAAGCGTCGTATCCCTAATGTTTACTTTAATTCCCCGTTTTTCTTCCAATAGTTTCACCGTATCATTGATAGTCCCGAGTCCACGTTGCGACAGAATATCAAATTTATCAAAACCGATATCCTCCGCAACATGCATATCCCACTGCACGATCGGAAAACCTTTGGGAGGCATTTCAAGAACCGTAAAATTGGTAAGCGGTTCCTCAGAGATAATAATCCCACAGGCATGCATGCTGCGCTGATTGGGAAACTTTTCCAATAACTTTCCATACTCCTGCACTTTCTGGACCACCTGATCTTTAAAAATTTTTTCCGGATTTTTGGTCAGTTCATCGAGCTCCTCTTTCGGTAAACCAAATACCTTACCCATCTCACGAATAATGGAACGGTACTTAAATTCGACATTCGTACCACAAAAAGCAACATGGTTTTTTCCATAACGGTCAAAGATATATTTCAATATCATATCCCGCTCCTGCCAGCTCCAGTCAATATCAAAATCGGGCGGACTTTTTCGGTTTAAATTTAGAAATCGCTCGAAGTAAAGATCCAGTTCCAAAGGACAGATATCCGTTATGCCCAAGCAATATGCAACTATGCTGTTGGCTCCGCTTCCCCTACCCACATGCATAAAACCCATGTTGTTGCTATAGCGGATGATATCCCAAGTAATGAGAAAATAACCGCTGAAATTTAATTCATCGATCACCTGAAGTTCCTTTTCAACACGCTGTTTCGCTATTGCATGATCCTTGCCATAGCGTCTTTCCAGTCCTGTATAAGCCAGTGCTGTTAATTTATTGATATCGTGCTCCTTTGATCCTTTGTAGTGTCTTTTATTTCTCCGTGTGGTAAACGCAAATTCGAACTGGCATACCGAAAGTATATTTTTGGTATTCGCAATGATTTGCGGATAATGCTGATAAGCCTCCAATAGCGATTGTTCCGACCTCAAGTACTCCCATTTACTGCAAATTTCACTTTTCGGCAATTTCGACAGCAGCATATTGTTGTCAATTGCTCGCAGTATCCGGTGTAGATTAAATTCCTTTTTCGTTGTGAAAGTCACAGGTTGCAGGATCACCATCTTTGCAATCAGCGCCTGATACTCTTTACGGAATAAGCTATTCAGTTCTTCCTCCCGGATGCCGATATATTCATTTTCATGAAGTTGCGCAGGAATATTGCTTAAGGGATAGATCACAAAACAGTTTGGAAAATCAGGCTGTGCCGGCAGGTCAATCCCATCGCAATTATAGGAAGTCAAAACCCGGTTCACCTCTCCGATACCCTGAAACTCTTTTGCAATGGTAATATAAAGCAGCTCACTTCCTCTGCGAACTTCAATACCAGCAATCGGTTTGATGTTCTTTTCTTCACATTTCTTTTTGAATTCATAGATGCCCGAAATGGTATTGATATCCGTCAGCACAAGCTCCTTTAACCCCAAGACGGCGGCCTGCTCCACGAGCTCCTCTATGGAAAGTGTTCCATAACGAAGACTGTGAAAAGAGTGGCAGTTAAGAAACATAAGACAATTAAGTTGAAAAATTAAAACCTACTGCCCTCCCCACCGCATCACTGCCATAGCGCATTTTGATGGCATCCATTGCCTGATACAGATTGATAAGCTGTGTATTGTCTTCAAACAAATTCATTTGGTAACTTCCGTGCACCAGATCAGTAAACCGAAGTCCCACCAATCGAAGACGCATCCGTCTGGTATAAATTTTATCAAAAAGTTCTAAAGCGATCCTTGTCAGTGTATGATCTGCAGAGGTATAAGTGACACGGCATTGTTTCGTTTCCGTATCAAAATTAGAGTACCTGATCTTGACTACTACGGTGGAAGTCAACCATTTTTCACAGCGCAGCTGGTAAGCCAGCTGTTCGGCCATACCCGAGATGAGGCTTTTCACGACACGAATATCCGTGGTGTCGCTATTAAAAGTTCTTTCCTTGGAAATCGATTTTCTTTCCGAATAGGGCATAACAGGAGTTTCATCAATCCCATTTGCCTTTTTCCATAAATCGACCCCATTTTTCCCGATCATCTGCTGCAGCACCTCAACAGGAATTTCGGACAATGTACCTATTGTACGGATCCCAACTCGTGATAAGAGCTGGAAAGTAGCATTCCCCACCATCGGCATCTTTCTAATGGATAATGGATTAAGAAAAGAATGAACACCCACTGAAGGTATTTCACGATGACCATGAGGTTTGGATTCGCCTGTGCCGATTTTACTGACCGTTTTATTAATAGATAAAGCATAGCTGATAGGCAAACCTGTTTCCTTTTCAATTTTGGCTCCCAGTTCATTGGTCCACTTATAAGCCCCGAAAAATTTATCCATCCCGGTCAGGTCAAGATAAAACTCATCGATAGAAGCCTTCTCCATTACTGGAGCACTTTCTTCAATCACTTCTGTCACCGTATGGGACATCTTGGAATATAATTCCATATCCCCTTTTACTACCCTGGCCTGAGGACAGAGCCGTAATGCCATCTTCATCGGCATCGCAGACCGCACACCAAAAGTTCTTGCTTCATAACTACAGGAAGAAACCACTCCCCGATCCCCTCCACCAATAATCAATGGAATATCGTTGAGTTGCGAATTTACCAGCCGCTCACAGGATACAAAAAAGGTATCCAAATCCATATGTACAATCGCTCTATTCATTTCACTAAATTATTTAGTAAAAATGCTAATATTTTTCACATTTATCCTTACATTTGATGTGATTAATATTCACAAAATGTCAACACTATCGATTTTGTCTGATAATATCAGGTACCTCAGGATGCAGATACCCGGACTTACACAAGGAAAAATTGCTGCTGAACTAGCTGTTACAAGAGATTCTTATGCGAAATACGAAATCGGGAAAACGGCTCCACCACTAGATGTGCTCTTAGCGCTATCGCGCTACTTTCAGGTCAGCACCGATCAATTACTCACTGTTGATCTCAGGAAATATAAACTACAAGAAATATAGCGCTTAGCGACTCGGTTATTCACGCTCCGTACAGATAATAAAAACTTACGATTATAATAATATTTGGTTATAAAATGAGCTTATTCAAGAGTAATGCGGTTATATATAATCCAAAACCATATATAGCATGTGCCTGTAGGCTTCTTAATCGCGCCGTGACAGGCTTAAAAGTTTTAGATGCGGCGATGCCAAAACCAAACGCAGGCTGCATCATAAACCAAGGAGCAGCAGTAGTCGCAACTCCGACAATTATACAAACTAAAAATGTTGGTTGGTACAACCAGTCCAGCCCGCAGATCAATAAAAGTAAAAGCGCAAATGAAATACCGATGAGGTAATGTGCCATCCAGCCCAAAGCCCTTTCACCAGTGATTTTTTCAGCATGCACAATGTTTTTATGAGCGAAGACACCCTGTTTAAAATGACCTATCCAACGCCCTACAAGAGCATAATCCAAAGAGGGAATTTTAAAAAGCAGTTTTGATAAATAAAGCATACAAATCCATAAAAAACGTGACACCAACGCCGATAAATATGGAATAACTGATGTATTGTGATAGGATGTTCATGCGCTTGTTATTTTATAAAATTAATTTCTCTTTACTGATTGGCTGTATCCACTTTTGAGGTTATGATTTTCCTGTGCCATCATTCTAACATTTTAATGATTCAAAGTTAGCATGCTTCAACCGATAATAACTGACACATATCCTTGGGAAAACTGCACAAATCAAAGGAATCGCAACAGAGAACAGCAATAAACATTAACTTTATCAGGTTTAGATTATCATACTATGAATAGGGTCCTGTATTAAATTATATCCCATTCAAGTATATTGCCTCTTATCAGGATATTACCCCTCAAGCCTTAAGCGGCATATATAAGTACATTTTTTAACCTGAGTTCAGCGTTTACTGTAAAAAATACCAGAATTTTGTTCACTAATATATACAAGCATGATTAGAAAAATTAACATAACAGATTATCCCACTCTGATAAAAATATGGGAGAGTGCAGTATCAAATACACACGATTTTCTTAAAGAAGAAGATTTCAATTATTATAAAGAACATATCCCAAATTATTTTGAACATGTTAAACTATTTGGATATGATGACAATGGGACTTTAATTGGATTTATGGGGATTTCTGGTGAAAATCTTGAAATGCTATTTATTCACCATAATGCTCGCGGCAAGGGAATCGGAAAAAAGCTGGTGACCCACGGTATAGATCATTTCAAGATCTCCAAAGTGGATGTTAATGAACAAAATTTACAAGCCGTTGGATTTTATACGCATATCGGATTTCAGATACTGAACAGATCCGAAATTGATGGACAAGGCAAAGCATATCCGATTTTACATATGGGATTATAATCTTGCTTTTAACCCAAACGCCTCATTATTTTAGCGTAGTTTAGCTTGCCATAACAAAATGAAAAAGACCATGCGGATATGACCGAAGAAATACAACTCAAAAAAATAGATGAACTGATTCAAAATTTAGATTCTGAAACCTTATCCGCTTTAGAAAATATTCGAGAATTAAAAAGATATAAAAAAGGGGAATTTCTCTTACATCAAGATAAACTATGTCGGTATAGTTTCTGGATTGAACAGGGAATCCTACGAAAATTCTATTGGAATGATACGAAGGAAATTACAACCGAGCTTATTTTTGAACATGATATTGCGGTTTCATTTGATAGCTATGTACTTCAAAAACCCAGTAAAGAATTTATTCAAGCCGTCACAGATGTAACGGTTTACCAGACCGAGGCGCAATCATTTCAGATGCTTAAAGCAAAGTTCCCAAAACTGGTTGAACTTGATCTGATGATGACAGAATATTATGCGATGTGGCTCGAAAAAAGGTTATTTGAATTTCGAACACGCAATGCAACTGAGAGATACTTACAGTTACTCCGGCAACAGCCTCACATTATTCTTGAAGTTCCACTTACCTATATTGCTTCTTATTTAGGCATATCCATGGAAACACTGAGCAGAATCAGATCCAAAATTTGATTATTTGACCTAAATCAAATGGAATGCAGATTCAATCTTAGAAATTTGAATTTTCATTTAAACATTCAATATTATGGGTAACAAAAGTAGAATTATTGGGTTTGATTTAGCTAGAGCATATGCCATTTTTGGAATGTATATTGTCAACTTTAATATGGTGTTTGGGAATTATAACGACACAAGTCCGGTCGGAAAATTTCTATCACTTTTCAGTGGAAATTCAAGTACTATATTTGTCATGCTTGCAGGAATGGGAATAGCTTTGATGACCAATAGACCACATTATACGGCCGAAGAGAGGAAAAAACTAAGACATACTGTTTTAAAAAGAGCATTGTTCCTATTCGTTTTAGGATTGTTGCTCAGCATATGGTGGCCAGCAGATATCCTGCATTTCTATGGATTATACCTATTCATTGCCACTTTTCTTTTATTTTTACCCACAAGATATTACCTGATCGCTAGTATTCTATCAATCTTGGTTTTCCATGTGTTACTGCTTATTATTCCATTCGAAAAAGGATGGAACTTTGATACTCTTGAATATACCGATCTATGGTCGATACCGGGATTTATACGAAACACATTTTACAATGGCTGGAACAGTGTTTTTCCTTGGATAGCCTATTTTACCACCGGAATGTATCTCGGCAGATTAAATTGGACATTATTGATCACCAAAAAAAGGGTATTTCTATTAGGAGCAGCACTTTTTATACCCGTTACCATATTACAGATCTGCGCTCAAAATATTTTTACCAATAAAGAATTGATAGAGATCATTACTGCAGATTACCTTCCTCCCCTTTTACCATTTTTGTTGAGCACAATAGGTTTTGGACTGATGCTGATCGCAGGTTTCATGTATAGCAGTTCGTTTTTTTTAGAAAATAAATTTATCCAAAATTTAGCAATAACTGGACAAATGACCCTCACCCATTACATCGCGCACTTAACCATCGGAATGATTATTTTTTCACTCCTCTCCGGTAAACCCTATGGAGCAAAGATCAATCAAACAGATTCTGTACACCCCTTGTGGATATTAACATTCTCTATAGTATATTTTATCTTCAGTTACTATTTCAGCAAAATATGGAAGACAAAATATAAGAATGGCCCCTTGGAAACGCTGATGAGAAAAATATCAAGTTGATACCTGAATGGCGATACTGATTTAGCCTGTATTACAACCACATGGCCAATCCTCTGCAACATGCATTTTCCAGTTCCGACTTTCATAATGTGGTTAAACAATGTGGCGCTAAATACAATTTCTCTGCGTAGAATTTCACATTTCGTTCTTGTCTGGCATATTTTGTAACTTGTATCCAATAACTCAAAACAAACTAGGCGTATAAAAATACACCTATTAAAAAACAATACGATCATGACAGCATACAAAACAGTAAATATAGAAAAGTGGAACCGGAAGGAACACTTTGATGCTTATCGTGATGCGATAAAGTGCGGATTCAGTTTGACCGTTAAATTAGATATTTCAGCGGTTATTCCTTTTGTAAAAGAACAGGGATTTAAATTTTATCCTGTGATGATTTATCTGCTGTCAAAAGCCGTGAACCAACATCCTGAGTTTAAAATGGCAATGAAAGATGGTGACTTGATTATTTGGGATTCTGTAAACCCGGTTTATACCGTCCTTCATCAGGACACAGAAACTTTTTCTGCACTTTCTGTACCCTATACGGCCAGCTTCCAGGATTTTATAGCCAGCTATAACGCGGTCCTTCAAAGAAATGAAAACAATAGGAGCTTCCTCCCTGAAAAAGCTCCCAAAAATCATTTTAATATTTCGGCACTTCCGTGGATTCATTTTGAGAGTTTTAACCTCAATATTGCTGATTTTACGGACTATTTTGCCCCCAGTTTTACTTTTGGAAAATACCAGACGGAAGGAAACAAAATCCTTATGCCATTGGCCGTACAAGTGCACCATGCCGTTTGCGATGGCCTACATGTTGCCAAATTGATCAACACCTTACAGGAATTTTGCACGACCATTCAAAAACTTAAATAAAGCTAAAAAGATAATGAAATCGATTTTAATTTAGCTCGAAAAACATATGGATATTAGAAAAGCAACACCGGCAGATCTTCCACAGATAAAAATACTTTATTCCCTGCTATTTGAACAGCTGGCAAACTATGAACCGGATTACCTTCAGCCTGCCCTTCAGGATGAAGCTTTTCTTCAGCAAGTAGTTGCCGCAGCAGATAATTTTGTTGCATTCATTTACACTATAGATGGAGAGGCAAAAGGTTTTGCCATTGCAAAATTAGAGGAAAGCCCGCCCTATAATTGTTTTGTTCCGTTAAAATGCATGTATTTAATGGATATTGTGGTTGATCAGAATATGCGCGGAAAAGGAATTGGAAAAGCATTGATTGACCGCATCAAGCAATGGGCAAAAGAGCAGGAAGCAGATTATCTAGAACTAAGTGTACTGGCAAAAAACACCTTAGCAGAGGCATTGTATCTGCGTGAAGGTTTTGAAACCTTTAGTAAATCTATGCGAATGAAAATAAAATAGCAGGTTATTGATTTCAATAAAACGCTATCGTTAAATTAAAATATATGGAACGACTTAAAACCCTTAAGAATTTAATATGATAAGAATTGCTGTACAAGATGACTACAGTCATTTAATTGATATCTGGCTGGAAGCTTCAATAAAAGCACATCATTTTATAGATTCATCCTTCTGGATCAATAGCGCTCAAAAGATGAAAGATATTTATTTACCATCCAGTAAAACATGGATTTTGGAAGATGAATCGAATAGTATTAAAGGTTTTCTATCAGTCGTAGACGATCATATTGCAGCCTTATTTATAAGTCCTGCTCATCAAGGAGAAGGATACGGTTCTGCACTTCTGCAGTTCATAAAGACAAAATGTGATCAGCTTTCGTTAAATGTGTACGCCTTGAATGAACAAGCAATCCATTTTTATCAGAAACACGGTTTTCGGATTATCGAAGAAATGTTGGACGAAAATACAGGCGCAACAGACTGCCGAATGGAATGGATAAAGGCCAAATAATCTTAAAACAAAAATCTCACCCCTTATTCTTTATGAACTTCACTATACGCTCACTTGCAGTGTCACAGAAGTCAAGACCTGAATAATCCGGATTCAGCCCGCCAATAAATGGTACAGCCATAATAAATAGATTTTTAGTAGCACTTCCAAAAGCATCAAGTGCCTGAAAATGGTCATTAATACTCAGTCCCTTTACCTGCATATAAAAATTGTTAGTACTGCTTTTCACATGATAACCCTTTTCGTTAAAATACTTCTCCCCTTCAGCCTTATTCTTAAAATTCAGGTATCCTGTACTGATCAGACCTTCGTTTTTGATCCCTTCAAACGGCATGTCATTAAATTCCAATGGTTGTTGTCCTGTACCGTCAACATATAATTTATAATGCGTTTTCTTTTGTTTACCCTCAGTGTCCATGTAGCTATAAATGGCACCGAAATCATGATGAGGGTCTACCTGACTTGCTTTATCGACTTGAATATGGTCAATGACACCAGCTTCATACAAAGCAATAATTTCTCTGTAGGATTCCTGAGGCAAAGAAGCAATAATCACACTGATGAGCGGCAATAAAACCCTCCGCAACCGAAGCATATCTTCTGCAGAGAAGTGTTTAGCAGGATAGTTCATGGCATAGCTAAAAGCAGCCAGTTTTTCCTTCCAGGATATCGACTGCCTTCTGTCAATGGATTTTTTTGCTTCGAGATATTCCGCTCTAAAAAGCGTAAAACTGTCAAGTTCATTTCGGATGCGCAGCATTTCTTCCACAAACTCCTCAATCGTCATTTCTTTTATCTTTTCATAAAAAGCAGGATCACTTTTCTGCAACGGACATTTGAAATTTCGCTCAAAAACGTAGTTAAGATCTACAAAACCGTCATTTTTCTCTTTGTATTCATAAATCTCATCCAGTGTCATGGACCAGGATACCGCATAAGGTTCCTCTTCCGAATGAAAACGCAGTGCAGGTAGATAACCTCCTGTGGAAAATAAATGGATCGAAAAATTGGGCGATTCTTCATGCAGCACATAACTCACCTGATCATTCTCAACGATATAACGGCCGTTCAGACGAGATAATGTCTTTACGGCATCGACAGCAGTTAGAGAAGCACCCTTAATAGCGACCGGAAAATTAGTCATTTGATCAAATTTAGTAGGTGGATAGGGCGAATCGTACCAGCCTTTTATCTTTCCTTCAAAAGTTTCGGGCCAATAATGCCCGGTACAGATAACAACTATTTCAGCTTCATATTCATCATCAGTGGCCGTAAATACGGAGTAAAATTCATTTGCCCTGTCATATACCAGATCAATCACTTCGGTCTCGGTAAAAACGTCCACCTTTATTTTACGCTTGATGGCTAAGGCTATGTATTGGTGAAATTGATTTTCAAGATAATCCCCTAAAAGAAGTCTTGGTAAAACCTGATAGGGATTGGATTTACCATGCGCATAGTAATCCGGAAAATCAGTTCCAGCATAACGTGACAGATAAGTTGGGACGTCGTCAATTAATGCTGGAATTTCGTTGGCCGAAACATTGGCCAAGTGTTCCTTACGGGCCCCATATTTACCATAAGGCATTCCAACTCCCAAACGTTCATTTTTTTCGAAAATGGAGATATGTTCAACCGCAAGATTTTGGTTGACAATCTCCTTTAACATAAATAAAGCGGCTGGCCCCCCACCAATCAGCGCAATGGAACTTAATTTTTGATTGTCCATACAATTTAAGGCTATTGATTAATTTTATACGTCAACTTTCTACTGATTTTACTTTCCATCAAATATGCTATCGGCATACTGTGGAAGGTCGATTTTTACATTGTGTCCTACAGGTTATTTTCAGTTTCCCATGAGCTTTAATAATATTCTCCGAGTGATCGATCTTGATGATCCAAGTATTATGCTCTCCAACAATTTTTCCATGAGGAAACCTTAAAAAAAGGTAGTCTCGCTCTCCTCCTCATTCATGTTGAATAAAAGATCATATGGTCCAAATTTCAGCTCGACTATTGTTTCGCTAAAATTTTAAAAATAGGTTCTTTCCGGGAAATACCTCAATTCTTATAAACACCGCATCACATATTCGCAATGATAACAACGTATCGCTAGCAAAGTTCTGCTAACGGTAAAATCAAGTATTTGTGTGAAGCCAACAGGCATAAACCACCTATCCTAATAGTTTATACTTATTACAGCATCATTTTCTGCATTCCGATAACTTCGTCCCAAATATTTCACCCCAGCGATCAGATCTGGCACCTGCAATAGATTGCATCACCTCCGTATCCAGATCTATTCAGTTCATAACAATGAATTTATACAAAAAAAACATTTAAATTTACTAAAACCCCTAGCCTTGCGACTCTAATTTTGTACTGTAATTTAAAACTATTGAAAAATTAAATCGATATAAATCAAAACAGATATGAAGACAAATAATTCTTTGGTCGCCTATGCTTTACTGCGAGTAGCAATGGGTGTCAATATGCTGGGACACGGCTTAGCGCGTATTCCAAAACTTGATGCTTTTAGTGATAACATGGTGACCAATTTTCAAAAAAGCTGGCTTCCTTCCTTTTCGATCAAAATATTCGGACTGGCTTTGCCTTTCGCAGAATTCCTCATTGGATTACTGCTCATCATTGGCTTATTTACATATCGCACAAGTGTTGCTGGTGCTATCCTTATTATTTTATTACTATTTGGAAGCAGCACCATTGAAAATTGGGAAGCAATGGGTATACAAATGATTTATGCCTTGTTTTTTTACCAATTGATTACCCAAATAAATAATAACAGTTATGCCGCAGACCACTTATTTAAAAACAAAATTAGACAAAATGAAAGCAATAGGATTTAAAAAATCATTACCTATCAACGAAGTAGAAAGCTTCATTGAATTTGAAAAAGAAATAGTTCTACCAACAGGACATGATATTTTAGTAAAAATCGAGGCCATCTCCATCAACCCGGTCGATTATAAAATTAGACAGGGCGCCGCAAAAGACAACGTCTTGAATGAACCAAAAATCATTGGTTGGGATGCTGTAGGTACTGTGGAAGAAATTGGAGATAAAGCGACGCTTTTCAAAAAAGGAGATCATGTTTTCTACGCAGGAGACATTACAAAAGACGGTTCCAATCAGGAGTATCAATTGGTGGACGAGCGCATTGTTGGCTTTGCTCCACAAAAGATAAGCGTTGCAGAAGCTGCTGCAATGCCTTTAACGGCGCTTACGGCCTACGAAATTTTGTTTGACCGTTTACGACTGGATCCTGACAAAGACAAAGGTAAGTCCATATTGATTATCGGCGGTGCAGGTGGCGTGGGTTCCGTGGCCATACAATTGGCTAAAAACATTTTAGGATTACAAGTTATTGCAACAGCATCGAGACCAGACACAATTGAATGGTGCAAAAAGCTTGGAGCAGACTATGTTGTGAACCACAAAGATTTAGTGAACGAAGTCAGCAATACCGGTTTTGATTCGGTAGATATTATTGTAGATTTTGTAGATGTAAATCAATATTGGGATGCGATGGTGGCACTCATCAAACCACAGGGAAAAATAGGTTCAATCAGCGATCCGACAGAACCGGTAAACCTCCGCCAGCTAAAAGGCAAAAGTGTCAGCTTTCATTGGGAGCTCATGTTTACACGTTCCATGTTTCAAACAGAAGACCTGATAGAACAGCATCATATCCTAAACAAAATTGCCCAACTCTTAGATGCACGGACTTTACAGTCAACCCTTAATAAGACCATAGAAGGATTTACGGCAGATAACCTAAAAGAGGCGCACCGTCTATTGGAAAGTGGGAAAACAATCGGTAAAGTAGTACTAAAATTTTAACCCGAAATACAGATTACCCCAGCTTTATCACAATAGCATCAATAAAATATTTACAAAACGAAATAAAATGTTTACAAAACTTTTCGAATCCTATATCCTGAAAGGGATAGCATTAAAAAACCGTTTCCTGATGGCTCCGATGACACGCTCAAGGGCATCACAACCCGGCGATATTCCGAATGCTTTAATGGCAACATACTATGCCCAAAGAGCATCTGCAGGACTTATCATCACAGAAGCTACCCAAGTTTCTTTACAAGGAAAGGGCTATGCAAAAACACCTGGAATTTATACCCAAGAACAAATTGAAGGTTGGAAATTAACAACAAAAGCCGTACATCATGCCGGTAGCAAGATCTTTTTACAACTGTGGCATGTTGGAAGAGTTTCATCTTCCAAAGTTAACGGATTACAACCTATTGCACCATCGGCATTAATAGCAAAAGATACGAATGTTTATATATTTGATGGTGCACCCAATGGAGATGCTACTTTTGTACCTGTCGAAGAACCAAGAGAAATGACGCAAGAAGATATTGAGGTGGTCATTCAAGAATTTGCACAAGGAGCAAAAAATGCAATAGAAGCTGGTTTCGACGGAGTAGAAATTCACGGAGCTAATGGTTATTTGATTGATCAGTTTTTACGGAGCAACTCCAATCAAAGAATCGATGCGTATGGAGGTACTCAAGAAAACAGGATTCGATTATTAATTCAGATTACCAAAGCTGTAATTATGGCTGTAGGTAAAGAAAGAACAGGCGTACGTCTTTCTCCGTTCATTACTTTTAAGGATATGGACGATGCCGAAATACTTGATACAATTATGTTAGCCGCGGCGGAATTAAATAAATTAGATATTGCCTACATCCATCTCTGTGAAGCAGATTGGGCAGATGCACCCTTAATTCCAGAAATATTCAGATTAGAATTGAGAAAAAAATTCACAAATACCATCATCGTAACAGGAAATAAAACTCCTGAAGAAGGAGAAAAACTATTAGCAGACAATTTGGTTGACTTAATAGGTTTTGGAAGGAAATTTTTAACAAATCCGGATTATCCGCAACGTGTTAAATTGGAAGCTCCCTTAAATGACATATCAGACAATCATACTTTATTTGGAGGAGGCGATGCCCGAGGATACACAGATTATACTTTTATGAACTGATTCATACGAGCTGGATCGAAGGAGAAAAAAGATTATTGTGATTACAAAAGTGGAAGCATCCCTACTTCCACTTTTGTGGTTTTAGAAAGATGTAATCAGGCCAAAAGTAACATTTCGCCCCGGATTATAGACACCCAATGAGAGGTCGTGATGATCTAATCTGCCGGGTCTCAGACGGCTCAATGCATCGTAATATTTTTTATCAAGCAAATTATTTCCAGCAACATACGTTTGTATATTTAATCCCCTGATCTTAAATGTCGTTCCTAAAGAAGCATTTAACAAAGTATATCCTGACACACTGGTTTCAAATTCACGGTCTACGCGTCGTTGCGCAAAAAAGTTATCAATACCGACTTTCAAATAGCTTGCCGACAGTCCTTTTATTTCCGGGCTATATTTCAGGCTATTTTTGAACTGTCCTGCTGGAATAAAAGGTAAAGGTCTATCCAGGGTCTTATTTTTAGCATACGTGTATGAGAATATATTGTTAAAAGTAAGATAGCGGAATAAGGTTATATTAAAATCTCCTTCAAATCCATTCAGCTGTGCATCAACCTGACCGTACCGGTAAATTGCCATCCCATCGGCTGTTTCATCACCAGGCCGTGATGAGATGTAGATATAATCTTTGATCAGGTTAGAATAAAGACTGATACTTCCATTAAATATACCCCGATCGTAGTATATACTGATATCCGCCTGATAACTTTTTTCGGGCTTCAGAGCCGTATTACCGATTTCATACCGGAACGTTCCCTCATGGACACCATTTGAACTAAGTTCTGCCGGATTGGGAGATCGAAAAGCATTCCCTAAATTGGCTTTTAAATTAATATACGGACTCACTTGATGCGTTAGACCCGTAGCAAAACTAACGTTCGAAAAATGATTTTTATACTTTTCAAATGTTTCGCCATCTTTGACATATCCATCACCATCATTGACACGATAATCATAGCGCACACCAGCATTAACTGTTGTGTTATCCCAGGTCTTTTTAAGATACCCAAAAGCCCCCGCACCAAAACTCTGGTAATCGGGAAGCAAAAACTCAGCCCCTTTATTGGAATTTTTAGCATGTTCGGCACTGATCCCAAAAGCTGGCTGCCATCCCTGAAATTCATTGACAGTATACTTCGCATCAAGGGTTAATGTATGCAGATCCAAAAAGAGATTGGGAACAGGATTATCATGTTCTCGACGCTGGTTGTTCTGATAACCAAGATCAAATTTTAATGATCCCTGATCTAAAATAAGCTGATTATTCCAGGAAAGCTTTGTATGTCGGATATCCTGTTTCGGAAACTCCAGGCTTCTATTTTTAAAATCTCGATCCGTAAAACGATTCCCTGCCGCATCGATATAATTACCCTGGCTATCAAAAGCAGGTTCATAAAATCCAATATTATTGCGAAAAAAAGATGCGTTTACATGGGAATAACCCCAAGATTTATTAAGCCCAAACATGGCGCTGAAATTCGTTTCATTAAAACCTGAGTTTGGAAAATAACCTGTAGGGGTCTTGAATGAATAAGCATTTTTATAAGTTCCTCTTCCTCTCCAGACAAATCCATTTTGATTACCTGTCAACATAGCAGAACTGGCACTTAATCCGCCGTTGGTCGAATAATTGGATAATACCTCGCCTTTAACTTCCCCACTTTGCGGAACAAGGGGCTCCAAAAAATTGATCACCCCTCCTAGTGCATCGGATCCATACATCAAAGATGCCGCACCCCGCAATACTTCGACACGATCTGCACCATATTGATCGATCTCGATCCCGTGCTCATCGCCCCACTGATTTCCCTGCTGCTTGACCCCGTTGCTGATCGTCACAACCCGGTTGGATGATAGCCCCCGTATTACAGGCTTCGCGATAGATGACCCAGTCGTAATCGCCGCTACCCCCGGCACTAGCCTCGCCAAACCTTCTATTGCATTCGTCGCTGGCTCCAATAATTGCTGTTTGCCCACAACAGCGATTGAAGTGCTATTTTTTTTACTGCTTGAGCTGATCGCCGCACTCGTTACAATGACCTCATCTAGCGTTAAATTGCTTGGACTTAATGGAATTGAAAGTACATCATGACTACCCAAATCAATTTTCAAACTTCGCGTCTGGTAACCGACACCGCTAAATTCCACCAAATGTTGCCCCTTATATTTCGGGGGGATGATAAACCCACCGTTCTGATCCGAAACGAGCTCCAGCTTAAGGTCCGGTACTTTAATAGTAATCCCTGCTATCGGCGCCCCCTTTTTGTCATCCAAAATGCGCCCGGTATGCTTGCTGTCCGTCTGCCCGTAACTATTAAACGTAGCAATAACCGACAAAGCAAAAAATAAAAATTTCTTCATCATATATATTCATTACTTCATCATTATTAGCAATGACAAAGCATTTTAAAATCGTAAAAAACCAGAAAATGAAATGGTGCTACAGCACTATAGTAATATAATTGATGAAGATTGGGGGACCTCGCGGGAAGGTCGGAACTAAAGACTGCGAAATTTCATAAAGATCGATTGGAAATTTCCATAAAACACCCCACAGTGTAAAAAATGGATTTAGGTTATGATAAACAGGCCCTTCGGAAAACTCAAAAAGATAATCAGAACTAAAGGTCCGAATTTCATTCTCACTATGGTGATCATTCCCCTTCTTTGTAATCGGATAAGGATGCTTATGCTGTATAACTTCACCCGATTTTAGAACATGGATATGTAGAAAAAATATACTACAGACAATCCAATAGAGATACAAAAAAACGATAAGATTCGCTTTTAAACTTCTAGATTGGATTTGTTTATGTATCAGCACAAGGCAAATATACTAAAAAGCGTAATAGCAACAAAGTTGCTATTACGCTTTTTAGTATATTTCTTTTTACCTGTACAGCTTTTCGCGCAACACTTGAGTGCCTTAAATTGCTTTGAATGGAATTTTGCAGAACCTCAATTGTTCCTTTTCCAATTTTGAGTGTAATAAATAAGATTGGAAAAATTGTGATTTCAAGAGCTAACCCCGCAGGTAATGCCTTCAGCACATGCACTTATTTTTTAATACTCAACCAATCGATCGCATCTTGTAGCTCACGGAGTTCATAGCCCTTAGCTTCGCCCGGACTGATGTAACTAAAGGCATCCGTAAATTTTTCTACCGCTTTTTGATCGGTTACGATAGCCATCTTCTTCCAATCTGTAAAGTGCTTCACTCCTGCTACCAGATCCTGCACCCAGGCACCTGCAGTAAAGTTCTGCACATCGGTATCCAATACCAAAAGATAGTAGATCTCTTTATATTGATTGGCTAAGGATTCCAGGCCCGGCAATAAAACATCTTTTAAATCATCTTTGGTGACCTCTCCACTTGCACGAACGCCAAACACATGTTCAGGCAGATTTTGAATAACTTTAAGCATATCATGAACGTTATGTATACAAAAGATACAAACAAGGCTCCATTTAGTTCACATCGACTCTTTGTTATAATTTTTCTAAAGTAAAATCATCTCCGTAAACAGTTCCGGTACCAGCCTTATAAAAGTATAAAGTTGCCGTTGTTTGTGTCGCTCCCGTTGTAAAAGTAACGGAATTATTGCTGTATGCAGTTGTATTAAAGGCCGCATCGACAGCAGCGCCGCCATAACCTTTAACCCCAAGTAACACCTGTTGTCCAGCAGCGGCAACTTTACCATATCCAGAAAACCGATAGGTCGTATTAGGTTGCAGTCCCGTTAAATACTGTTCAACAGCATTTGCTCCCCCCGTCAATTGAATACATTTTAAACCTGTACGCATATTGGAATTAACAATCGCCGCATTGCCACCCCAAGAAGTCCAAGGCGAAAGTGTACCTGTTTCAAACCCACCATTGTAAAAGATAGGCAGATTATAAACACGTACATAATCCACTTGCATATTAAACGGCAAATCCGCGTTCGTAATAGCACCAGGCCAACCCGCTCCACCAGCTTGATTTAAAATTAAATAAAAAGGAACATCAAATGGCCATTGTTGCCAGGTCGCTCCAGTGGCCTTCGTATACGTATACTGAAGGGTATTATTAACAAAAAATTTGAGCGCATTCGGGCTCCACTCGAGACCATAAATATTATAGTCTGCTGCATTATAGTTTGTAGAATGTGTCGCACTGGTACCTCCCCCAGAACCTGTTACGGTCGCATTATGCACCGATTGATGCACGACCATCTCATTATTGACATGCTCCATAATATCGATTTCACCACATCCCGGCCATCCGGCATAAGCCGTTGCAGGTTCTGGCATCATCCATATCGCTGGCCACGAACCCCTTCCTTGGGTAAATTTTGCCCTGACCTCTACTTTACCAAAGGTCATACTGAATTTACTCTGTGATTTAACACCGCCACTATGATACGGAACCGGATCTGTTGGAATCACAGCATTGTCCATGCGCAGCACGAGATTATTACCATCTTGCGAAACATAATCAGATGTATGCGTCATATACTTGTTCCAGGCTACAGTACCGCGTTCGGCATAGCTCCATTTACTGTTGTCAAAGCCCCCTACCGTATTGAATTCATCCGACCAAATTAATTCATAATCGGATAAACTTTGTACGGAAGCGGTAATCGCAACCGCTTTTGTTTTTGACACATTTAACAATTGATCAGTTGATTGGTTCACATGTTCTTTGCTGCAGGATACATGAATACTGCAAACAGCTAGCAAAGAACCAGCTGCCATAAAATTTAGGGTTTTTCTGTTCATAATGATTATTTAAAAATTTAAAAAGTGCTCACTATAAATTGTAACTAGAAAATCCACTTTGATCACATTCTTTACGGTCTTATCTAATCTTACCCACGTTAGTTACAAGGTTATTGGTTATATTTATGTACTACATAATATTTCTAAGATACAATAAATTTTAGGATAACAACTAATTTTTCAATAAAAACTAGGGCGTATGGTGAATGCATTCCCTTTGCATCTGCATTGAAAGACAGCAATAAATTACAGGGATAGGTTTAAGCTATAATTTAAATCATTTCATCTTTTCCGAGATGCTTAACGACATAAATGACATCAGATTTCTCTCAAATAAATAACATAACAGCAAATATTTCCTTGCCGTTTACACGTTAAAATAAGAAATAGTTGTGGGGAAGAATGAAGATACAGAAGAGTAAAAATTAACCAAATAGAGCTGTAATAAACGTGAAAAGATGCTTTCCGATTAAGGAAGCATCTTTTCTTTATAATAACTGCAAAGCTTTGATGTTTGTTTTCACCAAAGCTTTATCCTTCTGAATACAAGACTAACCATTTAGCATTTTTACCGCCAAGATATATTTACACAGTCCGCGTTTTCCTTGATGATTGGTAAACCAGTCGCAGGTACATTGCTATTTGTCTCCAGCAATTATCACGGTATGTTTTACACCCGAACCTTCAACTCTGGCTTCGATGTAGCTTGGCGTATTTTTGACAAATTACGGTAGTTATATGGTGACAGTTCAGGTAAAAGCCGTATCACGATCATTAATCATCCAGCGCCTTGATAAAAGCAATGATTTTAGCCGTTTCCTGATCCGTCAATTCCAAAGAATCTGTCGGTAAAGTCTGGTTTTCCAGTGCAAATCCAAATTGCTTTCCACCACCTTTATTGTAAAAATCCATCACCTGCTCTAAGGTCGTGTAACCACCATTATGCATATACGGAGCCGTTTTACTACTGTTGCGCACAGTAGGCGTTTTAAAAGCATACTGCAATTGATCTACCGTACTATGATAACGACCTCTCCCCCTATCAGGATCCAATATTTTATTCGTATAATCTGTCGCCACACCTAGTACCTCAGACTCGGTCTTGCTATATTCAGGAGGAACGGTACCGTTGAACAAAGGTATAAAATGACAGGTCGCACACTTTCCCTTTCCAATAAACAGGTTAAAACCATCCCGCTGTTCCTGCGTCATCGCCTGCTTATCCCCTTTCATGTACTGGTCAAATGGCGAACTGAATACAGACAAAGAGCGGACATAACTTGCTAGTACATTTTGCAGTTGCCAGCCCTCGATTGTATCGGTCTGATAGATTTTTTTGAAGTCACTGCTATAGCTATGCTCCTTATTGAGATGAGCCGCTATTTTCGTCATGTCACCATGCATCTCATCTTTATTTGTAATCACATCTACACTCTGTCCTTCTAGGTCTTCCCTACGCATATCCCAGAATTGACCATGCTGATAATTGCTATAGGAAATAGACGGAGTATTACGATCCATAGGTATTCCTGACAGTGCCATCGGAACTTTCAGTCCATCAGAAAATGCTTTTTCAGGATGATGGCAAGAAATACAGGAGCGACTCTGATCACCAGAGAGCATATTTTCACGAAACAGTTTAGCACCTAGAGCAACCTTTACTCCGCTCATTTTGTGTTTTTCCGACGGCGCGAAAAAATCAGGATTGAATGCTTTCTCACTAAATAGGTTTGAGGCTTCGGGATTTATCGGGTGGTTTACATCTAGAGGAACAATACCTTCTGTAGTACGAAAATCAAATAAAGCATCAGACAGTCGATTAAGGTGCAAATCGATAAAAACCAGATAGTCAAAACTGTCTTTATCCTTTACCTTGTCCAATTCTTTATTGGCGGCTTTGATGAGGTTCAGGATATAATCAATTTTATCCCCATTTTTTACGATTGGCTTGATCATTAAGAGAGCATCTCCGACACCGTTAAGCGCAGCTATTGATTCTTTCAGTCCGTGACCCGATACTGGAGTATCAAAACCTGTAATTCCCAACGTCGTGACCCTGAAAATTTGATTACGAAGCGCTTCCATAACCTGAGGAAGGGATAGCGTATTTACTTCAAAATAAGTGTCAATCGCTAAAGATTTGTTCTTTAATTTTTTTAAAAACCGTAAGGTTTCCTGTTGCTGCGAACCATCATATGCCGGGTAAAAATACTCCTCTAAAGTCTGTAAACCTTCAGCTTCAATAACCGCATTTTCTTCAATCTCAATTTCATCCAGATTGGGCCCATTCAAAAAACGTGCAGTCTCGGGCATAAAATATGCAACTGCCCATTCCATCGATTTATAATTCGACCGTATGCTATCAAATTGAGACTGTAAATTTCTCGACGGATCTTTCCGCTCCACAGAAGCTATAAGCTGATCAATCTGCTTTTCAAAATGCACATTCTGTTGCAAAACAGAAGTTCTCAGAAATTCGAGATCCTTATCGTTACCCTGAGTATTTCCTTTGCACATAACAGCTAACAAGGCAATAGCAAACAGACCATATACGATCCAATTTTTCATTCTATTTTTTCTTTAGTACACTATTAAAATGGCTTCAATCAATCGTAATATCAATCTACATCACCATTTATGACGTTAAAAAATACAGGTATCCTACAACAAGAGCAGGATACCTATTTATAAAGATTTGACGAGATGTAGAATGCTATTTTTGTACATTACGGATAAGCACAACCTGCCCACCTTCTTTGCTAATAACAGCACCCGATCCATCTGCATTTGCAAATTTATCGCTCTGCCAAGTGTGTGAGTGAATATTGACCGCAAAGGTATTCGGTATCCCTACCAGATGCGATACATCAACCATAGCACCAAATTCCCAAGAACCAAACTTATTCAGATTGCCACTCTGGTTATAGTTTTTTTGCCAGTCAGCATCGTTACGGTTGTGCTTCATATTCAACCAAGGTTTATAAGTTTTAGTCGCCATACTATATTGCCAGATATAAGAATCATGCTTAGCATCCGTATAATAAGAATCGCCGTCTTCCTGAATATACACGTAGTTCTCCGTTACACACAGGTTATCGGGATTAATCAGGTTGTTACCTGGATCAGAGTCACCCTCAGCGATTACTTCCAGCTTACCTTTCAGCATATCTTTCGCATCCAGATTCAGCTTATAGACACGCCCCCACATTGTCAGTCCTTCCGTCGGAGTACTACCGTTGGCAGACTGTCCCGTTGCAGTAAAGTAAATCTCTCTTCCATTGTTGGCCCCTTTTCTGTAATCAACATCTTCTACACGAGAAAAGCGAATGGCATTGTTGTCCATGTTCTTTTTGTTTATCTCTTTACCCATTAGATTCTTAGCATTGGGAATCTCGACAAACTCAACCTCATACGAGCTACCTTTTTTGATATTCGTTTCCGTAAAATCGTTGTTGGTTCTCTTTAAAGCGTATAGTTTTCCATTATCCAGATCACCCTGTTTATCGGATACATACATGATCAACTGTCCTGCAGACTGATGGCTAGAGCTGTACGACTGATCTTCACCGATCAGAATGTACGTTTTACCATTAGATATATCTTTGGGAAGCGGTACTGCATTTTCCATAGAAGCTTTACCTAGAGCAGGTTTAACCCGATTTTTATCAGAGCGTTGTGCTGTCGAAGCCACAGGACTCAGTTCGTGGACCATACTTTCTTCACCCGATTCACCTGCAGTTAAGAAAGCAGAAAAACCATGCTCTTCGGGAGTAGCCAGCGTGGCAGAACAAAGTCTTGTCGTGCCACCAGTACCATCCATAATATACTCACCTTTAACCGGTTTAAAATTATTATCTAAAAACACCCGTGATACAGATTGCGTAATCTCATGATTAGTGATCATCAAAAAACCATTTGAATTCGGATCTTTCATAAATCCGGCACCATCTGGTTGTCCTGCAAATACAAATTCCGGAGAACCGGCAAGTTTATCCGAACTGGAAATAAGCGAAGTGATATTCAGATTTTCAAAGCCAGCCATCCCATACACAAAAACGGGTTCTTTTGAATAATTATCCACATGGGCTACAGGAGGTTTTTCCGCATTGTCACCGATCTTGTCATTATCGTTACAGCTAACTGCACCACCTACTGACAGTAATAAACTTAGAATATTAATTGGTTTTCTTCTCATGCTGTAAAAGTATCATATGCACATTACCCCTACATTAAATTCATTTTAAATAAAAAAATTGTTGCACAGCGATTAAAAAGACTGTCTATCTTAGCAGACAACAGGTACATCTACACTTGTTATCGCAGGGAGTAATTCTTTAAAACACAACGATCCTGAGATCGGTCTATTTACTTCTACACAGGATAAGCCTTCAATCTCAGACATGAAATATTTTGTGTTAGATTTATTTAAAATGCTAAAAAAAATGCTTTCCAACTAAGGAAAGCATCTTTAATTAATAATAACCGCGAAGCTTTGATGTTTGTTTTCACCAAAACTTCAGCTTTCTGAATACAAGACTAGCCATTTAGCATTTTCACTGCTAAAATATGTTTACACAGTCCGCGTTTTCCTTGATGATTCGTAAACCAGTCACAGGTACATTGCTGTTTGTCTCCAGCAATAATCACGGTATGCTTTACACCCGAACCTTCAACTCGGGCTTCGATATAGTTTGGCGTATTTTTGACAAATTGAACACCATCTGTTGTCACTAATTTCTGTGCATTCTTCAATCTTGGATTTAGAGCAAGAATACGCTCTGTCTTGAAGGGCAATCTGCGGTAATAATGCTGATGATCGTGCAGATCATACCCGAGTAAACCTATTGAGGAAAGGGAACCTGTCAAGGTATCCATGGATGCAAAATCCACATCGTGTTCTATCGCTAATAAAGTCGGATCAAAAAGTGCATTGGACTTGAGCAGGCTGTTCACGGCATGTACCCATTCTTGAGGCACCGCCTTGACCATATTTTCCAATACATTTCCTTCCCCTGAAAAACCACGGTAGTTATCGGGCGATAATGCCAACGAAAGTCTGATCTTACCAAAATCGGCAACAAAGGCACAACTCTCGCCTCCGTCTTCCTGATAGACGATCAACTTTTCCGCATAAGGCAAGATTCCCTCCAATAAACGCAAGCGCTGTACACCGCCTACGCGTACTGATCCCGCTGTTGCAATAGGTGAAAACACAAACCTGGGCCCTCTTTGGCTCAGGAATAACTCACCTTTCACATTCCCTTTTGGAATGCCCTGAAACAGTTGGATAATCTGTATTTTGGACAAACTGTATTTTTCTTGCATACCGGCAAGATAAAGCTGTACAGAAGTCAATCCTTTGATCCATCGGGGTGGTAAAGTGACTTTCTTTTCCACTACTTTGGTTTTATCGGTACTGATGGAAACCTCTTTACTTCCGACACCCAGCACCATTTTCTCCGTTTTTTTAACGGCATTTAAAGCATTGAGCATAGGCTCATTAAAGTCTACATTGGTCGTACCACTGCTGATAAACTCGCCATCAATGGCATCTTCAAGCAGGTCAACCCGTGCATACACACCATTGCAGGAAGAGAATCCTTCAAAGCGGATCTGATCTGTACCAGCAGATACAATAGGATCCCGTAGGCTCGGGGGTACCGGTCCAAAACTAGACTGCACCACTTTGGCCAATGTCAATAAGCATTTTGAAGTTAATAGCGGATCGGTAATACTGCCCCAGAAAAAACACGGAACAGCACTTACCTCACTTAATTCGGACTGGTGGGCAAGCACCAATTGCTGCATTCCTGATTGCTGTACAAGTGTTGAATTATTGCTGTAGCTGAACGCTAAATCTGTAATTGCCATGTCTTATTTGCTTAATTTTTTTAATATCGGTTGTAATGATTTAAAAACCATTAATTTCTCAAATACCTGCTTCATTTCAATGGAAATTTCCTGATTTTCCTTATGTACCAGATCATAATATAGTTCAATCAGTTTCTTGAAATTAGTCGGCATTTTTTCAGCTATAGTGTAATCCAGGAGCATCTGATTGATCACCTGCATCAAAGCATTATTATGTTTGGAAGAGATATCCCGGCACTGCCCCAAAACCTCCTCTAATCTTCCTAATGGACCATAAGTATGACTCATCAGGATGCCCAGGAAATGCCCCAGATCGTGAACCGGTAATCGATGCCTATCGATGGCCGTGATGAGCACTTCTGTAGCCATGGCCCGAACTTCTTTTTCTTTGTTAAAACATGAAGTCGCTAAAAATAGCACCGACTGCCGATCAAAGTTAAAGAAATCATACATCATTTCCTGCAAATAGCCGATCGGCGTCTTTCCACCTTGATCACATTTAGCCGCTAACCCCAAGGTCAGAAACAAAGAAAGACTTTCGGTATTCTGAGGCATCACACTATGCATGTAAGAGATATCATCTTTATACAGATAATAACTATGCAAACTGTCCTTGCCCCGTTGATAAATATCCTTGTGGTAAATAAAGGTGTGCGGTTCTTGTTTGAAGTTTGGAAAGTGGAAACTTAATTTTTCACCATCATACACCATTTCTGATTTTTTAGTCTGATAATTATATCCCTGATAATAAGAAGGTGTAAACGTAAGCTCCGGTTGGAAAGGCGCTACGGCAAAGGGTATGTCTTTCAAATTTTCATCTTCAAATTCCGGAAAAACAGCCTCTGGATAATGCGTCCGGGCAACAGTAGCCCAAACACCCAGCCAGCCCACATGCGCATTATCGGATGAAGATAAAAACTTTTTGACCCATGATTTTTTTTCAATTTTCAGTTCGTCATCAAATCCTAACGCATAGGTCAGAACTGCTTTGACCTGACTGTCGTTTATCTGATCGATCAACGCTACAACACCATCCAGATCTTCCCGAACCGTACGGCTCAAAGCGATAGACAGATCCAATAAATCTAGGGCTACGCCTTTATCTTGATAATCTAAAATACGTTGTACCACTATTTGAGGAGCAATCCAAAAAGGTTCATGCGTCGGTAAACTCAATAAAGGCAATTGAATTTCTTTTGCGATATGGCGCTGTAGCTGTGTTAACTGCTCTCCGATCATACTCGCCCATTTGGAATAGTTTGAGTATCGATCCGTATTCTGATAGATCTTATTCGGCTGGAAGTACATATTTAAAAATACCCCAGAAAAGTGCTGAAACCATTGCGATTCCCGGTAAACTTTCTTAAGCTGATTGATATAGGGATCCAGCTGCTCCTTATAATCCGCCGGAAAAGTCGCTCTGTGCAAGACCCAGGCATTCATCAATATTTCCATCTGAACGGCATCTGTACTACCGATGACCTCTCCAATTTTAAACAAAATATCATTCCAACTCGCAGGATAAGTAAAAGGCTGCTGGAGTTTTTTTTCGTTCACTGGATCAAAAACATATTCCTCTCCAGTACTGATCAATAATTCAATTAAGATTTCCTGTTCAGTATAGCTGGATGCCACCATTAAATTTTTTAAATCTGCAGGAATACTTCCCAGCATTTGCGCACTGTAAAGGGTAAGTTTTTCTGTAAGCGCTTCTATCGGATCTTTCTGATGTTTTAATATAAATTTCGCCGCTCGATCCTGCAATTGCAGATCCTGGACCATAAAGATATCGGCCGCCTGAAGAATAAATTGTTCTTTTACTTCGGGACGGTTTTTAAGCAATTTATCAAATTGTACCAGTAGCGTTTTAAGTGCCGATTTAATATCATTGCGCATAAAAAGACCCTCAGACCAGGTTAGAAATTCTTCCAATCTAAAGTCAGCATGTGCAAAATAAGGTTTTAAAGTATCGACGACGAAATTGATCACCGCACTATTTTCAGCATGCAGCAAGGGGAAAAATAACTCCTGATGCTCCAGTAACATTTTCTCATCCACGCCTATCCGATCGATCAATTTTCTAAAATAACTCTTCAGGTTAATGTTCCAATTTTTGGTTTGAACCTCCAACGCACTTGTTAAAATAAACGCTTTATCAATTTTATTATCGGCTAGCAATTGATCAAATATCTTATCCCAGGTCAGTTCATTGACCTGATTTTCACACCTATAATTAGAGTAAACCGTATGGATAGGTGTTTCATAATCAAAAACAAGTGGAATATCGCGCTGTATGGTCAATTCGTCTGTTGTAAAAAAACTCAGTAAAGCAGCTGATGGATTATGGAGTCTTGACATCGAATTTGCGTAAACCTCCGGTTCAAATTCCAGAAACCCCTTACTTTCCGCATACCTTAAAGTATCATAATCAACAGATTGCCACGTATTTTTACGCACGTATTGCAGCAAATATGGTGTCAGCCAATTGGGTTTGGCATACGTTAGAATCTGGTCAACTTCAGGGCTTCGCACTTGATTGATTAATTCGATAAATACATCCCAGCTAGCGGCATCCGAACCGCTAAAGGTCGCTAAAGCCAATAATTTGACCATTCGTTGCTGCCCCTTTGTCCCGCGTATACCCCAATCATACTGTGCCTTAGACTTAAACAAAGGATCTTTGGAGAGATCCACATAATCAACCCAATAGCGTTTGGCAGCACGAATCTCCTTTTTAATAACCTCTAGATTCCCACTTGCATATTCTTCCAGATAAGGAATAATATCAGATACACTTCCTTTACTGATGATCTCTTTAATACGCTTCACCGCTTCTTCTTTACGCTGCGCTGAGGCGTTAGGTTTCCGCACAGTTCCATCTTTTGTAACTTGTGGCGCTACTTCTACAGTTCCATCCTCCGAATATCCTTTCTTAGTTTTCTCATTAATAAGCTTCTCCGCATCCCTGAGACACGCTTCTTCACTATCAAATGTTTTATCTTTTGATTGCCCAGCAGTACCATTTCTACCATAAGTCACTGTATGTGTTGCACCGTTTGTTTGTATTTCCCAGAATTTATCAGATGTACCGTCAATGAATTTTAGATGCTTAAACATAATTGCCTTTACGAATTGTTAAACCTTTATTGTCAAAACTAAATATATAAAATTTTGACAGATTAAACATCAAATATAAATTTTAGAGAAAAGAAAACGTGCGTTTGAAGCTATTTAAATCATCAAATAACAATAATCGAAGAGTGCAATTACGGATTTAGAATAAAATTTACTTTATTTTAAGATATTCTTTTGTTCCTATTTGAGATTACCGTTAAAAACCTTGATACTAAGCCTCTCGCTGATTTAATCTACCCGGATTGGTCAGACTTTCTTAATAAATGATATAAAATATGTACTTTGGCTTCAATAAAATTTGGTACATATGTCCATCAGTGAAATTGCAAAACATTTAAACGTATCCAAATCGACCGTTTCATTGGTCATCAATGGAAAAGCAGAGAAAAGCAGGATCAGTAAAGTACTCACAAAACGTGTTTTAGATTATATTGAAGAAATTGGTTACAAGCCAAATGCATTAGCGAAAAGCTTAGCAACAGGCAAATCTCGGACCATTGGTCTCATCGTTGAAAACATCGGTGACTCATTCTTTGGTCCAATAGCCTTGTACATTGAAGAATATTTACGCCAGTACGAATATCAAGTACTTTACAGCAGTACTATGGGCAATAATAAACTTGCTGCTGAAATCATACAGACCATGATCGATAAGCAAGTTGATGGCTTAATTCTGGCGCCCACAGACCATATCGAGAAAGAAGTAAAACGCATCGTCGACAGCAATACACCTATTGTGCTGTTCGACCGAAAGATCTTGGGCATTGACGCCAATTATGTGGGCACCAATAATTATGAAGCCAGCAGCACGGCAATTCAACATCTTTTAGAACAGGGATACCGGAACATCGGAATGGTCACCATCAATTCGCAACAACCGCAAATGCAGGATAGACTACAGGCCTACCTCACCACGCTCGATCAGCATAGCCTGAAGCCACATGTGTGTTTAACCAGTTTCAGCAAAAAAAAAGAACATGGTTGGAAAGAGATACGCGAATGGTTAGACAAAAATGCGCATCTTGATGCGCTTTATTTTAGTACCAATTACCTCTGTGTGATGGGTATAAAAGCCCTTCAAAATCTTCAAAACGAACGTCAATTAGCCTTCATCACTTTCGATGACCACGAAATATTTGAACTCGTACAACCACCAGTTTCCTGTATCCGCCAGCCTCTGGAAAAAATCGCAAAAAGTATCGTACACATGCTCATGACCCAATTAACGGCCAAAGAAAAGTGTATTGCAGAAGATATTATCCCTTCAGAATTACAAATTCGAAAAAGTTCTTTGTAAAAAAATTGGAGAATTTATTTTAATTCTCTAGTTTTACAAAAATAGCAAAACCGGTTTTGCTAATTATTCTTAATCAACCATTATAAATCATGCTTACTCAAATAAACTTGGAGAACTCCTGTTGCCTTATGATCGGCAATCCCTACTTCCTTTTCATGGCTCAACAAATACTGCACTATGAAAGATAACATTACAATCTGTATCGATATCGGCGGTTCACACCTGACGGCAGCATCCCTTAAAAAAGAAAGAAAACAATATTTTCCCATCAAAGAGATGCAAGGTGATGTGGACAGTGCAGCAAGCCGTGATATTATTTTAGCGCAGTGGGACCAAATCATCCAATCGGTCTGGAACAGTGAACATGAAAAAATTGATGCCATGATCGTCTCTATTCCAGGACCTTTTGATTATGAAAATGGGATCTGCCTGATGGACGGCATGCATAAGTATCAGTCCCTATTGCAGATGGATATCAAATCTCATTTTATGAAACAATATGGTGTCTATGGAGAAAATATCAAATTTATCAACGATGCAAAAGCATTTCTACTGGGCGAACTTTATCACCATAACCTGCAAGACAAACGGATTGCAGGTCTAAGTCTTGGGACAGGTTTAGGATCGGCTTTTTACACCGACAAACAGGTCAGCGACCTAAATTATGGGTCGGCACCATTCCGTACAGGTATAGCCGAAGATTTTATCTCCACCAGAGGTATACTTTCGCATCTCAAGCAAAATGGAACAGATGGAATAGCGCATATCAAAGCGCTGGTCGACAACGAAAAATTGATTCAGGAACGGACAGCAGCCTTTTCATTTCTTGCAGAAGCCTTAGTCGATTTTATCAAACTCCACATCCTTACGCTTAAACCAGAAGGGTTGATTTTAGGCGGAAGTATTGCCAAATCGCATCACCTTTTTCTCCCGGCCGTTCAAAAAGAAATCAACATGCCCATATATGTTGCCTCATTTAACAGCTGGAATTTATTTTTAGGATTAGCAACCTCACTTAGCTTATGAAAAATGTTTGGAAGTTTTCATTAATAGCTGCCCTAGGCGGCTTTTTATTCGGTTTTGAAACTGCAGTAATTTCAGGTGCCGAACAGATCATTCAAAAACTGTGGCAACTCGATGCTTTCTGGCATGGACTGACAGTTTCCATATCACTAATCGGAACCATCGTGGGCGCTATTGTCGCTGGCCGTTTTTCAGAACGTTACGGCCGAAAACCCGTCCTGAGCGCCATCGCACTTTTATATCTGCTCTCGGCCATTGGCTGTGGTGCCTCCCCTTTTTGGAGCTTGTTTCTACTCTTTAGATTCCTAGGGGGCCTAGCCGTTGGTATCAGTTCGGTGGTCGGACCTGTTTATATTTCCGAAATATCACCGGCCAAAGACCGAGGTAAATTAACAGGGCTCTTTCAGATTATGATCGTAAGTGGGATACTTGTGGCTTATTGTACCAATTTTCTTTTTGCAGATACCGGGGATCATGCTTGGCGGTATATGCTTGCCATCATGGCTTTACCTGCCGGAATCTTTTACGTACTCCTGAAAAAAATTCCAGAAAGCCCACGTTGGCTCGCTTTACATCGCAATATCGATGAAGCAAATGCCGTATTCCATACACTGGGACAATCGGCTCTGACACAAACGCAGCAGACCGAAAATACCCGTCATTCACCTTCTCTGTGGCAGAAGAAGTATTATAAACCGATTGCTTTTGCCGTACTTCTCGCATTTTTTAATCAGATGACCGGTATCAACGCGATCCTGTATTACGCTCCCCGCATCTTTGAAATCGCAGGTTTTGAAGCACAGCTCAGTTACCTCCAACCGATCTTTATTGGAGGCACCAATGTGGTATTCACCTTTCTAGGCATGAGTATCATTGACAAATTTGGTAGAAAAAAATTACTCTTGACAGGAGCAGTGGGCATGTTTATATTCCTAATGCTTACCGCTTTCGGTCTCAAATCAGGCCATTCCACCTATCTCTTGTTTTATATCATTGGCTTTATTGGGGCATTTGCACTATCGCAGGGCGCTGTAATCTGGGTATTTCTTGCAGAAATATTTCCTAATGAAATACGCGCCAAAGGTTCTTCACTCGGAAGCACGACACACTGGATATTTGCCGCTATCATTTCCTGGATATTTCCTGTTATCGTAGAAGGAGGAGAAAATGGCGGATTCTATATTTTTCTCTTTTATGGAATAATGGTCGTTCTATCCTTTATTTTCATCCTATTCCTTCCTGAAACAAAAGGCAAAACCCTAGAAGGTATTGATCAGAATACGAACTAACATACCCATAAACAGAAAAAGGGGCAACATACACGTTGCCCCTTTTTTATTATCAATGTTTTCGGTCTTTTTCGCCTGTACATGTAGATCGATATCCTTTTACTCTTTATCGAAATACATTTTTCAAAAAAAATATTCAAAATAATAGGTTATTTCAATAATATATTTAAATTTGTTAAACCGGTTTAGTTATACAGCAAACACGGTTTAGCAATCTAGCTAAAATAACCAACATATAAACTTTTATTCACTATGATTAAAAAGTCAAAATTATTCCTGGTTTCAGGTATACTGCTATTTGGGCATGCCCCTTATATAGCAATATCGAAACCTACTTTCCTCAAATGGACGGCTGCCCAGCAAGCTGTGCAGGGGAAAGTCATCGATGAAAACGGCAAGCCTATTCAGGGAGCTACCGTACTTTTGCTTGGAACCACCACAACAGTGGTGACGAATCCAGAAGGAAGCTTTTCCGTGCCTGGAAAAATTGGAGACCGCATTCGTGTCACCTACATAGGCTACCAAAATGTTGAAATGCGCATCGAAAGCAATGTCATCAGAGTTCAGATGACTGCAGACAGTCAATCGCTCGACGAAGTGATTGTGGTCGGTTACGGCACTACAACCCGTAGATCTGTTGTAGGGGCAGTAGATCAGATCAATGCCAACGCCATTGAAAACAGACCTGTTGCCAACGTTACCCAGGCGCTACAGGGTGCCTCTCCAAGTCTCAACATCCAGCAACGAAGCATGGATCCCAATGACAACACCATGAACATCAACATCAGGGGGATTTCCACCATGAACAGTAACGGTCCACTGGTTGTCATCGACGGTCTGATCTCTGAATCCGGAGCACTCAACAAACTCAATCCAGCAGATATCGAAAGCGTATCTGTACTAAAGGATGCCGGTTCAGCTGCCATTTACGGTTCCAGATCAGCAAACGGAGTATTGCTTGTGACAACAAAATCGGGAGTAAAGAACCGGGCACCACGCGTTACTCTATCTGCGATGGCCGGTATTCAAGATCCTAAAATCCTTTTTTCTCCTATTGCAGGCTACCAAAATGCCACCTTGAAAAATCTTGCCTTAACGAACATTGGTTCAGACCCTGAGTTCACTCCCGATCAGATCATGGATCTCTACAACCATCGCGATGAGGAAGAGTGGAATTATGACCGGATCATGCAGACTGCACTGCAGCAAAATCATAATGTCTCCATTTCTGGTGGTGGTGAGCATTCGACCTATCTTTTCTCCGGAGGCTATCTCAATCAACGGAGCAATTTTGTCGGTAACAAAGACTATGGAATCGAACGCTTCAACCTACGCTCCAACCTCAGCAATGAATTTGGAATCTTCAAATTAAGTAGTATTTTGGCCTATTCCAGAAATAACGGACTGAACACGACAGCTGGCAATGCCATCATCAATTCCTCCCGTATCCCCTCCTACTATTATTATCGGATGCAGGCCGACAATGGCCGCTACCTGATCAATAATGCGCTGACCGATCAGAATCCCTTAGCCGAATTAAGGGAAGGTGGATACCAGAAGAAAGACAATGATTATTTCAATGCCAACATTGCGTTGGATGTGAAACTCATGGAAGGTTTGAAATTGCGCGGGGTTTTCGGTGCAGAACTCACTTCAGATCACCGGTACATCCGACGGATTCAGGTACCGCTGTATTCCAGTGCGGACGCAGAAAAACCTTTGGTATATGTCAATTCAACCCGTAATACCGAAGACTTTAATGAAAAAGTATCCATGCTCAACTATCAATTGTTATTGGATTACAACCGCACCTTTGGCGATCATGAATTCAAAGGTCTTTTCGGGGCTACCAATGAGTCTTTTACCCGCCGGCAAAATGAAATCAAATTGCAGTTCACCGATCCGATCTTAGGTACACCAACCACAGGAACCATCATCGATCCTTCCAGTAGAACCACACCCGAAGGCACCGAAGAGACGAGCATTACATCACTCATCGGAAGATTAAACTATGCGTATGCCCAACGTTATTTTATGGAAGCCTCTTTCCGTTACGACGGCTCTTCCAAATTTGCCAAGCATAACCGCTGGGGCTTCTTCCCATCGCTATCGCTCGGCTGGCGCATCTCGGAAGAGGGTTTTATGGAATCCTATAAAGAACGTGTCGGTGATCTAAAACTCCGTTCTTCATACGGTATATTGGGAAATCAAGATATTCCTCCTTATCAGTACCTCACCCGCTATACACCGGTCAATAACAGTTACGGCTTCAACAACGAAGCTGTCAGTGGAGCTGGGTTTACTTATGCCAATGAAGACCTGCGCTGGGAAAAAACGCATAATTTCAATATCGGATTAGATGCCTCATTCTTTCATAACAGTCTGACCGCCAGCTTCGATTATTTCCATAAAAATACAAGTGATATCCTCATCACTCCAACGATTCCATCAACATTTGGAACGGGACCTGCCAAGACTAATATTGGAAAGATGAAAAATCAAGGATGGGAATTTGTACTGTCCTACAGAACGAAAACCGGTGAATTCCAGCATAATTTCATGGCAAACATTGGAGACTCACACAATGAGGTGACTTATTTTGAAGGAAAAGAGCAGTTCTCCGAATCCGACCGCATCCGAAAAATAGTACGCGAAGGACTACCTTTTAATTCCTACTACGGTTATAAAGTTCAGAACTATTTCAAAAATATACAAGAAATTGAAACCGCAGCATTACCAGTTGGCGTTGCCGCTTCGGATTTGCAACCTGGTGACGTCCGCTATATTGACCGCAATAATGATGGTGTCATAGATTCCAAAGACCGATTTGTCTTGGGCAATGCCTTTCCTCGTTACACCTTTGGATTTACATACGACCTCACTTACAAAAACATCGATTTCAGCATGTTCTGGCAAGGTGTGGGCAGTAGGGATATGATGGTAAGGGGCGAATTGGTCGAGCCGTTCCACGAGAACTACTCCTATGCCATCTATCAGCACCAGCTCGATTATTGGACACCGACCAATACGGGAGCAGCATGGCCAAGGCTCACGGCCGCAGGCTCAGCATCGACTACGAACAATTACCAAACGGAATCAGATATCTTCTTATTCAACGGTAAGTATGCCAGACTGAAAAACCTGCAGATCGGCTATTCCTTGTCATCGAACTTCGCAAGCCGCCTGCATCTGCAAAAGGCACGGATATTTGTGAACGCCCAAAATCTGCTGACACTGAGTCTCAACTCCTGGATCGATCCGGAATCTTCAGAATTTGATGGCAACATGTCAGGGGCAGCAAACAGCGGACGAAACTACCCGACATTAAAATATTACGGTTTAGGAATAGATATTCAGTTTTAAAAATAAGAACATGAACAAAATTTTAAAAATGATGGGTATTACTGGTTTCGTGGTGGCTTTCACAAGCTCTTGCAACAGCATGGATCCCGTCCTGACAAAAGAATTTACAGATGCCACCTATTGGGAATCTGCAGCCAATGCCGAACTGATGGTTAACATGGCTTACAATCAAATGTATTCTGCTGATAAAATGTGGAATGACGAAGCACTCAGTGACAATATCTACGAGGGACGTTCGGCAACCGACCAACGGCTGATCCGAAATGGTTTGGCTAATCCAAACATGCCACGTTTCGCCTCGGAGTGGTCCGATGCCTACGGTGGATTAAAGACCTGCCATGTATTTTTGGCCAATTTGGATCGTGTCCCTGATGGCAACGAAGCCTGGAAAAAAAGAAAATCAGCAGAAATCCGTTTTATACGCGCTTTCATTTACTTTCGTCTTGTCAACTTTTTCGGAGACGTACCATTTTTCACCTCCGATATTACCTTGGCAGAATCAGAAACAATCAAGAGAACCCCTAAAGCAACTATACTTGCCTTTATCCATGACGAGCTCTCCGCCATCAGCATGATGCTTCCAAATCGCAATGAATTAGCTTTAAGTGACCGCGGACGAATCACTAGAGGTGCGGCAATGGCCTTTCAAGCACGAGCATATCTATATGAGAGCAATTGGCAGAAGACAGCTGATTACTGCGACAGTCTGATGCAAAATCAGGGTGTCTACGGCACTTATGCCCTATTCAATAGCTATGAAGGTCTTTTTCAGCCCGCCAATGAATACAATCAAGAAGTCATCTTAGATTATGCTTATGTTCCGGGTAAAAAACAATGGAATAAACTTTACGATGCAGCCCCCCTATCTGCCGGTGCTCGCCTCAATGCTTATGCGCCACTTCAAAGTTTAGTCAATAACTACTTAACCACAAAGGGTATTCCGATAACAGAAGATGCTGCCTATTCGGACAACAATCCCTATGTTAATCGCGATCCCCGTATGTCGGCAACGATTGTCTTCCATGGTGGCAAGTGGACCGACTTTAATGGAACGATACGTACCATCTATACAAAACCAGGTACAGGAAGCAACGATACCGAAAAAGCAGATGTATATATAAATGCTAGTGCAAATTCCTCCCCAACAGGTTATTATGTCAAGAAATATTATGATCCATCCGTAACCCAGGATTACAACTCAGGCCTCAATATCATTATGTTCCGTTATGCCGATGTCCTGTTGATGTATGCCGAGGCGCAGCATCAATTGGGTAAGATGGATGCCAGCGTCTGGAACCGTACAATCCGCCCCATCCGAGATAGAGCCAAATTTACAGCAGCATCAGCACTCGATTTCCCTACAGGAATAAGTGCGGCAGCACTTACTACCCTGATTCGTAATGAACGTCGAAGCGAGCTCGCACTGGAAGGCTTACGCTATTACGATATCGTACGCTGGAAAGCTGGAAAAACTTACTTAGACGGTACCGTCACCGGAGCAAAATTCGCCAATGGCAACTCGGATTATATCCGCCTTGATAACCGCAGGTTTGATGACAGCAGAGATTACCTCTGGTCGGTACCACGTGCCCAAATGGATCTGAACAAAAATTTGTTACCCAATAATCCGGGTTACGCAAACTAATTTAATCGCATAAAATCATGAAAAAAACAGCAATATTAATCTGGCTTGCCGCCGTTATAGCCACCTTAGGATCTTGTAAAACCGACAACATCGCCTATACAGATGTACAGGTCACAGCAGTCGACAACTTATTTGAACCTTTCGACAATAAAGCCGTTAAACTGGTAAGCGCAGCCTCTGCATCACTCTTCTTTGAATGGGAAGCGGCACTGACCGAAGACGGCGGGGCTCCACAATATGAAATCGCCTTTGATGTCGTAGGTGGAGATTTTTCAAAACCGCTCTATAAACTGACCTCAAACAATAAAGGCTATGCGACCAATGCCTATATCACCCATAAAGTGCTCAATTCAGTTGCTTCCCTTGCAGGAATCAATCCGGGAGAAAGTGGTGATGTACAATGGACGATTGTCACTTCCCGTGGTATCAACCGTGTTATTTCACCCGTAGTGCGTAAACTCAAAATCTCAAGCCTCGAAGGATTTGCCGATATTCCAAACGAACTGTATGCTACAGGAGAAGCTTCCGAAGGTGGAGCTGACATCGCCGCTGCCCTTGCTTTTAAACAGACAGCCACAGGTGAATTTGAAATCTACACCAAATTGGAAGCTGGTAAAAAATATGTTTTTGTAGATCGAAAAGATAACGATGCACGCCGCTTCTATTCAGACAACCAGGTCAAACTAAAAGAAGCAACCGAAGATCTCGGTATGGAAGTTACCAAAACTGCGGTATACCGCATCCAAGTAGATTTCAATGTAGCGACCATCAATTTTACTGAAATCAAATCGATCGGTCTTTGGTTTTCGCCAGATAATAAAATTATGTTCAACCTCCCTTACCAAGGCAAAGGTATCTGGTCAGGTACCGGGGTCATTGCTTTCAAGCAAGAAGGCTGGGGAAAAGATGAACGCTACAAATTTCAGTTGGAAACCGTGGCCAACAATAAAAGTGTGATCGAGCAGTTTGGGGCAAAAAATCCAACCGACAGCCGTCCAACGCCTGCCAGTGATCCAGCATACTATTATATTAAATTGCTTAAAGCAGTTACCCAATGGGATGATAAATGGAAATTTGCAAGTGAAGTGGACGGCAAGTCGACAACGGTTAGCGTCATTTTACAAGGAGATAAAGAGTACACCCATCAAGTCACCGTCAACTAACGCATTATGATGAAATCAATGTATATAGGACTGCTCGTCCTCAGCTTGTTCAGCCTCAACAGCTGCAGCAAGATCAACGATGAATATCAGTTCAACGACGAGCTGGATATCACGTGGGATCAGATGGCGCAACAAACTTCAGATGAACTGATCACCCAATTTTGGAACAACGAAGGCTATTTTAACTATGGAAGTGATGGCTCAGATCTAGGTTTCCAGTACTGGCCCAATGCACATGCCATGGATGTGGTCATCGATGCCTATCTCCGTACCCAGGACCCCAAATATAAAGACTACTTCGCCAAGTGGTTTGAAGGTGTCAAAAAGAAAAATGGCAATACGTATGAAAATGTTTTCTATGATGATATGGAGTGGAATGCACTGACCATGCTCCGCCTTTTTGAGATCACAAAAGAGCAAAAGTATATGGATGCAGTTTTGCACCTCTGGAATGATATCTTAAAAGCGTGGAATACCGAATATGCCGGCGGCGGATTAGCCTGGCGCAAGGATATGCTTTATTCAAAAAATGCCTGTTCCAACGGACCTGCAAGTATTCTTGCCGCCCGGTTGTATAAACTCACAAAAGATGAGCAGTACCTGGATTGGGCCATCCGCATCTACGATTGGCAAAAAGAAACCCTTTTTGACAGGGCTACAGGTGCGGTATACGACAATATCAATGGCGAAACCGACGTCATCAATATGACTGCCCTCACCTATAACCAAGGGACATTTGTAGGAACAGCAGTGGAACTTTTTGATATTACGAAAGACCCTCTTTATATGAACGATGCACAAAAAGCATCCAATTATACGATGACCAAATGTATCGATGCCAGTAATAATGTCCTCCGCAATGAAGGAGATGGAGATGGAGCCCTGTTTAAGGGAATCTTTGTACGTTACTTTATTGAATATTTGAAAAGAGATGGTATTAACGAAGCCTTTCGGTCAAAATTTGAGAACTTCATTCGTAACAACGGAAAAGTCGCTTGGCAGCAAGGGCAAGATACGGGGATCCTACTTTTCAGCCCATCATGGACACAAAAACCACTCGGACAGACACAATTAACGAGCCAGTCCAGCGCTGCTATGCTTTTTGAAGGACTGGCATCATTTGAAAAATCAACTAAAAAATAACGAATATGATCAAGCAAATCGTTGGAACAGGGATCGCCCTGTTAATTACAACAGGTCTCTATGCACAACAAGCCAGTGAAAATACCGCTTATCAACGAGCGGTTAAAAGCCTGCAGATAATTGAAAAACTTTATGGTGTAGCAGATGGCAAGCATCTTTTCCGCGAAGTTTATCCTTTTGACCAGACTTACAATGCGAGCTATCTTGGAGATGGAGATAATAGCAAGAAATCAAACCCCTACTCCTATCTTTGGCCATTTTCAGGAAGCTTATCCGCTTACACAGCACTTCTTGAAAAATCAAATGATCCAGAGATCAAAAAGCATATTGACCAAGAGGTGCTTCCGGGACTTGAGAATTACTATGATAAACGTCAACCTGCAGCCTACGCCTCCTATGTAAATAGTGCGCCGACATCAGACCGCTTTTATGACGACAATATCTGGCTGGGTATTGACTTTGCTGACCTCTATTTGCAAAGTAAAAATCCTGCATATTTAGCAAAGTCAAAGGAAATCTGGACTTTTGTAGAAAGTGGTATGGATGACAAGCTCGGTGGTGGTATCTATTGGTGCGAACAACGAAAAGAATCTAAAAACACCTGTTCCAATGCTCCTGCGGTCGTTTATTTACTTAAATTATATGAAGCAACACAAGAAAAAAAGTATCTTACGCAAGCCGTTACACTTTATAACTGGACGATGAAAAATCTCGAGGATCCGGCCGATCACTTATATTGGGACAACATCAACCTGAAAGGGGAAATTCAGAAAACGAAATATCCCTACAATACAGGACAGATGATCCAAGCAGGTGCCTTGCTGTATAAGTTGACCAAAGAAGAAAAATATCTGAAAGATGCACAGCTCTCAGCAAAATCAGCATTGGCTTATTTCTTCTATCCCGCAGAAAATGGAAAGGATAAAACTGCAAACTATCTCGTACTTAAAAAAAGCGACAATTGGTTTATCGCCATCATGTTGAGAGGATTTATTGAGCTTTACCACCAAGATAAAAACAGCCAATACATCCAAGCTTTTCATTCCAATTTGGAACATGCATGGAAAGCCATGCGAGACAAAAATGGATTATTCGGAACAGAGTGGACTGCAGATGCAAAACCTTCTGATCAGAAATGGCTATTAAATCAATTTGCCCTTGCTGAAATGTATGCCCGTTTATCACAAGTGCCAGACACCCTAAAGTAAATATAACAGATATTCATGCTCTGCATCACAGCAAAAAGCCCGGTCGAAAGATTGGGCTTTTTGTTTTAGCGTGCAATTTGACACTGAACTAAAAATACAGGAAGATGAATCAAATAACATACCGTATTGATATCTTCCCTTACCGACTAAATGAACGGTCGCATCTATTAAGTAAAATGCCCAATTCGCCTGGAGCTTTGCACTCGGCACTACTGTTCATTTAAAAATTGCTTTAAAGTAATGAAGAATAATTCCAGTTGATCTTCATAGGCGACATGTCCTGCAAAAGGAATATTTAAAAGTGCGGCATTATCTATACATTCTGCAACTTCGAAAACACTTTTTCTAGAAAATAAATGATCTTGGTCACCTCTTACAATAAGTGCTGGACAATTGATTTCACTCACCCTTTCATTTGGAAATCCCGTTTCGGTTTTATCCAGCCATAAGGCTACCACTGATTTTATAAGCTTCTCAAAATCAGGCTCAGGATTTAATTTCTGATAGAGATTAAAACTATCTGGAAACTTTTCTTTCCAACCGGCAGCCGTTACATTCAAAAATATTTCTTCGGTTGCTAATAGATCTTTAATGTTCCATGTAGCGCCTATAGTCACAATTTTTTTGATTTTTATAGCATTTTCAATTGCCATTCTGTACGAAATAATTCCACCATCACTAAATCCAATAATTATAATATTATTGATGTTCAAGGACTTTAACAAAGCCTCAATATCAGATTGCAAAAGTTGATAAGTTAGCTTGTCAGATCCAAGTGAAGATTTGCCCTGTCCTCTGCTGTCTATCCCAATTATCCTAAAATCATCTGCTAAAAGTGGAACCAAAACATTAAAATCCTCCATATTTCCTACCCCCCCATGAAGAAAAATTATTACTGGTTTATCAGGATTCCCTATTTCTTCATAGTAAATCTTAGCTTCGCCGGTACAGAAGTACGCCCCCTTTTGATGGTCAAATGTATTCATAAATGTCTTTTTATAATTTTTTTTAGGTGAAGCTCAACTTTCTATTTATTCCTATTCTGATGTTTCTTTGTATCCACTCATCCGCTAAAATACCAAATTCATTTAAAAGATATTTTAATGCAAAAAGTTTTTTTACATACTTCTTCATCTGCACACATGCCAGTATAAGGTCCGGCTGGTTTGAAATAAATGCAAGCATATGAAAATTGTTATATATTTAATAGACATCTGGTCTTTATTTTGTTTATACTGCAACTCTTATGGTAAATTAAGATAATATTTCACATAAAAACACTCCCGTACAATACACCCCACCGGCACTTAAGCGTAGAAGCTTTTTACTGCTGTTAAAAATTTCTATAACAACTGTAACAATAGATTCATAATTCGAGAGTTTAACTAAAAAAAGCTAACTTCATCATATTACTGATCTTCTGGGCTGTATGTAAATTAAGAATTGATTAAGTAAAAAGATACGAATTAATTGAAGCTTTCATATGACAAATAAATTTCTCTTATTATTATCAACTTATCTTTTTGTAATTGTATTAATTTTTATTGATTGTTCCTCGAGTTTTTCTCAGACGGTACAAATAACCGGTAATAGCGAAATATCTGAAGGGAAAGTCATCATTTCTTTTCTTACAAAAAATGGATCGCAGCTAGATTCAATACATATAAGAAACGGAGTCTTCGAAAAGATCATTCCTAAGAGCATTAATGAAAAATATAACATCAGATATGACAAAAATGAGTCATCTTACGATTTTTATATTTCCGAACATGTAACCCATCTTTATTTGGCAACGAATATTCCTCATTCAAAGGTGAAAAATCCATCCAATGCACAATTAGATCAGATCCGATATAATGAACTATTCCTTGATCTTAGAAAAGAGATCGCGCTTACAAATCAACAGCTATCTCATTTTCAGAAAACAAAAGTGTATACAGATTCTATTATCCATTTAGCAAACAAAATGGACTCACTCGAAAATTTGAGAATAACCGCTGCATTAGCCTATTATAAAAAACACCCTTTTTCATTAGCAGCATTAGAGAGCCTAGAGATTTTAATAAAGAGAAAATATGGAAGGGAACGTTACAAAGAGTTTAAACCATTATTTAATTCAAATAATAAAATTTTAAACAGCAACACTAATTATAAATCTATAAAACAATTTATCACCATTTTAGATGACTATCACATTCAAAATAGTGTCAAAAATTACACTGCATCTGATATTAACAGCGATATCATTCATGTTTACCAACTGGCTAAGGATAAGATCCTGTTAATTGATTTTTGGGCGAGCTGGTGTATTCCTTGTCGGGAAGAACATCCACAACTATTAGCATTAAGAGAAAAATATAAAGATAAATTTGAAGTATTATCCATATCCATTGATGAGGATCTTGTCAAGTGGAAGAAGGCTATTTCTGAAGACAAAATAGGCGTTTGGAAACACCTTTCTTATAAGTCAGGTAATCTACAAAATATCAGACGTGAACTCCTCGTCTTTTCTGTTCCGCTAAGATTACTGATAAATGAAAAGGGAGAAATTCTGAATAGATGGGAAGGATCCGACGAATTATTTATAAAAGAAATAGAACAAAAAATCCAGAAATTAATTGAGATTTAGCAAAAACAGATTATAGAACATGATATATATGAAAAAACTAACATTACTTGTCTTCTTATTGTCCATCACTACGATCATCTTTGGACAAGAGGTTGTAGAAACAAAAACTGCTACTGAAAATCCTGCTCAACATCAACAATATACTTATGCATATATTGTAATTAAAGGAAAATTTCTATCAAAAAAACTTAAGGTCAATGTTGATCTTGGTGAAACTGAAGAACAGCTTAAAGCTGGTAAAGAATATTCAGAGTTTCTAACGAATAAAATGTCATATGCCGCCATTCTTAATCATATGGTTGATCATGATTTTGAATTGGTTGAAACATTAGATTACACCACTGTAACTTCTGGTGATGGCGGTACATCTGGAATTGTATTTGTCATGAAAAAGAAGTCCGAAAAGAGAAAATAACCGTGATCTAAACTTTAAAAAATATGAATGACAAAAGTGTAGGGACAAAAGTTAAGGATATCAGTCATCACATGCTATTGAACAATGTCTTATTGAAATATATAGACATTACTGATACGATCAATATCCATAAACTACGCACAGACCCCGAGGTCAATAAATTTATGAAACGAGATCTAAACCAATCCCTCGAAGAGATTCAATTATTTATCAAAAAGCGGATGGATACAACTCATTATTTTACGATCAACATGAGAGATACTCAACAATTTGCAGGTACAATTACAATATGGAGGATCAATATTGAAAAAAAATCCGCAGAGCTGGGCTATGCACTGCTACCTGAATTTCAAGGCCAAGGTTTGATGAGTAGCGCAATACAGCTGGTCCTAAACTATGCTATTTCTACTTTAAAGCTCAACCATATCGAGGCAAAGACAGTTCGAAATAATATAAAGTCCCGTCAACTCCTAGAAAAGAATGGGTTTATCCTATTGCCTGATGTGATTGATGAAAATAACTCGGACAATGTGATTTATACATATAGCATGAAGCAAAACTGATTATAACTAAATATGAAATACCAATTTACATTACCGAACTTTCCGGAGTCAATCTTTGAAATGAAATATTCAACTTGGTTTGGTGAACAATCGTTATACAAAGACGATGTACCCATGGAGCGATCAACGGAAAAAGGAAAACCTTTTTTAATTCCGACTAAATCAGGAGAAATTTTAAAGGCTTATCCCAAAAAAGACTTTCCGAGTATTGTCCAAGCGCTAGAAATCGATCAGAACCAGCACAACATAGTAGAAAAACTGAAGTTGTACGATTTTGCTATTGCACTACTACCCTTCTGTTTGGTTTTTATTTTTAACGGTAAAAGTATCTTCATCGCAATTGCACTCGTAGCATTTCTAAACAATTTGGATATCCTAAGAACTAATAGCACGCAAAAGAATAAATATCTAAAAGTGATCGTTCAAACAGCGGTGATCACTGCACTTTATTTTGTAGCGATACAGTTGTTCTAAGTTTGATAGAGAGGCTACCTTAAGAGGAATGCTATAATACTTCTGCATTCGACAACTCATCAAAATAAGAGATGAAGAAGAATTCGCTCTTTTCCAATAGTCAATTTCTAAAAGAATATCATTCTAATAAATACGATCGGATCGCGCATAGTCTTTAGCAATGATTTAATTACGATGATGAGGACCTTCTATACACCGATATATGCGAGATAACCACCTACTAACATAAATACCACAAAGATAAAGAAAGCACGGATGATCACCGCTCTCGTATTGATTTCCTTTTTCATATTTCAAATATTTATTAAGTTTACTGCGCAACTACTAATGCACCGATTCCTGCTAAAAACACTGCTTTTCAATGATGTCTACAATCATTTTCCGTCAAACATTATATCGACAATCTGTACCTAAAGTTAATATATAAATAATTTAAACCCAAAAAAATCAGACCTATTTATAAAATAACACTTTGATTATTTAAGATAATTGTTGAATTTGGATCAAAACAAAAAACATTCATGTAGATAAAACAAATGGATTAAATGCATAACTATACTTAAAATGGGAAAGAAAAATATAGCTTTTTTTGAACAAGAGCACTTTAATAAAATAAAGGAATATAGATTTACTCCAGACCCATTTCTTCAAGAATATGTCAAAGAGTTTATGATAGTGGAAACTCCTGATTTAGTAAATTTAGAAACGCTTCCCAGCACATCAGTATCATTGAACTATATTTTGAATGGTGCAGTCACATTGAAGCAAAAAAATCAGGAGGTGATCGATTTACCCAAAGCTTTCGCTTTTGGGATCGCCCGCACTTCACTCCATTTTGAATTCTCAAAGTGCACCACTTTATTTGTCATTATCTTTAATCCCGGGATGGCATCCGCATTGATTAATACCCCCATAAATGAGTTTTTTGAGACATTTATACCATTTGATAATTTTTTTAACCGGCATCAAATTTCCTGCTTAAATAAAATTTTCTCTAAAAAAAATGAATACGAACTGATGGTCGAAAAAATAGAAAGGTTTCTGCTTGTGGAATTATTGTGTGCCCATACGGATGGCATTATCAAAGAAGCGATCCGTGAAATTATTGACTCCCAGGGTTCTATTCCGATCAAAAAACTATTAGGTCAACTGCAGATTAGTAGAGACTCATTTGAAAAAAAATTCAGAAAACAAGTTGGCACTTCACCAAAACAGTTTTCAAACATTGTGAGATTTAGAAATTTATTCGAAAATGATCACAAGAAAACGAATTTAACTGCAATCGGGTTAAATGCAGGATACTATGACCAGTCTCACTTTATAAAAGATTTTAAAGCCATTACGGGCAAAAAACCATCATCTTTTTTATAATCTCTAATCCGTACTTTACGTCATCAAGATTAATATATCTTGATTGGTAACCACTCCACTTCCCGTACTGTTTCATTAAAATGGATATGCCCCCTCTCCCTTACGAACTCGACATGGTGTTCCCTACGCTTATTCTAACCTGTCAGCTATAAAAAATGATATTTTACAATTTTACACTACTGCAATTTTCGTTCTTTGTTTTGTCGGCCTCCATGTTGTGCACACAGGCTAAGCTGGAAAATAGATCAATTATTAAGGATAACTAAAAATAAACAAGAACAAAATTCAATTTAAGATGAAAAAAAATGCTCAGTTAATAGTCGGATTTTATGCAGGGATAGTAACGATTGCTTTTCTAATGCTTTTTTACTCGTTCAATACATTACATCAAAAGTTTGATGAGATTACAGTCAAACGGATCAATATCGTTGATGATAAAGGCGTAAATAGGATGATTATTTCCAACCAAGAAAGGATGGAGCCACCGATTTTATTCGGAAAAAAATACAAACGCGCATTAAATCCTGCAGGTATCATATTTTATAATGAAAAAGGAGATGAATGCGGCGGATTAGCGATTTCAAAAAATCCGGAAACCAATACTTACGCTTTGGCTTTTGACTATGACAATGCGGATGCAATTGGAATTTTAACACAGCAAAGTAATAAAAACAATCACTATAAATCAGGTATTGTCATCAATGATAAGGATCTTGCTGGTAAAATTGGTGGAAATACGAATAGAATTAATTTAATGACTGACAATGGAAATTCAGGTTTAGTCATTAATGGTCCAGATGAAAAACCACGTATCATCATATCGGTTGACAGTCTGGGCAATCCTCTGTTTAAAATCCTGAATAACGAAGGTAAATTAATTAAAGAAATCAATTCTTCTGAGTAAGTTGTCCTGCTTATACTAAAAATACTATTTTTGATACATACAGCGGGAAACAGATTAATTTTGTAAGTTCGATGTCTGAAGCGATAAGAAAATAAATGGGCGAATTGAATTGAAGCAGCATGGCAATGAAATCAATTTTTTTGGAACAGATGGTGGAGATACCAAGTGGACAGATTGCGTTACGCGATGACAGAACAAAAGAGAAGTGGACGGTAAACATTAAACCATTTCTGCTTCTCAAATTTCCTGTAACGCAGGAACTGTATGTTGAAGTCACCCATACTAACCCAAGTACTTATATCGGAAATTCCCTTCCTGTTGAAACCGTAACATTCAAAGACGCTGTGATTTTTTGCAACAAGCTCTCTTCTCTAAACAAATTAGAACCATATTATAAAATTAACGCTGAAAATGAAGAAATAACCTATGATGAAACAGCAGCCGGATTTCGCTTACCAACAGAAGCAGAATGGGAGTATGCCTGTAAAGCAGGAACAACTGGAGTTCGATATGGCAAATTAGAATCAATTGCATGGTATAAGGACAATTCAGAGCATAAAACTCAAAATGTAGGACAAAAGGCCCCAAACCCCTGGGGACTTTACGATATGTTGGGCAATGTATGGGAATGGTGCTCCGATCTATACGATACCGAGGTATATGGGTCCTACCGTATTTTCCGCGGTGGCGGTTTTTGTGACACAGAAAGGAGCGTAATGGCAACAACACGCAGAAGAAGTCATCCGTCAAAATTTAAAATTGACGACCTAGGATTTAGAATTGCGAAAAATAGTTAGTATGTATTAGAAAAAATTTGATTGTTTCTGAGGTAAGCAGCACCAAAGGAGATCGGAAGTCCAGGACTACTAAAGTCTTTTTTAGCGTCGATATAATCTAGAACCTCTTCTAACATCCTACTAGAGTCAACATCAATTACATCTTGGCTACCGAGCAACGCTACCCGGAAGGTGCAATTGGCCAAAACACCTTTTTCCTGATTTGACAGTTCCTTCCTTGTCAAAATAGCAGATAGGGCATTTTTCACTTGAGATGCATCTAAATTGGATTCAACAAGAACAATCGCCCTGCGACCAAAAGAAAGGGTATTCACATAAATAAGCTCATTGCTATTATAGCGGTCAAGCAGTGCATTATTAGTTTTAAATTTACCTTCGGCAGGTAGATCCATTTCAGCAGTAAAAGCCACACGCTCCATATTTACAGCGAGTAATGTTTGTGGTTTTTCATCAGGATCAGAAACTGAAAACCAATCCGCTACATCAATCTTCTGACCAAAGTAATGCGCAACATCTCCATAGCTCTTCAAGTCTTTGATACTAAAGGAGAAGCTGTTTTCACTATGAGGAACGCTATTTGCAATCTGCTGTGCTTCCTCAATTACATTATAAAAGGCTGCTTTTTCAGATTTGATGATTTTACTCTTTAACTTAATCCCTCCAAAACTGACAACAATATCATCCTGAATAATCGGCAAGACATCGTGAGTTTTAGTATTGATTAAACTTTCTTGCAGCAACGCTCCCAAATAAAGTTGATCAGGAGATTTTGCAGTAATTACAGTAGAATTTTGATCTTGAGCAAATACAAAAATTGATAACATCATTCCAATGAAGGAAAATAAAATATGTAATGGCGGGTATTTTATCATAACAAGTCTAATTATATAAGAGGTCAAACGTCAACCAGGTTAAGCTGGACAACTGGTCTGTCTTCGAAAATAGAGGATCATCCAAATTCATATGATATTCCTGACCAAGGACAAGTCTGGTTGCGGGTGTTTGATCCTTTTTTTTCGCATAAAACGTCATGTTTAATTTGAAATCTTTCTCGCTCGATTTTTCTCCTAATTGTTTCCACGATTGCTTATCTCCTAGCTGAAGATACAGCTTGTCCCCCTCCCATTTTGATTTGAATTTTTCCACGATATCAAAAGGCTTTAACAGGAATGTGGAGTCATTTTTAAACACGATTGCTTCAGGAATTGAAAATGCGATCCGGTCACCAAAATAATTTTCAATCTCACTTTCTTTCAGCGGAGTAACATCTCCAGAGCTGATTACATGATTGAAGACTGCAATTTTTTTAGAACCTAACGTTAGTTTTATATCTGGATGGGTAGTTGGCGGCTCTATTATTGGATTGATAATTTCTTCATTGCTTTTGCAACCATTCATCACAAAAAATAAAGACATTAAATACAAATATTTCATTTTATCAGATTTGGTTAGCAAGAGTTTCACAATCGAATTCGTTGATTCTGTATGTTCCAAGAATCGAAGAAGTAACCTTAATTTTCTCAAATATAGGAAAAAATATATATTAACAAAATTTGTCGAAGATTAGATGGGGATAACAAGTAGCAATATTCAAGAACATATTGCTTAGGACAACACATAGACTGTAAAATCTCCGTCGGAACTGGTTTCCATATCCTAGAAGGCCGTGATCATTGCTGCTAAAGCCAATGAAGATATTTTAAATTAATTTTCCAATGGTGATTATTGCATTTTCAGTTTTATTGCTCCACAACGGACAGTAATTTATCCTGATATAATGGTGATAAAAATCTGAGGTTGAAAAGATATGTCCGGGACATATCCCAATTCCCTTACTTAAAGCCTCCTGTTGCAATACAAATGCATCTCTATTTTCAGGAAGTTCGATCCATATACTCAAGCCACCTTGGGGCACAGATAGCCGAATCTCTTTCGGAAAGTAGGTTGCTATAGCACTTAGATATTTCATCATCTGCCCCTGCAGTTCGATTCCTAATTTCCTGATATGACTGTCGTAATGCCCACTCTCCAAATATCTTCCTATTGCATCCTGTAGTACGGGATTTGTAGATATATTAGAACCGAATTTTAATTTTTCCAATTGTGACTGATTTTTTCCAGCAGAAACCCAACCGATTCTAAATCCTGGAGCTAAAGTTTTAGAAAACGAAGAGCAATACATCACATTATTGTAGGTATCAAATGCTTTTGCAGGTAATGATCTTGAAGTCTTAAAATTTAATTCTCCCAATGAATCATCTTCGATTAATGGAATATTCTCTTCACCTAAAATCCTGACCAATTCTATTTTTTCGGTATCGGGCATACATGCACCCGTTGGGTTATGACAGGTAGGCATAAAAATACAGGCAACAATTTGATGTATGGACAATGCTTCTTTTAAGGCTGGTATGGAAAGTCCTGTAACAGGGTCTGTAGCAATTTCTAAAGCTTTGAGGCCTCTGCTTTCAAGACTTTGAAGAATACCATGATAAGTAGGAGATTCGACGGCAACAATGTCTCCAGATTTGGTTACCGCATCTAAACATAGATTGATTGCCTCCATACAGCCATTAGTGACAACAATATCATCTATGGCAAGTGACACATTCCATTCCATCGTTCGTCTTGCTATCTGCATGAGTAGCCTGGGGTGTCCATCCACTAATGGATACTGAAAATTATCACTACTCAGATGTGTTAATGATGCATTTACGGCTTTATTAAGCTTCGTCAGCGGAAGATATTCATTTACAGGTGCTAGAATCGAAAAGTTTATAATGCCATTCTCTTTAGCATTCTTCATCATTGCCGTTGCCATTGATGTAATCTCTACTGAAGCAGGTATTGCTGGTTTCAGATTTTTGTTTGAGTTTCGAATAGCATCTGGTACTGTATTGATGATATATCCAGATCTCGGTCTTGAAATGATCAAACCCTTTGCCTCCAAAATTGAATAAGCCTGAAAAACAGTGTTCATGCTCACAGCCATTTCCTTACTCAAAGTCCTGACAGAAGGTATTTTATCACCACCTTTCAAATTTAGTTTAGAAATTGAATCCTCTATCTTACGGGCAACCTGTTCGTATAAAAAGCTTTTACCTGCCATAGCCAAAAATAAAATAAAATAAAATAAAACGTATGCAACCATTTAACTGATAACAATCCTAACAAAGAACTATAAAAATATTGACTCTTTCATCTGATCTCATTTTTTTTCACCAATCTGACTCTGTTTTCATTTTTATAATTTAGAGACCTTTGTATTATAAAATTAATAATATGTCTCAAGAACAAAATAAAATGAAAGCTTGGCAATTACATGCCTTCGGTTTGGAGAACCTCACTTTAGATACAGTTGCTATTCCAACACCTGGAGAAAACGATGTACTGATTAAAGTTGGTGCTGTATCGCTTAATTTTCGGGACAAAGCCATAGTAGATGGAATCTACGAAGCGGAAATGATCCCAAAACCCCTTATTCCTGTATCGGATGCAGTGGGAACAATTGTGAAAGTTGGCGCCAAAGTAACCCGATTTAAAGTCGGAGAAAGAGTTACCTCCCATCTTTATTCAAAATGGATTGATGGTGCCCCCGCTCCCAATGAACCTGACTTTTGCTTTGGTGCACCTTTGCCTGGAGGGCTTGCTGAATATATGATTATTCATGAAGAATCAGCAGTTTTGGCGCCTGAAACATTAAATGATGAAGAAGCTTCAACACTTCCAATTGCTGCTTTGACAGCCTGGTATTCGTTGGTTACTTATGGGAATCTTCAACCTGGAGAAACTGTTGTGATCCAGGGAACAGGTGGAGTCTCTATTTTTGGAATACAGATCGCTCACGCTTTAGGTGCGCGAGTTATTGTGACAACAAGCAGTGATGAAAAAGGACAAAGGGCAAGAGAATTGGGTGCTGACGAGATTATCAACTACGTAAAAACTCCCGATTGGGCAAAAGAAGTGCAAAGATTGACCAACGGTAAAGGTGCGGATCAATTATTGGAAGTGGTCGGTGGAGAGGGCCTCAACGACTCTGTTGAAGCAACTAAAGTTACCGGACAGATTGCTGTTATAGGTTTCCTTGCAGGGCAATCTACCCATCTTGATTTGATGCGTGTCATTTTTAAACAAACAAAAATTCAGGGAATAGCAGTCGGTAACAGAACAGCTTTCGAAGAAATGAACAAAGCTTTTGACAGATATACGATCAAACCCGTTATTGATACCGTATATTCTTTTGAACAAGCTGTCGAAGCTTATAAACATTTGGGACGTGGTGCCTTCGGTAAAATTGTCATTAAAATCAGCTAATTAAAACATGCTACAATGACATCAGTAATATGATCTAATTTGTTTAGAGATCATATTGAAAAGCTACTCAACCACAAGAGAACAATGATAAGTGATTCTTTAGGTTAAGTAGCTTTTTGAAATCAAGTAATATTTCAGTACATCCACAATAACTTTAATTTGACTTCTGTTTACCTGAAAAACTACGCATCAAAATTGAATGAGAAAAATCGAATTTCTTTACCGTTCTACGACAGCCTTTACCATTTCTCCGTTTTGATCGACAATGCGACTATCTGTTCGCCATAAAAGGTACCACTTTCTAAAAGTCCCTATAAATACGAGAAACATTAACAGCATAGCCAAAATGGCTAATGAAGCCAAAAGCATCTGTCCTTTCGGTAGATAAATATCCACGATCTGCAAGTAACCAGCCCAAAAAGTAATAATAGCCATGAATACTCCCGGTAGAGCAGTACATAAAGCATATTTACCCCTGTTCATTCGGAGCAGCATGGTCGTACAGACAATCAATCCACAGGCTGCCAATAGCTGATTACTGATTCCAAATAATGGCCAGATACTACTGACATTCCCTGTATACACTAAGTATCCCCACGAAATCGTAAAAAGAGCACTGCACAACCAAACACCTGGTTTCCAATCTTTATCTTTAAATGCAGGAATTACGGAACCTAACATTTCCTGTAAAAAGAAGCGCCCCACGCGGGTACCTGCATCAATTGCTGTCAAGATGAATACCGCTTCGAACATGATGGCAAAATTATACCAATAAGCCATAATATCATCCATAAAAGGTACCTTATCAAAAATATGAGCCATCCCCACAGCCAAAGAAACTGCACCACCAGTACGTCCATGCAGATCCACTCCTATCCTATCTATAAAATGAGGTAGATCTACCGTATGAAGTTGCGGGTGAAGTTTCAAAAATTGTGCGTAATCGTCTACAGGTGTATTAATCGCAAAATAATCGCCTGGCATTAAGGTACAAGCCGCAATCAAAGCCATCAGTGCCACAAACCCTTCAACAAGCATGGCGCCGTAACCGACAAAAAGTATTTCTCGTTCTTTTCCTAACATTTTAGGAGTAGTACCCGTTGCAATGATCGCATGGAAACCAGAGATAGCACCACAAGCAATGACTATAAAAATAAAAGGAAGTACCGGACCACCAATAACGGGTCCGCCACCATGGATAAAACTCGTCAATGCCGGCATCTGAAGCGTTGGATGAACAAATATAACCCCAACAGCAAGCATCAATATCGTTCCAATCTTGAGGTAAGTAGAAAGATAATCACGGGGCACTAAAAGAAACCAAATGGGGAGTACGGAGGCGAAAAAACCATACACCGCGATTGCGATTGAAATCGTTTTTACATCCCAATCAAACAGATCATGGACGAACGGAATTTCCATAAGCCGGTGGCCCCCAATAATACCCACGAGCAGTAAAATACCACCCAGTACACTCGCGAGTGTCACAGACCCAGGTCGATAACGCATCAGTAACCCCATAAATATAGCGATGGGCATTGTGAGTATGATCGTAAACAAAGACCAAGGAGCTTCATGCATAGCACTTATGCAAGCCAAAGATAAACCTGCAAGGGTGAGGATAAGGATAAATAAAACGGCGATTCCTGCAATTCCACCTACAACAGGTCCTATTTCTTTTGACGCAATCGTCGCCAAACTTTGTCCCTTATGCCGCACCGATGCAAATAAAACAACCATATCGTGCACCCCACCACCCAATACACAGCCGATTAAAATCCACAAAGTACCGGGAAGATATCCAAATTGTGCCGCCAGTACAGGTCCAACAAGTGGACCTGCAGCAGCAATAGCTGCAAAGTGATGACCAAACAATACCTTACGGTCAGTCTTCACATAATCGTGCCCATCAGCAAACTCAACTGCCGGTGTTGGTATGGTATCGTTAAGCCTTAAGACCTTTTTGGAAATAAAAATCCCATAAAAACGATATGCGATTGCAAAGATCAAAAGCGAAACAAAAACCAGCGTTAAGGCATTCATATTGTTCAAGTCCATCATAAATCAAGTTAGCATATTATTTTAATTTTCATTTTCTGCCAAAATCTGTCCCGAAGACAACAAGTGTTTTTTCAAGAGTTCGTAATCTACATTTTGCACAACACCATCATGGTTAAGCGCTAAAACGGCCGCCCAGCCAGCACTCTGACCCAGAACCATAAATACAGGTTCCATGCGAATGGAACCAAAAGCTATGTGCGAACTTGATACACAAACGGGCACTAATAGGTTCGTGCATTCATCCTTTTTGGGTAATATTGATCCAAAAGAAATAGCATAAGGCTTCGGAACGTGCACGCCGATATCACCTTCATTTTGTACAGTGCCCTCTTTGGTAATATACCGCTGCACGTTGTGCGAATCTAAAGTATATGAACCCATACCGATCGGATCGGAAACCGACCGTGCTCCCAAAATATTCTGTTCAATGGTAACATACTGACCAATCATGCGTCTAGCTTCACGGATGTACAATTGGTAAGGCCAATTCCCATTATCAGCAAACTCATCTTTCGCCAATCCCCACGTAGCCATTTTATCCTGAACAGCCTTCGGTACCGATGGATCATTTGTCATAAAATAATATAATCCCATTTGATAATCTTTATGCTGCTGTACGATAGCTTTCCGTTCCTCATAACTTGCTTCGGGATAGTTATAGTTCATTCCTATAAAATCAGTACTGAACGGTCCATGGTTATTCGCATCGGTCTTATGGTTTGGTACCAAATCAAACTTTTGGAATGTCTCATCCCAACCATTTTCATAGAGACGCTTGAGCAATTCATAATTTTCGGCCTTATAGCGTGCCGGTTTCTCGAAAGCTACCCTATTGTTTTCACTATTACTCAGACACATGCGGAAACAATAAGCTTGCAATTTGTGATCGGCACTTCCATTAGGCCCTGGTACCTGATCAGAAATACCATAGAGCAGTCCGCTACTTGGCTTACCTACTATCTTATAAGGACTTATCGGACTAGAAAAGTGATGACGATGGTGGAAAATACCAGCCTGTACACCATTCCACTGTTCACCATACTGTTGATTAGATTCACGACCTATCGTATAGCTCACCTTTGCCAATGCCATGAGATCACCTTCATAGGTCGCATCGATAAAAATCGAGCCTTTATAAACGGTACCATCTAGCGTCTTAATGGATTTTATTTTTCCATTTTGCATCTGGATACCCTCGGCCCGTCTATCCAAATAGACTTCCCGTATTACGGTAATCTGATTTTCCTTTATCCAAGATTCGAAAATACGTTCAGCGACATGAGGTTCAAAAATCCACATCGTCTGATGTGCGCTATCCATGGCAACAGTGCCCTGTCCTTTATTACCGAAAGATGATCTGGTCTGCCATCGCCAACTCGATTGCTGGGAATAATGATCAAATACATCTTGGTAAAATCTTTTAGCCAAACCGCCTATAACAGCTTTATTCCCAGTATCTGTAAAACCCAAACCACCTGAGCTTAAACCACCCAGATGCTTATCTGGTGATAGCACAATAACAGACTTACCAGCTTGTTTAACTTGTAATGCTGCGGTGAGCGCAGCGGGAGTCCCTCCGTAGATCAATACATCTACGGTTTTCTCATTAGACTGTGTAAACCCATGTTGCACATCTAATAAAAAAATCAGTAAAAACCATATATATCGCATAGCCACTAGTTTTGGTCAGAAATAGGTACCCATATCAAAGCATTAGCTGCCAATACACCCTGAGCATTAGAACGAATCTCTACATAAGGTTTTTTAGAGCCACTCTCAAACGTATATTCGCCCACTTCTACCCATGTACTGGTCGTCTGTCCTTGAATATTGACCTCCTTAAAATTAATATTTTTTTCAACAAATTGCTTACCTGTGAATACCTTGAATAAACCAGATGCGGCACTTTCAGCCGTTTTCGGAAAATAGCTATACAACTTATACTTACCAGCGACAAAATCTTTCCCAGGTGAAAATCGAGCAGTTGCAGCGGGATCGCTATGTGCTTCTTGATAGCTCATACCATATCCTTTTTTCGCAGATTTAATCCATTTGCCACGCAATTCCACCTGATCAGTGTTTTCCACTTGAATAATATAATCAGCTTGACGACCATCGGCTTTAGCGTTAGTCTGCAAGACTTGACGGATTCGATTGACATCGACATCCTGAACCGATAGCTTCTGGTCTATGGCAAGGCATGCAGCCACAGCTGCTGATTGTGCCAATACCATAAATACAGGCTCCATGCGAATCGATCCGAAGGCAATGTGACTCGCAGAAAGGCACACAGGTACCAATAAGTTATTGATCTCTTCCTTTTTAGGGACAATAGATCTGTATGAAATTGGAAATGGTGAAAACCCTCCGACTTCAACATTACCTTCATTTTTAACCATTCCGTTTACAACTACGCGGTCACAATTGTGCGAGTCCATGGTGTAAGCAGCAAAACCGACCCCATCGTTTACTGTCTCATTTCCCTGACAATGATGTTCGGTCATGACGACATCACTAATCATCCTACGGGCTTCACGCACATACAATTGTGGCGACCAATGTCCATTATCTACATATTCGTCCCGGGGGTATCCCCATTTTTTAAATTCATCCCGAAGAGCCACGGGTACAGAAGGGTCATTTGCAACAAAATATAGTAATCCCTTCGTGTAATCTTCATGCGCTTTGATAATCTCCTTTCTTTTGAAATAATCAGCTTCAGGGTAATCCCAGTTCATCCCGATCATATCTGTTGAAAAGCCATTTCTATTGTTAATATCGGTCTTACCATTGGGCATTAGACTCCAGATAAAGACATCTTGAATACTTTTCCAGGGTTGAATCTCTTTTTGCCTTTTTAAGAGCTCATACTTAGCCGGATCATAATGATCAGGCTGAGTAATCGTAATTCTATTCTGGGGGATATTGGTTAGTGCAATTCTATAATTATAAGCTTGAACCTTCTTGTCCCCTGTACCATTTACCTTTACACTTTCATCGTTTATTCCCCAAAGAAGACCACTTTCAGGGTTCCCTTTAACCTTATACGGGTCTACTCCATCCGGAAACTGGTGTCCATCCAACAATTGCACCCCATTTATAGTCTCTCCATACGTAGCATTTGACTCCCGCCCAACGTGATACGATACACCTGCCTTGGCCAAGAGGTCACCCTCATAGGTACAGTCCATAAACATTTTGGCGCTGACAACGATCTGTTGGTTATCTTTGCTTTCACTAGGTGTCACAGCTATTGATTTAATCAATCTATTGTCCGTTTTCACCTCCACCAGTCTATATCCCAGCATTTGCTCGGTAGTCGAATTACTCAGATAGTTTTTAAAGACACTTTCAGCCACTTTTGGCTCAAATATCCACTGTTCAAAACCATTGTAATATTTGCCTATTTTACGATAAAAATCCAACGCCACCCCAGTGACGACATATTTGTTCCCGATATCTGTTTGTCCCAAACCACCAGAGCTGAGACCCCCGATTCGCGTACCTGGGTCGATCAAAAGAACCGATTTACCAGCATGCGAAGCGGTATATGCGGCGGTAACGCCAGCAGAAGTCGCCCCATAGATGCACAGGTCCACTTGTTTATTCACTTGTCCATAAGCCACCTGCAGCATAACACTCCAAGTGGTTACAATTACTAAAAATCTGTTCATCATTATTCTAAATTTAAAGTTTAATAACCAGGATTTTGTTCTAAGTTTTTATTCGTTACAATTTCAATATTGGGAATAGGCCATAAATAATTCTTGTTCCCGTCGAACTTACGGATTTCTATGACACGCATATCCTTCTGATTTGCTACTTGTTGATAATTCGCCAGCCCATCTTGATCGATAGCGGGAGCATTAGCCAGCAATCCTTTCGGAATTCTTCCATACAAAGTCGAATTCATGGCTTTATTTGCCAATTTCCATCGTCTCAGATCAACCATCCTGAAACCTTCATTCGCCAGTTCATAGAGTCTTTCTTTACGTACAATCTCCCTAAGTTGCGTCTGAGACTGTCCGGCTCCAACCGCAGGCATATCGACAGTAGGACGCTGTCTAATTTTATTGATAGCATCATAGACACTTTGGTCAATGGTATTGGATTCTATCATTGCTTCCGCATAAATCAATAAAATTTCAGCATATCGGCTTTGAATAATATTCAGCTCGGATTCCATTGTAAAATCTTTATCTTTCATATCGACATATTTTTTCCAGCAGTACCCTGAGAAAGTCGCATATGCATTGATCGCATCCTGATTTTGAATACGGACTGGAGACGAGGTATTATAGTTATAATTCCAGCATAGCAGACTATCTTTGTGCGTTTCAAACTGAAATCCAAAGTATACAGAACCAGGAAGCGCAATCGTATAGGCCAATCGAGGGTCACGATTATTGAAAGGTTTCTTGGGATCATACATTGGTGATTTGTCAATAGCCAGTCCGTCGGTACATGTATAAGCATCAACAACAGATTGCGACGGTATCTTGTTTGAGGTACCTTGTGCGTTTCGAGATATAAACCCTCTTGTAGTACTATGCGTTTTTGTTTTTTGTAAACGCAGGTATTGAAAAGCAAATATTATTTCTTTCGACCCTTCTCCATCATAGGTAAAGAGCTGTCCAAAATCGGGATGTAAACTATAGACTTTAAGATCCATTACCGCTTTTGCTGATTTACTTGCTTGCTCCCACAACTCGTTGTTAAGAGCCGTGCGAGCACGGATAGCCAATGCGGCACCCTTTGTAGCCCTACCGATATCGGTATTACCATAGCTTACCGGCAGATTTGCGGCAGCATCTTCCAGTTCTTCTAAAATAAAATTAGCGATTTCAACCTTTGCACTTTTGGGAATATTAGCATCAGACAGGCTAACACTACTTTTAACCAAAGGCACTCCACCAAAATAATCGATCAGGTAAGAATACACATAAGCTCTGATAAATTGAGTTTCTGCTTTATATCTTTTTTGTAAGGTAGCATCCATCTTACCGTCCAGCTTAGAAATATTGTCCAAAATAAAATTGCATTTACTAATCACTTTGTAAGAGTTGGTCCAAATATTTCGGATATAACCATTATTACTATCATAATCTCCACGCCCCACGGCCTGCAGATCGGAAGTATTACGATCCCAACCAATATCTGTAGCATCGTCAAGTGTTAAATTAATAGGCATATCATCCGTGGGGTGAAATACGACGGCACTATATAATCCATTGACAACTAATGTCAGCTCTTCTTGATTAGCAAAATATTTTTCGTCAGACGGACCGTCCAATGGTGATCGATCCAAATATTTATCACATCCTCCCATCACAAACAGTATTCCGACAAATAAGATACTGAAAACATATTTACATAGATTTTTCATAAGTTCACAAATTATAAAGTAACATCTAAACCAAAACTATACACCTTAACCTGCGGATAAAAGTTACCATAACCGATAGGTGCCTCCACATCATAGCCATCCCAAAATTTGTCAATACTGAACAGGTTAGAACCATTAACAAAGAGCCGGAGTCTACTGACACCTATCGACTTCAAACTTTGGCCACGAAAGGTATAACCAAGCTGTACATTCTTCAATCGCAAATACGAAGCATTTTTCATCCAAAATTGAGAAGCTTGTTGATTATTATTTTGCCCAAAAGCTAGACGTGGGTATTTGGCATTTGTATGATCTGGGGTCCAACGATCTTTGTTGTCTTCTCTAATTGTTCCCCCAATGGCACCTGTAGTTGTAAACGGCTGTATCCCCGCCCCGTATAAATAACCATCTGCCTTACCGACTCCTTGCAGTAAGAAACTAAAGTCGATCCCCTTATAACTAAAATTGGAATTTAACGAATACGTATACCTTGGAATGGTGCTGCCTATGATAGTTTTATCAGATTCATTAATAACATTATCGCCATTTTGATCTTTGTATTTCAGATCTCCAGGAGCCAACGTTCCAAATTGAGTAGCGTGTGTCTTGATTTCATCTGCACTTTGGAAATATCCTTCAGAAACATAACCAAAAATAGAATTGATGGGATGACCTTCCCGATTCACAGTAAGCCCTGTTTGATTGACGCCGCGCATATCCAATACCTTGTTCTTCACATCTGAAAGATTGAATGTGAAATTGTATCGAAAAGCTTGAGCAGGATCATTTTTATAACCGACAGACATTTCCCAACCTTTATTTTCCACAACTCCGGCATTCTGATAGGGTTTATTTAATCCGATAATAAGTGGAATATCGAGCAATAACAAGATATCACTTGTCTTTCTATTGTAGAGATCAGCAGTAAAAGTCCATCTGTTGAATAATGTTAAATCAAGACCAATATTCTTTTCTTCAGTAGACTCCCAAGTAATATCAGGATTGGACATATCGTTGAGAGCAGCTGTATTTACAATACCATTTCCTAAAGTAGAGGACCCTAAGTTAAGCGTAGCAACAGAGGGATAAGTGCCAATATTCTGATTCCCTAATTTACCCCATGAAGCGCGAATCTTTCCCTCATTCAGCCACCCCTTAATTGAGCTCAGAAATTCTTCTTGGGAGAAACGCCAACCAGCAGACGCCGAAGGAAAAAAGCCATAACGGTTCCCTTTAGCAAAGCGAGAAGATCCATCGTAACGAGCATTGAGCTCGAGAAGGTAACGATCCTTAAAGACATAATTAATTCGAGAGAATAGCGATTGCAAAGCCCATTCCGAAGCACTTCCAGTAGCTGACTGATTCAAAGCCGATCCTGCATTCAATACCTCATAGTCAGGAAGAACATACGTATCTCGAAAGCCTTGGATATAATCAATCTTATAATCCTCACGGGCCCCCCCGACTAACCAGCGTACCTGATGCTGACCAAAATCCTTGTTAAAAGTCAATGTAGCACGCATATTATTAAATAACTCTTGGCTATTATACTGTGTTAGAGCAGTGCGAACAGGAACAGAAAAACTTGCTGTACCATCAGGAAAGTAAGACTGTACAGCTTTACGAAAGTTTTTATTTACTTGGGTAGCATATTTCGGTGCATAATTGACCTCTGCTGTAAGCCATTCTTTCGGTCTATAAATCAATGAGGCATTAATACTTCCAAACGGATTCTTATTGGTTGCAATACCTCCATCTGCTGCTGCAGAAACAGGATTATTACCATTCCAACCAAGCCCCCAAGTGCCATTAGCATTTCTAAAGGTTTGATTAGCAGGGATGCTACTCATCCATTGAAAAAGCTCCTCGATACCTGCCGATGGTGATGTAATGATTGGATTCACATATTGAAAATCAAACTTCATAGCAAGTTTTTCAGAAAACTTAACATCCACATTGTTCCTAATGGTATACCTTTTGAATGAACTGTTCAAAGTCAATCCTTGTTGATCAAAGTAGCCTACTGATGTCAACATTTTGACATTGTTAGTTCCCGCATTGACCGTTAGGAAATGACTGTGCTGAAATCCGTTGCCCTGTAATGATTCCTTCTGCCAATCCGTATTGGGGTATTCATCAGAACTCCCATTTCCTTGCGTTTGATAAGTTTTAATAATATCCTCTGGATACAGAGGACTAGCACCCACATTGGTATACGCTTCATTCGTAAGCAACATGTGGTCCAGTGCATTGACGATTTTAGGCATATTGGAAGCAGATTGCCACCCAAAATAATTATTATATGCTATTGCAACCTTTTCGGAGTTACCTCGTTTAGTGGTTACCAAAATTACACCATTAGCTGCTCTAGAACCATATATAGATGCTGATGCAGCATCTTTAAGAATGGAAATATTTTCGACGACATTAGGATCTATATTGTTCATGGATCCCTCAATACCATCAATCAATACCAAGGGGTTTGCGTTACCGAGTGTGCCGATACCTCGAATGCGAATGTCCCCGCCATCAGCACCAGGTTTACCTGAACGCTGGGTGACCGTCACACCAGATGCCATACCTTGAAGGGCAGATGATGTCTGGCCGGCTGGTCGATTATTTAAGTCAGCCCCCGACACCGCAGACACCGCTCCCGTTAGATTTACTTTTTTCTGAACGCCATAGCCGACAACTACGACTTCATCAATAGTCTTCGCATTGGTTTTTAACCGGATAAGAATTGTGTTTTTACTAGTTGCAGAGGCTACAAAATGCTTAACAGAATCAGCAGCATAGCCTACATGATGTCCAAAAATGGAATAGCTCTCGCCTTCAGTTAATGGACTCAAGGTGAATAATCCGTCATTATCCGCAATGAAATTCCATTTCTTATTCGTTTTTTCATGAATGAGATCAATGGTTGAACCGGGCAAGGAATTTCCTTCGGCATCCACTACTTTACCACTGACTTTCAGGTTGGATTGGGCAAATCCTACCGAAAAGTATAGGAATAGCTGTCCCATTAGCATTAATTTGATTAAAATATGCTTCATAATTTTAAGTATTGGTTATTAAAAATTAAAAAACTGGTCGTTTTATTTTTTATGTATCATAAAGGGTTGATTTCCTAATTTGGCCCCTCCTTTCTTGCTGAATTGCTCAAGGTGACGATTCCATTATCAAGGCGGAACGAGCAACCGTTTAATTGACAGAAATTGCTTAAGAATTTTTCAAGAGGCTCTTTTCTGTTGAGGCTTCCTGTAAAAGAATTGGATAGTAACTCGGGGCTTTCGCAGATAATCGAAACTTCATATAAATTTTCAATCACTTGCAGGAGTTGCGTATTTTTGGTTTGACTGAATTCAACGGATTGACTGGTCCATGCTACGTTCGCATTAAAACTTGGAATAAGCTCGCTCAGTTTTTTATCCACGCGCGCTATCCTGGATTTATCCAAAACTTTCTCCGTTAGTTTGGTCATTTTATGCAACTTCAGATCAACTTCCACCTCTTCATTCGGATTCAGGTACAAGAGGTCTTTTGGTAACGCACCAAAATGGCCAACTGAAATCCTACCCTCCAAAAGTTTGATTAGGATATTTTCATTCGCTTTGGGATCAACACTAAATACTGTACCCAGTGCCCGCGTCACATAGCCCATATAATTAACGGTAAAAGGAGCATTAGGATTTTTATGGACTTTATAAATTACTTTTCCCTGCATGTGTTTAATCTCGCGTATCCCTTCCTTGTTAAGTGCATAGCTGATCTTAGCATGTGGATACAGAATAGCAATGGAGCTATCCGGAAGCTGCATATCGATGGTATAATGATGCGTATTTTCGTAGTAGGACAACATTTGCTTATTGCTAACTTCGGACTGCGTTTTAAATTGGAATACATAAAGCAGTGAAAGGACACATAGGAATATTGCTGCAGTAGATGCCCACATCCAATACGTCATTTTTCGAGTTTTTAGCGCAACAGGCGGATCTATTTCATGGACCTTCTGCAGTACATGTTTATGAACCCTAGAAAGATCAGGTATGGAAATCCGTGCACTCACAGTTCCATCTTCCTCCTCTAAAATTTCGGCAATCCACTCCTGAAGAAGAACAGGGTCCACCTGGTTCAGCTCATCAAAGAATGCCTCATATTCCTTTAGGTCGAGTCTATTATGAATATACTCTTGCAGTTTATACTTAAAAAATTGTCCTTTCAAAACAGTTTATAATTAGTCCATACATTGCTGTATATAACTCTCTATACGTCTGTCAGACAAAAACACACTATTGCATTTTCAATTATTTTTAAAGTTTAAAGAGTAAAGTGGCTAAAAAGCTGATTATAGCCTCATTTCGGTAGTTTTTTTGAATATATTCTTTAATATCTTTCAATGCACTGACCAATTGATTACTAACAGTAGAAACCGAAATTCCAAGTTCTTCTGCTATTTCTTTGTAGCTCTTTTCCTGAAATTTATTAAGAATCAAAATTTCTTTTCGCTTTGGACTTAGCGAATCTATTGCTTTTGCTAAAATGTCTTGTGTATCTTTTAAATGAATATGTTCTTCTGTATGATAATACAATTCTACTGCCGATACCCATAGTTCCAGCTGCAGGGATTTATCACGTTGTACTTTCCGAAAAAAATCAATCGCCAGATTATCAGAAATATGATTGAGAAAAGAAACAAAACCTTTAGTAGCGTCGATCTTAGCACGGTTGACCCATACTTTAGTAAATACATCCTGCAAGATTTCTTCTGCCACAACTTGATCTTTTACCAACTTGATCAACCGCACATAAATCTTTGGAGAATATTGAAAATAGATCTCATTAAATGAAGCTAAATCCCCATCTTTCAATTTTTCTAATGTAGCTATTTCTTTTGGAGACATCCTATTGGTTTAACATTTAATTGGCATGAACGTTAAAGTCAAGGTAAAGATAAATTTTTCAAAATAAAAATATTATCGGATACCCATTTTAAAAATCATATTTTTTTACCGAGATAGCTAAGGAAAAGTTACAGCAATTTCTTTCGGTATTACTAAAGGATAGGTCTTGTAACATTGAAAAAACTCCGTGCCTAGCAGATTAAGATGTAAATGAACATTATCCATTTTGATTTGTACATATAGAAAGAAATCTGAGCAACAAAAATCTAGTATATAGATAATTATATCATGATGAATTATAAACAAAATATCAGTAAAACTGAACGCATAATCACGATCTTATCATCGTCATATTTACTTTATACAAGCCTAACGGGTAAAAAGAAAGATCCAGCACTGGCCGTCTCTAGTGCTCTACTTTTATTAAGAGGATCTACTGGTTACTGTCCAATATACGATAGGCTCGCGATCGACCAGGCAAATAACCCGACTGATGTGTTTATAGAATCGGTCATTACAGTAGACAGTCCTCGCCACGTCGTATATGCGTTCTGGAGAAAACTTGAAAATCTTCCGTCAATAATGAAACATCTGGATCGCGTTGATATAATTGATGAAAAGCATTCTGAATGGCATGTAAAAACACCCGCGGGACTAGATCCTTTATCCTGGAAGGCCACCATCACGGCTGATATTATCAACGAGCAGATTTCTTGGTCAAGTATGGCTGATTCGAAGGTTCAAAATGCTGGCACAGTAAAGTTTAAAGAAGCAGGAGAAAACAAAACGGAGATATCATTAAAAATGAGCTATAAAGCCCCGGTTGGTGAGTTAGGGAAAGCAGTTGCAAAGTTTTTAAATCCGGGTTTAGAAAGAATGATCCACAAAGATTTTAAGAACTTTAAGGATTATGTCGAATCTGAGGAATTAACAAAAGAGCAAGCCTAACTTAGAAAAAGCAATGATCGCTTATTTACGTTTTTTAGACTTCAGACTTGATGCTTCTAATTTTTTTTGAACGGTTTCCAGACGTTTCCGCCACGTGTTAATATGCGGTTCTTCGTATACCGGTAGGCCATCTTCATTCACAAGACCCAACGCTTTCGCTAGATCTTGACTAAGATCTGCCGATTGCTGATTTGTTTTTCTCCACGCTTGCTGGTCCTGCTTAATATCTTTATCGTACATCTTGATAGCCTTTTGAATTACCGCAAGTTCTTTCTTATAATCCTTCTGCTTGCGGTATAAGACCATAAGCCGATGATATGCCCCAGCGTTCAATGCATCTTTTTTAAGTACTTGCTTATAGCTATCGGCTGCTGCAGTATTCTCACTTTTCCCTTCCTGCTCCCTCCCTATTTTCATAAGCTCATGGACTGAAATACGGCCTTTGGTCATGCTATTATGTTAATTATAAATAATGTTTAATTATTTTTATCCAATCGGCCTATCACTTCTTGTCTGCTCACCCCCATTTTATCTTTAAAATATTGAATTTCGTAGTTTTCTGATCCACTCACCTGCGAACGATCCTGTTTTCCTTTTTTTGATTTATCATCTGCCATACTATGCAATTTTTATCTGTTAACGAATAGATTTTCCTTTGATCATAGCATTTTTCGTCCTGGTCATGCTTTGACAGATTGATCTATGTTCTAATTGATAACAAGTGTGAATAAAGGAAAGTTTGAAAAGACACTTCGAAGCAATATTTATCGCCACTAGGAAAAGCATAAATACCATCTTTAACATCTAAATTCTCCGGTTAACACCTTCATGTTGCTACCAAATACAGTGCTGACACATAAATAAAGGAATATGAATGTCCCACCATTTCAAAATGTAAATGGCTAGATTATCCTATAAAAAAGTTTAAAAATAATTTTTTTATGACCCTTTTTAAGGGACAGTTGTTTTATTATTGAAAACTATAGCAAACCTGCTTTTTATAAGGCAGAAAATAAATCGACGTAGTACAGTAGAAAGTCCAAATGCACCCAAAACTTTTGGATGACGAAACAAAAAAGAGGAAACGATAAAAAACATAAAAAAATTACTGTACATCAAAACGTCAAGATAAAGGGTCTAATGAGAATTAGGCCCTTTTGACTTTAAACAAAAGGGTAGCATACCGCTACCCTTTTAATATTAATAAAGCTTAACAGATCTCCCAATAGCAAGCAATAAGCTTAAATTTTAACAAAAAAGTGTACTTTATAAAGCATTATCAATTACCAAATACCTTTGCCAATTCGGCGTGTAAGTTATCGCCTTTTAAATTGATTGCAACAATAGTTCCTTGCGGATCCACCAGATAATTCTGCGGAACAGCCCTTACCCCATATAAAACTGCTGCGTCGTTAGACCACCCTTTCAAGTCAGCAACCTGGATCCATGGCATGCCATCATCTTCTATTGCTTTTAGCCAAGCATTCTTTCCTTTAGTATCATCTAGAGAAACAGCCAATACCTCTAAGCCTTTATTCTTATATTTGTGATATGCTTTAACCAAATTCGGGTTCTCAGCACGGCATGGGCCGCACCAGCTGGCCCAAAAATCGATCAAGACATATTTCCCTTTAAAATCGGAAACCTTAACCATTTTACCTTTGGTATCCGGTTGTGAAAAATCGGGAGCTTTACTGCCGATCTTTATGCTTCGCTCCGCTAAAAACCGTGCCTCCAACTGGCGCGCTGTAGTAAGCTGGCGTACCTCCTTCGATAGTTTTAAAAATATCGGCTCAATTTCAGAAAGCTTTCGTTTATTGGAAGCATCTACTAACGCATCAATTGAAAATATAGAGTTCGGATTATTTTCTGCGAAGACTAATTCCTTTACCCGACGCGCCTCAAATTTGGCTTCAAATTTTTCATGAATAGCTTGATATTGTTCATTTGCATCAGCAGCGTCTTTGTTTACTGCAGAGAATGCCTTATTGCCAGCGTCAATGATATCCATAAATCCTCCGCCTATTTCTTTTAAATATGCACTATATTCATCATGAATGGCTGATCCTTTAATTGAGGCCGTACGTAAAGAATCCTTAATCGTAAAATTATAATTCTCGTTGCCGAGGTAAAAGTATAAACGATCGCCCACATTTTGTGCCATCAGCTTCCCAGTTCCTTCTTGATCAAGAACCATTCTGGAATAAATAGGTTCATCGACCGTACCTTGCAAACTGAATTTTCCATTCACAATCTGGACAGAATCCGATGCTGGAAATCCATCTTTCGTATAGTCCAGATAGATCATCTTACCGTTAAACATTTTAGAAGCTGTTCCTTTAATCTGAAAAGCAGTCTCTTGTGCAAACAACAATGTTGGTGCTGCTGCCAGTATGATGGCAGCAATTTTTAAAATTTTCATATGTATAATTTAGCTATAGTTTATTACTTATTTCCTCCAGGTTAGGTCTACTATGTCGCCTGGTATTCCATCAATTTTCTTAAGGAGCTGTCCATCTTTTCCTACCTGAATATCCAGATAGTAGAGTGAGCTTCCAGCTCCAACTATAAGTGTATTTTCGTCATCGTCCAATTTCAATAAACTAACAGGCGACTGTATATTAACTTTTAATTCCTGCACCTGTTGATTGAGCGGATTATAACGGAACACTTTGTTTTGATAACCCACATAAATATATCCAATCCGACTAGCCACCATTTTAGTATTTGCATTGATCCATTCCTGATGTACAAAAAGCTTTTTATGATTTGCGGTAACTAAAAATGGTCCATTAAAATTAGCTGTAAACTTCAGTTCATAAACTTTACCTGAATTATCTTTCACAAAAGCATAAGTGTCCTTATTATTGATCTGCACCATGTGTAACAGATCCATCCTCACCTGGCTAGGATCAAATATTTCTGGATTCACGCTCGTATATTGCGTACCAAAATACATGGGTGAACCATATATATTGATCCGGATAAATTGTTTTTTATTTTTGTCAAAACCGATAATACTGAAATTATTGTCCACCGATGATAGGACAAATTGTGACGCCAGCTCATAATCACCATCTGCAAACGTTCCAAACATACCATAGGTTACCGATTGATCCCATGTAGTCGTTGCTCCACCATAAAATTTACCATTGATCACACCCAATAATGCCCCAAACGGATAAGTTTGTAAACTTCCGACATCGATACGTGGCGGTGCTAAGAAAAAGTTGTCATGCAATGTCCCCGGTTTCAAGGTCTCCTTCTTCAAATTATTCACATCCAGTCTAACTCCACCGTTTTTTGAAATAATCCAATATCCTAACGGAGTATTTCCTGTAAACTGATTCCTGACATAATGGATATGTAATGGATTAGCCGGAAGATTTTCACCATTAATGATTTCGTAAATATTAGCCTGAACCGAATGATCAGGTTTTATAAAAGAGAGCTTACTAATACCATTATCGACCGACAGCACCAATGATCCTCTCGAAAATGCTGTCACCCCTTGAATATGAAAATTATAGAAATATTTCATCCCATTTTCCTTGTTTGTAACGGTCAGTCTTGCGCGATAACGCTTAGCTTCCAAACCAAAAGCGATCCGTAGTGCTTGTCCTTCGTAATGATTAGTCTCCGGATTAATTGCTTCAGGAACATCAATTCGCCAGTTGCACTGTACCGAACCTGGATCAATTCCTAAAATTTTTGGACTAATGATCAAGCTGTCACCCACTGAAGCCTCATACAGCGTATCCAGCCCCGTGATTTGAGGTTCCTGCGGTAATGCAATGTTATAGTTACCTTTATCTTTATAGCAGCTGTATAAAGTTGCTATAACCATCACAATGCAAACAGATGCGAAGAACCCTTTCCTCATAAAAATATTTATAGCCATATTACCTCACCTCCTTTCCTGTTTCATCAATAAAAAAATACTTACCCGAACCTGCATTTTTCCTTAACAATATGGTTCGATTTGGATTATCCACATGGTAAAAGACATAAGTCTGCCCATCATCAGTGGACTCCAGTTTATAGTCCTTTTCAGGATGATCCTGAACCCACTTGAAGGGATCATTTAACATGATTAGCAATAAATTTGCGAAATAGAGATTTTTTGGTGCATCTATGCCCTGCATCGACAAAGTGCGCTGTTCTGTTACAAGCAAAAACAATTGATGTTTTACCCTGGAATAATTATCCAACCACATGGACCACCATTGGGGCTGTTCCAATTGTGCGGAGAGGATGATCCGGGCACGAATAAGGTTTTTATTTTCCGTCCCAAAATCCGTACTTGCTTTGAGTTTGATTATTAGAGACACGGCATGAGTTTCCAGGTCCTTGACGTTATGAATGATAATGGGTAAAAAAGTTTGTCCAGCTCCTTCCATAAGCGGATAGTCTGGCTTCAATTTGTCGTAATGAATCTCCGCTTGAGCTGTTGAAGAATCATTTTCTATATACGCCTGGAAGCTTCTTGATTTTTCATCCCGGTACCCCATTAATTTGACCGGTAGAAAGATCGTATCAGTAGCCTTAGTCATATCATATGCAAAAGTGTACACCATACTGTCACGATCTGCAGCAGTCAGATTAAAATAAATATTTGCTGGCCGGTCATACGTCATGACCGATACTTTTTTGCAAGAAAAGAACATAGAAATGCCAAGTGTCATGATTAAAAATGTAGTATATTTCATTTTGATGTTCAATTATCTTTGTCCATAAATTATTTCATCATCAGGAAGCGGCCACGTAAATACCTGCTGGTTCACGGGTATTAAAGCTCCCTGCTGACCAACTATAGGTTGATTTAATCGTTTATATGCAAAAAATAGCTGCCCCTCCGCATACATTTCCTTACGATACTCCTTTATCAGCACCTGACGAAAAGCAGCTTGGCTCATCATTTCCAGCTTCTGCCCGATTCCCCGATTTTGCCTCACCTCATCTAAATAAGCAAGTGCTTGAGCAGGATCATTTCCAAAAGTGCATTCAGCAGCGATATAATACATTTCACTTAACCTTACTGCTGGGGCGACCAAGTAATGCAAGTTGGCCGAAAAGTTCTCGCTGAAAACATTTCTTCTATATTTGAGCAAAGGAGAAATAAAAGCTGAACCTACGCTTGTACTTCCAAACCACTGCGTATAGCGCATATCGCTCCCTCCAGCCCCACCAACATCATATATAATCTTCGCTTCCTCTTGATCCAGGTACATCCCCGAGTTTCCCTCTGTAAACCACTCGTTATTAAACGTGTTGCTCATTGCAGGGATATACCAAGCAAACAACAATTCTTTATACAGGATACGGTCCTTTTTATCGGCATCAACTGCCAGGAAATCCGTACGATTTGTCCACGGAAACTTCTTTGCAACAATAATTTCTTTGGCATATGCTAACGCTTTTATTTGGTCGCCTTTATACAAATTAACACGAGCAAGTAAGCCACATACCGCAAAATAGTTCAGTCTGTGTCTCCTATTTTGCAAGAAAAGATTTCGGTCGCTGAGTTCCGAATTTTCTAGTGTGTCTGTACTTGTCGGATAACCGACAATGTAGGATTTCTGGCGAATGGGGTCTATTTTTAACAAATCCTTCGCCTGTTCCAAATCACGGATTACGGAGTCCAGCACTTGAGATACAGAGGACAATTTTGTCGATTTGTTGGAATAAGTTGTAACGTATGGTATTGCATCCACTTTATCATTGATAACAGGCGCTGGAGCAAATAATCTCAGGGCATCAAAATGCAGAAAAGCGCGCAAGGCCAATGCCTCCCCTTTAATCAAGGCGTAGTTGTTACCAATAAAAAGATTTTGTTTTTTATCGACTTCGCCTAGAATCAAATTAGCATTGACAATGCCATTATATAAGCCTTTCCATACATCATCCTTACGAGCGGTGAAATTCGCATCGTTGTACCTGAAGTTTTTAGTTTGCTGGTATCTTAATGGGTCATTACTGGGAATGGTATAGTTTTGGACCAATACTTCAGATGTACCGATGGTCAACTCTTTACCATATAAATCACTTTTCGCAGCTCTGGTGTAAACACCTATAAGAGCCTCTTTAAAGCCATCTTCTGTCGAGAACAGAATATTCTTATCCACATCACTTTCAGGCTGTATATCAAGCCATTTCGCACAAGAAAAAAAACCTAAAGTGGAAATAAACATTAGTGTTATATAAATCTTTTTCATTCTTCAATTAGTATAAGTCATTAGATATTTATAAGCCCGCTTGAAGGGTAAAAGAGATACTCCGCGCGAAAGGATAATTTATCCCACGTTCTTGCTTGACCGATGACCAACGAAAGATATCATTTGCAACCAGCCCCATCCGTAAGCTTGACAGTGCTAATTTTTTTGTAAAAGCTTTTCCAGCATCATATGAAATATTGAGTGACTGAAGCGCAAGTAAACGATCTGGCATTATAAATCGCGAAGAGACACGTGTCTGTCCAAGGTCTTGAATACTCTTATAGAAAGACACATCCCCCGGGTTTTTCCATTTTTCTTCCAGCACCCGGCTATCTACATTATATCTTGGATCTGCATTTTCCACCCGGTCCACCAAAGTTTGATTATAAGTTTTACCGCCCACCCGTGTTTGAAAATAAGCCACCATCATAAATTGCTTATAACGCAGCGTTCCTCCGAAAAAACCTTCTATTTTAGGAGTGGCCACAGCCACTACATCGATATCCTTCGCATCCCAGTCATAGGTCAACGATCCATCTTTTTTAATGAAAACTTCCTTTCCATTTTCAGGGTCGATACCAAGCGATGGCACGGCATAAATGGCATCTAACGATTGTCCTTCCTTGTATCTCAGCAAAGGCACAGCCATCAGATCACTTCCCTGCTGTGACTCATCCACCCTATCGTTATAACTTTTCAGTGCATTGGAAATCCGGATGATCTTATTTTCGTTCCGAACTAAATTAGCCAGCAAACTAAGCGTCCAGTTTTCGTTGCGGATAGGTATCCAGTTTGCATTAAGCTCAAAACCTTTATTTTCCATATCACCCAGATTTTCTTTATAGGATGTAAATCCGGTGGAAGGTGCTAAGTTGATGTCCGCCAAAATATCCCGTGTTATCTTATGATAATATCTTGGAGAAAATGTCAAGCGGTCGTTCCAGAAACCTAAGTCAATCCCAACATCTGTATTTTGGGTCTTTTGCCAGGTCAGATTCTCATTGCCATAATTCCGGACTGTACTACCTAACCCCGATGAATACCAGTTACTTTTATCATAATTGTAAGTAGTTCTTGCCATGTAGGGATCAAACTGCACAGAACCTGTCAGACCGATCGTTGTCCGCACACGTAACTGGCTAATAGATTCATTATCGAACCAGGATTCCTTATGTATATTCCAGCCGATACCCGTTGACCAAAATGGAGCAGAACGCCTGTTAGCTCCAAATTTAGATGAACCATCGATCCGCAAGGTGGCATCAAAAAGATACCTACTGTCAAATGAATAGTTTGAACTCAAGAATGCACCAAATAACCTGGAAGCGCTTAAGCTGCTTTGTGGACTTGCATTTTCAGCATACCCCTTTGCAAAACCGACACTTGTAAAACGATCATTAGGAAAACCTACAGCTGTAAAAGAACGCTCATCATAACTTTCCGTTCTTATATTTGTTCCCGCTACAATATTGAAATTATGTTTTTCGATTGTCCGCATCCAGTTCGCCCGCACATTGGCATCCCAGTACAGTTCATTATTCGTATAACTGGTATAACTACCTTTTAAATCTGTTTGACTTGTCGGATAATAAAAAAAATCATTGGCCAAAGGCGAACGGAAGTTGTCATTATTGTTTAGTCTCTTCAGTAAGCTTACTTGTCCACGCAATCGCAAACCATTGCCTAGATCTAGATCTGCAGATAGATTATCTAATAGTTCGGTATAGCCTAATTTGTTGAAGCTACTTAAAGTAGCATTATAAAGTGGGTTCAATACATGCTCCCTTTGGCTTGACCCTGAGTTGGCGACCCTGGTCCAAACATCAATTTCCTGAAGAATATTACCGTTATCGTCTTTCATCCGATAATAGGGGTTCATCAGCACATAATCTGAAAAATTACCATATGGAGATTCCGTACCATTCACGATGGTCACTGATAATTCATTTTGGAAGCGAACTTTATCACGAAGATTGTAGCTGAAATTCAGACCTCCTGAATATTGGTTTCTACCGGACCCTTTCATGACTCCAGGTCGTGTCTGGTAACGAAGGTCCACGCCATATCTGAATGTTTCTGCACCTCCCTGGATGTAAAGTCCATGCTTTTGCCCAACAGCAGTTCGCACAGGCTGAGAGAGCCAGTACGTGTCTACTCCGCCCAATACATTTGCTAATTTGCTATAATATAATTGATCAAGAACATCTTGCGACTGTCGTTGTAAATCACTATCATAGAGCCCTGCCAATTTTTCGTAAGCTAATTTATCTGGCGCATTCAAGACTTTATATCCGGTCAGATCAGGAACATTGACATTGCTTTCATGCGTATAAGTCAGCTGTAACTTTCCATCTTTAGGTGCTTTTGTCGTGATCACCATTACCCCATTTGCAGCACGTGATCCATATATCGCTGTTGCTGCAGCGTCTTTTAAAATGGTTACACTCTCAATACGGGTCATATCCAGATCCAAAACTTTTTGAACACTAACTTCAAAACCATCCATAATAAAGGCAGGCATATTGATCGAGGTCGTAATATTATCACGTCGCAGTACCTCATTATTTCCAGAAGGCAAGGAAGAAGATCCTCTGACATTGATATTGGGAAGCGCATTGGGATTAGATCCTGCTAAATTATTGTCCAGTAACTTGAATGATGGATCGAACACTTGCATCGCTTGGAGCACATTCTGAGGATTCACCTGTCTTAATTCTTCTCCGCTTTTGGTAACCGCAGTACCTGTGTAAGAATCTTTTTTGATGACCTGATACCCCGTTACGACCACTTGCTCAAGTGCATTAGGCTCCTCCTCCATGCGAATAGAATAGTCAAATTTATCATCCAATAACTGCAATAAATAAGTCCGATATCCCACCATACTCATGGTCAGCGTACCCTTTGCTTCCCCCAGAAAAAATTGTCCATTTTGATCTGAAATCGTGACTGGTTTCCCATTGTAAAGCACCGTTACTCCGTTTAAGGGATTTTGATCCTTACCCCTTACGGTAACTTTGATCTCTCGCTGTGAAGGTTTTTTAACCGCCGGAGCAGTTTTTTGATTGGTAGTATGCGATAGTTGTTCCAAGAATATTGTTTTTGAATCAATCGTATAGCTCATATCCTGATCCTTTAAAATCTGATCAAGAAAAACCTTAAGTGTCACCTTTTCGACTTTCACGGTTATCGGCTTTGCCCTATCAAGTAATTTTTTGGCACCCATGAACTCATAATTAGTCTGTTTCTTGATCGCCTGCAATACTTCTGTAAGTGCCACATCGCGACCCGAATAGGTAATGGTTTGCGCATTCAAATTTTGACAGATGAAAAATAGAAGCACAACAAACAATGACAATGGCTTTGTCACTTTTAAAGAGTAAGAATTTATTTTCATTAATAATGTTTAGGTTAGTTTGTCGGACTAGGTCCAATAAAATTCATATAGGCTTTCGTGTTAAGTTGTTTCTAATAGTCCTCCTTTCTTTTTAAAATCAGTTCTTTTCTATGATTAATTTTCCATTTGCTGTAAAATGGTAATGTAAATTCTGGTCTTTTAAGATCTTTAATATGGTACTCAGTTTACTGGTGCGATACGTTCCACCGAAAAACTCGACATCAGGCATCTGGCCCCTGTACTCAACATCCACATTATACCACCGTGACAAATCGTCCATGACTTCAAAGAGAGACTTTCCGTCAAAATTAAATCGGCCGTCTACCCAAGCCAGTTCCTGATCCACATCAACAGCACGGCTGGTTAGCTTACCTTTATTTACAAGAGACTGGTAACCTGGCAATAGAACAATATGCTTTCCACTAGTTAATTCTTTTACTTGTACTTTACCCTCCAGCAGTGTTGTTCTCATATCACTCTTGTTACCATAGGTATTCACATTAAAATGAGTACCAAGGACAGAAACTTGCTGATTTGCAGTTTCAACGATAAAGGGTTGATTTTTACGCTTGGCAACCTCAAAATAGGCTTCGCCATGCACATTGACCTCACGTTTATCCGTTGCAAATACGGTAGGATAACGAAGTGTCGTTGCCGCATTTAATTTGACACGTGTACCATCAGGTAAAATAACATCATAAATACCTCCTCGAGGAGTTTCTATTGTGGCAAATTGAGCTGCTTGTGTCTCTGCCACTTCCCCCCCATCATCATAATGAACTCCTTTATTACTGATAAAGACTTCACTTTCACGCTCATTTAGCTGAAATTGGCGTCCATCAGAAAAAGTTACTGTAGCTCGGTTTTTAGCAGGAAGTCTATCTGTCTGTGACAGTTGGTTTTCAGCAGGAATTTTTAAGCCAATCTGGTTATAGTACCAAACTGATCCAAAAGCAATAAGCAAACATGCTGCGGCAACATACGGTAGCAGACGTTTAAATTGAAAAGCTTTTTGAGGAACAGGCCTTACAAATAGTTTTGATCTTACTTTCTCAAAATCTCTATTTTTCTCAAATTCCTGTAAACTTTCAAAAGCCTTTTTTTGCATTATCTGATCAAAGCAACGTTTGTAAACCGCTTGATTCTCTTGAGACTCACTCAACCATTTTTTTATAAGCAAACGGTCTTCAGCGTGCTGTTCACCCTTCATTTCTTGAACAATGAGGGTGCTAATACGAATCAATAATTCTTCTTCTGTTAGGTTCATAATATCTCTTTTCAATAATAGATACCGCACCGAATTAAAAAAGTACTAAAGAAGAATAAAAAAAAATTAAATTTTTGAAGAAAAGAATACGATGGACATCAGGTAATGAAAAGAATCGCGGCTTAATAGCTTTCGCAATAAGCTTAAGGCGCGCAGTTTCTGATTCTTTACAGTTTGAATGTTAATATTTAACAAGTCGGCCACTTCCTGATTGCTATGACCTTCTAAATACGTAAGCTCCACGATCTCACGTGCTTTAGGAGGAAGTTTATTAAGAGCATGATACAGCTCTGCCATCGTTTCTGTATACACGATTTCCTGAAGTTGATTCGATTGATTTTGATCCTGAAGACGGATATAAGTATCCACCCGATTAAATCTTCTTTGCCGAGAAGCTTGATAATTTAGTCCCAAACGACGTGCAGTTTGATATAAGGCGGCTTTGAGATGCTGCATACTTTCATAATTGCGTTTACTTTGCCATAGTCGGATAAAACTTTCCTCTGCTATATCTTCCGATTCTTTAGACTCATAAACAAAACTTGATGCAAACAAACAGATACGAGCAAAATAGCGATGGTATATATACGCACATGCTTCTTCTTTTCCTTCAGAGAAGTCTTCAAGCAATTCTTTTTCGCTTGTATATTTCATTCATAAATCTATTTTCAGGTTCGGTAGCTGTTTTAAAACTCAAATATATACATAAAAGTTATAAAATATACCGCAAAAAACATGAAACAGGAGATTCAAGTAGAGTCTTCTCTCTCCCGCAATAGAGAAACATACCACCGCTTCAGTAAATAATCTAATAGGACACTTTCCGAATAGAATTGTTTACAAGAGCGTTTTCAAAAATGGAAATTAATTTTGTATATTAGGATTCGATTAAATCATCAATTCGGGCTTGGCTTGATGAATTGCCCCAGATAGTAAACTATCTGGGGCTTTTTTCATATCATTTTGATTTTCCCCATAATTCTTCAGCGAAATCATGTGAGTACTTGTATAAGCTGTATTATTATAAGTATTTACATCTTTTGAAAAATTCATAAAAATTCCTATATTGAAGATAATTACAAAGTGATCAGCTAAGATTATATTTCTTTCTTCTTAAAATGAAGTTAGTATTTAAGTAAGGTATAATCTGTTTTTTACCTTTCCCATTATTCTATTTAAATATTTTTAAATCATTAATAAATATGGTTATGAGATTACATTGCTTAATTGTTTTAACGATATTAATGACATTTTCTGCTATTGTGTATGGACAAGACCATGTTAAAGTCAGAATAAATCTCAGAGGTATTGACAAAGAGAAATTAATAGTGCATTTTGATGACGGTATTGTATTAGACGTACTTGAACTAGACCAAGCAGATTCTAGTATTAACATTGATAAACCTGTCTATACACGCTACCCTACATTAAATGTCACTTATGATCGTAAATATGATAAAAACTATTTCATAGATAGTAATCTCAGTATTTTGAATCTTTTTTATGATCCAAAGAGGAAAGAAACGCCATTTTATTCTGAAGGTAATACCCATATAACTGCTATTTATGATACGGCTTCAAATGAGATTTATCGTAATCTTAAAAGAGAGCAAGAAATAGAATTGATAAAACTGAATAATCTGTTTACAAAGCATGGTAGTGAGCTTCGCACGAATGATTCTATTAAATACGAACTTGCTAATACCGTGAAAGTCATCAACACTAAATCACTGGACTACCTAACACCATATGCCAATGACTTTTTTTCTTTTTACTATTTCAAAGATCAAGTACTTGGATTAGCTAGTTTAGTAGAAAATGATTCAGAATATTACAGTAACTTATTAGCGTATTACAATAATACATTTCCGGATGAATTTAGAAATACGAAGGAAGGGAAAAAAATCGCCGCTCAGTTACAGCAAAAAATATCACCTACACGTCTAAAAGAGAATGAAATTTTACCAGATATTCACTTTAAAGATATCAATCGCGGGGCAATTAAACTTAAAAACTCGAAAGAAAATTTTGTTTTGTTAGATTTTTGGGCAAGTTGGTGTGGACCTTGTTTACAACAGATACCAGATATCACGGAGCTGCGTAAGCAATTCTCCACAGATGTATTGAAGATAGTTAGCATTTCGATTGATAGAGATTCCACTAGTTTTATCAATAGTGTAAAGGAACATAAGATGGACTGGATAAATAGTTTGGATAGAGGTAGTTTGTTGAGCGATTCACTAGGTATCAGCAGCGTTCCAACACTTTTGTTATTGAATCGACATGGTAAGATCGTTTACTATAAAAACGGAGGAAAACTTGATGTAGATAGAATTCGTGCAATTATTAGGGAGGATTGATGTTTAGACAATATCATTTTTTAAATTAAACCTTTATCTTGATTTCTAAGCTAAGGTACATAAAAGATAGATCTCAGCTAATTTAAAGACGCATGAATCCTCTGTCATTTCAAAATGTAAATGGCTAGATTATCCTAAAAAAAAAGTTTAAAAATATTTTTTGTCATGAACCTTTTTATGGGACAGTTGTTTTATTATTGAAAACTATAGCAAACCTGCTTTTTATAAAGCAGCAAATAAATCGACGTAGTACAGTAGAAAATCCAAATGCACCCAAAACTTTTGGATGACGAAACAAAAAAGAGGAAACGATAAGAAACATAAAAAAAATTACTATACACCAAAACGTCAAGATAAAGGGTCTAATGAAAATTAGGCCCTTTTGACTTTAAAGAACTCTCCAATTAGCATGAAATCCATTAAGAAGATCAAAATGGATTATTTTTTATACCATTCAATGTTTTGATAATTTACACTGACGTAAATTTAGATTTCACTAATAATAAGCAAAAAAATGCAATCAATTAGGAACATTTAAAATCCCCTTTTTTAATATACTATTTAAATTTGTGCCAATTAATTATTTTTCAACAGTATAATTATTTCGCTAATATGGGATTTTTCATATCTTTGCGATCTAATAGCCATCTTAATTATACTTATGAAAAGACAGCATCTTTTGCGATGTTTATTATTTATATTAATCATGCAAATTTCCTGTAACAAAGTGGAAACAATCCCCATGGAAGATACCAAACCTATCCGGATTGAAACCCAAGGAATTGAAATCACCGAAGATAAGAAAACCATTTTGACAGCCAATATCTTACATCTTAACACAGATAAGGTTATTGAACATGGATTTGAATTCTTATACATTAGCTATATTGACAACCAGTCAATAGAAAAAACTAAAACCTATCCAATAACAGAAAAGGCTGTTCCCGGTCGAGTTTCATTAGCCTTAGAAGATAATATTCTAAATGAGCTAACGAATTTATCACGATACCGTTACTATATTAAAACTGATAAAGATGAAATAAAAGGTAATTATGTTCCCCTATATATCACTACTACACAAGATTTCAGTATTCATCCCAATCAAGCAATTACCGGCTATTCTGGTGAAACTGTAAAACTGAAAGGAAATTTTAAAGATGTCTCCATAAAATATGATTTATATATTGGTGACCATCCTACTCCGATTCCTTACAACATCAGTAATAACAGTATCGATTTAAGCTTTACGCTACCCGTCAATGGGTTTAAAGAAGAAGCTTCTGTTTATCTAATTAAAAAAGAAGATACCTCAAATTATCCTTCTCAGTTTTATATCGCTTCAGTAAAATATCTGACCCGTATCAATCCGCCAGATGATTACAATATTTCTCCTTACTCTTATCTACATTTAACTGTAAAAGAAGGGCCCGCTTACAACAGTTCCATTATTATTGGCAATAAACTTGTTCCTTATCGCGATTACATTATGCTCAGCGATTACATAAGTCCTGACGATGGTGATGTATTCCGTTTAGGCTATTATGATGGACGGGACACAGTAATTTTCCCTAAAAAATTACAAATTTTCCGTCCCGACATAAATAAAATATACTTTCCTTCGCTACGAGCTCATCCTTCTGGAAATGCGCTTGTATTAGGATTAAGCCATGATCAATTATTTGGCGATGTTGCCTTTTCATTAGGTTCGCACCCCGTACATATGGGATATGATAATCAAGGTATTTATTCCATCTATCCAGGAAGCTTACCTGATGGTGAATACCCATTGGAAATAAAATCCAAAAATTACCATCTCATATCCCAAAAGAAACTAAAAATAGAAACCTTAAAAGCAACCCATCTAACTCAAAACGGTCAGGATATGGGAAGTACGGTCACCGTATTTGGCAACTTTATTAAGGGACACCATTATAATATCATGTTAGATAACAATGGTCACTATGGCATACCTGCTGAAGAAGGCAAACTAAATTTTACCATCCCTATGCTCAAAGGCGGCAAACACAATCTCACAATTGGTTATACAGATGCTCATGAAAATTCAAGTACAGCAATTCAGACCAATCTCACTATAGAAGTTAACCAATTTACATTCACTAGTTTCTCTCCGCTTAAGGGAAACACCAGCACAAACATAAGGCTAAAAGGTAAATCGATAGCATTTGCGATGATTTATTTTGGAGATAACTGGGTACATGCTTCGCAAGTTGGCAATTCGCATGACGAAGTAATAATCAGTCTACCCTTTATGACACAACCCGGGAAATACAAAATCAGTGCCCGGATAGGTGAACGCTGGTTACAACTTTCAGATGCATTTGAAGTAACTAATCCCTAAACGAAGATTATGAAAACAGCATTTTATACAAAAAAATACGTTTTTTTGTTCGCACCTTTTTTTATGGCGATTATCCTATCCATAACATCAAGCTGCAAAAAAGAAAACACAACGACCATTTTCGATACCAGATCTATTCAAATCGTAAACGAAGGTGTCAGTGAAATTAGTGATGACAAGATCATACTAAACGGTATAATCGAAAATTTAAACAGTGAAACCATAATAGATCATGGATTTATCATTAAAGAAGAAAACCAACAGACTGCAGGAACAACCATAAGTCTTGGCAATACCCCAAAAATTGGCCCATTTCAATATACCTATATCCCACATACCAAACCCGAATTGGGCAATAGCTTCAGTTATCATTTTTATCTTAAAACAGACAAATCCTATTATAAATCAGGTGAATACTATTTTAAAGTCGATGGCATAAAGATAATTCAGTCGGGTACATTTGCACAAGCTACAGGCGATACCGTTCATATTAAAGGTGAGTTTTCAAAAGTTGATAGCAAATACAGTATAGATATTCTTGATCTCAATGCACGTCAGATTCCTATTGTATTAAATAAGGAAAAAACGCAATTATCATTTGTTATGCCTGCGACATTAGGGACACATAATAAAATTGTTAAGGCAACTCTTAATCGTTATGAATCAACAAAATTTTACAGCAGACCACTCATCAATCTACGCACATTAGGTCGTATTACCGCGCCCACAAAATTAAATTATTTTTTATATGAACCCGTTGCTTTTGGGGGAGTAAATTCTTATGAGGTTAATAATTATGACGGCAGCCTACGTTTGATCATAGGTGAACTGCAGATTCCCTTCAGTCCGAATGTCAATTTAAGTACCTTAAGTAATTTAAAAGGTAGCAGCTTTCGTATCGGGTATTTAAATGGCCGAGACTCTGTCATATTTCCACAACAGATAGCGATCAACAGACCAACTGCAGATCTTTTTCAATTGACAGCAAAAGAAGCGCACCCGAACACTTTGATCAAATTGCGATTTGATGATTACACCAAGTACTATTACAACTTAGAAAGACCCACGTTGATCTTTACGGATCGTGGTAACAGTTACACCATACCAAACAGTCCACATGATTATTCTGAATATTATCTCGGAGAGATTCCCGAAGCCACCTATAACGTTAACCTCAAACATGCAATAGGTTCCGTACAGTCTAGTCAACAAGTAAATATTAAAAAATTACATTGGACTCTCCCTACCCAATCCGATTATTATCCAGGAGACAATATTACGATTAGTGGAAATTTTATCGATGGCAATCATTATACGTTAAAATTAGAAAACAGCGATTATATTTATGAACTTCCTGTTGTAAAAGACAAATTGCAATTTCAGATCCCTTCAATTGCTCATGGGAATACAAGTTGGAAAATCGGATACAAACAATACGATGGCAGTACGTACTTTACAAGTGATGCTTTAAAGTTTAATGTATTATCACCTGCTTTTGATTCATTTTCTCCTTCTAAAGGAACTGTAGGAGAAGTCATCGTTATGAAAGGCAGAGCGATCAAGTATGCTCAACATTTCTTTTTAGGGGATATTCCAATCATTCCGATAATCTCCAACAATGATGAAATCATGTTTCAAATCCCACTCAGCATGTCAAAAGGAAAGATCAGATTATCAATCGTCACTAATGGAAAAACGATTTCTCCTGGTTATCTTGAAATTTACTAATCCATCATACTATATATACGATATGAAACGCATTATATATCTCTTAGTCGTAACAATAATCACGTTAGGTAGTTGTACCAAAACCGAAAATAAAGTAGAGGCTGTCGACACCAAACCTATAAATTTAGAAGCACCTATAGTTGACGGAATATCCAAGGAAGGAGCCACACTTTCGTGCCGTATCCTTTCTCTCAACAATGAGTCTGTCCAAGACTATGGAGTTCTGATCTATAAGATGGAAAGTGGAAATTTGAAAAAAGAGCAAGAGATATCGGTCGGTAAAGACGTAAAAATTGGAAAACTTAATTACTCCTTTCTTCCGAAGGGAGGATTAAAGAGTTATGAAACCTATGCTATTGCTTTTTATATACAAACCGAAAAAGGATTTTATAGATCAATTCCCACTACAATCCACTGGAATAATATCGCTATACAAGCTGTTGATCAAAAAAATGTCACATCGGGTGAAAAAATTATTGTTAACGGAAATTTTGAAGGCATCGACGAATCATATTTCGTCCTCAATTCTGGTAATCAATCAAGTGTTTCCTATCAAATAAGTTCAGATAAAAAAAGTTTAACCTTTGATATCCCTAAAACCACAGTACCACACGGGACTACAATGGAATTTTATCTGCAAAATAAAACAAATAATAGTTCTTTACCTGGGTATGAAAGCTATTTACTGGCACGCGTTAAAATAGTCGGTACTATTGATCCGATCACTGTCACTCAGATTTACTTAGGCACTCCGATCAAGCTTACAGGAAAAAATCTACCCAATATGTATGATTCGCCAGCAGACTTTCAATTGATTGTAAACGGAATAAAAGTAAAATATCAAAATCCATTAAACTTAATAGATGTGGAAGGGTTAAAGGGCAATAATTTTAAGATTGGTTATACTAATGGTAAAGAAGAGATCATATTCCCTATTCCCGTCAAGCTATTTACACCTAATAAAGACGATATCAGTTTTGCTACACAAGTAGTACATCCAAAGAGCACATTGCAGATTAAAGGTCTAAAATTTGGGCAATTCTTTAATTACAGTCAAGTGACAGTCCTATTCGACGGCAAAGCATTGCCACCTAGCTACGATTATAACGATGAGTATTTAAATGTTACCGTCCCTGATGTAGCAAACGGCTTTTATAGTGTTGGTATCAACAGTGCCTTTTATGATAAACTAGAAAGCAAAAATAAGATTGAAGTTCGAAAACTTGTGTTATCAAATATAGATGTGCAGCAAGCTTACGTTGGCGATAAAATTACGATCAAAGGTTCCTTTATTGATGGTCAACAATATGGTTTGGCATTAAATGACAATGGATATTTTGATGTGAAAGCCGATAATGGAGAAGTAAGCTTCCTGGTTCCAGATAGTAAGACTGGCCATACCGCTATTAAAATATATTACTATGGAACCAATGATCAATATTATGCCGGAGAAAATCTTTCTTTCAAAATAGAAAAAAGTAGCATCAGCAGCGTAAGTCCACTGCAAGCATACCCTGGCGACCTGATTACCGTAAAAGGAAATGGATTGACACAGGCTAGTTTTGTTTATTTAGGTGGAAAGTATGTTAATGTTGTAAATAGAACCAAAGATGGATTTCAATTTTTAGCACCATCCAATTTTATCCAGTCTAAAGGACGTGTTACCATCAATATCAATGAGGATATTATCCAGTCGGACGACTATATTGAAATCAAGTAATAATGCATGATACGAGCATAGTCAAACAGTAAAAATAATAAAAGCACCCCGTGAGAGGTGCTTTTTCCTTTCCATCACTGCTGGCATTTTTTCAAGAGTACTATCAAAAATGGAAATTAGTTTAGTATATTAGGGTCTGGTTAATCATCAATTCGGACTTGGTTTGATGGATTGCCCTAGATAGTTACATATCTGAGGCTTTTTTTGTGGTAATACAAAAAGCAATTATGGTTTAGATAAAGATTTAATTAAAGACTCCTTTTCTATGTTTAAGAATTATTGAGGATAGATATCGCTTTTTTTATATTCCCCTTAGAACTGTTTCAGCTAGTAAGAAAGTTATGAGGTGACATTGTTAATAGGTTAGTTAAATGGTGAGGAGTGGCGATTGTTAATCCGTTAGTAAGAAAGTTATGGGATTAGATCGTAAGCAGGTTAATTAAACGGCTATGAGACTGCGGAATCAGTACTTTAGAAATCGTATACTTTAGTTCCTCATGAAATTAATATTATGTACCACTTACCCTTTGGTATATTATAAAATTTTGCGTTATTTCACAATGTTGATAATTAATCTAAATACATTTTCCCCAAACAAAACGTTCTGATGCTTTATGCACGCGTTACTGCTGAGGAGATCAAAGAATTACAACAACTAAAAGGCAATACCAGTGTCCATAACTTCCTCATGCAGCTAAAACACTTGATTAGAAGTGATACAATAAAAAGCTATGTAATAAATAATAAATATTTATATTTGAACGAAATATAAATCACCTTTTATACTAAAGTTAAGTTGCTCTCCAAAATCCATGTAGTCTTTTAGTTTCTATGCTCTTATTTCATTTAAGACTGGACCTTAAAGTATACCTGCTATTAAAGATCAATCTACAGCCATAATAAAAAGATTTTTTATGCACATCAAATAACATTTTTAATTAGCATGTACTTTAAGTTTACCAATTCCATTCTGCGCACGGCACTTCCTTACAGCCTGCTCATCTTTACTATTTCTTTCTTTTTACTAAGCTGCAGTAAAGAAGAAAAAATAACTATGATCGATACAACTCCAATTTCAATAGAAATAGATGGTTACAAAAACTTAAAAAAAGATGAAATCACATTGTTAGGTAAAGTAACCTACCTAAATGATGAAAAAATTATTGATTTTGGATGGATTATCCAAGAACGTTTATTTGATGAGTCAGGAAAAGAAAAAGTGGTGGAAACTACAATCAGCATGGGCAAAGATCCAAAAGTAGGTACCGTCGAATATCATTACAAACCCAAAAAAAAGTTCGAATTCAATCAAGATTATAGTTATTTCTTATACTTAAAGACTGAAGAAAATGTTTACCGTTCAGAAAGCAATTCCTTTGTATTTAATGGCCTTGTTATAAAGACAGAGAAAACGTTAAAAGCTGCATTTGGCGATCAAGTAACCATAGAGGGGGATTTCAGTATGATAAATAGCGACTTTCAGCTCCAAATTGATGATTTTACAACGACAAGTATTCCTTATGAAGTAAAAAAAAATGGAACAATACTTAATTTTCAATTTCCCAAAAACCCTGGAAACATTTTCAGTGGTGAAGAACTAAATATTACCCTTAATAAAGTTGATCGAAACAAAACATACCGTGCCATTATAGGAAAAATTAAAGTCATAGCCACTGCAGAAGTGTCTGCAAAATTAAGTTACAAGTTTAGCGAGTCAATTGACTTTACGTCAAATGATTATTCACCTTCTAATCCACGCAATGGTTATCTAAAACTACTAATTGGAGACAATATTATTGATTTCACCAATAACGTCTATTTTAGGCACCTCAAAAAGGTCTCTCCGACCATGCGTATTGGATATATTAATGATCGAGATACTGTTATCTTTAAAGATGTCGTTACTTTTGAATTACCAGACCAAAAGCTAATTAATTTTAGCAGTATTGCTGTACATCCGCATTCCGATTTCAAACTTACAGGTGTAAATTTTGGTCAATACTTCACCAATCTTAATCCAATTGCACTCTTCGATAATAAATATCAAATATCATATCATGAAAATAATAATAGTTTCGTCGTTCCCGATATCCCAGACGGCACCTACAGTCTTACATTAAGATATCCGATAGGTACATTAAACATACCCAAAAACATTGAAGTCAGAAAATTAAAATGGACCAGTTTATCTACTATTAATCCCCATTATGGTGAAACTGTCACTATCAAGGGTAATTTTATCAAAGGTCAAGAGTATAGGATATTGACTCCCGAAAATCAAGACCAAGCGACGGTAGTTGCAGAAAAAGAAAATCAACTCGAAGTCGTAATATCGCCAAGATCTTTCTCTTCAGGTGAATGGAAAATAGGATATCGTGACCAGGATTACAACTTTACTTACAACGATAAAAGTCAATTTGTAACAATCAAATCACCTGTGCTTACTTCAGCCAGCCCTCTCCGCGGAAGAATAGGCCAAGTGATCACACTGAAAGGAGCAGGTATTTCCTATATTAATCGCGTTATGCTCGGCGATATGGATGTATACCGCACCGAAATAAACAATAATGAAATTCAAATCACAGTACCATCTTATGCACCAAAAGGCAAGATGAGATTGTCAATTATTACAAAAGACCAAATAAACACGCTACCAGAATTATTTGAAGTTTATTAATTTAATATACAGCACAAAATTAGCAATGAAAACTCTAATCCATTATATCTTATTTTTAATCACGCTACTGGTTATAGGATGCAGCAAGACAGAAGACCGTGTAGAAGCTGGAATCACAAAACCATTTCTTTTTGACGAGATGAAGCTTGAAAGCATGAATGGGGAAAGTATTGTCTTTTCAAGCAAACTCTTAGAGGAAAATAAGGATAAAATAACAGACTACGGTATTGTGATAGGATATACCCAAAGCGGAGAAACAAATGAAGAAAAAATTTCACTTGGTACAACGCCTAAATTGGGACCGATTTCTTACGAATATAAACCGAAATCACCATTCAAAGTGGCGACAGATTACTACGTACAATTCTATATCCAAACAGCAAAAGGATTTTACACGAGTCATAAATTACCCTTCACAGCTGGTTACCTACAAGTAACAGAAGGGCTTCACCAATATGCCAATACGGGAGATACCATATCGGTAGGAGGCAATTTTGATGGTATTGATAAGGACTTCAAATTAAAAAACTCAATAAATGATGTAAGTATACCATTCACCATCAACACGGAAAAAAATCTTATCACATTTATTGTACCCCAAAATTCCTTAGATCATGGGGCTGGTATCCGTTTCAATCTCGTTAAACAAAAATCTAACACTGAAAAATTTATTTTTGAATTATGTGAAACGATCATTGTGGCCAAATTAAACCCTCCTTCAGAAAAAAAAGTGTATCTAACAGATGCCATTACCTTCACTGGAACTAATCTCCCCGGACCATATAGTTACAGGGATGAGTTATGGTTATTAATAGGTGGACAAAAGTTCAAGTTTCAAAGTACGATATCCCTAGCGATTATAGATGGCCTTAAAGGTACAAGTTTCAAAATTGGTTATTTAAGTGGTAATGATAGCATTATCTTCCCCCACCCTATTGAACTTCTTCAGCCTGGGGGACAAAACATACATATATCCCCTAAAGTTGTCCACCCATCTTCAAATTCTCTTATTACTGGTGATAATTTTGAAAAATTTTACGGAGCGGCATGGAACACGATATATGTTGGAAAACAAGTAGTAGAGAAGCCAAGTTATTACGACCGAGGGTTTTCATTTAAGATTCCTCAAATGAAAGACGGAACATATACAGTGACAATTTCCAATCCATTTTTTAACATAAGCAGTACCGAAACAGTAGAAGTCCGCAAATTAAAAATAGCCGACATCAGTACTACGACCGTATATCCTGAAGAAAAAATTACGATAAAAGGTAATTTTATAGATTATACCAACTATGTAGTACGCATTGGCGAACATGAGGTTATTGCATTAGCACTAAATGGAGAAATTACGTTTAACAACAGCTCAGAAAGTAGTGGCACTAAAACCGTTTCAGTCTGCTATGTAGCAAATGATGGTGAAACGACTTTTGCGGATAAAACTTTTAACGTCAAATCTGAAAAAGGATTTATTAGTTCCGTCAATAAAACTGAAGGCTATCCTGGAGATGTGATTACTGTTAAGGGAAAAGGGTTTTCAGTATTTGCCACTTACAAATTAGGTAATACTCCAATTATTATGCTTAATAGAACGTCTGATGAATTTACATTTTTGATTCCCACAAATTTGCCAAAAGGAAAAAGTAAAATATCAATCAACATGGGTGACTACATACTTGAATCACCAGATTATCTTGACATAAAATAAAATATCAATCAACAATGCCTTAAACAATTAGGAAGATTAACGTCACTTCTGGAGTTTCATGCATAAAACAAAAAATAATACCTTTTATAATAAAGGGGATAGTAAAAAGCTATCCCCTTTAGTTTGTGAACCTTTAAAGTTAATCTCGTCTCATTTTAATAAGGAAAAAAACTAGTCGCTTTTACGTCACCGCACGCCCACCAAGACCCTACTAGTCAGATAACTAACTTCTGTATCTCCACAGCCATCAATTTTTTTTTAGAATACCTACCAATGGTAAACCATAAACTTAAATTTTAACAAAAATGCGTGCTCTATAGAATGCTAGCAAGATCAAAAAAACAAGTGTAAAATTACCTGTTGTCAAAATGAGTTGTTTATAAGTCGGCAGCATATTTTCTAGACCATAAGTTAAGGAATGTACAACAGATCTAAAATTAATCATCTCCCCTAAAAAATAAGCAACGATTGAATTCATGCCATAAATCTTCAGCCATTGGAAAGGCTTCAAAACTTTTTTCAGGTCGATAATATAGTAAAACACAGCCATCATCAAAAAGCAGATCCCTCCGGAAAAGAGCGTCATACTACTTGTCCAGATCCGTTTTATAATCGGCATCTGTAAACTCCATAATAATCCGATCGCCAGACAAACAACCCCCGTCAAAACTAACTGCCAAAAAACACGTTTCGGGTTAGTCTTTATCCCAGTTTTCATCAACTTCCCTGCAAGACACCCCATCATAACGGTTACCGAAAAAGTTAAACTGCTCCATATCCAGCTGTAATCGTATTGATCAGAAAAAATAGCATTTCCATTCTTCCAGTACGCACCATCCGTAAATCCGCGCAAAAGCATTCGATCCACTTTAATCGCAAAATTTGACTGCGACGAATAATCCCCATCCAATAAAAAAGGTATAGCATATACGATCAGTAATACTATAGCGATCATAACGACCTTACGAATCCCCAGATTCAGGTATAAAACTGCCGTTACGACATAGCCCATCGCAATCGCCTGTAAAGTATTGGAATATAATTTAAACTGTTGCCAATCCCAGGACAATAGATTCCCCTGCATCACCATACCTAAGATCCATAAGATGAAGAACCGTTTGAAAATATGGCGGTAGATCGGCCCGGTAGGTAACCCTTTTTTATTATCCAAAGAAAACGCAATTGTTATCCCTGTCATAAATAAAAACAGGGGCATAACCAGGTCCCAAAAACGAAACCCGATCCATATTTCATGATCAAATTGAAGCAATAAACTATGGTAATAAATATTATCCCAAACCTGTCCGACGCCAATTAAAATAGGTTGCAAACCAACCAGTAAGAAAAGATCAAACCCACGAAGTACATCTAACGATTCTAAACGATTTGATTTATTTGAAAGCGTATCCATCCCATTATTTAATTTATCGATTTTATCTCTTTCAGATCCGTCTTGATATCTTTTTTAGACATTTTTTCAATTTCAATCACCGCATCTTCACCCCCAAAATCGTTATTTCTAACGGTAACATTTTTAGCGCCTATCAATTGGATTTCAGCTCGCTTGTCGCCCGATTTCATAAAATTTGTCATCACAACCTTATTATTATTAAACAACAATCCATCTGTACTTTTTACCGACAAGACTGGATAATCATAGACTTTGAAGCGGTTATTTTCTATTTTAATATTCTTATGCACCCAATAATTAGGTAAAAATGCACTGTTTTGCGGAGAGATCTGAATGATATAATTTCCTGGATAAGAATTATAAGCGCAGTTTTCAAATAAATTATTTTCAATCGTAACATCCTGTACCGGACCAGACTCAAACCAACCCAATGCATCATTTTCAATTAAAATGGCGTGCATACCAATGCCTATAAAAACATTATTTTCGATGATAACTTTTTTACGGGTTGTCACCAGAATTCCTCTCGTATTCGTTCTTTCAAAACGAGAATTTCTGATCGTTACCGCAGGTGTAGCCGTTATATTCTCCAGAAATGTACCCACTTGAACAGCTTTAGAAATGGGTTTATCCAATTCGACCAGCATCTCCCTTTCAGAAACAAGCGAAGCTTTTTTTATAATGCCATCATTAAAAACCTGAAGCGTTGCCGGCTGTACAAATCCGACTGTATCTCCTTCATGAAATGCCATAAACCCATAACTTTGACCATGCATAAATCGAAGCTTCAATGCCGTTGGCGATACCATTTCAACCACTTTTAAATGTGTTCCATGCACATTGATGGGGTCATCATGCATACCTTTAAAACGGCAATTATCAACGATAACTTCACCTTTACAACCAGAAAAATGCATACCGTCGGCAGAAGAAGCCATCACGCGGCCACTATGCATAGCAGGTTCGACATATACATGATCGTAATGTAGATTTTCAGAAAACTGCGAGACAATACCTAATCCCTGCATATAATGCATATAAACATGATCCAGCGCAATATCCTTCGACTCATAGACCAATGCCCCCACATAATCGCGATAAGTATCCCGAACCGTTAAGATATCACCAGATTTCCCCTTAAACTTCGAAAAATCACCGGTGAATTTCACTTTTAAAGGTGCAATGATCTGGGCTTTACTATTTCTAAAAGGTATCCAGCTGCTATATACATTAATACCCTTTACCGTATCCACCAATATTGCGTGGAAGTTTTTGCTCACCCATTTTTCTCCGTACCATGCTAAGGTATTATCGATAATATCAAATTTAGCATCAGGATGCACATTTCCGATCACATATTGAGAAGTTGCCTCCACAATAGTAAGTTCAGACATACCAGGTCGCTCATAATCGATTTTAACATTTTGAATCCGGATATTTTCACAGTTGTCCAAAATCCAGGAAATCATTTTTCCATGAAAGATAAAAGTAGCATTGTTGCCTTCGATGGTGATGTTTTTCATTCCCTTTAAGTAAAGACCTGCCCGTTGCTTCTTGGACGGATATTCTTTCTCAGTAGAAGTATTGCTAATATAGTAAACATGCTCTTCCGCTTGATCTGGCCAAAAATCATATCTCCCTTCCGGAAAATTAATCACCGAACTCGTTTCATTGCGAGCAGCCTCTATAGCCTTACGTACTGCAGATGTCGCATCCGAGAAACTATTAGGTATAGCACCATATTCGGTTACGTCGATCTTCTTTTGTGCTTGGAGTACATTATTGAAAAATAGCGTAATCACCAGCAATAAATAACTTGTTTTCATATCATTAAGCCTATTTAAATTAAAACAAATCCATTTAAAAAAACGTATCCTTGGTCATAGGCCAAGGATACGATCACTACATATTATTGCGCCATACAAGCGTCCGACTTATTTAAATGATGTGGTACCACCACCTTTTAATGTCAGTTCCATTTTAAGATTGGTTTTCCATTTTCCTCTTGTAAAATCAGGTACATCAATTGAGTTAGAGCGCTTTTTAACCGATTGCTCACTTAATGGTGCAATTGCACTCCATAACGCAGCATCATAAACGTCTTGATCGAGCGGTAAACCATTACGCAGACAATCAATTAACCGCCAATCCATCATCATATCCATACCGCCATGTCCACCTATTTTTTTTGCCATCTCCCCCACTTTCTGTACGATTTCAGGTCTAAATTGTTCTTCCAAACGTTTCATTTCATCAGGAGAGATCCAATCATGTCCAAAAGCAATCCGCTCCGGTTCCGGCCATTTTTGTGCAATGCCCTTTGTACCAGAAATCTGATGGATACGTGAGTACGGTCTTGGGCTAGACACATCGTGCTCCACTACAATTGTGCGACCTTGATAGGTTTTGATAGTCGTCACATTCATATTACCACGATAAGTATGTTTTGCAAAAGGCTCATAGAATGGATCTTTCGCCGCCAATGATTTAGCAAGAGGTTCCATACTGAAATCTTTTGAAGACATGGACGACAAATATTCCATTTTATCACCTCTATTGATATCCATGATCTGACAGATCGGTCCCAACCCATGGGTTGGATAAAGATTACCATTCTTAAAATTTTCCTTTAACCGCCACATATCGTAATAACTGTTCTTTCCAAAATTTTCATGGAGCAGATCATGTATATAAGCACCTTCACCATGGATAATCTCTCCGAAAATCCCCTGTCTAGCCATATTTAAAGTCATCAGCTCAAAAAAATCATAGCAGCAGTTTTCGAGCATCATGCAATGCTTTTGATATTTCTCCGATGTCTCCACCAATTCCCAACAATCATCCACTGTAGTGGCAGCAGGCACTTCGATAGCCACATGTTTATCTGCTTTCATCGCATAATTCGCAATTTTCGCATGTAAAGACCAAGGTGTACAGATATAAACCAGATCGATGTCCTGTCGATCACAGAGCTCTTTCCATGCTTCTTCCTTATCCGCGTATACCGCAGGCTTTTTACTACCTTTTACTCCATTGGCAGATTTTTCAGCGTAACTTCTTCTGATATCACAGATGGCATTAATTTCGACACCTTGAATATGGTCAATCCGGTAAACAGCAGATGCACCCCTATTTCCCACGCCAATAAATCCAATGCGCACCACATCAAGCTTTGGCGCAGCAAAACCACACATATTGCTCTGCGATTTTAAGTTTTGTACCGCAGCATCAGTCCAAGTTTCCTCAGTGGGATTAGCCATTAACTTATTTCCCATTATCCCTAAACTTGTCAAACCTGCCAAGCGGATAAAATCTCTACGAGAAGTTTCCATTATCGTTTTTTAAAAAGTATTTCTTAATTATTTCTTAAATGACACGACCCTGATTGTCCATGTTTTAGCATTCCCATTTGCCGCTGTAACCTGGTACTGCCATTCCTTCGTTAAATCCGCAGGATCACCTAGTTTAGGAGCACCACCTATGGGAGCAATTTTTGCCGCGGTCGATATATCCATATACATCCACAAATAATTCTGCATCAACTTCTTGCGAACTTCCTCCGTAAAAGTACCAGACGCTTGCGGTACCTCAATAGACAATTCGATCGTATTGCTATTTGCAACGACATTCTTCTGCACATTCAGTCGCTGATAAGCGACCACCGGTTTATCATTCAATATTTTACCACTTTCATAGCGGTATTCGACGTAAACATTATCAATATTATTCACATCCCAGCTTTCATACTCCGGTAATCCCTTTTTAAGACAACCGTTCAGTAGCACCAGGATCATAGCTGCGAAGCCTATTATCTGTATTCTTTTCATTTTCATTATCTTTTATCATTAAAACTTACCAACCTGGATTCTGAAGACCAAAATTTGGATTACGATCCAGAAATGATTGTGCTATCGGGAAAAGGTATCTTCTAGAAGCATCAAACTCCCGTATATTATTGGATGAAAAGAAAGCGCCCGATACAATAGAAAAATGCTTTCGATCCTTACTCACATCCATCACTTGTGGAAGCGTTGTCAACTCAGGAATTTTAGCCCCCGAAGCTAAACCATGATTAGCATGGCCACCGTATCTTCCCCATCTCAACAAACTCCAGTAGTAGTCATTTTCTAAAACAAGATCCACTCTTCGCTCCCTTTTATAATCTGTCCACGCTGTGGCTAGATCTGACAGTTTCGCGGGTGGCAGTTGACCATGGGTAACCCGTGTCTGATTCAACAACTCAACTGCTTTCGGTAAATTTTGCTGCAACAGGTAAGCTTCGGCCATATTAAGATATACCCGTCCCAAACGCGTAGACACATAGTGATAATCCGTTGGCACACCCACATATATGCGTGGGTTAACATTATTGTACACGCCTTTCCGCCAATACATATTCGTCAACGAAGTATAATAAGCATGGCCATTCAATTTCAGCCATCGACCCGCATTACCTTTCACATCCGTTGTCAATGTTTCTCCGTAAAAAACTGCTGAAGAATCACTCAATACACTTGCATTCCAGCGGGCATCTCTGTTAGTATTGGTCAATTTCCATATCGTTTCAGTTTGGCCAGACTTGACCGAGCCCCGTTTTACCTCAGATTCTCCTGTTGCTTTTGGTATCACAGAAGATGTAATCGAAACTTGCTCATCCACAGCACTTTTATACTGCGTAGTTTCAAACCAGCGCACAGCTTTCTGTTTATCTTGATCGTCAATCACTAAATAATCATCGGTCAAATTCATCGAAGGCCCATGATCACCCCAAGCTTCAAAAATATAAATAGATGATTTCAGTAGCGGTGTTCCACCGGATCGTTTAATATTATCATTATTCAGATTTGGTATCATCACCTGCATCGGTGTTCCATCGCAGGTTGTATTAATAGCCTTACGATAAACGCCAAAAATTGTTTCATTTGAATTGGGTTTTACATCGTTGAACATCGCACCGTATTCGGCCTCCAATTGATACCCTCCCGATTTAACTAGTTCACCATATTGAATGACTTTAGCCAATAAAGCATTGTTGGGCGCTACCGTATTAGACTGTGGATACCCTTCGTATGCAAGCGCCTGTAAGCATACTTCGGTCAACATCGCTGCCGCGACATATTTATTAGCTCTACCGTTTACTTTTGCAGTTGTAAGACCTTCAACCGCATCTTCCAGATCTTTGATGATATAACCATATGATTCCGTCGGATTTTTAGTTGCGGGCAACATGAGCTCATCATTGGGCGTCAGCACCTTATCGATCCAAACGATCCGACCGATTTTTCTCGCTACATCATAGTAGGACATCGCTCTTAAAAACTTTGCTTCTGCGATCAATTCTTTTTTATCCGCTTCACTGATCGTTGCCGAAGCTCCCACGTTCTGAATAATCATATTGCAGCGACGTACACTTGCCCAGTTATTAAAGCCCATATCTGAAGTTCGGTCCAATCGCTCTGTAAACACATTTGCCGCACCATTATAAGTACCATCCATGCTGATCAGATTCATGGTCCAAGCATCCGTAGCAGGACCGCCGTTAAAATTATTCATGATACTATAGGTACTAAAGATAAACGTCTCGGCATTGGCACGGTTTGACCATATAACTTCTTCACCAACCTTGTCAAAAGGTTGCGTATCCAATACATCTTTACATGCATTTAAAGACAAAGTCAACATGAACAAAGCAGACGATATATAGGTAATCTTTTTATTATTTTTCATATACATTAAACTTAAAATCCAACATTTACACCAATAGAAATAGTACGTTGAATAGGATAATTTTCATTATTCTGTTCAGATTCCGGATCTACAAAATATTTCTTTGTATTCGAGAACGTCAATAGATTCGTACCACTAGCAAATACTCTGAATTGTTTAAATTTTGTATTCTTCAACAAATGTGACTTTAGGTCATAGCCCAATTGAAAATATTTTAAGCGTACAAAACGAGACGGTAATATCCAAAAATCACTACTCACAAAATTATTACCGCCATTGACGCCAGAGGTAGATACCTGCCTTGGGAACAAGGCATCGGTATTGTCCGTTCGCCAATAATCCTGCTGAAAACCATAAATCAGTAAACCTTGAGGACTTCCCCCTTGAATTATACTACCTAAATAGCGATCACGATTGCCTGATCCCATTATTACAGCAGAAAGTGACCAGGCTTTATATCCAAGATCGATTGTTGTACCATAATTGATTCTAGGGAATGAGGCATTACCGATACGGGTCTGATCATTGCCATCAATTTTACCATCGCCGTTAAAATCTTGGTAGCGCAAATCACCGGCAATCACATTGATCGAACTGATCCGTCGGGCACCATACAATAAATCTGCATTATCCTGATAAAACCCTTGGCTGGTATATCCCGTTGCAACCCCCAGATTAAGCGTTCCGGATTCCCTTGTATATGGATTTTTAAGGGCTGCATCATCCTCTCCGGGATTACGTTCCCACAGTTGGTTGAAATACGTAAAGTTAACACCTAGTTTATATGAAAAATCACCTTTCTTGTCATTCCAGGTCAAATTAAACTCCGCTCCATGTCTACGCATCGCTCCCGGATCAAAGTTTATTGGAGGAAGCCCAATACCTAAAGTGGCAGCATAACGTGTATCTGCTACCACATACCCAGTGGTACGTTTATAGAAATAATCAAATGAACCACTTAAACGACTATTAAGTGAACTGAAATCCAATCCGATATTTCGTTCGCGGATACTATACCAAGAAAACATCGTACTTGGAAGGCTCCCTGGCTCAGAAGTTCCCTGCACCGGTCGGTCATTGACCACCCATGTATTTGCATTGATGGAGTATCCTGGTACATATGAAAACGGCGTAATTCCTTCTGCACTACCTACCAGTCCATAAGAACCTCTTATTTTCAAATAATTCAAGATATTACGCTCTTTCAGCTCTTTAAAATAATTTTCTTCAGACAAGGCATAACCACCTGAAAAGGCATAAAATGTACCCCATTGTTTTTGTTTTGGAAAAAGATCCAGCCCATCATAACGCAAGGATGCATCTACGAAATACTTTGAATCATAATTGTAAGATAGACGCCCCACATAACCCGCACGTCCACTTTCAGATTCCGAACCACTGGCCAGTTGGTTTACTGTAGGTCCTGCCACAAATTGATCAAACAATATTTGATATTGCTGACGTGTTGCCGATACCGAGCTGCCTAAATTTTTAGCCTGTTCATATACTCCAGTAAAATCCACATTATGCTTACCAAACTGTCGGTTATAAAGCAAATAACCCTGTAATAACAGTGTACTTCCATCACCACGCGTTGCGGTTAGATTCGGTGGATTTCCCAATATGGGTGTTTTACTGCCATTCGCATAAGAGGGAGCAGTCAAGTTCCATGATTTATTTTTTGAATTCCACATGTTATAGTTTCCATTGGCCTTCAAGGTCAATCCTTCTAAAAAAGGAGCTGTATATTCTAAGGAAAGAATACCATTAAAAATCCTCGAATTGGACTTATAATATCCCGACTGGTCTGATAGTTCTACCGCAGGATTGTCCGTTGTATTTGCCGAAGGAAGTCCAAATTCATTATAGGCAAGCTGTGAAGATTTTCTTTGCTGAATGTGCTGAAAGAATGCGCCATAAGAAGAAGCCGTAGACGAACTCGGAAGTATATTGTCTTCTACGTAACCATCCAATCCCGTAGTCACTTTCAAGTTCACCTCCTTAAAGTTACTCACCGTATTCAAACGATAGGTAATACGCTTATTATGGTTATTATCTGTCCGCAGGTTACTGTTTTGATTATAGTAAGATCCCGAAGCAAAATAAGTCAATTTTTCAGTTCCAGAAGTGACAGACAAATCGTGTCGCTGTTCGGAAGCAAAATCCTTCATTCCAACTTTTCTCCAGTCGGTATTTGGATACTCAAATGGCTTTTCCTGTGTTCTGTAAAATTCCAGAATATTTTCTGGAGTAGGTATCTGTAAACCCTCAAATTTGTATACATCATTGATCGTTTTCAAATTCTCATAAGAACTCAATTTTTCAGGAAAAATAGTCGGTTGAGAAATCGTTTCATTAAACGTATAGTTGATATCCATCTGCCCATCCCTACCCTTTTTTGTGGTTACCAAAATAACGCCATTTCCACCTTGTGCACCGTAAAGCGCTGTAGCGGCAGCATCTTTTAATACCGAGTAACTTTGGATATCACCAGGGTTGATATTCACAAAATCATTAGCAGAACGAATCACATTATCGATTACATACAGCGGCGTACCCGCACCACGAATAGAGACCGAGCTTTTAGCTCCTGGAGCACCCGAACTACTGGTCACTATAACACCCTGTATACGACCTGCAATACCATCATTGATAGACTGAACCGGTAATTTAGCGACATTATCGATATCTAAGGTACTGATAGAACTGTTGATATTCTTACGGTTACTATTACCATAACCAACCACGATAACTTCATCCAAAGCCGCGACATCGCGAACCATATTAATCAATAATTCATTTTGACCAGCTTTCACCTCTTGGGTGAAAAAACCTATATATTTAATTACAATGGTCGCATTTGGTTTACAGTCCGTCAATGTAAAAAAGCCATTTTCGTCTGTTGTCGTACCATTTAAGGTTCCCTTTTCAAGTACCGTAGCACCGGCTATCGGCTCTCCTTCTTCATTGACGATTTTACCTTTTACGGTCACTTTCTGTACAGATAAATCTTTCTGTGGTAACAAATAGATCATACCGTTCTTGATTTTATAAGAAATGGCATATCTATTTTTTAACACATTAAGTGCTTCCTCTAAGTTTACATTTCTAAAATCAGCATCAACAGTACCAACAGATTCTATAAAATCAACATTATAAAAAATATCATGATTTGACTGCTGTTTAATTTGTTCCAGAACTTCTGCTAATGGCGCATTTTTCAGATGTAGATTTATTTTTTGGGAATACGCAGCTCCATAAGAGGTTAAAGTTCCCAAAAGTGTTAACATGGCGATTAATTTCATAATCAGTAAGTCATACATAATTGGTCTATGCTTAAATTTTAGGCAATAGACCGCATAATACAATTTCTTGTATAGAATTTTTAAATTCATACTTTTGTAAGGTTAGGTTATAAGATTCGTTTTTTAATTTCCTGGCATTATCGGATGTGCTGGTACCACATCCGATTCCTTTCTTTAATCGTGTTTGTTTTTTAGCATAATCATATTTTAAAAGTTAATTGGTTATTTATTAATTTTATCTTAAGGCCACCTACTTCATTTAGAACTTCCACAACCTCTTCAATCGTAAGTTCTTGCGGAATTGTCCCTTGAAAGCGTAGGTCGGGCACAGTATCCCAGTCCACCTCCACGTTATACCAACGCGTCAGATCTTTCAGCATAATTTTTAACGGCGTATTGTTATAAATAAACTTGCCTGTCGTCCAGCCCAATATTTCGTCGTGATCAACAATTGCTTGCTTTTTTATTTGCATGTGGTTTTTCTCGATATCCAGCTGCTCGCCAGGTCTAAGCATACGTTCTAACCCAATACGATCGCCTTCAATCACTTTTACAGATACTTTACCTTCAAATAATGCTGTAGAAACTGCTTCTTCATCTAAATAATTGCGCACATTAAATTTCGTTCCAAACACCTGGATTAATTGATTTGGTGTCTTCACCAGAAATCGCTTTTCTTTATTATGAGCTACTTCAAAATATCCTTCCCCAACGAGTTCAGTCCCTCTATTATCATCAGAAAAGATCATTGGAAATTTAAACTGCGACATTGAATTGATCAGGGCTACACTACCATCTGCCAATAATACTTCCATGTGCTTACCCTTAGGAACATCAAGACTTACCCATTCTATACCCTTTTCTTCAGTTCCCTTTTTAGTGTTAACTTGGATTTTATCGACTGCTAATTGCTCGATCCGGGCTTCTTGATTTTCATAGAGGAGTTTTGGACCATGGGCTATTGTATCTAAATAGACCACATCACCATTGGCAAACAAAAGCTTCGATTGAATAGATTTTTTTTCTGATAAGCTTGAAGCGACAGAAGAGATTCCGTCTTCTTTTAAGAAAAATTTATACATAGGAACTGAACTTGCAAGTAATAAACAAGCTGCAGCATAAGAAATCCATCTGATATTTTTTTTGAAGAATCCTTTTTCTTCGGAACGGTTTATCTGTTTGCTTAAATAGGCATCTGTTTTCAAAAATGATTGACGCATTTTGAATTGAAAATCAAGATCATTACTTAATTCATGCGACCAGTTCGATTCGATGAGTTTTTTTAACTCTCCTTCATATTGGTCGTCAGCAAAATACCCAAACAAAAGATCCAACTCTTGCTCAGTACATTCTTTCCGCAAAAATTTTGCGAATAATTGGTTTAATTCTTTTTCACGCAATGGTTTATTGTTATTGATTGTACCTAATACGAATCGTAACAAAAAACCAATTACTTAAAAATGTAAAAAAATAAAATTAATGTGTAATAATCTGATTTCCAATTCTTTTTTATTATACGAGATGCCTTAACAATATGACTATTTACTGTAGCAATCGAAATATTGAGCAGTTTAGAGACATCTTCATAACTTCTTCCTTCCAATTTACAAAGAATATATACTTGACGGCATTTTTCAGGAACCTGTTCTAATATTTTATCTAAATAAGCTTGAGTTTCTTTAAGATCGAGGGCATTCTCCGTATCATTTCCAGAGGTTTTCAGGTAATAAGTCTTAAATGTATCTAATTTCTTTCTATTGGCCGTTAACTGCCTCAAATGATCATAAACCAGGTTTTGAGCAATCATATAGAGATAAGATTTAAAGGATTTATCAGGATCCAGTCTGTCTCTTTGATTCCAGATTCGAACAAACACATCCTGAAAGATTTCCTGGCTCAACTCGTGCGATTTTATCAACTTAAAAATAGCGGTATAGATTAAGGGTCTATAACGATGATATAAGTCTTCAAAAGCTTCAGTATTCCCTTCAATTAGCTCCTTAACCCTTTTCCTTTCCTCTACTGGTTGCATTTTATTGATTAATAATTAGGTATGTATAATAATTAAGATCAAAATTATCATAAAATTTAGAAAAACAAAATTACTTAAGAAATCCCGCCCTAGAAAGTAATTATCAATTAGAAATACAAAAAGATAAGTTTTATCTATACATTTTATCATCCATTACAATCTCCAGCCCGCCCCAGCGCAATGTATTTAATCATATTCAGTTATTACAAAAGTTATGAGGTGAGATTGTTATTAGGTTATTTAGCAAGCTATTTCCCCTAGTTACTACTTTACTCACTACTTTGCTACTTCGTTACTCCATCACTTGTTACTCCGTCACTCCTTCACTTGTTTCTATGTTACCTTAATCTGACTCCGCTAGAGGAGCATCATAATTCCATATTTTCTATTCAATAATCTTGTAAAAAGCATTTTAATAAAAATCAGCAATTTTCTAAAAGCAATTTAGTTGCATTTACAATATATACCTTTATATTTGTCAAAACTTAGCCGAATAAAAATGATCGTTAAAAAATTTAAGCATCTGCCCAGTCTAGTGGTAGTTCTTGCAGGTTTAAATTCCACTTCCGTTTTTGCACAAGAATCCCATCAAATTAAAGGAACAATCTTTTCGCAAGATTACGGAGCAAACAAAAAACCGCTGGCGAATGCAACAGTCGCCATTCAGAACATAGGACTTAGCACCACAACAGACCACAATGGAAACTTCAGCTTCTCTGCCATTCCTGCTGGACAACTGAAAATAAATGTATCCTATGTTGGAAGAGTTACTTCCGATACAGTAGTTTTTTTTTCAGGTAAAGTACCCCATCTTGAATTTGTACTTCGAGCCACAAATTTCAGACTGCAAGAAGCGGATGTAACTGCAAAAAATGAAAACAGCTATAATGGTACTTCTTCCCTGATCTCGCGCAACGCACTGGATCATCTACAGGCAAATAGTTTGGCTGATGTCATGGCGCTTTTACCTGGCGGAACGGTCAGCAATCAGGATCTAACCGGTAGTAAACAGATCAACATCCGTAACGTGGTCGGTTCAAATAGTAACGCAAATGCATTTGGCACCGGTATCGTGTTAAACGGTGCTCCAATGAACAACAATGCCAATCTCCAGACTATTTCCGCTACTGTCGCCGGAAATACGGCACCCTTAGCCGGCGGAGCTAACCCCAGCGGCGGTTTTGATACGCGACTACTAGCAGTCGATCATATCGAATCGATCGAGATCATACGTGGTGTGCCAAGTGTTGAGCACGGTGATATTACCAACGGACTGGTCATCGTCAAAACGCAGGCTGGACAAGCGCCTTTCAGAATCAATGCAAAGACCAACCCGAATGTATACCAACTATCCCTCTCAAAAGGTCTTTTACTTGGAAAAGATGCCGGTGCATTAAATATCGCTTTAGACTATGCCAAGAATACCAATGATCCGGTACAATCGTACCTGAGTTATCAGCGGTTCAATGCGAACAGCCAATACAGCAATTCTTTTTTTGATAAAAGATTGCGTACAAACTCAACTTTAAGTGTACTTTTCGGAAAAGATACGCGTAGACAAAATCCGGATGATGCCGTAACCATGAAAGCTTCCAACGGACGTGATCTGGGCTTATCTTTCAATACAGAAGGAAACCTCTCCTTCACTGCAAAGTGGCTTAAAAACATCAACTATGTCGCCAACATTGCTTACACCAACAAAACCGCCTTTGCACAGGAACAGCAGACTTCAGCGACAGCCCCCTATTCCATGACCAAAGAAGACGGGACTGTGCTCACAAACAAACCCGGAATGCCGATTTATGATGTCGATGGTCATCTTCTAAACCCTCAAAGTTTGACACTTACAGATCATTATGCACATTACTTGCCCAGTACTTATCTCGGTATGTACAATATTTACGGCAAAGAATTCAGTACCTTTTTAAAAGCGAAAGCAACATTTTTCAATAATATCGGAAATACTCAAAATAAGTGGTCAATAGGTGCCGATTATCGAATCAATAAGAATTTCGGAAAGGGAACTGTTTTTTCACCAACAGCACCGCCCTACCGCAACCTGTCTTACGTAAACTCGACTTATCGACCTCGGGCATTTCAAGACATTCCTGCATTTAACCAGTTTGGTGCCTATGCTGAAAATCAGTTTTCCATGGATCTCGGCGAACGCCAATTAGCGATAGCGGCAGGAATTCGATATGATGTTTTTTCGACCAATAAACAAGCTTTGTCCCCACGTATTAATCTAAACTATGAACTGGTTCCGCGTACACTTAATTTTCGAGCTGCATATGGTAAATTAGCAAAGGGTCCCAGCCTTCTTTACCTCTACCCGCAAGCTGCTTATTTTGAGTACATCAATATCAACGAGATGGCAGATTCATATCTCGCAGAAGAAGAGCGAATTTTTATGACCACAACACGAAGTTTTGAGACGAAAAACACGAACCTTAACATCGCTTCAAATGAACGTATCGAAATCGGTACAGATTTGTTTTTGGGTAAAAAGAAATTTTCAATAACCGCCTTTCGCGACCATTTGAGAAATGGCTATGCAATGGGACTCACTCAAAACTCTTTTAAACCCGTCAGTTATATGGAATATAAGCGGACAGGTGATAACAGTAAGCCCATCTATGAAGTAGCGGCAAACAACCCTGTATTGGCAAAATATAATATGCCCACCAACAATAGGCAGATCAATACCAAGGGAGTTGAAATTGACTTTTCTCTCGGAAGATTTGAAAATATCCGGACCGAATTTGCGTTGAACGGTGCTTGGATCCGTAACGAAAGCTACTCCAATGATTATCATTATTTTGACGACAATAGCACAACTGGTGGTGCTGGACGAACACATATTGCCCTTTATGATCCCAACATAAGCCGTTCTTATGAGCAGTCTATGACTTCCACACTGACCACTACCCACAATATCCCCAAAATAGGATTTGTCGTGACACTGCGTACCCAGGTCATCTGGAACGAAAGTAACTGGAACACGTTTGGAAATGATTCTATCCCCATTAAGTATATCTCAAAATTCGACGGAAAAGTTTATGATTTTGATCCTGCGCAAAGCGAAAACCCCGAATTTAAACCCTTAATGCGTAATATCGACCGGTTAAATGCCATTCGCGAGTCATTCAGTCCGCTCCTTTCTTTTCATATCAATATCAGTAAAGAGATCGCAGATCTTGGACGCATTTCATTCTTTGCAAACAACATGTTCAGACACTATCAGATCGCATCATCACAACGTGTAAAAGGATATTATTACAAAAGAAATGTTCCCTATTACTTTGGGATGGAACTCTCTTTCAAATTATAATTTATAAAAATCAGATCATGTCAACAGTTAAAAACTATATAGGGCTTGCCATTAGTATCCTATTACTCTTTGGTTCATGTAAAAAAATCAATTCGGCACTGGATACACCGATTGTCCAGTATTACAAAATTCAAGTCAAAACAACATCAACCATACCAACAATTTCAAATTTGGACGGATTAACGGTCAAGTTCACCAATTTTAAAGAGGGAATCGTAAGATCCGGAACCATTGCTCACGGTCAGCTCCTTATGGATAGCCTTCCCCCGGGCTTATATAGCATCAACATCGCCGGGTTGCGAAAGGATGATCTTGAAGATTCATATTACTTAAATGCAGGTGTGGTCAATTATGGTATTGTAAAAAATGACCAGCAGCTCAATCTAGCTGTAAGCGGACTCAAACAGAGCCCTTTAGTATTTAGTCAGATCTATTACTCAGGGTCAGCACCTTTCTATTTCAGGGATCAATTTTATGAAATATACAACAATTCAGAGGAAACTATTTACTTAGACGGTTTACACTTTGCAACTTTGACTCCGACCATAGCCACCCAAGTATTACCTGTATGGCCGACTGAGGATGGAGACAAATACGTTTACGGTGACCGCGTTTGGAAAATTCCTGGTACAGGAAAAGAATATCCCCTACTTCCTGGCGAATCCATTCATATAGCCCAATTTGCAGCAAACCATAAACTCGCACAATACAACCCTTCATCACCAATCGATTGTTCGACAGCTGAATTTGAATTTAACATGGACAATCCCAATTTCCCCAATCAGCCAGCATTGGATATGCAGCACGTATTTTATAATGGCAATTCATCCAAAGGATCTGTTCCGCAATACCTGACCTCGGTCTTTGGAGCGGCATACGTTATTTTCCGCATACCAGAGGCATCAAACTGGGATCCTGTAAACAATATAAACCTCAGGACCAGAAATCTTGGAACCACAGGTACCCAACTTTTTGCCAAAATACCGCGCAGCTACCTTTTAGATGCTGTGGAGGCAGGGCACAATGCCAATATGATCACAGCCAAAAGAGTTCCTGCTCAAGTGGATGCCGGTATGACATACGTCGGAGCGACATATATCGGACAGGCTGTGGCCCGTAAAGTCAGGGAGAAAAAAGAAGATGGCCGACCTTTCTACATGGATACAAATAATAGTACGGACGACTTTGAACGCAATACCGCTCCTCAATTCAGAAGAAATGGCGAAAAAAAACCGAACTGGAGCCATGCGAATTAAGCTAAAAAATTACGATCACATAGCAATGAATAAAAAATGAAAATATCTTCTAAAATAGTCTATTTAACACTGATCGCAACATTAAGCGGTACGCAGTTACGTGCACAAAAAAGCCCCAACTCATTGGAACCTTCATCCGTTTCCTTAAATGAAAGCAGACGGCTTTGGCAACATACAGGAGTTGCAGCGGCATTGACGTTAGATTCAGTGCTACACTATTCCACCTTATACCTTGCACATCGTTCTGATCAAGGAGATTTCAGGCGTCCCCAGCAAGCTAGATCAGCAAATGAACAAACAATCGCCACTCGCGGTAATTTAAACCTCGGCCAGTTCTATTTGGAAGGTGGATTTAAATATAAACGGCAGCAATTGAATGAGGTCGATTTTAATGCTTCACTTATCGATCCTTACCGAGGAATGCCTTTTTTAGTTGCAGATACCAACTGTAGTGATTGGCGCAAACAACATTATACTTTGGACTTTGCTGTAACTTCCCCGAGATACAAAGATCGCTGGACTTTTGGATTAGAAAGCCAATATAAAGCCTCATCCGGAGCAAAACAGCGTGATATTAGAGCCGAAAATTATTATTACTCCCTCTACCTGAGTCCGAGTATCATGTACCATTTAGGCAAACACCATCTTGGAACAAGTTTTATATATCAAGATACGAAAGAAGAGTCTGCTCAATCTTTGGTCAATACCTATGTCAACCAACAATACTATACCGTTATGGGTCTGGGGCATTCCACAGCTGCACTTGGAGGAAGTGGATTGTATAACTATATGGGCAATTCCAGGGGGCTAGGTTTGCACTATGAATACAGTGGATCGGTCCGCGTTCTTCTCAGCGGCCGTTACAAATGGGAAGTAGAAGATGTCAACAGCTCCTACAGCAGTCCGATGCCTATGGGTTCTGTATCACGAAAAATTCTGTCCGCAAACGCTTCCCTATTCAAAGAAGATAACGTACGGCTCCATCGCATAAATGCAACCTTTTATCAGCGCGATATGAACGGTATCGAATATGTATTACAACGTGTCAACCGTGAGGAGGAAAATTATTGGGATATCTTATCAAAAGATGTCAGATCCACTTACCGCACGACAATCAGTGGTCTGAACTATACATTCTTACATAAGAAAAATGTTGGCTATAAATGGAAATTTAATGGGGGTATCCAATATGAAAAGATTGACGACCGCTATATCATCCCCGGTAGTAATAAAAAATCAGAAACATTTTTATATCAATTAGGCACCGAGAGACAAATCGTATTATCTTCCCACCTCGAACAAGGATTAATGATCGGTTTACAGACATCCTATCGTCAGCGCATCAGTGCAAACTATCATTATAAAGGAAATTTCCCTAAATATCCTACCGTAACGAAGCTCGAAAATAATGATCTAGCCTGGATGCAGAGCGATGCGCTATGCTTACACATTCCGGTCAGCTATTCGCGTCAGGTGCAGGAAAATAAGCTACCGCAACTTTATATTCAGGCTGAGGGAAGTTTAATGAAACCCTCAAGCAAAACATTTGATAAACGAACCTCCTACCAAGTGAGCGTTGGAATTAATTTTTAGATCAAGGATTACAAATGGGAGCATACAAAAAACATGCTTCCATTTGTAATTTCTTAAACATAAGCCATAACAGCAGCATAAAAGAGATAAAGGTTGGAAGTGCTGATGACTAAACAATAGCCTATCGCACAGATTTTAACAAATAATGATAAATCTGCCCGATCTCCCTGTCTTTTATCATGAATAAACAATCCCAGCACTACCGAAACCGAGCACAAGGATAAGACGACCGATGTGAGCGCAAGAATTGTTTCAAAATTAACAATCCAGATAAATAAAATACTGACAAGCGCCTGGATTACGATATGCTTCCTGGGGATTTCAACGGCAGAAATAGTTCCCTTAAAAAGTTCTTCGACCTTCATCGAAACACGAGAACCAGCCCAGACCATTGCGCTGATCCCCGATACAAGCAGTAGCGCGATGACAACAGAAAATGCACGGCCTATTGTGCTGCCAAAAATATTTTTTGCAGCCACTTCCCCTACTTCGACCACGCCTTTAAGTTGTGCTATACCGGACGAAGTCAAAAACACGTAATTCAGCAACATATATAAGACTGTGACCAGAGCCACAGACAAAAATAAAGAACGGTATAAGATCGTATCCTGTTTAATTTCACGGAAGATATAGACGCTTGCATTCCATCCCGAAAATGCATAGTGAACATACATTAATGATAACATATAGGGCACCGTAAATATCGCATCCATATCACGCTCACTCGGTTGGATCCGCACAGCTCCTTGATTACCGGCACTCAATCCAAAGCCTATAAAAATCAGTAACACAACCACCTTAAAACCTGAAGAGATGGACTGTAAACGGCTACTTGTACGAATATCGATGGAATGCATGACACTGATACCGATAACCAGTGCTGAGGCCAAAATTGTGGCATTACATAACGTTGTGGGTATTAAATAATTTGCAAACGCGAGCGCAGATAACGCAATTGGTGCAGAAAATCCAAATATTAATGTGATAACCCCTGTTAGATAGGACGCCTGCTTACCGTAGAGCTGGCTGACAAAGTAAGTCTCTCCTCCAGAATCAGGAAAATAGCGAATCAACTGCCTGTAACTGACCGCTCCGCAGAAAGCAGTCAGCCCACCGATAAACCACAAAAGCATAATCGGAAATACAGAAGTGACACCCTCTAATTGAAAACCTAAACTTGTAAAAATTCCTGTTCCGATCATATTGGCAACAACAAGAGCAATCGCACCCAATAACCCTACTTTTGTGGAACCTTTAGTCATTCCTTTTCTTTTTGTTCAGTGCTTTAGCATGATCTTGGATTAACTCATAAGCTCGCACTGTACTATCTTGGTTTAAATAATGCCCACGTAATGCTTTATAATTTTCTAAAACATGTTTTGCACTTTTATAAATTGCCGAATCGATAGCTGATGGCACCTGGTCTTTGGGGTACGCATATACAAAATTACCGGTTTCACGAGCGTAAGTCGGAATTTGAAAAAAGTTTCTTTCAACATGTATACCTGTGCTATCCGATTGTTGAAAAGCTTTAACGAAAAAATCTACCGCATAGTCCGGATAGCCAAATAAATAGCCATACCCGCGAAGCCTTTCATAACGTTTTTCGTACTCATTGACCGTAAGGAGCACTGCAGGATCCGTACCGGGCACAAAACCATATTGTCCAAAGAACGATTTTCTTGCACTGAGCACACTGTCTACAGCAGAAATACGTAACACGGTCACTTGCAGTACCCGTGAAGAGCTGTACCCCGATCGATAAGGAACAAGAACAAATTTAAGGTCAGGAATCTGAATCAAATTTAACGCCTGCTGAATCTGGTGAAGTGTATCCAATTCACGAAACTGTTTTTCACCCGTTACAATACTCCCTTCCAGCCTTTTACTGCTATCACGATTGCCAATTGGAAAGTTAAAAGCCACAACGCTGCTCATAGGCTTAATGTGACCAAGAATGGTGTACAAAGCTTCACCATCAAGTCCCGCCTGCAAAATAGAATCTCGCAAGCGAAGTATGGAGCTGTCATCTTTTTTTGATAACAAATTTCTGTTTGGAACCGTCCGACAGGAGTTGTTTGCAACCACTGTTAGGACAGATAAAAAAATTAATGCGAACAAGCGCTGACTACGTTTCATATGATAAATGTGTATTTCTTATGCATACAAATGTACTGATTGAAAACTCCAAAAGCAATATTGTTGCATTTATAACTTATTTAAAGAGTAGTTCTTTTTAAATAAAGTTGTTATATCATTGAAAGCTATAGCAGACCTGCTGTTTATAAAGCAGCAAAATGGATTGAAGTAGTACAGTAGAAAATCAAAATGCACCCAAAACTTTTGGATGACTAAACAAAAAAGAGGAAACGATAAGAAACTTAAAAATACTGTACATCAAAACGTCAAGATAAAGGGTCTAATGAAAATTAGTTACTTTTAATAACTCTCCAATTGGCATGAAATCCATTATCAAGCAAAAGTTTAAAACACTAGACACTTTGGTTATAAACAATCACATATTCAAAGATTTTGTTATCAGCGAAGAACATATAATGGATTTTAATTTTTGCACTTTCCGTTTTGTAGAAATGTTCTCAAAAATGTACTATAATCCAGAAGAAAAGAGAGTAACATTTGTACCAAAACAAGATGGTAATAAATAATAATAGCGTATCTATTTAAAATAAAAAGGGGATAGCAAAAAGCTATCCCCTTTAGATTGAGAACCTTTAAAGTTGATCTCTGCTCATTTAAAAAGGAGAAGAATTTAGTCGCTTTTACCTCGCCGTACTCTCCCTAAAAGCTTACTTGTCACAAAACTCACCACCGTACCCACCACAGCCATTAAGGCTGTTTGTAGGAGATCCCCCAAAGAAAAGCTTGCCCAGATTGAACACAAAGTACCCCCGATAGTGCCTATCCGGATATCATTCCATTTCATCCCTTACCTCCTTTTCTTCCTGCTGCACGATAGGTACAGCTGGTGGCGACTTCCCCACTCCTTTTTTATCTTTATCATCCATTACGGTCTCCACCACACCAAGACCCAGTGCGATGTATTTAATAATATTTAATGCCTTGCCCGGCAGTTTAATCGGCGCCATAAGCACCACCTGTAGCGCACGGCTTATTTTTTGAATTATATTTTTCATTTGTTTAATTGTTAGTAGGTTAGAAACTATTACTCTTAACTCCGTTACCACATCACTCGTCACTCTGTTACTTCGTTACTCCTTCACTACGTCACTACTTAATATGTAAAAACACGTCCTGCTCCATATCCCAAAGCGAATAAACCAGAGACTTCAATTTTGCGAGAGCCTTTTTACTTTCGGTACCGCAACCTTCCCCTGTCAGTGTAGTGACCGGAGCGATGCATCCCAATAACTGCTTCTGTGCATCGTTGGCCGCATGGATCAATATCGCTTCGCGTCCCAGTACAGCAGGAATTCCGATCTGCTCTCCATGTCTGGTATACTTTCGTTTTTCCAATTTATAACTCCCTACCGGGATACAGCTGAGCCTTGGCAGGTTATTGCGCCAGGGTAATTCGATAGTACGGCAGATGACCTCACCTTCAAAAGTAAGTGTACCGTTCGTTCCCTGCTCCCCATAAATCCGTTGGAGATGCAAGATTTTTTTTGTTGACATTTTTTGATTGATTAAAAAGAATAAGAAGTTCTTTTTAGATGAAAGGATATATCAGGAGGCACAAGTTCATCAATAACGAACGGCCTCCTGAAGATATCCCATCAATACACGATTAAATTAGGTTACGGTATCACGACCTGATGAATGGTCAGCGCATTGTACTGCCCATTTGCCAATGGATAATAAGCACCGTTCACAAGCTGATAATACCCTGTCCCTACCAGTACCATCACACTTTTATCAGGATCATGAACAATAGTCGCCGCAATATCCAGATCCATGGGCTGCATTTCACCAAGCATGATATAAGCAGACCGCTGGATCACAGGACGCTGATCGGTTTCATCTCCCGAGAACTCCTGCAGCACCAACGTGTACTGCACATGCGTTGCTCCGCTCAGCTTGGCGATATGCAGATTCGGAATCAGTTGCTCACATGTTAAAAAACCTTCACCACTAAAATTGTCGAAGGAAACCGACAGCGGTTTTAACGTGATATTTTTTAAACTGGCGCGCTGATTACATTCCAGACCATTCAGCAATACCATGTTCTGCGGTACTAAAACGCGCTCCCCGCGGACACTGACCGGATCCATCTGGATGACTTTTAACATCCGGCTCGCCAGCCTGGAGCTGAATTTGTTGTCCGCATTTTCAAACAGCACATCACGCAACAGATCGCGTAGCTTTTTGCCTTCCTGCTGTGCTCTGCCAAATTCACTGCCGTTCTCACGAGTACGTGCAAATGCTGGATCATTGGCAATACGGTCGCCCGATACACCGGTTTTCATACGTGCCTGATAACCCACACTTTTCGATTTGTAAAAGGAAAGATCCCCGATCGTTCCATTTAATTTGATTAAACTTTCTACTCTTGCCATGACATTATTGTTTTGACACTGCTAAGATGATCATCAGTAAAAAAGCACTAGGATCAAAAGCGTATAAAAGAGGAAAAATGCGGAAAAATGATACTGAATTGGCGTAATAAATTGACGAAAATGTACCGAAATGAGAATAAAACTATTTTTTATAGAAAAAACTTATCTTAGTAAATGAATAACCAATAACATCATTTTCTGGAGAGGAATCAAACCTAATCTGCAAAGCTTAAGGAATAAAGTATGCTTTAAACTTGGACGTTACCTAGTAATCAAGCAGGGCATAAGCGTATATAAAGCGTAGATAGAGCATAGATACAGTGTAAAAACAGTATGTTTCATGCACTTACCACGCACTTAACACGCACTTAGCCTATGCGCATACTGTACATAGCAAAATAAGCTTTATGCGTGCTTGATTTATGCTTTATACCTGCTTAACAGGTGGTTTGATAGGATATGTTTGTCTGCGGGAGTAACAAATCACGAACAATCCAGATGATCTGATTATCAAAAGATCATCCCTCTAAAAACCAGGATAACATGAAAAATAACGATCGTTTATGCATATACCCCAAAGAAGCGGCGGTTATATTAGGACGTACAGAAAAACACACCTACAAAATCTTCCAGTCTATACGCGATTGCTACGGACTGAAAGCAAACCAGTATGTCAGCATCAGTATATTTGCGGAGTATACTGGATTACCGGAAGAAGAAATTAGAAAGCTACTGCTCTAATTAGCTTTAAATAGAAACAGCTGGAGAGGACTGTTTCTAAACAAGCTACCCTGAAAAGTAAAGGCAGGAATTATTTACTTCAATAAGCAACAAAAAAAGACTGCCTTTTGTTAGACAGTCTTGTAAAAAAATTGACCCGTAAGGAATTGATAGTATTATTTCAAATTATCTTTAAAAAACGTTTCCAATCTGTCAAAAGGAATTTTATCCTTTTTATCGTATAGATCGACATGATCGGCACCAGGTATTATAACCAGTTCCTTTGGCCCTGAAATCATTTTATAAACATCTTCAGAATAATAGCGCGAATGCGCATTTTCTCCAGCAACAAGCATGACCGCACGAGCTCCGATCATTTCAATGTTTGCATGCATCGGAAAACTAAAAAATGACATCGGTGTTGTAGCTGTCCAGGCTGTGGTAGAATTGATAGATCTGGAATGAAAACCACGCGCTGTTCTATAATAATCAAAGAAAGAGGCTAGTACAGGATCGGGATTAGCAGGCAACGTTTCAGGAAGTATACGTGTTCCTTTTATCATATTGCCGTTTTCATCAAACGGTACTTCATGCAGCCCCACTGCATAGTTGCCATTCTCCGCATCTTTCCAGCGCTGCTGACTTAAGTAATCGACAACTTGTTGACGCTGCTCTTGGGTATAACTGTCTTGATAGCTTCGGCTGATACTACGGGACATATCGTACATCGAGGCAGTAGCTACCGCCTTGATCCGCGAATCGCTTGTCGCTGCCGTAAGCGCCATACCACTCAGACCACAGATCGCCATTAGACCAATACGATTTCGGTCAACAGTAGGCAATAGTCCAATATAATCTACCGCAGCACTGAAATCTTCCGTAAAGATATCAGGTGAAGCGACACCGCGAACCTCGCCACCGCTTTCCCCCGTAAAAGAAGGGTCAAAAGCTAAGGTCACAAACCCTCTAGAGGCCAGTTCGCTTGCATATAAACCAGATGACTGTTCTTTTACAGCTCCAAACGGCCCGCTTAATACCAAAGCAGGTAGTTTCTCGGTTCCCGCATTTTTCGGCGTATATAAATCTCCGGAAACCATGATTCCATAACGGTTCTTAAAAGTAATTTCCTTACGCTCTACCTTATCGTTCAGTTGAAACGTATAATGTTCTTGATTTTCCATTTCTTTTTGATTTTGAGTTAATAACGTCTGACCATACGATTGCCCCAACAGGATCAAAGAAACCGCTATTAAAATTGATAGTTTTTTCATCACTTTATTTTTCTAATTATGAAGATTAACCTTCACATACTATTGTTCCACCAGTTCAAAATATACGTTCTTTACAGTACCTGTAACATTGAATGCATCAATACCCTCGGTTATTCTACCTATCCTGATCAAGTCTCGGGAGCCTGAATAACTGCCATAAAAAATAGCAATATTACCCCACGGAGCATATACATTTATATCTCCAATTTTAGGGTCGCCAACGGCTTTTCGTGCTGCTGTAGATAATTTTTTCGGTGGGTAGAATATCTTTTCTTTACCGGCGAAGTCCTCCATATCAACAGTTAAAGGAAGTTGGGCAATGAAATCTCTTGTAGTAGGATTTTCATACAAAATTGCCATAACCACCTTATCTCCACTAGTTATTTTCAATTTCATAGCTTTTTTGTTTGCTAGAGTGTCCTTTTGGATTTCATTTTTAACCCTATTTTCCGATGGCGTACAGGCACTGCTCTGTAAGCTGGTAAAAAGGAATAGCAGCATATACATCATCCTTTCCATCACTATTCAATGTGCTTCAGCATTTTCGCCGGGATCCCCCCAAAAACGCAATTATCGGGTACATCTTTTGAAACAACTGCACCTGCCGCGACAACAGAATTTTCGCCAATGGTCACGCCTGCCAGTATAGTCGCATTTGCTCCGATCCATGCATTTCTTTTAATGTGAATATGGCCAGGAACCAGCGATTGTCTGTCTTTAGCGGCTATCGGATGCCCTTCCGACAGCAGACTGACTTTGGGTGCAATCTGCACATTGTCTTCTATCGTGATACCGCCCAGGTCCAAAAAAACACAATCAAAATTGATAAAAACGTTTTTACCGATCTTGGTATTTTTCCCATAATTGATATACAAGGGTGTAAAAACCGCCGTATTTTCATCAATTTCTGTTGCTGTAATCTGCGATAACAAATTGCGTACCTCGGCAGGATCATCAGAACTGTTCATCTGGAGAAGCAACTTTTTTGTAGCAAAGGAAGCTTCCCTCAATTTATATGCTTCGGGATCACCTGCTGGTACAGTTTCACCGTTTCGCAAGCGTTCAAAAATATCAACTGTTTGCATTATATCTCCTTTATTTACAATACAAAATTAAAGCAAAAACCTCACAACAGCATTGTTGTGAGGCTCAATTATCTTTTCTCTAAAGCTCAATTTTTAAGCTTCTGTAGGCGGTACGCCATATTGCTTTTTAAATGCCGTAGAAAAATGTGAGGGATTTTTAAAACCCACTTCCACATAAACTTCCTGTACTTTTTTGCCCTCTTCTTTCAGTTTGACGTAGGCCGCTTCCAGCCGTTTTTTGATCAACCATTTTTGGGGGCTAAGGTTACTGATTTTTTGAAAATCCCTTTTAAATGTTGCCAAACTCCGCCCCGTATAGGCAGCAATCTGTTCCATCGTGAGGTCGTCCATATAATGATCGTTCAGAAACTCCATGATATCGATCTTCCAAGGGTCAGTAAAATCAAATAATATAGGATAAAAAATATCCGAATTATCCAGCAGCGCATAAATACCTTCCAGCAATTTCAGATGGGTAACACCATCGGTCGGTTTTATATTTTCATCAAAATAAGGCGTGAGCGATTGAAACAGACTAGTGATAGCAGGACTCGGTTCAATCTTAACAACATTTTTATCAGAAATCACGACTCTTTTAGGCAAGTACGCCTTATCAAACTTGCTGTAAAACTCGCGCAATATGCTCCGGTTGAATGTCAAAGAAATTCCTTTATATAATTCACTTCCTTTGCTGTTTTTGTACATGGTCAATCGGTGGTTTCGCCTTACAAATGCACATTCACCAGCTTTTATTGTAGTTCTTTTATTTCCGTCCTCTATAATCTGCTCGCCCGAATACAGGTACACCAAAACATGCTCCGGTGCTGCATGAATACATTTTTCACTAAAATCTGTAAAACAGGAAAGGAAAATACCCGAATAGCTTATCGTCTTTAATGTATCATTCTGTTTCATCGTTGAGAGATTATATCACATATTTATTAGATAAAGACAAAGCTACACATTCTATCTCAAGAGAATATTTCTGTACGGCTCAAAGTTGCTACACCAAGAGATTTGCAAGTATAGTATTGCTAGAACAAGAAATTACAAAACTATCTAATTAGCTTTAAATAGAAACAGCTGGAAAGGACTGTTTCTATCAAAAATAGAGTCCAATATTAAAATGTTATTTCCTTATCGGAATCCAGCTATCCCAGCCATCATGCACAAGGGTATTCCTGCGTTCCCATAAAGCTTTAATATTTTTATCCGATATACCTTTTCCAAAAGTCAACATGGAAGTAATGTCTTCAGCAGACATATAGTATCGTTCAAAAGGTCTTTCTCGCGCTACATACCGCATACCCATCTGCGTAAATCAATCGACGGAATCTAGATCGAGCTTTTTAAATAATCGTGCGGGTAAAAGTGTTATCATAATTGGTTTTTTGATAACGTCGACCTGATTTTCACTCAAATACGAGCACAGTCCTTCTCCTGGATACAACGAATAGTTGTCCCCTTTGCAAGTTTTTTCATTTTTTTAAGGTTTAAATTGGTTCCCCTTATACCCTATCCTATTGGACATAACTTGGGCATTAAGGAAACTAGGTTAAAAAAATAAATCGAGAAAATGCAATTAAATAGTCTTCGTCGAATGATTATGTAATGGTCTCCGCTATTGCATAACCATTTGAAGAACAAAACCGATTTTTATGATATTAAAGTATTATGATAAAATATTAACGAAAATTATTTGCTTTAATAAAGAAAAGATTGTACTTTTAAAGTGGCAATTAGAAAAGTAGGCCTCCGATCCTCTTTTTCTTGGAGCATATACAACTGTGCACTAATAAAATAAAAGTCGGTAACATACAACCATTCAGGAATGGTAAGAAGCTGATAATAACCTATCAAGAAATTAAGGAGATCAAGAAAATTTAAGAATAAGAAAGGTGAAGATGTTAATGATCCTCTCTACCTGATTCACAAACCTATGGACGAAAGCTTAATAGGAAAGGCTAAAAGGAAGTTAGAAAATCAATAATAACATTAAATGAAACATCAATTTACACTACCAGCTTTACCTGATTCCAATTTTGAGATAGAAGTTTCATTTTGGACAGGTAAGCAAACATTATACAAAGACGAAGTTCCCGTGGAGCGATCCACTGAAAAAGGCAAGCCTTTTTTAATACAAGATAATAACGGAGATATTGTGAAAAGCTAAAAAGTTATGATTATGAAAGCAACAAAAATATATGCAGTTATGACAAATGATAAAAGCATAGCGTATGTTACTAATTTGGAGGCTGTATTTTCAACGTATGAAAAGGCAGAGAACCACATTAATCAGCTATTCCCAAATACAGTGAACACCACTAGAGAAATATGTGAATTTGATTTGGACCCCTATGAAAATCAGATTCTTAATAAACTTAATTATTACTTTTTAGCTGCGTACTGTAAAGATGATTTCTACCAGATACAGGTCGATAAAACCTCTGACCATATATTTTCTCAGAATATGAACTATTTAGATGTCGACGGTGATCCGACAGAACAAGAGCCGGATTTCACCTATTATTGCTTTGCAGCATCTGCTGAAGAAGCGCTAACGAAATTTAAAGCCGAGCTCCTACCCTATATGAAAGCACATAATATCAATTTACCATTTGCTGAGCCACAAATAAATCTAAATGGAAAAGGTTTTTATTAGTGGCAATCAATATGCAATCACATCAGTAATTGATAATGAATATGCTGAGCTAGAAAATATTTACGGCGTTTCAGGGGGAAAGTTTGATGACTAACGCATTGAAATTGATATTAAATCATATCGAAGCGAAAACAGATCAGAATAGTTTAAAAGCACATAAACTTGGATATAAAACATTTTTCCCACAATTTGCAGAAAATTGAATGCTCGCTTTAAGGCATTCTTAAAAGGTATAAAATAAAATGGATAAATAGATATGAATGATTTAATTAAATCCTTTGAGCAAAAGCTTATGATATTTGATCAAGAAAGTATTGAAAGAGACCTTATTATAAAAGCTAAAAAAGAAAAAGAAAAAATAGAAAATGATAACTATTGGAGTAATTTCAAAAAATTTCAAGAAGAGTTCGAAAAATTAGTCTGTACTGACTTCAAGAAACTCTATAGTGCTTTGAAAGGCCCTCTCATGCAAAGAAATATCGTAATTAGAAACGAATCGCATAGAAATATTGGTCGCAAATATTTTGATTTAAAGTTTTATACTTACGCATTGATCTCACTTAGTGACCGATCACTATGTGTGAGTGATCGGTGGAATAAACAAGCCTTTATTTTATTAAAAGGTGATCATGTAAAAAATACGATTTCACTTTATGATTGTAATCAGGACTTAGAATATATATCTATTTTTTTTGAGAACAATGTACTCGATAACCCATTAGAGCAGTTTCTGATCGAGGATTATAAGTTTACTTTATTGAAACCTCATATTGAAAAGTGGTTAGATCGCAATTTGGACAGAATTCTTAAGACTGAAAATTACAAATCGAATAACAACATTATTTGACCCTAAAAGTGTTACTTACACAACATGAAATTTCGTTGGTGACTGGAAAGTTTATCTTCAGGGGGAACGTTTATTAACAGTAGAGCTGACAGAATTTAGACATTAATCTCTGCTAGAGGATTACAATCCTAAGAAAACGAGAAAGATTTTGGGATAAAATAAAATATAAGACTGATATGGATGACCTTATTAAATCACTAGAAAAAAGTCTTTTAGACTTTGATAAAGAAAGCATTGAAAAAGACTTAACAAGAGGTTTATTAAAATATCAGAAGATATTAAAGATGATATTATTAACATCTTTAATCAGGATAAGAACCTTATTTTCGATTATAAGAATAATCTCTCTTTATTGTCAGGTCTCTCCGGCATATTCCTTTCAATATCCAATAATAATTCAAACTTATGGCGAAAGCTAATACTTTTATAAAATCAATTGCTCTTTTTGTCTTCATTTCTATAATGGGAAAGACAAATGCACAAATGATAACAGGAAAGGTAAGTACAGAAGAAGGTATTTCATTAAATGGAGCTATTGTCAATATTATCCATCAAAAAGATTCTATCTTTCATTCCTTTGGACGGACAGACGAGAAAGGTAAATTTTCCTTACCCGCCCCATTAGAAAAGGGAACGTATTTACTTGTATTCGTATATCCTAAACATACGGATGTGGCTGTTCCATTACGTGTAGATGAACTATTCCAGGGAAAGGAACTAGATGCTATCAAACTTCCGTTGAACTCTATTTTTCTAGAGGAAGTCACAATTACTGCAAAAGGCCTTATGAATATCAAAGGTGACACCTTGGAATACAATATTAGCAGCCTTAAACTTGCACCAAATTCCCGAGTGGAAGATGTTATAAATCAGTTGCCCGGAATGCAAATTACCAAAGGAGGACAGATTTTCTCACATGGGAAGGTTATTGAAAGAGTTTTGGTAGATGGAGAGCCTTTCTTCGGAAATGATCCCACATTAGTTACGAAAAACCTTCGTTCCGATATGGTCGATAAAATTCAGGTTTACGACGATGCTAGTAAAAACGAAAAAATTACCGGAATCAAGGACAATAACAAAATGAAAACGATCGATATAAAACTTAAAGAAGACAAGAAAAGAGGCGTATTCGGAATGGCTCAATTGGGTTATCTGAATAGATATTATAACAATATGTTTATGTTGAACAGGTTTAACGGTAAGGAAAAGATATTCGGATATGGCGTCATGAGCAACACGGGAAAATTAGGCATCGGTTATAAAAGCATGACAAGTGGTGGAGGTAGCTTGGGTAGTGATTTTGACGGGAATACAGGGAAATTCACAGGAGAAGGAAGACCGAAAGTTTATAGCAGTGGAATGAGTTATTCTAACGATTGGGAAAAGTATAAACTAAACACTAATGTAAGTGTCAAAGGTATGACCGTAAAGGGGGATAAGGAAGTATATCAGGTCATTGATGTCAAAGACCAACCAAGGGAAAACACAAGTACAATGGACTTCAAAAGAACGTCACATGAGCAAAATTTTGTCCTCAATTTTGAGAATAAAGGAAGTTCAAAGCTTTATGTTTCTCTCAATGCTGGACATGAACGGGCTTTAGAAATTGATCAAAAAAAGTCTCTAATGAAGTATATTGGCGAGGCGGGTGTGATCAAAAATATAGAACAAGGCAATGATTCAAAAGAAGATATTTTTCAAACCAACCTAAATGTTAATTGGTCCACAAAGCTCAAAAAAGAGGGTAGAAAAATAGCTATAGGTTTTCAGCCTAGTCTTACAACGGCCTCCAAAGATACCTATATTAAAATAACTAATAATACCCAAAAACAGTCTACGGTTTCGGAACTTAAGACAGAAGGTGATAAGCATGAAAATAATTTAGATTTTAGTCTTAGCTATAGTGAGCCGGTTTTCGAGGGTGCTCTTATTAGCAGCGTCGAGAGCAAGAGCCATATTAGCGGTAGTAGGTCAAATATAGAGAGTCAGGAAGCGCTCTATTCTCATATATTAGAAGGCGACTTTAAATACAACTATATGGTCAAAAGGTTCAAATCTGTATATCGGAGGACCATAAAAGGTTTCACAACAGAATTTGGAACTGCTCTATCATTGGAGAGATCCAATCTGAAAGATATAGCTAAAGGTAATATAACCCGTAAGAACTTCCTTTTTTTACAACCTACAGCAGATCTGGAATATAAATTCAGTCAAAACCATACTATAGAAGGTCACTATAGTAAAACCAATATTTCCCCGACTTCTTATCTTGTCCAGCCTTTCGGAGACGCCAGTGATCTGCTAAATATATACACGGGTAATACAGAATTGGAGCCTAGGTCTATTAATAGTTTTTCTTTAAATTACCATAACTTCAAGCTCCAAAAGTTAAGAGCAATCAACGCTTCGTTTGAATATAAACTGAAATATAATGATATCGGTTATTCCATTCTAACTAGTGAGGACCGTAATACCATTAAACCTATAAACATCGAGAAGTCAACTTATGACTATACGTTTAACTCATCATACGGGAAGGAAGTGAGCAATAAAAAAGACTATCTATGGTTACAGCTTGAAGGAAAGAAAAGTATGAGTTATAGTTATGTGGATAAAACAGAAAACAGATTAAGTAATCTATCCGTCAAATTTACCCCAACTTTAACGTTTAAAGAACGTGCAGGAATTCAATTTAACTTAGGAACAGGACCTATTTTTGAAAATCTGAACTATTCGCAAAATGAAGACCTTAACTTTGAAGGAATTGGTTTTCAAGGAAATGGAGACCTCAATATAAGTTTTCCACTGAACTTCCGATTGGAGCAACGCTTCAATTATGTTTATAAACCGCAGAACAAATTACTTGGTACAACTTTGAACCAATTACTATGGGACATATCGCTGATTAAAAACTTCGGGAAGGAAAATATTTTCACAGCAGAACTCTCTGTGAATGATCTTCTTAATCAGAATTTGGGACTGCAGAGAGTATATGGCAACACGGGATTTATCGAAAGTAAATATTCGACAATTAACAGGTATTTCTTATTATCCTTTAAATGGGACTTAAACAGAATGGGGGAATAAATGATACGATACTTTATTTTTTTTGTTTTACTGATAATGATATCAATCGATTCGAAGGCGCAATATAACCACATGGCAGATCAAGGGAAAATCGAATATGAATTCAAAATCAACAGATTTGAACGGGCCAAAAAGCTTTTGGGAGCTCAGGCAAGTTCGACTAGATATCGTGATTATATATTGTCTCTTCAAGACAATCGTTTTCTTATAAGGACCTATCAGATGGAATTTGATCAAAATCACACTTTCTACGGACTAGTAAACAAAGAAGAATCACAGGACTTTATTGACCTATTAATTGGCATTCCTACTTCAGCAGTACTACGTGATAATGAAACTGATTCGACCTTCATGAAAAAACAATTCGGTGAAGAGAATTTCTTTTTAGCTGAAAAATCTAAAAACATCAAATGGAAATATACAAACGAAAGAATGGACATAATGGGCTATGAATGCCGTCGCGCTAATGGCCTTTTTATGGATTCGATATACGTTGTGGCTTTTTACTGCCCTGATATTAACGTTCGCTCAGGACCTTCTTTATTTTGGGGTCTGCCTGGAATGATTCTAGGCATTTCCCTCCCACAAGACCATATCAATATCTTTGCTACGAAAATAGATCTGAATGAAAACCCATCGATAAGAGGTGAAACAGTAATAAACAGAACTGAGCAAAAGTCATTTTCAGAATTTAGCGAATATCTTAAAAATATTTTGGGAAATCGTTTTGATAAAGATAAATGGGATATGAATATGCGCGGTATAAGATTTTAAAAATCCAAGCCATTGCTCAGGCGAACCCTATGGGCCATTTTAAATGATATCCTAAGCTGGTTCTATATGATTTATTTTGCTTTTACGCGATAGAAAAATCTAAAAAATGGAAGCAACAAAAGGGATGAATTATAGTCAAATTATCATAAAGAAAATTACAATAGTTGTATGTTTTATTTGTGCAATAGGACATTCATCGTATGGAAAGAAGAAATACCTCCTATTAGATAGTCTGAAACACTCCTATAATGTAGAAAGATACACTTTAAAGATGGATTCATTATATCGTGTTGCGAGTACAGTTGAACTTTTCAATATTATATTGCCAGAACAAGAAGGTTTGGTACTAATTTCTGTTTTACCTCCAAATTTAAATGACAAAGGTTTATGGACAAAAATCAATATTGAAAATATTGCAGTAGACGATTTCATAAAACCTGCCGATTATACTAAATATTTTGAATTTACACTGCATATCCTAAACCCTCATACCCTGCCATTTCACCTGAATAAGAAAAACATTCAGCAGCACCATGTTCTGCGGTACTAGCACGCGTTCCCCGCGGACACTGACCGGATCCATCTGGATGACTTTTAACATCCGGCTCGCCAGCCTGGAGCTAAATTTGTTGTCCGCATTTTCAAACAGCACATCGCGTAGCTTTTTGCCTTCCTGCTGTGCTCTGCCAAATTCACTGCCGTTCTCACGAGTACGTGCAAATGCTGGATCATTGGCAATACGGTCGCCCGATACACCGGTTTTCATACGTGCCTGATAACCCACACTATTTGATTTGTAAAAGGAAAGATCCCCGATCGTTCCTTTTAATTTGATTAAACTTTCTACTCTTGCCATGACATTATTGTTTTGACACTGCTGAGATGATCATCAGTACAAAAGCACCAGAAACAAAAGCGTATAAAAAGGGGAAAATGCGGAATAATGATACTGAATTGGTTCGCTAAATTGACAAAAATGTAGCGGAATGCAAATAAAACTATATTATACAGAAAAACTTATCTTAGTAAATGAATAACCAATAACATCATTTTCTGGAGAGGAATTAAACCTAATCTGTAAAGCTTAAGGAATAAAGTATGCTGTAAACTTGAACGTTACTTAGTGATAAGGCATGGCATAAGCATATATAGAGCGTAGATACAGTTTAAAAACAGTATGTTTCATGCACTTACTACGCACTTACCACGCACTTCGCCTGCATACATACTGTTTATAGCAAAATAAACTTTATGCGTGCTTAATCCACACTTTATACCTGCTTAACAGGTGGTTTGATAGGATATGTTTGTCTGCCGGAATAACAATCACGAACAATCCAGATGATCTGATAATCAAAAGCTCATCCCTCTAAAAACTAGGATAACATGAAAAATAACGATCGTTTATGCATATACCCCAAAGAAGCGGCGGTTATATTAGGACGTACAGAAAAACACACCTACAAAATCTTCCAGTCTATACGCGATTGCTACGGACTGAAAGCAAACCAGTATGTCAGCATCAGTATATTTGCGGACTATACCGGATTACCGGAAGAAGAAATTAGAAAGCTACTGCTCTAATAAATTTTAAATAGAAACAGCTGGAGAGGACTGTTTCTAAACAAAAATTGATCAATCTATTCCGCTTGATTTATAAAAGATAACAACTCCTGGTAATCCAACGCTGAAACAGGGATCTTCATCTTGAGATCTTTAATTACAATTTTCGAATGCGTATAGCCCTCAATAGCCTTACGGTGGATGACATAGCTTCTTCCTATTCTTATAAAATCTTGCAACGACAACTGGTTGTACAGTTCTGTTAACGTAATATTGGATTGCAACTTTTCAATTTGATTATCCGCACCTTTCAAATAAACAGTCAATTCCTTCCCATTAATTTCAGCAATATAAATATGTGCTTTATCAATGATCTTCATCACTTTTGTTTCCATACAGCGCAAAGATATCGTGGTGGATTTTCGGATGCGTGAAGCGGCACGCTTATCTACCTCTGCAACTGCAAGCTTTAAAGTTCTTACCAATTTCTCATGGCCGACCATCTTATCCACATACCCTACGGCCTGCATATCGTATGATTCATACGCATAACTATTATGTCCTGAACAGATGATCACCACCGGTGGCTCGGGTAATGATTGAATCAACGTAAATCCGTCCATTCCCGGCATATCCATATCTAAAAAAAGAATATCGATCTTATTCTCCGTGATAAAAGATCGTGCTTCAAATGGATCCGACTGGATAGGCAAAACATTTAAAAAATCAAACGCTTTTAACCGATCGCGCAATACCTTGACAGCATCTGGCATATCATCTACCAGTAGCACCTGATATAACTCCTGTTTCATCTATTCTGAATATTAATCTGAAAAATAAATACGCCTTTCTGATCCCGATAGCTGATGGATATGGGCCAATCATCGGCCTCTATTTTATGCTGCATCAAAGAAAACCCGGTCCCGAGCGATTGTATGCTATTCCTTTTAACAGCATCATATGGATTTGTAAATGTCATGATTAAATGATTTCCATCTTGCTCCCAATTGACCTGTAAACCACAGTGTCCTTTTCTCCATATCCCATATTTGAGTGCATTCTCTATTGGTAAGAGCAATAAGCCAGCTGGTAAGCGCCCCGCCCATCCCTGCAACGGTTTATTAAATTGAACTGCCTGGTCTCCGTACACCAAACAGATTAATTTTGTAAAGCTTAAGAACATATCACATTCTTCCTCCGCCGAAACCCCATCATTGAGGTTATCGGAGTCCAACATATAACCCATCAAACTAGTAAATTCCATAAAATATGCTTCCATCAATTTGGGATCATTCTTTAGATTTTGTTGGTAGCTCAAAGCCACAAAGTTTTTGACAAAATGAGGAGCAATATGTCTTGATTCCAATTGAAGTACATAGCGCTCAATTTTATTTTGCAACTTTTTTTCCCTGTGTCTGGAAGCTTGAAAATGAAAAAAAGATTTTATTCCACATATCGCTAACGGAACTATATTGACTAAAATCGAGGAAAATAATAACCGGAATAAAAATTGAATGAAAGAAAAAGGATATTTACCGCTATCAAAATAAATCCCGATCTGTGGTAGCAAGATATAAACCAATACATATACCAATAATGGGATGGATAACATGAGCTTCAGCCAAGCCCACAAAAATAACTTCTTTTTATTCCAATGCTCTGCTTGGAAAAGACCATCAAATATGCGGTAAAACCCAAATCCATAACCCGTATACAGCAAGCCAATGATGATAAATTTACTCTCTTGAATATCTTTCAATTTCACCGACCAGTTCAAAGTCGAAAAAAAGAAGGTTATCCCGATAAAAATAAAAGTAAAACTTATCCATTTAGGGAGTATAAATTTCATTAAGTTCTTTGGTCGTTGATCAATAAGCAATTTATAAAATATTTCCTAAAAATCAATTTAGAAAATAATATTAATGATACAGCATATAATTTACACGATCAAAGTAGGCCCAGCCATCCTGAATAGGCAATTTCACGAAATGAACGAGGATCTTTTCATCTTCGCTTAAATTAACATTTTTAGGATTCCACATGCCATTCCTGTGCAGATACCCCCAACATTCCCAACGGTAAGGTTGCTGTTGCATCACTGCGGCGAAACCAGCAAACAGGCTCTGCATGGTTTGCATGACGTAACTTTCTCTTGATATTGGAGTATTAGGAAGAGAAATATGCATAAGATCCAGTATCAATACATCTTCTATCATATGAGAATGCAAGGCATAAATCGGGCATTTGAGCAGATAGCTGATCACAGCAATGCCTGGCTTCACGGCTAGTTTCCCAGCAAGAAAATCAACTTCAACACGTTTGTCAACCGCAGAAGCAGCGCTGGTACCATCGGCAAATATCAACACGTGACGATGCTGTTTCAGACTCGCTTTGATTTTAAAGATCAGCATCGGATCGTCACTAAAAAAATAACAGCATTTCGCTCCATTTACGGTGCATTTTCTTTGCAAAGCTGTCAGAACAGCTGTGTTTTTCTCCCATACAGCCCGATCCATCACAAGATCAAATGCAATACCCTCATCTGCCAATTTCTGTGGCCAGAACAAGTGATCGCCCAAATGGAAAAGTACCAAAATGCCAGCCGGCAATCCATACCAATCGATCTTATTCGATAAATGCATATTTGGTAACGCAAGAAGTTTGTTTTTGGGACTGTGATAGTGCTCCCATTCCTGAAAAATAACAATATGCTGTTCCCAAGATATATCTGGTATAAAATGATGCAGATGCGAAGAGAATAATGCAAAACCCCAAGTATTCAGTGTATTGTTCATAACGGTTTTATTTAAGCACTTTGCCTCAGAACTGAGGCAAAGCGCAAGTGTTATCGGTTCTTAAAATAAGATTGGACATTTTAACTCCATCTCATCATCTTTATCTTTGCTTAGCATAGCTGATAATTCTGTCCATTCCATGCATGTCAACCCATTCATCTGACGCACATCTCTGATTTCTATATTTTTCAATTTCATAATATTAGTCGTTTAAATTTTTAAAATAGTCTTCCCCTGGCCATAGCGGAAAGACAATGTTTATTGTGAATTCACATGTCAAAAATGGGCATGAAATTGAGACTAAACCAAATAAAACCCTACATAGGCAATAAAGGAGATTGAACGCCAAAAGCTTATCCCTGAAGCCGCTCATACCAAAAAAAGCGAGATTGATACCAAAAAAATGCCTGTGTGCGATTATTTTCAATACCCGGACACAATCTTTATATATTTAAAAGTTTAAGCCCTTTAAAACCAATAAAGCCATTATGAATAGATCTGATTATGAGCAGCAGTTTTTTGAATATATGAGTCAAAATTACCCGATCCCACCGCAGTTGTGGCAGGAACTTAAAACCGTGTTGGAAATTAAAAAAATCAAGAAAAATAGATACATCACTGCGGAGCAATTTGATCTGCATTTTATCTTGGACGGTATGATCATCAAGCGTATTGAAAATGAATCTGAAGCACGCGAGGATGTCGTGGATTTTATCAGCACCAACCAATTGATCTATCACATTGAAAAGATGGATCATAGCCAATTTGAAGCAGATGTCGACTCGACGGTGATTTTGATCAGGAACAGTAACCTGTCTAAAGTCTTAGAAAAACACCCTATATTTCTCAAACATCTCGAACATTTATTTGGCGAGGTATTGATAAGACGCAGTTACCGAGGCAAACTCATTCACCTCACAGCCAGGGAACGGATCTTGAAATTTAAAGAGGATTATCCCGAAGCCTACAAATACTGTAGTGTCAATGATAAAAGTTCCTTTTTAGGAATGACCGCTGCATACTATAGCAATATTAACATTTAAACGATACTCAGCTATTAGCGCTATTCAGATTGATCAACCACGCATTTCATCAATCTGAATTGCAAAATAGACTCACGTTAAGGATTATCAATTCATGACTTGCGAGAAATTCAAAGATTTATTTCATCAAATTTAATGATGCAAATCTCATAATTTCATGTTGCATATCTCGAATTTTAAAGATTCAAACCGCCCTTTCTGCCCCTAACTTTACTTTAGTTGATCGGTACAATAATTACGGATGTCTCCTCTCCCATTGGTGGTTAGCAGATTGATCAAAATAAAAGATGCAACGGGTGAACGCTAACGAGAGCGAAACCAGTATGATACAAGCAGAACCTAAGTTCTCCCAAAGCATCTTAAATTATAAACTAGATTTTTAAACATGAAGCGACAGCAGAAAATTAGTACAGGACAATCTGGAAGGCAGCCAAAAGGAAGGCGCTTTGCTAGCTCCAGGATGAGCTACGGGTCTACAGCAATAAGCTGCAGGACTGCTGGACAGATTGCGGTAAATCGCAGGTCTTTACTGGGAAGCTGTTGCTGCGCAGGTCCGGTGCGTGATGCACATGGACGTAGATTTACGACATTCCCCAGAAAATGGTACGGGGAAAAAGTTTTTGGCCGAATAAGGAGTCCTAAAGCCAAAAAAAGCAGTTCCCATTTGGCAACTGCAGGGGGCCGAAGCGCTTAAAAAGCGTCTTCGAGATCAATTAACTAAATTATGATAGTATCTAAAGAAATAAGTAATTATGGCTTGGTTTATATTAACTGGCTCTAATCCTACTGACTCCCAAGACTACGATGCAGCAACTCCATCAGGTTGTACAGGAACAAATAAAATCTGTGCAGTGCAAGCCAATCCGGATTTAAATAATAAACCGGAATTAACAGATGCACTTAAAGATGAAATGATTTTAGCCTTACACAACAGATCAGCGTCTGCTAACGTACAATTGAAGAGTTAATAAGGATTAGACCCGTAAAATAGGTTTTATTAGAAAGGGGTTAGTGATGAACTAACCCCTTATTGCGTCAATTTCGTTGATCAAATACAAGCACATCAATTAATCTATATTTTTCTTTCAATTGCAATCCATAACCTAACAATTGCAAATTAATTTGCTCTAAATTTGAGTAATCAGTTAGCCGTATTTTTTGTTTAGAATTAACCTCATCTACCACTGGTGGGTATTTATTTTGGTAGTCAATCATAAATGCCAATACGGAAGTTCCTGCAAGTTCGCCATCGTCAGTTTTAACTTCACCAGACTTTAAATTTGCCTTTTCCAAAACCAAGCAAGGCATATCTCTTTTAGACCAATAAACATGCAATCCTAAAAAACCATTTAAATCATTTAGAATAAATTGCGCTTGTAACGAATCAGGTCTTACAACATGATCATAACGTTCATAACAAATTCCATTTCGCAACAGCCACTCGTTAAAAGCAATTTCTCCATTTGGATACTTATACAATGATGAATCTCTTACCTTCCAAACTATACGTTCATCTTTTAATAAAAATTGAGGTTTTTTGATTTTACTCAAAGCTCCAGTATAAGCACCTAAAATATCAATATTGTAAAAAGAACTTTTTTGCATACCTGATATAGAATCGTATTTGATTATAATTCCATTCGGATCTACAGCATCCCTATAACCTGAAATAGAAACAGATCCCAATTGTTTGCCCCTCTCATTTACCGTATTATTTTTAAGACCATCATTAAAATCAGACTTAACAGGCAACTGAATAGAACCATTTGCATATAGATATTCAATATTTTCTGCTTTCACAAAATCCGAAAAAGTAATTGCCTGTACTTTATTTTTGTAAATCCATGCGGTATGTGGTACTCCTTTGTGAGGAAAATATTTCCGTAATAAGGTATCTGCATATACTGTAATGAGGTTTATCTTATTTTCTTTCAGAAAAGCGTTTGCCTTGAAGAATTTTTCAATAGTGGCTTTATCTTGCCAAGTGACCAAAATGACTTGTATTTTATCTGCATATTCATTTTGTAGTTTTTGCAACTTAGGCATTGCTGCGATACAGTTTGTACAATAAGTATCGAAAAAATCAAGGATGATGATCTTGTTAGATAACTGATCGAGCGAAACTTGATTTTTAGCGCTATTTAATACCGATAACTTTGGAATATCGGGAAATGCCTGTCCAATCCGCAATTCCAAACTACGGTCAATTGTTTGCGTATTTTGAGCCCAAATAAATGGACTTAAAAATAAGAATATTACTAGTGTTGTAATTTTATTAAACATGATGTTAGCGTTTATTTTGTGGTATTCCTGATTCTGATATTACTAAATCTGGAATTAAGTGTGCATATTTTAAACTATTCGGTTCAAGTGTATAGTTTTGTCCATCTATACTACGTTTTAAGGTTTTTAGGAATCGCTCATCTTGATTTAATCTCCGAAGATCAGACCACCTTCTACCTCTGAAAACCAATTCCTTTCTACGCTCCTGTAAAACAATTCTTAAGAGCAGATCAGGATCGTTCTCTGTTACTGCAACAAAAAACACTGGATCAATCCGATTTTTCAAAAGTGTATTAAGATCTCGCAGTCCTTGACCTATATTATTTGTTCGCACAGCCGATTCGGCCCGGATCAGATAAACTTCGCTAGTTGTAAGACCTACAAAAGGAGTTGTTGCCGAATTATCATAAGATCCTTTGAATGCATAGGTGCCGACATCAAATGAATTGGGTTTAAAATACACCGTCTTCCTGTAATCATGCACATCATAACTCTGGTAGAGATCTGGAGCAATACGAGCAAATGATTGTCCCAAGGGGCTGCTAAATATACTTATCGCTGGAAATAAGACCTCAATGTTAAACCTTGGAATAGGTAGAGATGCAGATGCTTTGAGATCTTTATAATTCAGCAGATCAGACTTTAAATTCAAACAAGAATCTGCATAAGCATAGGCATTATCATAATCTTGCATATCTAGATATACTCTAGCCAGCCCTGCATAAGCAGCCGCTTTGGCAGGTCTTCCTTTTAAAGTTTCGACCACAGGTAGATAGCGAATCGCATGTTTATAATCTACCACAATTTGCGTATAGGTAGCAGCTAAATTGCTGCGCGATGACTTATAATCAAGATCTGGACTCAGACGCAATGGAATTCCCAATTCTGATTCTGCAGTTCCGGCTTGATAAGGCATTGTAAAAACAGAAGCAATTTGATGGAAAGCAAATGCCCTAAAAAAATGTGCCGCGCCGAGCGTTTTCTCGTACTTTACTTTATCATTATTTTGATCCAAATGACTTAATATGGACAGAATCTGATTACTCAGATAAACAGTTTTATAAGGATTTTGCCAATGGGTATTTAATGTCATAAATTCAAGTGACCAGTTGTATGTATGCTGTTCATCAAAATTTGATAATGATTTCCAATCTGAGGTATTCAGATAGTAATCATCTGCGGCGACCTCTCCCAATGTAGGGTAACCAGTATTCATAGCACTGTAATCGTTGAGTAGCAATTCGCAATGCTCCAACGTTTTTGGAATAGCCATTTTCTGATCAGGCTTGAGATCTAGATAATCGGAACAGGAACTGCTCATGATTATGACAAGTAGAAGGTAAATTATTGAGTATTTCATGATTCCAGATTTATAGGTTAAAATTAAGGCCTAACGATAATGACAAAGGTTCAGGAATGGAATTGCCATATTCGGGGTCTAGCCCGAGTTTATTCGCACGCCATATAACTCCCAAATTTTGGGCATATGCATATATTCGCATATTTTTAAGACCTATTTTTTGTAATTGACTGAAAGTGTAGCTTAATTGTAGATCACGCCATTTAATCTGCCCAGCTGACTCGACCAGTGCGGCCGATTGACGGTAAAATTCACTAGCATAAAAATTATTAGGGTATGTAAATGCCGGCACATTGGATTTCAACTCATCTCCAGATTGCTTCCACCGCAGCGCATAGTCTGCGTGTCCTACTCCAGATTCAATAAAAGCATCATTGCTAAAGGAAGATCTCATAAATTTATGACCAAGCTGATAAGAGATATTAAAAGATAGATCTAGATTTTTATAAACGAAACCATTTCGGAAAGAACCGAAATACTTTGGACGTAAAGTACCATGATTCTGAAGATCGTCAATTGTGCTCCGATTAACTATTGTACCATAGTCATCCGATATCTCACCCGCCACGTAGCCTCTTGGCTTACCTGTTTCAGGATCCAAGCCAGCCCATTTATAGGTCAGTAAACTATATAGATCCATCCCCTCTATCGGTGTGAGCAACATACCATATGCACCGGTTATGTAATCCTTCCCTCTGGTGTTGCTGACATATGATTTGGCCACTTTAGTTCTGTTATAAGCGAAGACAAGATTAGAGCTCCATGTAAATAGCTTTGTTTTAATATTAACACTATTCAAAGAGAGATCTACACCTCGTCCATCTAAATTGGAACTGTTAATGTTCAGTGAACTATATCCTGTTGTTGGATCAATGCGTGAGCTTGCTATTAAATCCTTAGGGCGTTTGACATAGTACTCTACACTGCCCGATATCCTATTAATGAAAGAAAAGTCCAATCCCAAATTAAAAATTCCTACACGTTCCCATCGTAAACTGGGATTTGGTGGCGACTGCATACTCGCATACGACTGACCTGTATTAAAATGTGGGGATGATTGAATATTGATAATCGGATAAGCTGAAGTACTATTGTTCACATTACCATTATATCCATAAGTCGCTCGTAATTTTAAAAGTTGAACAGCATTATTATTTATGAAAGCTTCGTTAGACAATAGCCATGCCCCTCCAAATGACCAAAAAGGCTGGCCACGATCATTAGTTTTTACACCGAATAAATTAGAAGCGTCCTTACGGATACTCCCACTTATGGTATACCGTTTATTATAGGTATAAGATCCATTTGCGAAGTACGAAGTAAACCGATTGGTATATTTTTCAATTTCCGAAAAATCATATATTGCGGTCATTCCAGCAATCCCATTTAATGCGGGCATCATCACATCGTAAATTACATTTTTATAAGTTAGATTTTCTGGATCATATCCCCACAGTATGTTAGTCATCGCTTCACTCTGAATTTCTCTGATTTCAAACCCAGCGATTGCATTGACACTATGTAATTGACCAAAATCTTTATTAAAATTTAGCTGAAGCCTTCCTTGATTCGTAGCATTATAGCGATCCGTTTTATAAAGATTATCACCCACTGGTAGATTCCATATCACCTTATTATTGTCCCATGATGCCCGATAGTTGATATCCCCTCGGTGTCGGCTTGATCCCATTCCCATCCACGTCTCTTGAGGTTGGCTTGCATGCTGAAAAGCGTATAAAAGAGAAGCACTTAATTCGGGTAATATCTGATAAGCACCTTTAATATTTAAGAATGTTTCCTTAATATTGGTCATTACATGAGTATCATTCAATTCTGCTAATGGTCGATATTTCCAGTCCAAAAGCCTCCCTCCGGCTACAGTATCACGAAATATTGGATTAAATCCGATCGCATCCACTACTAAGGGATTACCCTGATCATCTGCCATTCGCATATATGGAAAGTTTCCCACTCCTCTGCCCATCGCATTATATCCGATCATATTAGCCGCAGCATTTTTACGCTGCGAATTAGTGTAAGTAACTCCTAAATCTAAAGTCAAATTTTTAACAGGACGCAGCTGTGTGTTATTCTTTGCTGTGAAGCGCTTATAAGAAGAAGTAACCAGATTATCCAAATTTTTATCATACCCTATAGAAAAAGAAGTATTGATCTTTTCAGATCCACCACTTAATTGTACATTATATTGTTGGTTTACTGATTTTCTATAGATGTACTTGTTAAAATCATCACGCATATCGATTCCTCTCAATAAATCCAATTGCATATTCAAGTCACCTTCATTCAAATCACCCTCTTTATGTCTTTTGAGCAATTGAATTACTGGTGTTAAATTGATTGAAAAATCATACATACGGCTATCCCAATAGCCTTTGTCGAAAAGATCCTTTTCCAGATTTATATAATCTGACGTATTCATCTGCGGATAGTAATAAAGATCAGGTTTGTTTCCAACAGTCACATTACTATTCACTGATAACTGAAAAGGTTGATTATATTCTCCGCGTTTTGTAGTTATTACGATTACACCATTGCCAGATTGAGCTCCCCATATTGAGGATGCTGCGGCATCTTTCAGTACAGTAACATTTTCAATGTCATTAGGATTAATATTCATGAAATAACCGTTCAACATATCAAAATTATTTTGATATGGAATACCATCAATTACTACTAAAGGCCAGACATTTGATCGCATTGTGCTCAATCCTCTTATGTTTATCCCTAAAAGTTTACCTTTATTTTCAGGAAATACCTTTAGAGAAGATATACTCGGCACCACATCCTCTAGCCTACTCACAAAATCGGTAGACACCTTCCTATTGAAAAGCTTATTATCGACAAACTCAAAACTTCCAGTTGCTCGTTCTTTTGGAATCTTCTGGTATCCAGTCGACACCACCTCCACTTCGTCAAGCTTATTATCCTCAGGTATCAATTTTACGATTATTGATACTCCTGAGGTATAATTGATTTCTTGGCTTTTGTAGCCGACATAGGTAAACTTCACCAATCCTTTCAGACTCTCGACCGAAAGACTGAAAGTACCATCTTTCTTGGTGGAGGTTCTAGCCTTTTCGGCTTCGACTCGGACCGATACACCATCTAATGGTTTGTTATCTACAGCAGATACGACAGTACCGCGCAATACATGATTCATAGGCCCATCAGCCCCGCTGTCCTTGCGGGGCGTCTGAGCACTACTCAACATATGAAAGGTCATGAATAAGCACACTAAGAGCACCTTACTGATCAGCAGTATGTCTGCTCCTCGTGGCTTGCATTGCTTCCGGAGATATCCCCAGAGCTTGTTTATATATATTATATATGTGTTCATTGTTGTTAATTTTTGGATAAAGCTTCCCCTTTCACCGTTTCTTACCGAGGGTTGACCAGGTCGTCAATGTATCCCTCGGAAGAATCGGCGTCCACAGGTAGTGAAACTTTATTTAATTCTTTCTAATATGAATTCTTGATTCATTTCTACTGCAGCTTTAGCTTTTATGATCAGCATCAACTGTTCTTCCCACAGCAATTCGACAGACTCTCCACGGATGGTCAGTACTTTTCTGCTGTCTTTGACAATGGTGAGTTTTTCAACCCGTACATCAATCCCAAAGTGCTCATTCAGATCATTCAATATCCTTTGGCAGTATTCTTCCCGTTCTGTACGTGCAGGTACAGTCAGTTCATAACAGTAAGTCGATATATGATCACCTTTATACTTGGGTAAAAACTGTTCACTATGCTCCCCGAGTATCAGAATCTGATCGGTCGGAAAGTTTGCAGGCAGTCCCAGCGCAAATAGATAGATCTCATAAATGGTCATATTGATCAGTGATATCCGAAGCACATCGGTACTGTCATTTCGAACTACTGAGCTAAAGGAATCCGACGGCTCTAACAAGCATATCATCAACGAGTAATAGCGCTGTGGAGGTCTTTCCTGCATCAGATATTTCATCGCCGACTGCTTGGAGCTCTGAGTAGATGATGACTCAGGCTTTTTAAAAAATCGATCTGGTAAGAGTGTTATCATAGTTCGTTTTTTGATAACGGGGACACACTTTTCACTCAAATAAGAAAACATTTCTTCCTCTCGGGATAGCGCATAGCTGTCCCCTTTGCAAGTTTTTTGCATTTTTTTAAGGTTTAAATTGGTTCCCTTAAACCCTACCAGATTGGACATAGCATGGGCCTTAAGGAAACCAGGTTAAAAAAATAAAGAATGAAAATGCAATTATATAGTCTTCGTCAATTGGTTATTTGTAGTCTCCGCTATTGCATAATTTGGATTAAAGAACAAAACCGAATTCTATAATATTAATGTATTACGATAAAATATTAACGAATATTATTTGCTTAACTAAGGGAAAGATTGTACTTTTAAAGTATCAAGTTGAAAAGTAGGCCTCCGATCCTCTTTTTGTTGGAGCATAATATTGTGCACAAATAAAATAAAAGTCGGTAACATAAAACCATTCAGGAATGGTAAGAAGCTGATAATAACCGATCAAGAGCTCGAATTTTTTAGTATCAGGTATGGTCATCACACCATGCTTTCTACTATCTGCGCACCTTTTGATTTGGTACTAGTTTCCCCCTCACCTATTTGGAAATATGTTTTTTATTAGCGAGCTATTGTGGAGCTCGAATGACGTTCTTTAAAAGTTTTAAATAAGCGAACCGATGACCTTTATCCTGGATAAGGTGAGTGGTGGTTCTGTTGGTGGTTACTTTTTGTTCAATCATAATTGTTTTGGTTATGTGAACAAGCCGTCTAGAGAAGAGATAAATGAATTACCAGAAGACTGGTCCTCACTCCTTCTGTTTTGGAGGAAAATCCGGCTAAAGAAAAACCTTGGAATATTAATAAATTAATATTCTTACCCACAGAAGTACAAACGCAAGGACCGTCTTGCCGGCATATGATCGATAAAGATACAATATTCCAGCATTACATAGACGATCCACGTGTACTCTCTAGGGATTATTTCTAGCCGGATTTATTCCCAAATAGAGAGACTCGTTCAATTAACAGTTACCTGTTAATTAAGCTTCGCTATTATTATTAACACAAATATACAACAATTGATTTTAAACAGCAAGTTATTTCCAAATATTTTTTTATGATAAAAATTAATCGTCTTAAGGAAGTTTTTATTGAACATGGTATCTCTAACCTAACTATTGTTGAATTGTTCAATGTATCAGAATCCACTGTGTCTAGATGGGTTAATAATAAGCAACAACCAGATCTTTTAAAATTTTACAAAATAGCTGAATACTTAAAAATAGACATTAGAGAGCTATTACATTCTACAAAATGGTAGTAAAATTTAGACGATCAAATAATAACAATTATAAATAAAGAAAATATCAACAAACACATCATATAACGAGCAATAAGTGGCTTGAGTAGCTGGATATACGACATTTACTTTGCGATTAGTAGACTGGGAAATACACAATAAAATATTATACTAATATGGATGACCTTATTAAATCACTAAAAAAAAGTCTTTTAGAACTTGATAAAAATAGCATTAAGAGGGAGCTAACAGCAAAGGAAAAGAAACAAAAGGAATATCTTAAGTATGAAATCTACTGGGCTAAATACAAGAAATTTAAAGCAGATTTTGAGAGACTAATCGTCACTGATGTAGAAAAACTAGCGAGTAGTTTAAAAAAACCTCTTCTGGAAAAAAAAATTGTGATAAGAACCGAATCTCATATAAAAAATAGTACTAGATTTTTTGAACCTGATCTTCCTTTTTATATGATCGTATCGATTAGTAATAAATCCAATAGCCTAATTAATCGTTGGGAAAAATCGCCTTTTCTCTTAATAAAAGGCAATGATGAAAATGGTACAGTTGAGCTTTTTGATGTTAATCAAGACCTAACATATGTGTCTAATTTTATTAAAAAAAATGTATGGGAAAATCCAATAGAGCAGGTTAAAATAAGTGAATATAAGTTTACTTTATTTAGACCACATTTTGAAATGTGGTTAAATAGGAATTTCGACAGAACTCATAACATCAAGGCTTACAAAATGAATAATATGATTGTTTGATGTGAAAGCCGGCCAAAACAAGATGAGTTTAGAGACAAAATTTAAAGATATGAACCACCAGATGGTATTGAATAATGTTTTGCTGAAATATGTGGACATCATGGATATTAAAGATGTCCATAAATTAAGGACTGATCCAGACGTTGGTAAATTTTTAATGAGAAGTCTTGACCAATCTCTTGAAGAAATTCAAATCTTCGTGGAGGATAGAATGAGAATAGACGAGTTTTTCATTATCAGAACAAAAGATACAAATGAATTTGCAGGCACAATTGCGCTGTGGCGTATAGATCTTGATAATCAGTATGCTGAATTGGGTTATGAAATGTTACCTGAGTTTCAAGGAAAGGGATTAATGGATAGTGCGTTGAAATTGATACTAAAGCATGCAGCTTCTTTACATATAAACCGTATCGAAGCGAAAACACATCGGGATAATCTGAAATCACGCAAACTGGTTCAAAGAAATGGTTTTACACTTCTTGAAGACGTTACTGATGACAATTATCTTGATAATGTAGTGTATGAATATATAAATGCTAACAATAAAACCTAATCAATAAAACGAATAAATTATGACATTAGCCTTCTTAAACCTTGGAACATCAGAAATGCTTTTAGCAATTTTCATCGTTCCTTTTATTATTGTTTTATATACTGTTTATCACATTCTAAAAAATAAAAATCTGTCTAGCAATAAGCAGATTCTATGGATAATAGTTGTGTTTCTTTTCAATTTCATTGGGAGCATTTTCTACTGGTGGTTTGGTAAAGATAAATCACAAGATATATGAGAAAACTAACATTACTCCTATTCCTATTAACAATGACGACTATAGTTTTCGGGCAGGACTTTACAGAAAACACAAAGATTGTTACGACATCAGGAATTGGACTGGGATCCGTGATCGCTGTTGTAGCCTCATGGGATCGCAATAAATCAATCCTATGGGCCATTTTACATGGTATTTTAAGCTGGTTCTATGTGATTTATTTTGCTTTTACAAGGTAGGAATGATTGAAAAATAAAAAGACATATATTAAATAAAGCTTCGACATGACAAATAAATCCCTTTTAATATTATCATCTTATCTTTATGTAATTGTATTAATTTTTATTAATTGTGCCTTAAGTTTTTCTCAAACGGTAAAAATATCAGGTAGAAGCGAAATATCTGAAGGAAAATTGATGATTTCCTTTCTTACAAAAAATGGATCGTATTTGGATTCAACATTTATAAGAAGCGGAGTCTTCGAAAAGATAATTCCTAAAAGTATTAATGAAAAATATAACATTAAATATGATAAGGATAATAAATCTTATGAATTCTATTGTTCAGAGCCTATAACAGACCTTTATTTAACAAGCGATATTAGTGGATCACATGTAAAAAATCCTTCCGATGCACAACTAGATAATATTCGATATAATGAATCATTGCTTGAGATCAGAAGAGATATTACTTCTACTATTCAACAGCTTTCTCATCTTCAAGGAACAAAAACGGACACAGATTCTCTTATCTATTTAACGTATAAGATCGACTCGCTTGAAAATTTGAGAATAACCACTGCATTATCATACTATAAAGAGTATCCTTTTTCATTGACAGCTTTAGAAAGCCTTGAGATTCTTTTGAAAAAAAAATACGGTAGAGATAGATACGAAGAGTTTAAACCACTGTTTTCTTCAGATAATGAAATTTTAAAAGACAATGCTATTTATAAAGCGATAAAACAATTTATCGTCGTATTAGATGACTATCATGCTCAAAAAAGCATCAAAAATTATACAGGACCTGATGTCAACAGCGACACTATTAATCTTTTTTTTTGGCTAAAGGTAAAATTATGTTAATTGATTTTTGGGCAAGCTGGTGTATTCCATGCAGAAAAGAACATCCACAACTAATAGCATTACGTGAAAAATATAAAGATAAGTTTCAAATATTGTCCATATCCATTGATGAAGATCTGGCGAAGTGGAAGAAAGCTATTTATGAAGACAAAATAGATATATGGAAACATCTTTCTTACAAGTCAGGTAATCTACAAAATATAAGGCGAGAGCTATTGGTCTTTGCTGTTCCTTTAAGATTATTGATCAATGAAAGAGGAGAAATTCTGGGAAGATGGGAAGGAGCCAATGAGTTATTTTTAGAAGAAATAGAACAGAAAATCCAGAAATTTTAATTCAGATTTAGTTAATATGAATAGCCAATTTACATTACCCAACTTTCCGGACTCAACCTTTGAAATAGAAGTTTTATTTTGGACAGGTAAGCAGATATTATACAAAGACGAAGTACTCGTGGAGCGATCAGTTGAAATAGGTAAACCATTTTTAATACCTGATAGCAATGGAAAAATTGTGAAAGCATATCCAAAATCTGCATTTCCTGACATCATACCTGTTTTAGAAATTAATGATGTAAAATATAGTATCGTCGAAAGATTGCCCTGGTACCAAATGGCATTCGCCCTCCTACCCTTTTTACTGGCCTTTATTGGTGGTGGTGCTTTAGGTGCCGTATTAGCTGGTGTAATTGGAGCTGTTGCCTCCTTATTGAATATAGTAATATTGAGAAATGACCAATTTGGAAAAATCAAATACCTATATGTGATAAACGTAACACTTATAGCATATGCATCTTATTTTTTCTACGAAGCAATGATTAAAGAGTGGATTAGTTAGAAAAAAATAAAATGGGAAAACTACGTGAAAAAATGGTTGAAATAGCAGCATTTTCAAACCTTATAAAACAAGCTGTTAGTGATAATGATAAATTATTTGACATTATTCAATCGATAAAACCAGAAACAAAAGATCGATTATACAATAAATATATAAATTCAAAAGGTCCTGTAACTAGCATTCGTAAAGATTTGGCGAGTCAACTTAAAGAGGGTTCAATTAATAGATTAGCTATCAATCAGAGTTTTGCTAGCGGTAAAAAAGAGTTTCCTAAGAAATTCACCCAATATAAAAATCTTTTTTCAATCCTTTATCCATTCCTCACTTCCGAAAAAAATAATTTAGTTTATGAGACGTTTTATGATTTGACAGAATCTCTTCGTATAGACTTGAATATTATGTCTACAACTTCTGTCAAAACAGTAGCGTTTGATGGTGCTCGTAATACTGGAAGTGAACGTGTCTGGTTTGCCATATTTAATAAAAATCATCAAAATCAAAAAACAGCTAAACAATTATTTCTGTCATTTGACGATGATTATGTATGGTATGCATTGTATGATAGACCTAATGATAAGATTCTTTCTAGCGAGAGAGAAGCAGTTCCAGAATTTAAATATGGTAATGTATTAAGTTTTTTTAAAGAACATGTTGAAGTAATTTTGAAAGATACAAATGGTCTTATAAATAGCTCTAACATTATCTCTGCAGCTTCGACTGAAGAAATCCTTTTTAAAAATTGGCTCCTAGATAACCATATTCAGATAACTAGACCAGAAAAATATGTAAGCGCGGTAAAAACTATTTCAAATGATCTTAAAGGTACAATAGCTATCGACTCTATCTATAATATCAAAGATATAAGTGAGTTAAAAAAAATCCAGACATTATATAATGAAACTCCCGATTTAATCGCTAAAAATTCCAGAGGAAATAGTATGTATAGTAGGGCATTGGATTTGTACATTGAATATATTTCAGATGATCAAAATACGACATCAAAAGATATCATTGAAATTATTAACAATGATCAAAGTCCAAAAGAAAAAGAGATACTAATTCTAGCACGCATTGGTCAAGGTCAATTTCGAAAGAAACTTATCGAAATCTGGAATGGATGTTCAATTTCAAACTATACAGATGTATCACTATTAATTGCGTCACATATTAAACCTTGGTGCAAATGTGAAAATCATGAGAAAATAGACCCTAACAACGGTCTACTCCTGCTTCCTAACTATGATAAACTATTTGACAGGGGGTATATTTCATTTGATGAAGATGGGTTTATAATAATTTCAAAACGATTGGATAAACCAGAGATATTTGGAATTACAAATAACATGAACATAGAATTAACGGAAGACAACAAGCGGTATATGAAATACCACAGAGAAGAAGTATTTAAATAGAAGCATATGAATGATTTTTACCGAACTCTATTAAACAACAGCATTAAAAAGGCTCTTGCAGATGCAGATACTGCAAGTAAAATTAATCACCCTTATCTTATTGGAAAACTAAGAGAATTGTTTATCGATAGTTTACTTCAGCCTAAAAAATACATTGTTCATCTTTTGGGTCAAACTAATTGTTCAAATTTTGCTCCACGAAGATTGTTTTTGTCCCATCGTATCAAAGAAAATGTTTAAGGTTCAGCACCTACTGGTAATCTTGCTATTAGCAGATTCCTTAAACTTCACTAAATTGCTAAACATTTCCATTTATTTGGATTATGGAATAAAAGAATTAAGCTGCCAAAACTAGTTTTGGCAGCTTTTAGAAGCTAACCCAGCTACAGTATACCCTTAGTTCAATATTCGTTCAATATAAGCTCCTACATTCTCTTTCTGAAAATACACATGTTGTTCGTTCAACGCTTCGATGCTTAATTTATCTTTCCATTGAACTTCCAAATACGAGCTATTAGAAACAATATATGAATCCAATTCAATACCAGCATGAGCCACTTGCGGCTGTATCTTTTCCTTCAGCACCTTATGGAACTGAATCTTAGGATCATTGATACCTTTAGAATTACGAATACCCTTAGGATCAATAAACTTAATAAACTGCTTATCATCTTTTATTATCCAAAGGATAAAATCAGGGTAGAAATTATTGCCATCTGTGAAGAAACCCAATCCCTTCTTACTTTGATTCCGTAAGACATGAACTTCAGTATCCTTTAATTTGTCTTGATGCCTCAGTGTATAGTCTACCAAATCATCTAAGAACTGCTTTTCTGAAGCATCCAATGCTATTGGACTCACTTGAATCTTATTCTGATAATCTTTCCCTAAATAAACTAATGGCTTATACAAATGAAGTAAATTATCAAAAGCACTAGCCTCATTAGCAATTCGGATATTTGTAAAAGCAGGATCTACAACAGATGATTTTAACTCATCAATTTTCTGTTGAAACTGCTCTACATCTTCATCTGTATTTAATCTAAAATCATATTCCAAAACAAAGTTCTCATCAGCTCCTTGGAGTTGAATAGCTTCAACATGATCTGAATGGAAATCATTTTTATGGTACAAATAGTATTGTTCAATATACTTTTTCAATAAAGCAATAGCCAGCTCCTGCCAAATAGCAACATTACTATACTGATTAAAACCGAGTTTATGTGCCGGAACCAAAAGTCTATACCAGAAGCTATTTTTTAAAATAGTTTGTAGCGATTCCAAATTAACAGAAAGATTATGATACGCTTTATCTGCCTTAAAATGCTGAATAGCCATATAAATAGCATTCCAATTTAAAAAGCTTAAATGCAGCTCTGACAAAACACCTTCATGCTTCCGTATCGCTGTGCTTGAAGATTTTTTCTCCATTACATCAATCTTAGGATACCAGTCCAGTTCAACAATCTTATTATCAAACATCGCTAAATTTAGATGCAAAGGAACAATGACCTTTCGTTTAAAATTTTCAGAATCTTTGACAGCGATTAACTTCAATTTATTCTGATGAACGATATCTTTTTGAACGGTCGGTACTTTAATCGTGATCCAAGATGAATCATTAACAGGCAATCCTTCTTCTTCCAAGAACTGTTTAAATTGCTCCATATAATCCGCTTTTATACCGAAAATCTGTAGCGTTTCCAAATGTCTTAGAATAGACTTCGTTTGTTTTACATCAGCAGGCTTTTGATAATCATCTAAACCTGAAGAACGTTTTAATGAAAAATTATACCCTTTTAGTCGTACACCTCGTCCAAACAACTGAATGATCTGCGAGCCTTCACTCTTACCTACATTCATCAATCCCATAGAAGAAACTCGCCACGATGACCAACCTTCTGAGAACTTCTTAGATCCAATTAATAGATTTATAGGAGAAGTATCTTCATTAATAGATTTAAAGAGGGAATCCGAAAAATCACGATCTCCTCCCAGTAATTGATTATCAATTGCCAATTGATGTAGCGTTTTCTCATCACCCACATTAACAACACCAAAATAGTCATTATCTCCCACACGCAAACCTAACTCCCCATCAGCACCTTTCAGATTATCTAAATATAGATTTGCGCCTATAGTCGAATTATTGAATACAAGAGCATTGATTTGATTAAAAATCGTACCTGCATCCAAATTTTGATTCACCAAATAACTAAAAGATGTTTCAAAAATAGAATAACCATTCTTATCAACTAAGCCGGCCGTATTCTGAACAACTGCTTCTATATGTTGTATGGAAACAGCAGGATTTTTCAAGAAATCAGCGAAGAAATTGATAATTTCTAATACATCAGATACTATCAACTTTTCTTCTTTTGTTAACTTTTCAATTTTCTTTTTACCTACCACAGTTGATCCCACAAATACCCAAAGCGGCTTATGCAACAAAAAATCACGCAACTGATTTTTCTGTTCCTTATAAACCAATTGCTGTTGAAAGAAAGAAACCAAATTGGCTGTTAAGTACAATTTACGATATTGCTCATCGTCTCCCTTGAGATTTAAGATTCGATAATCCTTACCATAACCATCTTCATAGAAATACTTATACGAGTAATCGAATAGAATACTCTTCGCATACTCTTGCGTAAACCGCGTTTTCTTTACACCAGCTGCCGCATTGATAGCTTGACCAAAGGTTGCCGAATATTCAAACGCAAAACCTGTTTCACTTAATTGATCACGATATTTTTTCCAAGTGTCACCAGACATCCCACCATGACCTTCATCAATCAATACTAAGTTGTCCGTTTCAAAACTCTCAACAGCCACCGTTTTATCTCCACTGGTCTCGGACAACTTAGTAATCTCAAGTATTTCTACCTCTTTACCCGAAAACATCCCTGGACTGTTCTTCGCAAAGATATTGGCTCTGATATCGGATAATTTAAATTCTTCTATATGCTGTTTCGTTAAACCTTCATTGGGCGTAATCAACAACACCTTATTTTGATGATGTTGATTATATTGATTTGCATAATGTAAATACTGCTTAATATTGACATGCATCAACAAGGTCTTCCCCGAACCAGTAGCATTCCAAAAAGCTAATTTATTCAAACCTTCCAAAGTGAATGGCTCCGCAATAAATAAATCTTTTGATTTCTTTTTCCCAGCTGCAGCCTCTGCCTGCTTTAGATTAAACTTTTTTACAAACTCGTTTAAATCTGCTAATAATTTTATTTTATTCTGAAAGTATTTATCCAGATACACCTCTGCAAACAAAAGAGACAAGTATTGAAAATACTTCCAAATGATTTGCTCACCACGTTTTTCTGATATCTGCTTAGTAAAGCGCACGATATTTTCATCATACGTCTGTAACATCGTCGCTGTGATTTGCTCCGAATTATACAGATGACTGATCAAAGTTTGTAAGTATCGGGTATTTCCTTCTTCAGTATAGCCTTCGTTTATAGATAGCTTTAGTTCCGAAAAGATTTCTACTCCTTTTTTTCCTGTTATTTTTTTACCAATACTTTCTATTCCGAATAAAGACAATAGATATTTATTCAGAACCAGTTTATCATGAAAACCTGCCATACTGATTACAATTTAATATGGATATTTTCTATAAACATTTTATCTACATCTACTAAACCAATAATGAATTTATTAAATTCTGTATTCTTAGTATTTGAAAACAATACACCACGAGCAGTACCCGTAGTTAACATTGCTAAATGTTTTCCAAAACTAAATGGCAATACGACTTCATCGTCTGCTAATAATTTGTCTTGAAATACTTGTTTTTCGATTTCAAAATAACACGTAATTTCTAATTTTACTAATGGCTGATTTTGTTTGTGTAAAACAAATTCCATAGCCAAAGCAATTATATTGTTTGCTGCATCGGCACCAAAACCGAAACCAATTTGTTGCTGAATAGGTTCTGCGACAGCAAGTGTCTCTTCAAAAATAGAAAATTGATTTTCTTCTACTTTAACTATTTTAAAAGGTATTGGCAACTTTTTTGAACTCATACTGTTTATGCCGTTTGATAGTTATTTTCATAAAGTCTATCATCACTCATTGTAATTATAGGCTTTAACTGTTTAATAGATGTTGTAATCGAATAATCTTCTGAATATTTGAATTTCGCTCCTTCCCTAATTGCTTCTGCCTTTGGAGTTGCTACGGTAATAAGATCAATAGCTAATACTTTACTTAACAACACTAATGTTTCTAAAGTAAAGTTTTCGTTTCCTTTTACCCATTTGTTCACTTGCTGAGGCGAAACTTCCATTTTTTCAGCTAAATCTTTTTGTTTCCAACTTAACTCATCTAAGCGGGATAAAATAGAAATTGCTATTCTATTAGAAATTCTTGTGTAAGCTTTCTTCGCAATTCTTGCCTTTGCTCTTTCTACGGTCTTTGTTTCTTCTTTAGATACTAAAGCTAAAAACTTTTCTTTGTTCGTCATTTTAATTTTCGTTTAGAAATTCAAAAAATGATTCTCTGTCGTAAATGCCCATTTCTTTTAAGTAATCTTGGGCTTTATTTAATTTTTGTAATTCTACTTTTGTATGATCTTTATCCTCCATTAAATGCTGTAAGGGTAACTTAATGGCTCCACCTGTTATTACAAAAGTATCCTCGTCTATTTTAATTGCATATATTCTCAAACAAAATTGTCTTCCTTTTTGTAAGGATAAAATTCTTGCCCCACTTTCTAAGTTATGTAAAGGTTTGAAAAAGTGACTAAGTAATTTATCTTCTGTTTCAGTTATATCAATTAAAGTTTTATCTATTTCTATAGCATCATCTATAATATACCCCGCAATTTGAGAAATGGTTCTATGTTTTGGAATATCCTGTTTATTCTCTTTTAGGAAATTGTAAACATATTCCATATCCCCCCATAGATCTAATAACCTATCGTATTCATTATCTGCTTCTCCAGCATAACGAAAAGCGAATAATCTTTCTGCAAATATATCAACTATTTCCATGAAATCAACTTATAAGTTTATTTTATTATGCTAATTTTACAATTCTGAAATATTAAACATTTGCTTAAAGAAGGCTTCTTCTATAGATTTCACTTTAAAAACATCATCTCCTGTACGCATATTCTCAAAATGATGATCTCCGTTGATATAGATTTGGCCAAACTCTGACGAGCGAACACCATCATACAATTTACGGAATACCGTAGCAACCTCATCATGCGATGTAGTTTCAGTATTACGCCAAATGATTAAAGTTTTCTCACCTTCTCGTGTTTTTCCTTCTACGACTTTAATATCTTTGATACGCTGTACACGAGATACATACATACCGATAAGATAATTAAAGGTTTCCACCAAATCTACGTTTGTAGGCACCAACTCATTGTTTTCTGTTACCTTTAATTGATAATTGAACGGATTTTTGAACAGTTGAATATTAAACAAATGATCTTGTATTTCTACATCCAACATATAGTTTAGTAAATACTCTTCTTGTCCTGCTTCGCTAAAATTCAATAAACCCTCTGGTTGTTTTAACACCAAATTATTTAAAGCATCTTCATAGCTTTCTAACACATGGTATTTGAATATCTGCGATATTCCAGCTTTATCCTGTGGCTTACCGTCCTTCCAATTATCAGTATAGGTAACCCTTTTAATTCGGTATTTTAATGTACTATCAAAGTAACTACCCATATCTACTAAAATATACTTGTATTTTTTTGCTGTAGATTTTTTATTTAACTGTAGTATAGAATGTCCTAAAGTACCTGAGCCAGCAAAGTAATCCAGAATAATTGGATTATCTTGATGTTTAGTTAAACTTTCAATTAGATACTTTGTTTCAATCAAAGGTTTTGGATTTGGAAATTCAATTCCTAAATCTTTAAATAATTTATCATCACTTCCTCCTAAATAATATAATGAACTTAAATTTTCGGTTAAATTATCCCTCAACAAATATTTTCTTCTTGGCTGTGTAGATTCATCTTTACCAAATACAATTAAATTCTTGTCTAATAGATTCTTCATAGATACAGAAGGATACCTCCATCCCTTATTTGGAATAGGACAATCTTTTTTAGTAATAGGATGTATTAATGGAATAAAATAATCTTCTGGTGCTTTTTCTTTATTAGGCCACGACATTGATACTGCCTGGAACGGTTCTCCATCATCATCTAATGTATTATATGCTCTTTCACCCCCTGAAAGCAATCCGTGTTGCTTAACAAATTGTTTATATTCCTTTTTTGCTTCTTCCGTTACGCCTTTATGTTTTTTTACAATTGAAGCTGCTTTTTTTAATAATTCTTCTGCGTTATTTTTATCCTTAACTAAGAAGTTTTCAATTGATTTTGATATATTGAAATTTTTATTGGCAATTTGAATGTATTCGTGTTGAGTAGCAATACCTTTGGCATCACCTTTAGGATTTCTTTTATCCCAAGTAATTTTACCTAAGTTATTTTCGTCACCAAAAACAATATTAACAAGCTTACTAAGATTCACATCTTCATTTTCATCAATATTGATAGAAATATTTCCAGAATCATTAAGTAAATATTTTCCTAATTCCAATCTTTCTTTCATAAATGATAACCAAGATGAGCTTTTAAACGAATCTTTATATATAAAGCCATCTCCTCCTGTATTATATGGAGGATCAATTATCTCAGCTGATATTTTCTCCTGATACTTTTCTTGCATCACATTCAATGCTTGGAAATTCTCAGAATTGATTAATACACCGTTGGTTTCTTCATCTAAATCGTCAAACTCGGCTAATAGTTTGTCTTTGAATTCTTCGGAGAAGTGTTTGGTATCAAGCACTAAATAGGGCTCGTTCCCCAGGGTCTCGAGAGCCTCGCCCTCCGATGATGGAATAGTAACATCGAATAACACTTTCCATTCATCCAATTGGGCTTGGTTGGCTACAATTTCAGAATAGTATTTTTCTGGGATACGATCTATCGTAATACAATAATTTGTAGCAATAACAAACTTCTTCTTCAGCCACAGTTTCTTTTGAAAATCTTCTATCTGTGCCAAGAATGCTATAATCTTACTTGCTACCGTTTTTAAGGCTTTTATCTTTGACAATTGAGCCGTAAAATGTGCTGGATTTTCAGTATTGATATCATCAATAAACAGGACTTCGTTTTTAATGTAGAAATCCAATTCACGCGATAAAAATCCACCCAAATCTTTATGAATAAAATAATCAAAACTATTACGGGAGATGAAGTCATTCAAATGCTTTTCTACCAGCGTACGACTTTTGTTTTTCTCCGTTGGTGCTTTATCAAAGGCTAAAGCAAATTCAGCAGGAATGTTGTTTTGGATTACCTCAAAAGCTTTGGTTGCCAAATCCGCCTGCTTTACTGTTTTTTTATGTTGTTCGTAAGTAAAGTTGATGTATAATGCTCCATCAATTACTTCTACTGGTTCTTCTTCATATATCGCAAAACGACGTTCTGCATCACCTTGTGTTTTATTGTTATTTTGCTCGGTTGATGCTTCCTTTAGTTGGAAATGAACTTTCTTACCATTTTTTAAATTGAAGGTGTAATTCTTCAAATATTCAGATGTTTTGATATAATACTGGTCATGGTTCGCCCAATGCAATTTCACTTCTTCGCCTTCGTACGGAATAGCATAGACATCTTTCTTATAGCGACGTAAGGAAATGAAGTCACCATCTTTATAATAACGCTTAAAGAAATTTGCTAAATGCGAAAATACCTCTTGTTCTAGGGCATTGGTATCAATAGCATTTTCTAATTGACTTTTTAAGGCAATATAATTAGGTGCTGTTTCCCTAGCTACGCCAGCGGCATCAAGTGCAGCACCCATTTTGTCTAATTCTGCTTGAATACTTACACCATCTTTGGATTGCGTAAGCGCTAAAATGGATTTGATATCTTGTGGCAAATGCCGGTCTATAAAATCCATCACTTGTCCCCGTTTCTGATTCATAATGCGATAGATTCCGAAATCTAAATCCGCCTTATCCATCTCAAATATTTCCTTTAAAACTTCTTGAAGCTTATTATAATTATTCATTGGATATTATATCAATTCAAAAGAAATGGTAAACACTTCTTCTTCTGTTATTGTTCTGTTTAACTTTTGTTTGGCTTCTGCAATCAATTGATCACGTTCTTCGTCGATTTCGTCTTCTCGATCAAACATTTCACGCTTCAATCGGCTTACTTTTCTTTTTGCTTTTGCAAGATATTCTTGTAATTGCAATGCTTCACTAGATGATAATCCTTCTTGCATCGCTTTTCGGTCTATCTCTTTTTCTTCCCTCCTGGCATCTTTTAACTCATTCTCTAAATAGAAAATACGATCATCCGCCCAGTTATTAAATTTCTTAAACTCTCGCTGCATCAACAATGCATCGGTATCTTCTAAGTGACTAAGGCGACTTGTTTTAACTTTTAAATGTAATTCTTCTATATCGATATCATGCTGCAAGTTATTTGCTAAAACAGAAGAAGGTAAACCTAATATATAGCGGCAAATATCATCATTTAAAACCTCATTTGCTTCTGTAGAACCCGAAAAAAGCAATACGCTATGACTTTCAATCACTGAATTAACTTCTAAGTTACTGATTTTCAATACGCCTTTTTTTGATTTAAGTTTATCAACTGCTGAATTATTCACTTTAGCTGAACTCAAATTAAACTCTAAATGTGCTGCAGGTGTTTCTTCACTTTTAGCCTGACCAATAATTCTTTGTGCTACAGGACCATTAACCAAGAAGCGTTTAGCGTCTTCTCGCTTCTTATTCAGAGTATACGTTTCTCCGTTATCCAGAATAAAACTAAAATCATCGTAAATGAATTTTGCTTTGTTTTTAAGATAAAACCTGGTCAATTCCCAAAGCCATTTCTCAAATTTCTCTATAAAAACTTTTGTTTCTGAAAGGGATATTTTCAACTTATCAATCACACTGGCTTCAAAATGATCAAACAGCTTTGATTGTACAGCCTTTACTTTTTGATCAATTTCTTCTTCAAAGTCCTTTTGGAGCTGATTAAAATAGTTTTCAATTTCTTCCTTGGTACGACATTGCTTATAAATCTCAATGATTCGCTTTTCAAAGTCAACACCACTTTCAATACTTCCTAAAACCTCATCTGAAGAACCAAAAACACCTTCAAATAATTTAAATTTAGAATCTAACAATTCAAATACTCTGGCTTCAACAATATTAGAAGCATTTAAAAAGTTTACTACAACTACATCAAACTCTTGTCCATAACGGTGACATCTACCAATGCGCTGTTCTACACGTTGCGGATTCCAGGGCAAATCATAGTTCACGATCATACTACAGAACTGTAAATTAATTCCTTCAGCAGCGGCTTCAGTAGCAATCATAATGTCATAATCATCACTTCTAAAAGCATCAACCAAAGCTTGACGAATATCCACTGCCTTAGAGCCAGTAATCTTCCGCGCATTTTTATCGTCTGATAACCAATCTCTATAAATCTGACTGGAAATCGAATCACTATTATTCCCGTTGAATAAAAGAATTTTACCTTGATATTTCTCTTTCGACAAGCGTTCAAACAAATATTGCTGTGTTCTGGTTGATTCAGTAAAAATTAAAGCTTTTTGCTTTGCTCCAACTTCATGTAACTTTTCAAACCCTTTATCTAAAGCAACTAATAGCTTTTCGCCTTTTGCATTATGTTCAATAGAATTAGCTAATGTAAGAAAATTTTCGAGCTGTTTAATTTCTTCCTCTATAGCAATTTTATCCTCGATAGTTATTTCTGGACGATCATCTAACTCGTCTTCATCTAACTCGTCAACTTCGTCATTTAAATTTTCATATTCTTCCAAAAACAGCTCATAAAAATCGTCTTCGACAATTTTTGCATCTTCCAACAATTGCTTCAATCGCTTTAATAAAGCTTCTAAAGTTCTACCAATAGCAAAACTAGAAGAGCCTAATAGTTTAAAAATAACAGATTGCATCAAATGTTTTTGTGCAGGCGGAAAAGCATAGGTATTATCCTGTCGTAAATAATCTAATACATGATCATATAAAGCCTGTTCTTCTGCAGATGGAGTAAATTGCTCTGTAATGGGAAAACGATCACGATAATTAATAAATTCTTTCACATCACGTCTTAGCGTCCTATGAACAACACTTTCAAGACGCTGTTTTAAACCTTCTGTATCTTGTTGACCAGATTCCAACACATAATTACGTCTAAAAGACTTAATATCTCCAAATATTTCAGGATCTATAAAAGAAACAAGACCATACAACTCATCCAATTTATTCTGTAATGGTGTAGCTGTTAGTAGTACCTTTTTATAATCACGAATAGCATTTTGAATAGTTTGTGCTGTGACATTACCATATTTATAGGCATTACGTAAGTAATGTGCCTCGTCTAAGACCACCAAGTCCCATGAAGTCAATTGAATTTCCTCTGCTTTTTTTCTAGCAAATTGGTAACTGCATATTTTGATCGTTTTGCCATCATCAAAAGGATTTTTGATTCCTTTTTTGGTTTTTTTATTAAACGATATTATATCTAAAACCTCAGATTCCAAAGAAAACTTATCCTCCAATTCGTTTACCCATTGTTTACGTAAAGAAGATGGACATATAATCAAAATTTTGCGTTTGCCTTCCGCCCATTTTTGACTCAATAATATTCCTGCTTCAATCGTTTTCCCTAATCCTACCTCATCTGCAAGAATAGCTCCTTTAGAATAAGGTGATTTAAACGCAAAAAGTGCAGCTTCTACTTGATGAGGGTTTAATTCTACTTTTGCATCCATTAAGGTTGCTCCAAATTTCTCAGCGTTATCTGATGCCGCTTTTTTTGATAATTCGTAAGCGTAATATTTAGCCTGGTATTGGTTAATCATATTAAATTTGACTTATGATGATTTCTAATAACAACGATTATAATAAGTTGACTGAATATACTCAAATTAGAGACATTTAAATACGGAAAACTGTAATAAAGTGACCTCCTCCAAATTTCAACAGCATTGTAAATTAGAAAAATTTGCTGTTTTGTCCTGTTTTTCAATAAACATTTCAGGTGTTAAATCCCTTAAACAGTATGGGGTCTGAAGGTGTTATATTCGTTTCTCCAGTCTTCAATTTTCAGCTTAGCATCCTCCAACGAAAGGAACCAATTGGTGTTTAAGCATTCGTCTCGGAAGCTTCCGTTGAACGACTCAATATACGCATTATCAGTTGTTTTTCCAGGTCTGGAGAAAACGAGTTCAACTTTTTGTTCGTAGGCCCACCTGTCCATTTCTTTTGATATAAACTCAGACCCATTATCCACTTGAATTTTCTTTGGTTTAGTTCCTTTAAACAACCTCATTTCTTCCAGAACTTCTACAATCTGATAGCCTTCTATACCCTGTCCAACATGGATTACCATGCATTTGCGACTATAATTATCCACTATAGTTAAGCAACGGATTTTCTTCCCGTCGAACAGTGCGTCCGCGACAAAGTCCATACTCCAGCAGTCATGTAAATTGGAAAATGAACGTCTTTCAGAACGATGAGAGGCTGCTCTGCAGCGTCTAGGGCGTTTACTCCTTAAGTTCAGACCTTCTTCCTTATAGATCCGATAAACACGTTTATGATTGTCAGACCAGCCTTCGCGACGTAAAAGAATATAAACACGCCAGAGCCCATAACGTACCCGTGCTTCGGCTATAGTACGTATCCTTAAGCGTAATGAAAGATCTTCGCGGCGGCGGGCTTTATAGTACCAAACAGAAGTGCTTAGTAGTGATACCTCGCATGCTTTCCGCAATGAAACGCGATAGTCAGCAACTAATCCCTTCAATATTTTTCTGCGCTGAGAAGGTCTTAATACTTTTTTTTAACACATCCTGCAACATCTGCTTATCCAAACTCAGATCTGCAACAAGTTTCTCCAGCTGAGCATTTTCTTGTTCTAGTTGGTGCAGCTTTCGAAGTTCGGAGATACCCAGACCTCCGTATTTTTTCTTCCAATTGTAGAATGTCGCCTCACTGACACCCGGGTACCCGTCTCAGACTGCTTAATCGCAAAGGCGATTTGAGCTTCGGTAAACCGACCCAAGGGAGCTCATGCGAAGCATAATTTCGATCTTTTCGTCGTTTTTCCTCCTATTTAAAATTAGTAATTCTATCCGGAATTCCCTACCTTTAAATACTCAAGTTTTTAGGGAGGAGGTCAAGGTCAAAGGAGGTTAAGATTACATAGATTACAATAGTAATAAAATCTAGGCTTTATAATCTGATAACGCGAATATAGATTTTCAGCTTAATTTTTTTATGTGTTTTTAGAAAGGAAACCTTTCCTGCAAAAAATCAATCCTTTAACGAAAAGATGGTATTTTCAAGAAAAAAAATTTATTGAGATATTTTTGAATTAAAATAATTACTATTGTATTTTAAAGAAGAACAATGAAGGCACTGCCATTACCTAAACACGATGAGTTGCGCGTTCCGATTATGGAACTATTGAATACTAAGGGGACAATGAAACTTCGTGATTTCGTTGAACCATTAGCAGGACATTATAAACTCTCTGACGATGCAGTAAACGAAATGTACCCTTCTGGAAATGGTCACATTTTCTACGACCGTATTTCTTGGGCGCTGAGCTACCTAAATATGGGAGGACTATTGGATAAGCCGAAACGTGGCGTTTATAACATTAACGAGAAAGGCAAAGATCTGTTATTAACTCCGGAATTGATTGATTCATATATTGACAATGAATTAAAAAAAAGAGAACCTGTAAGAAGTAAAAATAAAAGTGATTTCACTTCAAATATCAAAGAACAATCACTTTCAAATAATACACCCCAAGAAGAATTGTATGCTTCATTTGAAAGCATAAAGGAATCTATTTTTGATGAGATACTGGAAACGATTCTTTCAAAAACACCTGCCGCTTTTGAACAACTAGTTTTACAGCTATTGCAAAAGATGGGATATGGTGGTGCAATAAAGAATTCTGGTTTTTTGACCAAATATTCAAATGACGGAGGTATAGACGGGATTATAAAAGAAGACATCTTAGGATTCGGTAGAATTCACCTGCAAGCCAAACGGTATAAAACAGACTCCATAATTGGAAGAGAAGATATCCAGAAATTTGTCGGAGCTCTGGCTGTAGCACAATCTAATAAAGGAGTATTCATAACAACATCAAGTTTCTCAAAAGGTGCTATTGACTATGCTAATAGTTTAAATGGTTCGACTACCATTATCTTAATAAATGGAAAGCAACTTGCAAGCTATATTTACGAGTATAGTCTAGGTATGCAAGTGGAACAAACGATCGAGATTAAAAAATTAGATGCCGATTATTGGGATTCCATGATAGATGAATAAGATTTTAGATTTTTGACCAATTATATTGCTAATAGTTTTAATATCACTCTAAGCGAGCTCTTAAATATTTGTCTATTTCTCCTATATGTTTTTTATAATATTCTAAAAATAAATCAATTATGGAACACTTTTATTCATGGATAATTTCGTTAGCTAAAGACATTATCACTGCAATTATTGCGAAATATGCAGAAAAACATTTAGACAAAATCTCATTCAAAAAGCTACTTTCAAATCTAAAGGAGTATATAGTTGAGGCTTACAATTCTAGAAGAGGATTAAAAATCCAACTAAAGCCACTATCACCAATATTGATGAAACGATTCAATATTTTTGCGGATCTAGCATTGACGGGTGTATTATTTGTAGCAATTTTTATTGGCGGAATCATCCTACTTTTAGGCATCGGAGCTGAGAAAAACATTTACTTAACTGCATTATTAGCAGCTTCTATACCAATGGCGGTATACATTCCTAGAAAAATGCTATTAAACGATAATTTCTAAAATTAGAATCATTTTTTGACCATAGTGGAATATATAGTACCTTTAAGCCACCATGCTACAAATAACCTGTGCCATAATTGAACATAATAATAAAGTGTTAATCTGTCAACGTTCTGCGACGATGAAGCTTCCGATGAAATGGGAATTTCCGGGTAGTGGGCGGAAGCTGATTTGCCGATTGTACGTGAATATTTGAGCTTATGACTTTTGGAATATTAAGAATCGCTGATAACACAATCGTTAGCAAATAAATTGAAGTAATTGCCTGAAAAGGAATTCTCTAAGCTAATGTCGATAACTTGGAAATAATTCCCACGTCCTTAAATCTTTATTTATCATTTTGTTCAAAAAATGATTTCGCCATATTTCGTATTAAATCTCTATTTTCCTGAGAATTATCGATTGCACTTCGAATATGGGATTCAGGGCCATAGATATCTTCATAAATTGTTGTTTTTTTGAATTTAGCATAATCCCCCTTCATCATGAATAACATGAGCAAAGTATATAAATCATTATTCTCCTTTTTATCCAATTGCTCCAATACAATAGGAATACCTTCTCTAAAATTCAGGGATTCCATCATAAGTAAAGAATTAGTCCCTATAAAGCCATCCTTACTTATAACATTACGCAAAAGATGAAATATGGTATCTCTATGCTGCTTTAAAGCATTCAATTGCCTATCGCTCCACACAAATTCCCTATACTTTCTATAAAAAGTGCCATATAATTGTGGTTCATCTTCCTTTGTTACTATTCTTCCACTACAATTTTGATTATACCATTCATAGTTAATCATGCAATATGTAAATAACTCAGATGGACTTAGACTCTGGAAATTAGGTTGGGCAATAATTGTATTCATACCTCCCCAATGAGGAATCGGATAAAAATATAAAATACTGTCTTTTTCTTCTTTCGCAATATTGACGCTATTTATCATGCTCAAGATTTTCACTAAATGAAAATCAGGAACATTTGATTTGGTCCATTGCTTTATCCAGACTATATCTTTTTCTACCCTTCTTTCAATACTATCATCTGATGTTTGTGCTTGGGAATAACCAATTGACAGGATAGCGAATAATATAAGAATAGAGATATTGAGCAGGCATTTATTTGAAAGATATTTAACCCTCATTCTGACACGGTTTGATACCTTGAAGGTAATCAAAAATATTCATTTTTATTTGTGTTGTAAATATTTGATTACCCCTCTAAATACCTTATTTATATGTAGATTTGAGTTTAAATACACTTTCAGCAGATACATAATCAATCACATAATTAAGCTCAAATTTACGAATGTTGTATAACAAGAAAGTTCAATCTTACTCATATTGAACACAATAACTATTAAACTCACCACTAGTTGTATCATACAGAACTCTCTCCCCTATTTTTCCTCAATGTAACCCAGTCCACTATAATTGAAATAATTGTATCTGAGCTAATCTTTTGTTGCGAAGAAATGGCAATAATCGTATTAAATGATTCCAAAAGAACTAAATAATTCATAATTCCAAGATATTAAATAAAAAAGCCTTTGGTCCGCAAAACCAAAGGCTTCAATATTCATAAAATAATAAGGTAAATTATTGATCTAAAAATAATATGATTTTTTATATTTTCAATGTGTGAAACAAAAAAAAGCTCCAAATGATTATCTGGAGCTTGAATTTTCAGCATTGGGTACTGACTAAATGTATTTGATATGATTGGAAGCTTCCGACGGCTTCAAAATAAAGTTAATGAATTAATTATCAAACCGCAATAGGATTTAAAAATTTATTTTCAAGAGTTCAAAAGCCTTTATTCGCAATGAATAGGGATTTTAAACTAACAATAAAATAGAAAACGATTTTTACACCGTCCTTCCTATCAAGTACAGATTGACTTAGATTCAATCATGTTGTTATGCACAACTTGGAAGAAGAACGTATGCGTATGCTTTCCATGATAGCAAACTGGCAAAAGAGTAAAAAAATCAAGAAAGCTTATTGCACGGAAAATGGGAGATTCAATTCTTTCATTATATGGACCAGTCCCAATCTTATCGTATGAGACTACCTCCGATCCAGAAATTGAAACTACCCATGGAGTAATCTTGAAGAAGCTTTGATTTTTTAAAGATGTCCCTTCTAATGTGGTATTTTGGAATAAGAAAAAAACTTAAAGGAATATTATAACATTATTTAGAAGTTATGAGAATTATTTGTATTTTAACAGTTCTAAACCTAATAACAACAACTTATTTTTTGTTTTTCTTTATTAAAATAGCTATATTAGGAATGATCCACGGTGGATCAGTAATAGGATTTAGTTTTATCGGTAAACAGCTCTAGGATGATATCTTAGAGCTGTTTTTTTTAAATAGTTTTTTACAAAAAAAACAAATGACTATATTAGGAAAAGCTTGTCATAAGAGCTGAAATATTTAGGTAAAATAAAAGTTTAAACAGCTTTAGGCGCCCGCTTAAAGCTGTTTTTTTATGTATGTTGAAAATACTGGAAATCGATAAGTACAAACACTGTTTTTTAATTTTGAGCATTGAACAAAAAAATATTTTTTATAATTTCATCACGAGCTTCAATTATAATTTAGTAATCTACAGATTGCGGGGTTCTATCAGTTTGATAGAACCCTTTTTTATCCTGAAAAAGTTGTAGTTTATTTATGGCCAATGTTTATTTTCAAGCCTCAGGTTGTTTCGATCTGAGACTTTTTTAACTTTAAAATTTACTTATTGAGATTCTGCGAGTTATCAATTTATTTAATATCCATAAACGTTTTAAAGCTGGCGAGCATCTTCTTTTTCATCTTTATCATAAGTTTTTAACATATAATCTTGCCCTAAATTCCCGGAAAAGACCTTTACTTCAGCAGTCATCTCCTCATAAAAAGCTCCTTCATTCTCCATAAAAAACAGATTCATATATCTTGAACCCCAATCCGGATTCACAAACACTGCATCATTATAATTACCACCGAAAGTAACTAAAAGGCAAAATGTTGATATTTTAGCTTGTTCCCATTTTACAAATTGTCTGGCATTAAAAATATTACCAAGTGAAAGCAATCCATTTAAATAAATAGTGGTAAATAAGACTAAAACACTTAAATCAATTAATTTAGAAACCGATTTGGGCATACCCATATTTTTTGTTTTTACAAATACGATTACAACAACTGATATCACTCCTCCTATTAATACTGCATAAGGAAGAAAATACCAATCATTTTTGAGATGAACCTGATCATACAAAAAATATGCGAAACCCAACACACTCATAAAAGTACCAATTGCTACTACCCAGGTCATCTCCGATCTATAATGATACCAGTTTCCAAAAAATAAAATAAGCTGAAGGCCCACAAATATTCCGTAAAGTAGGGCAATGGACTGATTAAAAACGGTAAAGCCAAGGGCTTGCATAAATCCAGCTAACACAAAGCCAAAAAAAGCTAACTTTTCATAATTTGTCGTAGTATACAAATTCAGGTTTTTAAGAAATTTCATTTAATTAACACAATTGATTATTACACTAATTTAGTTAAAAAATAAATAAAAAGCAAAAAATAATATTTTAAAGCTTACTAGTTAATTAATAAATATCATATCACTTCGCACCGTCCATCTGATTAGGAAGCTGATACTGCGCTTCCCGAATCGGCGTACAACAAAAGAGATCCGTTTTAGTGAGATATTAAATCCTGGTTTCAATCCAATTTACAATTTTTAAAATAATCTATTGTAGCTTTTTTAGGTAGGAAGCTTTTACTATTTAAGGAAACGATATTGCAGCGCAGCTGGGAAATGCCAGTATGTTGAAACATGCGGTCTTTAAACTGGAAAAATCGGGCCTAGTAAAAGTCTTTAACAATGATAATCCTTTAAAACGTAAGAACAAGAAATCTTACGATAACGTGGGAATATATTATGTTAGCCCATTTAGTTTTGCTCCTGTCAATATGTACAATCTGGATTCGAACAGCAAGCTACTGTTAACGGATAATTAGCTAATAAATTTGAAAGCGAATCAGATTCTTGATTAGCTTGTGCTATTTTTTAAGAAGATGATTAAAGATTTGATTTTGAAAGAATAATTGAACTGCAAGTACAAAGTCCATATGAAATCGGTGAAACATTTGAAAACGCACAAAAAAGTTTATGACAAATATTCAATTTTCCACGGAGCTCTCTTTTCCCAATCTTCTGGAAAACCTAAATTGCTGACTTTAATCTGATGAGTTTTCACCAATTCTTCAATTTTATCCGTAAATGAATTTGAAATATTAAAAGTATTCAATAAATGGTTAATCGCAATTATTGCCCCATATACATTTGAATTAGCCTTTTCAGGAATATTCCCCATTATTTTGTGCTTATCCCTACTTGGAAATGATAATTTATTTGCCGTAAACTTTCTATTCCATAATCTTGAATGATGAGCACAAACATTTCGAACATCATTTAAAAATAACAACCAATTAACTAAAGACTTACCATTTGGTAATTTAAAATTTTTAGCGATACTATTTTTATATTCATCATTTTTTAAGCAGGTATATAACTTAATTAATTTACCGAAAGAAAGTACTTCAAAAGACATATTTTCAGGAGGAAGTATCTCGCTTGTATATTTCAATTTAAAAGCTCTAAGAAATTGTTCCTTAGGATCTTTCAATGATACTCGAATGGAATCCAAAACATAATTTTGATAACCTAAAATCTCCTCCTTCTCATCTCTTAATTCATTTTTATTGAGAAAGTAACTATCATTGTTATGCCAATAAAATCCGTATTGATTTGAATAGGTATTTATTATTTTTGTTCTAAAACTTACTTCAATTCTTTCCAAATAATCAAGAAAAATACGTCTGAGGTTTTTATCAAATGTATATAGATTGATAATATCTTCAAACGTAGTTCCATCCAAAAATTTAGTATCTCCAGTTTTAGTCTGTAAATGGAACATATAACCACTCAATCGATAATAACTTACATTTTGAAGATACTTTTCAGCTCGAATTAAACAACCAATAGATAAGGCTCGTTTTTGCAAAAGCTCAATCTGCTTATCGATAGATAAAGCTTCCTTAGAATATTTCATAAATTAGGCAAAAAAAAACCTCGCAAGATGCGCTTGAGTCAGAGGCGTGCGAGGGTATAACAGTACAAACATAGATTTTAAATATTTAATTCACAAATATTTTTCAAACTATTTCACTCTTTATCAATGAATTATATTTAGCAACACATACATCGTAAATTGTGAGAGCTTGATGATCAGTTTAAAAGCAACATTTACAAAGTTGCTGCTTACACTAAAAGTACTATCCCCAATACATATTGATACCGGGAAATAAAATCGCATCATTTTTTGGCTTTCAGAAAGGGGAAAACTCATCTTACATCTTTATGTCATATCAATAATGATCTTAACCAAAAGATAGCGTCCTGAAGATGACAAACAACAGGGATTAAAATGCATTCAGCGTGATTTTTTAAAATATCAGGGGTAATAAATCGTCTGATTCACCATATTTTTCATACCTGTAAATAATAAAAACCATGTATGAAACTGCTAAAAACCCCATAATTATCAGGCATATTCCCTCTTTTTTGATATTACTTACAATTACCTGATCATTTTTTTCAATTTGAAGTACATAGAAACTTGGTGTTACATTTTTTGATTCTTTCGACTCGTAATATACTTTAATCTTATCTCCTATTTTTATCTCGCTGTTAAGATTGTCATAATTTCTAAAAGTCTGATATACTTCTAAAGTTCCATTAAAACCCATAAGATTTAATGCAAATACATCGAAATCCCTATAATCTTGAAGTACTCTCTTTTCTGTTACTATATTTTCATAACTCGAATATGTATTTACATCTCTCAGCAATTTAGCAACACCAATATATGAAATGAATGCAAAAAATAAGATGCCTAAGCAACCGATAAGTCTTCCTATAAATTTTCTAAACATTTGGTTTATCTGGTTAATTGTTCTGAACTGGTTAGGTTAGTTATCAAAGATTACTTCTTGGATTTCTTGGATATAAAATTAACATTTTTCATGACACTTACGAAAGAAATTGAGATGTTGCGCAAAAAAGTTGTATCATCTAAAGTCAATGTGGCAAGGATAATTTAAATCAACAAATGTAAAGAGCCCAATGCCGCACCCTTAGCTTTGCGGTCCATGATCATCATAACGGTATTCAAGGCTATCTAACGACACTATATTTCCTTTATTATCCTCACTGTAAAAGATGACCATTTTTCGTTTAAAATATAAGGTTTTCCTATTTTCCCAAGCCGCTGTCCAAACGCAGGAATGCTGCTTGATGGCCTGTAGAAACTTTGCATGAACTGGCTTTTGCGAGCTAATGGATTCAAGTCCAGTAATTGCTCCGTTATGAAGAACAATAAACTGCACCAGGATCGAATCACGTGTGGTTTCTGCCTGAGATTGATCAGCAGGTAGGCCTATATGAGCAGAGAGCTTTTTCAGATAAGCTGCTTCTCCCAGAGATGGTTCAGGTTCCCCTTGTGCACGGCTACGGATATCTTTGCCAGCAATATCAAAATCGGCTATATAACAGGGTGCTTTAGGGTCAAAGTCCCTAGGGTGATAGAAAACCACAAAATTCTTTTGAGGTGTCCTCCAGCCTTTTCCCGTTAAATTACTGTACCGATACCCTTGATCTACCAGATGTACAAAATAGCGTTCGCCCTCGGCAAACCGAATACGGTCAACCTTAACTTCCTCTAGACCTTTGGGATTGATATAATACAAAGGAAAGTGATCCTGGACAATAACGCCAGGGTTAAGTGCATCCCAATAGCGATCGCGCCAATGTACAATGACATTTTCGAGCGGTAAACCGGTATACTTCTTGACGATCTCAGATATTGTCATGCGGTTGGCAAAAAAATCTTCATCGGTATCCACATGTATTGAACCTTGGTACACAATCCCGTCAATAAGAGTATCCTGTTCCGATCGCCTAATAGCAGTATACTCTTCTACTAATGTAGAACGGATGGCATAGGGGCTGACCTGTATGTTATTGATAAAATAAGCAGGATCATCGGCATGGTGATCGGCTGGTGAAGGTGGATACCAGGGTGTGTGGAGATACAGAACGCCTTGATATTTACGCTTCGGCCCTTGGATATAATCGAATACCCGCCCAAACTTGGCCTCCGGATATTTAAGCAACTCCTCTTTCTCAATGCGTGCACCATTTAAGATAAACTCATAATTTTCAAACGTTCCATATTGCTTTGGATATAATAGCGTACTGTCTAGAGGGCTGGTCGTTAACTGCTGCGATCGTGCAGTAAAGCTACCAACCAGCATGAGCAGTAATATTTGGTAATACTTCATATAGGCTGTGATCATGGTTTGTTGTTGGTTTGAACAAAATTGTAGCGATATTTAAGGCCATCTAGCGATTGGATATTTCCCTTTTGATCTTTACTATAGAAAATCACCATTTTTCGTTTAAATAACAGCGGTCTGCCCCCCTGTATGGATGGTAACCAGAGACAGGCATTTTTTTTGATCGCAGTAAGTATATCTTCATGACCGTGTTTATCTGATTCTACGCTTTTTAAATTCGCAATCATACCATCCTTCAGCACGATAAACTGGACGGTGATCGAATCTATCTGAGTAGCTGTACTCGGTTTAACTGTAGGAAGGCCCATTGTAGATGACAATTTCTTTAGGTAAAAATTTAGATCTTTACCAGGTGCAGGTTGAACCTCTGTATGGGTAAAAAGACCATCATCTTGCACATCGAAATCTGGCACATAACAAGGAAATAACGTATCAATAGCCAACGGCTCTGCAAAGAATGCTGCTGCTTTAGCATTACTCCAGTTATAGCTATTGTCGATAACGTGAACCACATACTGTTCGCCCCGGGCAAATCGAACAAGATCTACCTCAACTTTTTGAACCGATAAATTTCCGATCTTGAATGAATAAAGCGGAAAATTATTTTCGATTATCCTACCAATTTCATTCTCATAACTATAACGGTTTGTGGAACTTCTCCAATGTACGATGACATTTTCGAGCGGTAAGCCAGTATACTTTGCGATAAGATCGGGCAAGGAAATACGGTCTGCAAAAAAATCCTCATCGGTATCTACATGTATGGAGCCCCGGTACAATATGCCATTTATCGTGGTATCCTGTGTTGACTTTGCGATCCGCTTATACAATTCCATCTTGATCAAACGAATCTGATAAGGGCTAACCTGAGTTCCATTGATGAAATACGCAGGTAGATTAATATCTCGAACTGGAGGCGCATAGCGTGCTTCAGTATGAAAATATACGGCTCCAAGATAGCGCCTCCCTCCCAACCTAATCGGATAAGGGAAAATATTATTTAGCTGTGCTTCCGGATTATTAACCAACGTTTGATGCTCAATAACCTTTCCGTTAAGCACAAAGGCATAGTGTTCAAATGCGCCATATTTTTTAGGGAACATGGCGGCACTATCTGGACTGTTGAAGTACCCTAATTGCGGAAAAGCCCGTAATCCGGATAGGACTAAAATAAAAAGTAGGATATATCTGTACATTGAAAACATCTTATTACCTGTCCGATGTTTGCTGCACTGCACAAGCAATCAAATAAGCATTAAATAATATCTTGTTGGTTAGTTGCATAATGGTTTATCATTAATCTACACCTAAAATAACATTAAAATGTTATTGATGATGATTATATTCAATAAATAAAAGCCATTCTTGGCAGAATGGCTTTTATGATTTTGATAAAAGGTGATATATCTTATAGTCAGTTAAAAATGAAAAGACTACCAATTTAGTTCATAATTTGTGCTTCTGCCACCGGAATCTGCTTTAATTAAAATACCTTTATTAACTAAATCTGTAATATCTCGTAATGCGGTATCAGCCGATACCTTGGTCATCTTTGCCCATTTTGATGAAGTCAGGTTTCCTTCAAAATTATCCATTAATTTATTCAACATCATACGTTGCCTTTCATTACTGATATGAACATTGTTTTGTAGCCAAAAGTGATGTTTTCCCACGACTTTATCTATTATCGTATTCGAAGCAATAATAGCTTTTTTAAGGCAGTTTAAAAACCAAACTACCCAATTGGTAATATCAGAATCGCCTTTTTGCGTTTTCTCTAGAATCGTATAATATTCCTTACGCTCTTGTTTAATTTGCCCAGACATACTATAAAAGCGTTGATTGACACCATCCGCTTTCGATAGTTGCATATCTGTTAATGCACGACCAATACGTCCGTTTCCATCATCAAATGGATGTACAGTCACAAACCATAAATGTACAATAGCAGCTTTTAAGACTGGATCTATACTAGAATCCATATTAAACCAGCCTATGAATCTCTTCATTTCCTCTTCGAGACGTTCAGCTTTAGGTCCTTCAAAGTGTACGACTTCTCTTCCCATTCCTCCCGAAACCACTTGCATATCTCCACTTCTCCATTGTGCTACATCAATCTTGTACAAGCCACTTCTACCGATTGGAAATAATGCGCCATGCCAGCCAAATAATCTTTCTATACTTATGGTCTTATCTGTATTCTGTGTAGCATCTAACATCATCTCTACCACACCATCAATATGTCGGTCAGATTGTATCAAACCTGAATTATCTAATCCTAATCGAGTAGCTATTGAAGAGCGGACTTGTTCTGGATTAAGTATTTCACCCTCTATTTCTGATGATTTCACTACATCTTGTATAAGTGTTTCTAAGTTTGCTTCGTCTTGTAATTCAAATCCTAGCAACTCTACTTTTCCAATAAGTTTTCCTTGCAGATGTCTAACTTCGCTTAATAAATTAAGTATCTTCTGGTCTTCCCATTGGAAATCTGTCCAACTATGTCGCTCGTGTATATAGACTGCCATCGCTTCTAAAGTGTATGCGGTAAATATAAGCATTATTCACCGCAACAAAAGCGGAGAATAAACTATTTAATATCCGCACGAAATAATTGTGCTTCATCAAAATTTGAAATATCAGTGAGTTATATTCGGTTAATGATGATCATAACGGTATTCAACACGATCTAACGATTGAATATTTCCCTTATTATCTATACTATAGAAGATCACCATTTTTTTATGACAAAAAACAGGTCTGCCGCCCATTATGGCCGGAGACCAGACGCAGGCATTTTTTTTTATAGCAGAAAGAATGTCTCCATGACCAGGTTTATCTGATTCGACACTGCTTAGAGCGGTAATCATACCATTCTTCATCACGATAAACTGAACGGTAATCGAATCAGGCTGTGTAGCCGTACTCGGTTTAACTTCAAGAAGTTCCATTGTCGATGATAATTTCTTTAGGTAAAAATTTAGACCATTATAGACCATCGGATCAATTTCTGCGTGAGTAAAAATACTATATTCTTGCATATCATAGTCCGAAACATAACAGGGAAATACCGTATCAAGAGCCAAAGGCTCTTCAAAGAATAATGCAGCTTTAGATTTACTCCATTTATAACTGTAATCACTAAGATGAACCACATACCGCTTACCCTGAGCGAAGTGGACACGATCTACCTCTATTTTCTCAACGGATAAATTACCGATTTTGAATGAATACAGTGGAAAATTACTTCGGATTATCGTACCCGTATCATTTTCACTATTATATAGGTTTTGAGAACCGAGCCAACGAACGGTGACCAGTTCAGGTTTTAAACCGGTATACTTTTCAATAAGATCGGGCAAGGCAATACGGTCTGCAAAAAAATCTTCATCGGTATCTACATGTATAGAACCCCGGTAAAGGCCACCATTTATCGTTGTATCCTGTGCTGACTTCGAGATCCGCTTATAGAGTTCCAACTTGATCAACCGGATCTGATAGGGACTAACCTGTCTGCCATTAATGAAATAGGCCGGTTGATCGGCATATCGGACATGAGGAGCATACCGCTCTTCCGTATGAAAATATACTGCTCCGGCATAACGTTTACCTTCCAGCGTAATGCTGTTCGAGAAAACATTATTCAGCTTAGCTTCTGGATTATTAAGCAAAGCCTTTCGCTTGATAAGCTTTCCATTAAGCAAAAATGCGTAATCTTTGAAAGTCCCATATTGTTTCGGGTATAACGCGGCACTGTCAGAAGTATTGGAGCATGTGGACTGGGAAAAGACCTGTAATCCAGATAGAACTATAATAAAAACTAGGATATATCTGTTCATTGAATACATGTTATTACCTGTCCGACGTTTGCTACCCTGCATATCCCATCAAGTTAGTATTAAAAAGAATGTTACTGGTTAGTTAGGGTCTATCATTAATATCCTTCTAAAATAACATTAAAAAGTTATTGCCGATGATTATATTTAAGAAATAAAAGCCATTCTTGGCAGAATGGCTTTTCATGATTTATGCGAAATTTGATCGATTCATTTTAATTTTTCAATTTCCTCAACAATAGTATCCCATAGTAATCTAGGTAAGGATAACGCTTAAAATGTTTATAGAAAATCAGAACTGAAATTTTTCTACTTTACAATGTTTCTATAATTTGAAAGAGATCATCATTTTGAAATTGTTAAATCGCTTGTTAGGGATTAAATACAGACATCATGTTATGAAGAATACCTTTATCATTAAATTCTAGTATACAGCTTGTATATTCATTTTCGATAGACTTTCTATTAACATAATATTTAAAATGCGTTTTCGACGGTCCTTCCATATCAATAGCAACAAGTTTATTCCCTAACAAAGCTTTAACTTGCTTATAATTTTTTCCAATTAATGTAGTTTCAATACCACTAAGTCTAACTAAAGGTGATGATGAAGTGATTACCCAAAGTTGTAGACGACCTTCACTTTCTTGGAAACTCAATTCCAATGGCACTCCTTCATATATTACTTTTGCAATATCATCCTTTAGTCTAAAGTTAATCACCTCTCGAGCCTCCTGGACGGCCATTCCAAGTTTTAATTTTTTATATCCTAAATCGGACATTTGACAAATAGCTGGTAAAGCTGCCAATAAAGCAATACAAAGCAATAGATATTTTTTCATATTCATTTAATAATTTATTCTTCTGCAAAGATAGGTTGGCAAAATCATGTCTTGCAGTTTTACGAGAGTAGTATTAGGGGTAGTTTAAATTTCACGAAGGGTAGTAATATCTATAAATAATTACTACACTGACAGTTATGAGGTCATTATTATAAAGGAATGAAAATAATATTGCACCCTATCAAGAACTGCTAAATGAACTAAAAGCTTTTTGAAAGTGCATAAATGGAGTTGTTTTCGGAGTCTATATTTATTTGATAAGGTTACTTTTCTTAAGGACTTTTAAAGTCAGAGGAGATTATTGCTCAAAATTAGCATTAAAGAGATAACCTGTCGAATATTAATATTAATCCTTTTAAGATATTATTAATGCATAAGATGCAAACAGCGGTTATCATACCATTTAAACAGCTTTCAAAATAGAAAAGCAAGCGGTCCTATTTAGGCATTTAGAAAATACTGAACTAGCAACTCCAGAATATTTTAATAATTATTTTGGAATATTCGATATATACTACCTGTCGACTATATTTAAACTACACGAATTACTACCCTTGATATTTACAACATCTAGATCAATATGATTTACCTTTATCATGACAAAAATATGTTTGAAAATGGTTTATAAAAATATTCCTACGTCAAAATTTTCATCCCATTACGATTTAATTTTAAACAAAAAATCCACATAATTATCTTTTAGTAAATTTAGTAACATTACATTATTATGAAAAAATTATTTTCACTCCTCTTTGCAATTATTATAACATGCATGAATGCTTTCTCGCAAACCTCTATTAAATTACCTTATTTCAAAGAGTTCAATGAGACCAGTAAAAAATGGCCGGTTGAGTGGTTGAGTTCTAAAAAGGAATTTGATTTTATACCTATTTTAAGTATTAAAAAATTGGATAATGAAATATTTACGATAAATATAGACTTTGGAGGCTCTTCATCAGGTATTTTTAAGAATAATGTTGTATACGATCCAGCAGAAACAAAGAAAATACAAAAGAATAATGCTAATACAAATTTGATGGCTTATCGATATACCGGGTCAGATGACTACTTATGGACCGAAAATATAACTTTGAACGAAATATGGACTAATCCTACTAAATGGACGTCTTCTTCCAATGCCAAAATCTATACTTTTGAAAAATCTATCGGTAATAAATCCGTTTATTCAGCAAATCTTGCTGTTCAGTCAGCAAAGAAATTTCCAGTAAAATTTATATCAACAAATAAGCAAATTAAAGGAACCTGGGAAGGCTTTACAAATTGGACTTCTGTCCCTACAAACTCATATTTTGAATTAAAAGTTATTACAGAATTAAAAGTTTATAATTTTAAATACTTTGAAAATGGTACTTTAAAAATGAATTATGATATTACTTATAATGATGCGAAAACGAAGGAGTTAAGAAAAGAAAATAATACCATTTCATGCTATAAAGTTAACGGTTCGCAAGATGCTTGGGTCTATCTATTAAATACAACTATGGGTAATATATTTTTAAATCCGGATAAATGGTCTAATGAAAACAATGCTGTGGTCAGCATTGTGGATTTACAGAAAAATGGAAAATTAATAAAAATTAAATAGCGATCTAGACTAGTTTATAATCAAAAAAAGCCCATCTTAATTTTAAAATTAAGATGGGCTTTTTTTTTGATATATTTTGGTTTCCCTCCTAAACGTTTAATAAAGTGTTGTTTTACTTTAGATGGATTTTGATCAAGCTTTGTAATGTATCAAAGCTTAGTGTTTAGTAAAGTTATCGATTATATATTGTGATTGTTCCAGCTTTTGTTTTAGACCAATATATCCAAATTGAACCGTCGCTAAAGTAACTTTTTCTTTCTATTAGGGATTTAAAAGAAGTCTTTACAATATAAAAGTAATCTCCATTTGAAACCTGATAGCAATTTAATGTTTTATCGTTCCAAGCTATCCGCTCTGACTTTGTTTTTTGAGGATCGTAGATTGCACTTAATCTGACTTTTGATGTGTTATCATCCAAAAACAAATCGTAAGTACCCGATTCCGAATTCAGTGTAATGACAAATGTTGCAGGATAATTATTCGCAAAGTATTTTAATGTTGATGGATAGTGCTTCTCTTTAATGTTTTTTGTTTGATAGGTGTTAAAGTTTAATGATACCGATTGTCCAAAGGACTCCAGAGAGCAAGTCATGAATGTTAGTGTCAGAATAATTATAAATTTCATAATGATAAAGAATTATTTAATATTTAAAAATAAATTAAAAGAGATGATAAAGCAACTAATTGAATGGCAACTACCCAGTAAGCATCAATTACCGAATGTTTATAAGATTGATTATTAACCACTTAATTCACCAAGTAGTTAATAATACTACCCAGTGAATTAAATGCATGGAACAAATTAATATGAGTATGTATACTGCTCATAGATATAGTAAGTTGAAGATGAACCTTCATTATGGTTAACTGATTAAATAGTCAGTAACATCAGAACACTTTGTTAATAATCTGCGAGCGTGTTTTCCTGGTAAAATCGCAACAGAAATCATTAAAGATGTCGTCGCAGTACGCGAAGAATCTCCACATGTTGTTATAAATAGGCTGTAGCAAAAAGAATAATTATAAGCTGTATCATAGAGCTAAATAACCAAAATAAAAGTCCGACGAGATACCCTGTACCCTTCATTTTTCCAAATACATATACGGCAGACCAGCTCTGAACACATCTAAGGATTACCAAAATTGATGTAGCAAGCAAACCTATTAGCCCCAAGAATATACACAACCCCTGTATTGTCCTGGGCACAACACTTATAAAAATCATATTTGGAAATAAAAAATTTAAATTGATTAATAACATAGTAACGGAACTAAGAAGAATAGTAGATCTGATCAACACTTTTCCCCAAATGTTCTGTAGATTAAAGAATGCTAACGTAGGGTTAGGATAACTAAGGCAAGATCCGATCAAGATAACACTTAATGTCCCAATAACTGTGCAGGAAATAATCATAGTAAAATAACTTTTATTCTAAATAAAATGATAAGAAAAACAAAACATATTTAAAACTCTTGTTTTCTTATGAACAAGTACAAATATCGGTCTGTAAGAGGTTAATGAACAAATTCTATTAGGGTAGTTTTAGCCTTTTAATGGGTAGTATTCAGATCCTACCCGAGAATAGTGCCTCATAAAAGTATATTCATCTTCCTTAGAAAATATTGAATAGTAAGATGTAATTGAGGACATACCATTTTGGTAGAATTATCTGTTTATCAATAAACATGAAAAGTATTTCTATTATATTTTAAATGAATTTATTTTGGATTTTCCATATATTTGGGCATTTCTAGTTACATATCCTAACGGAAGGACTAGGTGTTAGCCATTATTTGCAATAAAATTTATGTTTTTCTTTAAAAAGTATTTATTATTTATTATAATTTCACTTTATTTCACGCAGTTATATAGTCAAAACATTGATCATAAATCTTTGGAGCTTGAAATCTCAAACTTTAATGATAAAAATCAAAACGAGAAGTCAATAGTAAAGCTTGACAAAATCATAAATGACACGAAATCTACTGATTATGATCGATATCACGCTTACTTACAAAAGTCATTGACGTACAAAAATCTCTATAATTATACAGGAGCACTGACTAATCTAACATTAGCAGAAAAAGCGGGTAGAAACACGAAATATAATAAAGAAACAAGTACACGAATTCTAATTGAGCAACTATTTATTTACTTTGATCTGAAAAAAAACAAAGAGTTTAACGAATTGCTTCTGCAAGTAAAACCAGAGAACCTCAAATATATCAAAAATGAAACTAGAGCATTTTATGAATGTATCCTGGGCAATTTGGAAATGAAAAAAGGGAACTATGTCTTTGCTGATAAATATTTTGATAACTGTATTATACTCCTAAAAAAAGAAAATCCCAAGCATTTACCTATTATTTATAAAGTAAAAGTAGAGCTATATAATTTGATGGGAAAACATAAGGAGGCAATAAAAGCTTTTGAAATAGGAATGGACTATGCCGAGAAGTTTCAAATAGATATTTATAAAATCACGATGCTAGAGACCATAATCTATTATTATACCTCCAATGAGCAATATAAAGAAGCATACCTGGCGCAAAGTGAGGTAACACGACAGAGAAAATTATATGATGCTGCAAATAGAAGCGGACAACTTAATAATCTAGAAAAAGAGCTGCTTCAACAAAGGAGTGACATCGAATTGAATAATAAGAAGAATATGCAACTCGTGCTCAGCACTATAATTATATTGCTGTGTATTTTAATTTTCGTTCTTTTTAAGCTTTTTCAATCAAATAAACAACGAAGACTTTTAATTGAAAAAGAAATAGCGCGTATGAGAATTCAACTAGAATCCTATATCAATCATACTGCAGAAAATAAAAATAATCAACTATATTTAAACCTTGAAAAGTATAATTTGAAACCTCGTCATCTCGAAATCATTGAACTGATTAGAAAAGGAAAAACAAATAAGGAAATTGGAAATGAATTGTTTATTTCAGAAAACACTGTTAAATACCACTTAAAAATAATTTATGAAATATTAGATATCGACAATCGATCTGAATTAACCAAATAAATAAATGCTCGATAACTATGCTGTATACGTCCTAGTAATTATATATTTGCAGCTCTCAAGCAAACATAGTAACCCTATACTAATTCGCTATAAGCTGGGCAGTATGCTTCTGTATATACATCTAGCCAAGTCTGGAAAATAATCTAAGCTTTTTGGTCAAGAATTCTCAATATTCTGCTTATAAATAAACTTATTTAAAGATGTAATTGCTTACGCAGATTTACAGCTTCGTGATTATTTATCTTTGATTATTAAACTGTTACCAAGAGAAAACATGTTGATTTCTTATTTTTTCGACATTTTTCGCTACAATATTTTACGTTGCCCCAATTTTTCTTCCATTTTTTTCGCCAATTAAAGCGTAATCCGCAGACTACACAAATCTTCGAAGGTAAGTTAGAAGGCATTTATTGTTTAAAATTTTTATATTGATTGATGACGATATTTTGCGCTTTCAGATCGTGCATCATATTGTACAATCCAAAAAATGTGCGGTTCAGATAAATAAAATGTTTCGACCCCCTGTTGGTGTTCATCCCTTTTATATTACTCAGTTTCGCATACCGCTGACCTAAATCTGCAATTTCCTGAAAAAAAGTTTCATCAGAAAAATCAAAATTCACGACATTGAAAGGTCTTGTAAATAATTCCAGTAATTCGTAGAATAATTTAGTAAAAAACTCCTGTTCCTCTGCAGAATCATGAGCAAGCAAGATCTCAAGCTCGTATAATTTTTCTTTGTAAAATTCAGGATTATCCAGATTCTTACGTTCAGCCAATTCAAAATAAGGTTTGTAAAAATCATTCGGAATTTCTTTGATGCAACCAAAATCAATCACAAGCAACTTTTTATCTGCGGAAACCAAAAAATTTCCGGGATGCGGGTCGGCGTGTACCTGCTTCAGAACATGCATCTGGTACATATAAAAATCCCAAAGTGTCTGTCCGATCTTGTTCAAATCATCCTGAGAATTATCTAGTTTTGTAAATTCTGAGAAATGCTTTCCGTTCATCCAATCCATCGTGATGATTCTTTCACAGGAAAATTCTGGATAATATGTAGGAAAAGCGAGATTAGGAAGATGAGCACATTTTTCAGAAATTTCCTGACTTCTTTTCAGTTCCAGATCATAATCTGTCTCCTCAAACAATTTATTTTCCACTTCCTGAAAATACGATTCCGACCCCTCTTTTTTGATGTTAAACATCTTCATCGCAATCGGTTTAACCATTTTCAGATCACTTGAAATACTTTCCCTCACGCCAGGATATTGAATTTTGACTGCAAGGTCTTGACCATCTTTCTTGGCTTTATGAACTTGTCCGATGCTTGCTGCATTAACAGATTCATCTGTAAACTCATCAAATAGGTCTTCCGGATTTTTACCGAAATACTTTCTGAAAGTTTTTTTTACTAAAGCTCCGGAAAGTGGCGGAACAGAAAATTGCGATAAAGAAAATTTCTCTACATAGGCTTGCGGAAGAATATTTTTTTCCATACTCAGCATCTGAGCAACTTTTAGAGCAGAACCTTTCAATTCTTTTAAAGAATCGTAAATATCGGTCGCATTATCTTCATTTAAAGTTTTTCGAGCTTCGTCCTCATCTTTATCCTTTGTAATTTTATTTCCGTAATATTTGATGTAATTAACGCCAACTTTGGCGCCTGCTTTCAGCAAACTGCTCGTTCTTTCTAACTTTCCTGTCGGTATTTTATGGAGTGTTTTCATTTTTAAATTTTCATTGCTAATAGACGTCAAGAATTTCCATCATGTTGATTGAAAAATAGTAGGATTTTAATGCAGATGTGTCATTTAACTTTTTCTAAATTTCTCTTTGAATAAAAACTTCCCAAGGTCAACTACTTTTCGCAATGGTTCATTATCCATCAATTCAAAACCTGTATCTATTGTTTTTTCAATGAAAATATCTGTTTTTTCGAATGATGGCGAGGTATCTTTTTTCCAAAACTCGATGGCAGAAACCAAATGAAGCCAAAATGCTTCTTCTCTAGCCTTGTCATGAAAATTTTTCACATCATCTTTTGCTTCTTTAATTATACTCCAATCGTTAAAATCGAGTGTTTTGATGAAGTTTCGATGCGTTTCTTTGAGTTGATCTGAAATTTTTGCAGCATGTAATTTGTCATTCCCCAGAATCATCAAAACCAACGAACGGTTCATCGTCATGTTTTCAAAAAAGATAAAATATACGTTCAAAAGCTTTTCTTTCGACGTAATCTTATCAGAAATATTAACTTCTGACGCCAATGCTACGGACTTTTCAAAAAGATTGACCAACATTGATTTTTCAATCTGCTCGAAACTTGTAAAATAATCGTAGAAGTCTTTTTCTTCAAAATCATTATCCTTTGCAAAACGGTAAATATTTTTTGGCCGCTCGCCGTGATTCAAAATGTACTCTCCGTACAATTCAAATATTTTATCTGCTGTAATTTGATTTTCCTTTTCCATCTTTGTATTTATATCTTACCATACACAATTTAGTCATATTTTAAACCAACTTAATAAAATAAGGTTTAATTTTACACTATATCAATGATCCAATAGATGACTAATGGTAAAATATAGGTTTAATCTGATTTAAGGCCCATTTTGGAATTTTAACTGTTTACTCATTATTTGAGCATGAGCTGATTCAAGATATGGGTTAGATTGCCGAAAATGTATATTTAATCTATTTGTACTTATACGTTTCTATATCCAATCTCGTCTGTTTTTTGCCGTAGTTTATCAATAACTACCTCAATGCTGACCGATAGCTTTTTCAAATAAGTTATTTCTCCTCGAGATGGTCTAGGTTCTCTTTCTATACGTTTGAACGGATATCTTTAGCTACGATATCAAAGTCTGCCTCATAGCTATACTTAAGGGTGGATGAACATTTCTATATCAGGATTGTTATAATCTTATATGATCATTTTAAGCATTTAATCGATATAAATAGGAATTCCGTCAATATGCAGAAAACTCGTAAAATACTTAAGATCTTGCCACCGCAGAAGATGTTGCTACCTCTGATCATTTTATGTGTTGTTATTGCATGTACAGATCGAGCAGGTTCTGATAAAAGCAAAACAAATACAACTATGCATAAAGTTGAAACACTGTCACCCACAAGATCAGCAGAAGAGCATACTCCTCCCCTTAATATCGATGCTATAAAAAAGGCTTATACTGCTGTCAATAAACAACTCGAAGATGGTCAATTGGATTCCACAACATTTAAATATTCGTGCAAAGATGAAAAAAATGGGACGGTGAGTTACTTTACAAAAAATGGTAACCTTAAACTAATTGTCCACAGATATAATGAATATGATCATTATGAGGCTGTAGATCGTTATTTTGTACAGGACAGTACTTTATTTTTCACTTACAGTACCAGTACCGCGTGGTCTTTTGATGATGGTCCAGAAGGCTCAACAAAGGATAACATCAAAGAAAATCGAACTTATCTCATAGCGGAGAAGCCGGTTAAATGTTTGGAGAAAAATTTCACAATACGATCAAAAGCATCCACTAATCCTGATCCGGAATCAGTTCCTAACCGAGATGTTAATTGCCAATCTGCGGCAATTGTATTAAAACCGTATCACATATTGACAAAATACAGATTTAAATCTACTGCAAATTGCTTGGAATGATCATAAATCTCTTTTATTTAGATATAACAGGCAAAACCAAATCCATTAACTGCTAGTCAGTAATTACGCATAATTAAATATATACATATGATTCGTCCCTTCTCTTTCTTAATTCTTGCAGCTATATTCGTGACGGGCTGTCAAAATCAAAAAAATGTTTCTGACACAGCTGAAGTTAAACAGGATACGTCAACGTTAATTCCTCTGGAGACACAACTACAAGCGATTGACCCTAATTTTTCCACAGATTCCGTACTATTATCATTCTCAGTGTTCAACCATTCAGACACGGTACAGCGTTTTTGTAAATGGGAAACACCCTTTGAACCGATGTTAGGAAAATATATGGAAATTGTCGATGAACAGGGAATAGAAACGCAGTTTACTGGTCCGATGGCAAGAAGGGTGATGCCACCTCCTGCAGAAAGTTATATTCTAGTGCAACCACATGATTGCGTCAGTACAGTATACAACCTTGCAAAAAAATATACGATCAAACCGGGAAAGTACACTGTTAAATATACTGGCGGAGGTGTGAGCGGTCTACATGAAGGAAATGAAGTCAAAATTACTGTAAATGGAAAGTAATGCGTGGCTATGTCGATTGTGAGGATCAAAACTTATAATACTACGCCCCTCTATTTAAATCATAAAAGCATATTTCTTGATCGCATTCATAATATGGCAATCGATGGTTTTTTGAATCATGATGACTAGATATCAATTTTAACATAAACAAGCAGTACTTTTTCGTACTGCTTGTCTTGTAATTAGCTCTAGTAGAAAAACGATAACAACGTAATCACTAAAATAATTTTGAGAATAAACCTGGTTTTTTCCAGTTCTTTTTGTACTCATCTGCCAAAGCAACATGATCACTGTAGCCCAATACAATGTCAAGATGTTGATGCGCTTGCTTCAAATCGCCACTGACATACAAAGCTTTTGCCACTAACAGATGAACTTCTTCGGCGGTATCATCATATCCCCGATCTTCGGTCTCATAAATATGCTTTAATTTATTGGAGTACCTAAGCAAGGGTTCCAGTTGATTGTTAGCTGCAAATAATTTGATACCATATAGCAACCATTGTAGATATTCCGGCGCGTCAAATGTTTCTTCACAATAAGAATCATGTGCTGTAAAAAAGTCAATTCCTACTGGATACTCCTCCATGAAATAATGACTTTTCATAATCATATACAACGTTTTTGCTTTATCAAAGGCATTAATAATAAATTCCTTCTTATTGGCTAAGTATAATCGAGCTGTATGGTTGACGTTTTTATAGTCTTCCAGTTCATTGTAAATTTGCATCAGCACATAGGGTGCATGTGCTTCATGCGGATACTGCTCAATAATATGCGTATAATAAGCGATCTTAACATCATGTCGTTCGTCGTCATAAATATCGTATAGCAATCCTTCAACAGTATTTTTCGCGGCTTCATAATCTCTAAAATCATAATCGGAAATATCTGGATTCACGATATAGTGTTGATAGATTTTAGATAGCAATTCCTGTGCTTCATCAGCAATATGTTCAGTCTCCCCCAAGCCATTCTTGACAACTAAATAATCGGCTTGATGTTTCAGATATAGATAAAAGTTTGAATCTTCTGCTGTATAAGTACGAAAGAATTTTGCTAACGCAGCTTTTGCATCGACATAATTTTCTTGTTTTATTAGTGCATCTAATAAAGTATGATGCAGTTCCTCAAATTCACTATTTTGCAGACCAGTATGGATCACATCGACTGCAGTCCCATAACATCCATTTTTAATAAGTTCTATACTATAGTTATTGCAGCACATGGCCCAATTGTGTCTGCTACCGAGATAGTCACTTTCATAACTACCTTCTTCGTAATATGCCTGGAAAGCATGAAAAGATTGTTCATAAAGACCCGATAACATCGCTTGAAACAACGCAAGATCTTCCGGATCTGTAATTTCCTCCGTAATAAATTCGCTAAGTTCAACGCCGTCATTGTACAGGTCCCGAGGCAAATCTTCAAATGTTGGAAGTTCCAGATCGATTGCTCCTGTTACTAAATATTTGGATATAAAATAGCGTCTCCAAGTTATGGATGCGGATTTAATTTCTAGGGCTTTGCTCAGCAGTGGTAATGCTTCTGCGTGGCGTGCTGCTTCATGTAAATAGGTGCCTGCAAAATGATACAGCGAAAATTTATCGGAATGCGCCTCCATCAGCCTAAGTGCATGATGATAATAAAAATCGGCCTTTAGATGCATCCTCTCAAAATGATTACGCTCCACGATTAACTGGAAATAAAACACGTCATCATCAACAAGTCCATTCTTAATCAGCTTATCGAAACGTTGGTGCCATTTCACTAGCCCATCTAAAACATCCTCTTTACTATTTACACCTCTGATCAATTTCAATAAGATGACTTTTGTCAAGGCCATATCTTCATTTTCAAAAGCTATTTCTGCAAGATACAGGTAGTCGCTATCATCATCACTGGCAATGTTCTGTATATGATCTGCTATAACCTGAACGATTTCATCTGGAGGTATTAATTTATTTTCCTGTAGCAGATAAATCTTCTTCATCAGAAAGATCGCGTTATACTGATTACGCTGTTCTCTATCTGCTGTAAAATATGTGGTAAAGAAAGCCATTGCTTCATCCAACGTTTTCAAAACAGCCGCTTTTTCTCCGACAGATTCATAAATCCTAATTAAGAAATCATAACCAGATGTTGCATGGTTAGGATCTTGAATTAAACGTTGTGCATAACCGATATAATCGTTCCTATTTTCGGCCGTGATGTGTCTTTTGGAAAGATGAATATAAGCTAAATTATAATCGTTATTCAATGCATAACTTAGTATATGCTGTAATGCTTCTGAATTTTCGGGCTCAAGGCTTATAATTTTCTTAAGATAAGGGACCGTAAATTGATTCATCGTGTCATAGACAAGCTCCGGGTGACCAGGGTAAACATAATCGTAATGTGCAATAGCCATTAAAAACAATACCGTTGTATCGTCAGGATGATTTTTAAGATGCTGCTCTCCTTCTTCTATACATAGTGCGAGATCACCTGAATAAAATAAATTTTCTAACTCCTCGATGTTCATCTATATAGTTATTTTGTCGTGTTGTTTAATTTTTAAATATCTAATCAAAGTTAGTGTATGAACAACCTTCAAAAAATCCCCGGTTTCAGCTACTATGTAAAAAAGTGAACCAGCCTATCTTTGATACAACTAGATCTAAAATAAACTATTAAATACCATTAGTAGCACAGTTGCTCCGGACTCAATAAACCGTTAGAATTTGTCAGCTACGAGAAGCTTCTACCGTCTGGATTTGGATAAAACCCAACAGTGGTTGCTATATGGATTTGGATAAAAAAAGTTGTCATGAAATAATAATAATTTCTTTAAATGTTATATATTTACCTCAGCTTATATTATGAAAAAAATTATACAAAATCGATTCGTTTATCTATTTCTATTGTGTTTTTTGGTGATGTTATTAGCAGCATGCTCGAAAGATGAAAGTCTTGGAAACAAACCGGATCAATATACTGAACAAGAGGAAAAATTAAATACACTAACATTATCTGTTAGTGCAGTAGGTAAAAATTTTATTGAATTTTCTTGGGAAAAAATAACAAGTTCACATTTTAATCCGGTATCCTACATGATCTACCTGGATGGAAAGTTAGTGGCTAAGGATGTTAGTATCACAAAATACAGTGTGATTAATCTGAAAGAGGATAAAAACTACAACATCATGGTGCAGGCTATTTCTTCTTCTGGTTTAAAAGTAGAGAAATCTTCTACTATACAAACGCTGGGAGGAAATAAGGATGACAATATGTATTATAAAGAATATAAAATACATACACAGTCCCGTCTAACCAACCCAAGTATAGCGCGTTTATTGGATGATGGTGGTCATCTTATCTGTTCTTATCTACAGCATGATAATATTGCTACCCAAGATTATTTTAAAGTTATTGTATACCGTACGGACATGCAGGGGGAGATCTTGTGGTATAGACTCATCGCTGATCTAGAGTACTTTGGAAAACCTTTTGAATTTATCTTATCTGATAAAAAAGAGAATGCGCTCTTATTGGTAGGCCGCGATCTATATGCAATAGATGCCAATAAGGGTACATTGCTAAACGAAAAGCCAATCACATTACAGACTATTCCAACGGAAGATTATTTTACCGCAGCCAAATTTAATGCACAAGGTGAAATAATCATTGGTACCGCTTTGGGAAATCTACTTAAAATAAATAAAGATGATTACCAAGTCGTCTGGAAACGTAAACACTCAGATTATCCAATAAAAGCAATTGAATTTGATAATGCCGGAAAAATCTATTATTGCTTTGACAACTTCCACAATTCGGATATACAGATTCAAAAAACAGATTCCGAAGGTTCGCTGCTCAATACCTTTAAGTTTGATGGTAAATATCCAGGCTATGAGGCAGATCACCTTTATTTGATGTCTTCGCTTATTAAAGATAATGATGATAATTTTTATTTGTGGGGGTATGATCTGTTTTATTACAACCTTCGATACTTTAAATTTGATATAAATGGCAAAATTTTATCTAAAACGAAGCAAGCGGTAAATCTTATACCTAAAGGTGCTTTTTTTGATAATGATAACAATCTTGTCGTATATGGTCAAGAAGATGGAGGTGGTATCAGTACTTATGGCACGATAAATAAATATGATAAAAACCTAAAAGTCCTGTCCTCAAAACAATATCCTGAATTGCCAATGCATAGATTTATGACTGTCACCCAAAATAAAGATAATTCCTACAACTTATTCTTTTATTATCAGCAGACATGGTCATTAAATAATTTAAACTTTATTTACATCAAAACGAAGTCAAATGGTCAACTATATTAAACTTTCAATTGTTTTGGGTTTGATCTTATTCTGTGGTTCTTGTAAAAAGGAAAACACAGTACTTTCAGCCCAAATTATTAAAGAGTCTATCGTTAGTATACGAGATCATTCAATTTCATTGACCTACGAGATCTCAGCCTTGGGCTATAATAAGTCTGGAGTAAAATACTATAAAAAAGAAAATCCGCAAGAGGTCAAAATAATTGAAGCAGTACGTAAAGATGGTATTTTTTTTGTACTGATTGATCAACTGGACCCTGAATCGACGTATGTTATTCGGCCTTTTGCCGAGTATGACAATCAGACCATTGTAGCTGAAAATAGTAAAGAAGTAACTACGACTGCTTTGTTTCCTTCTGAATTTTCGCTCAAGTGGTCTAATACAGACGTGACTTATGATGAATTTGGAAAATATAAAACAACGGTTGAAGGAAAAAACCTGAACAATATCAATTTACATGATCTTGCTATTCTACTTGGTGGTGATACCTTATTACTGGATTATCCAAAGCTGGTGGAACAAGACAATTATCAAATTACTGCAACAGGTAACTTTTCCCTGCCAGCTGGAAATTACATGATGCGGGTTCTGTATAAAGGAGAAGAAGTGATGGGACAAGCTATTGATTTTAGCTATAAAGGCAATGCTCTTACTTTACAACTCAAAGCGACACACTTGAGAAATTTAAATCCTTTTGTCATTAATGATAAAATTTACTATTTCACGAATAACGTGGTGTCAATTCTAGACATGGAAACAAGCAGTATGTCGAAAATAGCCGATATACCTATCGAATTAGGATACATGTCACCCAATTACTTAACCTTGGAGAATAAAATAATTTTTCAGGCGCAGCCTGTAACACATAATTTACCTGTTGAAGCTCCCGATCCTTTTAATGGTTATGAATTATTGAGTCGATCATTTGATGTGAAGAATACTAAATTTGCAACTCACTTTTTTAGTAAACCTCAAAAGAAAGAAAGTCATGAATACGAAAGCATATGTTTGTTTGAACACAATAAAAACATATATCAGGCGTATACCCGTATTGATAAAATCTCCCATACGAAAAATAATACGACCAACGAAGTGGTTAAGTATAATAATAAAACGGAAAGCTTTGAATATTTAACAACTTTTGATAATAATTTTAGAAACTATCAATTTATATCTATTTCAGGAAAACTTTATGCTTTTGGACAAACAAATGTCTTGGATCAGGGCTTCTATGTCGGGTCTACATTCGTTATTTACACAGTAGATCCGACAAATTTTAAACTTACCGAACAATACCGTTATGGTAATAAAAATGAGACTTATCCTTATTCTCCTGCTGGCCTTCTAAATTACAACAACAATATACTCGTTTCCATGGGATTAAACAACTTTATGTTGTACGAAATCAAGACTAATACTTTGAAGCCAGTTGTTCTTCCTAAGACCGTACCTCATGAATATTATGGCGGTATGTTTATTTACAAAAACAAACATTATCTAAATGCTAACCTACAATTTACAGATGGTACTATATATGAAATGTCAATTCAATAAAATCATAACAATGGGTATCATCGCGTTATTAATGAATCTATGTTATTCCTGTAAAAAAGATACCGTTTACAATGAAATAGACGCCTTTTCGCAAATTGAAAATAAAGTAATTTATGATAAAGGTCAATACATACTTTCATTTTCACTAGCAGACTATCCGTACAAAAAGGTACAGGTATATGTACATGATGATCTTGCTGTTATGTATAAACAGACGGGAGGTGTGCTATATCATGCTGAAAATCAAAACAACAATCAGTATGCTGTTTTCTTTAATCCCTTAGGGAAATCTAAAACATACTATTATCAAGTGATTGTATTTGACAAGTCCGAAAATGCTGTTCGTTCTAATATTTTTAAATTTGTAACACAACCTTAATCATGTACTTTAATTATAATATAATAAGGCGGTTTTTTATTGTTACTTTCTTAGCTTTATTTTTTTTAGGATGTAGCAAGGAAAAGGAAGATATATTAAAAACAGAGTATGCTGCTCAAGCTGATCCATCAGAATTATATAGCGAATTTACAGTACAGCTAAAGGGTAATGCCCTACAGAAAAACGAAAAGGGAAGCTGGCAAATTGCAAAAGGTAAGTTGATGGAAAAGTTTGTTGAAATTAAAGATCCTGATAATCCTAACACACTATTTTTGGGACTGCCAGGGGAAGAATATACACTATCCTGGACGGTGACCCATTCAAATAAAAGCACAAGCAGCAGTTCAGTTGTCGTAAAAATTCCGGAATTAGAGATCAAAATCGAGGAATATACACCGGATCATTTTCAGACGATACGTTTTTTTGCCGTTGACGAGAAGTATAAAGATATCGGCAAATGGTCAATTGACAAACCTGTCGGTCACTTGCACAATATGTATCACGACGGTTATTTTAGACCTAATGTTGAAGATAATCCAACCATAGAGGTGCATGGGTTTGCTAACACGGAGTATGAAATCAAGTACCTTATTAATTATGGGGGTAAAAGCTATCGCTTTTCAAAAGTAATTAAAACAGGAAATTACCAGGAAGATGAAGCATTGCATGAATTACAAATGGGAAGAGGAACTTCCCGAGTAGTTGAAGATAAGAATAGACATGTCATTGAGCTCAATATGCAAGCTTCAGGAATTGCATATAGATTTAATGAGGTGGAAAGCTTTCCTGCTTTGAAGGCTTTCACATACCTAAGAAAGCTGATATTAGGCGGTTCTTCTCTACGTGATGTGCCCACAGTTTTTGGTGATCACTATCTAGCCCTAGAAGAACTAAGTTTGGATGGGGTTGGTAAAGATCTGAACATTCCAGAAAACTTTGGAAATCTGACTAAACTCAAGAGTCTCCATCTTACTCCACTTTATAGTGCGACTGAAAATCGGACTCTTAAAATGCCCAAATCTTTCGGAAACTTAAGTTTTTTAGAATATTTGAGAATAGAGTATGCTGGAAATATTGATTTCAACGGTACTTTGGGGAAATTAACAAATCTTAAGACGTTGGCGTGTACTGTTACAGATATACCCAATGATTTTGGAAATTTAAAAAAGCTTGAATCTTTGGATATAAGAGCCCAAAAAGCCTATTTACCAGCGAGTTTCAGTACATGCGCCAATTTACGATTTGCACGATTAAGCTTTTGGAATTCTGGTTCCTCTACGGTATCATTACCTTCTGATATAGATAACTTGACTAAATTGGATACTTTGGAAATAACCGGAGAACATAGAATGCAAACATTACCTCAGTCATTTGGAAATTTAAAAAATCTAAGACACTTGTGGATCGAGGGACAGTCTTTACAATCAATTCCAGATAATATCGGAAACTTATCCAATCTGGAGTTCTGGTTAGTAGCTGGTCAATTCAAAACACTGCCCCCTTCGATAGGTAATCTTAAAAATCTAAAATATTTATGGCTTTCATCTTCTGTCCAAAATCTGCCGAATGAATTTGGACACTTGACAAGTTTAAGTTACTTAAATCTTGAAAGCAGTAAGTTAACAACTTTTCCAGAAACCTTCGGTCAACTCAAAAACCTTAAAGAAATCAATGCAAGGGCATCGACTATTACACACTTTCCAAAAAGTTTTGGAAACTTGGATGGACTAGAGAAATTAGACTTTAATTATAGCAAATTGGAAAAATTTCCCGAATCTATTTGTGACCTGAAGAAAATCAATATCATTAATCTAAATGGAACAAGAATAGGGAAATTACCAGAGGCTATATATAGATTAAAGGACGACGTACAAATCATGTTGTATCAAGCTATTGATGTTGATTTTGTTCAGTTAAAAGAAATAACGAGTAAAAGAGGAGGATTATTATTTTACACGGATCAGGGGTATATTCACTAAGTTTACATGTGTTTTTGAAGATACGAAAGACAAATACTGAATTAGTTTTATCCATCCTAGCGAATACTGATCTGGATGACCAGGTCGTGAAAAAGCTTTCTGAGGCTAAAAACCGGAAAGTAGCAAAAATTGAAGGTATTAAAACAGCTGTAAGTTATACATTACCACTTAGACTAGCATTACCGAAAAAATAAAATCAAAGTACTAAAACGAAATAGATATCAAAAATGACAGAATTAAATTTTAATACTGAAAGATTATATTTAAGACCAATTTCAGAAAAAGATATAGAAAATATTCACCGTCTACACAGTTTAGCTGAAACCGATGAATTTAATACGCTAGGAATTCCTAAAGATATAAATGAAACAAGGGAAATTGTTGAAGGCTGGACTTTAGAAAACAAAAGATACGTATTTGCTATTGAACAAAAACAAGGAAACGAATTTATCGGGTTAATCGGAATTACTTTAGGTAAAGAGAAATATAAAAATGCGGAAGTCTGGTTCAAATTGGATCCCAGATTTTGGAATAAAGTTTACGCAACAGAAAGTTTAAAAAGAATAATAGCTTTTGGCTTTGACGATTTAAACCTTCACAGAATAGAAGCTGGTTGTGCTGTGGCAAATACGGGTTCTATTCATGTATTAGAAAAGGTTGGAATGTTGCGAGAAGCACACACACGAAAATTATTGCCCTTAAAATCTGGCTGGTCTGATAATTATGGCTACGCCATTTTATCAACCGATTAATGATTACGCTAAATAATGAAAGCAACCATATTACTTGGATGCTTACTTTTCATAACTGCTCTCGTTTTCGGGCAGGAAAAGATTATGGTTAAAAAACAGCAATGGCTGAGGAGCTAAAATAGTCGATCCCAATAAATATTGAGAGAACGACACTAGAATTAAAATATTAATAATAACATTCAATGAAACATCAATTTACATTACCTGCCTTTCCTGAATCAAATTTTGAACTCGACATAGCTTTTTGGACGGGTAAGCAGATTATATATAAAGACAATGTGGCTGTTGAGCGATCAACTGAAAAAGGAAAACCCTTTCTAATACCACATAGCAATGGAGAGATCGTGAAGGCCTACGCAAAACCTGCATATCCTGACATTGTACCTGTATTGGTAATCGATAACAATAAATATAATATCGTAGAGAAACTTAAATGGTATGAAGCTATACTGGTTATACTTCCCTTTTCAATTGTATTTATTGGTGGTGGAGCGCTAGGCGGTCTCATTGGAGCTGTTGGTTATATATATAATATACAATTACTAAGAAATGATGACAGCAAAAGCCTTAAATATTTAAAAGCAATCGGTGTCGCTATCGCTGCGTTTGCAGTTTACTTTTTGGTTAGCACTGTGATTTGGACGTGGATCAACCCCTAATATTTAGCGAATCGCTCATACTCCGAAGGAATACCACTTCGAAAATAAAAAGATTAATATTGGAATAACAAATAAACTCATGGGTATGACTAAAGTATTATGCGGTCTTATTATAAAGGATCAACAAATTTTGATTTGCCGTAGAAAACCCGAGAAATCTTTAGGTGGATATTGGGAGTTTCCTGGTGGGAAATTGGAGGAAGGTGAAACTTATGAGGAATGCTTAGCGAGAGAACTTCAAGAAGAACTAAATTTGAGGGTGACAGTTAAAAATCATTTTAAAACAGTCATCCATCAGTACGATCTAAAGACAATTGAACTGATATCCTATCGCTGCGAAACTGAAGATGCTGTAATCAAATTAGTGGATCATGATCAAATAGAATGGATCAAAGTTCCAGATTTATTAAAATGGAATCTAGCCCCTGCTGATGTTCCTATCGCAGAAGCATTAATAGAGACGTATAAGTTGTCTGAATAATTCATTCTTAGAGACGTACCCAAGTTTATTAACTTAAATTTTAAAGTTAAGCGAAGAGTTTGTAATGCTTTCTTTGACTAAAAAAGATGTTTAGTGCGAATGACGATGATCCCAAAGATGATCATGATGATGCTTATGATAGAAAAGATAACATAGGTAACGGTGAAACCATCACTAACACCAATGTCTTCTGCATAATATATTTCCATATGAGCAGGTACATTTTGGGGATCAACACTCTTTAAATCCTTTACTAAACGAACTTGTTGTTGCTTATAATTAAATTGGAGGATCGGATAATGTACGTATCCGAATCGCTTGTTTTTTACACTGTCTATCCCAATGACATCGGCTTTAATTTTGCTACCAAAGAGCATCAATCTGCTATCTTTAAGTAGACCGAATGCAAGAAACAAACCTAGTAAGAGCAAAATAACACCGAAAGTTTTTTTGATGATCATGCTTGCACATCGTTTATATTGATTGTCTAATAAAACGAAGATAGTATTTTTATTTTAGGTATACTTTAGTTCATGTGTCTGAAAATGGTCGCGACTATAGTAGCCTTAAAAATTTCATTTATTATCTAAAATAGTTCATGATCACAACTGCCTTAAATTATGTCCAAAGCAATGTGTATTAAAATTACTTTAAGTATTGATGCAGTACTAGATCTTCTATCTTTTGTACAGACTTAAGCGAACCGCCTGTTAGTAAAAGTAATCTGTCACTGACATCCATCACATGTGTATAATAATGATCTGAAATGAGTATTCCTTTTAGAGATTTTACAGCTAAAATATGTTGTTTAATCATGTCAATATAGAGTGGACTGAGTCCTGAAAAAGGCTCATCAAGAAGGCAATAATTAGCCTTAGAATAAAGGACCAACAAACACTCAAACAAACGAACGAGGCCGGTGGAAAGATCACCTATTTTAGATAATAATCTCTCCTTTACAATATCGATATCCATAATTGGTGAATCTTCCAAATCAAAATATTGAATAGCACGTAATAAAGTCAAGTGCTTTGGAATAAAACTATACTGAGTTAGATAAGTAATATTCTTGGTTTTATATCCTTGATTAAAGATCTGCCCATCACATTTCATATACGCAAAATCAGGTTTGCAGTTACCAAAAATGCAATTCATCAAGGTTGATTTACCAGTACCATTACGCCCCAGTAAACCAACTATAGTTGACGGTTCAAGTTCAAGAAACAGACCGCTTAGTATCATGCGTCCTCCTCTACTGTAAGAGAGACTATCTAAATATAAAGAACGATCAAGAGGCATAGCAATAAGAAAAGTATAAAATCTAATGAATAAATACTGATAAGCAGCAGTTTTGGAGATTGTTTGATGTTTCTCAAAAACACTCCTTTTGATTTGAAATTAAAAATGTATTCTCCGATAAAAGATAAAACGCTACCAATAGTTTTAAACCAAAAAAAATAAACGAGGACTTGTGGACCATATCGCTCCACTAATTCGCCCATTTGTAAGGTCAGTATTAAAGTTACAAAAAGATTAAAAAGGATTAAAAACCAGAAAAACGATAAGGATAATTTCAGTTTATTGCAATGCATATTTATTAATTGGTCTTTTAGAAATATATAATCTAAAAATACAGATTAATAATTATAGCATAATGATAAAAAAAGTTAAAATATTAGCTTTTGATCTTCAATTAGATAGTTCAATGACATGTCCTCATTTTCTAGATTTCATTCACATTATCTAATAAACCCGATCAACTATTTTTCAAATGGCAAATGGGCTAACAATTACAATGATTTAGCTTCTACTATTGTCGCAATACACATTAATTAAAGGGAATTTTCTCCATTTGTTAGATTATAATACTTTCTAGAATTTAAGATCAATTGGAGAAATTGTTCAACTATAAGCAATTCTAATTGCTTATTTTAGCAATGCTAAAAACTAAAAAGAATCAGATATTATTCCGTGAAAGGTAAATGAGCAATAGTCATATTTATATATTAAGTGGTTTAGGTGTTGACCGAAAAGTATTTTCAAAAATAAACTTTGAGGGTCTTCAGGTAATCCATATCGATTGGATCGCGCCGCTAAAAAAAGAAACTATGGCAGCATATGCTAAACGACTGTCATTGCAGATCAATGATGAACAACCGATACTAGTCGGGCTCTCTTTTGGGGGAATAATGGCTATGGAAATAGCTAAAATAATCAAAGTGCAGAAGATTGTACTGCTTGCCTCTGCTAAAGGTGAATCAGAACTTCCTTTTCTTTACAAAATAATAGGTGCTCTAAAACTTAATTATATTCTACCGAATGCTTTTCTAAAGCAGCACAATAGGTTGGTCGATTATTTCTTTGGTATCAGCTCAATAGAAGATAAACGGATGCTCAAACAGATATTGCAGGATACTGATGTCAAATTTTTAAAGTGGGCGATCAATCAAATCTTAAACTGGAAAAATAACGTGGTCCCTTCCTCTGTTATCCATATTCATGGTAACCAAGATCGTATCATCCCCATTCGTAACATTAAACCAACTTATGTGATTGAAAATGCAGGTCATTTTATGACCATAACTCATGCTCAAGAAATTGAGTTGTTGCTTAAAAAAATATTATAATTTAATGGAATTATAGTCCGAGACTCATACTCTTAATTAATACAAATTTTAAAACCCGCACAGTAACAACCTATTATTAGGCAGACTATAGCCATAAATATGCGACAATTTAAAATATTTTTCTATCTGGTCATTGGACTTTCTGTATTGATTATGATACTCCCCACTTTCTTATTAGAGTTTACTGAGTTTTCTCTGGCCATAAAATGGACCGTTAATTTTTTTGTATTACCGATATTAATCGTGATGATCCCTAGTTGTTCCTTCATTTATTTGAAATTTATGAAGCAACACGAAACCAAAAATTATACAACACAAATACAGACAACCTTAAGGTCAATTTTTAGAGTATTTTTTATGACACTAGGTATGACATTTATTTTTAGTGGCACAGTTGTTTCCTTTATAATTCTTAGCAACGCTTATTTTGAGGGCAGTAAGAGCATAGATATAAGTGGAAAGATTATCGACTACTCGTTAGGTAGCAGGAATAATAAGCATTATATTGAAATTAAAGAAAATCAGTTTGAAAGAATAATTAAACTGCAGGTTCAACAACCATATGAAATCGGTCAAACATTTGAAAAAAGAATGTATATCGGAAAATGGGGACTGTTATTTCTAAAGAAATAGCAAAGCAATGGGTAATCACTAATGTAAAGATAAATCACTCCGTAATTACAGCTGAAATTTAAGACCTGTCAACTACTTATCTTAGATATTTAGGAGATGTATACATATTGAAATTACGTTTCATTCAAGCGTGCTACTAAAAAGAAAAAGATAATACCTCATTATAAAGGTACTATCTTCTATAAATCATGAATATGTTTTTTTATGCTTGCTTCTGATCGAGGTTTTGATACACAGCTCGTCCACCGACCCAGGTTTCGAGAACCGGTATATTCCGTAGTTTCATAAACGGATCGGTTACAGAAAGTGGATCTTGCGCTAAGATTACAAAATCGGCAAATTTATCCACTTCTAACGAACCTAGCCACTTGTCTGCGTAGCATTGCCATGCCGCATCGTAGGTAATGGCTACCAAGGCTTGTTCGGCACCGATACATTCGTTACTGTTTAGCACTTCATGATTCGGATCTTTTTCCATTTTCCGTGTAATGGATTGCTCCATCATACGTAGTGGCCCAAGTGGACTCACCTGATTATCACTGTGCAAGGTGATTCGCATGCCACGGTTTAAAGCAGATTTACAGCGGTCTAGCAGTTGTGTTTTCTGATCTCCAAAAATAACCTGCTGAAAAGCGTAGCCCCAATAGCCCACATGACCGATTAGAAAACTTGGTGATACTTCCAATTGCTGCATCACATCTAGCTGGTCATCGGTAATCAAGGAACAGTGCTCAATACGATGACGTTTACCTTTGATTTTATCTACAGGAATTGCTTGAAATGTCTGAATAGCGTAGTCAACAGCCTGGTTACCGTTGGCATGTACCATCAGTGGCCATTCATTGGTGTCGATAACTGTTGTTATTAATTTTTGATAGGCATTAGGAGCATTGACCGGCGGCTGTTTATCAGACAGGAATGTGCCATTATCTACATAATCATCATCTGGGTAATTATAAATGCCATAATCTACATCGCTAACACAAATATACGGATCGGACTGATAGCCTGTCAACCCTTGATTTGAACCATCAGAAACGACTTTAACATGACCGTAGTAGATGTCTTTATACTCTTGCGGTTGCTGATAAGGTTGAAGATCCCCAATATTACTGTCATCACAAATGAATGCCGCTCCCACACGCACTTTACGACGATGTGTTAGCAAATAAGCGTTCAATAAAAGTTTGAGATGACTGTTCATGCCAGCATCGTAAAGCATGGTAATTCCTCTTTCATTTGCATGACTAAATAGTTCGCTGAAATGTTTGAAGGACTGCTTTAGCATGTCTGCTAATTGATTTTTGGGGATCGTTTTTAGCGCTGGCCCCATTCCCTCCGCTTCCTGGAGCTGTCCTTGTGTTTGCAAAATATAACCTGCCGCATCTCCGTATATGGGTTGGAGTTTTGCCTCATTTTCTGCATAGACAGCATTCATCGCCAGCGTATTTAGATATAGGGTATGCATAGATGCACTCAATACCATCAGCGGATATTGGTCGTCAACCTGGTCCAACCATTCATTGGTAATCGTAACCAATGCTTTTCCATCTGCATCAAATGCCATCAATGCAGGATCAAGACCAAAACCTAAATACCAATCTCCACTTTCCGCGGGTTTATTTATAGGTTTGTTTACTTCTAGCTTTATATAATCCTGTCCATACTGATCAATGAGGTCTTGTCCTTTAAAGGGACTTAAGTCTATCCAGCTTGCCATCAGTGCGGTAGGAACAATATGTACATGGGGTTCTATTAAACCGGGCAACAAAGTTTGTCCATCGCCAAGAACCTTTTGAATGAAACCTGGATAATGTTGGCTCATATAATCCTTGACTTCTTGTACTGTGCCTGTGACCTTGACTTGACCAGAGGCAATTCCTATGGCATCAACTGTTGCAACAGAACCATTGATCATGGGCCGTATAATACCGCCACTGATCATCAGCTCCTGTCGGATTTCCTCCTTCTTTTCTGCTTTAGGGAGAGCTTCGTAATTTTTCTGATGAAAAATATCCTCTTTGAGGATTTTTAATACTGGATTGTTACAGGCACAATGCGTGCACGAATACGGGTGAGAATGATGATGTTCCATGAATTTAAGCGTTTTGGTTATATAATGTGTATTTTCCTAAAACACTTGTTAGATTATTTTGTTTTTAAATAATCTAACAATAAAACAAAATCACAAACCTAAAACGAAACAGAACCAATTATTCATTAATCTAAATCAACGCTTTCATATGGACTATTTTGATTTCAAAAAAAAAAATATTTCTGATAACAGAATTATTATTGAGGATAGCACACTACATATAATGCCAAAAGCGCATGCAATGGAAAAATTAGTTTCCCTACTTGTTTATTTCTTCCACCTTAATTCCTGGTTTCGCATAGGATAAGCGACCTACAAATTCTGGAAGAAAATAACGGTCCAATCCGGCTACAGCCATTGATCCCGCCTTTACATGATCGACAGTACCATCCTCTTCAATAATCAAATCATCCAGTAAAATCTGGACGATTTCGCCGATGACAATCGTTGTTCCATTGAGCGGTACATCCATGATTTCTCGTAACTCCAAGCCTATCCTGACAGTTGATTCTTTGACAAAAGGGGCCCGGAACCCGTCGGTATACAACTCCTTAAAGTTGCACTTTTCAAATTCAGATATCCCTGAAGCATAACTGGCGCTAGTTTGGTGAGCCTGTTTAAACCAATCTGGCAGTACATTGTTCAAGGTATATTGGCCTGTAGCCTGGATATTTTTAAGGGTATCGTTATGCTCGCGTTGGGGTCTCATAACGAGTCCTATCAAGGGCGGGTTGGCTCCTAAGTGAAATGCTGAACTGATAATACTTAAATTAGGTGCCCCATCTATGTTACAGCTGCCCAAAAGATTGACTGGTTTAAAACCGATCAGACTATTGATCAGGCTGATCCGATAGAATTTTTCCATCTCATCGATCTGATTTCTTTTTATTGTTATCATCTTATTTTTTATTAATAATCACTTTCTTATAATACGGACCGGTATCAATCAGTCTTGCTAGAAGATAAGGAATAAACTTATTAAGTTAAAATAATTCAAACAATCAAAATAAAATAGAACACATTAATTCTATGTCAGAGATATGTTTTAATATAATTAATCATTGTATTTCCGGAAGAGATAATTAAGAACAATTGCAGGTTAATTACTTTGCGCAACAACGGGAATGCTTTCAGCATTTTTATTTAATTCAAGTACAATCACTGTATTATCAGCGTTCGGTAATCGTGCAGGTAAATTTAGCGCTATACTTCCCGTAGCACTTTGTGAAAAAGTTATGGCATCTCCATTTAATATATGGGCTTTTTTGACTTTTACGCCCTTTAAAGCAGGAAGTGTCAGTACATCCTCTTTTCGATTGAAAACATGCACATATAAGATATTACCTTTACGTGTGGAAGCATAGGTATTGTTCGGAATAAATGGACCTCCTTTAGTGCCATAGATACTCTCGCCATAGGTGTTTAACCAATCGCCCATCTCTTTCAATCTATTAATCTGTCTGGCTTCAATACGACCATCCAGCATCGGGCCGACATTAAAAAGGAGATTCCCGTTTCCTGCAGCTGTTTTTGCCAAGGTCTGGATACATTCTTTAGTGGATTTTAGTGCATCATTGGGTTTCCATGCCCACTGGTTCGCAATAGTCATGCAGGATTCCCATGGATAATCCATGTTTAATGCACCTATCTTCTGTTCAGGTGTCGCATAATCTCCGATAGCATCCGAAGACAAGCGTGTATGGTCTTCTCTTGTCCTATCGAAATCACTTATACCTTTTAAACGATTGTTAATGATGACATCGGGTTTCAACTGTTTTAACAAAGCATATACTTCGTGTGCATGTGCATCGGTCCATTCTTTGTCCCAGTTACCGTCGAACCAAAGCATATATGGGTCGTAATTGGTCAAGATCTCCGTTAACTCATCTTTCATAGTTGCAACAAATTTTGCCATGTCGGTCGTTGCGTTGATCTCCTTTGTACCCGCACGTGCATAAGGGTAATGTGGATCGTGCCAATCCAGTACGGTGAAATATACGCAGAATTTTAGACCATGCTTTTTACAGGCTGCAGCCAGTTCGCCCACAACATCACGCTTGAAAGGTGTCTCCATAATATTCAAATCTGAAAATTTGGTTGGCCATAAGCAAAAGCCATCATGATGCTTGGCTGTAATGGTTAAATATTTCATACCTGAATTTTTTGCAGTCTTTACCCACTCTTCGGCATTGAATAATACGGGATTGAATTCTTTATGCAATTGGTCATAGTCCTCAAAGGGAACTTGATTTCCTCGACTCCATCCAATTTCAGTACCACGCAGGGCAACTGGCCCCCAATGGATAAACATGCCAAAACGTAAATCCATGAACTGGTCTATAACGACTTTCGATGTTTTCACAATGGGTGTTACTTTTTCAACTTGAGCAGAGAGCGGTCCGCTAATGGTCAATAACAAAAGAAGGTTTAAAAAATATTTCATATCATCACTTTATTAAGTTCTTTCCAAGGCATGCTTAAACACCGAAAATTAGGTTGAAAAAACAGTTACTCAGCTATTGCGTCATATCAATGGAACAGTGCAAAAGGTTTATATTTCAAAATTAACCCGATATAAACCTGGGCATTGCATCTATATTACCCTGATTTGACTCAATGTTATCCTGACAGATTGATGCAGCAAATCTTTGTCTTGTTTTAGATATTAACAACGACTTTATCGACGTCACGATTTGTTTATAATTTTAAATGCGCCTTTCCTATTTCTTCAAATGAAAAGGCTTTATGGATACTCGTTTTCAAAAGGTTTTCTTTTAATAATAAAATAATTACAATATGCTTATATTCGGAAATTGCACAGATTAAAAAAATACACATCAACACGATGATCAATGGGAATCGATAATTTAATAGCTTTAATTTCAACTTACGCGAGGTTTTCTGAGACTGACATTGCGATTATTAAGTCAAAATTTACACAACATAAGTTTAAGCAAAAAGAATACATTCTTGAAGAAGGTCAGGTATCTACGCACCTACATTTTATTGCGATTGGCTTGGTACGCATCTTTTACGTAAAAGATGGCAAAGAAATAACGAGCTACTTATCGAGTGACAATGGTTTTGTTTCCTCCTATTCAAGTTTTATAAACCAGTCAAAGTCTTATGAATACATCCAGTGCCTGGAAAAATCGCAAACGCTGGCCATCACCTACAAGGATATGCAGGAGCTTTACGAAGCTGTTCCCCAATGGGAAAGAATAGGAAGATTTTTCTCAGAACAGAATGTGTTATGTTTAGCAGATCGGCTGTTAAAACTCCAATCTATTCTAGCCAAAGAAAAGTATCTTGAATTTTTAAAAACATCTTCTGAAAAAATAGTGCAACGGACACCCCTTATCCATATTGCATCGTATCTAGGTATAACTCCTGAATCATTAAGTAGAATCAGAAGCGAGATTTCTTAACATTTATCAAGGAGAAACAATAAGCGATTAGACATTTTTGTATAAAAAAAAACAAGAATGAAAGAGATCACTAAAAATGTATTCCAAATTCCGGTACTACCAAGAAACAGTATCAACTGCTATATCATTGACGATGTCCTGATTGATGCAGGAATAAGAAGTTCAAGCAAAACCATACTACAGGCACTTAAATATAAAAAAATAACCACCCATGCCTTAACTCATGCCCATGCTGACCATCAGGGAAGTTCTGCTGTGCTATGCAACACGTTAAAGATTCCACTCTGGACTTCTGAATTTGAAAAAAATAATGCGGAATCAGGAAATGTCACGAATGAATATCCGAATAAAAGGCACTTTATTGCTCGGTTTCAGCAATATTATTGGGCAGGAGAAGGTCATAATGTATCCCGTATTTTAAAGGAGGGCGACACGATTGGTAGTTTTATTGTTATCGAAACTCCGGGACATTCACCGGGGCATATTTCATTTTTTAGAGAGGAAGATCGGGTTTTAATCCTTGGTGATGTGCTTGTGAATATGAATTTAATAACGACTGTTACCGGATTAAGCCAACCACCCGATCTATTTACTAAGGATAAGAAATTGAACCTAGCATCTATTCGAAAAATCTATAGCCTAAAGCCCAAGATCATTTGTTTTGGACACGGCCCTGTTTTATATGATAAGGGAGAATTAGAACAGTTTATGACGAATCATTATTCTTAACAGAAAGTGCCTAATAAACTTATTATCAATAAGCATTGAAAGCATATAGCGAATGGAATTATTGATCCTAAATTAGTCATCATTCAGACTGAAACGACTTCAGAATCGATGGTTTTACTTGCTGCAAGCTATAATAAAAATGCTGATAAATTTCCAAATTCTCCTAAAAAGGATGTTATACTACTGGACGTATCTGCAAAAACGGCTTCCGTAAAGTTGGTTGCAGACGAATGGATCGACTATATGCATATTGTTAAACTTAATGGATCCTGGAAAATTGTTCATGTGCTTTGGCAATTTAACAACGCAGAACAGCATTAAATATCCATTTGAAATGAATGGTTGTTAAAAAGGTCGGACAGTAAAAGCAGCCTATCGGCGAGATCTCGAATCCCACTACTTTTCATCTGTTCTAAAAAGGCTCTAGAAGGTGCTCTAGAGCCTTTAATAATCGGAATGGGGTACCGAATTAAAGTTTTTATATTGTGTTACGCTAAATTATACATTTTTTTTACGGATTAAAAGAAACAACACAAATAAATGTCTCTTATACATGGAAAAATAGTTATAAAGAACCATTGAGAAATGAGTTACCTCTTCTAATGCCTTAGGATAAAATGATGAGAAGCTTAAGACGGCTTCAAATTAAAAAAAGTAAATTAACCCCAATGATAAAAGTGCTATCAACTCTCGCTCAGATCACTGGCTAAAAACCACTTACAACGCATGCACACAAATCTATTGTTATTAAACACAAAATTTATACTGTTTTTAAACAAGAATAGAAAATACTCAAAACTACAATTGCACTGTGTATGGTTTTGAACCGAGTTCTTACTTGTAACGTACACGTTATCCTCGGTCTATCGTTAAATTGCTTCGATCTCGCTCTTGCCTATTTCGTTGATTAAACTATAACTACGCGATCTCTAGGCTCTTGAAGCATTTAAACCTTATGCGTATAACTACCCGGTCATATTGCGCTACGCTAACGTATTTTGGTCTAGCTACAGCGAATATCAGATACTTTATAACGAATATAGCTTAGCCTTAGTCTTCCCCTTCCCCTCTATCTATATTTGATAGTATAAACTACAATTAATAACTCTTTAAAAACAAGAACATGAAAAAGATTTTAATGACACTTTGCGCTGTCGGATTAATGTCCTCAGCTGCATTTGCGGGATCGGGCAAGGCACCGATAAAAGCGAAAGATGCTGGAATATTCTGTGAATTCAGATTGAAATTCTATGATTCTAACGGGAATTATTTGGATACAGAAACAACTTTATCCTATCAGAGTACCGGGTCTTGTGGCGGTTTTTTTAAAACCATGAGATCGTACTATGCCTCACAAGGATACGAACTGAATTAACAAAAACAACTGATTATACACTAAAAATTACACATGATGAAAAAGCTATTATTTGCACTGATTGCCACATTTGGACTTTATGCTTCGAGCATGGCAACTGAAATGAATACTAAACATGTTTCTAAAGAAACTGCAGTAAAGAACGAAAAGGCATGGAGATGCACAATGTCTGTAACCATTTATGTGAACGGTGATGCTGTAGGTTACGATCATTACATCACAACGACCAATGGCTCGTGCCACACGTTCTTTAAAGCCATTAAAAAAATGTACACTGATCAAGGTTTTTCGATGAACTAGGATATCCTAAATTGAAAAGCTTTTCTAATCTGAGCCATAGTGTTATTTTTTCTATGGCTCAGATCATATTTATAGTGCTCTTCATATGCGCTATAACCGAATCTACAATTAAAATATAATACCCATGATACGTAATGTAATTTTACTGCTTTTAGCGGTAAGCGGAAGTCTAACTTCGAAAGCCCAACAGCTGATGGCGAGTTACGAATATATTCCCTCGCCCGTCGCAACCTTTAAAGAGGATGTCTATTATGACGGTACTGTAAAGATTGCGGTCCGCGACTCGATTTCGCTAAAAAAAGAAACAACCACAGGCCAGTCTGAAGATGAAATGGAGTCGAGTGAGCTTTCTGTTGTGCTGGATGTAGGCAAAATATTCCGTAAAATTGTTATCCAAGATCCTAAACAAAAGGGACTGATAGAAACCCGATCACTGGACAGTAAAAACTACCTGGTAGAAGATCACACCTTTAAAGCGATCAACTGGAATACCGATTACCCGGAAGAGGAGAAATTCGGAGATAAAATGTGTAAAAAAGCGACCGCAGACTATCGGGGTACAAAAGTAGTAGCCTATTATGACCCGTCTATCCCTGTACCGGCCGGACCGTACAAATTTGGAGGGCTTCCTGGTCTTATTGTGATGCTATATACCGAAAGTGCTCATCCGCACTATTGGTTACTGAAAAAGGTCTCCTACCCTTTCGAAGGTCAGATTCCTGTAGACCGCAACTATGTACAAACCTTGCCTACGATGTCACTGAAAAAATATGTAGAGCAGGATGAACGTAAGATTGCAGAGCAGATGCGCATTATGCGTTCCAAACTACCTGAAGGGGTTGAATTCAGTACCGAAAATAAAACGAAGACTCGAGGCACAGTAGAGCAGGTGTATGAATGGGAGCATGGTTCGAATTAGCTTTTTGCTGTTATTTTTAATACAGTTTTCACAAAGTTACTGCCAAACCTTGATACGGGGTAAGGTAACTGCACCATCGTCTACCCCAGCTGGTATTCGCGTCAATCTCGTTACTGAGAATGGTTCTGGAGGCTCGCATTACTCCTTTACAGATGCTAAAGGCCTATTCCTCTTTTCAGGGGTAAGTCATGGAAATTATACGCTTATTTTTCAGTCGCTGGCCTACAAGTCCCTCAACAGATCCATTCATCTCAGTTCAGATACGCTGGAACTTTCAATCGAGCTGGAAGAAAGCAGGATACAGCTGCAGGAGGTATATGTAGCACCAAAAAAATTTATTAGAGCCGGGCGCGATACTATTGAACTTGATGCCAAAAACTATCTGCAGGGTGAAGAACGTACCGTTGAAGATCTGTTGCGCAAGATTCCGGGTATGCAGATCAGTGAAAACGGCACGATCAAAGTGGGTAACAAAGAGATCGAAAAGGTTATGGTGGAAGGAGATGATTTATTTGGAAAAGGCTACAAACTGCTCACGCAGAACCTCACCGTACATCCGATAGAAAAGGTACAGGTACTGCAGCGATACTCAAACAATAAGCACCTGAAAGGAGTTGAACATTCTGAAAAGATAGCACTCAACCTGACCCTCAAAAGTGAAAGTAAATCGCAATGGGTAGGCAGTATCGATGCGTCAGCAAGTGTAATCCCTATTGAGTTTTACAATGCACAGGCTAATCTGATGAATTTTGGTAAAAAAACAAAATATTATCTATTGGGATCGGCCAACAATAATGGTCTGGAGACGCTACGTGGTATAGACCATCTCATCTTGAGCCAGGATCCGAACGAACCTGGTCAGGTGGGTCTCCAGGTCTCAACTCCTTCCCTATTGGAGAACAAACCGAGCTTAAATGAGTTTGACCCGCAACGGTCAAACTTCAACAACGACAAGCTTCTCTCCTTCAATGGCATCTTTTCGCCAAGAAAAGATCTGAAGATAAAATGGCTGGGCTTTGCCAACAGCAAGAAAAATAGTTTTGTGAGGCAGAGCTTATCCGAATATGCGATTGAAGATGTAAAATTCACAAACCAAGAAGATCTTCATTACACCAATTCGGATATTAATTATTTCAGCAAAATGGAACTTCAATATGATCCTGGTAAAAATTCGACCATTACATATATAGGTACATTGGGCAATATCAAAGCTAATGATATCGGCGAACTGACATTCAATGGTATCGGATCATTGGAAACGATCAAAAAACGCAGTCTACTTTCAAACCATTTACTGAGCTACACGCAGAAATTAGCGGAACGTGCCGTACTGGTATCTTCATTCCGCTGGATCAGGCAGCATTCCCCCATCAACTATGCGGTAGACCAGTACCTTTATGGCGATCTGTTCGAAGCTGAAGGTATAAAGGCTGATAGTATAAAAAACGTATGGCAGGATACCGAAAATAATGTGGAATATTATGGAATGATCTCAGAGTTAGTAAAGCGCGATGCGAAAGGCAACCCGTTCAGTGCTTCGATAGCGCATGAAATTACGCTTCGTGGCTTCAATTCAGCATTCTATCTGATGAATGGTTCTGGAGAAACTTATCGTCCAAAGGATTTTTTTAATCGGTTGAATTTTGAAGAACACAATACAGCATTATCTGCACAATATACCTGGAAATCCCGAAGGCTGGAGTTGACACCGAGCATCACAGCACGCCTGCTTCACTCTACCTTACAGGACAAACTTGCTCCACAGGCCCAGTCCAGCATAAATAAATTATGGTCTCCAAAAGCGACTATTCTATGGAGAACACATAGCAAAGGGGAACTGCGCAGTGAAGTTTCCTACCAAATGAATATGTCGCAAAATGCTCTTGATGTACTACCCAACTTTGTTTATAAAGGAAACCGGACTTTTTCAAGTGGTTTAAAAGAAAATCCCATCCTGGATATATTTAGTGTCAATGCTGTCTATACTTTAGGTAAAATGACGGATAAACTGTATACAATCTTATCGGGTGGATATAGTCAGCAGTTCGATTACATCGGACAACAGCAAGAACTGAATCCTGACTACAACCGCAACAATCTTGTTCTTTTTAAAAACAGAACGCTCACTTATTTTAATGCGCAGCTGAACTATTTCGTCGCTGGAATAAAAGGTAATATACGACTTACCGGGGATGGTCAGCTGGCAAATTACCAGACGCAGGTCAAAGGACTTCCACCCTTACCGATACAAACGGCAGTTTACCAGCTAAGTCTGGACTACCGAAGCGTCTGGGAGAGTCCGATCAATATTTTTACTGGACTGCAGTTCTATAATTCGATACTTCGAAATGGATCAACAAGAAGCGTTGTCCAGTCTAAGTTTGAAGCGAACATCAATGCCCGCTTGAGTAAAAAAATACGTACATCACTGAAAAACGAATTGTACCGATTCGAAAAAGGGCAGTACAGCCCAGGCCAGTATTATCTGTTCTCGGACTTTTCTCTACAGTATTTTATCCTAAAAAAAATGCAATTGGAACTTACAGCAAAAAACATCTTCAATGTAGATACATTTACGCAATCTGTGCTTTCGGACAGCCATCAGTCCACCCAATCTTATGCGCTACGTCCAAGACAGGTTATGCTTGGTCTAAACCTGAGTTTTTAACGAACCTTGGAAAGTATGTGCAATCCGATCCTTAAATAAATAAGATTGACAGGTGACAGATTTTGCTAATATTTCAATAGTACGGGTACTTTGCATTACCTTTAAATATAATTTACATTCATCTAGCATGGCTTCTACCAAAATAAACTATATTACCGTATTATTGCTTACGCTGTTGCTGTTTTCTTGCGGTGAAAGTAGTAGTTCTTCCAGCACCTGGGAACAGGAAAATAACACTTCAGAAAAAGATTATATTGCTTTTCTCATATCCACAGATACTTTACCGCTAAAGGCAAAAATACAGGCCATAACCTTAGAAGACAGTATCCTTTCGAAAAGGAAAGATAGTGTATCAAAAGCAATGCATTATTTCTTTCAGGCGAAGCTTAAATATTGGGGAAACGATCCTCAAAATGCGTCTGCTTCGCTAGATAGTATGAACGTGCAGCAACAGTCTGGCGATCTCTATTTTTTAAAAAAATCGGCTTCGCTTGATCAGCAGACTAGCGAAAGCAACGTGGTGGATGCTGCTGTCATGAAAAAAATACAAGAACTCCTTCAAAAAGCAGAAAATGCATCCAGTAGGATCACTTACCTTTTTTATGACCTCACCGCCAAGTCATTTTATCAGAATAAAAACGAAAAGGCGGCAGCAATATATGTGGACAAATATTATCATGCTCACCCCTATAAGGAGCACCCTGTTATCAAACGACGATACTACGATATGATATTCTTGCTAGCATCCCGACTGGATGATTATGAAAAAATGGCAAAATACAACAAACTGGCAAAACAGCTGGCATTAGCCTCTAACGATAACCTCGCCCTGGCACGTACCTACGACAACGAAGCGCAAATCTACGCCCGTATGGGATTCTATGATGAAAGTCTAAAGATGAGCAGAGCGTTTGTTTCCATTTTAGAAAAAAACAACGATATCCATGATGTAGCTTACAACAATTTAGCCAAAAGCTTTATAAATATCGGCCAACTAGATTCTGCAGTATATTATTACAAAAAAGCGATTGCAATGAATAAGAAGAATATGTCAGATAAACCTAGATATCTTCTTTACAAAGGCCTGTCCGAGGCCTATGTACTACAAGGTGATTACAGAAAAGCATATGAAACCTTAGATATGGCTAGCCAACTAGAAGTAAAAACGATTAAAGAGATCGAAGCGGCTAATATTGCGGAAATAGAAGAGAAATATGAAGCAGAAAAAAAAGACCGTAATATTCTGACCTTAAAGAGTAAAAATCAGCATAATGAAGACATTATTAGGCAACAGAAATATATGCTGTTTTCAGGTCTAGCTTTGGCAGCTGGATTACTGGCACTTATTTATAACGTATATCAGCAAAAAAGTCTTAAGCAAAAAAACAAACTACTAAACAGTGATAACAGTAGACTAAAACTGGAGCATAAACTTTTGCAGACCCAGCTCAATCCACATTTTGTTTTCAATTCCATAGCCAACCTGCAAGGTCTCATCGCAACAGGAGACAGCACAGAATCTGTACGTTACCTTTCTTCGTTTTCCCAATTGCTACGGGATATACTGGAACAGAGCCGGATGGATTTTATAGATCTAAATGAAGAAATTATCTCGCTCGAAAATTATATCCATTTGCAACAGATGCGCTATCCCAACCTTTTCGGCTACCGCATAGATATAGATGAACAACTGGATACCGAAGAGGTATTTATACCACCTATGTTGTTGCAACCTTTTGTAGAAAATGCGATCGAGCATGGGTTTAGGAATATTGCTTATAAGGGCGAACTTATTATCCGGGTTGAATTAGAGAAAAATGAAATTATCATAACAATCGATGATAATGGAAGCGGTCTAACACACCAAAAAACATCAAGTCAGAAAAAGAAATCATTGGCGCAAGATATATTGAGAGAACGTCTGCAGTTATTATATAGACTCAATAATCAGCATGCACATTTTGAGCTCATTGAAAAAAAAGCCTTTGGCAAACAAGGCATTAGCATTAAAATAAATTTACCCATTATCAAAAATATATAAGGAAACTATGATAAAGGTCTACGTTTTAGAAGACGAAAAAATTATTCTGCGCCATCTGCTGCAGATACTGAATGAAATGCCTGACATCAAGGTGGTTGGCTATACCGAAGGGATCGCTGAGGCGGCAGTGGAAATACCTTTTTTAAAACCAGATGTGATCCTTGCTGACATTAGACTGAAGGATGGCAATAGCTTTCAATTGTTTGATGAGATCGGAACAGAAAATTTCCAGATCGTTTTTTTAACAGCATACGATCAGTACGCCATTGAAGCGCTGAACCTGGGAGCACTTGGTTATCTTTTAAAACCTGTAAACAAAGAGTCCCTGCATGCCATGCTGGATAAATGCCGACAGCACCGTGGGCAAATGACTGTGGATCTGGAACGTGTTACTCTAGCAAAAGATCACTACCTCTCTCCGGAAACCCCGTTAAATCGGAGGATTGCACTCAAAAGTCAAGAGTATATCGAAATCGTATCGATGGATGATATCATTTACTGTAAAAGCGATAAAAGTTACACTTCGTTTTTTCTCACAGATAAAAGAGAGGTGCTGGTCTCTAAAGGGCTCAAGCTCTATGAGAATATGCTGACTAGATGTGGTTTTCTCCGTTGCCATCAGTCTTATTTAGTAAACTTCTTATATGTAAAAAAATACTATCGGGAGGGTTTTCTCGAAATGACCAATAAAGAAATGATACCGGTATCAATTAGAAAAAAGGAAGAGGTCTTATTGTATCTGGAAAATTTAGCCTGATAGCTATCTTGCTTCACCTTCTTATGCATTAAAATTAAATGGTACAGGATGCAAAACTGCTATAAGCTATAGGAGTTTTGCATCTGATTGATAATAAATCGTATTAAAATATTTAATAGGATTCGATCATGAAAGCAGGAAATCACCAAGAAATGGATAATACTCAAAAGATTTGAAAGCTCTTCAGACCCTTGACTAGCAATTTATAGTTGCTTTGTTTTATAGATGTAAATATTAATTGATTCTAAGAACGTATATATCGAATTACTAACGCTGAAGCGGATAATTATATCTTACAGTTTAAGAAATTTAGATTATAAAAAGTTACATAGAAATAAGAAAACCTTCACGATTTAAAAGATAACAATCTGTATATTTATAAATTACGGTTACAGATAAGTAATCCATTGTTTTATTATTACTCCAATCATTATGCGAAAATTTTATAGTTTAGTTTCTTGCGGTTACTTAATTTTCACGCTAACTTCATGTTTTTCGTCTCATTTGACAACTCAAAATCAAATAAGACAAGCAATACCTCAAAGCCGATTTGCAGATGCGCAATCAGTTGGTATGAAAAAAGAAGATATTATAAAAAAATTTGGCCTTCCATTATCAACTTCTGCTGAAGTGAAAAAGGATGTGGGAAACGAAGATTTACACTACGTAGAAGTTTTGGGCGATATAAAATTATTTACTACTATTACTTTCCAGAACGGGATTGCAATAAAACAGAAGGTCGATCAAATAACGTCCAACTATGACGATCGTTTAAAAAAACTTGAAAAAGACCTAAAAATTCTGCAGACACCGAGACTCTATAACTAATAGCCTGATTTATTTTTTCAGAAATATAGATCTATAGTTTATAGTCTATATTACAAAGTTGAAATAACCATTGGTTTAGGTGTACTTTATTGCCTTTTATTTCCATCTTAAGGAATATAAAAATTAATTTAAGTAATTTGAACTTTAAATGTAGAACGCATTTTCATAAAAGTTGCTATTCATTAATCTCATATATTCTATTTAGAAATCTTAATTCTTGTTTTTCAACTTTCTCTTTCAAAAATGCTTTACACATTGCTTCTGTTATCTCTGAATTATGCCCATCCACGAATAAATAAAAACTCCAATCTGTAAATCCAATATTATCGTTTTCAAATTCAATATCCACATCTTCATTTTTAAATCTAAAATCGCAACCATAACCATGAAAAACATATCCTTTAATCTGAGAATTTTTGATGCCAAAATTTCGATTTTGAATAAGTCCTTGGTTTTTTCGCATCAAGATTTCTTTCTCCCCAAAATTTTCCAATATATATTGCAATACTAATTTTAACTTTTCAATAAATTTGGAATAGATGACATCTAGATCTCGCATGTTTATCAGAAAAAAATTACTGTAATTACTTTGTTCCTTTCACAAGTAAAAGTAATAATCTTCTGGCCTTATTCCTAAAAATTAAAGTATTTAAGATTCAGTGATCTGTTAATACTTTTTTCGAATAATCAATCTTATCTGGTCCAAATGAGGGACATGATTATTAAAATGATCCAATTTTAGTGACATCTGAAAATTTCGAGTAAAATATTGCGAAAATCTCCCTATGATTGTAAAATGGAAATCCTAATAGTCTTGGATCTAGACGAAACTCTGCTTTATGCTGTGCAAAATAAACTCGAAAGAGATGAAGACTTCAAGATGGGTTCATATTTCATTTATAAAAGACCTTATTTAGATCACTTCCTTACGTTATTAGCAAGGGATTTCAAATTAGCGATATGGAGTTCGGCAGACGATGTTTATGTAAAACAATTGGTTGAAAGAATCAAACCTGCGCATATTACATTTGAATTTGTCTGGGGAAGATCGCGAACGACAAAAAAACGTAAAAGTGTGACTGATGACTACTACTTTGTAAAAAGATTATCTAAAATCAAGCAAAAAGGATTTAAGTTGGAAAGGACGCTTATAATCGATGATACAGCTGAAAAATCAATGCTAAACTATGGTAATGCAGTCCAGGTAGCTGAATTCACCGGGGACCCTGTGGATGATGAATTGCTACAGTTATCGAATTATCTTCAAACACTGAAAGACGCCGAAAATGTTCGCATAATTGAAAAAAGATTTTGGAGAAATGGATAATTTAAATGGTTTTTCTTCACCGCGTAATAACTCCATTACTGATCATTTAGGCATTGTTCTCCATTCTTCTTGAAGAATACTGTAAACATACGTTCCTTTACTTTCACCATAAGACTGAATATTGTAATTTCTTAAAAGCCCTTCTTTAACCGCCCCGATCTTTTCTATTGCTCTTTGTGATTTGAGATTGTTGATATCTATTTTAAATTCTACTCGACGTAGATCTAAGATGTCAAAGGAATAGTCAAGGAGAAGTCTTTTACAAATTGCATTTATACCTGTTCCTTGATATTTTTCGCCAATCCATGTCCATCCGATTTCTAATCTTTTATGCTGAAAACTGATATTTCCAAACATCGTTAATCCGATTGGATCACCGTCTTCCTTCCTGATAATGATGAGTGGGTATAATTCCTTTTCCTGTTTTGCATGAAGACAGAAATTAAAATAATCTGTTAGATCATTTCTGTTTTTTACTCTTGCTCCAAATTCGCCTAGTGCTGTACTATAGCTAATAGATTCTATTGTATCAATATCATGAATGGTCAAAGGGCGCATAAAAATTGACTCGTTTTCAAGAATCAATTCAGATGAGAAAAATGTTTCTATATTCATTTTTGTGCTTGTGGCTTATAGTTGCTTATACTAGCCTAATATACATAAGTTCCGCAATACTATTTATAACAGTAGTTTGATTCTTTTAAGTTGGAGTTTTTTTTAAATAGACGGGTTGTTCGTACTTCCTTAAATAGTTAAATGATAAATTCAATATCAAGGAGTACCATCATTGTGAAAACATAATACAAACTGAATGTATTATTTCCAAAAGTGCGATACTTTTAGAAACAATACACTTAGTTTGTGTTGACGGCTATAAAATTAATAGCATGATAAAAATGCAATAATGACTGCCCTAGTCCCAGAAAGGATTTTGAACTAAATTTTTATTCTTATCAATTTCCGACTGAGGTACTGGAAACCAATAATTTTTTTCTGAGAAAAGACGTTTCTGATATACTGACCTTTTGAAAAACGCTTTCGGATTAGCATCGTTATCATCTTTTTCTGTACCAGAAAAATTCATTCCATAAAAATTACCATTAATGGTCTGCTCTCCTATTTTCCATCTACGAATATCGCGATAACGAATTCCCTCATTGTTAAGCTCTACACGTCTTTCTTGACGAATAGCCTGACGTACCTGTTCTTGACTGCTTGGAACGGGTAATGCGGACGGCCCTGTTCCATATTGTGGAATACCTCCCCGCTCCCGAATTAAATTTAAATATTTCAATATGTCGGCGTGACCAGGGTTACTTTCATTTAATGCTTCGGCGTAATTAAGATATGCTTCTCCTAAACGATAGAGAATACCTGGCCGATAAGGATTCGTGCCGTTGCGAGGGTCATAATCGGGGTGTACTTTTTTTCGTACCAGGTACCCGTTCTGTGGCGCATCATGTGTCGGTCCACCATCCCAGCTTCCTAAATAAAATTCAGTTGTTCGATTTTCTCTCCTAAACCAAGCGCCGTTATACAGCACAGAAATATAAAACCGTGGCTCTCGATGGGTGTACATGTTAAAAGTTCCCTGTAGGGTTACAATACCTCCTCCTTTGGATTCTGCCCATTGTGTATTCCGAATTTCATTGGCAGTTGAAAATCCTTTCTCCCGATACCCTGAGAGGGGATCATTGATGGTACGCCCATTTTCCATATAAAATGCATCAACCAATGATTGGGTGATTCCTAAACCTCCATTGCCTCCTGTCCCACGAGGCTGGGCATGTCGATCGTATTCACCAAAATCTGAATTAGGTCTTGCGAATAGTATTTCTTTATTGCCATCTTGCGGTCTTCTGAACATCATATTCAGATACGACATAAATGGATCTATGCTTCCATCTGCATTATATTCATAATAGAGCTTATGTCCTGAAGCTTCAGCACGATCGATAAGCAATTTACTGGCTTGGGTGGCAATGGCCCACTTATTTGCATCGAATGTTGCATTATAAATGGCCTCTCCTTTATTATTTACAAAAGATTTGTAGGCGCTATTGCCATTAACTAAGGGGCTTGCCGCAAATAAAAGTAATCTTGCTCTAACAGCTAAGCACATAATGGAAGTAGCTCTTCCATATTTTTGTGTATTAGTGTAGCTTGCAGGCAGCACCGCAGACAGGTCTAAAAGCTCCTGATCGATCCATTTGACGACATTATCAAATGGCGTTTGACCTAGCATTAACTCTTCTTCACTGCCATTGGGATCTGCCATACCGAGTTGAAAAGGTATTGCTCCGTATGTTTCCAGCAACAGCGAATAATAATAAGCAATCATAAAACGAGCTTCCGCCTTCATCAGGTTTACTTCGTCTTCGGTTACCAATTGTGCAGCATTTGGTTTGACATGTTCTAAAAAGATATAGGCAGAGCGGATTCTTTTAGGTAGCTCGCTCCAATAATTAGGATCCCAATCACTAGTCGGATTCCAATTGCCGGTTTGTTTTGCAAGTAAGGTCCAACCAAACTGTTCCCATCCTGTAGATGGCGCCATATCGTCTGATAGTGGATCCCAGCCGATCGAACGGGTATAGCCCCAATAGGGATCGGGAATATTACTATATATACCGGCAAGCCAATCCTCAGTACGCGTTTTATCATTGAACACCATTTCTAATGTCAATTGATCATCTGGCATCTTATCCAAATATTTTGTACACGAGGTTAGGGCAAAGGTTATAAAAATGATGGATATTAATATCTTAGATTTTTTCATTACAGTATTTTTATAGTAATCAGGCTGTTATTTAAAATTCAATTCCATACCTATTGACATAGACTTCATAATTGGATAGCGCATACCATTATTGACGCCTAGCTCCGGATCCCAAAGCTTAAAATCTGAAATAGTCAATAAATTATTCCCTCTTAAGAAAATACGTAGGTTTTTTATTTGAATGGGATTTATCCAGTTGGAAGGCATATTAAAACCCAGTTCAACATTTCGCAATCTCAAAAAACTCATATCTCGCAACCACCAGGTTGAGGCCATATTATTATTGGAACTTTGATAATCTGACAAACGAGGATAAAAAACATCTTGTCTGGGATCGGCTACTGTCCAACGGTCGGATACGTTATTAAACATGTTTCCCATAGCACCATTGGAACTACCGGGAATAAAATTAGATCCTCCGATAATACGGTCCGTCTTTGAAAGTCCTTGCATAAAGAAGCCAAAGTCAAAAGATTTATAGCGCACATTTGCTCCAAAACCGTATACAATCTGAGGATCTTCTGTACCTCCTATTGCAGTTCTGTCAAATGCATCAATCACACCATCATGGTTTAGGTCCACGTATTTAATATCTCCAGGACGAACAGGGCCAAAAGTATGTTTAGGAATATCACTTTTTAATTGTCCATTAGCGACATCGGCAAAATCCTGTTCCTCAAAAAGACCATCTGCCACTAAACCAAATAACTGTCCGATTGACTTCCCTGTCGAAGAACGGGATGTGCCAATTACTGCTGATGGCTCATCTTGCTCAATGATTTTGTTATGTGCGTAAGTGAATGTACCTCTTACTGATAGAAATAAATCCGGATTTAATGCTTTACTAAATTCAACTGATGCATCTACTCCTTGATTATTCACTTTACCATAGTTTGCCCACGGCGCATTTGTAAATCCACTGGAGCCGGGTATAGACCGACGTTGCATAAAAATATTGCTGCGCTTTTCTGTAAAATAATCGATTTGAAAGTCAAGTGCATTCCACAGTCCCAGTTCAAAACCTAGATTGGTCTTGTTTACCGTCTCCCACGTCAAATCAAGATTTCCCTGATCACCTTCAATTCTGCCCGATCGCCTGAAATCATTATTGATACCCCACGAATAACCCGTGGACTCATTAATCGTGGTAATGTAAGCGAAGCGTCGACCATCCAGCTTGTCATTTCCGACTAAACCGTAGGAACCTCTGAACTTAAGTTTATTGACCGTACTTCTCAAATGTTGCATCCAAGTTTCTTCTGATAGATACCATCCCAATGCAAAAGAGGGGAAGAAACCAAACCTTTTACCCGGAGCAAAATTTTCAGATCCATTATAACCAAAATTGAACTCACCTATGTAGCGGTTAGCGTAGTTGTAGGAAAAACGACCTGCAATACCTTGATTACGGTAAGGCAACAGATCGCCATTATCGTAGTTTCGCTGATTATAGAGTACCATCCCCTCGATGTTATGGTTTCCGAAATTTTGAGCATAGTTAATTGCTCCTTCTAAATACATACTCTTATCTCCCCAATCTGATCCTTTGCTGTAACCTAAGAACTCCTGCCCATAGCTATCTATAACAAGTTTCAAACGTCCCTCTTCATCTCTTCCTATGGCCGGATTGTAATAATCTGGATCTTTACTTCGTACTACGGAAGTACTAGAATAACGATCGAAAGAAAAAAGACCTCTTGCTTTTAACCCTTTTAAAAAAAAGGATAAATCTTGCTCTATGGAAAACAAGGATTCAATTTTGCTATCACTTAATCTTTCATACCCGCGTTGCGTAGCTAGCGCCCACGGATTGGTACGTCCTGAGGTACGTGGTATTTCTCCGCTAGAGTAAATGGTTGGATGGACGTATGGGGGAATTGTAAATGCCTCCTGAAAAAGAGCGTCAACACTTTGAGGTGCACGATTGCGATCTTGAAGATAACCGCCAATATTCAACCGAAATAAGGTAGTCGGGCTGACATTTATATCTACATTGGAACGTACGTTGTACCGATTTAATTTGGAAGAAGAATCCCAATCCTGCTTCTTATCTCTTTCTATGATTCCACCTTCTCTATAAAATGAAGTAACTAAGGAATAACGCAGAATATCTGAACCGCCGTTGACACTTAAATTGCCCCGGCTGTTTCCTGCTCTATCTTTTAAGATCTCATCCAACCAGTTGACATCTGGATACAAGTCTTTATCCACACCTTTGCGGATATTATCAATTCGCTCCTGTGAATACAACCCTGTTTCACCACGTTCTTCACGGATACTGTTCATGACCTCTAGGTATTCTGCTGCTCCGACAAATTTTGGTAACTGAATGGGAGAAGTTAATCCCTCTTCAAATCGAAACGAAACATTGGGCTTACCCACTTTTCCTCTTTTTGTATTGACTAAGATGACACCATTTGCTCCCCGAACACCGTAAACGGCACTAGCTGCAGCATCTTTAAGGACTGAGAATGATTCGATTTCTTCGGGATCCATATTATCCAATGAACGTTCGACGCCATCTACTAAAATTAAAGGATTCCGATTCCCGCCAAAGGTACTGATGCCTCTGATCCAAAAATTAGAATTATCATATCCTGGTTCTCCAGAACGTTGAACAGCAATCACTCCGGACAGCTGGCCAGCAAGATTATTGCTTAAAGAACGTGTTGTACCACTTTGTAAACGCTTTGGCTGTATGGTGGTAATGGCTCCTACTACTGAAGCTTTACGTTGGGTACCGAAACCAACAACAACAACTTCATCCAGCGCACTTACACTATCCTTTAAAACAATTCTGTACGAATTTCTATCTGTTAATTCAATCTGTTCAGGTGCATAACCGACCAAACGAACGGAAATATAACGATCTGTAGGTAAAACACTTAAACTAAAGCGTCCGTTATCATCAGTAGATGTACTCCGGTTACTCACATTTCCAGTAACGGTAGCATTTGATAAACGGTTACCACTTTCGGTCAATACCTGCCCTTCAATAATCCTATTCTGAATAACTTGTTCAACTGTTGCTGATTTCTTTAGAATAATGGTGTAGTCTTTCATAACAAAAGATACATTCATCCCGGTAAACAATTTGTTCAGAATACTTTCTAACTTTTCATTATGAAATGATAGTTTTATTTTTTTATTTTCATCAATATCATTAGGTGAATAAACAAATTTAACACCCATCTTTCCATGAAGATCATGCAACGCCTGCTTAATCGTTACATTATTAAATTCAATGGAAATTTCTTTTTGCAACGTTGCTTTCAGACTAGAACTCGTCGTAGTGATGCAGATGGTCAATAAGACCAGATACATCAGGAGTCTGACACCCCGAATATTTTGTTTTGTTTGTTTTGGTTTCAATTGATTCATAAATTAGTTTATTAAAAAAATTGGTGATTTTAATTGTTGACTGTTTATTTGACTGTTACATAGATGACTCCTTTCTTTTCTTTAAAATCAACACTATTTGTGAGTGCGATCATGTGCAGCACATCTTCGATAGTATTGTATCTTGTAAATATTCCGGTAAGTGTTTTAGCACCTGTGTCATCACTCATTTCAATCGATTTGCCGTACCAGGTACCGATTTCGTCCATAACCTGTCTCAGTTTTTCATTTTCAAAATAAAATTCGCCTCTTCTCCATGAATCTATTTTAGCTTTGCTGCTTTGCGAAGAAATCATAATTTTAGGTTGTATTTCTTGAAGAAATGCTTTATCTCCAGGTTTAAGGATAACCGTACCGTCCGAATGATTATGTGCCAACCTGATGCTACCTTCTTTCAACAGTACATTTTCTTCTCCTGGTATAGTCGTCGAAACATGAAATTGTGTCCCCAAGACTTCAATGGTTTGTAGCTTAGTTCGGACAGTAAAAGGAACCCACTTATCTTGAGATTGCTGCTTAGAAACGTCAAAATCAACTTCCCCTACCGCCATCACTTCCCTTGAGTGTATACCAAAATTGGACTGGAATGAAACGGAAGAATGTTTATTGAGGCTAACTTTTGTTTGATCCTTTAAAACAACGGTAAAAGGGGTTTCGGATGGATTATTGATTTCTATAAGTTCGACTTTTTGTGATCGCTCCATATGTGTTAGATCTAAAATATGCCCCTCTCCTTTTTTGTGAAGTGTACTGCCTACTGGTAGTGAGTCGAGAAGATTAATGCGGTGCTCTCTGTTGAGGGTTAATTGAGGGAAATCACGAGCAGTATGTTTACTTCTACTTAAAGACATAATGGTGTCCTTTCCTTGGTACAAGAATAAAGCACCTAATGAAAGAACAAACAATACGCTTGCCGCAACCGCTATCTGATAATGCTTTTTTCGATTGGAAATTTTAATTTTCCGGGTTATGGCAGCGTCAACTTGCTGTTTAATATCTTTATTAATGGATTCATAATCGATATGATCGAGATCGTGAATATCGAGACGGTCATATATTTTTTCAATTAGTTGATCCTCATTTTCTGAGGTTTTACCGGATAAATACTTATTAAAAATATTTATAATAAATACTCTAATTCTAGTTTTACTAGTGGACATATATAAAGTTTATAAGTTGGTCTTTATTATATGTCGTGATTTATAGCAAAACTCCCAAAAAATTAAAAAAATAAAAATAATATTTCCTACAACTGGTTTTTCAACCATTTGGAGGCTGTTAATAATTGGTTTTGAACAGTTTTTGGAGAAACATTTAATATTTCGCCAATCTCCTTATTGTTCAAGTCATCAAAATATTTGAGTTTAAAAATTTCTCTTCTTTTCTTCGGCAGTTTATCAATCCAGTAATTTAGATGAACTTGAAGTTCCTCTTCTCTAAAATTATGATCTGCCTGATCCACACTTGCCATGTACTCAACAATCGTTTCTAGACTTTCTAGCTTTTTAGTCGATTTCCTAAACTGATCAATAATCTTGTACCGTATAGCTGTATACAGATAGTTACTTACCTGTTGAATTTCTTTTTCATGACGCTTGACCCATAAATCAATATATACATCCTGCACAATCTCTTTACTGATCAATTCATCATTTAACCTTGAAAAAGCGTGTTGATATAAACCTTTCCAAGTTCTTTCATACAATACATTATAAGCATCCACGTCAGATCTTTTCACCAAAAGATATAATTCTTCTAAAGAATAGAGATTCTCCGTGTACATGATATGAATAAAATAATGGGCCCTTAGTTTATAGTTGTTGCGGGCAAGATAACAAAATCCTATATCACTACAAGTGCTGGATAGTTTTTTATTTAATTTTTAATCCTTCATAAAAAAGAGCATTATTTTTTTATTTGCCTTTCAATTCATGATAAAGCCCATAATAAACATATGCTGAAATTTAAAGACTGTAGCATATAATATTTCATTTTTAGTTAATTCAGAGGAAAATGATTTAAAACCAAAAGGAAAAAAGGATCATATAAAAAACCCGTTTGGAACGACCAAACGGGTTTAAAATATATTCGATTGATAACTTTTGCTTATAAACGCAGACGCCCCTGGCACCTCTTCGAGATCAGCACTAAAAAAAATCTAATTCTCAAATTATGTTTTTCGTTCTTTTCTCTTCTTTGGAATGAAATTACAATCTCTATGCTCGACATATTCAATTTTATGTTCGAATAGAAGTTGAACAGTAATCATTAATTATCCTCCAAAATCGCCACAATCATGTTCTTTAAAAAGTGGTAAAGCTTTTTTGATTGTGAAATACTTGGCTATTCTTTTATTTTTTAATTCTAAGTTCTGGCCTTCTAATACCAGCTCATAAACAGGTGCTTTATCTATTTTTGTTAAAATATACGTGCGTTCTGATGTTTTTAAAGTTGTTTTATTTCCTTCGATAGAAGCAACGAAATCATCAATTTCAAAAGTGTCTTTTTCATCACAGACATTGGTCCATATCATTTTATTCTTTGTAATGGATAAACTAGCTAAATCGCATGAATAACAGTTCCCGGAGAATTCTATACCGTATTTCACATACACATTTGTACTTGTGCTATCCAATACATCAATAGGGATTAAGGTTGAAAGATCAGTCGGGAGATCCACTTTAGTTACCGTATTTTTTCGAGGAACAGGCGCAGCGGCTGTATCTACTTTTGGAACTATATCAGTAGATTTATCCCCTTTCTTTTCGGCAACTGGTGAGCAAGAAGCGAGTAGAGCCATCGCAAAAGAGAAGTTGATGATTACATTTTTCATGTGTATTGAATAATTTTAAAGTCTTTCATTTATCTTTTTTAAAATTGTCTAAAATATGCCCTTCAATAAATCCCTGCTTTCGGCCATATTAAGCCAATTTGAATAGTAATATCTTTGCTAAAAGACACAAAAAATGAAAACATTATATCCATTCGTCATATCCACCCTAGTTGTTACTTTTGTGGGATGTAATCCGTCTCCTAAAGCAACTGAAACTAGTAAAGAGACCACTGAAGTTACGAAGAAAATCATTACATTAACCGATTTCAAAAAGATAAAAGGTGTAGATAATATACAGGATGTACCCTTTCAATTATTTACCATACTAGATTCTGTTCATTTTTTTATGGCTCCAAGCAAAAATGCTGATCACCTAAAAGTAGCTAAAAATAAACTCGATAATTATTACGGATTTGAGGAGTTTGATGATTTTTACGCGATCCACTTTAGCATTGATAATAACATTTCGAATAGCATTGAAGCTTTTGTTCTGAAGTCAGAATTCACAGCCTCATTTGATTTGACCTTAGAAGGTAAAGATCTTTATGAGATCAGAAGCAGCTTATTGAAGAAAACTCAAGATTTTAAAAATAAATCATTCCGTAAATTCGGTACGATAGCAGAGGTTTCTGCACAAGAATTTAAAATAGCTTCTAAAAATCGAATCGATGAAGTCTTAGTGAAAAATCCGAAAGTAAAACTGAAAGATGGCAACTGGGTGTATACGGAAAATGGAAAAGAAACCACGATTGTGCAGCATGAGAATGTCCATACAGAAGACGGCATGTTATCCAATGAATATATCGGGCAGTCTCCTACACTAAATTTAGAGATTTTCAAAGAAGAATCGCCTGAAGTATACGATATGTACTACTCGTTTTATACGATAAAACCTGAAGTTAATTTTAGAACGTTTACCGGTGGTTATCCACAGATTATTCCAGGTAAAAATTGGATTTCTTATGTCAATTCAAACAATGACGTAGGAAGTGATTTTACCATTAACAAATACGCGGAGCAAGTTTCTGATCAAGAAAACCTGCTGTATATTAATTTTACGAACTTCAAAATTGCAGATCATAAAAAAGCTTTTTGGGCGGATAACGACACTTTTTATGCTGAAGTATTCCCGACAAATTCAGCGCCGGCGAAGGGTAAAAACCAAAAGACAGCTTACATAAAAATTCAGTTGAAGCCGAATCTATTTTAGTTAAAAATATATAACTGCTATTTTCTGATCAGCTGCAGTTGATCACCTTTTTTCACCATATTAAAGGACATGACTTTTGATATGGTGAAAACCTGGGTTGGGGCTTCACATGTTCCAGATCGGGCAATGCTATCAACCTGCATTTCAATTTGATCTGCTTTGGTGAAATAATATCTTCCAAATATTTGTGTGAAACAATCATTGCCACATTCCCAACTATCATAACTTGTAAATCTTTCTTGATCGAGAAAGTCTACTGCGTAAAAATTGAAAATAAGTGCCGTATCTATTCTTTTTGATAAGCGAAAGGTTGTATCACCATCTATCGTGACAAGCCCTCCTTCCTGAATGATCCAGTTGGTATTTTTAAGTTCGTTAGGGAAGTTGTTTTTCTTTCTTTCAGCATCTGCACAACTTAGAATCGTTATTGTCAGCAAGAGGCTAAAAAAAGTAAAGGCAGCAGTTTTTTTCATTGTCGCTTTATTTTTTTTTAATAAACAAACTCTTTCAAGTACAATCATTGCCAAAATTTGTTTGACCTTTTCACGATCTTTAGAACAAATCCAGGTATTCTTTCTTTAATGATCTTTTTTGGATCGCTTCAATGAAAGCACTAAAACTGTCCGACACAAGTTCTGTTTCTTCAAACTCAGGTTCTTGACCATAATAGATTTTCCCAAAATTTTCTTCTGAAACATGAAGAGCAAAATAGGCATAACCTTTTTTAACAGATAGAATAATAGGTAAATGTTGATTCCAAAAATTCTTTACGACTTGTTGATTTTCAACATCTCCATCACAAGCGTCTAAGGACAGAATTTCAAATTCATTCCATTTGAAATCATTTTCATCATTTGTCTCATTAAAATCTGCAATGCTGTTAAACCATGTTGTATCGGAGTGGTTCGTGAGCAAGGAGTATGTTTTTAAAAAAGCAAGATAATCATCCGGCAGGTTCGAATATCGTGTCTGAAATCTTTTATTTAAAGTTTCATGATCAGAATCCTTCGTAATAAAATGTAGGTCTTTACTTAATGCGTTCATCGTTTCGTTTTCAGATGTTTAAATTTTTGCAAAGAAATTAAAGGTCTGCTCAGCTATAAGTTTTGGATTGGTAGCTGCTATACCATCGATGCGGTCTTCATACAATTGGATATTTATTAATTTAACATCATTAGGTATTTTATAAATTTCATCTTTGGTATAATTATATCCCTTTACATCAGCGCTTTGCTTGCCTGGATATTTTTTTAATCTCTACGTAATACCGCAATGTGATGGTATTCCCCTTTTGTTCTCCTCTTTCAAAACGAATTTTTCTAAGCTGATGAACAGCATGGCCACTGGAACTGATGTTGCCCTGCATCCGAAATTTAAGCGTTTCAGCATCTTTATAGAGCATGTAAATAAGAGGAACTAGGCGTTCTGTAACTTCCTTACGGCTCACATAAGTTTGTATTGCACCAGTTTCTGGAATTTCTTTTAATACCCGCTTTGGTTCGGTGTAAATAGTAGAAATCTGTAATTTCTGAACATTTGTTTTACAGCCAAATAACGCTAAAAATGAAGTTAAAACTGCCAAATATCTCACGGTCTTATTTCTAATAAATCTTTGAATTAAAGATAACAAAAGATACCGTTTGAAAATATCCCCGATACTGGTAGTTTTTAGAGTTTTTACTTTTTTTCCAACAACCTATTTATACATCCACTTTAATGATCACAGTATAACGATTGCTACCTGAGCACCTAAATTCTCTAATTCTTGAACGCTGCTGTGTATCCATTTTTTAGGACCTTTGTGATACAATATTCGCGCTTCCTTACTCATTTGCAGCGCTTCAGCACCCGACAATCGGTACTTCGCTTTTAATAAGGAGACTATTTTCATTTTATTTGGACCGATATCTGTGATATACACCTCAGCCTCCTGCCAATCCGATTCGCTGATCATTTCATTTTGCTCATCTTCTGCCATCTCTGGCATCTCCAGCACATTTTGATAAACTTCATCCCAAAATTCATTGCCTGAAATACTCAATTCTGTTAATAATGAAAGTAGGCCATTTTTATCATACCGTAGCTCAAAAATGGATCGTAAAATATTTTGAAAAATATCAATGCTATCCGCCACTTTAATCGGTTTCCATTTTCCTGTACCATGAAAGGCAAAATAAACGGGAAAATTTTCTTCTGAATCGTTAAAATCGATAAAAAAAGGGTCTGCAAAATAATTACTGGCAATGACTAGCCAGCTTTCCTTAAAATCTCCTTCCTTTTCGCCAATCAAGCTTTTGGATGCAACCGTATTAAAAGCGTATCCATCTTGGAATGCCAGCAGTTGATCTACTACTGGAAAGTTTTCCGGGAGACAGAGATTTTCAATCGAATACGTTTGATTCCAAAAATTTAATAAGGAAGGAAACTGACCAATTTGCTCTAAGAGGTGCTTATTTTCACTTTCAAAAGATGCCTGCTGTTCCGCAGTTAATTCGTTTTCCTGTTTATCTTCGTTATCAAAAGGAAATTTTCGTTGCATCCAATGCAGTAAATCTCGATCTAATATTTTAAAATATTTTTCTTCCAAGGTGCCGTAAGAAGAAAGATATACCTTTTTGTCCTCGTCATTTCTAGAAATTACAGCCACTTGCCCTCCAGAATCATCGGCCACAGGAATATAATAGGGCAAATACGTCTCAAACTGATGGGTTGTAAAGCGTTCTTTAATAGCTTCCTCATCTTGAAAAACACGTATGCTATCAGACACGATTTCAGAATTAAATTTCTTCTGAAATATTTTAATAAAGCTCTGCCAGTGATTGGGTAATTTCATAGGTATGTTAATTCAGTTGACTTTTCGCATCTTGCAGTATTTTTTCAGCGTTCCGTCTTATCTCTTTGGGTAATAACTTAAAATTTGCATCCTTTTCTTCCCGATACTGATCTTCTTCCTGAAAAGGAATCCAACCGGTAATCTTTGATTTTAAGAATGTTTTTCCGCCCCCATTTGTGTAAACGATAACTTTCAACGGTTTAGCATCTAAACCATCTGATTCTTGAAAATAAGTAAGGTAAAACTCAGGAAAACCATCCTTATTTGCATCTCCCACTTCACAGTAGTTAATGAGATAGATCGGTTGTGCCAATCCTACAGCAAAATCTTTAAAGGTAATTTTTGAAATTAATCCGCCATGATCTTCCAGAAAAATTCCTGCGTGCAGATCCTTGGGGTTATCGTTAAGATAAGCGTCCTGTGCAGCTTTGCTTTCGTTTAAAAACCAAACATAACTTCCGCGGTTGGGAACAAATGATTGAACAACCATTACCGGATTTCCGGGCAATGGATTTCCAAGATCTTCAATTATTTCATTGAATTTTTGATCGGAAGGAAAATATACTCCTGTACGTATCTGCGCAAAAGAGGATAAACTTAAAACACAAGCAACAAGCGGTAACAGCATTCTGAAAATCATAAATATCGTATTTGGAGTTTATTATTAATTTTCTTTGTATTCTTTTCCAGAACAAATGTCAATATAGTAATAAATAGTTTGCTCTGCATTCAATTTAACCGTGACCAGTCCATCCGAATTAATGGATTGATAGGCTTTTGATCCAATATTTTGTTTATTTTTATTATCGTAAAGTGCATACAATCCATCCTGTTCTTTTTGAAGCGCATAGATCTGATTTTCAGTATCCAAAACCGATATTTCATGATATTCGGGCTTTATCTCCCAGATATGTTCGTGCCGATTCCACAAGCCTTTAGTGCGAAATTGTTTTTCGTCTTCAATCGGGATAATATATAAATCACCCATGCCTTCGTATGAATTTATTTTCCCAAATTTCCAATTTTTATCCATGTATCTATTTGGTAAAATCATTTTTCTATCGGGCCAGACCAAATTTCCTACTTGATCCATGACCTTAAAATTATACGTATCAATGGTATCAACGACAGTTCCTTTGGTATCAATATACAGCCAATCGAACGCCCAAATAGCATGATCATAATTAAAAACACCCAATAGAAAATAAGGTGAATTAGTTATTGAATACACTAGTGTAGTTTTTCTTATGAAATCGATCTGTTTAGCTGTTGCCTTTGTGATTTCCTTTGGAAATACCTTTTCATATTGTGGAAATGGATAAACAGCATTGGTTTCGCTATCTAATAGTAGTTTAGGAACTTCAGGTGTATAACGTTCTTTATTAATTTCATTGAGCACGATTGTTTCTTTCTCAAATTGCATTGAAAGTGTTTCGATACCTTCCAATCCGCTGTGAATTGGTTTTTTATGGTTCAGTTCATAAAGGGAAAAACCTGCATTAGAAGCTTTAATAAAGCGTTTATTTTCAAGCAATTCAGTGACATTATGTTCAATTTTATTCAAGCGATTTTTTTTGATTTCATACAGGGTACCATTCCAAAAGATGTGGTTTTTATCTACTGGAATAAAATTTAAATAGTAACTGTCGTCCAAATATGGAATATCCTTATGAAGTAAAATTTGCTTAGTTTCTACTACTCCTATTTCAATGTTGTGGTAGTTTTTTTCTTTTTGGATTCCTCCTCCCAGAATATTCCATTCCCATTTCCAGATCGGCATCTTCTTGACATATTCCAGGTCTCTTTTGTAAAAAGTTAGACCATTTATAACATTTAAATTGATTTCGCTGGCTGAAAAATCCAAAACTATTTTTCCATTTTCGTCTATGGCCGCATATTCATTTTTGTCATTTTCAACAATTGCAAAACCTGTCGGTGTCAATAGGGATGCCGTACGGAATTTTTGATTTGTGACAGCTTTCAAATTTGTTTTATCTACATAGATAAAATCATTTTGCTTCGTTAAAAAAGGAACACTATTTATGGTCTTCTTTTTTAAAAGAACATCAGGAGAATTGTCCTTTTTTTCTTGTGTACAAGCTGTGATTGAAGTCAACATAAATAGGATACTAAAAGCTATAGTTTTCATGCTTAATAATTTTATTCATCTTATCCATCAATATTAGAAAGAATATAAGATGAATACTATCCCAGTTATCAGCTATATTTTAGCCCAATATATTGTTTCCAACTGGATTTTGAAAAGACAAAGAGCTTAGGCACTCTCCAATTCTTGAAGTTGATCTTTAGAAATTCATCTAAAATATAAATGCCGTTATTTTAAAATAACGGCATTTTGGTTTGAATGTAAATCAGCTTTGAAAATACCCTAGCTTTTTGCAGGCTATTCTTCTATATTTTACATTGACCATTCAAATGGCTTAGTACAAGGATCACACTCAAATTTTAAAACCTTACCTAAACTTTGTGCTTTTCTACCTTTTTTTACGAACACATAGGCCAGATCTAAATATTCTTCCACTTCCTTTCCACTTTCATCCCTTCCTTTTAATATGACAGAATAGTATTTTCCATCGCTATCTTTTTTATAAAAAACTTCATTAACAGTAACTTTTTTAGGTGTTTCATTATCACAGCAACTGCACCATAAAATCACGATTGGTTCTTTTTTAAGGTAGACGACTGCCGCTTCTGCTTGCTTCTGTGTTAAAGCCTGAAGTTGATCTGCTCGCGAAAAAAAAGCAGTACATAACAATACAAAAAGTAAAATGGTCTTTTTCATATGGATTAATTTTATGGAATTCGATAAGCAAATACTATGCCTTTTGAAACTTTAATGGGGGAATAATACGGAAATTGCGACTATATGTAACCTGATATTTTTTAACATGTAACTTTAATTTTTAGCTAACCGACGACCTCCTTAATTAGTAAGCTTATTGTTTTTCCAGAGGATTTTCACTAGTCAATAACATACCTTAGAGATGAACAATGATATTCCTCTATCTCACATTATCATCACATACACCTACTCCGGTATTTTTTCCGTTAAAATTTCATTATCGGCCATGTCATAATACGTGCATGTCATGGAATGCAGTGAAACAGTCCATTTTTCCACACCGGTCTCCGCACAATGTTTGCAAAAAGTGAAGTAATCAGTCTCCCCTTTTTGGTGCATCTTTAAGTAATCCCTAAATTTTAATGGATCACAGACTGCTTTAATTTCTAAGTTCGCATACGAGGGTTTTGAAACGGTCTTAAATTCATTTTCACCGAAATATTCGGTGTGACTATCTCGTACCCAAGTTTCGAATGCTATTACACCTAACTTTTTTATTTCTTGAATATAGTTAGGAAAATCTGTTCCTGATTTGACTTTGCTATGCGTCTCCTCGATCTGTTCTACTGTAAACATCTTTTTTGTATATTATTTTCTGTTCTTTCTATTGATTTATGTCCAAATTCATAATTTAAAGTTATAAACTACTTTTTCAGAGGACCTATGTGCTTGTAAGTGTTGATAAGCAGTCCTGTAGGAGTTGCTTTAGAGCTTACGAATGCAAGTTCTCGCGCGGTTATACCGTCTCCTAACAATCGTTTACCGTGACCAAGCAAAACAGGATAGGTTATCAATACAACCTCATCTACAAGTCCGGAATCTAACAATGTTGATGTTAACGTGGAGCTTCCGACAATAATCAGATCAGGTCCAGCTGTTGCCTTAAGTGCTGTAATTGTCTGTAACACATCCGTGCCCAAGCCTTCCACCGGACCCCAGCTTAAACTCTTTGGGCTGTGTGTTGCAATATATTTAGTAGCCACATTGATCGCATTGGCCATTGGAAAATCTCCAGCATTGGGCCAAAATTCACTGAATATGTCATAGGTAGTACGTCCAAGGAGAAGGTCAAAATTTGGTCCATATGCTTCAAAAAGAAGTGCTGCACCAGCTGGACTTCGATATGCAGTCGTCCACGCCCCATATTCATAATCGCCGTCATGTTCAATCACACCATCAAGCGAAATATGTTCAAAAATTCGAATCTTTCTCATGTCTTTTCAATTTGGTCAATGATTAATCAAAATTAACGTATACCAGTTACGCGATCAGGGTGTATTTGCGACAATAAAAGGGGGCTTTTAGTCATTCCTTTTGTATTTTTCCATAAGAAACTGATCAGTTGTCTATAACAACCTACTTACAAACTCTTTATCCAATTCTTCATGATATTTAACACCTCAGGAGAAATCGTTTCTTCAATAGTAACATATTCACTCAGTAGACCTGTTTTTGCATGCTGAAACAGGTGATTCAACCCGGGCATCGCAATCACTTTAAAATTTTTATTTCCTGCTTTCGTAAGCAACGTTTTAAAACCAGAAAGGTTTTCCTGAGCCGATACCTGCACATCTTTTTCTCCGTTCAAAGCTAAGACAGGTATCTTAATTTTTGTTAAAGTGGTTGCTGGATCATATTTCAAAAAAGAGCGCATCCAGGGCAGAAAGAATCTTGCTGCAAATTCATCAATATTATTATAAGCCTGCGGTCCTGTATAACCAAGCTTAGCCAGGAATGGCTCAGGCTGGCTATTGAGCCATGCTTTCATTTTCTTTGCAAATATTGGCTTGAGTTCCTCATTGTCTGAATAAGTCGCAGAAAGATCAAATAACATATTCAACAGACTATCAAATCTACTAACCTCTTCCGTATTTAATCCGAGCTGTTCATAATTACTCTTTAACTGCATCGCCATTAATTCCCGGCCTTTAATACCTACTCCTGCCAAACTAACGATAAAGGCTACATCCTTAGACTGCACAGCTGCCATAGGGCCAATAATACCACCTTCGCTATGTCCTATAAGGCCTATTTTTTTGCTATCAATCCCCTGATGTGCCTTCAAGAATTCCATACCGACCAGCACGTCTCCCGCAAAATCCAATGATGTCGCATTCATCACCTCACCTGTCGTTTCTCCAACACCGCGATCATCAACACGTAATACAGCAATACCATTTCTACTCAGATAATCAGCAATGACCCAAAAAGGTTTATGTCCAAACAAAGTTTCATCGCGATCTTGCTGCCCAGATCCTGTAATTAAAATTACAGCGGGTACTTGCTTATTCGTATCAGGTAAAGTCAGAGTAGCACCGTATTGAATTGATTTATCGGTATTGTAGTAAATAACTTTTTCTTCCTTGTAAGGGAAAGGAGCCTTGGGCATCTGTGGCCGCTTAATCTCAAATTCCTTTTCAACTCTTTTTAAAACCAATGGTAGTGCGCCTCCTTGCTTCCACTCGCCAACCAATTCAGTTCTACCTGATTTAAATGCACCATAGAAACCTCCGCCTATTTGAGCTGAAAAAGCAGTTACACTGTCATTTGTGACCTTTAACTCAGAAACCTTCAATCCCATAGCACCTTGATCTGGGCTATCAAAAACGGCAACGTACTGATTTGTTAAGCTATCTTTCGATATCCTTAGAAATATACGGATATTTTCTATTTTGCCCTCCCATACTGTTTTAGAGGGTAGATCTTGTGCTGCCAATTGATTTAAAAAGCACGTAGCTGTTAAGAGAGTGAGAAGTAATTTTAATTTCATAAAGTGGGTGATTGGTATTATAATCAAATATAATTATTTAATTTAAGGGATACTGTCTTTATAATAGCCAATTTATGTCTCGGTATTTATTATGTCTGTAGACTTAGACGGATAAGTATCCCATAGGACACGATTAAAATATAAGTTTGCTAAAGCATTTCCTTGTGTTCCATAAGATAAGCTAATGCTTCTTTAACTGCCTGCTGGCTACTTTTGGGATTAAATCCTAATTCATTTCTTGCTTTGGAAATATCAAAATCTTGCTGCAATCCAGAGAACATGGCGATTTCTTTAGTTGTAATTAAGGGAGGTTTTCCACTTAGCTTTGCTGCAAATTGCATCAATCCGGCAATACCATATAGTATGAACTTCGGGACAGAAACGGGAATACGCAGGTTAAGTTCGGGATAGAGCTTTTGTGCAAGTTTTGTCGTTTCGGTAATACTCATGCATCTTTCATTAGTGAGGATATACCGCTCTCCAGACCTACCTTTCTCTGCAGCCAGATAACAACCTTCGGCGACATCTTTAACATCGACCCAATTGAGTGCAATATGGGTGTCCATGGGAATCTTCTTGTTTAAGATTAACCTCAATACTGCATAGGATACATTAAGCGGAAGTAAGGATTCGCTGCCTATCATTGCTCCAGGCATAACGGAAACCAATTCAATTCCTAACTCCTTTGCCAGCTTGAAAGCAAGCTTTTCGCCGTCATTTTTAGAGTTGTAATAGGCATCTCTCCGGTCGGGATTGTAACCGTTACTTTCTTTTGTTGGCGTATGTGTATAGTTCAAAGCAGCTATGGAACTTACATACACAATTTTCGAAACACCAGCTTCTGCAGCTGCTTCTATGGTATTACGAATACCTTGCATATTCACATCGTAGATATCTTTCTGTGGATCTTTAGCCCATAGTTTAAATGCGGCCCCCACGGCATAGAAAGTATCAACACCCTGCAATGCTCTTTTAAATGATTCCTTGTCTGTAATATCTGCCTGAACGACTTCACAATCCAGATTGTTGAAGTAATCTAGATTTTTAATATTACGGACAGACGCTCTAACGCGAAAACCTTTATTTATTAATAATCTTACTAAGTTGTTTCCCAAATGCCCGTTTGCTCCGGATACCAATACCAAATCTTTAGTTTTCATGTTCATTGATTTTAAATGATAAAGCAAAGTTCTGCCTTATTCATTTTAAACCACTTCACAAATGTTACTTAATGATCTTTTTACGGATACGGCTCAAACTTTTAGGGTTCATTCCTAAAAAAGAAGCGATATATTGCATCGGAACGTGATGAAGTATTTCCGGTTGTTCGTTCATTAGTTTTAAATACCGCTGTTCTGCCGTTAGTGTTGCCAACTCCCTGGATCTTTTTTCATTGTATGATAGCGATTGCTGAAACACATAGATGCTAAAGTCTTTGAATGATGGTGTCTGCTGTATTAAAAGATCTAGATCAGATCTGGTAATACGTAAAAGCTCGCATTCGGTGATGCATTCAAGATTTTCGTCTGATCGGGTCTGATTGCTAAAATTTATATAGGATGTGATAAACCCGGGAGGGCAGTTGATATGAGTCGTCACTTCATCACCCTTTTCATTATAATGAAACAAACGTACAAAGCCTGATACCACAAAATATAGATAAGCTGGAACCTTTCCTTCCTCTTCGATAATACAATTTTTAGGATAAAGAACAGGTTCCATAAAACGCCTGCATAATTCTTTTTCCTGATCGGAAAGGATAACATGCTTGGTGATAAGCTCAATAAACTTGGCGTGCATGGGTTAAAATTTAATAATGATCTGTACTTTTTCGAAAATTACTTTTTACAAGAAAATTGTTTTACTAATTTTCTACTGCTAAATCCATAATTTTCTTATGCATTACCGCAACGCTAATTTACGGATAAGAAGTAATAATGTTGTAGTATGGTCCGTTTATATTCGCTGACGTAACCATCGTATCTTCATTATTAACGGCGGCTGAAATAATATCCACGCACCTTGTTGCCCCGTACTATTTTGCGAAAAAGCACCAATCGTCTTTGATTGAATCTGCCAAAGTGATGCAACAGTACAAATAGAAGCACCGGAATACTGATCCAGCACAATACACCGAAGACGATCTTCAAAGCCGCCAGCATGGCATTGAGCTGCGAGGCCGGATACATCGCTATCCCATTAGAAAAATCACCGATATCCATATACAATGCACTGTCATACAGACTCTGCCATTGCCCTTGATAGGAAGCCCAATTTAAAATAGCGGCGCCAAGTGCTGTTGCTACAAATGTTCTGACTATGATCAAAACCCCTACAATACCGAGAAGCTCATCCATATTCAGACCAGAACCGGCATAAAACCAGATTCCAATATAGAGTATTCCCATCCCTAGCCCCTTTAAGAACATCGGAAAATAAAGATATTCCATATTCATCTGTGGCTGTATGAGCAGATACATCATTAGGCAATGAATAAAGAACACCAGAAATCCCGAAGCAATAAAATACTTCAGTAACCATTTATGCTTAAAACTGATATACCCATAAATACCTGCCAATATGATTCCAGGAATCATCCATAGATTCAGCTCCGAATTTAAGAGATTATTGTAGCCGAGTGCTCCTACTGTATATTGCGACAGCAAAGTAGAAGTTGCCAGATATATCCCCATCAGCAACAGCAGCAACATACTGTACCAGATGTTAACTCTTGCGGTGAAGAGTTCAAATTTGACTAATTTACGTTTTGCCCCCTTTTGCCTATAAATTACGATTGCTATAAGTAGTAGACATAGCAGAATAGACACTATTATATAAGGAGAATTAAACCATCCCTGTTGCTTCATAAAGGTAAGTGCAAAATCCAAACTCAAGGCTGCAATAGCGAGTAAACCTAAAGAAAGCCAATCAATCTGCGATAAGGGCATCCGAAAGGAGAACCGTTGATTGTGCTGAAAGATCAATGAAAGCGCCGCAATGACCAGCATAACAGCAGACATCAGAAAATAGGGTGCCTGCCAGCTTCCGTCAAACACGACGTCGGCCATGAGATAAGCTGATAACTGAGACAGACAGATCGAAAGCGGATAAAACATCGCGTAGAATTTGCCGCGATCTCCAGTAGGCGTCAGGATGACCATCATGACCAATAAAAGCTCTATAAAAGGAAAAGTTTTAAAAAAACCTATAAAGAAACCTGCAATAATAACGACCAAAGGATTGTCAGTCGTACCAATACAGTACGATAACAGTGCAAGAACTATCGAAAAGAACACAATGATTTCCTTTGAGCGGAAACGCATTTTCACCCGCAGACTAAAGATAATAGCTACTCCCATTCCGATTGTAGTAGCATTACTTGCCATCGCCATATATTCCGTATAGGTCGCAAGCGCCCCTGAAATATCGGTAATACTATTGCTGTAAACGCTATTGATACTGAGTATTGGGATCAGAAAAATAAAAATGAGCAATAACATGAGCGGTTTGGGCACCCAGGCTGCAAACAATCCTTTATTATACATTATCTTAAAGTAACCTCCACATTCATTCCTGCACGCAACAGTTTTAAGTCCTCGGTTTTATTTTCCGAAGTAAATTCTATTCTTACAGGTATTCTTTGCTGTACCTTTACAAAATTACCGGTGGAGTTATCCAAAGGTACTGCCGCATACCGCGCGCCTGTCGCGCCTGAGATCGCCTTGATTTTCCCGACAAACTCCTTTCCCCCCAAAGCGTCTACCTGAATGGTCGCTAAAGCTCCGATCATAACATTTTCCATCTGCTTTTCACGATAATTGGCCGTGATCCAAATGTTATTACTGTCTACGATAGTGGCTACCTGCTGACTTGGACTCAACAGCTGTCCAATATTGATCGTCCTTCTTCCCATGATACCATCATGAGGCGCTGTGATTACGGTATATGAAAGATTGAGCTTAGCCATATTTAATGCATTTTCAGCACGTTTGATTTCTGCATCGTTCATTCCTAATCGGGACTGTACCTCAGTCACCGTGAGCACAGAAGTACTCCGGGAATTCGCAATCGCCTCATATTGCGAAGATACCGCCTCCAGAGCAGCACTGCTCGCTTCATATTCCGTTTTCACCTGGTCGAACTGTTGACGGGTTACCGCCTCGTCTTTCAAAAGATTTTTATAACGGTTAAAATTCTGTTCCGCATTCCACAATCTTGCTTTTGCCGAAGCAATGTTAGCCTGAGCGGCATCGCTGTTGGATTGTGCTGTACCGATATTATTAGTTGCCGTTCTGACCGAATTAGCCGTAACATGCTTAGATGCAAGTGCCGACAAATAGGCTGCTTCCGCCTGCCCCAGTTGAGTCTGAATCTCACTATCATCCAATATAAGCAAAGTATCTCCCTTTTTTACGTATTGATGCTCGATAAAACGAATATCTTTGATATAGGCCGATACCCGGGTATTGATCGGATTAATATACGATTCGACCTGTGCTGCATTGGTAAAACGGTTATTACCGATATTGAAATAGGCGTGGATCACCCAATAGAGTCCTGCCAATACCAATAATAGCACCAACATGCTGACGATCGTTCCTCTGTTCTTTTTTTTAGGCATTCTCTGTTTTACTTTACTTGATTTAACACCTGTATTTTCTACCGAATCTGTTCCTTGATTCTGATCTTGATTTTGTGACATATTTTTTATCTAATTCGATGGAGTTAGCTTCCAGTTCTTACATTTTCCCGCTTTCTTTCAATAATTTGTAATACGCAAACACAATATTGATTTCCGAGTTGGTGTACTGCAGTTCAGCATCCAACTTCGCATTGCTTGCATCGATCATATCAAGCAGAATGGCCAGCTGGTTATTGTATTTACTTTCCATGATTCTGTAATTCTCCTCTGTCAGATCTTTATTTTTTGCCAATGTTGAGTTCTGGCTACGTGTTTCATTATATTTTATGTAGGCGGCATTAACCGCAACTTCGATCATTTTTTCTGTTTCATTTTCCTGCGCTTTAGCTTTCTCTAATTCATATCTGTTAGCCTGTATCTTTTTCGAAGATTTATAGAGCGAACTGATATCATAGCTTAATGACAAACCTACATTCCAACCATTTGAGTACATATCCAGGGCGGGTGATGTCGTCGTAATTGGTCTTTGCAATTTATTACCTGCAAAAGCGGCTAAAGTGGGCATACGTTCGGTCTTTGTTATCTTCGTTGCCGTTTCGGATAGTTCAACACCCTTTTTACTCATGAGAACTGAGGGGTGCTGATCAATGTCGTTTTGATAGAACGCTAAAGGAGATGCTTCCAAATTGGTCTGCAATAGCTTTTCATCTGCCAGGAGCTGTATTCCTTCAGGAAGACCCAAGGCAACCAAGAGCTGTTTATTCAAGATCTGCACATTATTCTCGATCACCTGTAAAGCCAGGTTTAGATTAGAGATCTGCAGTTCACCACGGATCACATCATTTCGAGTGACCATACCTTCTTTATAAAACCGGCTGATATTCTGTAACCGTTGCTCGGCCAATTGAATATTTTTACGGTATACGGAAGCCTGATTTTGCAACTTATACAAGTCCAAATAGTAGCCCAAGGCTAGCAACTTGATATTCTGCTCGTTAAACTGATAATTCAGGGTTGCGAGATCTTCTTGTAGCGATTTGGCTTCGATAGTATGTTTGACCATACCACCCTTCCAGATTAACTGAGTCGCTTCTAAGGCATAGTTATTGCCAAAATGTGGCATCTTGACCGTCGTCGAATTGGAAAAATCTTTATCAAGTAGGACACCGTCACCGATATAAAGAGCGCTGGCGCTTAGATTAAGATCAGGAAGCTGTAAATTTTTAGCGACCTCTACGTTCTGTTTTGCTATTTTTATACCTGCTTTGGAAACTGATAAAGTTGGATTGTTTTCCAGAACCAAAGAAAAGAGTTCTTCAACGGTGAGCTTTTTTTGAGTAGCTTCCTGTGCAAATAGTAAGGAGTCTGAAAAAAGCAATCCGATTACCAAAAACAGATAACTGAATGGTTTTATTTTCATTGTGTGCGATACATTTTAGAATTTCACAGCACAAAAGTCGTAAAAAACAACCCTAACAAAAAGGTTGAAAGCGGGGCAAAAGAAGTCCAAATAGTATCAAAACAAGGTAACCTCGTGTTTATTCCGGTAATTTTTGGGACTTAATCCCGTATGCTTTTTAAAAAATTTACCAAAAGCATACTGATCTGAGAAGTTTAATTCCTCGGCAATCCTTGTAATGGTATCCTTTGAACTGAACAGTAAAGTTTTAGCCTCATTGAGTAAGGCTGTAGCAATAAATACAGAAGGTGCTATATCGGTAATTTCCTTGACACAAATCGATAGATACTTGATCGAGATATTGAGTTTTTTGGCATAAAAATCTAACTCCTTTTCCGTTTTATAATAATCTGTAGCCAATTCAAGAAACTGCAAGGTGATTTCCTCTTTCCGTGCATTTCGTTTTCGGTCAAATTGAAGCTGGATTTCTAATGAATCCATCAATTTATAGGTTATGGTGGAAAATATAGAGAGGATGATCTGTTCGTGAAAGAAAGATTGTCTATTCTCCATATCAGTCTGATAAATCATAAGTTCCACCAAACCTGTTAACTGGTCAAAAATCACTTTATCTGGATTGAAGATATTTTGATTTTTCTCCGCATTGATGATCCGGTACACATCGTACCGGCTAAAGTTAAAATGAATCTTTTCCCTGATAGTCTCCCGATTATAGATCAGCATGTATATTTTAAGGTCATCGGTATAATGGCTCAATTTATAGCTGTTATGCGAGGATATCAGTAAAACGTGATCCTCCACATAAGAAACAGATTGGTTATTGATCTCCAAATGAATGGATCCACTTCTGATAAAAATCATGCTAAAATTAGCGGGTCTCAGGATATGGCCCATCTTAGCATTTTCAAAAAAGTCTTTTTCATTTAGTATTCTTATCAATGACATCAGCAAACTCTTTAAGTACTAAGGGACAAACTAAGATAAAATTATTTTATATGCAATATTATCTTTTGACGCTGTCTATCGAATGACTCGTTTACTTTCATTACAGGTATGTTGCAGAAACTATAGCGTAATTTTTAGCTATTTCATATCATATGATCAGCATCAGTCACATAGGACTATGATTTACCCAATTATTATTGTACTTTTAAATAGATCAATCCATTATGAAGAATAACACCAAGATCACCAATACAAGTATAGAATCGGCAGGTTTACCAAAAGACGCCAAACATGTTATGGCAGAATATATCTGGAATGGATTTGATGCTAAGGCTACAGAAGTCTCTATCGACATCGAAAGTAATACCCTCGGATTTATAACAAGTATCTGCATTCGTGATAATGGGGAAGGAATTCCCAGGGAAACACTGAACCTTTCATTTGGGAATTTTTTAGATTCGCTCAAGAAAAATAGCTTAAAACGGAGCTCCTATACGCGTGGAAAAAAGGGAAAAGGCCGTTTTTCTTTCTCACTCTTTGCCACACGAGCAACTTGGAATACCACTGTTAAGACAGATGATGAGCTGATTTCCTATAGCATACGGATAGATCGTGACGCTAAAGAACAGTATGATATCGGGGATATCAAATCAGCGGCTAAACCTGAGGGAACTGGTACAACTGTCAAACTGGAAGGTATCTTTGGACTAACAGCTACTACACTGGAGTCTGAAGAATTTACAGATTTTCTTGCGCAGGAATTTGGTTGGTATCTGCTTCTCAACCGGGATTGGGGGTACCGCATCCTCCTCAATGGGACTGCACTTCATTATAATAACCTGATACAGGAGACCGACAGTACGATATTCACTCTTTATAGTATAGCAGAAAACTCGTACAGCTTCCGTGTAAACTATATCCGATGGAAAGAACAGATCGCAGACCGTTACTATTACTATTTTTTAAACAGCAACAAAACTGAAGTAGCAAAACTGCTCAGTAGTTTTAATAATAATGCGATCGACTTCCACCACTCGGTGTATATAGAATCTGACTTCTTTGATCAATTCGAGCAAGCTGATATCGCGATTTCTTCGGAAAGCAATCTCTTCAGTGAAAAAGAACAGCAGGTTATTTATCGTAAATTACTGGCTGAATTACGTGATTTTCTGGAGCGTAAACAGAAAAAATATATTCGCGAGCAGGCAGTCACAGTCAAACTTGAAGAACTGGAGAAGAAAAACCTACTGCCCCGTTACAGCTCGTCGGATATCGATGTAAACCGAAAAAGGATTTTACTATCTCTGATTCAGGAACTGTATATTGCCGATCCACGTGCCTTTGTTGGCATCAAAGCTGACCTTATACGTACTTATCTCGGTCTTCTGGATTTGCTCTTGCAAACAGACCGTAAACAGGATATAGTACCACTTTTTGAAAATGCTATTGCGCTTTCGGAAAAAGAGCGTGATACGATCAGAAAGATACTGGAAAGGTAGATCTGCTGTATTCAATGGGTGAACTTAAAATTTAAGCATTTTCCGTATTCAAATCTGAAATTAAATTCATTTGGATGTTAGAAAAGGCTGCGAAATAATTGAAAAATGCTTTTGACTTTCTGTATAATTGTCTTAAACATAAAAAATATTTAAGACAATTATATTTCTATACGAACGATCATATTCAGTATCTATTGATATAACGATTCGCGTATTTGAAGAAGACTTTTTTCTAAATAAGTGGTATCCACTGATTTTGGGAATGAACTCTCGAAATACATTTCATCAATTTCACATTGTATCACTTCCACCTTTCTACATAATTCGTCATATGTCCATCTGCCTGATTTTATTTCGAGCAATGCTTCACGATTAGGGCGCTTAAGAATGAGTTCTCCCTTTAATAACAGATCTCGCGCAACCTCCATCAGACGTATAGTATGCATCATATTTTTAGCATCATATCCTTGTCCATGTGCGACAGTTCCAGCATAACGCATAACATTACGCTTCTTTTCCCACTCCTTGTATGCCTTAAAATCTTTACAATATGAAGAATAGGCTTCATGATTAACAAAGAGCAATGCTAAGGTCTCCTCTCCTTTGGCAATGGAACTCAAGGCAACTTCATGGCTATCTGCTTTTGCCATTATACCGCGATATAATCCTTGCTCATTCTTATCATAATATAATGCAAACACATTTTTACAATGATTCAATTTAATCAATCCGCAAAAGTGAGACTTTAACTTATGATCCTGTAACCATGATTCTACAGGATAACTTTTTCCGCTACTCATTATGTAAGCAAAATCTAATAAACTTTTCCGCGCTCCTACATGTGGATTATTGATCTTTTTGTTCAAACCTTTGGCTTTTTTCACCTGCTGCATCGCATATTGAACAAAACTATCTATCAATCCCATATTAAGGAGTTTTTTAAATTGAAAATTTGCCATTAATGGATGGTTTATCAATATGGATGCTGAAGCACTAGCCAGTAGTTCCATTGCTCCCGGATTATTTTTACTGAGTAATTCGACAAATCTGCCTAATTCATAATATACCTCATCATGACTATCGTTATTAATTTGAGCGATATAGCTTAAACCATAGAACATATTTTTTGGTAAGTAAAACACGCCTTTAATATCTGTATCAGATGCCGCTGTATCTAAACCGTAAGCCCTGCTTCCTGTTATTACTTTAAACAGAATCAGATTTTGATCATGCAGATCTTTAATTGTCATCATCTTCTTTACGAATTAAGTCTATAAAATAACTATTGACCGGTTCTACTGACATTTTTAAAGCAGGTATTGTCATAACAGTATCTTTAAGCTTTTTGAATGTATTTTTCATATAGATACACAGCTTCTCATCCGGAGAGAATATAAAATCTTCTCTAACTGATGCTTTTATCATAATAATCGACTCCAGACTTTTAATAAGACCGGATGGAAGCAATCGCATTAAATCTTTCATTTCCATTGGCGCATAAGATCTGTTTGTTTCAATCCATAGAGCTGATAAAAGACTTCTAGCAATGTAAAGAAAATCTTTCAGCGAGAAGTTTGACTGATCAAGCCCTTCCATTTTCTTATGACATAAACCTAAATAATGGTGCATATGTGCACGCAAGTTAGGTGCATAATCCAGTAGTGTTATAAAATCATTTTTAAAAAAACTATAATCTCCATAACAAATTGGGGATTGCAACCATTCATATAATGTACAGTTACTTTTGTAAAGTAGCTTCAGTACTTTGCGAATATCCCAACCATAAATATCAAGATCACCAACAATTGGGTACTTAATATCCTCTTCTATAGAAAAAACCGATAGATAATCGGTCTTTCGTCTTTGATAGATAAACCGAATATCGTAGTCACTGTCTAAAGATGGAAAACCCCATGCACGACTTCCTGACTCACATGCATAAAGTATCTTTATATTTTCCTTAATTTCAATTTCTTGAATGATTCCGCATAAATAATGATGATCCATTTTCAATTTTATTTTCCACAAAGGAACATTCCTTTGTACTACATGACAAAGATGAGATCTACCTACTGCAGCTTAACTGCGCAATAAAAATTAACAATATAAAAAACTGAAAATCAAAACAATAAAATATTTAAGATCAAAATAAACCAAGTCGAATCGCAGTAGCTACGCAACTTGATTGCGCAGGAATATAAATCATTTATTCTCTATCAAGCTACTGTATAAGAAAAATTAGAGATAAAGTTCCAAACTATAGTTTAGAGTACGGTTATTACCATTATTATGAGCAATTGTGAAATTGTTGCCAAGCGCACTATTCACTTCATAATAAGTAAAAAGTTGCTACATTTGTCTCAGTGAAAAATTTTTCAATCTTATTGATATTATCAATTTATTTGTTTTCAACAACTGAACTGATTCAATTGTTGAAAATTCCTGTATTAATTTCTCATTGTATAGAACATAAAAATAACAACAGTAAACTGACGTTTATACAATTCTTAAATGATCATTATAATATTCCTGTAAAAGATAATGACCGGGATACAGATGAAAAACTTCCTTTTGTAAAACATGTCAATTTTTTAAACATCACAGCAATTTCTTCTACCGTGTCATCGGAAGTACCATTAATGACATCAAGCATATTCTTTGAGAAAAAGCTGTTATTTTACCCTGATCAGTATTACTTAAATACTTATACCAGCCATATTTGGCAACCTCCAAAAATTTCTTAATTATTTTCATTTTTTTTATCCTTTATCTGTATTCATTTGTTGTTAGTTAAAACAGCATTTGGTTACGGTCTGGATTTCTTTAATAACCTTTGCTGATCATGCAAATTCGAGGTTATTGGGGAAACATTTCTATATTCTCATTGAATTGACGCTTAAAAAAACAATAAAATGTCAAATGAACAAACGGCTATAAAAGCAACCTACTTTAGTATAATTGGAAATTTTTTACTCGCTCTCTTAAAATGGTTAGCTGGTTATTTTGGAAATTCATACGCGCTTATTGCAGATGCAATAGAATCTACTGCAGATATATTTTCCTCTTTTTTGGTTTTATTTGGATTAAAGTATGCAAAAAGGCCGGCAGATGAGAATCATCCTTACGGACATGGTCGCATTGAACCACTTGTAACATTTGTCGTAGTGGGCTTTTTAATTATTTCAGCGACAATCATTGCTTACGAAAGCATTCAAAATATTCGCACCCCTCATGAGTTGCCCAAACCATGGACTTTATTCGTCCTATTGGCGATCATTATCTGGAAGGAAGTTTCTTTTAGGGTTGTCATTAAAAAAAGTAAAGAAACTGGAAGCTCTTCATTACGAGCCGACGCATGGCACCACCGAAGTGATGCGATCACTTCGGTAGCAGCCTTTATCGGCATATCAATCGCTTTGATTTTAGGAAAGGGCTATGAGAGTGCCGATGACTTTGCAGCGCTATTTGCTTCGGGATTTATACTTTACAACTGCTATCTTATCTTTCGTCCTGCCTTGGGAGAGATCATGGATGAAAACCTTTACGATGATTTAATCGCTGAGATACGTATCAACGCCGTAAAGGTAGATGGTATCTTGGGTACAGAAAAATGCTTTGTTCGTAAATTAGGCACAAAACATCTGGTTGATTTACATGCAATTGTTAGTGGTGACATCTCAGTAAAAGAGGGCCATCAATTAGCGCATAGGCTTCAGGACTATCTGCAAAAAAAAATGCCCCAACTGGGAAACATTTTAATACATATTGAACCAGATTAACGCTGGCAGTCTGAAAGAACAATCCCAAAGGTCCTATGAATTCATTAAAAACTAGAAACAACTGGATTGAGCGACACGTAAATCAAAGATGATATGTAATATCTTAAACGAAGATTTAAAGGTTTCCTACACTGGTGTTTCCCCACCACTTTCACCTCATTGAAAGCAGATTTATAGATAAAAATCATTAATCTATAAAACTGTTCGTGTTGTTCCTATCCTATATTTTGATTCATTTAATATTCTTAAATTTAGGTTATGGAACTAAATAAAGCATTTCAACACATTACAGAAGATTTCATCTCGCTACTTGATTCTTTAGATGAAAATGAACTGAATACGAAACCTAAAGCTGACGATTGGTCGCCTGGACAAATCGGCGATCATATATTGAAATCTTATGCTTCAGCAGAAGTCATGAGCGGGCGTACCGAATCGACTCATCGGGAACCAGATGAAAAGGTAACAACCATTAAAGATACATTTACGGACTTTACAATACGTATGAAATCTCCTCAAGCGATATTGCCTTCTGAAAAACGACTCGACAAACAGCGTTTACTAAAAAATCTTCGTGATCGTACTGCCCAGATCGAAACCATAATTAAGGAGAAAAATCTTTCAGATACTTGTATCGATTTTGCCATCCCTGAATATGGTCCATTTACAGTTTTGGAGTGGGCATGGTTCAATACCTATCATACACAGCGACATGTACATCAGTTAAAAGATGTGATTCAATCAATTAAACCTTAAAATATGACTAATAAAGATCTCATTTTAGCTTATTTTAATTGCTATGAAATGGGTGCCCGGAATGGGCTACAAAACCTGCTGGATGAAGATTTTCAATTCAGTAGTCCTCACGATCCAATGCTTACTAGGGAGGACTATTTCCGAAAGTGCTGGCCATTTCATAAAAAAGCAACTGCATATCAAATCGATACCTTCCTGGAAGACAAAAACAGTATTTTCGTCATTTATACCTGCACGACTGATGATAAAAATAAGTTTGAAAATGCCGAATACTTTCAGATCGAAAATGCAAAAATAAAAAAGGTCAAGGTATTCTACGGAACGCTGAATAGTTAATATTTCTATTAATTTCATCACCTATTACACTATTCATTAGCCATACCCTACTCACTTAAAACCATCCGCTGATTTTAAGCATTGTAAACATAAAACTTTACCCTGTAGCATAAATAAATGCGCAGTGCCATAAGCTTCCATAAATAGTTTTCCTGTCTAAGAAGATTTATAATAACACACGAGTATTAAAGGCACATATGTTAATGGAGCCGTTATCCCTATACCTCCTTACCGCATCAGCTGATGATTAAATAATAATTTTTCCTTTTTTGACTTAAGTCAAAGGTTAAGGTTTGCAATACTTGCAGCTTTGCACTGTAAATAATAATTAAAACAAAAAATTATGAGTGTAACATTAGAAAATGGCATAACCAGTAATTTTTACGTGGCCATAACGCCAATTATAATATCGGTATTCGGAGTGTATCTTACCATAGGGATTGCATTGGGTGTACTGCCAAAATTTGTTCAGCAAACCTTAGGATTTGACAGTATCATCGTCGGCCTTGTTATTGGAATGCAATTCTTGTCGACTTTATTAACTCGGGCATATGCAGGGAAACTTACAGATACCAGAGGAGCTAAAAAAAGCCAAATGATCGGTGTAGTACTTGCAGTAATAGCTGGCATTACATATCTCCTATCAGTCACAATACAAAGTAATGTAATCTTTGCATTAGCCTTACTCTTACTTGCAAGAATCATTCATGGTGTAGGAGAAAGTTTCTTGGTTACAGGAGCGTTAACTTGGGGAATCGGACTTGTCGGAACATCAAATTCTGGAAAAGTAATGACTTGGAACGGAATAGCGATGTATGCAGGTATTGCAATTGGAGCACCTTTAAGTATTTGGATCAATAAAAGTTATGGCGGTTTCCCAGCGTTTATCATGATCATGCTCCTGCCCTTTGTCAGCTGGCTATCTACAGTAAAACTACCCGCAATAGCAGTTGACAAAGACCATGTCAGAACACCTTTTTACAAAGTAATCGGAGCTATATCCGGACAAGGATTAAGTCTCGCTTTTTCTTCAATGGCATTTGGCTGTATTGCTTCTTTCATCGCCTTGTTTTTTAGCGAAAAAAATTGGGGTGATGCCTCATTAGCTTTTATGGTCTTTGGTGCTTGTTACATCTTAACCAGAATTTTCTTTGCTTCTTCTCCCGATAAATATGGCGGTTATAAAATTGCATTGCTTTCACTTATTATTGAAGTGATTGGTCAAGTTTTGATCTGGACTTCCGTATCAAAAACGATTGCCATTATCGGATGTGGGATGACAGGGATTGGGTTCTCACTGGTTTTTCCAGCTCTAGGTGTTCTAGCTATCCAGAAAGTAAAGCCACAAATGAGGGGGACGGCTTTAGGTGCCTATGTAGCTTTTGTTGACCTTTCTTTGGGATTGGCAGGGCCTCTAGCAGGGTTAATAGCTGGCTGGTTCGATTACCAGACTGTCTATTTATTTGGAGGAATAAGTTGCATCCTCTCGATGATAACATTAATGATGAATAAAAAATAAGTATAACAATGGAAAATACATTAAAAATGTTTGGTAAAGATGCCAACGAAAGGGTTGAGAATGCTTTAAAGGAACTAAAATCTGGTAAAGGCGTTATCCTCTTAGACGATGAAGATAGAGAAAATGAAGGTGACCTTATTTTCTCAGCAGAAAACATGGATATTCAGGATATGGTGCAGATAATAAGACACTGTAGTGGTGTAGTCTGTCTGTGTCTTACAAATGAAAAGGCTGATGAACTCGATTTACCTTATATGGTCAATGCTAATTCCAGTCTCTTTCAGACTCCTTTTACAGTTTCGATTGATGCTCGGGAAGGTGCAACAACTGGTCTTTCGGCATCTGATAGAATTGCCGCTATTAAAGCGGCATGTGCTGAAAATGCGCAACCTGGAGATTTGGTTCGACCGGGGCATATCTTCCCATTGCGTGCTCACGATTATGGTGTCTTAGGAAGAAATGGTCACACTGAAGGCAGTATCGACCTCATGAAGCTGGCTGGTCTAAAACCAATATCCGTATTGTGTGAACTAATGGAAGATGATGGAACCATGTCGCGTCTGCCACAGATGATCGCCTTTGCTCTAGATCATCATCTAACGATATTATCCATCGCCGATATTATCAAATACCGAAAATTGCAGTTAGTAGCGAATGAATTATAAAGTCCTTTAATAAATCAAAAAATCAGCATTAAACAATATCATAATGAGAAAAATACATTTCGTATTTACCGTTAAACGCAGAGAATTCCTAACACCACATATGATTCGTGTGGTGTTTGGAATCAGTAATGAACAAGCGGTACTTTTAACGCATATAAAGTCCGGATCTAATAATAAAATTTTCATACCGCCTGCCGATAGAAATGTCATTTATTTCCCTGAAAAAGAATCAGAAACAAGACCTGAATTGCTGGCATCAATAAGAACATACACCAATCGCAAAATTGATCTGAAGAAAAAGGAACTGACCATTGATTTTGTCTCCCACGGAGATAATGGACCTGCATCTACATGGTGTAGCGTCCTAGAATAGGTTGACATATAAATTTAACGATAATTATCCTTACTTGACTATTTCAAGTAAGGATTTTTTGTTTATGTACTTGACTAGGTGTTTTATATTTTAATGCAGTATGTGGTCTTCTATTATTATATAATTTCACTGATTGCCTAATCATGGTGTTTGCTTGTTTTATGTTTTTAGGCCTGCTAATCATAAACTCATTTTTCAATATACCATTTATCCTCTCAGCAAGAGCATTTTGATAACAATCATGACCATCAGTCATGGAGCAAGTAATGTTGTTTTTACGATGTATTTCTTGATATTGCATTGAACAATATTGTAATCCTCTATCCGAATGATGTATCAAAGGAAGATGGCTTGTTCTTGATTTAATAGCCATTTTTAATGCTTTAGCGACACCATCAGTGCTTAAATCATGATGTAAATGAAATCCTAGAATTTTTCTAGACCAAGCATCCGTTACTAAACTTAAATAGGCAGTTTTTTCCTTAGTTTGAATATAAGTGATATCAGAAACCCATATTTCTTCTGCTCTGACAGCTTTTTTCTCTTTTAGAAGATTGGGGTACTTATGCAACCAATGTTTTGAATTGGTTGTTTTGATATAACTTCTTGCGGGCTTTATTAATAAATGTTCCGAACGTAAGAAATTGAACAGCGCATCTCTGCCTATTTTGATGTGAAGCGTATTAAATCGTTCTTTCAACATAAAGTACAGCTTACGCGTTCCTAAACGGGGAAGGTACATCCGTTCTTTCAGAATTTCCTGCTTAATTTGTTTCAGCTCTAATAACCGGGAATGGATACGGTTTAATTTTTGGTGGTAACCTTGCCGACTAATCCCAAACAGTTTACAGACTTTGGAAAGGCTTATTAATCCTTTTTCTCGAAGCCTTTCGACTGTTTGGGTAAAAACTTTTTTGGCACGATCATACCATATTCTTTTTCCATAATCTCAAGCATAGTTTTGTAAACTAGATTGCGATCCTGTTCATCTTTCAAAGCCTTTTCTAACAACTTAATACGTTGTTTTGGACTAGGGTCAATATGCTTATTCATAGCGTGTTGCTTTGGTAAACTCCAGTCTAAGTTACCAAGTTTTCTTAACCAAACCAAAACCGTACTCCGTCCTTGGATACCATAACGAGATTGTGCTTGCTTGTAGGTGAGTTCGCCTTTTTCGACTTGACAGACAACAGATAATTTAAAAGCTAGGCTATAATCTCGCTGACTCCGTCGTAAATTGTTCTTTAGTTCTTTTTTCATAATAAGCTGAGTTAGATGTCAACTTATTTCAGGACGGGACATGGGCATTAAAAGCTAAACCGGGCGACGCTCTAGGTATCGGTATGAAAGAAAGTATAAAACCCTTAGTCCCCGAAGCCGATTCCTATCTACTCATAGGTGACGCAACAGCATTGCCCGTAATCAGTGCAATTTTAGAAAAATTAAAAACCGGGATTGATGTTAAGGTTATTTTGGAGGTATCTGCTAAAGAAGATCGAATAAATATTCCATCTTCGGCAAATGTAGATATTGACTGGCTGTACAACCCGCATCCTGAAAAAGGAAGCAAATTAGCGTCTACAGTAAAGACTTTTACATTCGCAAAAGCAGACCTGCGTAATTATGTGTATTTAGCCGCTGAATATGCTACTGTCAAAGAATTAAGAAACTATTTTAAAACTGACCTAGAGTGGGATCCACAGATGATATACAGCTGCAGCTATTGGAAGTCTGGTGAATCTGAAAGCGCATATCTTTAAAGATACAACACGCCAAATAAACAGCGCTACGATCGAGCTTTTATTGGTAAATTTGTCTATCACTGATTTTAAGTACATGCAAGAACTATTAGCTTCATATATTAAAAGTAAAATTTCATTAACGGATAAAGATCTAGAGATCATTTTATCCCATTTTAAGCCGATGAAACTCAAAAAGAATGAACTCGTACTAACAAATGGTCAATCCAGTCAACGGACATTTTTTGTTACACAGGGATGTCTGCGCATTTTCTTTATCAATGAAGAAGGAACGGACTCCACCCGATATTTTGCTTTTGAGAATCAGTTTGCAACAGCATTAGTAAGTTTTATTACTTCCGAACCTTCAGAAGAATTTATTCAGGCTGTTGAAGATTCGGAAGTATATTACATCACACATAAAAGCTTTTATCATCTTCTGGATATCATACCCCTATGGGAAAAATTTTACCGTATATATCTTGAAATTGCTTACGTAACCAATACCAAAAGGTTAATGTCTTTTCTAATGCAGGACGCTTTGGAAAAATATCGGCAGCTCTTAGATGAAAATCCGATTATTGTCCGAAGATTGTCGAATAAGCTTGTCGCTTCCTATCTCAATATTTCTCAGGAGACGCTAAGTAGACTAAAATCAAAAATCTGATCTTCTTTTTTTGACTCAGGTCAATGTTTTAATATATGCTATTGACCAACTTTGTATCACTAATACAAAGACAATGAGTAACCAGGACCGTACCTTCGAAATATTTTCAGGAATTATTCTTCAGAAGAATAAAATAGCTGAGCATACCTATCATATCAAAATTCAGAGTATGGATTTTTCGCGCATCCACTATATTCCAGGTTTTTCTATTGATATATTTTTATCCAATCCTTATTACAATCCACTGAGCGAAGTGCGAAGATATTCATTCTGGAATTATGAACCGGTCTATCATGTTGCAGACTTTGCCATTAATACCTTTTCCAATGGCAAGGGGGCACAATGGGTTCAAACCGTACAGGAAGGCGATACCATATTTTTCAAAGAACCGTCTAGTGAAATAAGTATGAATAACACAGCAGACCACTACTTTTTAATTGGGGATATTATTGCTTTATCTCATCTATATGAAATAAACAGAGCCTTATCGGTAAGTAAACAAGTAAGTAGTTTTATTTTTGCAGAACATCAAGAAGATATTTTTCCAGATCTCGATCATAGTTTCCCTTTAGAAACGCACATAATTGAATCATTAGATCCGCAGAAAATTATTGAATTGATTTCCCTTAATTTTCCTGAACATCAAACAAATATCATTGCTTACATACTTGGTGACTCTAAAACAGTATCGTATATTTATAATTATTTAAAAGATAATCCAATGTATGACATCAGTACGATTTACATCAAAAGCTTTTGGAACAAAACAATCATTTAACATGAAATAAAGATGATTATAGCAGGTACAAATGGAGATTGATCAAAATCAAAATAACAAAATTACCCTTTGAAGCTCTATGACTAGAAGAATAGATTTGAATAGCGAAAGAACTACGATGGCAATGTTACGCGCATATTTAAATTAGATCACAATAAAACTAAAAAAAATCAAATCAAAATAGCTTTCAAAAGAAAGTAAATAAGCTCAGATGCCACCAATCGACATTTTTTTGTATTTGGACAGAAAAATTAATCAGCTTGAAATGCAATGACTTAATGTTTTTAAGTAAAAAAAAAGTACATAAGTTTTGGAAATATAGATCATTTAAGTACTTTTGCATCACCGAAAGGAAAACGCGCTCATAGCTCAGCTGGATAGAGCATCGGTTTTCTAAACCGACGGTCTCAGGTTCGAATCCTGATGGGCGTACTTAAAATCCTCTTTACTTTTGTAAAGAGGATTTTTTGCTTTATGACTTTTTCACTTGAACATTTCTTTCGATCCACTTTTCAAATTTTTCAACAAAGGAGGTTAGAAAATCATATGTAGAAGTATCTATAAGATCTCCACTGGCATCAAACAACTTTGCGGCATGGCTGATATACGCTTCCGGCTGTTGTAAAGTAGGCATATTTAAGAATACCAAGGATTGACGAAGATGATGATTGGCCCCAAAAGCACCTAATCCTCCCGGAGTACAGCTTATAATGGCCGCAGGCTTACCATCCCACACACTCTTCCCGTATGGTCTTGAACCTACATCTAGTGCATTCTTAAGTACTGCAGGAACCGATCGATTGTATTCGGGAGTGATAAATAATACCGCGTCATATGGATTGATTATTTCTCTAAAATTTTGCCAGGCTACAGGTACGTCTTTTTCTAAATCCTCATTGTACAATGGCAATTCTCCAATTTCAATGTCATCAAACTGCATACCGGCTATTTTAAATTGGCCAATAGCTCTTCCTATCTTTTTATTGAAAGATTCCTTTCTTAAACTTCCAACGATGAGTGCAACTTTAAATGGTTTCATAAATGATCATTTGTTTCTTTAATAACGTACAACAGTAGCTTTTGGTTTGCATATTATTCTCTGATTTGTCATGACACAACATGATTTCTAAGTTAAAAAACCATTACATTAGCGAACCATTAAACCAAATATTTAAAGCATTATGATGTCAGATATCTATAGATAAAAATCACCTTTATCAGAGCAGGATTGTTTCGTAGTATTCGACCGTAGAAAATCATCTTTTACCTTTCCTGTACATATACATCCGGAGTATGAACTGAATTATGTAGAAGGAGCATCTGTAGCTCAACGGATCATTGGAGATTCCAGTGAAACCACCGGTCACAAAGATTTAGTTCTTATTGCCAATCCGGAATTAAAACACGCATGGAAGGATGGAGAATGCACATCAACAGACATTCACGAAATCACCTTACAATTTCACCCCTCGCTGGTTGAACAGATCTTAGACAAAAAGCAATTTCAAAGCATACAGGAATTATTTAACAGGGCATCCAAAGGAGTTCACTTTGGCACCGCAACTATTGAGAAGGTGCTTCCCATACTACGCATTCTGACCATGGAAAAAAATGGCTTTTACGCTGTAATGAAACTCTTTATCCTGCTATATGAATTATCCAAAGGAGAAGACCTCAGAGAACTTTCTAGTTCCACAAAAATGGGTATGACCCCAAATGAAATACTCCTACAAAGATTAGAGAATTACATTTCTAACAATGTTAGTCACATGATTCGATCTCTTTATCATAAAACAAAAAACTAATAAAAATTAACACACTTAAAATCAGCAAAATCACTGTTCAAAATCTATTTTTACCTTTATTTTTTTAAAATAAATTTGGTAGGAATGTTAAAATTCGTACTTTTGTCGCGGAGAGCTGGCAGAGTGGTCGAATGCGGCAGTCTTGAAAACTGTTGACTGTCATAGGTCCGGGGGTTCGAATCCCTCGCTCTCCGCATCCTAACAAGGAGAAAGTATCAAAACCCTACAAATTGTACAATTTGTAGGGTTTTTCTTTTATACGTACATATCGTTTATTTCAATACCTCTCATTTCCAGCGAGACCCTAGCGAGACCCTAAAATATGTTAGCTAGAGTCTCGCTAAAATGAACCGCTAGATGAGCACTGAATAAAGGCATTACATGACCAGTCGTTGAACATCTTGACAGTTTATATCCAATAGAATAAATTGAATATTGAAATAAAACACCACCACAATGAGCAGTCAAGTTTCCGTTTATATATATGCGCGTGACTGCATCCCATTTATGTCCGGATAACCATCCAAGGCAAACGAACCGAATTCTCGACTAAGAAATTCATCACACCATCCAAGTGGGACCAAAACGATGAAAATGAAGGGTCCCACCGAAGAAGCCCGTTCAATAAATAGCTACCTCGACAACGTTAAAAACAAGCTAACACAATCATGGTGTTATGAATTTAAGTATATAAAAAATGCGGAGACCGAGTGAACTCCACATTTTTTATATACTTACATACTTCATGAGACAGTTTCAAAAAAATTTACTTTCCATTATAATTTTCAATCATTTTATAAAGGAGCAAGTAGTCGGTTTCAATTTGACGAACCTTTCCGTTTATATCATATTCTATCCGTTTATCCCCAATTTGACGAACCTTTCCGTTTATATCATATTCTATCCGCTCATTCCCAATTTGACAAACTCTATCATTGATATCATAATAAATCCGCTTATCTCCAATTTGGCGAACTCTATCATTGATATCATATTCAATCCGCTTATCTCCAATTTGGCGAACTCTATCATTGATATCATAATCAATCCGCTTATCTCCAATTTGGCGAACTCTACCATTGATATCATAATCAATCCACTTATCTCCAATTTGGCGAACTCTACCATTGATATCATAATCAATCCGCTTATCGCCAATTTGACGAACTTTATCATTGATATCATATTCAACCCGCTCATCGCCAATTTGACTAACCCTATCGTGGATATCATATTCTATTCGTTTATCCCCAACGCGGCTAATCCGATTGTGAATATCATACTCTATTCGATTATTATCAATTTTAGTACCTCGTAGAAAAAGAAGCTCCATTAAAAGCTTATTTTCACTGGTACTAAATCTCTCAATTAATTGTGCTTGAGCATTAATCGAAAAAAACAAAACAGGCAACAAAAACAGTAACTTCCTCATAGTTAAGAATTAAATATCCTGAAAAGCGCCGTCATACACTTTTTCTTTTACTCATATCAGAACAAAAAAAACATACATCACAAAGCCTTCCGTTATCTTACAAGTTAACAAAAAAATAGAAAAATTCTAACTTACAGCAAACTATTGATCAGAAAACAACGTAACAAATTCACTATATGACTCATATATTTCCTATCTTCAATATAAAAAAAGTGAGTTCGATTGAACTTCTTTCTTAATCATTAAGTGTTCACTTTCCCCTATCTACTACAAAGTCCTATTTGGAGTCCAAGTCAAACACACATCTATGCGCAATTCGACCTTGATATGCGGCTTATATATCCTCAAAATAACGCATTAAAGCTGTTTATACTAAATGTCTACCTACAACAAAAACTGAAAGAGGTAACCCCTCCTAATAAAATCAAGAAGCAATATTTCTCACATCATCCTACCAAATTTGAAGCTTACAGCAGTCTATACGACCTTAGCGATACGACCAATCAATTTGAAATCCTCAGCTATATTCGACCTTTGGGAAATAGATGGATAACCACCTATTATGGTCAACCTAAATATTAACCACATGCGAGATAGTTTGCATATGGCATAAGCTATCTTTGGCAGTCCAAATGTAAGCAAAGACGCTTCCTCTATTATCAATATCAATCCTCTTGTCATCTTTCAAAATCTAAAGGTTCCAGTTCTGATTTTGGATGCTATATCTACTGATGACCCTATTCCTACTTACGAAGAGAATAAGAGGCTAGCTGAAAATCACCATAAAACATATCGTAGTGGAAAATATCTCGCACAACATTCATTATGCGGAGTCTTAAATTTTCATCATAGCGATTACAGACTTTCTCGCCAATCTTTAAAAAGACTATTTTTTACTATAATCATGTATACCCAAATATAAAAAATCAAATGCAAAAAGATTAATATACAAACATCTACACAAGTATAAAGTAGAATTAAAACATCAAATAATGTTGTTCATATCGTATCTTTGTATAAGAAATCAGAAGTAGAAAACGAAAACTGGATTTAGCGAAACCTTTTAGAGCCCCCCAAAAACCAGGCACTATAAAAGAAACAAAACCAAGGAGTTACGAACAAGGCTCAAATCCCTCGCTCTATCCAAAAAAGAAACTCCATCTATATCACAGTAGCCTATATATCTTATTCTATCAAATATTTTTTAAATTGCAATATTAATAATAAAAGACTTCAACGTGTTTTTATTGCAATTTGTATTAAGAACAATTCACAATGATATTTGATTTTCACTGATAATTTAAACAAACCGATGATATTAGAATTAGCGATATTACATATAAAAGCAGGTAAGCAGCTTGCATTTGAAAATGATTTCATCACAGCCAGCCAATATATTGCAACTATTGACGGCTATATAAGGCATTCACTAAAAAAATGTATCGAGGTAGAAAACCAGTATGTACTTCTAGTGGAGTGGAGTTCTGTAGAAGCACATGAAATTGGATTCCGCCAGTCTCCGCAATATTTAAAATGGAAAGAGCTGCTTCACGACTATTATGATCCCTTTCCTCAAGTTTTTCATTACGAAGATTTACCTCAAAAAATATGATAAATTATAATAACAAACGTTTTTCTGCTGTAAACAATAGCAATAATGGAGAAACATCCCATGAAACAGTTTTCCACTATAAACAGCTTGACTCTATTGTAACAGCTCAATATAATGGAGGTAAAATCATCCATGGTCAATTGATTAGTATCGTGAATGAGCAGAGGGAAATTGATATGCGCTATCAACAGGTGAATAGAGAAGGAAAATTAATGACTGGAATCTGTAAATCTAAACCTGAAATCTTACCGAATGGAAAGATAAGATTACATGAACGCTGGCAATGGACTTCGGGAGACCTATCTTTAGGGCAGTCTATTATTGAAGAATTGTAAACCATATCTTGAATACCAATACTAAAACAATAAATAATGAATTTCACGTTCCACCAGATCAATCACATTAAAGTAGCAGAATTAATTTCCGAGGCTGTAGTCATAAAAACGGCAGATGATGCCGTAGATTTAATAGGAAATCTTTATTATGAGGATCTCTCTAAAGTAATCGTACACGAAAAAAATTTGATATCAGATTTTTTTGATCTCAAAAATAAAATCGCAGGAGAGGTATTGCAAAAGTTTTCTAATTACCGCATGCAAATCATTATCATAGGTGATTTTTCAAAATTCACTTCCAAAAGCATAATTGATTTCATATATGAAAGTAATAAAGGAAGACAGGTTAATTTTGTAAAAACACTAGAGGAGGCACTATCACTTCTTGCAAAATAAAAAACATGAAGGAGTGATTTTGAACTTTCACTGGCAATGCAAGTATTATTCATAAGCTTGAATGAAGTATAAAATTTAAATTTTCTGTTTTTTAGAAAAAACCTGCTTCAGCAACAAAACTGTTAGATATGAAAAAAACACCACCCAATATTTGCTGGCTCGCATAAAAAGCCCTAGCTTTACCTTTATATGAACCGCTTTAGACTACATATCACAAGAAAATCGCAACGCATCTTATTTGTCGTTGCAACGGTTTTTTGTGTACTGTTGACTTCCTGTGCAATAAAAAGTAGCATTAAAAGCTGGGCAGATATAACAAGTAATACAACAAAAGCTCCGATAAAAAATGGAAATCTATTTTCCAGCAACGTAGCTGAAAAATGTATCAATAGTGAAAGCACAGATACACAGATATCACAAGCTGTTTCTTTTCATGTTGGTGATTTTACTCCACTTGTATTATTTACCCTTGCGTTTATGTTGCTGCTTAACATTGTTATCCGCAGTCAACAAGTACACCCCAATTATGGTAATCTGAAACTATCAGGCTCCATTCCTATTTTTATAAGAGATCGCAATCTCCAAATTTAGTACTTCTTTTTACCTTCCTATAATCCTATTGATCATTACTTTTCAATAGGCAAAACTTCTATTTTATTCTAGACAGCTTGTTGTTATTTCAACGGCTTTTCAAAAACATAATATCATTATGATAAAAGACATAGTGGCAGCTATATGTATGTGGCTTGCCCTTGCATCCGTGCTACCCTTATACGGACAGCAAAAAAAAGAAAACACACTGGGCAGTTTATGGTCTCAGGTGGAAGAAAACTACCCTGGAATAGCTGTTAAAAAAATTGCTATAAATGCGGCCGAGCTAAATGCCAAAGCTGTAAAAAGTACTCATCTTCCACAAGTAAAAACACAATTTCAAAACACCTATGGCACTTATGAAGGGAGTGCCGGAGCTTTCTTTCCGCAGCCCGGTTTTTTTAATGTAAGCGGTAATCCTGGAGCATTAGAAGGAAGCAGTTTAGCAGCAAATAGCTTTGCTTCGGCTACTGTTGAATGGGAATTGTTCACCTTTGGTAGACTTAAAAAAGAAAATGAAGTGGCAGAAACGCTAGTTCAGAAAAAAGTTAGTGAACAGGATGCTTACATCCTAAATCTCAAAAAAGTACTTTCTGAACGCTACATCACATTGCTTTATAATCATGCAAAATTAGAATGGTCTAAAAAAAATACGGAACGCTTAGATGATATCCGTAAAATCAGTTCAGGTTTAGCGGCTTCGGGTCTTAAACCTGCGGCAGATAGTCTTTTGGCTACTTCTTCTTATGTGCAGGCCATGGGTGAGCATGATAAATGGAACGGTAATAAGTATGCTTCCTATATCAAACTCCAAGAACTATATGATCAAGATACTGTTATGTACAGTTCATCCATTCGGCATTTTTCAGCTCCTATGGAAAGTCAGGATGTAAATGCTAGTCAGGGCATCAACGACAGTCATCCAATATTAGCTGCATTAGGCAAACAGATGCAATACTATACGCAAAGCGGAGAAGCCCAAAAGAGAGCAGCGATGCCATCATTAAAGCTACTAGGTGGCTATGCTTACCGAGGAACAGGTGTTAACTCCAATGGTAAAAGTTCAAGTGCATGGCAAGACGGTTTTAGAAATAACACGAATAATATGCTTGTCGGTATAGGCATAACATGGAATATAACAAGTTTATATACAAACCGATTAAAAGGTAAAGGATTAAATGAAGAGGCCAACAGCGCTAAATTATTGCAAACGCAATATCAGGATGCGATGGAAGCAGATCTATCAGCATCTCAAACAAAAAGCCACTGGCAATATAAGCAGTTACAAAAATCTCAAATCGCCGTTAAACAGGCACAAGATGCTTATGGTATGTATCTAGCCCGTTATAAAAGTGGACTGATCACGCTTAGTGAATTATTACAGATCCGCATTTTACTTGAACAGGCCGAGAATAATCATATCGAAGCCTCCCGTTCGTATTGGATGTTACTGGCATATGAGTCAGAGCTAACGGCCAATTTCGATTATCTGTTTAATAACCTTTAATATATAGATATGAATCTAATAAGATTTGCGCTCAGGAAACCCATTGCTATCATGGTAGCGGTCATTACGATTGCCTTTTTTTCTTATAGCACAATAAAAAAAATCAATGTAGACATCTTTCCTGAAGTTGAATTACCGGCTATGTATATCGCTATGCCTTATGGCGGATTATCCCCGGCCTATATGGACGGATTTATGGCAAATGAATTTCAGAAGGTGCTCCTATTTGTCAGCGGTGTTAAAAATATAGACTTTAAAAGTGTACAGGGGCTCAGCCTGATGAAGCTTACCTTTTATCCAGGTACCAACATGGCACAAGTAGCCGGAGAAGTATCTACTTCAGTTTCAAGAGCGATGGGCTTTCTACCTGCTGGTGCAGTACCGCCGATGGTAGTCCGTTTTGATGGAAGTTCATTACCGGTAGGTCAGTTGGTCTTTGAAAGTGACAAACTCTCGATCAATGAAATACAGACACTTGTATTAACCAAAATCAGACCGATGTTTGTCGAAATCCCCGGGATCACCGCACCCGCACCTTTTGGAGGTAATGCGCGTTCAATTGTCGTCGATATTGATCCCGAAGCGATGCAGGCCAGCGGACTAAGTGCCGAAGACATTACAATTGCCATCACCAAAAGCAGTATTCCTTCTCCTGCCGGAAATATCCGTATAGGCGATGAAAATTTAATGGCTCCAATTAATTCAATCGCTAAAAATCCGGAGGAGTTTTTAAATACACCGATCAAGACCACTGACAACCGTACCATCTATGTCAGAGATGTCGCTTCAGTGTCAGATGGCGCAGATCAAACAGTGGGATATGCATTGGTCAACGGGAAACGCTCCGTATACCTGCCTATCATCAAAAAAGCAGATGCTTCTACACTAGATGCTGTAAATAATTTAAAGTCCTCCATGGATAAATTAAAGAATCAACTTCCGGAAGATGTGGATGTCCGTTACGAGTTTGATCAATCCAAATACATTGAGCGCTCACTTTCTAATCTGATACATGAAGGCATACTCGGTGCTGTTTTTACGGGATTGATGATTTTCTTATTTCTAGGAGATACGCGGGGGGCTTTTATCGTAGTACTGACAATACCGATCGCTATACTCTCGGCTGTTATGGTTCTTTACCTATTTGGACAAACCATCAACATCATGACACTAAGCGGCTTAGCCCTATCGATCGGTATTCTTGTCGATGAAGCTACAGTGACGATCGAAAACATCCATCAACATATGGAAATGAAAAAAGGAAAACAGCGCGCTATTTTAGATGCGTTGCTTGAAATATCTGTTCCAAAGCTTTTAATTCTACTTTGCATTTTAGCAGTGTTAACTCCTGCTTTCATTATGACCGGTATTCCTAAGGACATGTTTATTCCTTTATCAATGGCTGTAGCATTTGCAATGGTAGCATCCTTTATTGCCTCTCAAACATTCGTACCTATTTTGGCGAATTGGTTAATGAAAAATAAACAGGAAATTGTAAGTAAAACGAATAGAAAAAAAGCTTTTTTTGAGAAATTCAGAGTAAATTATTCTTACAGAATGCGTAAGTGGTCCGCAAAATCACTTGGTCTTTTTTTACTCTATATCGTACTTTCTGGGGGAACAATCGGTTTATTATTAAATTTCGTCGGAACCGATGTCATGCCTGTATCAAATAGTGGTGACTTCCAATTACGTATACAAGCCCCACAAGGAAGCAGAATCGAAAAAACAGAACAGATCGTCAACTCCATTACTGATGCTATCAAAACACAGCTTCCTGAAGATGGCATAGCGATAACTTCTGCTTTCGTAGGCATGCAACCTGCTACATCCCCGATCAATCCTATTTTTCTGTTCACAAGTTCTTCACATGAAGCGGTACTGCAAGTATCCGTAGATCAAAATTTGTATGCTGGATCTATGGAGGACCTGAAAGAAAAAATAAGAACTTCAATAACTCAGAATCATCCACAGATAAAGTTCAATTTTGAACCGATGGAACTGACAGAAAAAATAATGGGACAGGGAGCTATGACGCCCATTGAAATTAAAGTTGGTGCCGGACAGCTTAAAGCAGCAAATACACATGCTTCGAAAATTGAATCGAATTTGAAAGAAATACCTTATTTACGAGATGTACGAATTGCTGAACCAATCGCCTACCCTACTCTTGAAATTGAAGTTAACCGTGACTTGGCCGGACAGTTTGGATTGACCATGCAGGAAATTACGAAGAGCTTAGTGACCGCCACCTCTTCTACCCGTTTTACAGATAAAAATCTTTGGGTAGATCCGAAATCGGGGCTTGTTTTTCAAGTTCAGGTTCAGATCCCCGAGCATATCATGTCATCAGAAGAAAGGCTTAAATCGCTTCCTTTAAAGAAAGGAAACCTCCGTCCGGTACTTGAAGATATTGCTACTGTTCGCCGAGTAACCGCTCCGGCACAAGTAAACCGCAAAGGTCCTAACCGATATGTCACGATCATAGCAAATGTCTACAATCAAGATTTGGGAACAGCTTCTACAGCCGTAAAAAAAGCTATAAAAGATGCGGGCGAACCTCCACGTGGTGTTAGTATATGGACTGAAGGTACAATGCAACTTCTTGACGACACATTAGGCAATCTTTTGACAGGATTAGCTGTAGCTATTATTGCTATTTTCTTGATGTTATCTGCGTACTACCAGTCTTTTAAAGTTCCTTTAATTATCCTATCAGTCATTCCTGCTGTGATTACGGGGAGCTTAATTATATTATTTCTTACGAACAGTACTCTTAATTTACAATCATATATGGGTATTATCATGTCCATTGGTGTATCGGTATCCAATGCCGTATTGCTCATAAATCAAGCTGAATATTACAGAAGAAACATGGCCTTAAAACCTACAAACGCGGCAAGATTAGCTGCTTCGTCAAGATTGCGTCCGATATTAATGACTGCCGCGGCCATGCTTGCCGGTATGTTGCCTATGGCGATAGGTATTGGAGATGGCGCCGAACAAGTAGCACCTCTCGGTAGAGCTGTTATTGGCGGTCTTATTGCATCTACAATTGTTATTTTACTGCTTCTACCGCATTTCTTTTCTTCACTCATGTCCAGAACATCAGTTAGTAGCCCATCTCTAGATCCTGATGATGAGACAAGTCAGTATTATTCTAATAAAAAAACATCATCCCTATAAAATATCACATCATGAATACGACAATCTCTAAATATAAAATATCAAGTTTAACTGGCTTTGCTTTGCTCCTAATTACATGTATGTCATGCGCTCAGCAAGAACAAAAAACTAAAAAAGAGAATAAAAAGGTGGACAAACAAATAAATTATAGTACTGTGGCGGTACAGTTCATAAATCCGGAATATGAGATTTCAGTTCCAGCAGAACTGAAACCTTATGAACAGGTGGCTGTTTTTGCAAAAGTATCAGGATTTGTAAAACAGTTATATGTAGACCGTGGTGATCATGTACGTAAAGGACAGCTATTGGCGATACTAGAGGCCCCTGAAATGAATCAACGATATCTTTCTGACAAAGCTACTGAGCAAAAGATATATAACGATTACCTCTTTGCACAACAAGCATATGATCGTTTGAAAGATGCATCAGCGACAGCCGGTGCTGTAGCGGCAATTGAATTAGACAGAGCAAAAAGTTCTGTTGAAAGTGCACGTGCAGCTTACGAAGCTTCTAAAGCTGGTACGACCCATACATCACAATTACAGCAATATCTGCGTATCACTGCCCCTTTCGATGGCGTCATTACAGAGCGAAATGTTTCCGTAGGAGCATTGGCAGGAACTTCATCCAACCAGTCGCTGTTCATGATGGCACAAGGTAATAAATTACGCTTAACTTTGTCACTTCCAGAAAAACATGCGGCTTCTGTTCAGCAAGGTGTCCAAGCGAATTTCACCGTAAGTTCACAGCCTGGAAAAACATTTGAGACAACATTATCCCGTACTTCAGGATTACTGAATCAGCAAGATCGGTCACTTACACTAGAATTTGATGTCGACAATCCATCACGCGAATTACAAGGAGGCGACTATGCACAAGTTAAATTAAAACTAAAACGTAAGACTCCATCTAGTTGGGTACCTAAAAAAAGTGTTCTAACGACACAGGCTGGCACTTTTATACTTATATTAGACGATCAAGAAATTAAACGCATTCCTGTCAAGGAAGGCGTACATTTGGATACGTTAACGGAAGTATTTGGCCAAATTTCGACAGAAAGTCAAATCATATTAAAGCCATCAGAAGAAATTAAAGAAGGAAAAATAAACAAATAGAAATAAATATGAAAATCCAATTCAATAGGAAAATGATCGGCATGCTTTTGATTGCATGCAGCATTACAGCTATATCCTGCAATTCAAAAACTAAAGACACGCAAAATTCAAAGTCGGACGAAACAGCAGAGGATAGTACAGTGGCTACTAAAGCTATCCAAGCAAACGAGGTTAGCTTTAAAGATGAAGATGGAAAAGATATCACCCTAAGCTCACTAAAAGGTAAAGTGGTATTCATTAACTTTTGGGCGACGTGGTGCCCTCCCTGTATTCATGAAATGCCTTCTATCAACACTTTAAAACAATCCTTCAAGGGTAATGATGAGATCGTATTTTTAATGGTAGATGTAGATGGCACGATGGAAAAATCAAAAGCATTTATGACCGAAAATAAATATGATTTACAAGTGTATATTCCAAATGGCGATATTCCGCAAGATTTCTTAGGAAATGCAATACCAACTACGGTAATCATTAACAAAAAGGGAGAGATGGTAGATCGTATGGAAGGTGGGCGTGATTACGCAGATCCTGAAATAGCAAAATCTTTGAATGAGCTTATTCAAAGCAATTAATACCTTATTGTAAAAAATGTAGCTCATTATTAATATAGTGAGACCAAAAGCCTTCATCTGTCCACGATGAAGGCTTTTTTTATACTCATTAATTTACTTCTCCCGAAGTGAGCAATCAAAAGAATCCAATGCTCAAGCACAGCAAAGAAATGTTACTTCTATATTAAACAATAAGAAAGCACTTTTGCTAGACTTTTTTACAAAACAGCATGAAATAATCTTTGAACTTAAAAAAATATTGAATTATTATATTTTTTCCTTCATTATATAGATTTATCTCCTTATTTTTATATATGAGCAAAGCAAGTTGTGCTCATTAGTAACCAAATAGACTATAAAATACGCGCTATAGATTAAAATTTATAGCTCATAATTCCCTGTTCTTTTACATTAACTATTTTATATGAAAAAAAACTTACCTTTTCCAACATGCACTTTAATTGGATTTTTACTTTTATACAGTATATCGGCTCGCGCCCAAGTGCCCGATAGTACGCAAGGAGAAATTTTAGAAAGTTACCCCAAATTTCAGTTCAAGGGGCTTTTTCAAGGAAGGTTTACAACAAGTCTTAAAAAAAATGTTGATGTAGAAGGCCTTCACCATACAGATGATAAGGGCACAAATAATTCCTTTTCGCTCAAATACATGCGCGCGCAACTCAAAGGACAAATTAGCAGAAGAGTAGAAGTTGTTGCTTTAGCAAATTTTGCTGATTTTAAAAATGATCCCAAGACCCGAGTTTTAGAGAACGCTTACCTACGGTACAGTTTTAATCCCAAAGTTGCCATTACCGTTGGACAGTTCAGACCTTGGTTTGGATTAGAAGAAACTTATCCCGTGGATATCATCAAATCATTGGAATGGTCTAACCAATATACCGAATTTGGAAAAAATGGTTGGACAAGTTTTCAAATTGGGGCTTCCGTAGGCGGTACATTACCGTTAGGAACCATACCAATGCGTTATGCCGTTTCTGTTGTGAATGGAAATGGAAAAAATCAGGTTTCGGATAAAGATAATGGAAAACAATTTTTAACAAGGATCGTATTTGATCTGGCAAAAAAATATGATTTCAGTATTGGTTTAAACGGTGGTACGGGTACCGTGTTTAAAAGAAATGTACATGCTTTAGCATTTGATGTATCGTCTAAATTTCAGCTTGCACATAAATGGAATATAGATTTTCAGATCGAAGCTAAGCAGGCGATTAATCACAATCTATACTTCAGTCTCGAAGAAACAGAGCGACTACAAGATATTTATCAATACCAAATGCGAGGAGCTTACTTCTTACCGAATATGCGTTATGAAATTGATTATAAAAACCTGAAAGCTATTGAGTTTTCTTGTAGATATGAATACTTAGATACTGATTTCAGACAAAAATCTAATCCCAGACAGTCTTTAGTTCCTATGGTAAGCTTGGAATTTCTCAAAAACTACGGGGCTAGAATACAAATGGGTATGCAGATGGATTATTATAAACATCAAATTGAAAGTACAAACAAATACAATGGTAATTTGTTCATTTTACAAGTACAAAGTCGATTATAACCTTAAACAGAAAATATGAAAGAAGTGGACATTAAAAAGATGGGTATAACCTTTGCTTTCGCATTGATTATTTGGTTTATACCTATACCAAAGGGTGTGTCACCCGAGGCTTGGCACCTATTTGCTATATTTGCGGCAACAATCCTGGGTATCATACTAAAAGCTGCTCCTATGGGTACCATGTGTATGTTGGCCATTGGGTTCACCGCTTTTACACAGGTTCTAGCTCCTGGTAATGCCTCTCTATCCATTACCAAATCATTAAGTGGCTTTGGTGATAAAGTAATCTGGCTTATAGGAATCTCATTTTTTATAGCAAGAGGTTTTATTAAAACCGGCTTAGGAAATAGAATAGCATTTATATTTATCAAAATATTCGGAAAAAGTTCTTTGGGATTAGCTTATGGATTGGGGCTTGCAGACGTTTGTCTTGCTCCTGCTATTCCTAGTAATACTGCCCGTGGTGGAGGTATCATCTACCCCATTATGAAATCAATGGCTATTAGTTTTGGATCTCTGCCAGAAGATCCGAGCACTCATAAAAAAATCGGTTCATATTTAACGCTTAATAGTTATTACATGAACCTCATTGCCTCATCAATGTTTCTTACTGGAACAGCGAGTAATCCCATGTGTCAGAAATTCGCTGCAGATTTGGGTATAAATATCACTTGGATGTCGTGGGCTGCAGCTGGATTTGTACCCGGAATTGTTGCATTTTTTATTGTTCCGTTAGTTTTATACAAATTATACCCACCAGAACTAAAAAAAACTGCTGATGCACCTAAGATGGCTACTGAAAAATTAAAAGAAATGGGTGCTATAAAAACAAATGAATGGCTGATGTTACTTGCTTTTTTTATATTGTTGGGATTATGGATTTTCGGAGGATCACTATCCATAGATGCCACAACTACAGCATTTATTGGACTGACACTGTTATTGCTCACATCTGTCCTGACTTGGGAAGATGTAAAATCAGAGAAAGGAGCATGGGACACCATTGTGTGGTTTGCAGTACTTGTCATGATGGCCAGCTCTTTAAATGAACTTGGTTTTATTGGCTGGTTCAGTGATTTGATCAAAACGGAGATCGGCGGATTAAATTGGATTGTTGCCTTTCCTGTCATCATTTTAGTCTATTTCTACAGCCATTATATTTTTGCCAGTGCCACTGCACATGTTGCGGCAATGTACGCCGCTATGCTCGGAGTAGGAGTTTCCTTAGGTATACCAGGTATGCTATTGGCGATGATGCTTGGTTTCGTAGGATCTATATATGGTGTCCTTACACATTATGGACATGGTCCTGCTCCTGTTTATTTCGGTAGTGGCTATGTAGATCTCAAGTCATGGTGGGTAAAGGGTTTTGAAATTGGAGTGCTGTTACTCGTGATCTACATGGCAGTTGGTGGTCTGTGGATGAAAATAATCGGTTATTATTAATTCTTTGCTTATGTTATCAACCCTATCTCGAAAATTAGTAATGTGTTTGACAGGTTTATTCCTATGTTTTTTCCTTATCATTCACTTTTTAGGAAATTTGCAACTGTTTTTACCTTCCGAACAGGCCCATACACAGTTCAATGCCTATTCTCAATTTCTATCTGGTAATATTTTAATAAAAATAGTTTCATATGTACTTTATTCAAGCATTCTGATACATGCCCTGGATGCTTTGGTCATTACCCTTAAAAATAGAAAATCCGGAAAACAGTACCAACGTGATCAAAGACAAAGGGCGAGTAAATGGTATAGTCGCAACATGGGTATTCTAGGTACCATTATTTTAATATTTCTAGTCATTCATTTTCAAAATTTTTGGTACGTCTATAAATTCGGGAGTCCACCAATAGATAGCAATGGTAATAAAGATCTTTATATTTTGGTAGTAACCACATTTAAAGAATGGTGGTATGTGCTCATTTACGTCTTATCTATGGTTGCATTATGCTACCACCTCATTCATGGTGTACATAGTGCCATTCGTACTTTAGGGCTCTTTCATCCAAAATATGTAAAGTGGATCAAAACCTGTGGCATAGCCTACTCCATTATTATTAGTGTAGGGTTTGCTATGATGCCCATCTACATTTATTTGACACAATAGCTAAACCTTTATATTTTAAGAATATGAATTTAGATGCAAAAATCCCCGAAGGTTCTTTAGAGAAAAAATGGGAAAACTATAAAAAAACTGCAAAATTAGTCAATCCGGCAAACCGTAAAAAACTAGATGTCATCGTAATAGGAACTGGGCTAGCGGGAAGCTCTCTTGCTGCATCATTGGGTGAAATGGGTTATAATGTAAAATCATTTTGTTTTCAAGACAGTCCAAGACGCGCCCATTCTGTCGCGGCGCAGGGCGGTGTCAATGCCGCAAAAAATTATAAGAATGATGGCGATAGCATCTACCGGATGTTTGTTGATACTTTAAAAGGAGGAGATTTTCGTTCGCGAGAGGCTAATGTATACAGAATGGCTGAATGTTCCCTCAATCTCATCGATCAAGCCGTTGCTCAAGGTGTCCCGTTTGGTCGAGAATATGGAGGCTATCTCAACAATCGTTCTTTCGGTGGTGTTCAAGTAAGCCGAACATTTTATTCAAGAGGACAGACCGGACAGCAATTGCTACTTGGATCTTATCAAGCACTTATGCGTCAAGTCGGAAAAAAAACAGTCAAATTACATGCCCGTCATGAAATGTTAGATCTAGTGATTATAGAAGGAAAAGCGCGTGGTGTAATTATCAGAAATCTAGATACCGGCGAGATTGAACGCCATGCCGCACATGCTGTTGTACTGGCTACTGGAGGCTATGGGAAAATCTATTATCTTTCGACTTTAGCGATGGGTTGCAATGGTTCTGCTATATGGAGAGCGCATAAAAAAGGTGCATTAATGGCCAGCCCAAGCTGGATTCAGATTCATCCGACATCATTACCGCAGTCTGGAGATTATCAATCTAAATTAACACTCATGTCCGAGTCTTTAAGAAATGATGGACGCATATGGGTACCACTTAAAGAAAATGAACAGCGCTCTGCTAATGACATTCCAGAACAAGAAAGAGATTATTATCTGGAAAGAAGATACCCCGCATTTGGAAATCTAGCCCCTAGAGATATTTCTTCACGCGCTGCAAAAGAAAGAATTGATGCCGGATTTGGAATCGGTCCCCTAAAAAATGCCGTTTATCTGGATTTTTCTAAAGCCATTAAAGAACAAGGAATAGACAAAATAAAAGAAAAGTATGGTAATTTATTCGACATGTATGAAAAAATTACCGGTTATAATGCTTATCAAGTACCAATGATGATTTCTCCATCGGCCCACTTTTCAATGGGAGGACTTTGGGTAGATTATGAATTAATGACGACAATTCCTGGGTTATTTGCTTTAGGAGAAGCTAATTTTGCAGACCACGGAGCTAATCGATTAGGAGCAAATTCTCTCCTTCAAGCCTCCGTGGATGGCTATTTTATTGCTCCCTATACCATAGCAAATTATCTCTCAGATGATATCCACACGGGAAAAATATCAACGGATCATACGGAATTTGAGAAAGCAGAGCAAGAAGTCAGAACACAATTGCAACAATTCAGCAAAAGCAAAGGAACCAAAACTGTGGATTATTACCATAAAACTCTTGGTAAAATACTATATGATTACTGTGGCCTTGCACGAAATGAAGCCGGATTAAAATTCGCAATCTTGGAGATTCAGAAATTACGGGAAGAGTTTTATAGAAATGTTCATATTCCGGGAAATGAGGAAACAATGAATACAGAAATAGAGAAAGCAGGAAGAGTCGCTGATTACCTCGAAATTGGAGAATTAATGTGCTATGACGCCTTGACTAGAAATGAATCTTGTGGTGCACATTTCCGTGAAGAATATCAGACAGCTGAAGGCGAAGCAAAAAGAAATGATGCGGAATATCAATTCATTTCGGCATGGGAATGGAACAACGCATCTGTTCCCATTCTTCATAAAGAACCACTATCTTTTGAAGTCATTCAACCAATTGTACGTAGTTATAAATAATTAAAATTCAAGCTATGAAATTACATCTAAAAATATGGAGACAAGAGAATAAAAATGCTGATGGCAAACTTGTAGACTATACTTTGGAAAACCTCAATCCGCATATGTCCTTTTTAGAGATGCTAGATACATTAAATGAAAAGCTCATATTAGCGAATGACACACCTGTTGAATTTGACCACGACTGTCGTGAAGGAATCTGTGGACAATGTGGTATGATGATAAATGGTATTGCGCATGGACCGCTGAAAAATACCACTACCTGTCAATTACATTTAAGGTCCTTCAAAGATGGTGAAGTGGTTTTTATCGAACCATTTAGATCTGAAGCATTTCCTGTAAAAAAAGATTTAAAAGTAGATCGTTCTGCATTTGACCGCATTATCTCTTCAGGTGGATTTGTATCAATCAATACAGGACAAGCACCGGACGCACTGACCATTCCCGTAACACATCAAGTGACAGAAGCGGCATTTGATGCTGCTGCCTGTATCGGATGTGGAGCCTGTGTTGCCACCTGTAAAAATGGAAGTGCGGCCCTTTTTACATCAGCCAAAATCAACCATATGGTATTACTCCCACAAGGTAAAGAAGAAAGACTTACCAGGGTCATTGCTATGGTGAATCAAATGGATGAAGAACTCTTTGGCCACTGCTCCAATACGGAAGCCTGTGAAGTTGAATGTCCACAAGGTATTTCAGTACTCAATATTGCACGAATGAATTATGAATATAATCGAGCACATCTATTAAAAAAATAAAGGTTGTAAATACCAATATTCTGGACTACAGTTCATAAAAAAATTGACCTTAAGAATCAAAAATGGATCAAATAGCAAAACAGCATTTAAATCATTTTATAGGAACTTGGGATACCGAAGGTATTATTCTAAAAACCAATAATGCTCCTGCAGTTAAAATCAAAGGGACTGATACATATTATTGGATTCTAGACAATTCTTTTATTTTGCACCAGGCAAATGTCATGATAGGAACGTCAAATAGCCTTACCCATGAAATTATAGGATATGACGTCGTACGTCAACATTACAGCATGCAATATTATAACAATCAAGGTCAATCTGGCTTTATGAATGCTATATTAGACAATCACCTTTGGACATTTACCGGAACTAACTTAAAGTTTAACGGTGGGTTCAGTAAGGAGAACAATGAATTTTCAGGTATTTGGAAACAGCTGAATGATCATAATATCTGGAACGATTTTATACACATAAAACTGACAAAAAGATAAAGTTGGTATAGGGTAAAGCATAAAAATTTTTTACAAAAAACATCAACTCTGCCCTTTTTTTCTATATTTAAATAAATTATAAAACTCTAAAATATGAAAAAGTACTTTTATACAGATTCTATGCAGGAGATCTGCAAGGTGCACAAAGAGCATCAGATGAAGCTAAAAAATGGACTAAAATTGGTTTTATTGTTTCCATTGTGATGACAGTATTGTATGTACTATTGATGATCTTAGGTGTTGTTGGATCTATATTTAATTATGGTAATTAAGAAATATTATCTATGGTCCATTGGGATTATACTTCTATTCATCTTAATTCTTACATATAAGTTCTTTAATCCGATACAGTATGACATTTTTCCTAAATGCCCATTTTATGTCATTACAGGCTACAAATGTCCCGGATGTGGATCACAACGCGCCATACATTATCTTTTAAATTTTGACCTCCAAAACGCATGGAGGCAAAATTTTTTACTGATCATCGCTATCCCCTATATCATCACAGGATTAATCTTTGAATATCAAAAATCGCCGACGCCAAAAATGCTTAAATGGCGAAAGATACTATTTGGTTATAAAGCAATTGTAATCGTTTTTATCATTGTAATTGGTTTTTGGATAGTAAGAAACTTATAAAGTAGAAACAGTAACTGTAAGTCGCTTTAATATAAAAAAAACATTACGGTAAAAAATACTCATTTCAGATCATCCGTTCTATTTGCACGATTTTAATGAAATGATCTTACTTTAGGAATATGGATAAGATCTTATAATTAACTCCCAATTCCTATCAAGAACTATCTGTGTGTTTTAAAACTCATAAAAAAAGGAGCGTCTTATTAAAAACGCTCCTTTTATGTATGATAAATTGTTTAATTACAACTTACGTTTTACTTCAACTTGTTCGTATGCTTCAACGATATCACCTTCTTGAATATCATTATATCCTTGAATATTCAAACCACACTCATAACCGAATGAAACTTCTTTCACATCGTCTTTGAAACGTTTCAATGAAGCTAATTTACCTGTGAAAACAACAACACCATCACGGACGATACGAATATCATTATTGCGGTTAATTTTACCATCCAAGACCATACAACCTGCAATTGTACCGACCTTAGAGATTTTAAACGTTTCACGGATCTCAACGTTAGCAACGATTTTCTCTTCAAATTTCGGAGCCAACATACCTTCCATTGCCGATTTAAGTTCTGCAATAGCATCGTAAATGATAGAGTAAAGACGAATATCAATTTGCTCTTGTTCAGCCAATTTACGTGCACCTATAGATGGACGAACTTGGAAACCGATGATAATTGCATCAGAAGCAGAAGCTAATAAAACATCTGACTCTGAGATAGCACCCACAGATTTATGAATTACATTCACTTGAATCTCTTGTGTTGATAATTTCAATAATGAATCAGATAATGCCTCGATCGAACCATCCACGTCACCTTTTACGATCACGTTCAACTCTTTAAAGTTACCGATTGCCAAACGACGACCGATCTCATCCAAAGTAATATGTTTCGTAGCACGCATACCTTGCTCACGTTGTAATTGAAGACGTTTATTCGCCACATTACGAGCTTCAGATTCACTCTCCATAGTATAGAACTTATCACCTGCAGTAGGTGCCCCAGCCATACCTAAGATTTGAACCGGTACAGAAGGACCTGCTTCTTTCACACGCTCACCACGTTCATTTGTTAAAGCTTTCACTTTACCACTATGAGAACCTGCTAAAATAGGATCTCCCACACGTAAAGTACCTCCTAATATCAGTACTGTTGTCACAATACCTCTACCTTTATCCAAAGCAGCTTCAATTACAGAACCAACAGCACGTTTGTTCGGATCAGCTTTTAAGTCAAGCATCTCTGCTTCTAATAATACTTTTTCTAATAAAAGATCCACATTCAATCCAGTTTTTGCTGAAATCTCCTGTGCTTGGTATTTACCACCCCAATCCTCTACTAATATATTCATTTGAGACAACTGCTCTTTAATACGATCTGTATTAGCACCTGGCTTGTCAATTTTTGTAAATGCAAATACGATTGGCACACCAGCAGCTTGTGCGTGGTTGATTGCTTCTTTCGTTTGTGGCATGACAGCATCATCCGCTGCAATAACGATAATTACGATATCTGTTACTTTTGCACCACGAGCACGCATCGCTGTAAAGGCTTCGTGACCTGGAGTATCTAAGAAAGTGATCTTACGTCCACCGTCTAATTGTACCGCATAAGCACCAATATGTTGCGTGATACCACCTGCTTCACCACCTGTTACATTTGCTTTACGCACGTAATCTAACAAAGATGTTTTACCGTGATCGACGTGACCCATTACCGTAACAATCGGAGCACGAGAAATCAATGCATCTTCATTGTCAGCTTCTTCAAGATCAGCAATCTCTTCATCTTCAGGTTTGATAAATTCAATTTGGTAACCAAATTCATCAGCAACAATGGTTAAAGTTTCTGCATCTAGACGTTGGTTAATTGAAACAAACATACCTAAACTCATACAAGTTGCGATAATTTGTGTAACAGCCACATCCATTAAGTTAGCAAGTTCGTTTGCCGTTACAAATTCTGTAACACGCAACACTTTTGCTTGCATTTCTCTTTCTAATGCTTCCTCCTCCGCGTTAGTTGCGACATCGTCACGTTTTTGACGTCTCAATTTCGCACGTTGAGCAAATTTACCCGACTTACCAGCACCACTTAAGCGCGCTAATGTAGCCTTGATTTGATCTTGGATTTCCTTTTCAGTAGGCTCCTCTTTTGGCACATTAGGTCCATTACTTCTATTGTTGAAGGCTGGACGACCTTTATTTGCACCTGGACCTCCTGGACGGTTATGATGTCCTCCTGGACCTCCCGCTGGACGGTTTTGATTATTTCCTCCTGGACCTCCTGCTGGGCGGTTTTGATTATTCCCTGCTGGATGATTTCCACCAGTACGATTTGGATGATTTCCACCACCTTGGTTTGGACCTCCAGTACGATTTGGATGGGTACCACCACCCTGAGGCGGAGTTCCTGTATTATTCGTACGTTTACGTTTACGCTTATGATCATTACCAGTAGCACTTGAAGAAGATGCTACAGGCTTATCGCGATGAGAAGGTCTTGCCGTAGGCAATTCAATCTTACCAATTACTTTTGGACCTGTTAATCTCTCTGCTTTAGCACTAATAACCTCATCTGCAGGATTAACTTTTTTCACTTCCTTTACAGGAGTTTCAACCGGTGCTTTCACAGCAGGTTTTTCATTTTTTGGCTTTTCTTCTACCACTTTCTTCTCTTGAACTTTAGGAGCTTCAGTTTTAACTTCAACTTTTTGAGGTGCAGCAATGACAACCTTAGGTGCTTCTGGCGCTTTCTCTTCTATTTTTTGTGCTTCCACTATCGGAGCTTTAGGAACTTCTACTTTAGGCTCTTCTTTTACGATAGGTTTTGGAGCTGTAGGAGTTGCTTCTTTAACTACCTCAGGCTTCTTCTCCACTTCCTTTGGAGTTTCAGCTTTCACTTCTGGAGTTTCCTCTTTCTTAGGTTTAGATCCTCTTTTCAAAGCATCTAAATCAATTTTACCCACAACCTTCATACCTCCAGTGTGTGTATTTGATGAATTTTCCTTTGCCTCAGAACCCGTTACCTTTTCAACTGGATTCTCTTTTTTATCTGCATTAGATTCTTCTCTTGTATTTACCGCAGCATTTTTTATCAAAATATCTTTTGAAGCTGCAGTTTCTTCATAATCGTCATTTTTAGATGATTCTTTAGGAGAAGCGACTGGCGACTCATCACGACGAATTTTGCCAATCACAATTTGTTTAGCTTCATCTTTCACGATCTTGTCACCTTGAAACTCTTTCAACAGCACATTGTACATCTCTCCGGATAGCTTAGTACCAGGTTTGGCGTCGACGTCATACCCTTTTTTCACTAAACAATCTACGGCAGTAGATATGCCAATATTGAGTTCCTTTGCTGCTTTAAGCAGGTTTGTACCTTTTCCTTCAGTCATCTATTATTTTAACTAATTAAATATTTAATACAAAAATATGTTTTTTTTACATCTCTATAACAATTAAATTCGAAATAGAGATGAAAATAAATTATGTGGCTTCATTTTATTCAAATTCAGCCTGTAAAATACGTAAAATGTCTTTTACCGTATCTTCTTCCAAGTCAGTCCTTCTAGACAACTCTTCTTCTGTCAATGCCAATACTGAACGTGCTGAATCTAAACCTACACGTTTCAATGCATCAATTACCCAGCTTTCGATTTCATCGCTGAATTCTTCGATATCCACATCTTCATCAAACTCGTCATTCTCACGATAAACATCGATCTCATAACCTGTCAATTTACCTGCCAATTTGATATTGTGTCCACCACGTCCAATTGCCAAAGAAACTTGATCAGATTTTAAATACACTGCAGCCGTCTTATTTTCTTCATCAATCTTGATTGAGCTAATACGAGCTGGGCTTAATGCACGTGTAATGTAAAGTGAATGATTCGTTGTAAAGTTGATTACATCAATATTTTCATTACGCAATTCACGAACGATACCATGAATACGAGATCCTTTCATACCCACACAAGCACCAACAGGATCAATACGATCATCATAAGATTCTACTGCCACTTTAGCACGTTCTCCTGGTTCGCGAACGATTTTCTTAATCGTAATCAAACCATCAAAAATCTCAGGAACTTCCAGTTCAAATAAACGTTGTAAAAATTCTGGAGCAGTACGAGAAATAAGAATCTTAGGATTATTATTCATCATATCCACTTTATAAACGACTGCACGAATGCTATCACCTTTCTTAAAATAATCTGCAGGAATTTGTTCTGTCTTCGGTAAAATTAATTCATTACCGTCATCATCTAACACAAGCAATTCTTTTTTCCAGATTTGATAAACCTCGCCGATCACCAACTCCCCTTCACGGTCTTTATACTTTTTGAAAACTTCGTCTTTCTCCAATTCCAAAACTTTTGAAACCAAAGTTTGACGGGCTGCTAAAATAGCACGACGACCAAAACTCTCTAACGTTATCTGTTCAATATAATCATCGCCAACTTCTAAATCAGCATCAAATTTCTTCGCTTCTGTTAATTCAATTTCAAGATCATCATCTTCCGAAAATTCATCTTCAACAACAACGCGTGTTCTCCATATCTCTAAATCTCCATTATCAGGATTTACGATAACATCACAGTTTTCATCTGTACCAAAACGTCTACGGATCATACTACGAAATACTTCTTCTAAGACAGAAATAACCGTAGGTCGGTCAATGTTTTTAAACTCTTTAAACTCTTGGAAAGAGTCAATCAAATTGATATTGCTGCTCATTTTTATTTAAATGAAATTAACACCTTAGTTGCTTTTATTTGTTCAAAAGGTATAATGCGAGCAACCTGCTCCGCTTTTTTACCTTTTTCTTTTATTGTTTCTTCAATTGTTATCTGTGCATCCTCAACGGCTAACAATGTACCTTCCGTTTTTGTACCATCATTTAACTTCACTTGTACATTGCGTCCAATATTTTTCTCATATTGCCTTTGATTAACAAAATTAGCATCTAGCCCCGGAGAAGAAACTTCAAGACGATAAGCTTTCTCTACTGTCCCCTCTTCTTCCAACTGGAATCCGACAAATTTACTAACCTGTACACAATCATCGATACTAATTCCCTGATCACCATCTAGCAAAACTTCCAACACGCTGTTCGGATGAAATTTAACACTTACAATAAACAAATCATCGCGATCTGCTAATTTTTCTTGGACGAGTTCGATAACTCTTTTCTCTACATTTTGCATATTCTTTCGAAAACGAATAAAAATACTGAAATCAATGAATTAAAAAAGGGGGCATACGTTGCCCCCTTCCTCTCAGATAAGACAAAGGTAAATATTTTTTTTCAACTATCAAAATATAGATAAAAAAGATCCATCAAAATGATCCTCTAACCCTTATCTACAACCGAATTAATTGTTTTTTGCATTTCTGCCATCATGCTTGTCAAAGTCTCCATAGAAGGTTCATTACTAGGTTCCGGAAGCGTTGTACTAATAAACGCTTTTGCTTTCCAAACTTCCATAATATCACTCGCTTCTACCCAATATGGATCGTAGCTCTTATTATCAGAAACTAACTTCAGACCTTTATCTTCTTTAAATTTAAATGCTATTCGCTTGTATACAACCCCCTCATCTTTTGAAACGACAATATAGGTCTGCCCTGGCTTAATATCATTCCAGTTCTCCACATATTCTGCTACGACAATAGAACCACTAGCCAAAGGACGCATCGAATCACCCTTGATTTCAAAAGCCCGATAGGTTCCTTGATTGAACATAGGTAACGAAAATTTCGGTAACGTTGCAACATATTCCGGATCAGCATAACCATTCATATAGCCAGCGCTCGCTTTTACAGGAACCAACTCTATATTTTCGCGGTCAAGCCCGTCAACTGTAACACTAAGTACCCGTAAATTAGAAGCATTACTTTTAGGAGCCCGTTTCCATTTTTCATTTATCTCATCATTAGCAAGCTCATCCATTGAAAGGTCATAAAACTCTGCTATTTTTTTTAGTAACTCATATTTTGGCTCTGCCCGATCTTCTTCATACGCCCCTACAGAAGCACGTTTTATCTCCATTAAGTCAGCAAACTGCTGTTGTGTAAGCCTTTTCGTTTTTCTTAAAAACTTAAGATTGGAAGCTATGTTTGGCATATTTTTTTAATTTTAATTTTTAATATCTAAAAATATTAGTATTATTGTGCCAATAAAATTAGTAAAAATTATACAAATAACCAAATTTATTAGCTCAAAACATGAAATCACACACATTATACATCATTACGGACAGCAACAGACAGTTCTTAAATGTAGATATCACATCAGACTTTAACCGGGCGATGAACGAAATAAAAAGCAGCTGCAACATTTTCTTTCCCAATGGCCCACACTTAACTCGTGTCGTTTATATGGAAAAATTTGATTGTCAGGAACAAGCTGAAAAGAGACAATTTGAATTAAATCACTTTACACGGATGCAGAAGGAGAAGCTCATCAGAAAACAAAATGCGAATTGGAACAACCTATGTCCAACTAATATGGATACTTCCAAAAAAAAATCGGTTGTTTATACTTCATAAACAACCGATTTAAAATTTTTAAGAGAATGTATTAATCACCAAAACCTAGTGAATCACGCGGTCTTATTGCCGTTGCATCATTATGGGTAGATAAGACATCAGAAGCATCATCATCTCCAGAAGTTGATAATCCTTCTTCTTGAGTTGTACCACCATTTTGCACATCTTCCACACCATCGATTAACATCTCATCATCTACAGCGGTTGAATCTGAGACAACCTCTTCACGAGGCGGACGAGGAGTTTCACACTTATACTTCTTTGTAATTTCCACAGTTGAAGCAGGAAATTTACCCTGCGTATAGCCTAACTGCTTATCCTTATAAACAGATTCCATAAATAAACCAAAAATTGGTAGCGCGGTTTTAGAGCCCTCACCGGTCTGCGAATTTTTAAAATGGATATTTCGATCGTCACAACCGACCCACACCGCAGTTACCAGATCTTTGGTAACACCCATGTACCACCCATCTACATACTCCGAAGAAGTACCCGTTTTTCCACCAATCTCATTTTCCTTATCAAAAAGATCATACTCCCATAATGCCTGTGAAGTTCCTCCCGGCTCTTCCATTCCTCCGCGAAGCATATAGGTCATCAACCATGCATCTTGTTTATCCACTACCTGCTTACGTTCAGGTTTAAAAGTTGCAATCACTTTTCCGTCATAATCTTCTATTCGAGAAACAAGAATAGGTGTTACACGTTCACCGTGATTCATCATTGTAGCATAACCATTTACCATTTCAAAAACTGAAACATCATTTGGTCCCAAACCGATCGACGCCACAGGACTCAATTTACTTTCAATTCCAACTCGATGTGCAGCTTCAACAATTTTATCAGCCCCTACTTTCTCTGTCAGTTGAACTGTAATCGAATTTACCGAACGCGCCATGGCCCAACGCAATGACATATCCCGATAACTAAAATTCCAGTCAGCATTTTTAGGCTCCCAGACTTCAATTGAATCTCCTTTATCAATCTTGATGGTTACGGGCTTATCTTGAATCTGATCACAAGGTGTCATACCGGATTCCAATGCTGCTAAATAAACAAAAGGTTTGAATGTAGAACCTGCCTGTCTTTTAGATTGATTAACATGATCATATTTAAAAAACTGATGATCGATACCTCCTACCCACACTTTAATTTCAGCAGAATATGGATCCATACTCATCACACCCGTATTTAACATAGTTACATAGTATTTGATCGAATCAACAGTGGACATCTCTACTTTTTCACGCATCCGCTCTCCTTTCCAAGAAAATACTTCCATTTCTTTTTTACGGTTCAAGTAGAAATCAATACTGTCAGTACGTTGATCATATTTTTTCACCAAAAATTTATAATAGTCTGTCTTTTTTACCAAGTTTTCAATAAATCCAGGAATTACCTTACCTGACAAATCACGCCAAGGCTCTTCACTACCCCATGCATTCTTCAATCTCCGTTGCAATACCTGCATCTGCTTAGCAACAGCTTCCTCGGCATGTTTTTGAAGCTTTGAGTTGATTGTAGTATAAATCTTTAGACCATCCTTATAGATATCCATATCATTTTCATCAGCCCACTTCTCCAGCCAACGCTCTACCGCTGCCCGTAAATAAGAATCTTCACCCGCATGTATATCTTTGTTCTCCGTACGTAATACCAATGGCTCCTTTGACAACTGATCAACCTGAGTTTGATCAATATACTTAGCCTTCTCCATTTGAGTTAAAACGACATTTCGGCGCTCACGCGATTTGTCTAGATTACGCATAGGATTATAAATTGTTGTTCCCTTCAGCATACCCACTAATACCGCAGCTTCATTGATGCTAAGTTCACTTGCATTTTTACTAAAATAACGTCGTGCAGCCGTTTGGATACCATATGAATTATTACTGAACGAAACGGTATTTAAATACATCGTTATAATTTCATTTTTTTCATATCGTGACTCCAATTTATAAGCGGTCATCCATTCCTTAAACTTGGTTACAATTAAACCAACACCAGGTATTTTACCAAGAAGACCACCCGATTTATTATAGCGTGTACGATATAAGTTTTTTGCCAATTGTTGCGTAATTGTACTAGCCCCTCTTCTATCTCCAGATAAAGTAGAAACAATACCAGATCCGAGACCTAAAAAATCAACTCCGCTATGTTTATAAAAGCGAACATCCTCTGTAGCCACCAGCGCATTGATCACATTTTTAGATATGCTGTCAAAAGCCACTGGATTACGGTCTTCATCAAAATAACGACCGATCAAAACACTATCTGCAGTATACAATTCGGTTGAGATATTAACACTGGGCATCGTAATATCCTTTTTTGTAGGCGAGTAGCCAAATAGCCCCAAAAAGTTAAGCTGTATAGCACAAACAAGGACGATTAAAAAATATATAGCAATTGCTATATAGCGTATATATTTATTCTTAATACGTTTAAACATATGGTAAAGGTCTAAAAATGTTTTGTGAAAACAAGCAAAAAAAATAGCTTTTACATGTCATAAAGAAGAATTAACGAAATTTAACATTTCATTATTCCAATTCTGATAATTAGGAGTATAAGATTATAGATAGCTACAAAAATTATACCCAAATACCTTTTCTATGTATTTTTGTTTCTTAAATCAATATAATTTATATAAATTTATATTCGAATTAGTCATAGAAAAACATGTTAAAGCAAACCTTACAACAAAAGTTATTACAAAAACTATCTCCACAGCAGATTCAGTTTATTAAACTTTTACAGGTTCCTACAGTCTCTTTGGACGCACGCATTAAAGAAGAATTAGAGGAGAATCCAGCACTTGAGGACGGCAGTTTAGCAAACATGGCCGAACCGAACGAAGAATACCCAGATCGCGATCCAGATGAGAGTTTTGATAGTGAAGAAAGCTTCGACAGCGATGAGTTCAACGTAGATGAATATATCCAGGAAGATGATTATACTGATTACTCCAACAACTATAATTATACTGACGAAGATGATGATAAAAAAGAGATTCCCATTGCTGTACAAGATTCATTTTTTGAGAAATTACAACAACAGCTCGATTTACTAGCCTTAGATGACCGTGATTTCTTAATCGGTCAGCAAATTATTGGAAGTTTAGATGATGACGGATACCTACGTCGTCCAATATTAAGTCTCATTGATGACCTTGCGTTTTCTCAAAATGTTATCGCTACTGAAAGCGAAGTATTAGAAATGTTAAAGGTTATTCAAGATTTTGAACCGGCAGGTATCGGAGCTCGTGATTTACAGGAATGCTTGCTGATACAATTACAAAAGAAAGATCAAAATAATCCAACCATCATTCAGGCAACTAAAGTTGTAAAAAATTATTTGGATGAATTTACCAAGAAGCATTATGATAAACTTGAAAAATCGCTAGGGTTAACCTCAGATGATCTTAAAAATATTGTAAATGAAATTCTAAAGTTAAATCCAAAACCAGGTGATTCAGGAGCTGTTGCAGGTAAACAGTTACATGTCATTCCCGATTTTCACATCATTAACAACGATGGAGTACTTCATCTAACATTAAACGGGCGAAATGCACCAGAACTACGTGTGAGTCGTTCTTACCAGAACATGTTCGAACATTATGAGAAATCCGATCAAAAGGATAAAAAAATGAAAGAAGCTGTTCAGTTTGTAAAACAGAAACTCGATTCTGCGAAATGGTTTATTGATGCGATAAAACAAAGACAGCAGACATTGCTAAAAACAATGAATGCCATCATGGAGTATCAGTATGACTACTTTTTAACAGGTGATGATGTTAAGCTTAGACCGATGATATTAAAAGATATTGCAGATCGCATAGGTATGGATATCTCGACTGTATCCCGTGTTGCCAACTCAAAATATGTACAAACAGAATTTGGCACATTTCTTCTTAAATCATTTTTCTCCGAAGCTATTCAAACAGAATCTGGAGAAGAAGTATCCAATAAAGAAGTTAAAAAGATCTTAGAAGAATGCATCGCAAATGAAGATAAACGCAAACCTCTTGCTGATGAAAAGCTGACCGAAATCTTAAAAGATAAAGGTTACAATATCGCTAGACGTACCGTTGCAAAATATCGCGAAGCACTCAATATACCTGTTGCACGTTTACGTAAAGAATTATAATAAGTAAAAGGCCACCTATAAAGTGGCCTTTTACTTATCATTTCATCTCATTTTTCTCCTCTATTCAATTAGATTATTATCTTTGTGTTTGAAAATAAAAAAACAGCAGCAAATCACTTTGTTTTATACTTAGTTTCTTGTCAAGAATAGAATCACTGACATTGGATTTAGCTAAAATGACTGTCGCACGCATATAATATATAAAGTTCTATCCGTAAGAATCATGATTAATCCGTATCTTTTATAGATAGATGCTAAAAATATTATTTTATTAATACGCTATTTTTTACAAGCAAATTAAACTGTTATAATTTAAGTACACACAACCCTTACTATAATATTTTTTTAAAAGACGAATGAGAGCAACAAAAATTGTTACCCTTACAGCCTTACTAGCGACCTTAGCCTGTGCCACAAAAGCGCAAGAACGAGATGATAGAGCTACTATCTTAAATTTCAAAGGAATTCAATTCCATAGCAAAGATTCCCTTTTCTACACAAACTTCAGATTTAGAATGCAAAACCGTGCCGGTTTCACAGAAAAATTAGACGGAGAAAAGAACGGAGAATGGGATGCGCGTGTACGTAGACTTAGAATGCGGGTCGATGGTTACATCTACACGCCTAAGATTAGCTACTCATTACAATTAGCTTTTACAAGAAGTGATCAAGATTTCGATGAAACCGGTATTCCAAATATTGTACGTGATGCCGTTGTATTCTATAACTTTACTGACGATTTCTACATCAGTTTCGGTCAAAACAAATTACCAGGAAATAGGCAACGCGTCAATTCATCTGGACAGCTCCAGTTTGCAGATCGTTCCTTAGTGAATACCAGGTTTACTTTAGATCGTGATTTCGGAATGAGTGCCAATCTGAGTAAAAAAATTGGCGAAGTACCTATTAATGCAAAAGTTGCCATATCAACAGGTGAAGGTAGAGCTGCAAGCGGAACAGATGGAGGCTTATCTTACACAGGTAGGGTAGAATTTTTACCATTCGGCAATTTTGAAAATGGAGGCGATTATTCCGAAGGAGACATAGAGCGTGAAGAAACACCAAAACTATCTATTGGGGGAGGTTACAGCTTTAACGACAGAACAACCCGTATAGGTGGTCAAACGGGTAAATATGTTGAAAATCCTTTTACTTTAAAGACTAGCTTTATTGATGCAATTTTTAAATATCAGGGTTTTGCTTATCAAGCCGAGTATATGCGTCGTGATGTCGACAATCCAATGAACATCGATTTACAGGGAAATACCGCCTATGCTTATAAAGGTTTTGGAGTTAATCAACAGATGTCTTACCTGATGAATCATGGATACGAGGTCGTAAGCCGCTATACCTTTGTCCAACCTCACAAAGATATTCGGGCATATGAAAAACAAACAGAAATTATTGAAGCTGGTATTAACAAATATATGAAAGCACATCGCTTAAAATTTAATTTGAGTGGTAATTATACTTTTAAAGATGGTCAATTTGACAATGCCGATCAAAAGAACTCCTGGGGGTTTCTATTTCAGGTTGAGTTAGGAATTTAACGATAAAAAAGGTTCAGTTTTAAACAACTGAACCTTTTTTATCTTTTATTACTCTTCATCCAACTCTTCGAATTTTTGTAAATCAGATTCAGCGCCTACTTTATCACCTAAAGATTCCCGTATTGCAGCACGATACTGATAAAGATCTGAATAGTAAGGATTCAAGTCTATAGCACGATTATAATCCAACAAAGCCTCTTCCTGCTTTCCTATACGTTCGAACATATCTGCGCGAAGTACATACGGATAAAAGTCATCCTTCATTAAGGCGATCAATTTAGAATAATCGACGATAGCATCTTCAAATTTCCCTAATCTTTCAAAAAGCGAAGCCCGCTCCTCATATATGGCAGTATGTTCAGGATTTAGAGAGGTTGCTTTTCTATAATCCTCAAGTGCGGCGTCATGTTCGTGTAGACATTCCAATAACTTTGCTCGTAAAATATAAGCAGAAACACAATTTTCATCAATTGATAAAGCTTGATTACAATCCTCAAGGGCTTCTATATACAACGTTAATTTGCTGTAGATTGCCGCACGGTAAACATACCATTCTGCTTGATTATCCGCCATATTGATTCCTTGAGAATATAAACGAATAGCTTTTTGATAATCATAAATGTGTACATACTCCAAAGCGAGCTTCGTTAAGACATCTAATCGTTCTGGATCTTGTTCCCAAGTGCTTTCCAATTCCTGAAGTTCCAGCTGATCCACTTTAAGGGTTTCTAAATAGGAAAGATGCTCATGCCACTCTAGCAGACTGTGATAATTGAAATCGAGACGTTTTGCGACCTGATAATCATAAAAAGCTCCCTCATCATCATCTAAACATCGATTCAGTACACAGCGACAGGCATAAAAATAAGGTTCTTTGGGGAAATCAGTAATCGCATTTGAATAAATCTGAATAGACTTATCAAAATCTCCTTTCATAAAATAGCATAATGCCAAATAACTATATCCTAATGCTGTTACCTGGACTTTTTGAGCTTCATAAAGATATTTTGTTGCATCATCATGACCGGCTTGCATACTTAGCATACCTTTTAACAAAAGTGACGCAACAGGTTCCAATTCCTTAGCAACGTCCAATTCACTCAAAATATCTCGATACTCTTCTTTTATGTTAATATTAAAATTTAAAAGCTCCCGGATCGGTAAATATGCAAAACTAGCGAGTAAAGTAGTAGTCCCTCCCTTTACACTAAAATCTACTCTAATCCGCTCCTCACTAAATAATTTTCGAAGTATATGTTGAATCTGTTGCATATACAAAGGTACAAGGATGTATAGCAAAACAGAAATATATTTCGCTATTCCATTTATTCTGCAAATGAAAAACAAATATTCCTACAAAACGAAAAGGCTTAAACTATCAGTAGTTTAAGCCAGTTCTATTTTCATAGGGTAGTTTTAGACTAATTCGTCACTATATACATAGCGAATCTCCTCTCTGAGATTATAGCGTGAAGACATTACTTCACCATATGCACCAGCGGTACGTATAGCAACAAGATCTCCTCTTTTCGACAATGGCAATGTGACCTCTTTTCCAAAGCAATCGGAGCTTTCGCAGATAGGTCCTACAACATCATAATTGATAAGTTCTGTTGCATTTGCATCTCCAAGCTTTTCTATTTTATGAAAAGCCTGATATAATGCAGGTCGCATCAATTCAGTCATACCTGCATCTAATATTAAAAAGTTCTTCTTAACACCATTCTTTACATAAAGTACTTTACTGATTAAAGAACCACATTGCGCAACTAATGCACGCCCTAACTCAAAATGGACTTCCTGTTGTGGAGTTCTTTCTAAGAATTTATCAAAAATATCAAAATATGCTTCAAAATCAGGAATTGCATTCGTATCTGGGTTATGGTAATCCACTCCCAGTCCACCTCCAACATTTAAAACTTTGATGATGACACCACGTTCTTCAAACCAATTTTTCCATTCATTCACTTTCACACATAGGCTCTTGAATACATTCATATCTGTTATTTGAGAACCGATATGAAAATGTAAACCAATAAGTTCGATATTCTCACACTTCCGTATCACAGCTGCAGCTCTTTCAAGTTCCGCATTTGTAACACCAAATTTATTTTCATCTAATCCCGTTGTGATATAATGATGGGTATGTGCATCTACATTAGGATTAATACGTAATGCTACTTTAGCTTTTCTTCCCTGAACAGCAGCCAACTCATTGATCACCTCCAATTCCTGAATAGACTCGACATTGAAAGCAAAAATATCGTGCGCTAAAGCAAGATTAATTTCCTTATCAGACTTACCTACACCAGCAAAAGTGATCATTTTTGCATCAAACCCCGCATTAATAGCCTGTTGCACCTCATTTCCACTTACACAATCTGCTCCAAAACCTTTACTTTGGATCATTTCAAGCAAACGGCTGTTGAAATTTGATTTCAAAGCAAAATGCACATGGAATCCACGCTTACTGGAAGCGGCATAAGCCGCATCCAACGTTTCTTCCAAAACGTTCAGGTCGTAGTAATAAAAAGGAGTTTCCTTTCCTACGAACTGACTCTCTATATTTTCGTTTTTCATTTTGGTTATTTCAATTAAAATAAACGGTTGTGTAACGAGCGTAATGCTTCCACTTTATGATCCGTGTCCAACAGAACTGATACATTATAATCCGAACCTCCATATGAAATCATTCGGACCGGTAAGTGTTTTACAGCATCCAATACTCGGGCCGCATACCCATGTGTATTCAAGTCAAAATCCCCTACCACACACACGATGGTTTGATGTTCATCCACCGACACAGTCCCAAAATCTTCGACTTCTTTAATAATATCCTGTAGATTTTTAGTATCGTCTATCGTTACAGAAACAGCAACCTCCGATGTTGTAATCATATCAATTGGTGTCTTATAACGTTCAAATATTTCAAATACACGACGTAAAAAACCATAGGCCAAAAGCATACGTGAAGAATGAATATGAATAGCTGTGATTCCATCTTTAGCGGCTATTGCACGAATACTACCCTTTTGACCACCTTCTTTACTAATAAGCGTACCTTTAGCCTGAGGATCCATCGTATTCAACAAGCGAACGGGTACATTATATTTTTGAGCAGGAAATACCGATTGCGGATGTAAAATTTTTGCACCGAAATAAGCTAATTCTGCCGCTTCGTCAAAACTCAAATGCGCAATTGGGGTTGTATTCTTTACGATTCTCGGATCATTATTATGCATTCCGTCGATATCGGTCCAGATCTGAACCTCTTCAGCTCCAATCGCAGCACCAATTAATGATGCAGTATAATCCGATCCTCCACGACGTAGATTATCTACCTCACCAAAAGAATTACGGCAAATAAAGCCCTGCGTTATAAACAGCGTATTATCAGGATAATTGTCAAGCAAAGGAGTCAATTTCTCTGTTATATAGTCTACCACAGGCTCATTATCCTCGTCAATCTTCATAAAATCTAATGCCGGTAATAATACGGATGGAACATTGATTTCTGTCAGATGAAAATGGAATAAAGCAGTTGACATCAATTCCCCCTGTGCCAGAATGATCTTATCTTCTACAGGAGTAAAAATCTCATGTGCAAAACTTTCAATAAAATTAAAATGCGAATCGATTAAGCTCTTGCCGTTTTTATATCCAGCTTCAGTTTTGAACAATTCCTTAATGAGGTCTTCGTACTTGTCTTTATGCTTCTTTATTAATTCCTTCGCCAAGTTCTTATCATCTGCAAGATATGCTTGACCAATTTCTACTAAAGCATTTGTTGTCCCAGACACAGCTGACAACACCACAACTTGACGCTCAGAAGGGTTTACAATATCTAACAACCCTTTGATGCGCTCTGCACTACCGACAGATGTACCACCAAATTTTAAAATTTTCATACTGAATTACATTATATTTAAATTTTGCCGTGAATATAGGCAATTACTTAGTTTTTTTGCAAAAAAATGCGGCACAAATACATAATGTTTTTGTGCCGCATCATTTCATTATGCGGAAGATTACTTCTTAAGATTCTCGATAATCAATTGTGCCAATTCAACACCGATACGTTCTTGCGCTTCATTTGTTGCGGCACCAATATGTGGTGTCAAAGAAATTTTTGGATGTTTCAAAATCTCCAATCTCGGAGTAGGCTCATTGTCAAAGACATCTAATCCCGCAAAAGCTACCTTACCAGAATCCAAGGCTTCAATTAAAGCAAGTTCATCAATTACACCACCACGGGCAGCATTAACTAAACCAACTTGATCTTTCAACAATGCAAATTCAGCTTTACCTATTGCTGGCTTATCTAAGAAAGGAACATGTAAAGTAATAAAATCAGAAGTTTTCAATAAATCTTCCATTGATACTTGATCTACTGGCAATTCCACTTCAAATCCTTGAGTCAGGGATAAAGTTAACGTTTTAGGCCCATCAGCTAGATCATAATACACAATATCCATCCCAAGACCTAATCCAATCTTCGCTGTCTCACGTCCAATACGTCCAAAACCAACCACACCCAATGTTTTCCCTCTCAGTTCAGTTCCGCCTGCATACGCTTTTTTCAAAGCACCAAACTTACTCTCCCCAGATAAAGGCATTTGACGGTTTGAATCATAAAGGAAACGTACTCCATTTAATAAATGAGCAAATACCAATTCTGCAACTGATAAGGAAGAAGCAGCTGGTGTATTCAACACCGCTATTCCTTTGGAGCGTGCGTAGTCGACATCAATATTATCCATGCCGACGCCACCACGTCCGATCACTTTTAGGTTTGGACAAACATCAATTAAGGCCTGTCTAACTTTCGTTGCACTACGTACCGTAATGGCATCGTAAGCTTGTAATTTTTCCGCTAATTCTTCCTGCGGAATATGATTTGTATCTACTTCAAATCCGGCATCCTCCAAAAGTTGTTTTCCAGCTGGATCGATACCATCATTTGCTAATATTCTCATGATATAATTTCGATTTTATTTTTTCAATTCTTCAAACTCTTTCATTGCATCTACCATAGCATTGATGCTTGTTATCGACAATGCATTATAGATTGATGCTCTAAAACCACCAACTGAACGATGACCTTTAATACCGATCAGTTCACGTTCTTTAGCTAAAGCCAAGAACTCAGCCTCTAATTCTGCAGAATCCATGACAAAAGTAACATTCATACGAGAACGATCTTCTATGGCAGCAGTTCCTTTGAAGAATGGGTTACGATCAATTTCATCATACAACGTACGTGCCTTAATAATATTCTCTTGTTCAATAACCGCTACACCACCTTTTGCTTTCAACCAGCGTAGGTTAAGAAGAGATACAAAGATGGAGAAAACAGGCGGCGTATTGTACATTGAATCTGCCGAAATATGTGCAGTGTAATCCAAAATAGATGGAATAACACGTCCCGTTTTACCTAAAATCTCATCTTTAACGATTACTAAAGTAGCGCCTGCAGGACCCATATTTTTTTGTGCTCCCGCATAGATAAGATCAAAATCACTCACATTAATCTCACGGCTCAAAATATCCGAAGACATATCAACGACAATTGGAGCACTTGATGCTGGAACATCAAATACTTCAGTTCCGTAAATTGTATTATTTGACGTATAATGAAAATAAGCTGCATCAGCAGGAACAGTATATTGCTTTGGAATATAGGTGTAATTTTTATCGCTCGATGATGCAACTACCTCTACATTTCCAATCTTCTTTGCTTCTTTAATTGCTTTTGAAGCCCATACACCCGTATCCAAGTAAGCTGCTTTACCATTTTCAGGCAACAAGTTTAACGCTACCATTGCAAATTGTAAACTTGCACCTCCCTGTAGGAACAAAATAGAATATCCTTGCGGCACATTTAACAATTCGCGAACCAATTTAGTTGCTTCATCCAAAACTGCTTCGAATTCTTTGGATCGATGCGAAATTTCTAAGATGGATAAACCAGTATTATTAAAATCAATTACAGCTTGTGAAGCTTCTTGAAAAACTTCCTTTGGCAGAATGCAAGGACCTGCTCCAAAATTATGTTTCATCGATATATAGTTTGTTTTTTTTATACTTTTCTACGGTTCGACTAAGCAATCGTTTGCTTTCCGAAGATCAAAGGTACAAGTTTTCTTACTTAAATTTCAACAAAAAATCAATATTAATGAAATTTAGAAAAAAGTAACACCGAAATGATAAAAAGATAACATAAAATACTTGAAAAAACATTAAAAATGATATTATGTCTAACCTATAATAAGATCACTTTCCACGCTTGCTCAACCTCTCCTCTTTTTAATAACATCTGTGCATAAAGCTGTAAATGTATCAAACGACTATTTTCATCACCAATAAATGCATTAAGGAGATCAAAAATCTCTGGTTCGTCACGGATAGTATCAATCTCAATATCATCTGGTAATTGTTCAACACGAAGTAACTGCTGTAATTCTTCCTCTGTAAATACAGAAGAAACTTTAACAAACGGTGGTAAATCTGAAAATTGCATATAAAAAAAGCTGACCTTTAAATAAAATTCAAAGGTCAGCTTTATCTAGCATATTCAAAATAGCTATTATAACTTTTCGATCATACGATCCGCAAATTCACTTGTTTTCACGAGCGTGGCATCTTCCATTAAATTATAAAAATCAACTGTTACAGTTTTGGCTTTAATTGTTTCGCTCAATGCTTTAACTATAGCATCCGCCACTTCTTGCCATCCCATATATTCGAACATCATCACACCACTTAAAATTACCGAAGAAGGATTCATTGTATCGGTATTTGCAAACCGGGGTGCGGTTCCATGCGTCGCCTCAAAGACAGCATGCCCAGTATTATAATTGATATTTGCCCCAGGAGCAATACCAATACCCCCAACAATAGCAGCAAGGGCATCTGAAATATAATCGCCATTCAAATTCAATGTAGCAATAACAGAATAATCACGCGGATTTAGTAAAATCTGTTGCAGAAAATTATCTGCAATGACATCTTTGATCAAAAGCTTACCAGCAGCCAGGGCTTCCTGTTGCTCAGCATTAGCTGCAGCATCCCCTTTCTCCGCTTTAGTCCGTTCCCATTGACCCCAGGTATATGTTTCCTTAGCAAATTCTGTCTCGGCTAATTCATAACCCCAATTTTTAAAAGCCCCCTCTGTAAACTTCATAATATTGCCTTTATGAACCAAAGTCACAGAAGGTAATTTATGCGCTAAAGCATGTTCAATTGCTGCACGTACAAGCCGTTTAGAACCTCTTTCCGAAACCAATTTAATTCCCACCCCCGTATCATTCGAAAAATTATAATCGACATGAAGTTGAGTACGAAGAAAATCTTGAATTTTAGTAGCATCTAATGTACCTGACGCAAATTCAATACCGGCATAAATATCTTCCGTATTTTCACGAAAAATAACCATATTAACATATTCCGGATGCTTAACTGGTGATGGAACACCCTCATACCACTTTGTAGGACGTTGGCAAACAAACAAATCTAATTCCTTACGCAAGGCCACATTGAGAGAACGGATACCACTCCCTATCGGCGTTGTCAACGGTCCTTTAATACCAACTAGATATTCTTTCAGTACATCAAGTGTCTCTTCCGGCAACCATGCTCCAGTTTCATCAAATGCCTTCTCTCCAGCCAGTACCTCTTTCCATTCAATTTTCCTTTTACCACCATACGCAACTTCTACCGCACGATCAAAAACCCGAACCGAAGCACGCCAAATGTCAGGGCCTATACCGTCGCCAATAATAAATGGAATGATAGGCTGATCAGGCACCTGTAGCGGTCCATCCAGAGACTTTGTTATTTTACTTGCCATACTTCAGTTTATTTATCTTTATTAAACATGTTTCCAATTTCCTTACTAATCTTTCTGAAGATCGGAGCCGCTTGCACATCTTCATATTCATCAATATGTTGATTGTCTACCCGGCTCGGAAATACAAGGACCACATTTTCATTCTGATGAATACGTTCCAATTTCTTTGCCAAACCATCTAAAGAATCACGGTAAGATACCTCACCATAACGCGATGAAACATAAAATAAAAATGCATTATCCTCTCTAAATGACTTTAACCCCTGCATATGATCCCAATCATCATAGATCTTATAATTGACAGGAACTGAATTTTTAATTTCTTCCAGAAATATTTTAGTGGCCTCTTCAGTACGTTTATCACATACAAAAGTGACCGAAATTGTAAGCTCCTGTCCTAATTTAAGCACTTTCTCTACCCAATATTCAAATCCAAATTCGGATTGGGCCAAAGGTGGTGCGAATACAATAATTTTATTATGTGTAATAAAAGGCTTCTTAAATTGACACATCATAACATTTGCAGAAGTACGGTTTAAAATACTTTCAGACTTCTCACCAACAATTTTATCGACAAAATTACTTGCACTTGGCCATCCTAATAGAATACAGTCAGCCATCACCTCTTTTGCACTACGGCTAATTCCACTAGGAATATTATAATCAATCGTAGTAGCAATACTTACTTCGGTTTCACTACCAGAGGCATATTTTACAATATTATCCAAATTTTTACGCGCTATGGCCATATTCTTTTCCGCTTGCTCATTATCCTTAACAACGGAAACAATACTTATTGGATAATGCGATTTTTTGCTTCGCATCAATGTAGCAAAATCCAAAAGCGGTTTCATGTTTTCCATATTTGCTAATGGTATCAGAATATGTTCATCATGTTCCTTCACAATATTGATATGGCTTTCGTCCTGATCTCCATCCATTACTATTTTTTTCGATGCCCCTTCTGTCACAATAGTTGCAACAATACAGGTTACCAAAATCAATAAGATTGTACCATTCAACACATTTTCATCGATAATCTCATTTTTATACCCGACCATGATCACAGCAAGAGTTGCTGCGGCGTGTGAACTACTCAAACCAAAAATAACATTTCGCTGTCCTGAGCTATACTTAAAAACCAATTGGGTCATCCATGCGGCTCCCCATTTACCCAAGATGGCAACAACTGTTAGTGTTGCCGCAACAATTAAAGCCTCCGGTCCGCGTAGCAGCACACTGACATCCACGATCATACCTACGCTTATTAGGAAAAACGGAATAAAGATCGCGTTTCCAATAAACTCAATACGATTCATCAGGGCGGACGAATGCGGAATTAACTTATTCAACGCTAATCCTGCAACGAAAGCTCCAATAATTGGTTCAAGCCCCGCGATTTCAGACAAGAATGCGGCAAAGAAAACAATTGATAAAATAAAAATATAATGTGAAGTTTTTTCACTTTCAATACGTTCGAAAAACCATTTCGCAATGCGAGGAATCACACCAAACATGATAAAAAGGAAAATTGCGAAAGATACACCTAAAGTAACCCAAAATTCCTGTCCGATATTCCCTTGCGAAGCTCCGGTGATTACTGCCAAAATAATCAGAACAGCAGTGTCCGTTAATATAGTTCCACCTATAGTAATAGCTACAGCTTCATTTTTCGAAATACCGTAACTATTTACAATTGGATAAGAAACCAATGTATGAGTAGCAAACATACTGGAAATCAAAATGCTGGCTAAAATACCATAATCCAAAAGATAAAAACAGACCGGGAAACCGATAGCAATAGGAATAATAAACGTGAAAAAACCGAACCATAAACTCTTATGCTTAGTTTTTTTAAACTCATTCATATCCAGTTCCAGACCAGCTATAAACATAATATAAAGCAAACCTATCGTAGAGAAAAGGTCCACTGCAGAGTTTTTCTCCAACCAGTTCAGTCCATGCGGGCCAATGACAACACCAGAAATAATCAAACCTATAATGCCCGGAACTTTAATTGAACGTAATAAAATGGGCGATAATAAAATGATAAATAAGACGAGCGCGAAAATGAGTACTGGACTTTTTAAAGGTGCTTCGAAAGCATGCGATAAGTGATCTAATACGTTTCTATTCATAAATATATAAGCTAAATCTAGTATACATTTGAGTAAGATTTCTGGCAGAAATCCCCTTATCAAACTTCTAAAAGTAAAATATTTATTTCGGAACTACAATTAAAGCACTTATTTATTTGAAAGAAATCGCGCGAATTGGGCTGATTTTAGTGATCAATAGAGAAGGGATAAACAAAGCTAACATTCCAATAATTAGTAGCGAAACATTGATTAAAATGATATCCGTCCAAAACAACTTGACAGCTACATAAGAGATGTAATAGGTTTGCTCATCTAATTTGAAAAAATGAGTATAATCTTGAAAGAAATATAAACCCAATCCTATAAAATTACCCAACAATAAACCTAAACCAATTAAATAGAGCGCATTATACATAAAAACACGACGAACTCCATTATTATGAAAACCAAGTGCTTTTAAAATACCGATCATAGAGGTACGCTCTAAAATAGTAATCAGCAAAGCCGAGACCATATTGATGATAGCAACTAAAGTCACTAATATAAAAATAATAGTAGTATTCATGTCCAGAAGATCTAGCCATTGAAAGATATCTGGCACCTGTTCACGGATGCTTATAGCATGCATATCCATTGGGACCAGATCATCAAGCTCATCAGTTGTTTGTTGTAGCTTTGAAAAATCTTGAATACGAACCTCATACCCCCCCACAGCTGTACTATCTAAATTATTAAGTTTACGAATTAAATCTAAAGACCCTATTACATAAACCTTATCCAATTCTTCAGAACCTGAGTTATAAATTCCTTTAATCTCAAATTTTCGCTTACGAATAGGCTGTTGAACGAAATACATAATAAAATCATCACCAACCTTTAGCATCAACCTATTGGCAAGATACTTAGATATCAAAATTTGTTCTCCAGGTCCATCTTTTTGTTTTAGATTTAATGTATCACCCTCGACCAATATCTTTTTTAAATAATTTTGATCATAGCTGATATCAACACCCTTTAATAAAACTCCCTCCACCTCATCGTTAACATTGATAATCCCAGGTTTTGTAGCAAAAGAATTTACACTAACTACATTTGGATGATTTTTAACCGAATCCCACTGTATAGAATCTAAAGCAATGGGTGAGTTTTCATAGGAATTGTTCAGATCGTATCGCAAGACCATGATATCACCAAAAAAACCACGCTGTTTAGCTGTAATTTCCGATTTGAATCCTCGCAATACACCAACAGAGAGAATAATTGCAGCAATTGCCAGAGCTATTGCTCCTATAGTAATGCGCACAATCAATTTGGAAAAAGTTCTTTTTCCTAAAAAAGTGATTCTCTTGGCTAAAAAGTATGGAAAATTCAAGCTTTTAAATTATTTATGTAACTTCGCAAAGTTAAAAAAAAATGTGAAGCAGCCTATTTTATTCCTGTTGTTTCCATCATCTCAGTATTAAAACAACAAAACATAGTCTATTATGCGCATCATATTCATGGGAACCCCGGACTTTGCCGTCGCTTCATTAGATGCACTTGTGCAATCTGGTGAAAATATTGTAGCTGTCATAACAGCACCTGACAAACCAGCAGGTCGAGGACAAAAACTTCATCAATCTGCAGTCAAAGTATATGCTGAGGCTCATAATATACCCGTATTACAACCTGTCAAATTAAAGGATGCTGATTTTCTAGAAGAATTGCGATCTTACCAAGCAGATTTACAAGTAGTCGTAGCATTCCGAATGCTACCAGAAGCTGTCTGGAAAATGCCTCCTTACGGCACGATCAATGTCCATGCATCGTTATTACCTCAGTATCGTGGCGCGGCACCAATTAACCATGCCATCATCAACGGGGAAGAAGTTACTGGAGTATCCACATTTTTATTGCAACATGAAATTGATACAGGAAGTATTTTACTATCTAAAGAAGTTACAATTGCACCAGATGACAATGCCGGAATTTTGCATGATAAACTGATGCATACAGGAGCTGAAATACTGCTCAAAACTATAGCAGGTTTAAAAAACAATACACTTACACCAAAAGCACAGAGCAACTTATTAGCGGAAAGTGAATTAAAACATGCACCTAAAATATTTAAAGAAAACTGCCAAATTGACTGGAAAAAGGATGTAGACAGCATTTATAACTTGATTCGTGGCCTAAGCCCCTATCCAGCAGCCTTTACCAGCCTAGATAATAAAGTATTAAAACTATATGCAGTATCCAAAGAATATGCAACCCCAGATATTGCACAGGGAGATTATAAAACGGATGGAAAAACTTATCTTAAATTTGCAGGCAATAACGGCTATATCAGCGTAAAGCAATTACAGATTGAAGGTAAGAAAAAAATGGAAATCATTGACTTCTTAAGAGGGTACCGCTTTTAGTCGCTTTGCTCCTCCTCTTTTGTTACCTCAGCCGTATCCGTGACATACTCCATGATATCTGCTGGCTGGCAGTGCAATGCATGACAGATAGAAGCCAAAGTATCCAAACGCAATGCTTTGGCTTTTTGATTTTTAATAATCGAAAGGTTTGACAGTGTGATGCCTACCCTAGCACTAAGCTCATTCAATGACATTTTGCGATCGCGCATTACTTTGTCTAAATGTATAATAATTGGCATAATCAAAATTATATGTTTATTGAAAAACATGTATTTCATAAAAAAGTTTTGGTCATCGAAAATTTAATTTCTTGTAGAATCAAATGTATCATTTTTTTTTAGAAATTTAGTTTTTCAATACTATTCTTAGTCGCAATTCCGTTACACAAGCAAAGCGCATTCATTACCAAATGATTACATATTTATTTAGAAGTTCAAACACTATTATGACCGAATTCAGTCATTTTGGAATAATTTTTGTTGCGTTATAAAGTAAATAAAATTCCTCATAATCAACAAGATATAATCACATATCAACAACAAATATTAAAATAATTCGTTTTTATTTTGTATTTTTGCAAACATTTCAGAGAAGAAAGGTATTAATATAATTAATGAGACAGCTCAAAATTACACAATCGATTACCAATCGTGAGTCACAGTCGTTAGACAAGTACTTACACGAAATTGGTAAAGTAGACTTAATTACAGCAGAAGAAGAAGTTGAATTAGCACAACGTATTCGCGAAGGTGACCAAGTTGCCTTGGAGAAATTGACTAAAACCAACTTGCGTTTCGTCGTATCTGTAGCAAAACAATATCAGAATCAAGGATTAACCTTAGGTGATTTAATCAACGAAGGTAACTTGGGCTTAATAAAAGCAGCTAAACGTTTTGACGAAACAAAAGGTTTTAAATTTATCTCGTATGCGGTATGGTGGATTCGTCAATCAATCCTTCAAGCTATTGCAGAGCAATCTCGTATTGTGCGTTTACCTTTGAACCAGGTCGGTTCATTAAGTAAAATTAGTAAAGCATTCTCTAAATTAGAACAAGAGTATGAACGCGAGCCTTCACCAGAAGAATTAGCAGACATCCTTGAAACAACAGTCGATAAAGTTTCGGATACATTAAGTAACTCTGGAAGACATGTCTCTATGGACGCACCATTCGTGCAAGGGGAAGAAAATACCCTATTAGACGTATTAGAGAATCATGATCCAGATACAGATAGTTCCCTTATCGATGAATCTTTATCTGAGGAAATCAGACGTTCACTGTCAACGCTGACAGAGCGTGAAAGAGAAATAATTGTATTATTTTTCGGACTTGGATCAAACCACCAGTTATCCTTAGAAGAAATCGGTGAAAAATTCAATCTTACCCGCGAACGTGTCCGCCAGATCAAAGACAAAGCTTTACAACGCTTACGTCATACATCTCGTAGCAAGATCTTAAAATCTTATTTAGGTTAATAGTATTAACAGTATTTCTTAGATGCGCAGCCAAAAACTGCGCATTTTTTGTTCTATTAGATTAACACAGTCATTGCTACTCACTGTAAACGTACTGAACACCATTATTTAATTATACCATATTTACTTATTTCTTTGACCAGGTGCAAATGGTTTCGCAGATTTTGCTCCAACAGCTTTCTTGGCTTGTCCGGGAGGTACTTTACCGCTATTTCCAGCGGTTCTTGTCGTGTAACAAGAAGTCAAAAATACCATACAAATAAGGGGCAATACTAAACAAATCTTTCTCATAATAATTATGTTTAATTATAAAAGACTAATAACGTGCCAAATATATTTTTGCAGACATCCCAGCCCATAGAACACGATATAGTAATTTAAAAAATTATCCGATTAAAGATAATTCTCCCAACTTTTTAAATTGATAGATATGATCAAATTCATATTTCATTATTTTAATTTTTATAATTTATAAATTCTTTAAGAAATAGATAGCATATATAACTGAAATCGGGGATTTTAAAATTATAAATTCGCACGATCTTTATAGAAAATAAAACAGACAATTTTAACAGTAAAAAACGAATATGCAACAAGTGCTCATCCTTTTTATATTATCTCTATTTTCATTCAGTTGTTCAAGGGAAACTTCCGCATCGGATATGATAATCATTAAAAAAGATTGGTCTGTGCTAGATCTTGAATTTGAGAAATCCACAATTGAAGATTTTATTTTATTTGCATCGTCAAAAAACATAGAATTTGAAAGAGATTCTTTATTCTCTTATAGTCAATACGATAGTATAGAATTTTCTAAAGATGACGATTATGAACAGAAAATTTGTTTTACAAATGAACAGCTTGGTTTAAAATTTATTTTCTCTCAACAAAATGAAGATGAGGATAATCAGAACGCTAATCATACTTTCGAAAAATATGAAATTTCAAATTTTTCAAAAGTTAAATTTGCAAATGGCCTATTACCAAAATTTCCTTCAAAGGAACGTGATCGAATTTTCGTCAAAGATTCTTTATTAAACAGCATAGATTTGTATGAGGCCTACAGCAAGAATAATTACATTACTGCTGGAGTACAAAAAATAAATGACTCTATTTCTGAATTAAAAATAATCATTGGATCACAAAAAATAAATTAAACAAATAAAAACAAAGCAGAATCAAACCTACTTTGGTTCTTGAAAACTATTCATAAAGTTGCTATTTTCTTTATTTATAATTTCATCATCAAGAGCAGTAATTGAATGTATTGGAAAAGAAATAAAAACAATCGTCCCAACATCACTGATGTTTTCAAAATAAATTTTACCTCCTACCCGTTGGAGAAGATCCTTACATAATGAAACCCCAAGTCCTGCCCCTGTACCATTAACAGCTTTTCTATGATCCCAACTGTTTCTATTATTAAGCTTTTCAACAGTCGATTCTGGCATATTTATTCCTTCATTTTCTATATATAACAAGAATTCATTTCCTTTGATCTCCGAAACCCCTAAAGTAATTTTACCGGCATATTTACAAAACTTGACGGCATTACTAACAATGTTCCTAACGACAAAAGAAAATATATCCCTGCTCATATACAAATAAACATCTTTAGGAAGACTCTCTTCTAAAGAAATATTATTTGACATTAAATCTTTTTGAAATAACAACAAGACATGCTGAATCTGTTGAGAAATATTAAACGTTTCCTTGTTTTCTAAGTTATCACGGAGCTGAGATTCTGCCCATAAAAGCACCTCATCCAACATATTTTGTGAATGAGAGATCTCTGATCCTAATTGCAGTAAAACTTGTTCCATATCAAGTTTTGACATAAGCGATAAGTCAACGGTATTCAACAACATATTCATTGAAACAAAAGGAGTTCTTAAATCGTGTGAAGCAATTGACAATACCTTGATCTTAAAAAGTTCGGAAGCCTTCAATTCTTCATTATACTTTTTAATTTGATCAGCCTGCTCTTCAAGTGCTATATTAGTGCCTAAAAGTTTGACTTTTTCCCGCTTTAAAATGCGATTTTTCCGAATCAATTCATAGAGTAAAAATCCGATAATAATTTTACTCACAATAATCCCGGTTATCAGAATTGTAATAATTGTTTGACTTTCCATAATTTCTCACACCCTAATATCTTTCATGATCAAGTAATTGATCAATAAAAATACCATTACATTAAGCACTTTTACAAAAGATAGATGTTTTGTGGTATTTTAAAAAAAACCTAAAAATACCTAACAAGTAAATATAAGTATTTTTGAGTTCCAAGTATGTTTCAATATCTGTAACAATTTCTTAAATAGCATGAATTCAATAAAAAATACGAAAGGTCTTCTGTATTTTTACAGAAGACCTTTGAGATGGTACATGAATAAATTCGAGTTCTCGACAGTAATTACTTTTTTTAAGTACTATAATGAATATTTATTTTTACTATCGCCAAGCATATGATAAGACTTCATATTATTCTAGAGTAGGATTAAAAGTTCCACCCCAATCTTTATTCTGTGATATTTTAGGATTTTTATCAATCACAGATTGAGCTAATGGAAAAAAGTAATAAGTATCGGGTACAAGATTTACTTTATTTCCCGTATTTGGAACTTGTAAAACACTGTATTTAAACTGATTTTCCTTAAGCTGATAAGTTTTGGCAAGATTTGCGGCCTCATCCAAATCCATTTCAGCTCCATTACTAAGAATAGCAATAGCCTCTACACCATATTTGGTCGTATTATTAAGTATATTCAATTTTCGAGTTCTTCTCAGATCCCAGAAACGGTGTCCTTCAAAACAAAACTCAATATTCCGTTCTGCCAAAATTGCATCTCTCATCTGAGTACGGTCAATAGCGGTAATACCGTAATTTCCGTCACTTCCTGCTTCAATACCTGCACGCATCCTGATCTGTTTTAGAATGGTTAATGCGGTATTAAAATCCCCGGTTTCGTTTGCAGTTTCAGCATAGTTGATCATAACCTCCGCAAATCTCATCAGTACAAAATCCACATCATATTGAGTTTCTACTTCTGTTTGCTTCAGCGATAACTTTGAATTTTTAAGTATAAAAAATCCACTATATCGATTCAGATTTTCTGATGGTGTTTTAGCCTTAGGATTAATACCAAAGTTATCCAGATCTGCGGCTATACCCACAGAGGTATATTGACGTTTCCCTGATTTCCCAGAAACTTCGTAAATCTTGCCATTCCATACAATAGATTTGTCGAACCGAGGATCTCTATTTTCCCAATAAGATTGTAAAAACTGCTCATTCGTTTTAAAATACTTTCCTGTCGGATCTGAGAAAGTTTTACCATCTTTCATGGGAAATGACTTGACAAAATCCCATGTTGGAACTGCACCTGCTGCGCCTCTACTTTCAGAACCCGGGCGCACTCCATTATCCCAACTCGCCACTTTATTCGGATACGAATTGATTACAGCAAAAACAACTTCAGATCCCTTCTCCTGCAAAGCAATGTTAGCATAGTCTGGAGTCAAATTATATCCATCAGCCTTTAACTTATCATAGGCAGCTTTATTTGCAGCATGCGCTTCTGCCCAATACACATTATTATAAGGGTTAGTTGGATTAAATTGAGGGGAAGCCTTGTACAATAAAACTTTAGCTTTAAAAGATAGAGCAAAATTCCCATCGATTCTACCATAATCTCCTGAACTTTTGGCAATCATAGGCGGCAATAAGGCAATTGCCTGATCTAGATCTTTTATCATTAAATCAAAACATTCCTTCGTTGTGTTACGAGGTGTTTCTAAATCATCTTTCTCCAAATCCTGCGGTACAGTAATATAGGGTACACCACCATGATATCGAACCATATTAAAATACATATATGCTCTCATAAATAAAGCTTGCCCAAGAATAGCATTTTTTACATCTGCATTTAATGCTGCACTTTCGGTTACTTTTTGAATTGCAGTATTAATTCTACGGATAGTGGTATAATCCCAAGATTTATAAGCGGCATTGTTAACTGTGATAGCATCCAAAGGAAAAGATATGCCCATTAACTGCTCTGAATTGGCATCCGCTGAAGCATTCCAATTTCCAAACATGGGATAAAGATTCGTTATATAGGCATTCACAAGATTCGGATCGTTCCATACCTTGCTTTCGTCAAGTGAATTAAGATCTTCAATATCTAACACATTTTTACAAGACGCTACTGTAACTAAAAGTGCTATTAGGGTATAAAATATCGTTTTCATAGTTTTTTCAATTAAAATTTAACATCCAAACCCAAGGTAAATGTTTTCATAACAGGATAGGAATCATACATTTTCTGTTCCGGGTCGTGAAACTCGGTCATAGGAGAAAGCACAAATAGGTTTGTTCCATTAAAGAATACATTCACACTGTTTATTTTCATCGACTTTGTAATTGACTGCGGTAAACTATAGGATATATTTAAATCTCTTAGGCGCAAATATGCACCATTACGAATCCAAAAACTCGAAGCACCTGTTCCCGACTCCTGCCAGTTGGAACCCACTACTCTCGGATAATCTGCCTGTGGATTATCTGCTGTCCAAACATCGCCTGCCCAGATAGGATAATACGGTCGAAAAGTACCGCCATGCTGACGAATTCCTCCACCTTCCAAATTACTTATAACACGATCATATGCCAGTACTCCCTGCAATAAAGCTGAAACAGAAAAACCTTTCCAGTTTGCATTTAGCCCAAAACCGTAATTGATGCGTGGTGTATTATTTTCGGAAAGCAACGTCAGATCATTATCATCGATCTTACCATCTGGGCTTTCAGAATAATTAGCTCCACGAATATCTTTGTACAAAATCATACCTAAGTATGGATCACGACCATATGTTTTAAACCCACTGCTCTTCAGTGCATCTAATTGCTCCTGTGTTCTAACAAGATCCACAGCTTCAAAGCCGATGATTCGATTTTCAGGTCTTCCAATTCGAGATTCGAAATTGCGCGTTCCCCCAACAGCAAATGCAGGCTCTTCATCATAGACATCCCAACGATCTTTTGCATACCCCATATTAGCTGTGATTCCATAACCTACTTCACCCACACGATCATTCCAATTAATAGATACCTCTCCACCTTTATAACTTCGAGCAGCATAGTTTTCCGGAGCCAATGACCGTCCATAATTATCAGGAATTTTCAAAGTACGCCGTCCTAAAATATCTGTTTCCTTACGATTAAACACATCTATTGAGCCACTTAGTTTATTATTTACAAAACCAAAATCCAAACCGATATTAACACTTTTGGATGTCGTCCAAGTCAGGTTCTGTGTAGGTGTATCACCATAGGCAATACCATTATAATAACGATCACCAAACATGTAGCCACCCGCAGGCCTATATTTTTCCTGATACAAAAATTGTCCGATCCTTTGCGCATTAACATCAAGATCATTCCCTGTTGTTCCATATGAAGCTCTTAACTTTAGATCACTCACCGTATTTTTGATATCTAAGAAAAACTGTTCTTCCGACACACGCCAAGCAGCTGACATGGATGGAAAAAATCCCCACCGTTTATCACCGGGGAATAAGGGCGAACCATCATATCTAAATGAAAATTCAGCGATATATTTATCTGCATAGTTATAATTTGCACGTCCGATAAATCCCCTTCTAGAATTAATTGTTTCATACGCATCTGTAGCTCTAAAATTACGATCCGTCGGGTAAATAAACATTTGATCAATACTAACAATTGGATTTTCAGCACGGGATGTTACATAGGTTCCACCAGCTTTAAATTGTTCATAGACCAACAACGCATCAATGGCATGTTTATTAAATTTACGGTTATAATTCAAAAACCAGTTGACCTGATATTCCCACTCCCGTTGAGGAGAATAATCCATAAAAGGCTGTGCTTGACTAAAAGTAAAAATATTCACTTTGTCTTCTGAAGGTGGTGCAGGTATAAACCTATTTCCATCCGGATTCAGAGAAGTAAATGTGTAGTTCTTTTGGAAGGTCATAAATCTTTTACGCATATAATCTTCTGCGAGATAGCTACCTACAACTTTTGTAGACAAGCCCTCTATGAGTTTATCCAACTTATAATTCAACGTCATGATTGGGTTTACCTGACGAACTTTACGATCGATATATCGATTCCCAACTACTTGGTCAATCACATTCCAAGCTTGCCAGCTCCCCATGGGTGTCTGAACAGGATATGCTGTTGGAGAATTACTTGGAGATCCATCTGCATTTAAATAAAACGGATACATTTTAGGCCAATTGAATGTTACGCGATAAAAATCTGACACATCAAAATCATCATCATTAGCGGAAGTACTAAATGGCCAATAAAAACGCTTGGAATTGATTTGATTGGCCGAGATATTAACATCAATCGTAAAATCATCCGTAATCTTGGCACTGACATTACTCCTTAAATTGAATTTTTCATGATCCAATGATTTGTAAGATCCATTTTCTTTACGATAACTGACTAAATTATAATAAGTAATTCGGTCTCCACCACCCGACACTGAGATCGATTGTCGGTGACTAAAAGGGTTTCTCCAGATATTATCATTAACACTGTAGTCCTTATCCTTAAAATAATCAAACTCAGCCTGTCCATTGGGTGCTACCCATGGTTCTGTTTTAGAGCCATTTTCCCACAGAAATTGGGATACCCGATTTTGATAAGTCAGTTCATCAGCCGCAGTCGTAATATCTGCTAAAAGCGTTTGAGTAGGAGCACCAAAACTATAATTACTTTGCACATTAAATACAGGCTCCTGAGCTGATCCCTTTTTAGTTGTGACAACCACAACACCGTTACCTGCTCTTGTCCCGTAGACCGCAGCTGTTGCAGCATCTTTCAAAAAACTCATCTGATCCACTTCATTGGCTTCCAAAGCATCAAATGCCGCTTTATCCCGTACAATTCCGTCAATCACATACAAAGGTTCTGCAAAACTACCACGAATGCGTAGGCTTGAGGAAGCTCCCGCCATACCCGAAGTATTCGTAACATTTATACCTGCGGCACGTCCAGCTAAGGCATTAGAAAGGTTAGAAGGCGAAATATTCTTTAATTGTTCAGCATTGACCGAAGCCACTGAACCTGTAATATTTGCTTTTTTCTGCTTTCCATAACCAACTACTACAACCTCTTCTAAACTTTCCTGTTCTTGCTCTAGCGCAACTGTAATAGCAACTTTATCTTTTGAATCAATATTATAGTTACTAAGTACTTTGGTCTTGAAACCTACAAAACTGATTTTAATTTCGTATCCCTGCCCCTCTGGAATACGGTCAAACGAAAAAGTTCCTTCTGCATTCGTCGTATTCATCTGTTTATACTTCGTAGACAGATTTTCAATACTTACAGTAGCGCCACTGATGGGATTATTACTTCCATCCCTGACAACTCCACTTACAGAAGCTGTTGACTGGCCGTACCCTACATGAAATCCCATACTCAGTAATCCCAACATTCCGAGTCGAAGGGGCCAGTTAGTACGTGGACTTTTAAATCGAAGTAGCAGCACAGTTTGAAACTGATGCTTTTTAGATAAAAAGTTGTTCATAATTTGTTTGGTTTAATTGTTTATTATTGTGGATTGGTGTAGTTTATACCGGCATGATGTAAGTAGTTAATTTCCCTGATGATTTCTTCAAAGACATTCGTTTTATTCGTAAAAGTTCCGCTGTAAAATTTATTACTGATCAATGATTTATCGTATTGCAACTTGATGTCATAGTTTTGCATCAGAATTATCAAAACATCCTCTAGGGCTATATTTTTAAACTGGATGATCTGGTTGTTTTGAAGAAAATGACCACCCCGATCTGTTCCTATTGTATGAGTCTTTATCTCCTCGACAACCTTTAATTCACGATGATCCAAAGTAATCTCTTCGTGCGGCAAAAAGGTTCGCACTAATTCTTTCCCTCTCTGATGATCCACAGCTTTCACCTCTATTTTACCTTCCATCAATTTGATCTGGGTTTGAGTAGATCGCAATTCATCAACACTAAAAACCGTTCCTAAAGCTGTAGTGACTACACCGGTGGAATGTACACGAAATGGCTTGGATTTATCTTTGGCAACCTCAAATTTAGCTTTCCCCTTCAAATACAGCACTCTCTCCTGCTGGGTACTAAAATCTTCAGCATATTTGATTTCTGACTGCGGATAAAGTGTAATAACAGATCCGTCACTTGCCGTTAATAACATATTGTCATTGCCTGAATTTATGTAATATAGATTACTTATCTCCTCTTTCTCATCTTCAACAGAAGCTATTTGTCCAAGATGGGGTGCAGGCTTATTTAATAATGGATTTAAACTCACATAAAAGCCAAGAATAAAAACAACTATAGCAGCCGCAGCGGATACAATGCGAAGTAATTTCCTGTTATATTTTAAAACATTTTGCTTTTTAGCAAAAGCTAATATTTTATCTTTGATTTCCTGCTGATTGGGATAATCTAAATTTTCGTCAGTAAGATCCCATTCTTCTTTAGACAATAGCTGATCAAGAGATTCTCCCAAATGTGCTATGTAATCTTCCAGATAAGCAGCCTCTTCAGCCGAACATTGATTCTTTAGGTATCGATTGATAAGTTCTCTCGTAATCTTCATATAATAAGAATACGGCAGAAACGTCACTTACCCCCAAGCCTATTTTAAAAAAAATAGATGAATGATAAACACAAACATTTTTTTCAAAACTTTTAATGCCAAAGCGATATGATTTTCAACGGTTTTGGGTGTAATCGACAATCTTTCTGCGATCTCTTTATAAGTCAAATTTTCGAACCTGCTCATCATGAACACCTTTCTTCTAGATTCTGGCATTCTTGACACGATGTCCTCGTACCGTTCATTCAGTTCCTTTAAGCGATATAACTCTGACGGTGTGGGAACTTGATCAGTTTCAACTTTTATATGCAATAGATCCTGCCTCTTCCTTTCTTCTTTCACAATATCCAAAAGTGTGGTACGAGCAATGCAAAATAGTTGAGCTTCTATTTCCACATGCACGTTCTTTTGAAAAATATTATTCCAAAGCTTGATAAATACACGTTGTACAGTTTCTTCGGCAATATAAGTGGAAGAAGTCTTGCTTAAAGCATATTGATAGACTTTTCGGTTCCATTTTTCATAAATACGCTCAAATTCTGCGGTAGAGATCAAGGTTTGGTTAGACATATCTTAGGTTAGTGCCGAAACTAAGATAGCTATTAATACCAATTATTCATAATTATGTTACAATTGATTAAAAACAAATAAAATCATACACTAAACAGAGTTATAGGGGCTAGTAAATTTTATTTAAACCATTATTAAAAGAATTTAAAACCATAAAATATCTAAATGAATCAATTTAATCGCCTTTTAGAATAAAATAAAGATCAATAATTGAATATATATGTATCCATAGAAAAAAATATTCAAATTACATTTTCAATAACAAAGAAACGTAAACATATACTTACGAATTTTTAAAAAGTATCGATTGAAAAGGAAATTGATAGTAGTAGTGACATTTAACTTAATGAAATCATTGTAGATACTGGCAAATTTACTTAAGTTTATATAAAATATATGTTATGAAAATAGCCTTCTTTTCAACCAAGCCATACGATCGAGAATTCTTCGAAAAAGAAAATGAAAAATATGGTTTTGAACTTCATTTTTTTGAAACACATCTAGGACCTCATATCGTAAATGCAATTGAAAATGAAGATGCAGTATGCGTTTTTGTAAATGACAAACTAAATAGAAATGTCATTGAAACTCTTGCAAAAAAAGGAGTTAAGTACATTGCTTTAAGATGCGCGGGATTCAATAATGTTGATTTACAAGCTGCTAAAGATTTTGATATTCAAGTTTGCCGTGTCCCTGCTTATTCACCAGAAGCTGTAGCAGAACACGCAATGGCTATGCTATTGACCTTAAACAGAAAAACTCATAAGGCTTATAATCGTGTGCGTGAACAAAACTTTGCATTAAACGGTTTATTGGGTTTCAATCTCTACCAAAAGAAAATTGGTGTGGTCGGAACCGGTAAAATAGGAAAGGCATTTGTAAAAATAGCGCTGGGATTCGGAGCAGAGGTTATTGCGTATGATTTATACCCTGACGAAACGTTGATTAACCTAGGTGTAAAATATGTCGCATTGGAAACACTCTTTATGGAATCTGATATCATATCGCTGCACTGCCCCCTTACAGCAGACAACCATTATCTAATTAACAAAAAATCTATTGATAAAATGAAATATGGTGTCACAATAATCAATACGAGCAGAGGTAATCTGATTAATACCAATGATGCAATACAAGCATTAAAAACTAAAAAGATAGGCCTACTTGGTATTGATGTATATGAGCAGGAAGAGAAACTTTTCTTTAAAGATTTATCGGCAACAATTATTGACGATGACACCATTCAATTGTTATTGAGCTTCCCTAATGTTTTGGTTACTGCCCATCAGGCTTTTTTCACAGAGGAAGCATTAGAACAAATATCTCAAAGAACACTGAAAAGTATTGATGATCTGATAAAAAAAGGAACAACTGATCCAGAAGTATTACTATAATTGATTAGCTCCTGTAAAAAAATCCCAAGCTGCTTTAGCTATATCTGAAATAATACGTTCGTTCGTTTCCTGATTTTCTTTCGAATGGGTTACAAAGACACTGATCACAAAGTACTCACCGTTTGGAAGTAAAACAACTCCAACATCATTGAGTGCAGCCGTTATTCCAGTTTTCTTATTAGTTCCAGATGAGCCAGTCTTATGTGCTACAATTGTTTGATCAGGAAGTTGTCCTTTCAATTGTTTAAGACCTGTATTAGTAGACTTCATAGTTGTCCACAAAAAATCATACATCGGCATCGAAAGCAAATTATTCTTATTCACATAATAGGTCTGCAAAATTCGAGTCATTTCTTTGGGTGTTGACCAGTTCAAAAACTGTTTATCCCAATTACTTTGCATCGTCTTTTCATTAATTTTAATCGATATATCCTTAAATCCTTTTTTTGCGAAATAGCTTTCTACAACCTGAGGTCCGCCGAGAAGTTTTAAAAGAACATCACATCCTACATTGTCACTTAAAGTGATTGTATATTCCAGAATTTCCTTTATCGTAAGCGTTGTTCCGGTAGGATATTTTTCCCGAATTGGACTCCAAATTTCTGGTGTAAGATCACGCTTTGTAATTTCTATCTTTTGATCAAGTTTAAAATTACCCTTATCGATTTCTGTTAACATGACAATCGCCAATGGAAATTTAAAAACACTTTGCATAGGAAGTCGTCTATCGGCATTTACACCCAATGTATCACTATGATTAATGCCGTTTATTGCTACACCAACAACAGCATCTTTGTTCTGCATGATCTGCTGAATATTTTTTCTTAACCCCTCTATACTTTGTGCATGAGCAGTTATAGTAAATAGTAATGAAAAGAATGCAATTTGTAAGAGTTTTCCCATGAGATTTAAATCATTTATGTTCTGATATTTTAGGAAGAATAGATAACAGTTAACCTATCTATATATCCTCATTCATTTTGATTGCTTACTATTGATAATAGCAAGCAATCACAGTCGGTCGACCAACTGTAAAGTTAAAATTATTTTTTACTAATCACTGTTAACATCAAGTCAGGTTATTAAAAAAATAAGCCGTCTACACGAATGCAAACGGCTTTACTTATTATATATTGAGTTAGCTTCAATAAAATAAAGAAACAACCATCATTTACAACAATCTAATATACAAATAATTAACAAACTCATCGCAAAATTTTTTCCATTTTTTTCCCTTTTGCTAATTCATCTATTATCCTATCGAGATATCTAACTTTCTGTGTTAAAGGATTTTTAATTTCCTCTATACGATAACCACAGATTACACCAGTAATAAGACTGGCATTAACATTAAGATTTGCATTTTCAAAAAATGTTTCAAAATTTACTTTCTGATCAATTTGACCCTGCAACTGTTGTTCATCAAAACCGGTTAACCATTTTATAACCTGATGCAGCTCCTCTTTTGTTCTACCTTTCTTTTCAACTTTTTCGAGATAATGAGGATAAACCGATGCAAATATCATTTTTGCTATTCGTTCATCATGTCCAGCGGTACTTTTCATACTATTATTTTATTTGACGATGCTATTCAAGATCCCCTATTGGTTCCCAGAGTTCAATGATATTACCTTCAGGATCTAATACATGAATAAATTTTCCATAATCATACTCCGAAATTTCATCTACGATAGTGACATTATCTTTTTTTAATTCCTCAACCAACGCAACAAGGTTTTCGACGCGGTAATTGATCATAAAGGGCTTTACAGAAGGATTAAAATATTCAGAATCACGAGGAAATGTACACCATGCTGTCGCCCCCTTAACCGATGGATGATCAAGCTCGCACCATTTAAAAGTTGCGCCATATTCACCAGCTTCCAAACCTAGATTTTTGGCATACCAGTCGTTCATCTTTTGAGGATCCTCGCATTTAAAAAACACACCTCCAAGCCCAGTTACTTTTTTCATATTTAGGATTTCAATTAGTGATAAATTTCTAGAAATTATCGCTCATTTTATTAGAATAAATATACTAAAAAAATAGGTCCAATAATATGTTTCGTACTATTTCTTTACTCAGATTGATCTCCGTAATTTATTGCAAGCTGTATACTGCTAGCTCATGTTCATACAATTATAAAAATTTTCCCTTTCTTAAAATATATCCAATTTATTCTATATTTCAATTTTGACCAATATCAAGATGAGAACCTAGAAGTTTTATTTAATGCTATAACCACTTGTTGGAAGAGAATCATTTTTTTAAGAAAAATGAATTTTTACAAATTATGTTAACGCTACAAGAAAATAATCTCAAAAAAACAAATAACCTCTAATTTCTTAAATTGTTTTCAAACTAAACATTACAGGGAGGCTTCATATTTGCATGCTTCCTCTATCAATCGTTCTATATCGTTTCCACATATAAATGACTGTAAATGTTTAAATTTCGCCTCATCCCAATCATAAATTTTTAAATCACGCAATGAAATAATCGTATCCGATTGAAACCTAAACTTAATATGCTTTGCCGGATTTCCAGCAACAACACTATAGGGTGCAACATCTTTTGTAACAACAGCTCCTGAAGCAATAATAGCGCCCTCTCCAATCTGAATACCCGGAAGAATCATAGCACGCATCCCTATCCAAACACCATTACCAATTATAGTATCTCCTTTACTTTGATACGATTCTACGATAGATTCAACAAAAGGATATAAACTAAACCAATCAGACCGATGAGTATTATTTCCCCCCATCAATATTACAGCTTCAGCTGCTATGCAAACATGCGAACCAATATATAACTGATCTATTACCCAGGCAGGTTCCCATTGATTTAAACTGTACACATCTCCATACAAATAACGAACAACACATTCTTCAAAATTTCCAGTCCAGGCGTTACTGTAATAACTTGTGTTGCCCTTAATATGAATATTGGGATTGGTATGAGTTTCGTGCAAATATTCAACACGGGACCAATGCTTAATCTGATCTTGTTTTGTACTCATTCTAGAATCTTTTTATGCAATTTATAAAATATTCTCAAATAGGGTACGATATGAATATGATATAGGAAGTAGTTCTAAAAAAAAGGAGTATCATTTCTGATACTCCTTTTTTTTAGAACTACGCTAAATTTTATCCTGCTAAAGCTGCTTCGACAGCAGTGGTCAGCGAAGTTGTTGGACGACCGATCATAGTAGATAACTGTTTTTCATCATCATACAAATCACCATTTGCAGCTCCTTTATCAAAACTTGCGATAGCAGTTGCTAATCCTTCAGGTAAACCTGCTTCTATTAAAGCTTTCGCATAATCTGACTCACTTAAATTTTTATAAGGAATAACTTTCCCGGTTTGATTTGAAATCTCTTCAGCCAACTCAGCTAAGGTGTAAGCGTAGTCACCTGCTAACTCGTATACCTTATTTTGTTGATCTGCACTGGTTAAAACTACTGCTGCCGCTTCAGCATAATCAGCTCTCGCTGCAGATGCTATTTTCCCCTCTCCTGCACTACCAAATAATGCACCATTTTGTAAGGCTGTAGGAACAGAAGCGGTATAATTTTCAGTATACCAACCATTGCGCAAAATAGTAAAAGGCACACCCGATGATTTTAGAATTTCCTCCGTTAATAGATGTTCATTTGCCAACACCAATGAAGATTTATCAGCATGTAAAAGGCTCGTATATACAATCCATTCTACTCCCGCCTCTTTTGCAGCCTTGATAACGTTTTCATGTTGCGCCTGACGTTGTCCAATTTCATTTCCTGATATCAATAATAAATGATTAATTCCTTTCAATGACTCAACCAAAGTATCCGGTTTATTATAATCAAATAAGCGTGCTTCGACACCTAAGTCACCAGCTTTTTGAGTGTCACGCGCTAATGCAACTAAATTGTTGCTTGCAGTCTTTTCTTTTAATTTTCCCACTACCAGACGTCCTAGATGTCCAGTAGCACCTGTAATTCCTATTTTCATAAATCCTATATTGTAATAAATTTTGTTACATTTAAAAGCAAAAAAAACTAACGAAATTTCTTCGCGAAATTTTCCAATGTCAGCCCTTTTAAAGAATTAATCACCAACTGATCGGTATCAGAATAAAGCTGATCTAACTCCTTATTAATCTGTTTACCAACTGGACATTGCGGATTCGTATTCAAATTCTTTTTACCTAGCACTTCAGTATTCTTCACTGCCACATAGATATCTGCCAATGAAATTTGACTACTTGGCTTATTTAATCGAGAACCTCCCTCTTTGCCCTTACGTCCTATGACAAACCCTGCATCTTGCAATGCACTTAGTTCTTTCCGCACCATCGCAGCATTCGTGTTAATACTACCTGCAATCCAATCCGAGTTCACCCAATTTTCTCCACTATCAGCCAGCAATGTTAATATATGTATAGCTGTTGAAAATCTTGTATTATTCATATCACCAACAAAGTTAGGAATATTTTTTATATTGTAACAAATTTTATTACAATTGAATTTGAAATGACAATTCCCCGGAAAAAATCATAAAAATAGCATGAGATCCACAACAAGACTTAGGTCTAGATTATCCTAATGAAATATTATTAGAGATAACCCGTTCTGCATTTTAAATAGTGCTAATTTTTAAATTATTGATATTACTCTTAAAACTCCCAATATTCTTTCGTAATTTGCGAATAGGTTGTTCATTCTAAATCGTTTTGTCGTAAAAGCAATTTACTGATTATCAGAGTAATGAATAACTTCTTTATAGCCCTAAATCATAATGCGCAACGGGTTTCTTTAATTTATTAAATCTGTTTCAAAGGTCCTACCTCCAGTTTACATTCACCCTGGAATAATGACACCTGATACCGCTCAAACCTTTATCTTACCCAAGTGCATACTGTCTGTATTATTACCACCATAGCTCTCTACAAAAAAGATAAACACTTCATACGTCACTTCCTTTTTATGTTTCGGAATTTTAACATTTTGTTTGCCAGATATTAAGCTGTCTTTCGAGTCGTTCATCAAAAGTGGATATTCCCCCCCCATTATCTTCTGCATTATACAGGATTAAAAAGGAATCGTAAGACCTGGTGTTAAACTTCTTCTCCAGATAAACATCATATTCCCAAGTAACCCGAATCACTTGATTTTCTTGATCGAAATCCATCGTATAGGAAGTGATGGGATTCGGGCTTCCTTTGGCAATCATAAATTTCTGCCAGTCAACTACAAAATCGTCTTCTTTCTGAATAAGTGCTTCGTTCAAATTATAAGACATCGCCACATCATATGCCCGCTTAGGATAGCTGTATGCCTTATAACCAATATTGATAATGGGATTTAACATACTAATATGCGACCTCACAATTTTGAAGCGTGTTCTACTGAGCTGTTGCTCAGGTGTAGGTGCCCGTTTTTTAACGCGAGGGAGAGAACGCACATAATTTCCTGTTTTCGTTAAGACAAACACAACAGAACCTGCTTTCCCGGAAACAGTCCCATTAACGCCATTTTTGATGATTGCCATAATTACCTGATTAGTTTATAGATATTTAAGATAAACATTAAAAACGGAAACATCCTAATACCAGATTTTAATTAATAGCAATTTTTAATCAATTTTTATACAGTAATCAGTCAATATTGATACAGTCTACACTGAGTGATCACTGAGCAAGTACTGAACAAACACTGAACAAACACTGAACAAATAATGTTAAAAGTTATAATTTGGTAATCATCTGATCTTCGTTTGCTGCACCTAAAATTAAAGAGAGGAACCTCCGGTTGTGTAACAAAAATATTCTGGCTGAAACTCATTGCACTTAGTAAAACTGATGAAATGGAAGAAATAGGCATGAGCCTGCTCCGGCTCGCATGAAAAAACAGTTTACTGATTATCAGCGTAATGAATAACTTATTTATCTTATTTATAGCCCTAAATCATAATGCACAACGGGTTAGCGATATATTAAATCAAACTATTTATATTTTTTTTATCAAGAATTTTGGCAAAATTACCCAGTTGTTTCAGTTCAAATTGCAATTCGTTGTTCCAAGGAAGTCCATAACAAAGCCTCATACAGTTATTATATTGATCTTGGAGGGTAAACATCCGGCCTGGTGCAATACTTATATTGTGTTTAAGTGCAAATTCGTACAGTTCGGCCGTATCTATATTTTCATTAAACTCAACCCATAATGCAAGTCCTCCTTGTGGACGACTTATTTTAGTTCCTTCCGGAAAGTATGAAGCGATAGTATGGGCATAATGCTGAAAGTTGTCGGATAGTGTACTTCGAAGATGTCTAAGATGATTGTCGTACCGTCCAGATTTTAAAAAGTTACCTACAGCTTCGTGAACCACAGATGTTGAAGATATAGCATGTACGAGTTTTAACTTTAAAATCTGCTCTTTATACTTGCCCGGAGCAATCCAACCTACCCGATAACCTGGTGCCAAAGTCTTTGAAATAGAACTGCACCAAAGCACATTTCCTTCTGTATCATAAGATTTACAGCATTTTGGTCTTGTAGAACCAAAATACAAATCTCCATATACATCATCCTCTATTATTGGAATATGATGCTTTGCTAATAAATGAACAATTTCATATTTATTACTATCGGGAATACAGCTTCCCAACGGGGTATTATAATTTGGCACTAAGAGACATACATGAATAACTGGTATTATTTTTTTTAAAGACTCAATATCAATTCCTGTAATCGGATGGGTTGCCACTTCAATAACTTGTAATCCTAGACTTATAGCAAGCTGTAAAATACCAGGATAACAGGGACTTTCTAATGCTAAAGTATCACCCGGTTTAGTTAATGCCATTAAACATAAAGATAAAGCATGCATACCGCCATTAGTCGTTACCAAATCACTTTCTTGCAACTTCCCTCCCCATGCTAATGATCGGACAGCAATCATTCTTCGTAATTTTGAATTTCCTTCTATTGGTTCATATTCAGTTCCACCTTCCTTTAACGCCCTTGTAGCGAGAATAAGTTCTTTTTTCAATTTTGCTAATGGCAACAAATTACCAGAAGGAATACCAATAGAGAATAGTGTCAGATCTGATTTCCCCATATTTGCATATACACGACTAATAAGTTCCTTTGGCTCGACATTGTCAATGCCTAGTGAAGTTTTACTTACTTCCGTTAATGGAATCTTTAGGTAAGGCGCCGGACTAACAAAATAACCCGACTGAGGCTTGGATTGAATAAGAGACTGTGCTTCTAATTCAAGAAATACACGTTTGACAGTATTCACACTTACCCCTTGCTCTTGACTGAATGTTCGGATTGATGGCAGGCGATCACCAGGTTGCAATAAACCACTTTTAATTTGACTACTGATTTTACGAGCAATTTCATCGTATAAAAAATCTCTTTTCATAATATAAATATAACTGTATCCATTAAATAAATCAAAACTGATACTGTGCTCATAAATGATGTTCATGTACTTTTGATCAAATGAAAATTTAATGAGAAAAACAGCTATAAATTATGAAACAAAGATTCGATCTAACGGATGGATTAATGGCATTATAGGCGTATTATTATTCAGTGGCTCTCTTCCTGCAACAAGAATTGCGGTATTAGATTTAAATCCTATATTTCTAACAGTTTCCCGTGCCACTATTGCTGGGTTACTTGCTTTAGGCGGATTAATAATTTTTAAAGAGAGAAAACCTACACAAAAACAAATTATTCCTTTGTTTATAGTTGCAGTCGGTGTTGTAATTGGTTTCCCTCTTTTAAGCGCTTTAGCACTACAATATCTTACATCCGCAGATTCACTTGTATTTTTAGGACTACTTCCACTTGCAACCGCTAGTTTTGGCGTGCTTCGAGGTGGTGAAAGGCCGAAACCTTTATTCTGGTTATTCTCAATAATAGGTAGCCTTTTTATAATAGGTTATGCTATTGCACAAGGAATAACAACCTCACCACTTGGTAATTCATTGATGTTAGTTGCCGTGATACTGTGTGGATTAGGATATGCAGAAGGGGCGAAACTCTCAAAAACATTGGGGGGCTGGCAAGTAATTTCCTGGGCGCTAGTCTTATCACTGCCATTTATGATACCCCTAGTATTTTTTTACAGACCACTATCATTTGCAAACGTAGATATAAAGGCATGGTTCGGGCTAGCATACGTCTCGATTTTTAGCATGTTTATAGCTTTCATATTTTGGTATAAAGGATTAGCTCAAGGAGGAATTGCATCTATTGGACAGTTACAATTACTTCAACCGTTTCTTGGACTAGCCGTAGCATCAATTTTTTTGAATGAAAAAGTAAGTCTTAATATGATAGGAATAACGATGGCTGTCATACTCTGTGTTGCAGGATCAAAAAAATATGCTAAATAATAAATCCCATTTAAAATAAAATTATGTTTATACCCAATAATTTTAAAATTGAGCATGAAGCTGAGCAGATTGCTTTCATGAAAAAATATAGCTTTGCCACCATAATTACAGTAAAGAATAATATTCCAATTGCTACACAGCTACCTTTTGTTGTAAACGACACTTCAGATAAACTTATTCTTACTGCCCATTTTGCAAAAAATAATGAACAAGTCGCGTATATTTCAAAAAATACTTCGCTAGTCATCTTTACCGAGCCCCATGCTTATATATCTCCTCTACATTATGATAAAGTAGAAAGCGTACCTACTTGGGATTATATTGCTGTTCATGCTTATGGAACTGCAAAAATTATAACAGATGAAGAGGCTAAAATCAATGCTTTAGAGCAAATGATTTTATTTTATGAAAAAGATTACTTACAACAGTGGAATAATCTATCTGAAAAATTCAAAAAGGGAATGATGCAAGGTATAGTAATCTTCGAGTTAGAGGTAAATGAGTTACAAGGGCAGAAGAAATTAAGTCAAAATAAAACAAAAGAAGAACGTCAACGAATTATACAACAACTAAAAAGCAGTCCAAGTAAAATGGATAACGATCTTGCTTCATACATACAGGATACTTTATAATAGATAAATCGACAGGTCGTTACTATGAGCAGTTAGTTTTAAGAAACTAAATAATGAACTCAATGATTAGATTTCTTACATTTTATTAAAAAAAAGGGTTGACTTTCATCAATTTCTTCAATTTCAAATAGCCCAACATGCTTAAACTCGGATTCAATAGCATGCTCATCATAGAAAAAAAGCTTTACCCCTTCGAATACTTCATAACGATCCTTATCAATATATCTTCCTTTTTTGTAACTATTAGCCTTCTTAGAAATTGCCGTAAAAAACATATATCCGTTGACTTTGAGTTGATCATAACAATCCTGAATTAGTTTAATCCTTTCTTGGCTGTCCAATAAATGAATTAAAGCATAACAAAATATACCATCATATTTATTTTGATCAAAAGGCATATCAGTAACAGATCCATTAAAAATCAGCATATCCGATCCATAATGAGCCCTCGCCATCTTGATTGCTGTCTTCGATATTTCTATTCCCGTAACACCCATACCCTTATCTTTAAAAACCTGAGCATTACGACCATACCCTATTCCCGGGATAAGTACATTTTTAACAAGCTCTTTGATAAAAAAATCAGCCGTTAAAACCGCTGCTTTTGCTGGTTCGAAACCCCACATTTCATTTTTTTCAACAAAAGCAGATTCCCAAAATTCTGCTTTTTCTTCTTTATTTTTCATTTCTATCATCTAAATACCTCCGTCACTTGAAAAATAATACGCAATCCCCAAGTGACCAAAAGTAAAGTAAGAAAATTCTGTTAAAACATTACTGTTTAGTGAATTTTGGATTAATAAACTCCCATTCTTTGATATGTGCTGGTTGATGTTGATGATCTACTATAGTATCAAATTTTTTAATTAGTTCTGGATGCTGAGCAGCTAAATCCTGCTCTTCCTTTCTATCATTTTCAAGATCAAAAATCATCCAAGGTGTCTTACTGTAGCCTTTCTTACGGACATCTAATTTAACAGCTTTCCATTTCCCTAAACGGATTGCGATCTGTCCTCCGTTTTCAGGATATTCCCAATATAAAAAATCATGATCTTGTTGTTCATCTGTTTTTCCCAAAAGTGTTGGCAATAATGAAATACCATCGGTATTTTCAAGTTTTTGACCAGTGACTGCAGCTATTGTGGCCATAATATCATACTGCGCTGATGCAAAATCAGATTTCACTCCCGCCGAAATATTTCCTGGCCAAGATGCTATAAAAGGCACACGGATCCCTCCTTCGAATACATCCATTTTTAGACCTCTTAAGTCACCGACGCTTTTAAAGAATTTTGGATTTACACCGCCATTAAATGTCGTACCATTATCACTAGAAAACATAATGATTGTATTCTCATCAAGACCTAGCTCCGAGATTCGGTTCATTATTTTACCGACCTGAGCATCCAAATAAGTAATCATTGCAGCATATGTTGCATAAGGATATTTAGTAGCTGCATATCCTTGCTGTCCATAGTAAGGTTTTTCATCAAAAACACCTTTGTACATATCAATATATTCTTGAGGTGCCTGCAATGACACATGTGGTTGCGTAAATGGCAGATAAAGAAAAAATGGCTGTTCCTTATTCTCTGAAATAAATTTGAGTGCTTTTTCAGCCATTAGATCAGTTGCATATTCCTTCCCTATATAATAGTCAAAATCTGCGTCTGTCGCTGTCGCTGGATTAAGTGCCTTATGCACATCCATTACAGGGTTGTTCAATGTTAATCGCACATCATTTTCCCATAAGTGAGTTGGATAAAAATTGTGAGCTTGTTTCTGATCTAAAACCGAGATATAATAATCAAATCCCTGTCTCAAGGGGCTGCCTGGTGTATTATTCATACCTAATCCCCACTTACCCGCCATAGCTGTACGATATCCAATCTGCTTCAGCATCTTAGGAATGGTTAATGTGCCTTCCGGCAGGGGCATCTGCCCACCTTCAAGACTATCAGGAAATCCACCAAGTTCATAATTACCACGAATATAAGCATGCCCACCATGTTTACCGGTCATAAGCATAGCACGGGATGGTGCACAAACCGGAGTACTAGCATAATGTTGTGTAAAAGTCATCCCCTTCTCAGCCAATTTTAATAGATTAGGAGTTTTTATTTTCTGCTGCCCATAAGGTTCAATCTCACCATACCCCAAATCATCTGCATAAATATATATGATATTAGGTTTAGTACTCCTTTGTGCGTAAATGTTTCCAATAGCAAAAAATAGACTTACTAAGGTGCATATGTTTAAATTTCTAATCATCTTTATGGTTATTTTTTTTACAAAAACTACACGTGTAATATGTCGTTAAGTATTTAATATAAAAGGTATAATTCAAATTTATTATTATAGTCACAAAATAATAAAAAATGAATGCTTCCACCTAAAATACTTTTACTTTATCAGATATGGTCATCAATAAAAAAATATCAACTTCAATAGTTATTAAAAAAAAATCAGAATGAAGCTAAGGAAAAGATGCAAATTATTAAAAGCATAAAGATTATCGAACTAGGTTGGAATATTCAGATCAAAAAAAATAGCCCTAAGGCTATTTTTTTTAAATAATTCACTGTTAAAAACATGAATTAGCGATTTCCAGTAGTAATTACAATTTCATTACTATTAACAAGATCATGGTGAGAAATTTTAAAGCCCTTTACTTTTTTCCCATCAATTGAAATACCGTTAATATACCCTGCATCACCTTTACGATCCCTTTTGATTATCAACTTATCTTTACCATGATGATATTTTGAATCTAAATGTATCGTCACCTTATCAAATACGGGAGTTACAACCGTATACTCCGGCCTCCCTGGACATAACGGATATATCCCCATCATATTCATAGATGCCCAAGTAGACATTGTGCCTGTATCGTCATTACCAGGTATTCCTCCTGGTGCATTCTTAAAATGAGTTTCTAAAATCTCCGTTACTAATTTTTGAGTACGCCACTCCTCGCCTTCGATTTCCGAAAAGATATGCGGATAAAGCATATCAGGTTCATTAGTGACGTCAAAATATCCTTTATCAAAAGTAGCTTGAAGTTTTTCCACAAAATGACGCTTACCCCCCATTAATTTCACTAATCCAGGAATATCATGTGGAATAGCAAAAGTATAATTCCAAGCATTTCCTTCATGGAAACCAGGATTCGGTTCGAAATTAGCACCTTGCAAAGGATCAAAAGGGGTTAGAAATTTACCATCAGGAAGTATAGGTCTAAAAGTTCCATACTCTTTTGAATAGTAGTGCTTATAACCTTTTGCCCGCTCAGCAAACATTTTAGAATCCTCTTTCTTACCTAGTGAAGCCGCGAACTGTGAAAGGTTCCAGTCTGCAAGGAAATACTCAATTGAATGAGACACTGAGTTATCAAATTTGGCACGTAGTGGTACGTAACCGTATTTTACATAATCAGCATTATCAGGACGAATTTTATTGGTACTATCTATAGTTGTTGCTGATTTATAAAACGCCTCATATGCAGCTTCATGATCATAATCTCGAATACCTTTCATCCATGCATCAACGATAACGGGAATTGCGGGATCTCCATCCATGGTATAAGATTCGCGACCATACAGCTCCCATTTAGGCATCCATCCGCTTTCTTTATAAATATCGATCATAGAACGGATCATCTCTGTTTGTCGGTCAGGAAACAATAAACTCATTAACGGCTGGACATTGCGGTAAGTATCCCATAGAGAAAATACAGTATAACGATTTCCTGACGTTTTTAATGTTTGACGGGTCTCCATAGCGGGATATTGCCCATTAACATCCTGAAGAATATTTGGATGAATTAAAGCATGGTACAATGCTGTATAGAAGACTGTTTTCTGATCTTCAGTACCACCTTCAACTTCGATTTTCGACAAATCTTCATTCCATCTCTTAGAAGCGGCTAATCTTATTTGATCAAATCCGCCTTTGGGTTGTTCTTGATCTAAATTTTGTCTTGCATTTTCAACACTTACGAAGGAGACTCCCACCTGAACTTCAACCTGCTCGTTTTCAGAAGTTTCAAAGCTTAAATAAGCACCAATATCATCCCCGGACATTTCGTTATGATATGCTGTAAAAACTTTATACTTTCCAGCATCCTTATTCCAATCGTTTTCCCAAACTTCTCCTTGCTTCTGAAATTTCCAGTATCCCTTTTCCGAAGGTTTCTTACTCAACCTTAAGACAAAATAAATCGGATATACAGCTTGATTATTAACATAACAAAATGATCCCAATAACTTTGAACCTTCAATCTCTCGATCGTTAACAAATCGCATCGTAGCTCCCGTTTCATTCGTTAACCCTTCACCTAAATTAAGTAAAATATGGCTTTTACCCTTCGGAAAGGTAAATCTGGAAATTCCTGTTCGTAGTGTCGCTGTAGCTTCAGTTTTCACACCATATTTATCTAAATAATTGGTATAATAACCCGGTGCGGCACTTTCATTTTTGTAAGTACTTCCATAATTCCGATAATCGACATCAAGACGGCCTGTTGTTGGCATCAGCAAAAGACTCCCCATATCTGGACATCCTACACCGCTCAGGTTAACATGAGAAAATCCCGTAAAAAACTTATTATTATATTCATAGGGAGTAGACCACCATTGTGCATCCTTATTAAATTTGTTCAAAGATGACCCCATGACATTAAAAGGCGAAACGTTCATCAGCCCCTGCGGAACCTGTGCACCCGGATTAGTCGTACCATAGTTAGTTGTTCCAATAAATGGATTAACATATTCTACTGGTTTTTTTTGCGCCAATGTCGCATGCGAAAGAAAGAGAAAAATAAAACTATGACCGAGACTACGCCAATTTATAGTATTATTTAAAATAAGTACTTTTTGTCGTTTTGGTAGAGACTCTGTACAAATACGACCAAACTTAAAGGTTTTATATGTACTATTTAACCATGATTTGACAATTCTAAAATCTTTCAAAGTAACTAAGGTTTTTATTTTCATTTATTTTAATAAATTATTATTGCGCCATTTAAATAGGAATGCCACAATCTTTTTTAGCATTTAAATTATCGATCTACGTTATTAATTTGAGAATTACCCTAATCTATCTCCCTCTCACGGCTTACATTTTCATTCAGCTTTCCAGATAATTATATCAATTTTAATAATCTACATTTCAAGAAAAGATGACCTTGAACTCTATTCTAATAGGAGTGATAGTAGCATTAGAATAATTTCGTAAAAAATCCACATCAGATGTGTAGACTTACCTGTGAAATATGGATGCGCTCCCATCAAAGATTAAGATTACACCTATTCTCATCAAATAAAAAATAAGAATTATCCTAGCTACAATAATACATATAATTAGATGATCATACAATACAGAGTCATCCTTAAACAAAATTCAGCACATCCTTCATTTTATTTAAGATGGAGCAATATTGTTTTAATCTTTTCTCAAATTTAAATCTTCATTTTTATAAATCAATACGCGTATTTTTATTTCTTGTCTTATGGCAAGCAGTGCTAAACAAAATAAGGTTATAATTGTTAAAACTAAATTGTTTGAAATAGAAACAAGTATGAACGGTCTACCGTTAGGATTTAAAAAATTTATACTAGAAAACAATGGAATTTGCACACTTCACCAATTAAAAAAAAATGAAAATACTAATAAAATTTATGCTTACACTAGGTGTCAGTATAACTCTTCCCTGTATCACGGCCAAAGCTGCTGATAAAATTGCTGTAATAAATAACGTTACGCGAATAATTGAAAAAAATGTCCCTCCTGTCATTTTAAATCAGCACGGAAATATTGATTCATTAATCCAATATTTTCAATACACAACCAAATCATTAAAAGATGACATATCAGGATTAAGTGAAGCACAACTACAATTTAGTCCTGGAGAAGGAAAATGGTCAATAGGTCAATGTCTAGAGCATATCATACGCTCAGAAAGTCTGTTATTTGAAATGGCAAAAAAAGAATTGGGAAAAGCGCCACAGCCTAACCGGAAAAATGAAGTCAAATCAACTGATCAAGGTCTCATAAACATGATGACTGATCGAAGTCAAAAATTTCAGGCACCAAAAGAACTGCAACCCACAGGAAAATATAAAGATAGCAAAGTAGCAATAAAGGACTTTCTAGCAGCTAGAGAGCCTGTTTTATTATACATCAAAAATGCAAATATAGATGACCTTCGCAATCACATCAGTGACTATCCAACAGGCGTAGTTGATGGTTATCAAAACCTACTTTTTATCGCCGCTCACTGTGCTAGACACACTAAACAGATTGAAGAAGTATTAGCAGATCCAAATTTTCCAAAAAAATAAATTATGAAAAACCAAACATATCAAATCGACATTCAAGCACCAGCTTCAGTAGTATTTCACAAAATGCTAGATAAAGAAACCTATAAATTATGGACTTCCGAATTCAACCCTACATCAGATTATGAAGGAGGATGGAATAAAGGTGATAAAATTTACTTTATTGGACAAAATAAAGATGGTAAACGTGAAGGTATGGTAGCTAAAATTTTAGAAAATATCCCTAATGAATTTGTTTCCATTTATCATTACGGAATATTGGATGGAGATATAGAAATCACAGAGGGGCCTGCAGTCGAAAGCTGGGCAGGAGGTACAGAGAACTATCATTTTAAAGAACATAATGGAATAACAAATGTAACTGTTAAAGTAGATACCACAGAAGAATACCTATCTTACTTTGATGAAACTTGGCCCAAAGCCTTATCAAGATTAAAAGAAATTTGCGAATAATACCTATAACTATTCATTATGTTTGAAAAAGTTGAGAATTACTATCACAGTAAAAAAGAACCAATAAAAAGTTGTTTACTAGCATTAAAAGAAATTATTCTCAGACTGGATCCGCTTATAACAGAAACGCAGAAATGGGGCATGCCCTGTTTCTGCTATAAAAATAGAATATTTTGTTATCTGTCAATAGATTCAAAAAAAGATATTCCCTATATCATGATGGTAGAAGGCAGACATTTAGATATTCCAGCTCTTCAATCGGGAAATCGTTCTAAAATGAAAGTTTTTTATGTTGATCCCAACGCAGACTTCGATTTAGTTACGATCAATCACATCATGCAAGGAGCACTGAATCTTTATAGAAACGGCTTACTGAAAACAAGTACAAAAAATACATAAACAAAAATCCTCAACAATGTAGCTACCCTATTATAAAGAATAACAATAGGTTAATCTAGGATCATACACTATCAATTCTATGATCACACACCTCCACCCAAGTACAACCCTAGGATCATACAACAAGGACTATATGACCCCACTTGCACCACACAAGGACTAGCCTAGGATCATACAACACGAACTATACGATGATACTAGATCCACTAAACATACAGGCCTTCTGTACCTTTTCTATGCACAATATGCCCACATCAAATAACCAATGTAGCTTATTATATACTTATACGTTAAGCTATGATACATCACATAAAATCGTAATGAAATAAAAATTTTACATATATATAGTAATTGTTGGTCTATAAATTGATTGTATTAAGTTATGGCAAGATTTTTAAAAGTAATATTCTTATTAGCTATTATTGCGGTCTTCGGATGGTTGCTATGGTCTAAGTTTGAAAACAAAACTACAAAAGTTACTACACATCAACTTTTGATCGAGCGAATAGAAGCAATGGGCAAGCTTGAATTGGTCAAATATAGATTTAGCGATGTTGTTGAACATAAAAATATTACAACATTCTTACCCGACGCAAGTGTACTACTTATCATAAAAGCAGATGCCGTTGGATGTATCGATTTAACAAAAGTCAAACAAGAAGATATTGAAGTTTTTGGAGACTCTGTTTCTATGCGTTTACCTTTACCTGAAATTTGCTACATAAAGATAGATCATAAATCTTCCCGAGTTTACGATACCAAAATGGCATTCTTTCGAGAAGCTGACCTTGTAGATGAAGCCTATAAAAATGCGGAAAAGGAGATTGCAACCGAGGTGAAGAAATCAGACATATTGCAACAAACCCGAGCAAATGCACTAAATGTTTTCACCCCTTTACTTAAAGGACTAGGTTTTAATAAAATTAGTTTGTCTTTCGAATAATTACATCGATTAACATATTTTAATTGTAATCAATAAACGCGCAAATCGGAAGTTATGATTAAATCATAACTTCATAATTAGATCAAAATTTCACATCAAAAAAAATAAAACGAATTATTTTTTTTAGGAATCAACTTCATACATAGTCATGATTATTTGACAGTATAGCTATACTGTCAAATAATATACAATTATTAAAGTCGATCAACAGTTCTAAAACTTAAAATGAAATCAATCTATTGATATGAACGATCTAAATGCAACGCCATTTGTATATTACAACGTTTATAAGACGTATCTCGTCCTGCTATTTTTTTAAATCCTAATTTATGATATAAATTAATTGCTGGCTTTAAAATAGTATTACTTTCTAAATACAAATTTTGCGCTCCTAATTCCTTTGCCTTCTTTAATACCGCCTGCCCCAGTAGAAATCCAATATTTTTTCCTTGTGCGCTCGGTGAAACTGCCATTTTAGCCATTTCATAATCATAATCTTCTTGATGCATTTTAATCAAAGCACAAACCCCTACAGGCTTATTATTATAAATAAGCTACCTAGATTTTCCATTTCAAAACCTACCTATTTAATGATTTACTTAACTTTACAAATCCCCTTCTATCCGTTACGATATTACTCAAACAAAAAACTATAATCAGTACGAGAACTTACCTTCAAAAAATAACAATTATTAATACACAAAAACAAAATGAATACACGTAAAAATAACTTTTATGTCATCACAGGAGGGCCTGGTGTGGGCAAAACCACCTTGATTGATGCTTTAAAGTCTAAAGGATATTCTACGGTTGCAGAAGATGCCCGATCAATCATTAAACAGCAGATACTAAAAAGAGGAGATGCTTTACCCTGGAAAAATAAAGATTTATATGCTTTATTACTGCTTAATGCATCAGTAAAAAGCTATCATGCAATATCCAATAAGAACGATAACATTTACTTCTTTGATCGCGGTATAGTAGACACCATTTGTTATGCAGAAATGATTAACTTCAAAATTCCTACTGCAATGCTTCAAAATGCAAAAACCCATAAATACAATAGCACTGTATTTATACTTCCTCCTTGGTCACAGATCTATACAACTGACGATGAAAGAAAACAAACATGGGAAGAAGCTCTCTATACATTTGAAATTATGAAAAAAACTTATTTTAATAATGGTTATAATGTAATAGAAGTACCTATAGGAGCTGTTGATCTAAGGGTAGATTTTATATTGAAGCATATATAAACTTTTCCAGATCTGAATATTTCTGAGCAATTGCTCAAAATAAAAAACAATTTCAACGATCAAAATTCGTAATAATAAAGCATAATAATAAAGCAGTTACATTTGACCAATCCTTGATACCTATCCAAATTTTGGTTATCTTAGCCATATTGACAGCATACAGATATTTTTTTTGAAAAATAGTTTCTAGTCATTTACTTATCGCAACATAGTATAAGTTGTGTATCTTATTGGCTTTTGCCATCTATTTTAGAGATTATAAAAAAATCTCTTCATCTGCATACTCATTTGGAAGTATGGTCTAGAATTAAAAATTCGATTTTAAAGACGAATTATTGCACTCATCTATTTTAGATGAGTATACATGTTAATTATATTATATGACAAATTTTAAAGTTGGAATTATTGGTGCTGGCCCCAGCGGGCTAGCTATGCTACGAGCATTTGAATCGGAACAGAAAAAAGGTAATCCCATCCCAGAAATTAAATGCTACGAAAAACAGGACAATTGGGGTGGAATGTGGAACTTTACCTGGCGGACAGGTGTTGGTAAATACGGAGAACCCCTACATGGTAGCATGTACAAATACTTATGGTCTAATGGTCCAAAAGAATGTCTAGAATTTGCTGATTATACATTCACAGAACATTTCGGTCAAACAATATCCTCCTACCCTCCGCGAGAAGTACTTTTTGATTATATCCAGGGACGTATCAATCAAAGCAACGCCAGAGATTACATCCAATTTAATACCGTTGCAAGATGGGTGGATTATATTGAAGACAAAAAACAGTTTAGAGTTATCTTTGATAATCTAAAAAAGAATGAAACTTTTGAAGAATTTTTCGATTATTTAGTGGTTGGTACTGGTCATTTTTCCACCCCTAATCTCCCTTACTTTAAAGGAATAGAGAATTTCCCTGGCGCAGTTATGCACGCACATGATTTTAGAGGTGCTGACCAATTTAAAGATCAGCGCTTACTCCTTATCGGAAGTAGTTATTCCGCTGAAGATATTGGCGTACAATGCTACAAGCACGGAAGTAAATCTGTGACAATAGCTTATAGAACAAGTCCGATTGGGTGCAACTGGCCTGATGGCATAAAGGAGAAAGCAAAATTATCTCATTTCGAAGATAGTATAGCGTACTTCGAAGATGGCAGTCAAGAAGAGTTTGATGCGGTCATATTATGTACTGGTTATCAACATAAATTCCCATTTTTACCTGATAATATGCGATTAAAAACCAATAATTGTCTATATCCAGATGACTTGTTTAAAGGAGTAATCTTTAATCATAATGAACGTTTAATATTTTTAGGAATGCAAGATCAATATTATACTTTCAATATGTTTGATACACAAGCTTGGTTTGCACGTGATTACATGCTAGGAAAAATCCCGCTACCACCTAAAAAAGAACGCATTATAGAAATCAAAAAATGGATGGATGATGAAGCACTTACAAAAACAGGAGAAGATCATGTTGATTTTCAAACAAATTACATCAAAGATCTAATGAGTTATACAAATTACCCAAACTTTAATGTTGACAAAGTGGGCAGCATGTTTAAAAATTGGTTAAAGGACAAGGAAAATAATATTTTAAATTATCGAGATCAAATCTATACATCGGTCATAGATGGAACTCAAGCAGAAACTCATCATACAGCATGGATGGATGAACTTGATGATAGCCTGGAGAAATATCTTGAAGAAAGTAAAGAACCTGCTATATAATAAAATTTCTAAACTGATATTTGAATTCATTATAATAAAAGGAGGAAGCTAAAACTTCCTCCTTTTATTATAATCAATAGTTATTAAGACTAACATATACGCGTATCAATCCAAAAATTATCACGCATTTTCAATATTGATTCTGGAGTGACCCGATTTAAAATATAGGATTGTTCTGCGTTTAAAAGGTCCTTTTGATCCTGTTCATCTTCAACAAAAAGCATTCGCAAAATAGCATCATTTTCCAATGCTTCTATATCAGACTCCACTACTTTTGTATCATTCGATAGAAACCAATTTTTAGCTTCTTCCTTATTTAAAAATTTTAAATACATTAAACAAGAATCAAACTCTCCTAATTCTTTTACTACTTTTTCTGGATATTGATTTCGAATGTATTCTTCATATAGTTCACGTCTATTATTACGTAAAGCATAATTTCTTATTACCAATCGATGTGGATCACTCTCTATGCTAAATTTTTGAGGATTTTCTAAAAATCCGTAATGCTTATTGTATCGAACAACACGCGCATTCAAACTTTTTTTATCATTCTCCATAAAAATCTCTTCATTACTTATATACATAACAATCAAATGCTTATAGTGTTTAATTATTGTATACAGGAATTAAAAACAAAGAAATCTACGAATAAATAATATAATTTAAAAACGATTGTCAATACCACTTACAAGGCTCATCAGTAAGGAAAATTACATCTTTTACAAAAAAGTAAATTCACCTTTAAAAACTATTTCTTTATCTACTAAACTATAATTTTCATCATATTCAGCTTGATAAAAAATGACGTAAATTGGTTGTGTTAAATCTGTAACTGACATCAATTTATCTGCTTCCAAAATATCGATTTTGTCAATAGTACGATTCCCTGTCCAACTTTTAGCAGTACCTTTCGCATTCGGATCAAACCGATGATCTTGAGCTGATGTAAAATACCAGTAACTTGGTACATCATTACTCAACGTTAAAGTTTGATTTGGATTAAATTGCTCATCTGCCATTCCAGTATTTTCAAACCATGAAACTTCATGATCGATAATTCCCAATGCTGCGAGATAAACGTCCTTATCCAATGTCGCCCCTACTAAAAAGCCTTCCATCCCTTCTGAGTTTAGTTGAAAAGTGAATGGAGATTTAGCAAGTTTATACTGATCAAAAGTGCTGGAGATTATTTCCCCTCCTTGGATGATACTAACTTCCAGTTGTTGACAAAAACTCATTATAGAAGTAAATAATAAGCCCAAAGTCATAATCAATCTAGTCATGTAAAACGTGTATAATAAAATTTTAAATTAATAACACAAAGTAAAGTAAATCCTAAAAGACTAAAACCCCTGTTTTCCGCTAATTTTGAACGATTAATTAGATTAAAATAAAAAAACACGATTATCATTTAAAAGCTATTTTATAATCTCGTAATTTTAACAATCTTTTTATACACTTACTTCTGTCTTTGCAAAAACCAAAAATAAGTGTCTTTAACACAACACAGCTATTGATGAAATACATTCAACTATTCATTGCGTTCATGTTTACGGCAAATAACCTATCTGCTCAAAAAAAAATTACGATCGGGCAAACTGATCAGATATACTCTACAATACTCAAAGAAAATAGGAAAATAAACATATATCTACCAGAAGGATATAATGTTGCTGATACAATTAAATATCCAATAATTTACATATTAGATGGTGGCATAGAAGAAGATTTTATTCATATAGTTGGAATCGTTCGCTATTATACACAACCCTGGATTGCGCAGTTTCCAAAATCAATTGTTGTCGGTATCGAAAATACGAATAGAAAGAGAGATTTCACATTTGCAGTGTCCAACTTGGACTTCCTGGAAAAAGAAGGTTTTAAAAAAGAGAATTTTCCACAATACGGAAAATCTGAAGCTTACATTTCATTTCTTCAAAAGGAACTACAGCCCTACATGGAAAATAAATATAACGCTAATAAAGACCGTACTCTTATTGGAGAATCATTAGCTGGTCTATTAGCGTCTGAAATACTCTTAAAACAACCTGATTTATTTACTAAATATATTATTATTGCGCCTAGTTTATGGTGGGGAGAGCAAAAGCTCTTATTTGAAACGGCAAATTTATTAAATGCTAACATCAAAAAAACACTTAACGTATATTTAGGAGTTCCAAATAAAGATGAAGATATAAAAATGTATAATGAATCAATAAAGTTTTCACAATCATTAAAGAAAAACAATAATATCAATTTGTCATTTGATTACTTACCAACCGAATTACATGCAACGATCGTACACCAGGCAGTATACAATGCTTTCAAAAAATTATACCCTAAAAACTAAATAATATTAAAATCAATTTGTAATTTTTAGACGGTGCTAGTTCGGTTAACTTTCAATTTTTTATAGCAAGTAATATCCTGAAAATATGTTAAATTTACTAGACTTTCAACATCAATACGATAATTGAGAAAGCGTCAATTATAAATTTCATCTCCTAAAAATCGATTTATGAATACTATTTTGAGAAATTTATTAGCGATAGTGGCGGGTGTGGTCATTGGCAGTATAGTTAATATGATATTTATTACAATCAGTAGTTCTATCATACCTCCACCAGATGGTGCAGATGTAACCACGACAGAAGGACTAAAAGCATCAATGCATATGTTTGAACCAAAGCATTTTGTCTTTCCTTTTTTAGCACATGCCATCGGAACTTTAGTCGGAGCATGTATAACAACCTGGTTAGTCAAAGGGAAAAAACTTAGCTTTGCGTTTATAATAGCTGTCTTTTTCTTAGCAGGTGGTGTAGCAAGTGTCTTTATGTTGCCCTCTCCAATGTGGTACACAATACTAGATTTGACTATAGCTTATATCCCAATGGCATACTTGGGGGGAAAATTAGGATTAAGACTAAAATTGCAAAGTAACCACTCCTGAAACTTTTATTATAACTTCTTTAACAGAAAGAAGTGAGCATTCCTTCATAAACAGCTTATCAAAATACGCTATAACAGCATTTCGAATAATGTGAAAGAATTATTTTGATAATGAGCAGGCATATCAATAGCTTCTTTAATACGAACTACATCAACAATTGTAAAACCACATTTCTCGTAATATTGATTCAATCGCTCATTTCCCGCCGTAGTATCCATTCTAATAAAGAATTTACTTCGCTCTCTGGCCAGAGCCTTAACAAATGCTATAATCTTAATAACGAAATTCTGACCTCTAAAAAGTGGGTTTGTAGCGATACGGTGAATATAAATTGCCGGATCTTTGTCTTTCTCTTGCCATATAATAGGATCTGAAGTTGTTAACAAAAAGACACAAGCGATTTGATTATTCAGAACAATCTTATAATGTTGTCCATTTTTTATCTCTTCAAGTACAGCTCGAGCTTCAAATCCTTTCCAATTCACTTTTCCTAAAGCATGTTGATAGGCAATTGCCTGCTCATACAATTCCATATGTGCAGACAAATCGTGAGGAGTACTTTTTTCTATAATCATGCAGTTAAAATACAGTATTCCTTATAAATATAGATGATTAAACTACAATATTGTCCATTCATAAGTTTTTTCTGTCACATTATAGTTTTATCTTTGATGCATGACTATTGAAGAACTAAAAGAATATTTTAATACGGTTTCATTACCAAATGAAATACAAATTACCGTGGATATGCATATCTTTGATTTACCTAAATTTCTGCAGGCAAACTTAGCGGCACTTGATCGCTGGAACAGAGAGTTAGAAAAATGTCCTTCCTATGTGCGTTTAATAAACTTAAAGAAAGCTATTGAAAATCAATAACCACAATTACAACATTTTAAGAATTACAAATCGTCTTATTGCTGCAACAAGCTATGTTGAGTTGCAGTAAAAATATTTCTAAAGACAATGTTCATTTCCTGTTCGCGCTGCGCGGCACCTATTCCGCAGCCAGGGAATAATTCCACAGTATTATTTTTAATAGCTGATACAAAGTTGCGGCTTGTAACTGCGATTTTCTCATAAATCTCAACGTTTTCAATCCCCAGCAATATATTACCCCAAGATTCTTCTGTCAAACAATAAATTTGACGCTTACGTTCAATAAAATCACATTGCATCTCATCCAAACGTTTAAACAGATTTTTACCTTTGTCCTTTAACCAATCTGCATCTTGAGATTTTAAAATATAATATTTTTCAACAAGATCAATAAATCTATTATACATCCCAATAAAATTGCTCAGCAAGGTTAATTCCGCAAAAGGAATAAACGGATACTGATAAAGAAAATCAGGCCAGGTACTTTCAGATTCATTAATCAAAAAACTGCGAGAGTTTCCCACAAAATGATTTTCAACAGAAAAACTATGGCTAGCCGTGCATTCTAATCCAAAAGTATCCCAATCATAATGAATCAATACATCATCCCGATCAAAAAAGAACGAATGGATCACTTGCTGACCGTTTTTATCGAGCACAGGTTTACCATCTTCCGTAATGATACAATTGGCGGTAAAATGACTTAAATGCGGAGCACCAGTGGCATATTTCCAATGACCATGAATACGATATCCCCCATCCGCTCTTTCTGCATATCCAGATGCTCGTCCACTTCCTCCCAGACAAACTTCCGGATTTTGAAAAATTTCTTTTCCTATTTGCGGATCAATAAAACCGACAAATAAATTAGCTCCCGAACATAAAGTTATTGTCCATGCCAAACCACCATCATGATAGGCCAATTCTTCTAAAAATTTCATTCCATCTAAAAGAGTTAATCCCAGTCCCCCAAGAGATTTCGGAACCCAAATTTTAAACCACTTTTCACGAAATGCTAAATCTAACTGCTTTGCAGTCATCCTTTTTAAAGAAATTGCCTCTTGTTGTTGGTCTTTTATCAGATTAATTTGATCTTGAGTAAGTATCATATGTTAGTTCATGTTTAAGAATTCTCTTCCAGTTAAAATAACCAAAGAAAGCCATCACAAATAAAAATACAGTCAGTGCTGCGAATAGTAGTAAATCTTTATGATAAAGCAAAGGGATCGCCATGAGATTACTAATATTTAATAATATCCAATTTTCTATTTTCCGCTTTGCCAGCAACCACATGCCTGCCCATGCAGTACAAGATACCAAGGCATCCCATAGCGGAACATCTGAATCTGTAGCATGTAACAATCCGAAATAGAATATGGTAAATCCTATAATACATATCAATAAGACAATAATCCAATCCTTACGTGATGCGGTCGATATGATATGTTGATGATTACTATTTTGCTGCCAGTAAATCCAACCATAAATACTCATTAATAAGTAATACATGTTCAAGGCAATTTCACCGTATAGTTTTGCGAAATATAAAACGTAAATGGATATCACAATACCAGAAATACCAAAAAGGTAATTAATAGGTTTATTGGACTTTGCAAACCAGACCTGCAATATACCAAAGCCTACTGCTAGCCATTCTGCGAGGGATGTAGCTTTAACCTGCTGAAAAAAATCGTTTAAAATTTGATTTAACTGCATTTAATATGTGTGTAAAATAAAAACAATACACACTTAGGGAGTCGCTATAAATGCACGATTTGTGAAATTAAAATCCCTACGCCAGCATTATCCGGATCAGGTATATAACAACAATTGCTCACTGTGATGAGCAATTGTTGTTATTGGGTATAATCTCAGCCTGTAACAGTAAATAATACTTCAAGCACCCCATAAGTATGGTGAAAAGAAATTAATCTTTAAAATTCTCTAATTTTAATGCTGTATGTGTACGCTTTCTAGTGGCTTCACACAGTTCAACATTATCATTTAATGATTGCCCATGTGAAGGAATCATTTCACGCAATTTCTTGCGATATTCGTCTGCTTTTGCACGTTCAGGAAAACATCTTTTCAGTAATTTAATCATGATAGCGACAGAAGTCGATGCTCCTGGTGAAGCTCCTAGTAAGGCTGCAATAGAACCATCTGCTGCGGATACAACTTCTGTTCCAAATTCAAGAACACCACCATGTTTAGCATCTTTTTTGATTACTTGAACACGTTGACCAGCAACCTCAATTTTCCAGTCTTCTAATTTTGCCGTAGGCATAAACTGCTTCAAAGCATCCAATTTATCTTTTGGACTTTTCATCACCTCAGAAATCAAATATTTAGTCAAATCCATATTATCCCGACCTACGGATAACATCGGTTTAATATTCGACAACTTAATCGATGCAGGTAAATCAAAGTAAGAACCTTGTTTTAAGAATTTAGTAGAAAAACCAGCATATGGACCAAATAATAAGGCCTGCTTACCATCAATATAGCGGGTATCAAGATGTGGAACAGACATCGGAGGAGCACCGATAGATGCTTTACCATATACTTTAGCGTTATGATCTTTAATAACATCCTCATTCACACAACGTAACCACTGTCCGCCAACTGGAAAACCACCATATCCTTTTGATTCTGGAATTCCAGATTTTTCTAACAGCAATAAAGAATGTCCACCAGCACCAATAAATACAAACTTGGCATTAATTGTTCTTTTCTCTCCAGTTTTCAAATCCTTAACTTCCAACTCCCAAGTGCCATTGTCATTCCGTTCAATGTCGCGGACTTCTTGTGTAAGATGTAATGTAATATTATCTTTTGCATCTAGATGTTGTACCAAATCACGCGTTAGAGCGCCAAAGTTCACATCAGTTCCTAAGATCATTTTCGTGGCCGCAATTTTATCATCAGCAGGACGACCTTTCATCATAAGTGGAATCCACTCATTCAAAACAGCTTTATCTTCGGTATATTCCATGCCTTTAAACAAGTTATTCTTGGATAGTGCATCATATCTTTTACGAAGAAAATCAATATCTTTTTCGCCAAAAACAGCACTCATATGAGGTACTGAGCGAATAAAATCTTCAGGTTTTGTTATGACCCCTTTATCAACTAAATAGGTCCAAAATTGCTTGGAAACCTCAAATTGTTCTGCAATGCTGATTGCTTTATCAATTTTTACAGAACCATCCGCTTGTTGTGGGGTATAATTCAACTCACATAATGCAGAGTGACCAGTTCCAGCATTATTCCATGCATCCGAACTCTCTGCTGCAACAACATCCAAGCGCTCTAAAATCTCTATTTTAATATCTGGGCTTAACTCATTGATAAGTGTGCCCAAAGTTGCGCTCATGATACCTGCGCCAATTAAAACGACGTCTACCTCTTTGGTATTTTTTGTTTTTTTACTCATGTCTTCGTGATTGATGCAAATTTAATATAGATTTTTATATTAACGCAATCCTTTTGTCAAAAAACTGTACTTTTTAAAATCACTTATTCAAAAATACCATACTATTATTAAGAATTCCCTAACACAGCAATTTTTATGAATAGCTGCTAGCATGACAATAGTGGTATTATAAAGACTCTGGGTAATGTTAATTCAAATTATTATTTAGAATTAACGAATTAAATTGATCCGAGTGTTGCGATTGTAGTATACTTTTAACATTTTTGCAAGCACCCTTATTACATATAATACATAAGAATGAAACTACTTGAAGGAAAAACAGCTCTAATTACTGGAGCATCAAAAGGAATAGGAAGAAAAATTGCTGAAGTATTTGCCCAAAACGGTGCAAATGTAGCATTCACATATTTATCATCTGTGGAAAAAGGCCAAGCTTTAGAGCAAGAACTTCAGGCTTTTGGAACTACTGTAAAAGGTTATCGTTCAGATGCATCAAAATTTGATGAGGCTGAAAAACTCATCAATGATATTGTTTCAGATTTTGGAACTATTGATGTGGTTGTTAATAATGCTGGAATAACAAAAGATGGTTTGTTAATGCGCATGACTGAGGAAAACTGGGATGATGTGATCAATGTAAATTTAAAATCAGTATTCAATGTCACTAAAGCAGCTTCTAAAATCATGATGAAAAACCGTAAAGGATCTTTCATCAATATGAGTTCAGTAGTAGGTATACAAGGAAATGCTGGTCAAGCTAATTATGCAGCTTCTAAAGCTGGTATTATTGGTTTCTCTAAATCAGTGGCAAAAGAATTAGGCTCAAGAAATATTAGATCAAACGTAGTTGCTCCAGGTTTTATACGCACAGAAATGACCGATATTTTAGATCCTAAAATTGTTGCTGGATGGGAAGCTGGTATTCCTATGAAACGCGCAGGTCAAGCAGAAGATGTTGCAAATGCATGTCTATTTCTTGCATCGGACCTTTCAACATATGTCACAGGACAAGTATTGCCTGTAGATGGTGGTATGGTATAATATATATATAATACATATAAAAAAGGTTCTTGAAGTGATCAAGGACCTTTTTTTATTGTAAAAGCTTTTATATGTCTATATTTGCACTGAAATTTTAATCGTATGAACTGGGATCGGGTATTTGCTATTCAAAATGACACAGAATTTAATGAAATTTGCTTGGAAACTTTTCATTTTCAAATGGAAAACACAAGCATTTACAGACAGTATGTGCAGTATTTGAATAAAAAAACTCATACAATAGATCATTATACGAAAATTCCGTTTCTCCCAATCGAACTATTCAAATCTCAAGAAATTATAGCTGACAACTTCAGTCCTGAAATTGTATTCACAAGCTCAGGTACAACAGGAATCACCACAAGTAAGCATCTGGTGGCTAAAAAAGAAGTATATGAAAAAAGCTTTCGCACTGCTTTTGAACAATTTTATGGAAAAATAGACAACATTGCCATTTTGGCGCTACTTCCATCCTATTTAGAACGAACAGGTTCTTCATTGATCTACATGATCAATGATTTAATGCAACATAGTCAACAACCCGAAAGTGACTATTTCTTATACAATCATGAGGAACTTTATCAAACCCTTATAAAATTAAAAGCTAAAGGCACGAAAACCTTGCTATTCGGTGTGACATTTGCACTTCTTGATTTTATTGAAAAATATGAATTGACATTTCCGGAGTTAATCATTATGGAAACTGGGGGAATGAAAGGAAAACGTAAAGAAATGGTCCGTGAGGAAATTCATGATTTATTATGTAAAAGCTTTCAAGTTCCAGGAATACATTCGGAATATGGAATGACTGAATTGCTATCACAGGGCTATTCATATGGTAACGGGATATTCAGACACCCCAACTGGATGAAGATCTTAATTCGGGAAACAAATGATCCGCTAACGCTTGCTGAAAATAAAAAAACAGGCGCTATCAATGTTATTGACTTAGCAAATCGATATTCGTGTTCTTTTATTGCAACCCAAGACCTCGGAAAAATCTATGATGATGGATCTTTTGAAGTCTTAGGTCGCTTTGATCAAAGTGATATACGTGGTTGTAATCTTCTCGTCCAATAAGTTTTATTTTAAGCTGGGATACAATCATAAACTTCAATATTATACACGGAAGTAAAAACTTGTTTTGCCTTAAATGATACTTCCCTATCTTATCGTGCCGAATCGGCTTTCTAACGCTGTATCCCCCGCCTGTCACATTAACAAATGAGCAAACCTATCGTTATTTCAACAAAATTGACACTTTTTAGATTAGGCTCAACGCAAAACAACTCCTTCCGAATTACATATTTAAAGATGAGATATTATTCCGACTTTCTTATAATTTCTTAAGGAATCAATCTTTCTTTATTAATTTTTTATTTATTTAAAAAATTCAATTAGACTTACTATACCTCCCACAACATCAAAATATTTTTTTCCCATCAGTAAGAAAAAAACTTTGCATATAATACATTTCTTCCTTAATTTTAGCATAGAAAAGATTAATTAACCTATTTTAAAATTATGATTAGAGTATTAACAAACCTAGGCGTGGCCATATCGGCCTATGGTATCCTTCATCAAAACAAAGAAGAAGATGAACAGACTCAAAAAGAATTGTTAGAGGCGCTGAAAGAAATTGAAATCGATTCCAATCACATGTACATCAGTCACGGAAACCATAAGATGGCCCAGAAGTCTTTCCGTATATTCTACAGTCAGCTTCGACTGTTTTTTGATAGGATATACCTTAAAAAAAACACAGAGGTAGATCCAGTCATTTTGAAATTTCACGAACTCTTTCAGACTTACGAAAACATCTACAGTCAAGATATGGATCTGGAAGAACCATTGACACACTATCAGCTTCAACTTTTAAAAGTAGAGATCATGGAGAAATTTCCTGCATTAAAAGACTCCCTATTAAAAAAAGGTATAGGGCAGGTCCTGATATTAGAGATCCAGGCTGCAATAGAAAGCCTTTTTAATGGCGCAGAAATAAAGATTTATTATTATCATTATCTGTTCTTCAATAAATTGTTACAATCGCTAACAAATATTGCTCAGGATAGCCGAAACAAAGATTGGGAACGTCGCTTTATCGAGACCATGATCAATATCAACTTCAATCATATGGGATTTTTTAATCGCTGCTGTGAGCTAATAAACTCTCAGCTTCAAAATCTTTGCGAAGACCATCAAATGATGTCTATTGATATAAACGGGCTTAGAATAAGCCAAGCTTCCCGTGATCCTAAATTATACTTTGATACTACCCGTAAGCATCTTGCAGACCTGCTCATCGAATATGCGGAACAAAGAAAAAACATAAAAAAACCAAGATGTTTATATACATCAGATACCAAATCGGAAGATTGTACTGGCGTCTTGAGCAATTTAACTGCAGGTGGGGCCAGCACCTTCTACCATTACTTTCAAAAAGAAAACTTTTTAAAAGCAGAAAATAAGAAGTCAGGTGCTAAAAACTTTGCAGATAATGTAAAATTAAGCAATGGCGCTAATCTGACGGAGGCACAGCTCCTCAAGTTTGACAAAGGTAAACATCGTAATGACATTAGGAGTTTAGCCATAAAACTGAAAGCTATCCTTGAGCAGATTGAAATTGATCTCGATAATTCATATGGATCACCTAAAAATAGGCGCTGATACTGCTCAAGAAAAATATTTCCCATGGTCTACCTTCTTTTTTCAGCTAAAAATGAAGGTAGACTAAAATAATTTGCGAATTCGCTACGATGTCTTCAAAAGACAAATTAATTTCATCCTAAAAAGCCCTCTCAATACTATGCTCAGCCATGTTTTTTACAAGAATCTCAATTTCTTGTAAAAAGGACAAAAATCCCAAAAATCTTTGAAAAGATCGTATTTCTTTGTTCTTAATTACCTTTAAGACTATTTAAACAGTTGTTTACAAAAAATCACATCGTCTAGAATTCCTAAAGCCGTGCTATATATTTGAATTTAAACGTACGAATAAAGTATTTCGAACGCTTCCCAAAAGTGACTATTTCAAGAAAATAAAAAATGCAGTAGTTCCTTTCGAAAAATATTAATTGTCGGTGATGTGTAGGATGCCGCCGTTAATGTGAAACCAGCCATGACTCCCTAGCTCCAGAAGAGCTAGGGTTTCAATGACTTAAAATTTAAAAAGAATATTATGAAAACAGATAAGACAAGAAAAAGTAAAATACTACCGCCATACCCGATTTGAGATTTGTATTTGTCCTTTATTTTGAAATAGACAAATGGAATTAAGAACATAAAAGCCTGACATAAAGATGATATAGAAAAAATTGGTGATGGCAATATTACGGGTTTGTGCCATTTCTAAAATTAGAAACCAGCTAAATAAAAAAATGAAAACAAATTGATTGGCCAAATAAGGAGTCCAGGCGCCAATTCAAAACACAACACTCTGATAGTTGGAGGCTGTGGGGGCCAGTACATCTAAAAATGCTACTGTGATCAGTTAACCTAATGATAATTTAACTTAAAACAAAATGGCAACATTTCAGTTGAATAACCCTAGTAACCCTGGAGATCCAGCAAGTTACTCATTGGGAAGCCCGTCTTGTTCAGGAAATAATCAGATCTGTTCTATAGAAGCACCAAATGCAGGTGGTGTTCCTACCATTTCAAATGCTCTACGCAATGAAATGTTACAAGCTCTGAATACGAGAACAAGCACAACAAATGTAAAATTAAAAGCTTAAATAAGATTTTAATTTTTACATTTAATACGAAAGAGCTATCATTTTTTTGATAGCTCTTTCCTCTAATTTTATTGGATAACAAAACACGGTATTTCTCGATCTTCCTCAGTAAGTAAAAAGCCAAATTCCTTGAGACTACGTTGCAATTCTATAAAATCCGATTGTCCTTTAAACATATATTTATTGAGATTTTTAGATTCGTTTACAACCGGTGGCCTATCTGCATTCAAGTCAAGCATAAATGCAAAATCATCTATAGCTTGACCATTATGATCTGATTTTCCGACTTGCCTTCCTTCATCTTTGATGACCCAACACCTTACCCTTCTTGATTCGATGAATGTTTTTACTCCAAGCTTTAGCTCCAGATCCCTTATCATGGCAAGCATTCTTCTCTTTTCATCTAGCTCCAGATCAAAATTAGCTTCATAACTTACAGCATATTTCTGATTCCAGATTTGTTGATAGCCCGACTTTTCTCTTTCAAATATAAATCGCTCTTTATCAAATCTGTCAATCATAATACGACTATCTTTCATATAAGGTAATTCGGTGGTTTTTCCATAACAGTAAAGAAAAGCAGGTACTATATCTGCGTTTACAATATACTCCCGCACTTCACGCTGTGCACTGTCTACTTCTTGACTGAATTTGCTATAGGCGCCTTCAATATAACCGGTAAGAAATGAATACTTCCCCTTCTGATTTTTCATCAGCGGAATCCCATAATCGAACACCAAATAATCATCTTTAATCGGAAATTCGATTATACCTTTATCAAATACCTTATTAACCATTGCCTGATCCACAAACTCAGAATAAGTGATGGCCACCACCTTTCCTTTATAGATCCAGACCATATGTGAAACAGTCTGATGCGGAAAATAGCTCGACCAAACTTTGTCTTCTACCACATAGTCCAATTTATTGGCTTTAAAGACTTCGTTATGGGCCCGAAATGCTTCTGCTCGATTTTTCTTTTCATCTGAGATGGATATTATTTTTAACCTTCCCTTATTTTCCTGTTCCACCTTATTTAATCGGGGCAGTGCGGCGATACAGCTCGTGCATGAAGTATTCATAAAATCGAGAATAACCAATTCTTCAGGAAGCTGGCTGACCGAGCCGATCTCTTTCCCCTCTATTGTTATACCAATAGCATCAGAAGGGACTTTTTCGCCGATTCTAACTGTTTTTTGTACGGTATCTTTTTTAAATGTAGGTTCTTGTGCTAACAGAAAAGTCGGCAGAAAACATAGTAAATAACATAAATTTCTCATACTATCGTATCGTTTGTGTAAGTGTTGAATTATTGATGATTTCCTGAGGGATCAGAAACGTATAAAAAGGATCGTTAGGTAATAACTGATACTCCTTACCTCCTATCTGACGTTTTAATATAGTTGCTGTTTGACTGTTTAAATTCAGGCGTTTCAGATCGGACCATCTTCTCTGACGCATCACCAGTTCCTTTCTCCGTTCTTCTAAAATGATTTGGAGCAATTGCGATGGATTCTGTACAGCAATGGGTTTAAAAGTTTCTCTTCGATACCGTTTCTCCAATAAACTATTCAGCGAGGTCAGGGCTTCATTAATCTGATCTGACCGCACCAAGCATTCAGCTTTTGTCAAGATCAATTCATCTACCGCAAGACCGCTGAATGGAGCTTGATTAAATTCGCCATCATAATTACCTTTGAATGAAAAAGTACTGTCTTCATTCTCCATAAACAACAGGTTTTTGCGGAGATCGTGATCAGCATAGCTTTGAAGAAAATTAGGATCCACTTTCCAAACTGTATAATAATACGTATAGGTTCCTGTTGAGATAGCCTGAAAGATCACTTCCTCGTTAAACTGTTTAAATGGACTCTCTTCGTCTTTTCTTAAAGTATTATAGTCCATGAGCATACTGTTATCTACCAGAGCTTTATTTGTATAAAACAAAGCCTTCTCATAATCCTGCATATAGAGGTAGATCCTTGAAAACAGTGCTGCTGCAGCAGTTTTAGATGGCCTTGAAGGAAGTCCATTTATCATGGGCAACAGATTTTCGGCCTGCTCCAAATCTCTTAATAGTAGATCAAAATATTCATTCAAAGTGACACGTACACTTTTTTCCTCCACATTGGGAGAGGTACGATAAGGTAAAGCAGGTATATCTCCATTCGAACCATCTTTTTGTGGAACTGCCGTAAATATTTCAGCCAGACTGAATAAAGCATAAGCCCTATAAAAGTATGCTGCCCCCTCTAGTTGTTCACGCCTGGTTCCTCCGGGCAATTCTTTCAATATCGATAAAACTTGGTTGGCGATGTAGACCGCTTGATAAGGTGATGCCCACTGCGTTATAACCGGTGCTGTTTCCTTATCCCAGATATAAAGCATGCGGTCTTCATAGTCCCCTAAACTGCTCCAGTTATCGGCACTGATGGAAAAATTATCTGCACAGAGCTCTCCAACATAAGGATACCCCATATTTATTGTGCCATATCCGTCCAGTAAAGCTTGACAGTCCTCAAACGTATTGGGGATAGCCAGTTTAGTATCGGGTTTTGTTTCCAAAAAATTACTGCAGGACTGCAGGCAGAGTAAGATCAGGCTCAGCAGGATTCGGTTGTATAGTAGATGATAATTCATAAATTTAGATTTAAAATGATGCCTTGGCACCTATTGTATAAAGTCTAGGTGTAGGGATCAAGAAGTTAAAATCAGGATCGTTTTTATATTTTGATTTGCGCCATACCATCAGATTGAGGTTATCAGCATTCACATAAAGCTGTATTGATCTGAAGCTCTTCGAATGGAGATTCAGCTGATACTGCAAGTTGATATCTTTTAACCTGACATGGTCAGCAGGTTCAATCAAGACTTCTGAATTTTGATAAAACTGGTCTCTTTGACCATTCATCGGATATATAAAAGCAGGCACATTGGTATGCATTTCATCACCGGGCTTTTTCCACCGCAGGTTAAAATCATCTTGCATTTGCCAGTATTGCGCTAAGCCATTATAATTGATGCTTTGGCGTCTGTAGAAATACTTTAATTTATATTGTAGATTGGCACGTAAAGACCATGATCTCCATGAGAAAGTATTAGCTAGAAACCCTGCGTATAAAGGTACGCTGGACCCCATGTAGTTGACATCTTCTATGCCCACAGACATGATTTTGGAATAATCCTGAGACATCTCACCATTATAATAGCCCAATGGAGCTCCGGTTTCATGGTCTAATCCTGCAAAGCGAAATGCATATAGGCCGTACAGATCCCTACCGACAACTGGATTAGGCGCAGTGGTAGCCCACATATAACTGGAAACACTCGAATGTTTGTAATTATATTTGGTAACCACACTCTTACCATAGGTAAATATCAGATTAGAATTCCATTTGTAATCTCCTGCGACAATATTGGTACTCTGCAGATTCAGTTCAACACCCTGATTCCTAAAATTAGCAATATTGACTGCTTGCGTATAAAAACCAGTTGTCGGATCAATATTGGCTAATGCAACCAGATCCTTTGCCTCTTTATTATAAAACTCAACATTCCCATTTATACGTCCATTGGTCATCGCGAAATCTACGCCCACATTAAAAATCCCTACACGTTCGGCACGATAATCTGGATTTGGCGGATTGACCATGTAGGCGTTCGTATATCCTGTATACGGAAAAACGCCATCGTATGCAATTGTTGGATAGGCCGATATCTGGGTCGTTATATTTCCGTTCACACCATAGGTAGTCCTGAGTTTTAGGTATGAAAAAGTTCCTTTAGGAAAGAACTCTTCTTTACTGATCTCCCAGGCGGCACCCAGTGACCAAAGCGGTTGCCATTTACGGTTAGAAGCAACGCCAAATAGATTCGCTGCATCACGGCGGACGCTACCGGAAACTACATACCGGTTATGGAGGATATACGATCCATTGATAAAAAGTGACACGAACCGTTGCTTATATTCTTCTATTTTATTGCCATTGAAGATCTGAGCCCTACCCTGAAATCCATTTAACAAAGGGAAACTTGATTTAAAATCAACAAGTGTAAACTCGATACGATCTGCATGATAACCATACAGTTTATAGCCTTCAATACGGTTATCCATACTTTTTAACTCTGCTCCTCCCAATACATTTAGAACACCTGCTCCCAGTTCTTTATCAAACTTTACAATTGCTCTTAAATAATGTGAAGTGAGATCGCCAATTCGTTTACTATAAATATCACCTACAGGTACATTATAGGTTAAAGAATTAGGTGTAAATTGGGTGTATAAATTAATATAATGCTGGGTATAGTACGAATCAAGCGATTCCAGATTTGTGGTTTTGCTTAATGACCGCTGAAATTGATAAGAAGTAATGAGCTCCCAAGGTTTACTGAATTTATAGCTGGCCGCTATACTCAATGTCGCATCAGTGATGCGTGTATTATTTTCGCTCGCATACAGTTCATTCATGATATTATAACGCTCCGGAAAGAGCCGGCCACCGGCAAGCGTATCAATATACGATTTCCGAAAAGTGACAGTTTCCAGATCAATACCTACGCCATGATCATCAACAAGGCGTAAGTAAGGATAAAAAGATTTTCCTGCACCTGAATATAGGGAACCATATCCAACTTTAGAGTCACTTCCCTGTCCCTTCTTTCCGTTATCTGAAAATGCGATATTGAAATCAACTGAAAATCGATCCGTTGGTCGAATACTACTAACAAACTTAGCACTGATTCGGTCTGAATTATTATTTTTAATACTTTCAAGTGATTTATCAAATCCCAGACTACCTCTAAAATCCATCTTTTTACTTCCGTATGCTAAACTTGCAAAATATTGCTGGGTAATGTTATTACGGTAGATATAGTTCATGTAATCATCCCGAACATCATTTTTTTCAAATGCAATCTTTTGTTGCTGATAGCTCTCCTGATCGATTTTTCCAGAACGGACTTTATCCAGTAAGCTAACAATAGGCGATAATGTGTAGTCAGGATAATTGATCATCCAATCGTAGTAGTTATTTTCAAATAGAAATTCTTCCGACTCGATAAAATCCTTACTCGACATATGGGGCAGTTTATAAATATCAGGTTTTTGTCCAATTTGGAAATTGGAACTTAGGTCCAATTGTATACGATCGGTTTTACTGCCCGACTTAGAAGTAATCACAATCACACCATTTCCTGAACGTGTCCCCCATATCGAAGCGGCAGCAGCATCTTTAAGAATCGTTATATTTTCTATATCATTGGGATTGATATTACTCAGGTCTCCTTCATAAGGGAAATTATCCAAAATGATCAATGGACTCCATGCCCCTAAAAGTGTCGAATTTCCACGTTGATAAAGTTGCTCTTCAGGCTTCAGGTTAGGTACACGTTTTTCAAATCGTAGCGAAGGTGACAATCCTTCCAATCGATTAATAAAATGAGAAGATTTACTGATATTTAGCTGTTCATTCGTTAGGACTTCAAAGCTCCCGGTCGCTCTTTCTTTTGGTATTTTTTGGTATCCTGTAGACACCACTTCAACCTCGTCAAGCTGATTTTCAACAGGATTTAGTTGCACATGCAATACCACTCCGGACGTATAATCCAGCTCTAGGGTTTTATAGCCGACAGATGTAAACTTCACTTTGCCCGTACGCTGAGTGACAGCGACGCTGAAAGAACCATCTTTCTTTGTCGATGTCTTCACGTTATCTGCTTCAACACGCACGGATACAGCTTGTAACGGCTTCTTATCTACAGCAGAAATAACCGTTCCCTGCAACACATAATTTTGCTTATTCTGAGCTTGTGCGGATACCGATCCGAAAGTCATCATCAGCAGTAAAAGCAATACTGCTGAAAACGTTGATTTTGTCAATCGAAGCACAAAAGCCTCATTCACATAATCCCTAACACCTCCTTGTATTTGATTTGAAAAGCATTTTAAGCGATTAGACTGATTATTAATGCAAAACCACTCAGATGCCCAACAAAAGAAATTGGAGCGCTTAAATCTTCTTATTTTAGATAATGCGCTTTCCGCGTAGGGATTAAGTAGGGATGAAGCATAGATAAAGCGTTGATAGTGCGTTAGTAGTGCGTAAATGGGTACCGTTTTACGCACTATCCATGCATTACCAGTATTTAGCATACGCATTACGTACGCTTGAGCAACACATGAACAACCAAATTCCCGTACTTGCCTAGCGCATGCCAGTCGTAGCACTGCTAAGCTATTAACCTCAGTAGCTCTTTGGTAGCTCTCCAGTACATTCCCAGTATCCTTTTGGTACCTTTTCAGTAGGGCATTCGTGAATAAGCCGTACTCTGACCGTACAGCAAGACCGATTTTAGCAAGTACATTCTTTATGAAAATCAATAAAAAAGCAAAGCCATTGGTTCGGATCTTGTTCGGACTTTCTTTTAACCTTCTTTTACCCTTGTAGTACGTTTCCCCGTAACTGCACAACACTTGCAAAGTACCTGCACCGTCCCTTCCCTTGTGCATCGACGGCAAAAGTACGGCGCACATACGGTGCAACGACGTCCGGAGGTAAAACAAGGTTCGAAGCAGGTTAAAAGCCGGTATAGAGCGGGTACCTGATGGACAATGCTTCGATTTGCTGTTTGCCACATCCAGCAAACTTCTACTAACTTTCTCTTCCCTGTCTTGACCTTTTCTTCTACCTCCACTTGACTTTTGTTCGACCGTGCTTCGACTTTTCATGCACTGTAGCCGATGAAATCCCGAGGCCGACTCGAAGCCCAGTCGCAGAAACTTAGAAGTTGGTGTTAAGTTGGTTAAGAAAAAATCAGAAGTTTCTAGCCTTCTCATTTTTCTAGTCTTTCTTTGCTTACCTTCTGCTATTTCTGTGGTATTTTGTTGCTTGTTTATTACCGATTCATTACCATTTCTAGGCTTATTCTTTAATTCTTGGAGGCTTCTCCTTGCAGACTCCGTTACACCTTGCTTGCCTTTTCTGTGCTCTTTTATTACCGTTTGTTCGGTATATTGACGATCAGTTATCAAAGATGTACCAATGGATTGCAGAGCCAGCCCATACTCAGGTACAAGGCAGTCCCTAAGGATAACCATACCTTCACCAGCATCGTATAAACGAAAGACTAAATCAGCATTAGTTGCATGTGCAATATTATTTTCTAGCGCTTTTTTAACAATGGTATATTTAGGAAATACCCCGTAATTAATGCACTTATTTATTATCGTATAAATGGATTTGATAACACCCTTCAAATAGGCATGTACTCTCCCATCCTTATAAAAATTGTTCATTTTTAAGGTTTATAATTTTGGCATTTACCTGACATGCAATAGATATCCAGAAGAGCTTCCAATTGAAACTAATCAGGAGCTCATTGCGCCGAGGCTTTAAATAAGTGATGGAATCGAAAAGCGTTAAATGGTCATCATAAAGATCATATATTGGTCTACGGTACGCTTTCATCGATTAAGTCATCGTAATGACTTATAATCGTATAAGATTATGGGGGGATTAATTTTCTTAAATGGCTCTGTTCAATTATCATAACTCGTTATTGGTAACGAGTCTACTTTCGGCTAGATGCTATTTAACTATAGCTGGGCTCTACAACCGCGCTATAAGGATTCGACGCCTGCAAATACGGTATACAGTAGAGGCCCATATGCTACAGTATGTCCCGAAGGTACATAAAATATCAATATGGGCATTAATACTACTGCCTCGATTTGCTTTAATTGTCGAATTTTATAGCCGAGACTCTTTTATTAATGCCTAAACAAACACAATAATACTTATCCTTTTCTCGATATTTGAAAAATATAAATAGTATAATCTCTAGCATTCATTTTGTAACTCACAGGAACATTTTGTATATTTACAATAATTATATTATACCAAATTATGATTACTGAAAGCAATGACAACGAGATTTTTACTACCATAGGTAAAAACCTACATACAGTTCGACACTCCCTTAAATTAACACTTGAGGCGGTTGCATCTGAAATAGATGTTACCTATCCAGTTCTAAGTAAAATTGAGAATGGTCGATACTTGGGGCTTAGTATTGGATTATTAAAGAAGTTATGCAATTATTATAAAATTACGATAGCTCAAGTTCTAGATATAGAAGGGCATCAAATTTTTAATTATTCACAATATATAAATCAACCTGCGGGTAATCATTCTATGACGAATAACATAGCAGATGGATATGAACTAGCTATTCAGTCACTTAAAGAACAAATCGAATATTTAAAAAACCAAAATCAAGATTTGCTAAATAAATTATTAAACACAAAATAGTAAATTTGACATAAAACATTAGAGATGATAAATAATACCATTGATATAATAGCTCTTATCAGAATAGCTGGTAGAAATATTGAAGCTCTTCGTAACATCAAAAAGAAATCTGTCGAATCTTTAGCACAAGAACTAGGCCTAACCAAGGAAGAATTAATTGGAATTGAAGAAGGTACTGTTGAGGATTTATCTCTTAAAAAATTATCAGAGATAGCTAATTATTTTAATTGCACTTTACAACAGTTATTAGATCTTCAAATAGTCCAAATACTTAATCATAGTCAATATATTGCTGGTGGTGATCGAGAAGTTAAATATACACAGGAATTAAAAGGTGGTTATGATGAGTACATCAAACACCTCAAAGAAGAGATCCATGAGTTAAAGAGAACAAAATCAGAAAGGTAGAGATGAATATTCGGTATTAAAGCTGTAGTAAAATTATATTTTCGAAGAAGACTATATAGTCATAGAGAATAGTCATTTAAAAATCAATTATAATATAATAAACAAAAATGAAAAAAATATTTTTATCTGTTCTTCTATTATCTTTTGGACTAGGTTTAACTTATGGCCAATATTCGACCAATCGATATAGTATTACAGACAAAGTACCGAAAATAATTTATAAAGATCTTAAAGATAGAAACTTCCCTAACATAGAGGTTTTAGGCAAGCAGTATTCTGGTGAAAGCGGATTAACGTTGAAAGCCGATAGTATAAAGACGGTAGAAGTAAGTAAGGAAAAACAAGCTATTATAATAGGATTAACTGCTCATTATAAACCAGAATTCATTACTTTATCTGATCTTAGAAAAAATTATACGAATATGCAATCAGATCGAGTAATCTTTCAGATAGAAGATAAAATAATTCAGGATGATCCGGATACAACTTTTGTCGACATCAGTAATATTATGACGATTTCTGTATCTCCTGTTAAATTTATCGGTGACCTAGACGATCTTTATATGGTAACCCTAAGGGTACGTAATGAAAAAAACATTAAAGATCTAAATACGATACGTATTCGCTGATATCTGTCCTAAATTATCATATCTCCTATCTCGTCAAGTTAGGAGATACTTAAGTTTTGTCTTGTTGGAGATGGCTTTGTGAAGTCCGCCATCAACTCCATTGAATGTTTGCAATAATAGTAATAAAGCCTTCCCATTTTTAATAAAAAAATAGAAAGACTCAAATATACGTGACTAAAAAATATTTTTTAGCATCTCGATAAAGCGGAAAAAAACTCTTTTTTTATAGAATAATGATATTCAATTTGATTTATATATATATTTTAAGGCACTACAGATAAGATCTATCATTCACGATGTAATAATATAATTAAAACTTCAAAGATTTAGTAAGATTCAACCAGATTCTTTCAATTATAGACTGATCTTCGGTGATGATATCAGCATCAGCAAGGATACCCGGTTTCAGTTTGATAACAGAGTCTTTCTCGCTCCTACTTAAGGTCACCTTAGAGAAGAAAACACTATCTCTAATCGGGATATCGGAGATGTAATGAACCTTTCCTCTAAGATAGCCATACTCCTGATAAGGATAGCTCTGAACTTTAATCAACACATCTTGTCCTATTTTCACCTTAGACGACTTGCTCTGTGGAATCAATATCTCACCATAATAGTCTTCCTTATTGGCGTTGACATAAAACAGCTCTTCACCCATTTTAATCAATTGATTTTCTTGTAAAAAGTCACCATAGATCAAAGTACCCTCCGAAGGACTAGTAATCACGTATTGTTTTTTCCAATTTTCAGCATCACTAATGAATGTGTTTAGGGATTGATAGAATTTCTTTTCTTCTTCAAACATCTGATTATTGATCTCGGACATCTCTTTGTCTTTTGAGAGTCGATTGCTCTGGTTGCTAATAATCGTATTTTCCATCTGAGGAATAGATTGCCGCTTGGAGAGTAAAAGAGCTTCTTTCTGATGTAATTCTAGCTGACTGATCACTTTCTTTTCTGCCAGGATCTGATATTTGGCATATTCTTCTTCAGCAAGTGACAGCTCTCTTTTGTAAAGATCAAAGCTCTGCTGGATTCTTTGGCTCTGTTCATTGATATATTTAACCTCATTCTGGATAAAGCTTTTCCGTTTCTGATAGATTCCCTCTTTATTAATCGCTACATAATTTAGATAAGCGAGATAAAAGTTATGGTAGCTGTTCTGGAGCTCACCTAATTCCAACTCTGTTGGGGTAACGATATTCTTTAGATCTGTTAACTCAATGGTACTACTCCGCACCTGTTTCATCTTATCAAGCAAATTTAGTATTTGATCGTGGTCTGCTACGCTTTCCACATAGGCAATATTTGTATTTTTATCTACAGGAACACCGTCTTTGATCAGAATCTTCACTAGGTTTCCATTTACTTTACCTGTAAGCACCTTAGGAGCACTGCTCGTATTGAATTTCATGGATACATGTACCACTTCTGGATAGCTTATGAAAAATGTTAGACCAAAGATCATAAATAGCGTCAATACAATAAAGGTTATCCCCCTTTTGAGCAACCATGATGGTGGTTTTGAAATGATTTCATGTAAATCTTCAGAATGAATATCTTCTTCCATAAGCCTACTTTTTGCCATAATCGTTAATTTCCTAGTTCGAGTTGATTTTTAACGAGTTCATAGTAACTGCCTCGCAGTGCGGTCAATTCCTGATGCGTTCCCTCTTCTACTACTGCTCCTTTTTCTAATACGATGATGTTATCTGCATTTTTAACTGTACTAAGTCGATGGGCAACCACTATGACGGTCCGTTTGTTGAAAAACTGATCCAGCTTCTCCACGATTTCTTTCTCATTATTAGCATCCAAAGAATTGGTAGCTTCATCCAAAAAAATATAGGCCGGGTTTTTATATACTGCTCTGGCAATCATAAGGCGTTGGCGCTGACCCTGACTGATCCCTTTACCGGCTGTACCGATCTTTGTTGCTAAACCAAAGGGTTCATCGGCAATAAATTGTTCCATATTGGCCACACTGATCGCGCTCTCCATGAGTTTTTTGTCGGCGACCTCTTCGTTGACAGCGATGTTACGTTCAATAGTATCCGCATACACGTAATTTTCCTGAAGTACCGATCCACAGCTCTCACGCCATACTCCAAAATCAATCTGGTCCAATTTTTTTCCTCCGATCAGTATTTCGCCTTCTTCGGGATTATAATATCGCAAAAGAAGCTTTATTATGGTTGTTTTCCCACTACCACTTGTTCCTACGATGGCTGTTGTTTTCCCCTCAGGGAAAGTCAGGTTCAGTTTGGTAAAAATAGGATCATTTCCAGCTCCCATATAACGGAAGGTCAAGTTTTTGATCTCAATCGTCCTGTTATCAGGTAACTTTGTAAGATAATCTTTCTGGATATTTTCTTCCTCCTCGGTTTCATAGATCTCGTTTAGTCTTTCCAAACTGATTTTGGCATCCTGATAGGACTGCATAAAGTCCAGTAGAGACTCAACGGGATTACTTACCATACCGACAATATACTGAATCGCCATCATTCCCCCCAGAGTAATATCACCATCTATAACTGCTTTGGCACTGATATATGTGATCAGAATTCCTTTTGCCTGGTTGATCGCCATTGAGCCTAGGGACTGGTACTGAGATAATGCAAGACTTTCAACCTTAAATTTGAAAAGTTTAGCTTGCAAGGCTTCCCAACCCCATCTTTTTTGCTTCTGAGCATTATTGAGTTTAATATCTTTGATGCTCTGGATCATTTCAACCATGTAAGTCTGGTTTTCAGAAGCGATCTTAAATCTTTTCTCGTCAAGCTGACGTCGATATTTCATAAAAGCCAATATCCATAACGTATACAGTACTGTTGCCGCAAAGAATACTAGAAAGATCGTTTTGTTATAGATCAAGAGCAATAAACCAAAGATCACCATATTAACAAGTGAAAATAGGGTATTCAGAGTACTTCCGGTGAGAAAAGTTTCTATTCGTTGCTGGTCGGACATCCGCTGCATGATATCGCCATGGGTCTTTAGATCAAAGAAATTCATTGGAAGTTTCATTACCTTGATCAACAGATCTGTTAGTATGGAGATATTAACCCGTGTGCTGATGTGGAGCATAATCCAAGAACGGATGAAGGATACTGCGGTACTTCCAATAAAAAGCATCAGTTGCGCAATCAGGATCAGGTTAATAAAACTAATGTTTTTGGTATTGATCCCAATATCAACTACTGACTGGGTGAGAAAAGGTGTTATCAGTGACAGAATGGTTCCAAGTACCATACCTAAGATCAATTGAACAAACAGCTTTTTGTATTTAAAGAAATAGGTGAAGATCTTACCCCACCCTAATTTTAATTCCTGCTCATCCTCGTCTATTTGGTAAAAATCTGGACCAGGACTCAATACGAGTGATAGACCCGCATGTAGCTCTTTGGTCGAAAACCAGTTTTTGGAAAATTCTTTCTTATCATAACTGAGCAATCCGGATGCTGGGTCTGATACGTAGTATTTTCCATGACGAATTTTATAAAGAACTACAAAATGGTTCTGGTTCCAGTGCAGAACACAGGGTAGCTCAACTTCTTTTAACTGTTCGATTGACAATCGAACTCCATAGGTACGGAATCCCAATTTCTCTGCGGCTTCACTAATCCCCAACAGATTTACGCCCGCTTTATTTGTTTGGCATAGTTTCCTGATTTTATGGATAGAGGCCAACTTACCATAATATTTGAATATGATACGAAGACAAGTGGATCCACAGTCCATCTCATCCATTTGTTTATAATGGGGGAATTTTTTTAACACGAAAAAATTATTCTATATAAGTCTTAATAAAAACATTTTCATTACATTAATAACAATGAAATGACATGCAACTTATTTTTGTTTAATAGTTGATAGCAAGTATTTTTCTAAACAATGGAAAATCTGTAGTTCAATTATTCTTTGATCTTTAGGGAAAAATCTATTTACAAACATATGTATACAGTGCATAATATTTTCACGATCAATTTTAATTTGTTTAATTTCATGTTTCCAGTTGTTAAAGAACTGATAATTATAAACATCGGATTTAAATGTATTTAAAATTGAGTTTTTCCGATTTCTATATAGGTTATTTAACTGAATTCTTAAACCAACTGGATCATCTTTTTTATATTCTTCAAAAAGCACAGACTTCATATACTTAATGTATTCATACTGTTCTACAGAACCATCAATCAGTTGTAGGTAATTAAAAACAGATAAAATAGTAAAATTCCAACGTTCAGAATAAGTGGTGAATCTTTTCTTTTTTAAAATTCGAAGTGTTAAAATACTGTCAATATTAAACAATTTTTGCACTGATTTTATATCATCTTTTCCATATCTATTGTAATCAGGTATATAGTTATCATATATACAATCATCTAAGTCACCTTTTCCGATTAAAGTAAAAATAGGTTTTTTTATGGTATTGAGAACTTCTAAAACATTCTGTTTATTTTTTACTTTAATTCTCAACTTTAATAAAGAATTATCGCCACCAAATCTTAAAAAATGTATTTCTTTTATTAATGATGCACTTTTAAGTTTTAATATAATTCTAGCTAAATCGCCAACCACCAAATTTTCCAAAATTCTTTCATTACCCTTTATCACTAAGGAAATCCACTTATTACCAATAGAATGAATCTTTGGTTTGGTATCGAGTTCATCTTCTCTAAATTTCAATAAGGAATATTGACTAACATTTTTTTCAATATTCTTGGCCGTTATTAAAATTTCATTATAATAATCAAGCTCACTTGCCCTGTAGCCTGAGAAATCCTCCAAAGAAATATATTTGTATTTTAACAAATGACTTAACAAAAGTTTAATACAAAAATTATGTTTTGTATGAATTAACAATTTTTTATCATTTTCCAATTTAAGTAACACGTACGATGAAATATTTAGAGAATTTAAATAATCTGCTAAATCATTATGTGAAATTTCATTCTTCTTTAAAAATTTTTGAATAGTAAATAATGAAAGATTCCACATTCTTTCGGCTAAAATAATACCATTATAAGAAATTTTAGGTAAAAAAGGTTCATTGGTGTAGGAATTCCAATCCCAAATAAGTGCAGGCTTTTTATATTGGTCACTAATCAAATTCAGTATATTATAAAAATCGAAATTTGGTAGATCAACATTTGGAGATGTTCTAACAGGTATAATTTCTCTTTTATTACTTTTCGAAAAAATTTTTATTTTTCCCTCTTGTACTGTCATTAAAATATCTGAAATACAGATTTCCTTATCACAACCAGTTTTTGCTTGATTTAGATTTATAAAATAACTTCTCTCAAGAAATCTCTTTGAAATATTTGAAAGATCATTAGGTGGTAGATAATAGATTTCTGCTAATATTGCACCTTCAAAATATTCACTTTCAAACGAATTTGATTCTTCAAAGTTCTGTGCATAATCTTTAAAATACGGAGTGAATCTGGAATAATTTTTACTGCTAGGAAAATCATTACTTGATTTTAAATGAAATTCATACAACTCATCTATCTTCAGTATTGAGCCAAAAATTCCGAAATTAGGAGAGCAATTCTTATGACCAACCGATAAATCATTAAATTTAACTAAATCTTCTTCTGAAATAACATAATGATCATCTTGATTATATTTACAGTAATTTAATATATGGCTGTAAAAATTATTAAATCTTAGATTCAAATATACTTGCTCACTACAAAGTGTAGTAATTTTATTAGGATTTGTAAAAAGACTATTACCACGCTCGGGATCAAAAATTTTCGTCAAAGGAACCAAATCACCCTCGTGATATTTTTTCTTGAAATTAGTAATGAATTCATCAATTACAGCTTTTGTGTTATCAATCGCATTGAATCTTAAAAAATTCAATTTGTTGATCGAATTAACAATTTGCGATGCTAATGTTTCGGAAATAGTAAATTTGCTTCCAACAGATACTATATCAATCCTTGTAGTTTGGACATTTGTTAAATTATCCTTAAACTGCTCTACAAGAAAATCTTTAATTTTACTATTATCATTTTTAGAAATACTCTCATCGTGATGTTTTTTTAATTCAATTAATAAGCTCTTTTCTGTATTTTGCAAAGAATCAATATTTATTTTACCTAAAAACGACTCTAATGAATAATTATCAATATATGACGGTGTTGTGGTAGCAATAATAAGCTTACTCTTAATTAATGAATTAATATATGAGCTCACTTCCATGCTTGTATTATTTGGAAATATCTTTTTAAAATATTCTATAATACTATTATAGGATATTGGTACAATAGTATCTGTTATAAAAGAAGATAAAAATTTTGAGCTTTTTATTACTTTCAGTTCATTCTCGCCATCTTTAAAAATAAAATATTTTAAGTATGTTCCTTCAAAAAAAACAGTAGAATTTATTGAATACATTAATGCCTGATAATATCTTTCATTATCCAATAAGAATTCGTTAAGAATATAAAGAACTTGAATATTTATATGCTCGTAAAATTCATTTTTATCATTATTTAGACATAAGTTTGTTTGACCTTCAATATTACCGAAGGATACAACCGAAAACATATCTAATGGTATAGCTCTACTACTTGCTCTACTAAAATATTTATATAATGTTGCATAAGTTTTTTCACTTATCTCATTTTTACAATCTTGCTTAATTAATTCCAAATAAAATAAGGGGGAAGAGTATTTCAGGGCGTCTCTGAAATTTCCATTTTGAAGAGTTTCTTTAATAGCTTTCTTAAAATCATCTTCTGTATCATTTTTCTCTAAAAGATCGAAAATATTCCTTAATGATAATTTAGGGTATCTTATAAAAAATGTATTATCAATTTTTTCCATATCATTAAATAAAAATCAGTGCACTAATATAGGGCACTGATTTCTAAAATCTAAATATTAGACCCAAGTATCATTATAAACCAGGTCACCATTACACATTTGTCCAGTTGGCAAAGGTAATTTAAAAGATGTCCCTCGTCTATCCTCAAAATGAGATGATTGTTTTCCTCCTTGCCAATCCATGCCACCTGCAATTTCTGACAACTGATCTTTTGTTAATTTTTCACCAACAAGTTTTAAAGATTTTTCCTTTTTCATAATTATTATTTTAAGTTTTTTAAATCCACAAGTTGAAACAAACTTGCTCTTTACTACAAGTAAGTTACTAAATAATATCATGAAAAAAAAATATATTTTTAATAAAGTGATAATATTGCAGAATAATCATTAAAAAAGCGTAAAAATATTGTTGCGGATAATATAATTTACATAAAAATCATAATCAAAGCTTCCTGTCGCTTTTTACACCTCTTTGCCATTTCATATTGATATAATTTAAGTTAGTTTCAATTAATATTAAGTAAGATACACCACTTCCGTCCCAAATAAATTTTAGGTGCGTATTTCCCTTCAAAAAACAGCTATTTTTAGATACTTTTGATTTTGGCTCTATTTTTTATTCTGAAAACATCTAAAGCTGTCCATTTTCCCCTTTAACTGGTGGCCTGATAATAGGATTATCTATCCATTGCCAGATACTTATTTTCACGAAGATATTCATCCTGATAAATCCCACCAGATTGGATAAATTCAAGTCGTATTTAGCCTTATTCTTAAGATATTTTAGCAGCAATATGCCGGTCAACGAAGTCCACATCTGGTTCATCACCGTATTTTCAGATGAACCCACAAAAGTTGATATTTTTAAGCGTTGTTTAAAGTGCTTGAAGTAGACTTCGATATGCCAGCGCTGCTTCTAATGTTTACCATCAGGCTGGCCTTCCATTGTATATTATTGGTCAAAAATTGTTAGTGGTTACCTGTGGTGCTGTCCCAAAAGTGAAGCAAGCAGAGTGATTTAGCATTGTATTTATTGGACGCCGAGCCAGAAAGTTTAATGAGTTCATTTTTAATGATTCCCTTTTCCAGGAGCGCTTCACTCTGGTTTGACTGGATAACATTGTACTTCATGTTAGTTTTTACTCCTGCAAAAAAAATAACAGCCGTTGCTGTCCAAATACGTGAGCGAGCTGTAATCTACATAACCTCAATCCACCACCACGACGCTTCCTTTGGTAAAACTGTAGCTTCCCGCGCACTGGCTATCATAAACCTTTCCGTCCGCAATCTGTATAAAAACAGGTAGACAGCCATCATATTCCAAAACAGTGTGCAGTTTTACGGCACCTTTAGTTCTGCGAAACTTGGCCAGCCACTTACCGATAGGCATAATGGGATGATACTGCCATGCATTAGATAAACCTTGCGTTTTAATTGGGTAAGATCTTTGCGAAAATGCGTATCCTTTTGCCATAGCTTGTCCAAAAGAGAAAAGTCTATCCAGTATAGTTAACAGTGTATAAAAAAGGCAAAGCAAAAGATATTAATATCCTCTGTCGTTGTGATTTCAAATACAAATCGCTCCCCTTAAATAGAATACTGACCTCTTGCAAAAACCACTTGCTCCTATAATTCTTTCAATTCATGGCTTTACCACCTTTAAGCACACTTATCAATTTATATCTTTCCAAAAAAAACATTTCGCAAAATCATCAATCTTACCTTTGTTTATAACCAACTGTATTACTCAGGATAATCCAGGTCAAGCTGTTAATCTTGGCATAGTATATACACTTCTGCAAACTCCACTTCGGAAAAATCTATGCTGGTGGATCTTTTGAAGTGTTAGGTCGCTTTGATCAAAGTGATATACGTGGTTGTAATCTTCTCGTTCAGTAAGTTCTATTTTAAGCTGGGATCTTGAAACGTATTTCCAGATTGCATATCACCAGAATCATAACCTTTCTTAAACCAAGCTCGTCTTTGAGCTGAGGTACCATGTGTAAAAGAATCGGGTACCGCATAGCCTTGAGCTTGTGTTTGTAATTTATCATCTCCAACTGCTTCAGCGGCTGTCATACCATCTAAAATATCATTATAGTCAATCTCGATATCAGATAATTTATTAACATGATGTGCCCAAACTCCTGCATAGAAATCAGCTTGCAACTCGGTCATGACAGAAATTTTATTATTTTCAACTTCACTTAGTTTTCCCCTCATGCTGTTTGTCTGAGGTAAAAGTCCCACTAATTGTTGTATATGATGCCCTACTTCATGTGCAATTACATATGCCAGAGCAAACTCACCTTTTGCGCCAAACTTTGTTTTTAATTCATTATTAAAAGTTAAATCTAAATAAATTCGTTGGTCACCAGGGCAATAGAAGGGGCCGTAGGAAGATTTCCCGATGCCACATCCTCCAGTTTCTGTTCCTCCATCATAAAAAAGCAATTCTGTTCCTTTATAATTTTTTCCCAACTGCTCTCTAAAAAGTTTAGTCCACACATCCTCAGTACTAGCTAGGACAATTCTTGAAAAATCAGTCAATTTAGTCTCTTCGGCACTAAGTTCTCTTGGTAGTCCAGTCTGCTCCGTACCCGTCATATTTTGAGCCTGCTGTAATAATTGAGATGGATCTCCTCCCATTAAAAAACCAATTATTAAGACAATAATCCCACCTACACCGCCCAAAGTTAATTTTTGACCACCTGACATTCCTCTCCTATCTTCGAAGTTGTCACTTTTTCTACCTCCTTGCCATTTCATATTGATATCATTTAAGTTAGTTTTAATTAGTATTAAATAAGATACACATTTTATCGTATACAGCATCGCAAATTATATTCCAAATTATTAAGCATTTTTTGATTTGTTATGTTAACCTTTTATAATTATAAATATTCATTATGTTTGCACCTAAATCATTTGCAACTTATCCAAAATTTAAATGAAACTAGAAAATCAACTATTCGAGAGAGCGGGAAATAAATGTGAATTGAGTCAAGCAACTGATAATTTAACATTATATACATTGCCCCCTGAGTTACAAGCTACAGCTGAAAACACGATTGTTGTTTGTCAGAAATGTGCCGATCAGTTAAATAAAACTACACAATTAGAAGCTGAATATTGGAAATTCCTACCCGATACCATGTGGTCTGAAGTACCAGCAGTACAGGTAGCTGCGTGGCGCATGTTAAATCGTTTAAAAAACGAAGGTTGGGCTTCTGATGCGTTAGATATTTTGTATCTGGATGACGAAACGTTAGAATGGGCAAAACAAACAGGAGATCATGAAAATGATGGATATGTCGAGTTTCATTTAGATAGTATCGGTCAACAATTATTTGACGGGGATTCTGTAGTCCTTACGAAAACATTGGATGTAAAAGGATCATCTATCCGGGCGACTTTAGGTACAGTCGTGAAGAATATTAGACTTGTGTTCGATAATACAGAACAAATTGAAGGAAAAATCGATGGTCAGACGATTGTGATTTTAACAAAATATTTAAGAAAGCAAAACTAAAAAAATAAGGCTACAATCAAATTGTAGCCTTATTTTTTATTTCTGTTTCGGATAATCACGCATATGTGCAAATTCGTAATTTGGATGTAACTTCAAACTATCGATTAAATCACTTAACATTTTCTGTGCTTTTCTTGTCTGAAACATATCATCATGCATCAACAGAACAACGTTATTCTTCGAAAATGAGGTGCCGTTACGTAATCTATTATTTATCTGACGATATATAAAACTCACCGATTCGACTGGCATACCAGAAGGTTTACCCTTTTTCCATTCACAGTCCCATCCCATAGAGCGGTAACCATTTTGGTATAATAAATCGGCCGTACTTGAACCACTTTGCATATCAATACGTTTACGATCTGCAAAGTACCAAATATTACGTCCTGGTAAACGGACAATCTTATGTTTAAGATTCAGTTCTTTTTCATTTTTATCAAAGTCCTCATACGCTGATTCTGCGTTGCTATAAAAATAAGTAAACTTATTATTTGCATGATTGTAACTGTGATTATAACAATCCACCAGCGGATTGTTCATATAACGTTCATAATATTTATGCAACCCCTTACTCATTCGGTCATGCTTTCCAATTAAAAAAGCATTAATCTTAATATTCTTTGCTGTAGCTATTGAATCAATAAATTGACTGCCATTTAAAGGTCCATCATCAAAAGTCAAATAAATATAACGAGGAGACACAGAGTCGGTTAATAATTTCGCCGTATCAACTTCATGATGAAGAATACTCTTTTTACCCTTTACAGCAATTGTATCCTTTTTAATCTCTTTCTCGACAGTATCTTTATTTAAATCATCGATATCATCTATACTATCAACAGTTCCAATAGTAACCGAATCTGTCTTTTTACTCCCACCTTCATTGCACGATTGTAATGCAAGAGATGTTACCGATAATAATCCAAGGAACAACCCCAGATTGAATGCTTTCTTCATGTTATAATTCACTATTAACCCTACACATAAACCACTAAAGCTGCTATTTGATAGCTAATGATTTAAACGATGTAAAAGTAAGATTAAATTTAACAGAAATCCAATTTTATGAAACCTTTTTTCTTTTGGAATAAAAACATTTTTTCATCAAATGAGTTATATTATACTATTTGATCAAAGAAAATGCTTTCAAACCTTCATTTAAATAGGCCAGATAAGTAGTAGCATCATAATCAGCACCTTTTGGTTTAACCAAAACCTGACGGTTTGCAGGATTCATAAGCACATAAAAAGGTTGTGAATTGGATTCAAACTGACTCGATTGTAAATAACTCCACTTACTTCCAATTGTCTTCAACAATTTTCCCGAACTCGTTTTTTGTTGATCTTCAACAGCAAGCTCAGTGCGGTCATCAACATAAAGTTGGATGATAACGACATTATTTGTCAAAAATGAACGAACCTGCACATCTGTCCAAACATTAGCTTCCATTTTCCTACAATTAACACAAGCATGGCCTGTAAAATCAAGCATAACCATTTTATGATGGGTTTTAGCATATTGTAAACCCTCCTCGTAATCAAAAAACACATTTAAGCCCAGCGGTGCATGAAATAAATCTGAATATTTGCGTTTAGAAACGTCTGTTACATGCGATCCACCAATCAATGAGCCTTGATTTAAATCAAAGTCCTGCGTGCTTTGTGGCGGTAAAAAAGCAGATATTGATTTTAAAGGAGCACCCCATAATCCAGGAATCATGTATACCGTAAACGATAGTACAATAATAGCTATGAACGTACGGATTACTGACAAATGTGGCAGATTACTGTCATGAGAAAATTTGATTTTTCCAAGTAAATACAGTCCCATTAAACCAAATATAACAATCCATAAAGACAAAAAGACTTCACGGTCGAACCAGTTCCAGTGATAAGCTAAATCAACATTAGAAAGAAATTTCAGTGCAAATGCCAATTCTAAAAATCCTAAAACAACTTTAACACTGTTAAGCCAACCACCTGATTTAGGCATGGCTTTCATAGCACTAGGAAATAATGCAAAAAGAGCAAAAGGTATAGCTAATGCAAAAGAAAATCCAAACATACCTACAGCCGGACCTAACAAAGCTCCACTTGTAGCTGCCTGTACCAATAAAGTTCCGATAATAGGTCCAGTACAAGAAAAAGATACTAAAGCTAAAGTTGCTGCCATAAAGAATATACCAGCCCATCCGCCTTTATCAGATTTTGCATCCATCTTATTTACCCATGAACTTGGTAAATTAATTTCAAATGCCCCCAAAAAAGAAGCTCCAAAAGCAACCAACATTAAGAAAAAGAAAAAATTAAAGACACCGTTCGTTGATAAAGCATTAAGGGCATCCGAACCAAAAATCATCGTTACCGCTAAACCAAGAACAACATAAATAACTATAATAGAAATTCCATAAAACAAAGCACGAATAAAAGATTGCGATTTATTTTGATTTCCCTTTGTGAAGAAACTGACAGTGAGCGGTAACATGGGGAAAATACAAGGCATTAATAGGGCAGTAAAACCGCCTAATAATCCTGCTAAAAATATTCCAAGTAGAGATTCACTACTTGCATGCTCTTCTGTTGTGATTACAGCCGTAGTTTTCTTAAGATTCTGTGCAGTATCAACAACTACAGAATCAGTCGAAACTTCAGAAATACCACCATCAACGAACTCCAGTTCGTCCATCTTAAGTAAAGTATCTGCCTCCTGAGCATGCGCAAAAGCTGGAAGAAGAACTATTAAAAGTAATAATTTTATGATGAATCTTTTCATAAATATTTTAATTATAATGCCGAGTGACAGGTTACAAATTGATTAAATCTAATTACAATGGGATAAATCCCATTGTAATAGATTCTATTTAAATATAAACATAGTGCCTAATACGCGATTAGGCTGAAACAAACTTTATAGCGATTCAGTATTAAAAAGAGATTTTGCTAACCTACTGATAGGTTTAAATCCAGTGAAAGCGAGATCTGTTGAAATATATCCAGCTGCTACAGGTTGTTCTCTTACTAAATCTGTACTCAAATATTTCTTATTATCGTCGCACAATAAGGTGACAACAACAGCTTCTTCCCCTAATTGCTCTTTTAATTTAATTGCTCCAATCACATTCGCTCCTGAAGAAATTCCTACAGCTAAGCCCAATTCTTTTGCTAATTTTTGGGCCATTATAATAGAATCACCATCTGAAGCAGAAACGATCTCATCCAACTCGTCCATTTTCACAATAGCCGGAATAAATTCATCTGAAATACCTTGAATACGATGCGAGCCAACCTTATATCCAGTAGACATCGTTGGACTTTCAGCGGGTTCCAAAGGATGAATCTTTACATGAGGATTTAAGCTACGAAGATGACGGCCTACTCCCATAACGGTTCCTCCCGTGCCAACACCAGCAACAAAAGCATCTGCAACTAAACCTTGCGAGGCTAACTGTAAACCAATTTCACGACCAGTCGTTAATTCATGAGCTTCGGCATTGAATTTATTTTCAAACTGTCTGGGCAAAAACACCCCTCCTTGCTGAGCTAGTTTCTCACTTAATTCAATACTCCCCAAAAAACCACCGTCTTCTTTACTAACCAACTGAATATCTGCACCCATACTTTTTATAATATCGATGCGTTCTTTACTCAACCAATTGGGCATAATAATTTTCACTTGATGTCCTAAAGCTTTACCAATAGCAGAAAAAGAAATACCTGTATTACCGCTAGTAGCTTCTATGATAACATCATCAGGCTGAATTTGACAATTCATGTAAGCTTTATACATAATATATAGCGCCATACGGTCTTTGATACTCCCTGTAAGATTATAATTCTCGCATTTCACATAAATCCTCCCAGCTTTCCCTTTATATGAGTATTGCAGCTCCAGCATAGGCGTGTTTCCTACTAAACACCATAAATGTTTAAATCTACTATCAAGCTCAGGAGACAAACATTTACTAAACATCAATTCGTTATTCATGATTTATTATTTTAAACAATATCAGTCTACAATCATTCGAAGATCTAATATTATCAGCAAAATTGACATAAAACAAAATAATATTCACTACATAAAGATTAAATCAATAAATTTTATCTAAATAATGATATATTTAAGAAATATTACAGAATCAACCAATTCATTACATTCATATCAATAAAAAATACAAAATGATGCTTGATGAAACCGACACTAAACTATTAAGAATTTTACAGCATGACGCTACACTTAGCAATAAGGAACTAGCATTTAGATTGCATAAATCTATCGCCGCTATACATGAGCGTGTAAAAAAACTGAAACAACAAGGCTATATTAAAAAAACTGTTGCTATTCTTGACCGGCAAAAAATAAACATGGGTCTGATATCTTTTTCACAGGTATTCTTAAAAGCACATACAGCCGAGGTTTTAAATGAATTTGAAAAAGAAGTTGCTAAATTTCCGGAAGTTATGGAATGTTATCAGATGGCTGGATCCTATGATTTTATGCTTCGAATAGCAACTAAAGATATGCAGGCCTATCACGAATTTTTAAGGTACCGCTTAGCCGTACTCCCACATGTGAACACCGTACAAACCTATTTTGTTCTATCGGAAACTAAAAGTGAAACAGCTTATCCGATTTAAAAAAATAGTTTTAATTAAAAAAGGGAGAAAACTACAGCTTCCTCCCTTTCAATTAACATATAAAAAACTATTCACTATCTTCTTCCATGTCCCTCACCTCTTTCTGAGTGACGATCGTGGCCTCTTTTATCATTTCTCTTGTCCGATTTTCTATGCTCCGATCGATCTCTATGATTTTCATGTCGCTCGACACGATGATTATCATAACGGTCATTGTGACGTGGACGATCATAATTACTTCTATGGTCTCTTATACTTACCTGATTTCTGCGATGAGCATAATGACCATAATCTCTTCTGTACCGATCGTGATGTCTCCAGGGATCTCTATCATTGACAACGACTTTATAGGTATTATAAAAATTAAAGTTACGGTATCGACTAGGCAAGCTTCTACTGGTTACCCATCTTCTACCATGATAATGCGTATAACGGCGATTGATCACATCATAATATACATTGATTTCTGGAATATAATAATACCTTACGTAATCATACCCCACTGGGCCCCAAGAAGGTTGATTACCAATGTTAATACTCACATTAACTTGTGCAGCAGCAGGTTTAACAAAAAACAAACCGCCAACTAAAACCGTCAAGTAAACTAATTTTTTCATACCTGCTCCTCCCTTTATTTATGTTTTTCAATTATTTATAGGTAGGACTCTATATTTTATAATAAGATTAATGAAAGGTTGTTAATATTTGTTAAAACGTTAAAATAAACTCAATATCAACATGTTAAAATATCAATTTAAAAATTATAGTCCAGCTAAGAAATTCCTAAATATTTATATAAACACGATTCATTTAAAAAGAAAAAATCATTATTTACTTTTGTCCTATATTTAAATCTTAATATGGTGACAAAACAAAATACAATTTGCCATTGTGGCAATTCACTTCCTTACGAAAATTGTTGCAAAAAAATTCATTTAGACCAAAAAGAAGCTAAAACTGCAGAACAATTAATGCGTGCAAGATATAGCGCATTTGTTGTTCAAGATATCGAGTTTTTATATACAAGCTTTCATTCTGAAACACGCAAGTTGCAAAACAAAATAGAAATTGCAAGATGGGCAAAGGAATCAAAATGGATGCAGCTCCGCATTTTATTTAGTAATTCCAATATGGTCGAATTTGAGGCACATTACTTGGATTCCGAGCTGAATTTACAGATTCATCATGAAAGATCCACTTTCAAACAAGTGGATGGAATCTGGTATTATGTCAATGGTAAGTTTATTTCATAAAAAAGGGATCTTATATTTGTTATAAGATCCCTTTTCTGGCTTTTAAAAGATATAATACTACCCCTCTAATTCCGGTTGGCCGTGATCATCTCTATATGGGGCCTCTTCGTCAAACTCACCCTCCCATTTAGCAACAACAACTGTAGCTAAACAATTACCGATCACATTGACCGAAGTCCTGGCCATATCCATCAACTCGTCAATTCCTAATATAGCCGCAATCACAAATGTTGGTAAACCAAATTGATCTGCAGTAGCAATTAATATAATTAATGATGCTCTGGGAACTGCGGCAACCCCTTTAGAAGTAATCATTAATGTAAATGCGATCATTAACTGCTCTCCAAAAGTCAAATGTATTCCAGCCGCTTGAGCAACAAATATCGCTGCCAAAGATAGATACAATGACGTTCCGTCCAAATTGAAACTATATCCTGTAGGAATAACAAAAGACACAATCTTACGAGGTACTCCAAATTTTTCCATAGCAGACATAGCCTTGGGCAAAGCTGCATCAGAACTTGTCGTCGCAAATGCAATAGAAACAGGTTCTTTAATCGCATTAATAAACTTTAATACAGGGATTTTCAGATAAAGTGCAACAGGCAACAATACAAAAGTTAGGAAACCTATTAATGCTAAATACAAAGTTGCTAACAACATGAATAGATTTTTCAGAATATCTACTCCCAAATGACCAACTGTAAAAGCCATTGCGGCACCAACTCCGATTGGAGCAAAATACATGATTAAGTTTGTAAACTTAAACATTGTTTCTGAAAGGCTTTCCGTAAAATCAACCAATGGTTTTCTTTTCTTTTCATCAACCATTGCTAATCCAATACCAAAAAGAACTGAAAACACCACGATCTGTAAAACTTGATTGTCATACACTGCTTTTACAATATTTTCAGGAAAAAGATCTCTAAAAAATGCCGTAAACTTATAAACAGGATGAACATGGTCTGGTAAAGTTTCTAAAATCTGTGCGTCATTACTTATTTGCGTTTTTGGCAGTTCTTCATGAGGCATATGTGCAACATCAACACCAACTCCAGCTTTAGTCAGATTTATAGCCCCAAGGCCAATAAAAATAGCGCAAGTCGTAGCACAAAAGAAATACAGCATAGACTTCCAGGCCATACGACCAACCTGTTTCAAATCAGAATGACCTGCAATACCATAAACTAACGTTGCAAATAAGATCGGTCCTACAATCGTCTTCACCAACTTAATGAAACCTTTACTTAGCGGTTGCAATGATATGGCAATATTTGGAAAATCTAAACCCACAAAAATACCCAAGATCATACAGGTCAAAATCCAAGTTGTTAGATTCTTCCGAACAAGAGCATTAACAATCAACACAGTAGCAACAATCCATCTTACTGCCATTAAAAATGATGGAGAAAAATTGACCCAACTAAATTCGTAACATATCGCAATAAGTGCAGCAATTGTCACCGAAACAAGGGTAATTAGCCCCATTTTTGATTTATACATCGGCAAACTTTTTATAAGGTAAAGTACAAAAATAAAAAAATACTAGGCTTTCACAAATATTAATATGGCGGATTATAATAACAGCAAATTTATTGGATACTTGAAGACATAAAAAAAGGTAGAATATGTACATATTCTACCTTTTTCAAAATTTTATTTTAAAAGCGATGCTTTTATTCAGCGTGTAACCAGGCTTTCTTTGCTAATAGCTCCTCTTCAGATTCACGAACCTCTTCGTCATCTACACAGCAGTCTACTGGACAAACAGCTGCACATTGTGGTTCATCATGAAAACCAACACACTCTGTACACTTGTCCGAAACAATGTAATATACTTCATCTGATACAGCAGCTTGAGAATCGTCAGCATCTAACGTTACTCCATCTCCAAAATCAATAACTCCATCTAATGCCGTCCCATCTGAGAATTTCCAACTCACTCCAGCGTCATATATTGCATTATTTGGGCACTCCGGTTCACAAGCACCACAGTTAATACACTCGTCTGTAATTTTAATCGCCATTTATAACCTCAAAATTATGATAAAAAACTATTTTTGTACTATCATTTATACAATCAAATCATTTTACACGTTTAAATACTAAGAGTAACTTGGTTTCGCTGATTGTATTAATAACACAAATATAATACAAATTTGTGTATACACGTTTATTAATTTTTACATTTTGACAAAGAAACAACGATTAGAAGGTTTTGCAAAACTTGCGAACTTATTCATTAATGATCATGCAGAGCTACAACATTTAGTTACAACTGCTCATCATAAAAATGCATGGTATACCGCAGAACACGTTAATAAAGCCTTTACTTCTTGGAAAGCAAATTTAAACCTTGAGCTATTAGAAAATTGGCTATCGCCATATCCTGATATTGAAAGTGACAAAATTGTAGGTTTAGTCTTAGCGGGCAATATACCTCTTGTAGGTCTTCATGATATATTATGCGTATTGGTCGCTGGTTTTAAAGCACAGATTAAGGTTTCTTCAGACGATGCTCTTCTAACAACTTACGTAATTCAGAAGTTGATAGAAGTTGAACCAAGATTTAAAGATCGTGTACAACTAGTGGATAGATTAACTGATTTTGATTTAGTGATTGCAACAGGTTCCGACAATTCTTCGCGGTACTTTGAACATTACTTTGGAAAAAAACCACATATTATTAGAAAAAACAGAAACAGCATTGCCATCATTACAGGTGAAGAATCGCACGAGCAACTAAAAGCTTTAGGCCATGATATCTTTGATTATTACGGTCTGGGATGTCGTTCTGTATCTAAAATATTTATCCCAAAAAATTATGATATAAGTCATTTCTATGAAGGAATTGAATCTTTTAAAGAGGTAAACACACATTATAAATACAATAATAATTACGATTATAACAAATCCATTTATTTAATAAATGGTGACAAGCATTATGATAATGGGTTTTTATTATTAAAACAAGATGACAAAATAGCATCACCCTTAGCTGTAGTTTATTTTGAAGAGTATGATAACTTAGACAATCTTTCTCAGCACTTAAATACATTATCAGACAGCTTACAATGCGTTACATCAGAAGCACCTTTAACGATCAAAACACCAGCTTTTAAATTCGGTGCCGGACAAAATCCTGCTTTAGATGATTATGCTGATGGGGTCAATACACTAGAATTTTTATTTGCAAACCAGTAAGCATAGCCTTATATTCGTGGAAGGATTTTTTGAAATAAAAAGTACTAACTTTGTAAATAGATGTATATAATCAAAGTAAAAGGAGTTGCCAAAATCCCTGACTATGTTCAATTAAGAGATGATTCATTCACTCTTTTAGCATATTTTAGGGTTGATCGCCCCGACAAATCTTTGGACAAAATTGGTCTCGGAGACAAGTCAGCGTACATTATGCAAATGGTAAAGGAATTGCCATTTGGACAAATAAAAAAATTAGAATTATAGTTCAATGTCTGGAAATACAGTAATCACATTAAAAAGCGTCGATATCTACCAACAAAAACATTTGGTCTTATCGAATGTGAATTTGAATATCAATAAAGGCGAATTTCTTTACCTCATTGGTCAATCAGGAAGTGGAAAAAGTAGTTTGCTAAAAATAATCTATGGCGATTTATATATTGGTAACGGAGAAGGACTAATTGCAGGTTTTGATTTAAAAAAACTGCATGAAAATGATGTCCCCTACCTGAGACGTAAGTTAGGAATCGTTTTCCAAGATTTTCATTTATTATCAGATCGCTCTGTAGAGAAAAATTTAGAATTTGCACTTAGAGCCACCGGCTGGAAAGATAAAACGCAAATTGAACATAGAATGCTCGATGTACTTGAAAAAGTAGGACTTCGCTCGAAATTAAAAAAAATGCCTCATGAACTTTCAGGAGGAGAACAGCAACGTATTGTTATTGCACGAGCACTCCTTAATAATCCGGAAATTATATTGGCCGATGAGCCAACAGGAAACCTTGACCCTGCTACTTCTGAAGAAATTGTATTGCTTTTACGGGATATCGCTTCTTCTGGAACAGCAGTTTTAATGGCAACTCATGATTACCAAATTATCCGTAATATGCCTGCACGCATCATCAAAACCGCTGATGGGGTATTGCTAGATCAAGTAGAAATATAACTGTCAATACTGACAGAAATCCTGATCATCCGACATTTTGTTAGTCCATTCTCCCGGTTACTGACAAGCTGTCGGATTTTTTCATTTTGGCAACAACTTTGACTGTAATTAGATTTTAGAGAAAGAACATTAGTTTCCCACATAGAATTTAGAAGAAATGAGCGAACAAGAGAATAATAACGAGACGATTCAAGATCCTATTGAGGATAATACAACGGAAAATCAAGAAGAGACGATTGAACTTTCTGTTGAAGAGAAATTAAGTGCTGAAGTAGCAGAGGCAAAAGATAAATATGTACGTTTATCAGCAGAATTTGATAATTATAGAAAACGTACAAGTAAAGAACGTGTTGAATTAATTCAATCTGCTGGAAAAGATGTGATCACAAAACTATTATCAACAGTGGATGATTTTGACAGAGCTTTAAAAGCAATGGAAACAGCAACAGATGTTGAATCAATAAAAACTGGTATAGAGATCGTCAATAATAAATTCAGACAAACTTTAGAACACCAAGGTTTAAAAGAAATGGATGTAGTAGGTAAAGAGTTTGATGCTGATTTACAAGAAGCAATAACGGCTATTCCAGCTCCTACTCCAGATTTGAAAAATAAAGTTATTGATGTTATTGAAAAAGGTTACTATTTAAATGATAAAGTAATCCGTCATGCTAAGGTAATTATAGGTCAATAAGATAAAAAAGATGTCAAAAAGAGATTATTACGATATATTAGGTGTAGCTCGTGGTGCAGATGAAAAAGAAATTAAATCTGCCTACCGTAAACTTGCCGTAAAGTATCACCCGGATAAAAACCCTGGTGATCATGAAGCTGAAGAAAAATTTAAAGAGGCTGCTGAAGCATATGATGTATTAAGCAATCCTCAGAAAAAACAACGCTATGATCAATTTGGTCATGCGGGTAGCTCTGCTTCCGGAGGCGGTTATGGTGGTGGCATGAATATGGATGACATATTTAGCCAATTTGGAGATATATTTGGTGGAGGTGGTCATCCTTTCGAAAGTTTCTTCGGTGGCGGTGGCGGAGGCTCAAGAGGAGGCCGTCGTGTTGCTAAAGGAACAAATCTTCGCATTAAAGTAAAATTAACACTCGAAGAAATTGCTAAAGGTGTTGAGAAAAAAGTAAAAGTAAATAAACAAGTAAACTGTCATACCTGCGATGGTAGTGGTGCAAAAGATAAATCATCTTTCCACACTTGTAATACTTGTGGCGGCTCAGGATCTGTTCGCCGCGTAACCAATACAATCTTAGGCCAGATGCAAACGACAAGCACTTGTCCTACTTGTAATGGTGAAGGGGTAGAAATTACCGCAAAGTGTACTACATGTAGAGGTGAAGGATTAGAAAGAGGTGAAGAAACAATTGCGATCAACATTCCGGCTGGTGTAAGTGAAGGTATGCAACTTTCAATGAGTGGAAAAGGGAACGCAGCTCCTCGCGGAGGTGTTGCCGGTGATCTAATTATCCTCATTGAAGAAATTCCTCATGAAGCATTAAAAAGAGATGGTCTAAATATTATTTATGACCTATATATTAATTTTGTAGATGCTACATTAGGAACAAGCGTTGAAGTTCCAACGATTGATGGTAAAGCAAAAATTAAAATTGAACCAGGAACCCAGGCCGGCAAGATATTAAGACTAAAAGGAAAAGGTATTCCTGAAGTCAATTCTTACCACAAAGGTGATCAATTAATTTATGTGAATATCTGGACGCCTAAAGCGGTCTCATCTGACGAAAAAGAGATTTTACAGAAATTGAAAGAATCACCGAATTTCAAGCCACAACCTGGTAAATCTGAAAAATCATTTTTTGAACGGATCAAAGAATATTTCGACTAGAAATATTAAATAATAAAATAATTATAAGACCATATGTCAGCACTGACATATGGTCTTTTTTTGTGTCATAATAAAAACTGACATTTTATCACAAAAAGTTAAATCAATATAAATATCAAAATATATGATAAATTATTTTTTCATAATGTCAATTTTTAAATCTCTGAAAACGTTTAAATTACGATTAACACAATTTATCAATACATTTCTATGACATTGAAAAATCAATTTGGTATCTATATTGATAATATCAATCAAATAGTCAAAAGGTTTGGCTATGGATATTGTAAAAACAAACTTTAAAAAAAATGAAAAAATTATTACTTACTCTAACAGCAGTAGCTGGTCTAACTTTTGCATCTCAAGCACAAGAATTTGGTTTCAAAAAAACTGACTTTATTGTAGAAGGTAATTTCTCAGCAAATACAAAAAATAATAAAACAGCTGAAAAGAAAGAAAACTCATTCAACTTCAATCCTTCTGTAGGTTATTTCATATCTGATAAAGTTGCAGTTGGTTTAGATTTCAACTTTGGAAATTTAAAAGCAACAGACTATTCTGGTACAAACGATACGTACAATAAATCAAGCAACTTTGGAGTTGGTGCTTATGGTCGTTACTACTTTTTAGATTTAGGATCACGTTTTAAAACTTATGCGCAATTAGCCGCTGGTTATCAACAAAGAACTGGAGAAGTTAACAACGGTACAACAACTACAGACATTCCTAAAGTTAAAGGATTTGGTGCTGGCGCTGGTTTAGGGATGAATTACTTCGTTACTGAAAACATCGCGATCAACTTTGGTTTAACAGACTTATTATCTTTTGGTACAGCTAAAGAAGATGGCGGTAAATCTTCAAACGAATTCAATGCTAACATCAACAGTTTTAACAACTTTTTTGATACAGCTAAATTTGGTTTAACTTTCAAATTCTAATCATATTTGAAAATAAAGAAAGAAAGGTCCGTCTCAATATAGACGGACCTTTCTTTTTTAAACGTAGCGCTTGATGATACGCAGCTTATGTGTGTATTTATTCCAATCCTTATTAAATATTCCCTCTTGATCCATCCTATCTATTCGAACACGGGAAGAAGCGTGAATAATGGTTTCAGAGTCCAGCATAATACCAACATGATTTATCCTACCTTCTTCATTATCAAAAAAAGCAAGATCACCTACTTGAATCTCTGACAAAAAGTCAACTGTCTGCCCTAATTCAACCTGTTGATAAGCATCCCTTGGTAAGGAAATACCAAAGGATTGATAAATCAATTGTGAGAAACCGGAGCAATCAATTCCAAATTTAGATCGCCCTCCCCAAAGATAGGGTACCTCCCAGTATTGCTTTGCGAGTATTGCAACCTGCTCGATGAAGTCTTCTTGCTCAAAATGCAGTTCAATTGCATTAAGCTCTACTAAATCATCTGCTCCAATATAAGGAAAATCCTTTCGTACAATCGTTCCATGTAAAAGCTGGATACAAAGATCATTATTGATAAGATGCCCCCCATCAAAACCGATCTTGATCTTACTTAACGACTGGTACTCCTCATACTGATCATCTGTTATTGCTAAAAATTGCCCATTCTGTATCCAACCAACATAATAGTCCATTTCAGTACGAACTTTTGTCCAATCCTTTGATTTCGTCAGTATTTCGAAAGCTTCTCCAAACAGCAATTGTGAAACCATTTCACTCCGATGTGATTCCTCCGCCCGCAATGGTACAATTGTTAAATTACATATTCCAAATTCCATATTTCTAAAACAAAAAACCGTATATTCAAGTTATTAATATGTACGAATATAAACTTTAATATCAGAACCATGGATACCAATGTTGTAAAAATAACGAGAATATTAGTTGCTGTGGACGATGAACCATGTTCACATAAAGCGATTTCCTATGCTAAAGAAATGGTTAAAAAATTTGAAGCTTCAGTAGCTTTAGTGACGGTTACCTCTCCCACTTCTCCTGCCAGCTATGGTGCAGATCCGCTGTTAGGTCAACAACCAATCATCATACCCGAAGTATCGGAAATAGAGCAGCAGAATGCTCAAAAATACTTAGAAGAACTAGGACAAGAGTTCGAAGGCGCTAATGAAGTTTTCTTATTCAATAGAATAGGCTCGGTAAAAGAAGAAATACTAGCCACTTCTCATGAGTGGTCAGCTGATCTCATCGTAATGGGATCAAATGGTAGAACAGGGTTTGATCATTTTATCTCGGGCTCCGTTTCTGAAGCTGTAATTAGAAAAGCAACATGTCCTGTGCTCGTTGTACCGGGTAAATGTGAATAAACTAATTCAAATCTAATAGTTCTATAATTATAAAAGCCATTTGCGATATGCAAATGGCTTTTATAATTATAAATTTCTTATTTTATTAAAGTTTGATTAAACGGGCAACAAACATACTATCCGCCTTTTCATAATATCCTTTTAATACTTTATAAGAATGGAGACTATACCCCAGTTCTTTTTGAATATAAGCAATCACCTCCTCATTTTCTTTCTCAAAAACAGAACAAGTGATGTATACCAACGGTTTACCCACTTTCAAATGCAATGAAACATTTTTAGCAATTTCTTTTTGCAATGTGGCAAACTCATCGATCTTCTTTGCATTAAAATAACTAATATTTTCAGGGCTTCGACCCCAAGTTCCAGAGCCGGTGCATGGAGCATCTAAAATAACTCCATCAAAAAGCTCAACTCCCAAAATAGGCGTAGTATCTTTCGTTAAATCAACTATTTTTTTTCGATAAGCTTTTATACCAGCCCTTTCAAAACGTTCATCTAAATTACGCAGAATGCTCATACGAACATCTGAAACCAATAAATTAGTAGTCGGATGCTTATCTAGGAACAATAAAGCCTTACCACCAGAAGCGGCACAGGCATCCCACCAATTTTCTTTCGGCAAAGCATCCATAAATTCAAGGGTCCGCTGAGAAGAAAGATCTTGCACTTCGATTACACCATCGAGATCCTTAAACCGCTGTAGTGAAGTTCCATTTGCTAAAGCAACAGTTTGTTCCGTTATAAATTTATAGCCGATCTGTTCCGCTTCAAAAATAGCTTTCACAAACTTTTCCTTACCTTTTCTAATCCGAATAAATAAGTCAGGTTGCAAGAATTGATTTTGTATAAAATCAACCTGATCTATCGCAGATGAAAGGTAATTTTTAAAAGGAAAAATGGTATCTAGCTCCAATAATTCTAGTTTTTTTAAAAAAGCTATTTTTTCTTCCAATGATAGGCTTAAATTCCAATCAGGTTCAAATAAAGCGACAAATGGACTTTCTGTTTCACATAAGTACTCCGCAATGATTAATCTTTTTTGTTGAGAAAGCTGCGTTGCCCCCTTACCCAATCGAAAATAATTATAACACAACCGGGAAGTCCATTTTCTGTCCTTTGATCCCATTTGCTTATTAATTTTAAAAAATGAAGTTAGATAACGAGCAAACGGCTCATTCCCTTCATAACCATCCATTGCTCTTTCAAAATTACGAATTTGCTGCTGTACTCTTTTTTCACTAAAATCACTCATCTTTACTTCCTATCAAAACTATTATTACGATACACCATAAATCGAACCCCTCTATTTACATATCCCCACTCAGGAAAGTAATCAAAACTAAAATCACTATTTATTCCAGAATAGGTTTCCTTAACCAAATGTTGCGCGTAGTCATCGCCATACTTAGCAATTAAGCCCCCAAAATAAATAGCGGCATCGTAACCTTTATAAGAAAAATCTGATGGAATTACCTGAAACTTATTCTTATACTTTTGATTAAATCGTCTTGTTCGCTCAGCATTTTCATCCACTAATGTTGATGTCGTCACGGTCAACTCATAACGATCAATATTCGTGTAATCTTCAAAAGATAATTTTGCCCAATTTGGGTGACCATACAATTTAAAAGCATAACCCGACTCACTGCTTTGCACGTCCATATTTGCTAATAATGCTCTAATCTGATTTCTATTTGTAGTACCACAGACAATATGATTAGTCCCAGCAACAACTAAGTTTTCGTTTAATTCAGCTATAGAAGTCACAACTTTTATTTGCAGACTTTTATTATAACCCAATGCCTCTGATGCAAAGTTATCCAAAAACTGTTTACTATCACCATCTTGTATATTGTAAACCAAAACAACGTCGCCGTAAGCATATTGCTTGGCTACATGCTTCGCCATAATTTCAGAGTGAGCACGAATAGAAGGTGTTAAAGACACTAAATTGGGAATCGCAAACTCGGAAGCCAAAGTTGCCGCTAAAGGTGAAATTTGTAAAATATTTTTCTCTTTAAAGGCTTGTGAAAATGCTCTAATCTCTTTTGGATAAACAGGTCCTACAATTAAATTGGCATTTTTTATAGACGCTGAAGCAGCTAAAGATGTGTTTCTAAAATTATCATCTTCAGAATCTATAACCTTTAAACTAAATTTACTTCCTTTTTCACCCAATTCTTCCAAGCCAAGTTGAAACCCTTGATAAAAATCCAACGCTAAAGCCGATCTTTTAACGTCTTCAGCCGTGGGACGCATACCTGCGATACGGTTTAATTGAAAAGGTAAGAGAAGAGCAATTGATTTTTGATTTTTAAGGCTTTCACTCGCTTTAGCAGCTTCGAGTTTTCTGGCATCTTCAGCCTGTTCAGCAGCAGTTTTACCACTATTATTAGAAACAGTACCCTGCTCACCTTTACTAGAAGGTGAGCGAAGTACGCCTGTTTTTTTTGTCGTACAGCTTGCAAGACTTAAAGCCAATGCTACTGCAAGAGCAATTTTATTCCCACTCAATCGTCGCTGGTGGTTTTGAACTGATATCATATACAACTCTATTAATGCCTTTGACGTGGTTGATAATTTCATTTGAAATCTTTGCCAACAAATCATAAGGTAAGTGAATCCAATCTGCAGTCATGCCGTCCAATGAACCTACAGCACGTAAACTAACAACATGCTCATATGTACGCTCATCGCCCATCACTCCTACAGAACGAACAGGAAGAAAAATCGTGCCAGCTTGCCAAACCTTATCATACCATCCTGCTTCTTTCAAATTACGGATGTAAATATCATCAGCTTCTTGTACAATACGTACACGATCTTCAGTGATATCTCCTAAGATACGAATAGCTAACCCTGGACCAGGAAAAGGATGTCTGCCTAAAATAGCTGGATCAACACCCAATGTTTTACCAACACGTCTTACTTCGTCTTTAAATAAAGTCTTCAGAGGCTCTACTACTTTCAGCTTCATGTAGTCAGGTAAACCGCCAACATTATGATGCGATTTAATAGTCGCAGAAGGCCCCTTAACCGATACCGATTCAATGATATCTGGATAAATAGTACCTTGACCTAACCATTTTGCCTCAATACCTTCAGGTAATTCCTTTTGAATTTCTTTTGCTGCCTCATCGAATACATCGATAAAAGAATTACCGATAATTTTACGTTTTTGTTCAGGATCAGAAACACCAGCTAAACGACCAAAAAATAATTCTTTTGCGTTTATACCTTTAATGTTAAGTCCCATGTTTTTATATGAATCCAAAACCTGTTCAAATTCACCTTTACGTAACAAACCATGATCAACAAAAATACAATGCAAATTTTTGCCAATGGCTTGATGTAATAAAACAGCTGCAACAGTAGAATCAACTCCTCCTGATAATGCCAAAATTACGTGATCGTCACCTAATTCCGCTTTCAGAGAAGCAACACTTGTTTCAGCAAAAGCATCTGGAGTCCACTCTTGAGCACATCCACAGATCTCCACAACAAAGTTTTTCAATAAAACTACACCATCTGTACTGTGGGTCACCTCTGGATGAAATTGAATACCAAAAGTTCTTGTACCGATAATGTGATAAGCTGCTACACGTACTTTATCTGTACTTGCGATAATTTCAAAGTTTGAAGGAACTTCTTTAATAGTATCACCATGAGACATCCATACTTGAGACTGAACCGGTACACCCGCTAATAATTCATTCTCAGCATTCACAAATTGCAAATTAGCACGTCCATATTCACGGATTTCCGAAGGTAATACTTCACCTCCTGATTTTTGAGCGATATATTGTGCACCATAACAAACACCTAATAAAGGAAAACGCTCTTGAATTGATTTAAAATCAATTTGAGGAGCTTCCTCTTGTCTTACTGAATATGGACTTCCCGAAAGGATTACTCCCTTTACAGTCTCGTCAAATTCAGGTAATTTGTTAAATGGGTGAATTTCACAATACACATTAAGTTCTCTTACACGACGCGCGATTAATTGCGTGTATTGCGAACCAAAGTCAAGAATTATAATTTTTTCTGGCATGGCGCAAAGTTACGCATTTGATATGAATTTATAGAAAGGAAATTTGACTTAAATCTTCTCAAAATACTCATTCTATATAAAACACACCCTATTTTTATTGCAAAAAAATAACAGCTTTTGATCAGGCTTAAATAACATTAATCACTAAAACAGTTTTCCCATGCTGCTTTAAATTTTGAAGAAAATCTATAATCTTCCTTTTCCAAAGTTTCGAGTAGCTGTTTTTTTGCCTCATATTTTGTCTTGATTTTAATGTCCTGAAATAAATCTATAGACTTATTTTCTTTCCCATCAACATGATATAAGACTGCTAGACCTACCAAAATATCAACCTCTGCAGAATCAGTAACAAGCGCCCGTTCAAACATTTCAATAGCTTTAGATATTTGATTCAATTCAAATAAAGCATAAGCATAGTTACTTAAAATCATTGTTTGATTTGGATTTTTACGTAAAACCAAATCATAATATTCAGCAGCTTTTGGATAATTATTAAGAACATCATAGGTCAGTGCCAATGCAGCATAGATATCTAGATCAGAATTTCCCAGACTAATTACTTTTAATAGGTCATTTTGCGCCTCTTGATATTTCTTTAAATCAAAAAAGATAGCATATCTATTTTCATAATAAACAGGATTATCATTATCCAATTCAATAGCTTTATCCAAATCCTTCTTTGCAGCTTCCAGTTTATTTAGATCTTGAAATATCAAACCTCTATTATTGTAATACATCGCTGCTTCTGGAGATTTTTTAATTGCGTTCCCAAGAAGATCAACAGCTCTTAAATTATCTTTTTGACGTTGATAGGCCAAGGCTCCATAAAAGTAAACATCAGCTATAAATCGAGGTTCCTTGATATCTTCTCCACTTACCATGCTATTCTCGAAAAGCTTAAATACATTTATCAATTCATCATCCTTGCGCATTTCATTAAGTAACTTCAAATAATTATTATAATAACGAGCATTATTTTTTTCCAATTGGAGTACCTTTTGATAATCAGATCTTGCCAATTCGGGTTTTAAATCAAAATAATAAGTATTACCTCTTATATCGTAAAACGAATGATTATCAGGATCTAATGCGATACCCTTCGTGGCAGTTTCAATAATAGTTGCGTTTCTTTTCAGTGCAATTAAGATGTAGCATTTCAATTCGTAATATGCACTTATTGTTTTATCTTGAGCGATAAGCTTATCGATAAGTTTTAAAGCTTCTTCGTGCTTGTTAGATTTGTAAAGTTTCCAGACTAACTGATACATATCTTCACTAGACTTCGTTGAAGTAAAAACTTCACCCTCTACAATATTTTCGATCTCTTGTGCATCAACCACACAGCCAGTTCCTAGCATACATGCTAATAGTAGAGTACTCACTACATTCATTGTTATCTATTTTATATTTTAAATTTACAATTTCTTCTTTATGAATAATCACGATCAATCATCTAAATACATAAAATAAAATCTCCAACAAAAAAAGCTTCAGACCTTTCGATCTGAAGCTTTTCAATATGCCGATATGTAAGAATTAACTAATAATTCCAGCCTTAATTAATTCGGCTTCCATCTCTTGTTGTAATTTCAAAGCCTCTTCTCTTGCTTTCTCCGCAAAATCATGTCCTTTTGAAGCGTAGATAATACCTCTTGTGCTATTTACTAAAAGGCCACAATCCTTATTCATTCCATATTGACAGACATCTTGAAGAGAACCTCCCTGCGCTCCAACACCCGGAACTAAAAGGAAATGATCAGGAGCATGCTCACGAATCTTAATAAAACCTTCACCACGGGTCGCACCTACTACATACATCAGGTTTTCAATTGTTCCCCATGTATTCACTTTATCAATGACTTGCTCAAATAACTGCAAACCTGATTCATTCTTAAAATTTTGAAAATCCAGGCTTCCTGCATTTGATGTCAATGCCAGTACAATTGCCCATTTGCCATCAAAATCTAAAAAGGGAGTAACAGAATCATTTCCCATATATGGTGCTATCGTAATGGAATCAAAACCTAATCCCGATTGCTTTTCATCAAAAAATGCCTGTGCATACATTTTTGATGTATTTCCGATATCACCACGTTTAGCATCAGCAATACTCAAACAATCTTTAGGTAAAGCCTCCCAAGTTTTTTGCAAAGACTGCCATCCTTTAATACCGTAACTCTCATAAAATGCGATATTCGGTTTGTATGCGACACACAAATCTGATGTAGCATCAATAATGGCTTTATTAAAGGTATAAATTGGATCCTCCTCTGCCAGTAGATGCTCTGGTATTTTTGTAATATCTGTATCTAAACCAACACAAAGAAATGATTTTTTTATCTTAATCTGTTGAATAAGTTCTGCTCTAGTCATACCGGTTATTCTGTACTTATTTTTTTGTTAATTCAATTATAAAATCTGAAACTTCCTGGCGAGAATAATCTGCTAAACCTTCATGTTTAGTAGCAATCTCACCATGTTTATTGATAATCAATGTCGTTGGTATAGAACCACCTAACCATTCTTTAGGAATTTGTGAATTTGGATAATAAACGGGTAGATTTAATTGTTTACCCGTCATAAATTTATTTGCCTTCTCAGATTCTCCTTCAATTTCTACAATCAGAAAAACGACTTCACTATTACCTTTCAATCGTTCATATAACGTAGCAATGGAAGGCATTTCTGCAATGCAAGGAGGACACCATGTGGCCCAAAAATTAATGAATACAACTTTACCCTTTAGATCGTTCATATTCACGATCTCCCCTTTATCATTTTTAAAAGAAATGTTATTCTGAACAGAAATCTGCGAATCTATTTTTTCAGGTTCTTCCAATGTTGGTTTAAATAAACCAATTTTCATTAAGCCTTGTTGAAAATAAGCTCTACTTGTTGGCCACAAAAGCAAAAGAATGATAACGACAAATACTGAATTGCCAATTATTTTTTTTGTTTTCGGATTCATGATCGGCATTTAAGAATCAAACTTTTCTAACTGTTTAAGCAAAGTCGCAAAATCCTTTGGATATGGGGCTTCAAACTCAAACTTCTTTTCATCAATTGTAAAGTCAACATACCGGGAGTGCAAAGCAAAGCGCTTCATAATTGGTAGTTCCTCTTCATTTTTAGCCAAAGAAAACCCACGTTTTTTAATCTGTGACAAGTATACCGGTTTTCCATGATACATATCATCTCCCACAATTGCAGCTTTCTGTGTGGCTAAGTGAATACGAATTTGATGCATACGGCCTGTAATAGGCTTACATTCGACTAAAGTATAGTGGTTAAAATAACGTATTGAATTAAAAATTGTAGTAGCCGCCTTACCTTTGGCGCGATCTATTGACACATTTTTGCTTCCTTGATTTAAAATGGGTAACTCAACTTTTAAATCCGTAAATGTATGTGTGCCTGCAATGATAGCATGATATACCTTATTGACACGACGTCTTTCAAATTCAATAGAAACAGAACGGTAGGTCTCAGGATTTTTAGCAATCAGTAATAATCCAGAAGTTTCCTTATCTAACCGGTGACAAATCTGCGCATCTGCGTAATATTTTTTTGCTAATCGTAAAATATTGATCTCTCCTCCTTCACGCTCATCTAACGAAGCAATGAAAGGGGGTTTATTGATAACAATCAAATTATCATCTTCAAAAACAATTAGATCGGAAAATTTTGGAAATTTAAATAAGCGAGTTTCGTTTTCTCTCATCCTGCAAAAATAGTAAAATCAAAGCAATTTAATCTGCTAATTACCAAACTATCATTTTAAAATCAATAATTAATGACCTTAATTCAACGAATTTCTCTAATTTTGGTTAATTTAAACAAATCAGTAATGTCTGTAAATAAAGAAATAAAACGTATCACTACAGTACAGGTACAGGAAATGAAACATCGTCATGAAAAAATCGCGATGTTAACAGGTTATGATTTCACCATGGCAAAAGCGCTTGACGAAGGTGGCATCGATATCATTTTAGTAGGCGACTCCGCTGCGAACGTATTTGCAGGCTATGAAACAACACTGCCCATCACCTTAGACCAGATGATCTACCACGCGGCATCTGTTGTAAGAGGTACAACTAGAGCAATGGTTGTAGTGGATCTTCCTTTCGGCGAATATCAGGGAAGCATCGATCAAGCCTATTTATCTGCAGTACGTGTCATGAAAGAGTCGGGAGCACACGCCCTTAAATTGGAAGGTGGTCTAGAAATCATTGACAACATTAAGAAAATTATAAATGCGGGAATACCAGTTTGTGGACATCTGGGATTAACACCACAAGCAATTAATAAATTTGGAAATTTTGGTGTTCGTGCTAAAGATGATAATGAAGCCGAAAAATTAAAGGCCGATGCGCTAGCACTGCAAGAAGCAGGTTGTTTTGCCATCGTGTTGGAAAAAATACCAGCAGCACTTGCTGCCGAAGTAACTGCAAGTTTAGCGATACCGACTATTGGTATAGGCGCTGGTAACCAATGTGACGGACAAGTTCTAGTTGTCAATGATATGCTAGGTATGACTAAAGGCTTTAAACCTAAGTTTTTAAGACAATATGCACAATTATATCAAGAAATAACGGGAGCTGTAGGACAATATGTAGCTGATGTAAAATCAGTTAATTATCCAAATGATAATGAACAGTATTAACATATAAACTGTCATGACCAAAGTTATATTAATAGTTGGACTTATTTTATTTTTATTGTACTACATCAGTAAAAAGCTGTCCGCGTCATTTACCGCAACCAATAGTCCAGCTATTATTGTAAAAAATGGTTATCAAAAAATAGATACATCCAAAGTTATCATAGCAGATACATCTCAAAAGGTAATGAAAAATGTAGGCATAGGAGCAATTTTATTGATTATTATGCTTGCGCTGATAATCAAGATAAAGATTTTACTATTCCTATTTCCAATATCAATATACATGATTGGTTACCTTTTTCTTTTTAAGAATCATTTAAAGAAAACGAGCAGTCAAGTAATTTGGTATAATAAGCAAACTGAAGATGTAATCATTGAATCTATGACAAAAGACCCTTATCACTTTAATTTGTTACGAGATGTTAAGGCAGTGCAACAAATTGAATCAATCCAAAATACAAAAGGATTATTATTTGGGTACTTTAGAATAAAAACACAAAAAGAGATTATAGAGATTCCGTATTTAGTCTTTCAAAATAATCCAAGCAATCATTTATTTTTTGATTCCCTACAAAAGAATTTTAAAATAGATATTCAGAAAAAGATATTTCCGATCATCTAAGACCAGTTATAAATCTGGTCTATAATGAAGATCGAAAGAGCAATTTCTTAAAATGTTTTATAAAAAAAGCTTCTATCCTATTAGGTCAGAAGCTTTTTTTATAAAACTAAAATAGGTTAAAAGTCATCCTCAATTATCTCTGCAACTCGACCGATCTGACCATCCATCAACCGAACCTTGATTCCTCTATGGTGAAATGGTGCAGATGTCAGAAGATCCTTAACAATACCTTCAGTAAGTTCTCCTGATCGCTGATCTTTTTTCAAGATAATGTTAACCAACATACCAGGTTTAATCGTTGCTCTTGTTTTTCCATCCATAATACAAATATCTAAAAATAAAAAGGGTCTTACAAATTAAGTAAGACCCCCTTGTATAAACTTAATATCCCTTACTTGAATAATTTAAAAATGTCATTTCCAAAAATAAAGACCATTAGAGCAAGTAAAATAAAGAAACCTACCATCTGTGCCTTCTCTAAGAATTTTTCACTTAATGGTTTTCCTTGGATCATTTCGATCAACAAGAATACCACGTGTCCACCATCTAATGCCGGTATCGGTAATAAATTCATGAATGCCAGAGCCATAGACAACATACCTACTAATGACCAGAAGCGTACCCAGTCCACTTCAGTACCGAACAACTGGGCAATACCTACAGGACCTGATAAAGCTTTATCGGCACGAATCTCTCCCTTAAATATCTTACCAAATCCTTTTGCATTATCAGTAATAACCGTGAATGCTTTCTTTGCCCCCATTGGCAAAGACTCCATTAAACTATAATGAATCGTAAATGTTTTAATGGTTTGATCCGGATTAACATTAAAACCCAAAATCGCATCAGAAGGCACAACACCTTTTAAAGATTGTTCTTGACCATCGCGTACAATTTTCAATTCAACTGGTTTTCCGACTTTTGCTTTCAATTGGTCCTTAAACTGATCAAAAAACTGAATTGGCGTATTGTCAACTGCAACAATACTATCGCCTTTAAGAAAACCCATTTTAACTGCTTCTGAACCCGGTTGAATAGCTGCAACAGAGGTCATTTTCATCCGTGGTTCTATAAATTTCTCATCTTTTTTATCCGCAATTGTATTTAAAATATCCGCTGGAACATGAATTTTTGTATCAGCACCAGCACGATTTACAGTCAGATCTACTCCTCCCATTAATAGTTTAGAGCTAATTAAATCTGAATAGTTTTCAATCTTAGTGCCATCAATAGCCAAAATACGGTCTCCCGCCTGCAAGCCGATTGACTTCCCAATTTCTCCGGGTACAATACCATTCACCAATTGATCATTCTTGATGTCCGTAGTGCCCATTTTAAATGTTAACATCCAAAATACAACAACACCAACAATGACATTAACAATAATACCACCTAGCATCACGATCAAACGTTGCCAAGCTGGTTTTGAACGAAACTCCCATTCTTGAGGCTCTCCACTCAATTGCTCAGTATCCATGGATTCGTCAATCATACCAGCAATTTTAACATAGCCACCTAAAGGCAACCAGCCAATTCCATATTCACAGTCTTTATATTTGAATTTAAATAATTTGACACCCCATGCATCAAAAAATAAATAAAATTTTTCTACTTTAATTCCAAAAGCGCGTGCCGCTAAAAAATGGCCCAACTCATGCAATACGATCAAAATTGACAAGCCCAATATGACTTGTGCCACCATAATTAAAACACCCATGTATCTTCTTCTATAATTATTTACTTAATTGATTATTTCTTGCGCAACTCTCCTTGCAGCATAATCGGACTCAATATAGTCATCTAGACTTGGTCTCGCAAGATAATTTACTTTTTCCAATACAGTCTCGATCACATCACTCATTCCTAAAAAACTAATCTTATCCTTCAAAAATGCATCCACAACGACTTCATTTGCTGCGTTGAGTACACAGGCACTATTCCCTCCCTTTCGTAAAGAATCATAAGCTAATGCCAAATTTTTAAAAGTTTCCAAATCTGGCTTTTCGAAAGTTAATTCTGGATAATCCATAAAATTAAACCGTTCAAAAGTATTCATTAAACGATTTGGATAAGACAGGGCATACTGTATCGGTAACTTCATATCTGGCAATCCGAGTTGTGCTTTTAAAGATCCATCTTGAAACTGTACAAGCGAATGTACAATGGACTGAGGATGTACAATTACATCAACTTGGTCTACTTTCAGATCAAAAAGCCATTTTGCTTCGATTACTTCAAGTCCTTTATTCATTAATGAAGCCGAGTCAATCGTAATCTTAGCACCCATTACCCAATTCGGATGTTTCAAAGCATGTTCCTTTGTTACGGAAGTCAATATCGAACGGTCCTTCCCACGAAAAGGCCCTCCAGAAGCAGTGATATATATTTTTTCAATTGGATTAGCTTCTTCACCAACCAAGCATTGGAAAATCGCTGAATGCTCCGAGTCGACTGGCAACATCTTAACTTGATATTGAGAAGCTAAGCTCATCACCAATTCACCCGCAACAACCAGTGTTTCTTTGTTAGCTAGTGCGATATCCTTACCGCAGGAAATAGCCTTAACAGTAGGTCTGAGTCCAGCAGCACCTACAATGGCATTCAAAACAACATCAACCGACTCAAACTGTACCACTTCTTCTAAAGCCTGCATACCTGAGTAAACCGCAATTTGAGTATGTCCTAATTTTGATTTAACAAAATCAACTTGTTCTTCATTGATAATAACAACAGCGTCGGGCAAAAATTCTAATGCCTGCGCTACTAACAAAGTAGCATTTGAACCGCAGGTCAATACTACAACATGAAAAAGATCAGGAAAGGCGCGTACCACATCTAAGGTTTGTGTACCTATACTACCCGTTGAACCTAAAACCGCAATTCCTTTTTTATTCAAAATCAAAATTATTTATTAAAATATATTACTTAAAATACTCGGATCTTCACTACCCTTATATTCTTGAACCATATCTCGGTAAGCAACTGTATAGACAACAGAAGTTAACGGGATAATTAAAAATGAATTTATTAAACTAAATATAATTGCCATAATGGAATACTCCATATAAACACAATAAATATTTAATACGCTAACAAAAGCTAAACTCAATAAAATTAAAAATAAACGAATTATATTTCCTTTCGTAATCGCCAGACTCCAACGCAAAGATTTCATGACACTAATTCCTTTATCAATAATAAAAAAAGGAAAGAATGAGATACGAAGCAATATAAAGAAGGATAAGATTGCTCCTACATTTGGTACGATCTCAAATGATACCACCTCCGTATCTATACCCATATAGATAAGCGGGAAACAAACAATCATAGCAAAAAAAAGAATCAATATAGAAGCTAATGTAAAAACGACAATTCCACCTAAAAAATTAATTAATTCTGCCCAGGAAGGCCATGTTTTAACAACCCCCACATGCTCTTTATGATCCAATAAATTCAAAATAAATTTAAACAGAAACAATTGTAAGCCTAATAAAGTTACAGCAAATAACAGCATCAAAGGAATTTTGAGAAGTATACTTGAGGTCTCCAAATAAAAAGTTAATTCATGAGCAACAACAAACAATAAAAAAATAGACAATAACAATCCCCCTATTGAGAAATAATGTCCCTTTAGTATATGAATTGATCTGCTTAAAACTTCATTAACAGCAAAAGTGCTCTCCTTGAGAAACTGAATCATCGAAATAAAAATAAATTACACAAAGATGAAATAATTTTTGGTTATCAACAATTTAACAACTCAATATTTCATCTTTTTTTACACACAAAAGATAGCAAAACAAAAAAGCCTTCTCAAATAATATTCTGAGAAGGCTTTAGTTATAGGTACACCTCTATTTAAAGTCCTTTGGAACCGGTTTTTCTAATAAATACTGATAGTAAAAACGTACACGTTCTTTAAAATCATATGCATTTTTAGATCTTTCAAATCCGTGACGACTACCCGGATAAATCATCAACTCGAAAGGTACAGAACGATCGGTCAAAGCATCAACCAATTGCATGGTATTTTGCAAATGAACATTATCGTCCATATCGCCATGCATAATTCTCAAAACACCTTTGTAATTATCCGTATAAGTTAAGACAGAACCATTTTTATATCCCTCTGCATTATCTTGTGGCGTATCCATCCAACGCTCTGTGTAATGGGTATCATACAACTCCCATGATGTCACAGGAGCACCAGCTATCCCAAAATCAAAAACATCTGCGGCTTTAGTCATTGCTAAACATGTCATATAACCGCCATAACTATGACCAGTAATCAAAAATTTATTTTTAGCTACCCAAGGTTTTGCTTTAAACCATTTCGCAACAGTAGAATAATCTATAATTTCCCAGTGCCCCAGATTACGATGCATAAGTGCTACGCCCTGTTTTCCAAATTGTCCAGATGCACGATGATCAGCCGACACTTGAATAACGCCCTCATTAGCCCAATATTGACTTCTTGTACCTTTCCATGTATCTTTCACAGTACCTGCGTCAGGACCACCATATATACTGAAAATAACAGGGTATTCTTTCGCTTCATCAAAATCCGTCGGATAAGTCACGACAACAGGTAAATCATACTGTCCATCATCAGACTTTATAGTAAAGTATTTTGTCTCACCAAATTTATAGGTATTAAAATCCGATGCTCTACTATCGGCCAGTTCTTTTACAATTTTACCCTTATTGTCAACTAGTGCTACCTTATTAGGTGTGCTTACGTTAGAATAATTAGTTATGAAATAATGTCCGTCAGGAGATACTTTTACATCATGCGAATAATCACCAAATGTCAGTCTTTTCATATTCTTACCTGAAAAGTCAACACGATATAGATCATAACGTGCCGAATTCTCTTTACGCGCCATGAAGTAAACTACTTTTGCCTTCTCATCGATATACTCTAATGAAGTCACCTGCCAATTACCCGATGTAATTGGATTTAATAACTTACCATCTAAAGTATAAAGATAATAGTGAGCCCAGCCTGTCTTATCTGATTTTAATATATAGTGTTTATTATCGGCCAGATAGGTGATACGCTCTTCATGATCTAAATTAATCCATGAAGATTGTTTTTCATCATAAATTTCTTTCTTAGCTCCAGAGTTAGGATCAACTTGATAAAATTTCAAATTATTCTGATCACGATTCATCCATTGAACCATGATATTTTTACTATCAAAACTCCAATAAGGTTGGCCAAAATATTGATCATCCTTTTCGTTAAAATCAGACCAGGTCACTTCTCCACCAGTAGCATTTACAAAACCGACCTTAACTTCTGGATTTGGATCTCCAGCTTTAGGATAACGCGTTTCTTCTAGATAACCGTGTTGACCTTTCGACACATAAATTGGAAACATAGGCACCTTTGTATCATCAAAGCGCATAAAAGCCAACTTCTTACTATCTGGCGACCACCAAAAAGCTTTATAATTAGTTGATCTACCTAAGATCTCCTCATAATACACCCACGATGACCAACCATTGTAGATAACATCTGTACCATCGGTAGTATAACGAATTTCCTTGCCTGTCGTTAAATCAATCGCATACAAATCACTTTTACGTGTAAAAGCAACAAGTTTACCATCTGGTGAAAGTGTTGGGTTTTGCTCTGCAACATCAGGAGAACTTGTCAGTTGCTTAGCTGCTTGACTACCGTCCTGAATAAAAATATCATTTTTTGAAACGTATACTTTGACAGATGATTTGGCAGGAACGACATATAATTCACGTTTCCCACTTTTCAAATCAATTTGATACGTTTTACCATCTTTCGCATCACGTTCTAGATAAGCCACACTGTTTGCCCAACCAGGGTAGAAGTTGACATTTTGTGTTAATGAATTTCGATTTCCCCAAGATTGATCAAAATCCAATCGTTTTTGTTGCGCCTGAACTGTAGATTCTGATACCAGAATAAAAGCCGTAAGACTCAGCGCGGTAATTAATTTACTCATTTAAATATGAAGATTATCTAAGTTTGAGCACTAATATAGGAAATTGCCCCTATTTACAAGAAATTTAAGTTGTAACAAGGTGATTAGACAACTCGAATTTAATTAATCATCAAACAGAGACAATTGATAACCCTCGAAACGGTCATTACTTTCATCTCTAAAATTTGAAATCGAAATCCCCATTAACCGGACCTTTTTATCAAACTCCAGTTTTAAAAGTAATGAAAGTGCAATTTGATACATATCTTCTTGATGTTTAAAAATCTCCAAGATAGAGATACTTCTTGTCAACACCGTAAAATCTGCAAATTTTACTTTTAAAGTCAAAGTTCTCCCCCATTTACCACCTTTTTCAAGTCGTGTATAAAGTCGTGAATTTAAGTCTTCCAAAATTGATTTTAATTCATCTAACTGTCCAATATCACTAGGAAAAGTATCTTCAATACCAATAGATTTACGAATACGATTTGGTACAACTGCTCGATTGTCAATACCTCTCACAATTTGATAAAAAAAATCTCCCGATTTACCAAACCATCGCGTCAAATCTACATGTGATTGCTTTTTTAGATCGAGACCTTTAAAAATACCCAAAGAGCGCATTTTATTTGCCGTTACTTTTCCAACTCCAAAAAATTTTTCAACAGGTAGCTCCTCCATAAAAGTTACAATCTTTGAAGGGCCTATAAAAGTTAAACCATCAGGTTTATTCATATCAGAAGCTATCTTTGCCACGAATTTATTAACCGACACCCCAGCAGACACGGTCAAATTAAGTTCGTCTTTTATTTCACGTTTAATTCTCTTAGCAATCTCTAGAGCCGACCCAATATGTTGTTTATCATCCGATACATCTAAAAACGCCTCATCCAAAGATAGCGGTTCAACCAAATCAGTATAACGATAAAAAATGGAACGAATATGATCGGACACCTGTTTGTAAACATCAAATCTAGGACGAGTAAAAATTAAGTGGGGACATAATTTTATAGCTTGTATAGATGACATAGCCGACTTAACACCATATTTTCTCGCCTCATAACTAGCAGTGGCTACAACACCACGTCCATCAGGAGATCCACCAACGGCGATAGGCTTACCCCGTAATTCTTCAAAATCGCGTTGATCAACAGAAGCAAAAAATGCATCCATATCTAAATGAATTATTTTCCTCTTCTTATTTAATATTGTATCATCCATCGTTTTTCAAAAAACAAATTTAGATAATATTATACAGAGAAGTCTCAACATTTACTATTTTGAATTCATCATTACCTAATGCAAAAAAATAAATACGCAGATAAAGGATTGACTATATTCAGAATAACCGACTCCTTCCAGCAAATAAATGCATTACTACATAATTACATTTTTAGACAACCAAAACCAGTATTAATTAAGGAATTATAAATACCGATATAAAAAAAGATGGCCTAAAAATTGATTTAAGTATAAACGAAACTTTATTGTTCATCTAAACAATTTTACTTAAGTTTATTATAAAATTAAACTCAGATATGACTAATTCTACAGATACGCAACAAAAAAAAGGAGGTTTTAAAAAATTTTTATTTATCACCATCTTAGTTATTTTAGCAATTGGAGCTAGCATAACATATTATAAATATTACTTCGTTTTCGGAGAAGGTGTTAAATCAGGATATTTAAATTATGCTGTCAAAAAAGGAAATGTTTTCAAAACGTATGAAGGAAAGCTTATTCAAGAGGGTTTTGGACAGATGAAAGCTGGTGGTGTCGCAAGCAATCAATTTGAATTTTCAATTGAAGACGATACCGTTTTTAAACAACTCGAATCAAATAGTGGAAAGTACTTTGATCTGCATTATAAGGAATATCATGGAGCACTACCTTGGCGAGGAAATACGGTCTATATCGTAGATAAAGTAATCAGTATGAAATAAAAGAAGCACTGTTTTGTAAACAGTGCTTCTTTTATTATAACCGTATATTCAAAAGTTATTAAAAAGGCGCATCGTCCGGCATGTCATTCATACGTGAAGGCATTGTAATACCACCAGTCATCCCTCCCATATCACTACCACTAAACATAGCCGAAGGATTCATTGCTGGAGAACTGAATGATGTTGGATTATTAAAACCATCCGCCGCACCAACACCTGTAAATTCATCTTCCAAATCAACAAACTTCACATATTTACCGACAAAACGAAGTGGTACAATTCCAGTTTCACCATTACGGTGCTTAGCAATAATAACCTCTCCTACACCAGCAGTTGATCGACCTTCTTCATCTTCAGTCATACCATAATACTCCGGACGGTATAAAAATAATACCATATCTGCATCTTGCTCAATAGATCCGGATTCACGTAAATCAGAAAGCATAGGACGCTTTGAATTCCCTGGACGAGACTCTACTGCACGGCTTAATTGTGAAAGGGCCAATACCGGAACATTTAACTCTTTTGCAACAGATTTCAATGCCCTTGAGATACTACCGATTTCCTGCTCACGATTACCACCACCTTTTCCTTCGGCCTTTCCATGCATAAGTTGCAAATAATCGACAATGACCATCTGGATATCATGCTGCGCTTTTAAACGTCGGCACTTGGCTCTAAATTCAAATACGTTTAATGCTGGTGTATCGTCAATAATTAAAGGTGCTTCAGTCAACCTTCCAATTCTAGAATGCAGTTGCTGCCATTCATGATCAGCCAGATTACCTTTCTTCAACTTCTCCTGTTCAATTTCTGTTTCTCCAGCTATCAAACGATTAACCAATTGCACCGAAGACATCTCAAGAGAGAAAACGGCTACAGGTTTATTATGATCTACAGCAGCATTACGTGCTACAGATAAAACAAAGGCTGTTTTTCCCATCGCAGGACGAGCCGCAATAATTACTAAATCTGAAGGTTGCCATCCGGAGGTCATACGATCTAATGCTGTTAAACCAGAAGGAACACCTGTTAATCCATCTGTACGATCACGCAACAATTCCAAATTTGATATTGCTTCACGCATGATATCATCCATTTTCCTAGAATCTCTTCTTAAATTATTCTGGGCAATATCAAATAAACTCTTCTCTGCATGATCCAAAAGATCAAATATATCCGAAGTTTCATCATAGGCACTATTAATAATCTCTGTTGAAACTTTGATTAATTCACGTTGAATATATTTTTGCGAAATAATACGCGCATGAAATTCGATATTAGCTGCAGAAACAACACGATCAGTTAATTGTGTTATATAATATGCTCCACCAACCATTTCCAGAGCTCCCATTTTTCGAAGCTCAGCAGTAACAGTTAATAAGTCAATAGGAGATGATTTCTGAAATAAGCTAAAAATAGATTCGAAAATTTTCTGATGAGCGTCTTTGTAAAAAGATTCTGGCTTAAGAATATCAATAACTTCACTTAAGGCATTTTTCTCCAACATCAGAGCTCCTAAAACCGCCTCTTCCAAATCTAAAGCCTGTGGAGGAAGTTTACCTAATCCACTGACTAAATTATTGAGTTTGGTTCTACGCTCTCCGAAATTGGTCTTCTTACCAGTTCCAGTATTACTATCTTCAAAATTATTATCGTTACTCATCTTATATGATATCCAAAAACTTGTGCATGTACGCTAAAAAACTGATAGCGGATAGCAAATGTAAAAAAAATAAGGTAGACATTTTTCAAGAGTTGTACACAGTCAAATTAGTTGTGAAAACAATCACCCCAAAAGCTTTTGATAAACATTGATTTACAACTCAAGTTTTCCACATTTGATGTTGAAAAAAATGTTGATAATAAAAAACAGCATCTAATTAACAAGACATTAAGCAACTGTTAACAACTTCCACCAATGTTAATAAAGTTACGCTATTTATCGCAACAATAGCGCAATCAAAAAAATAATAAATAATTAAAAATGTATTCAAATCGTCACGCTGAATAAAGTATTTGCAAGAAAATTTTGCTATTTTGATTTTTCCTTTTCGATCATATTAAAGCTCAATCAGAATATTGTATCTTTGCTACTATGACAAATGAAGCATCATCATTAAAACCATACAAGGACGCAAAAGACGGTAAAAAAGAGCAAGTTGCAGATATGTTTAACAACATATCCAAAACTTATGACTTTTTAAATCATTTTCTATCCTTAGGCATTGATATCATCTGGCGTAAAAAAGCAATTAATGCTTTAAAATCCATCGCTCCGCAATATATGTTAGATGTAGCAACAGGAACTGGTGATTTCGCGCTGGAATCAATTAAAATATTGAATCCAAAAAAAATAATCGGCGTAGACATTTCGCAAGGTATGCTTGATGTTGCACAGCAAAAGATTAAACAAAAAGGTTTATCTGAGCAATTTGAAGTACAACTTGGTGATTCAGAACAGTTGCAATTTGACGACAACACCTTCGATGCTGTAACGGTTGCATTTGGCGTCCGTAATTTTGAAAATCTAAATCAGGGCTTAGCAGATATCTGTCGTGTATTGAAGCCTGGCGGAAAAGCAATAATATTGGAATTTTCTAATCCTAAAAAATTTCCAATTAAACAATTGTATAATTTTTATTTTAAAAGAATAACCCCAACAATAGGAAAACTCTTCTCAAAAGATTCGAGTGCATACTCGTATCTACCTGAATCTGTAGCTCGATTTCCTGATGGTGAAAAATTCGCGGAAATTACAAAAGCCGTTGGTTTTTCAAACACAATAATTCGCCCCCAGACTTTTGGCGTTTGTACGATATATATTGCCACAAAATAGAGAACCAATTTATTTTATTTTAAAATTAATTCAATGTCAAAAACAGTATTCATTACAGGGGCAAGTTCAGGTATTGGAGAAGCTTGTGCAGAAGTCTTAGCGCGTGAAGGATATAATTTATTACTTTGTGCGCGTCGTTTCCAAAGATTAGAGGAAATTAGGGATAGACTTAATAAACAATATCCACAAATTGCGATCCATATCTTTGAACTTGATGTTCGCAATTATGATGAAGTAAAATCTAAAATTGAGAACTTACCTTCAGAGTGGAAAAATATAAATGTACTTATTAATAATGCAGGATTAAGCCAGGGTTTAGATAGCATCCAAGATGGCGATATCGGCGATTGGGATCGCATGATCGACACAAATGTCAAAGGATTATTATATGTTACAAAAACCGTCATACCGCTATTAGAAAATCAAGAGGGAGCACAACATATTGTCAATTTAGGATCTATAGCCGCTAAAGAGGTGTATCCAAATGGAAATGTCTACTGTGCCAGTAAACATGCAGTAGATGCACTTAATAAAGCAATGAGAATTGACTTACTTCCGAAAGGAATAAAAGTAACCGGCATAAATCCGGGAATGGTAGAAACAGAGTTTTCAGAAGTGCGTTTTAAAGGTGATATCGAGCGTGCAAAAAATGTGTATAACGGAGTTGACGCTTTAACGGGAAAAGATATTGCTGAAACAATATCTTTCGTGATTAGCAGACCCAAGCATGTTAACATCAACGATCTCATTATTATGCCAACCGCACAAGCAACAGGAACGATTGTAAATAGAAAATAATAAAATTCAGTTTAATATGACTTTAGAAGAAAAAATAAATCAAGATATCAAGACCGCAATGATCGCAAAAGATGCGAACAAATTACGTGGCTTACGTGCTGTCAAAGCAGCTATTTTATTAGCAAAAACGGAAAAGGGCCACAGCGAAGAATTGACAGAAGAAACAGAAATTAAAGTTCTTCAAAAATTAGTAAAACAACGTAAAGAATCCGCGGAAATTTACAAAACCCAAAACAGAGATGATCTGTATGCGATCGAAGTTGAAGAGCAAGAAGTAATTGAAGCATACTTACCAAAGCAACTCAGCAGAGAAGAAGTGGAAGCGATAATCAAAGAAATAATCAGCACAACTGGAGCTTCTACAGTAAAAGATATGGGCAAAGTAATGGGTGCTGCTAACCAACAATTAGCAGGAAAAGCCGACGGAAGGACAATTTCCGAGCTTGTAAAAAGTTTACTCGCTTAATTACATATACTTAATATAAAAAGGGCTATAGTAATATAGCTCTTCTTTTTATGGAATTATTTTGGAAATATAAGACATTCTCTGAATTAACAACAGAAGAATTATATCGCATCCTCAAATTACGTGTTGATGTCTTTGTGAATGAGCAACAATGCTTTTATCCAGAATTGGATAATAAAGATGATCAGTGCGCCCATATTTGGGCAGAAATCAATAATGAAATTGTTGTTTATGCCCGAATTGTACCACCAGGTCTATCTTATCCGGAACCGGCAATTGGCCGAGTTGTAACAAACCCATCCTTTAGAGGTAATAATTATGGGAAAGCTCTTATAAATAAATCGCTTACCTGCATATCTGAAAAGTATGGTAGCACAGCGATTCAGATAGGTGCGCAAACCTATCTAAAGAAATTTTATGAAAGCTTCGGATTTGAACAAGTATCTGATGAATACCTGGATTATGGAATCCCACATATTGACATGATAAAACCTAAAACTTACTAATATGAATCATATTGTTATTATTACTGCCGCAATATTAGGTTCTACAGCCATTATGCTGGGTGCCTTTGGTGCACACGCTTTTAAGAAACTAATTAGCGAAGAAAAACTAACCTCTTTTGAAGTAGGTGTTCGTTATCAAATGTATTCGGCTATTACCTTACTGGTCTTAGGGTTTAATTTACATTTCGACCTTTACAGTGAACGTTTTGTATTTTATAGTATAACGGCAGGAACTTTATTATTTTCTATCAGTATCTACCTCCTGTCTTTTGCTCAATATTGGAATAAAAATTTAAAATTCTTAGGCCCAATTACCCCATTAGGGGGACTGTTAATGATCGCTGGCTGGGTTGCGTTAATCATTCGTTTTATTTAACTTTACCTATGTTAAGGCAATGATGTCTGCCACTAACCGCTTTAATGAGCTGATGACGTCTACTTTTGCTGATACTTTTTGTATCCGCTAGAATCGTTTATGACAATAAGTAAGTAGACATGTCAACTAAAAGTAACACTTTATCAAAAATAGCACTTAAAGAGAAGACTTTTTGTGCTTTAAAATGGATAGCGATCGCCATTTCAGTTGGGTTTATTGTAGGATCAATCTCAGCTTTCTTTCTCACGAGCCTATCCTGGGTAACAAATTACAGAGATCTTCATCCGGTCATCATGCTAGGATTACCATTAGCAGGTTTAATAATTGGATTACTTTATCATTACTATGGTGGCGCTTCAAGCAAAGGCAATAATCTCCTGCTTAAAGAATATTACCAAAGCGAACAGACCATCCCATTAAGAATGGCACCTTTGGTTTTATTCAGCACGTTGCTTACACATCTTTTTGGAGGTTCCGCAGGAAGAGAAGGAACCGCTGTACAAATAGGAGGTGCAATCGCCGATCAATACTCAAGAATTTTCAAGTTAACTCATGACGATCGAAAGATTTTAATCATTATCGGGATAAGTGCGGGATTTGCTTCTGTTTTTGGAACCCCCTGGGCAGGTGCATTATTTGGACTGGAAGTTATAACTGGTGGAAAGTCAAGATTAAAAGCACTTATACCAAGTATCATGACAGCCTTTATTGCCAACTATGCCTGTTCTTTCTGGAATGTATCGCATACCCATTATCACATTCGAGAAATCATCCCCGCACTCAATCCGCAACATCTACTTTATACGGTCATCACAGGTATAATTTTTGGATTAGTAGCTTATCTATTCACTGCATTCGGAGATATCTTTAGCTACATTTTCAGAAAGATTCAATACCCTCCCCTGCGTCCTTTTATTGGAGGTATTGTCCTTATTTTCCTAATATGGCAGCTAGGAACTACACAATATATAGGTTTAGGAATTCCTACCATATTAGCCTCATTCGAAAGTCAATTAAATTCTTATGATTTTATTATCAAACTATTACTAACCACTTTCACCCTTTCCGCAGGATTTAAAGGTGGAGAAGTAACACCATTATTTTTTATTGGTGCAACTCTAGGTAATGTCCTATTTGGAATTATTCCGCTACCAATGGGATTATTGACCGCAATGGGTTTTATTGCTGTTTTTGCAGGAGCAACCAATACACCGCTGGCTTGTATACTGATGGGGGTAGAATTATTTGGGTTTGAAGCCAGTATTTATTTTGCAATTGCCTGTTTTGTCGCCTATTTCTTTTCTGGAGCGAAAGGAATCTATACAACTCAGATCATCACAGGCCCTAAACATCACTTCTATCTCCACATAAAGAAAAGGCAAAATGACATCTACGAACGATTAAGGAATCTATAATAAAAAAGTTCAAGGATTTGTCGCCAATAATCCATCCTTGAACTTCTTCAACTACAACTCTTTAAGGTGTTTGTAGTTAGATTTAATCGTATCCAAAACTTCCTGCATTTTACCTCCAAGCATCAATTTAGACATTGACTTTGCCATTCCTACCATTTGATCAAAATCAACCTTAGGAGGCATAGCTAGCGCATTTGGATTCGTAAAAACATTTAATAAAATTGGACCAGGATGCGATAAAGCAAACTCAACAGCATTCCTAACCTCTTCAGGTTTATGTACATTCATACCTTTAAAACCCATCGCTTCCGCTATAGCGGCAAAATCAGGATTTATCATATTGGTTTCGTTATCAGGAAGTCCGGCAACTTCCATCTCTAATTTGACCATACCAAGAGCCCGATTATTAAAAACAATTATTTTTACAGGCAGTTGATATTGATTAATAGTAGCTAAATCACCAAGCAACATCGACAATCCACCATCACCACATAATGCAATAACTTGCTGTTCTGGATGAGACAAAGCAGCTCCAATTGCCATTGGCATGGCATTGGCCATAGATCCATGGTTGAAAGAACCGAGCATCTGCCGTTTACCAGTCCCTGAAATAAAGCGCGCCCCCCAGACACAGGTCATCCCCGTGTCCACCGTAAATATAGCACTGTCCGTAGCCAGTTCATTAATACAGTGTGCCAAATATTCTGGCTGAATTGTATCCTCCCCCCCTTTTTCTTGCATAAAACTACGCATATTGTCCTTTACTTTCTCATAGATCTTCAGCTGAGCTTCAAGGAAACTTGCATCTTCTTTTTGTTCCAGCAGCGGAAGAAGTGCCTGTAAAGTATGCTTGATATCTCCGCACAATCCCATTTCCAATTTTGCGCGTCGTCCTAATCGTTCAACAGCAGTATCAATTTGAATAATCTTATTATTAGTAGGCATAAACTTATCATAAGGGAAATCCGTACCTAATAATAAAATCAAATCTGACTCATGCATACTTTGATAGGCTGCGGCTTGCCCTAGCAGACCAGTCATTCCTATTTCGTAAGGATTATCATGTTGAATCCCCATTTTACCTCTAAAAGAATATCCTACTGGAGCCAAAATCTTTTGAGATAATTGTACAATTTCAGGATGAGCCCCAGATGCTCCAATTCCGCAAAAAACGGTAACGCATTTACTCGCGTTAATAACTTTTGCAAGAGCGTCTAATTCACTATCAGAAGGCCGAATGACAGGATTAACATAAAATAATTGGGTAGACACCGAAGAATCTTCAGCTTTCATTTCTGATACATCCCCTGGCAAACCGATGACAGCAACTCCTTTCTGTCCTATTGCATGCTGTATGGCAGTCTGAATAATTCGAGGAGCCTGTTCCGCAGTAGTTATTAATTGGTTGTAGCAACTGCAGTCATCGAAAAGCTTTACAGTATTTGTCTCTTGAAAATACCCCATACCCATCTCCGAGGTATTGATTGTAGAAGCAATTACAATCATAGGAACGTGTGAACGATGAGCATCATACATGCCATTTATGAGATGAACGTGACCAGGCCCGCAACTACCTGCGCAACATGCTATTCCATCCAGTTCCGCTTCAGCAGCTGCTGCGTAAGCCCCAACTTCTTCATGACGCACATGAATCCATTTAAGTCGGCCATCTTTACGTATTGCTTCATTAAAAAAATTAAGACTATCTCCAGTAACCGCGTAAACGCGTTTTACACCTGCTTCCACAAGCATTTCAACCAACTGATCTGCTACAATCTTTGCCATATTAAATTATTTAAGTTAAGGGGAAATCAACACCCCCTATACTAAATAACAATGAAAAATAGAATCAGTTTTAAAATATTCTGTTAATAAAGGCTATAATAGCTTACCCGATAATAATAAGCCCGCAACGGTAAAATAAATAATCAATCCGGATACATCAACCAAAGTTGCGACAAAAGGTGCTGAAGCAGTTGCCGGATCTAAACCGAATCTGCGTAGTACAAATGGGATAACCGAACCGGATAATGTACCCCAAAGCACAACAAAAAGTAAAGATAAAGAAACACTTAGTGCAATATAAACCCAGTAAATACCATAATCATATATCCCCAGTTCTTGCCAAAGTAAAATTCTAAGAAAACCAATAGTACCCAATATACCTCCCAAAATCAGACCAGATGAAATCTCACGTTTCATGACATACCACCAGTCCTTAAGTTTTATCTCTCCCAAAGCCATGGCTCGAATAATTAATGATGCAGCTTGCGATCCAGAATTTCCGCCACTAGAAATAATTAATGGAACAAATAAAGCAAGAACTACAGCCTTTTCAATTTCTCCGTCAAAGTAAGCCATCGCTGAAGCTGTTAGCATTTCACTTAAAAACAAAATAATCAACCAACCAGCTCTTTTTTGAATCAATTTAAGTAACGGAGTTTTTGTATAAGCAACATCAAGTTCATCCATCCCGCCAAAACGTTGGATATCTTCCGTATCTCGATCTTTTATCTGATCCAATACATCATCAAATGTCACAATACCGACCAATACACCATTATCCGTCGTGATCGGAAGCGCACTTCGATCATATTTCTGGAAAATTTCAAATGCCTCCTCCATAGGAGTTGCGGCTCTGATAGCAACAAAATTATGATCAATCAGTTCTGAAATTTCAGTATCTGTATCGGCTAATAACAACTCACCTATTTTTAAATCATCAATAAGCACATTCTTTTCATCGACAACATATATAAAATTTAAGGTTTCAGCCTTCTTTCCAAAAAGCTTAATATGCTTAAAAACATGTTCAACAGTAAAATATGGTCTAACTTGGACATACATCGGGGTCATGAGATGTGCAATACTATTTTCATCATAGCCAATCAGCTTCAACGCTAACTGTTTTTCACGTTCATTTAACAAATTAATTAAGTACTTAATCAAATCATCAGGTAAATCAGAAAATAGCTGATTCCTAATATCAGGCTTTAAGTTGTTAAGCAATTCTGTCAGTTCCGATTCTGAGAGGGATTTTGCTAGGCGATATTGAACATCCTTTTCTAAAAAAGAGAATATCTCGAGTTGCAAGTCAAAATCATAATGATTAAATTGCTCATACAAAGCCTCTTTGTCTAATTTACTTAGATTTTCAGCAATATCTGCGGGATGTACTTTTATTTTTTTACTCATAAATAATTACTTTTTTAATCACCGCTAAAATCTAGAAGCTAAATTGCTAAAGTATTTTGTAAATATCTCAAAATTGAAGTTGACCAGGATTAAGCTCAATGGGATCTTTTCCTTGTTGAAATAATCGTGCAGACAGTTCACCTTTCAATTCAATTTGACCATGCTCAACATGTAACCAGCTACCCTCTCGTAAACCCAACACAGCCTGACTGTTGAATTGATGAAATTCTTGGATTCTTGTCTCTCTCGTTTCACCTTTATGTGTAGAGTTAGGATCTGGATCAAGATAATGTGGGTTGAGATTAAAAGGTAAAAACTGTAACGCTTCAAAACTTGGGGGATAAACGATCGGCATATCGTTAGTTGTACCAATTGTCAAGCCCGTTAAATTAGATCCAGCTGAAGTACCCACATAACGTAAACCAGAAGCAACAGCCGATTTAATTTCACTAACAAGATCCAATTCATACAAAGTCTTGAGCAAAAGAAAAGTATTTCCTCCCCCTATAAAAATTGCTTTTGCTTTTTTTATTGCATCCTTTTGATCAGAAAAAGTGTGTAGACCCTTTACCCGAATTCCTTTATCTTTTAAAGCTTTCTGAACATTAGCTGTATATTCATCATAAGAAATACCAGATGGCCTTGCGTAAGGTACAAATATCAATTCATCGGTCTGAATAAAGTCAACCAAATCATTTTTTATATAGGTCAAAAAAGAACTTCCATGGATCGTACTTGTACTGATAACAAGCAATCTAAAATTATTATTCATATCTATCTATCTTACCACTCAAAATTCATTCAAATTTAAAATTTATTATGTTATTTCATCATTAAAAAAGCTAGTGTGAAAATGATTTTAAAAACCTTTACTTTCACACTAGCAACTATCACAAGTCAAATGCAATAAATTTCAATTAAGGATGTTAAACCAACCACAAACTACTCTACTGATTTATCTGAAGTTGTTTTTATTTTTTTATCAAGTAAGCGCTTTTCTTCTTTCAATGCCTTATTCAATAAAAACTCTATTTGTCCGTTCACACTCCTAAATTCGTCGGCAGACCATTTTTCCAATGCCTTATATACATCACTATCAATCCGGAGCATGAAATTCTTTTTTTCCGCCATATTATTTATGAATAAAACTATTGATACAGGGTTCCCGTATTTAACACAGGAGATGCCGCCTTTTCCCCGCAGAGTACAACCATCAAATTACTAACCATTGCTGCCTTTTTATCATTATCAAGCTCAACTATATCTTTTTCAGACAATCTTTGCAAAGCCATTTCTACCATACCAACTGCACCTTCAACAATTTTAGCACGAGCGGCAACAATCGCAGTTGCCTGCTGTCTTTGTAACATTGCTCCGGCAATTTCAGAAGCATACGCTAAATGACTGATCCGCGCCTCTTTTATAATAATACCAGCTGGAGCCAAACGATCTAATAATTCTTTTTCTAAGATATGATTAACAGTATCTCCACCTTCACGTAAAGTAATTGTTGCTTGATTATTAGGATCTATTTCTAAATTATCATAAGGAAAACTACCTGCCAAATGCCGCACAGCCGCTTCGCTTTGTGTGCGGACATATGAAGTATAATTTGTCACATCATAAGTAGCCTTATAAGTATCACCAACTTGCCAAACAATAACAGCGCCTATTTCAATAGGATTACCCATTTTATCATTTACTTTTAAAGTTTGTCCCTGTAAATTATCCGATCGTAGACTAACATTTAAAGTAGAGTACAAAGGATTAACAAAAAATAACCCATTTTCTTTTACTGTACCAATATAACTTCCAAAGAAATTCAACACACGTGAATGATTTGGATTAATGATCATCAGACCCTTTAACAAGAACAGTGTGGTTAAAATAAATAAAATCCCCACCGCAATATACCAGGAAGAAGCTTCTGCTTGAAAGAAACATACGATTCCAAGTACAAAAAGAACAATAGCAATTAAAAGAGCTAAATAACCAGAAAGAGGTTTAATTAATTTTTCCATATTTTTTTAAGTTTTGATATTAGTTTGATATCAAATATATAGCATTTAGATTTCATTTCAAAATAAAATATGCCAGATCAAAAAGGATTCTTTATATTCGGCATAAATGTTTATTATCAAGATGTTTAAACAATCATTCTTACCCATTCAAAATAACGATATTGAAGTATTAATATTGGGTTCTTTACCCGGAGACAGGTCGCTTCAAGCCCAAGAATATTATGCACATCCTCAGAATCGATTCTGGAAATTAATCCAACGGATTTTTAATATAACTGACTTTCATTCTTATTCAGAAAAATTAAATATACTGCTAGAAAATAGGATCGGTCTATGGGATGTGTGCGCACAAGCAAAAAGAAAAGGCAGTATGGATCTCGATATCCTTGAGGAAATTCCAAATGACCTCACTACATTCTTTTCCCAGCACCCACACCTCCATACCATCATATTTAATGGACAAAAAGCACGTAAAGTATTTGATAAACACTTTAAAAAAGCGGATCAATACCAGTATTACACACTACCAAGCACAAGTCCTGCAAATGCACAATACTCTTTAGAAAAATTACTTCTTGAATGGCAACTCATATTTAAAAAAGATTAACAAATATTTACTACAATAAAAGCTTAAAATTCATAACGAATCATTATTTTTGCAGCAACATGTCAGATTTAAAATATAACCAAAGAGGTGTATCCGCAGGTAAAGAGGATGTACACAATGCTATTAAGAACATCGATAAAGGATTGTATCCAAAAGCTTTTTGTAAAATCATTCCTGATATTCTAGGTGGTGATGAACAGTGGTGTAATATTATGCACGCTGATGGTGCAGGTACGAAATCTTCCTTGGCCTATGTTTACTGGAAAGAAACAGGTGATATATCTGTTTGGCGCGGTATTGCACAAGATGCAATCATCATGAATCTTGATGATTTACTTTGTGTAGGCGCTACCGATAATATTTTATTATCATCTACTATTGGTCGTAATAAGAATGTCATTCCAGGAGAAGTTCTTGCAGAAATTATTAATGGAACAGAAGAAATTCTAGCAGAGCTCCGTGAGATGGGTATCGGTATCTATTCAACAGGAGGTGAAACTGCAGATGTGGGCGATTTAGTACGTACTATTATTGTAGATAGTACGGTAACTTGTCGCATGAAACGTGAAGACGTCATTTCTAATCACAACATAAAACCAGGCAATGTAATTGTTGGTTTATCCTCTTCAGGAAAAGCTAACTATGAGACAGAATATAACGGAGGAATGGGATCCAATGGATTAACTTCCGCACGTCATGATGTCTTTAATAAAAATATTGCAGCAAAATATGCGGAAAGTTTTGACCCTGCTGTTCCATATGACTTAGTTTTTTCAGGCAGTCAAAATTTAACCGATAAAATCACAGTTGAAACTGGTGAAGAAATTACAGCAGGAAAACTAGTTCTTTCTCCAACACGTACATATGCGCCGGTAATCAAAAAAATATTAGATCTTTACCGTTCTCAAATTGACGGAATGGTACATTGTTCAGGTGGTGCACAAACGAAAGTATTACACTTTGTTGATGCAGTACACGTTATCAAAGACAACCTCTTCCCTATCCCTCCATTGTTTGATTTGATTCAAAAAGAATCAAATACGGATTGGAAAGAAATGTACAAAGTATTCAACATGGGACACCGCATGGAACTTTATGTACCTGAAGAAATTGCATCAGAAATTATTGCAATCTCCGAATCTTATGGTATTCCCGCTCAAATTATTGGTCGCGTAGAAGCTGCTACTACAAAACAAGTAACAGTTAAATCTCCTTACGGCGAGTTTATTTACGAATAACTAAAACGTCATTAGACTTGGTATTTTATCAAGTCTAATGACTCCTTATAACCATGAAAGATAAACTAATTGTGGGTTGGAAAGAATCATTAGATTTACCGGAACTTGGTATTTTTAATATTGAAGCAAAAGTAGATACAGGTGCGGGATCATCTGTTTTACATTGTGAATCTTATGAAATCAAAATAATTGAAAATCAAAAGTGGATTATTTGCCATATTATCGTTAATTTTAAAACAAGAGAACTTCGCATATTCAAATTTCCTGTTTATCGAGAAAAAATTGTAAAAAGTTCATTCGGTCAAAAAGAAAAGCGTTATTACATATTAACAAAAGCCAAATTATATAATCAGTTTTTCGAAATTAAATTATCTTTTAGAAACCGTTCTTCCATGCGATATCCTATGTTACTAGGAAAAAGTTTCCTATCAAAAAGGTTTATCGTGGACGTGTCAAGATCTAACTTATCTCAAAAATCTGTTGGATAAAAAGAATATTCATAGACAATTGTTTATGAACCAACATTACAATTAAATCATTCTAATCATAGCAAAGTGAAAATCGCTGTATTATCAACAGTTAAAAGCTTATACTCGACACGTCGATTAGTAGAAGCTGCAGAAAAACGTGGACATGAATGCGTTGTCATCGATCATAGCAAATGCTATGTAGGAATTCAACAAGGCAAACCTAGCATCCACTATAAAGGTCAAGATATTTCAGATATTGATGCAATAATTCCTCGAATTGGTGCTTCGGTTACTTTCTATGGTTCGGCCATTGTGAGGCAATTTGAGGTAATGGACGTAATTTCCGCCAATCCAAGTCAAGCAATAACACGATCACGAGACAAACTTCGTTGTATGCAAATTTTATCTGGTGCAGGAATCGGTCTTCCCATTACTGGATTTGCCCGTACTGCATCTGATGTTGACGACCTGATTAGTATGGTCGGTGGTGCACCTTTAGTTATTAAATTACTCGAAGGAACACAAGGAATTGGTGTAGTATTAGCTGAAACGAAGAAAGCGGCCTCCTCAGTTATAGAGGCTTTCTATGGATTAGGAAATAATATCTTAATACAAGAATATATCAAAGAAGCGAAAGGTACAGATATTCGTGCATTTGTTGTTGGAGGAAAAGTGGTCGGTGCAATGAAAAGAACAGCCAAAGAAGGAGAGTTTAGATCTAACATCCACCGTGGGGGAACAGCAGAAATTATCAGACTTACAAAAAATGAACGTGAGACTGCTATTGCAGCTGCGGCTTCCATGGGGTTAACAGTTTGTGGTGTTGATATGATGCCATCAGACAGAGGCCCTCTTGTACTGGAAGTAAACTCATCTCCTGGATTAGAAGGAATAGAAAAAGCAACAAAAAAAGATATTGCTGGAGAAATTATCATGTATCTCGAAAAACAGTTTGAATTAAAGAAAGCTGCCAAACCAGAGATTCGTAAAAAGAAAAAAAAGCAAAGCGATTTATAAAAATGAAGGTTCCTCTAAAAAAGGAACCTTTTTTGTTTTCGAACTTCATATAATGATATGAAAAATCATCTGTTTAGAATACAATGATAGAAAAGCCCCTAATTTCATTACCAGATTTTGACAATACTAAAACGAATAAATAGGATTATACGGTTACATTTGCCGATTATATTTTAAGATGCTATGAAGTTATTTCGCTACGGACCACTAAATGAAGAAAAAACAGGAATTTTAATCAATGAAGTTCACTATGACACTTCCGATTTTGGAGAAGATTATGACAATAAATTTCTCGCTAATGGTGGGCTCGAAAGATTAGAAGAGTTTGTGATAAATAACCGTACAAGCTTAAAGCCAATTCCTTCCGAAAGTCGTATCGGAACACCACTTGCAAATCCAACTAAAATTGTATGCGTAGGACTTAATTATTCTGACCATGCAAAAGAAACTGGATTAGCTCAAGAACAAGAGCCCATATTATTTTTAAAAGCTATTTCAGCATTAAATGGCCCCTTTGATAACATTATAATTCCAAAAAACTCATACCATACAGACTGGGAGACAGAACTTGCTGTTGTGATCGGAAAAAAGGGTACACATATTTCGACAGCGGAATCAACAGATTATATCGCTGGATATGTCATGATGAATGATGTAACAGAGCGTCATTTTATGAAACATAGAGGTGGTACCTGGGATAAAGGAAAGGGCTATAATACTTTTGCTCCTTTAGGCCCCTATTTTGTAACAAAAGACGAAATTGAAGACGATGGGAATTTAAGAATTTGGTTAAAACTCAACGGTAAATTAATGCAGGAAGGAAATACAAAAAATTTCATTACTCCTGTTAAAGAATTAATTTCCTATATTTCGGATTTCTTTGGATTATTCCCCGGAGATATTATTTCAACCGGCTCACCTGCTGGCACAGGTATAGGACATGTACCGCAACGATTTTTAGTAGAGGGTGATGAAATTGAATATGGAATAGAAGGTTTAGGTGTTGCTAAGAACACACTGATTAACTTCCAGAAAGAATCCAGTTAAAATCATTAAAAAAAGCACTTAAAAAATTAAGTGCTTTTTTAATTTACTCTAGTAGATTATTTATAATTAATTATTCCACCAGCCAATTTCTTCTCAGATTTATGTGCAGGTTTGCCATAAACTTCAATAACGCCACCCGCACGCGTTTTAGCGACAATAGAATCTTTTGCATATACCTCTGCTTGACCACCGCCATTGACCGTAACATTGGTTACATCTGTTATCAATTCTTTACCTTCATATTTACCGCCAAAATTAGACACAACATCTTGTGTGATACTTTTTCCAATAAGTGAAATTGTAGAACCTGAAGTAGGCTTAACATCTACCTTTTTAGCCTCCACATAAACAACCACTAAACCACCCTCTGCCGCGGAAACATTTAATTGATCGGCTACTATTTTCTCTTTTTCTCTATTAACGATCTTCGCTCCTTTTTTGGCAGATAAACTATTCAAAGATTGATAGTATACCTTAACACTGATATTATTTCCTTGAAGAGCATTTAAAGTATTCATTTTAATACGTAATGCACCGTTTTTGTTGATAACTTGGATATTCTCAGAATTAGCCCCTTCAGTCACAACCTCATTGGAATTGCCATGAATTAATTCAACCTGAATTTTATCTGTAACATCTACCGAATTAAACGTACCCACGTTCTGCTTTGTCTGAGCAATTCCTAATTGCGCAATAAAAAATAAAATAGCACCTAATCCTAATTTTTTCATATCAATATATTCTATTCGTATAACTATCCTGCAAAATATGCACCATTCCTGACTTTAAGATAAAATTTAGCAGATTTTAACAAAAATAAATAAAAAACACAGCCCCAACAAAAAAGCGTACGAAGTGAAATTACCTCATACGCTTTTTAGTACTACTTAAATGTAGACTCAATCGATATTATAACTTGCTATTAACATCAATTGCATTCAATTCTTGGAAAGCTTGTTTCAAACGTGTAACGAAAGCTTCTTCTCCCTTACGTAACCAAACGCGGGGATCGTAGTATTTTTTATTTGGAGAATCAGCTCCTTCAGGATTACCGATTTGACCTTGTAAATAATCATGGTTTTTAGCTTCATACTCGCGAACACCATCCCACATAGCCCATTGCATATCTGTATCGATGTTCATTTTGATTGCACCATATGAAATTGCTTCTGCAATCTCCTCAGGAGTTGAGCCCGAACCACCGTGGAAAACAAAATTAACAGGTTTATCAGCAGTTAAATTAAATTTCTCGCGAATGAATTCTTGTGAGTTATGTAAAATAACAGGTTGTAATTTTACATTTCCTGGCTTATATACACCGTGTACATTACCAAAAGCTGCTGCTACAGTAAATTTATCAGACACCTTTGATAATTCTTCATAAGCATAAGCTACCTCTTCTGGTTGTGTATATAATTTCGAACTATCAACATCAGAATTATCTACACCATCTTCTTCACCACCTGTTACACCCAATTCGATTTCAACAGTCATTCCAAGCGGCTTCATACGTGCTAAGTATTTTGCCGAAATCTCAATATTTTCTTCAATTGGCTCTTCAGACAAATCTAACATATGAGAAGAGAATAATGGTTTACCATGTTGTGCGAAAAACTTCTCACCAGCATCTAATAAACCGTCGATCCAAGGTAATAATTTCTTAGCAGCATGGTCTGTATGCAAAATAACTGCAACACCATAGTGCTCTGCTAATAAATGAACGTGTTGAGCAGCAGCTACAGCACCTAGAATACATGCCTTTAATCCATCATTATTTAACGTTTTACCAGCATAAAATTGTGCTCCACCATTTGACAATTGAATAATCACTGGTGAGTTAACCGCTTTTGCAGTTTCCATTACAGCATTAATCGAGTTTGTACCAGTTACGTTAACAGCTGGTAATGCGAATTTGTGCGTTTTTGCTAATTCAAACAATTCTTGTACTTGATCTCCCGTCAATACACCTTTAAAATCTTTTAGGCTCATATTATAATTTGCTTTTGTTATTTATAATCTCACTATTTATGGACTAAGTTAAAAAAAAAATATTGTTCTACATAATTTATAAAGTGTACTTATTACACTAACACAATGATCCATGCTCACTGAATAAATAAGTTTACCCAATAGCATCTATAATTTAATATTCACCTATACGTTATTGGATATCAATTACAATTTCTCTAAGTTTGAATTAAAATATAGAACAAACATGTTACACGTATACGGAATTAAAAACTGCAACACAGTGAAAAAAGCGATCAATTGGTTAGAAGAACACCAATTGCCTTATACATTTCACGATTATAAAAAGGAAGGGATCTCTGAAAATAAACTTGAGGAATGGGAAAAAGAAATCAGTTGGGAAAAACTGCTGAATAAAAAAGGAACCACATGGAAAAAACTTGATGTAGAAGAACAAGCGACCGTTACAGACGCACACACCGCTAACCAAGTTTTGATCAAAAACACAAGTATGATTAAAAGACCTGTAATTGAAGGAGGAAAGCAAATTTTGCTCGGTTTCGATGAACTAGAATACGCTTCCTCTCTAAAATAATCGTTACAATCCGACTATTTCTTCGAAAAAATTTAACAATACATCTTTTCATACTATATTTAGGCAGAACAATCCCTACAATTAAGTATGAAAAGATTACCCTTATTGTCAATAAGTATTCTGTCCTTATCATTATCAACTCCAAGTTTTGCTCAACAAAAAAGCAATTATAGTTATACTGAAGCATTTGCTCCTTTATTTTTTAATAATAATGGTGATGAATTTCGCTCAGCAAGTGGAAAACCAGGACCAGCTTACTGGCAAAACAATGCTGACTATAAAATTACAGCAACATTAGACGATCGAAAAAATACAATTGCTGGAAATGTTGAAATAAATTATAGCAATAATAGTCCAGATCAGCTGGACTATGTATGGCTTCAGTTAGACCAAAATATGTTCTCCAAAGAAGGTCGAGGTCAAGCCATATCTCCATTAACAAAAAGTAGATATGGTGATGCTAACGCGAGTTTTGATGGTGGCTATACGATATCTTCTGTCACCGATCTAACTGGTAAACCGGTTGATTATATCATCACCGATACCCGCATGCAAATTAGGCTAACTCAAGCCTTAGCAGCAAAAGGTGGTAAAACAGGATTTAAGATACAATATTCATACACAATACCAGAGTATGGTGCCGATAGAACGGGAATACTAAAAGCCGCCAAAGGTAATGTTTTTGCCATCGCACAATGGTTCCCTAGAGTATGCGTTTACGACAACATTCGAGGATGGAATACAATACCTTATACGGGGCCTGGCGAATTTTATCGTGAATTTGGTAATTATCAGGTACAGATAACGGCTCCCGCGAATCACATTGTAGTTTTGGGGGGAGAACTTCAGAACCCACAAGAAGTATTTACGGCAGAACAGTTTAAACGCTATGAAAATGCCAAAAATAGTGACCAGACAGTCATCATACGTTCTGCAAAAGAGGTCGCTCAAGCAAACTCAAGACCAAATAAGAAAAGCCTAACGTGGAAATACATTTTAAATAATGCGCAAGATATTGCATGGGCTTCTTCCTCTTCTTTTATATTGGATGCAGCGAGAATTAATTTGGTCAATGGAAAAAAATCACTTGCTATTTCTGCTTACCCAGAAGAAAGTAATGGTAATAATGCCTGGGAACGTTCTACCGAGTATACCAAAGCGGCCATTGAACATTACTCCAACAAATGGTTTGATTATCCCTATCCTGTAGCTGTCAACGTAGCTTCCAATGTTGGAGGTATGGAATACCCTGCATTATCTTTTTGTGGCAATAAAGCACGTGCTGGATCCTTATGGGGAGTAACAAATCATGAATTTGGCCATAACTGGTTTCCAATGATCGTATCCAGCAACGAAAGAGAATTTGGCTGGATGGATGAAGGATTCAACTCTTTCATAAATGAAATTGCAACCGAAAGTTTCAATAACGGTGAATATTTTAAACAAGTTGGGGATCCAAACAGTCAAGCAGTCCGATTTACAGATCCTCGCTTAGAAGCGATAATGAATACACCGCAAAGCATGGATGAACGCAATATTGGTATATTGCTTTACTATAAACCTGCTTATGGTCTCAAATTATTAAGAAATGAAATTATTGGCGCAGAACGTTTTGATTATGCATTCAAAAAATACATTTCTGATTGGGCCTATAAACATCCGACACCAGAAGATTTTTTCCGTTCAATGGAAAATGGGACAGGGGAAAACTTAAATTGGTTTTGGCGCGGTTGGTTTCTAAACAACTGGCGTCTTGATCAGGCAATCAATAAAGTAACATACATAAAAAATGACCCTAAATTAGGTTCCGTTATTACGGTTCAAAATTTAGAAAAACTTCCTATGCCTGTAGTAGTTGAAGCCACAACAGTATCAGGAAAGAAAATTCGAAAAAAATTACCTGTAGAAGTTTGGGAAAGAAACCAATCTTTTGACTTCAAAATAGATTCAAAAGAACCTTTAATATCAGTTCAATTAGATCCTGATAAAGTTTTTCCAGACCATGTTCCGGAAAACAATATCTGGACAGCAAAATAAAAAACAGAAAATCTCATATACAATCATATATGAGATTTTTTTATTAAAATAATTTCTTTTAAATACATTACTACTTATATTTATGTATTTTTGGTTATATAAAAAGGAAAAATGAAAACAGCATTCATACATAGTCTAAGCATATTGACACTTCTGGGAATTACCAGTATCTTCAGCAATCTCAAAGCGCAGGAAAAAATAAAAGGAATTGCCATGGAATTGGTCAGTAGTCAAAAAATTGAAGGAGTTTCTATCAAAAATACCCGTACAAATAAAATTGTGCAAACAGATCAAGAGGGCAATTTTATCATTGATGCTCAATTGAATGATTATTTAGCGATAGAGGCTACCGGATATGAAAAAGATACTGTTTTTGTCTATGATTATGGTGTTAAAAGAGTCTATCTAAATAGATTAAATTCAGTAATTGAACTAAATGAAGTCTATATTGAAAGAATGACAGATAGTAGATTAATTGCAGAAATCAATGCAACAAAAATCGCGGGAAAATACTCTGATGTTGGTCAACAACGTGGCGGTATCCGTCTCTCTCCTTCTCGACTATTTAGTAAAGAAGGAAAAAGAGCACGTCAAAACTACAAACTTTTAGTAGAGGAGCAACATAAAAGAGCTATCGATCGTAAATTCACAGATGACTTAATCCAATCCGTAACGCCTCTAAAAAATCCAGATTTGGCACTTTTCAAAGAGCAATACAGACCGACTTACAAATTCATTGAGCAAGCCTCAGCAGAAGATGTTAAGCTGTATATTATAGATGCCTACAAAAAATACAACACGAAAAAAGGAAAATAGTAAATTCAACTTTATTATAAGTTCAAAAAAGCTTTAAACCAAAATATTTCACATATAAGGTTTAAAGCTTTTTTATTTTTAAAGCCTTTATACGAACATTGAATCATTAACGCGCAGATTCTTTACCATTCTGTGTTCAAACTCCCCATACTTTATTAAAAATTTCTTTCTTTTATTTTGAACAAGTTTAAATAAGTTAGGCTATGTAAAAATACTTTACAACAGCTTTATAAACATTAATTATCATTATATCAAGAACAGAAACAAAAAAAACTTCCTCTTTTTTCATATAAAAAACTATATTTGACTTTGAAAAGACAATCAATAAACATTAAAAAACAACCCACTTAAAATATATTTATGCTTTTTAAAAAATCGATTAGCAAATTAATCGCAGAAGCAGAGCTAAATGGCCAAGGTACATTAAAACGTACACTCTCCAGTTCTGGACTTATTGCATTAGGAGTAGGTGCCATTATAGGTGCAGGCTTATTTTCACTGACAGGTATAGCGGCGGCCGACCATGCTGGTCCCGCTGTAGTACTCTCTTTTATTATTGCGGCTGTAGGCTGTGGTTTTGCAGGTTTATGTTATGCAGAATTTGCATCGATGATCCCGGTTGCTGGATCTGCTTATACCTATTCATATGCTACGATGGGTGAATTTATGGCGTGGATAATTGGATGGGATCTAGTCTTAGAATATGCTTTGGCAGCAGCTACTGTATCTGTTAGTTGGTCCCAATACTTCAATCAACTTCTCTTAACATTAGGCGTCGAAATTCCAACTCAATTTCTACATGGTCCTTGGGAAGGTGGTATTGTCAATGTTCCTGCAATTATCATTGTTTGTTTACTATCACTACTTTTAATGCGCGGTACAGAAGAATCTTCTTTTGTAAATAACATTTTAGTTATTCTAAAAGTTGCTGTAGTTCTAATTTTCATTGTATTGGGTTGGGGATTCATAGATCCAGCGAATCACACACCTTTTATACCTGTCAATCATGGAGAAGAAATGGTGAAAAGTGGCCAGTTAAGTTTCTGGAGTTTTCTGGGAAGCGATGATTTTGGTCATTTTGGTTTTAGCGGTATCCTGAGAGCGGCTGGAGTTGTATTTTTTGCTTTTATCGGTTTTGATGCCGTTAGTACTGCTGCGCAAGAAGCTAAAAACCCTAAAAAAGGAATGCCAATCGGTATTATTGGTTCTTTGATCATCTGTACCTTACTATATGTATTGTTTTCATATGTATTGACTGGATTGGCACCTTACACTGAGTTTAAAGGTGACGCCAAACCTGTTGCCACAGCATTTGCAAAAACAGGTTATACCTTCTTAAACACAGCTTTAATCGTAACGATTATCGCTGGATATACATCTGTAATTTTGGTCATGCTTTTAGGACAAAGCCGTGTATTTTATTCAATGAGTAAAGATGGTCTATTACCTCGAATATTTTCAGATCTATCAAAAAGACAGACTCCTTGGAAAACAAATTTAATTTTCATGGTATTTGTAAGTATTTTTGCCGGATTTGTGCCCGTATCTGATTTAGGCCACATGGTCAGTATTGGTACCTTATTTGCATTTACATTAGTGTGCATAGGGATACTTGTATTACGCAAAACAGAACCAAACCTGGAACGTCCATTTAAAACACCATTTGTACCGCTTATTCCAATACTCGGTATTTTAGTCTGTGTATTAATGATGGCATCATTACCTATTGAATCTTGGGAACGATTAGGCATCTGGATGTTGATCGGTGTAATAATCTACTTTGTTTATAGCAAAAAACATTCGAAAATTAGAAAAGAATATGCCGCAGAGCATAAGACAGAAGAATAACATAAAAAAGGCTGTTTCGATCTCGAAACAGCCTTTTTTATGTTATTCTAATAATTCAATATCCTAAAGAAAGGAAACTTGGATTTAATTTTCTTCTTTTGGTTCTACCTCGGTTACAATATAAACATCCTCATTTTCTTTCTTCATTTTATATTTTTCACGAGCTATCCTTTGCACTTCACGTTGATCAGAGCGGATGTCTGTTATGGTTTCTATAATACTCTCATTTTCTTTCTCGTAAAACGCTTTCTCTCTCTCCAAATTACTTTTTTGATGCTGGTAACTATATTGTGTCGCAAAATCATTACGATCAAAAAAACACATCCAAACAGTAAAAGCTATACCAGCTAAAAAATATTTGTTTCGAATAAGTGCTAAAAATCTATCCATAGTACAAAAGTAATATTTAAGATCTATACATGCTAAATCTCAATTAAATATAAAAACATTTATCTGAAAATTAGCTAAAGTCTAATTATGTACACATTAATTATGGAAAAACTGCGTGATAATCATCTATTATAAAAGGAACCTGTAACTTTTCTTCATTAGAAATGCGCACTCATCATCAAAAAATGAATCACCCATACTTTATCCATAAAACGATAAATCCAATATCATTATTTTTATATAAGCGCAATAATATTGCGGATCTAAGCAAAATTATCTAAGTTTAACCCTATTATTGAATAGAATCGAGCAAATGAAATATTATCTTATAGCAGGCGAATCTTCCGGAGATTTACATGGTGCAAACTTGATCAACGCATTAAAAGTCGAAGATCCAAACGCTACCTTCAAAATCGTAGGCGGCACACAAATGGAAGAGTCTGCAAATCAAAAAGCCTTAATACACACTTCGGAAATGGCCTTTATGGGCTTTGTCGAAGTATTAAAAAACTTAAGTACCATTTCAAAAAATTTAAAAAAGGTAAAAGAAGATATTATTAAAGAAAAGCCTGATTGTGTCATTTTAATTGATTTCCCTGGCTTTAACTTAAAAATCGCAGATTTTGCCAAGAAAAAAGGTATAAAAACATGTTACTATATTTCTCCAAAAGTATGGGCATGGAACCAAAAACGTGTGATTAAAATTAAACGTGTCGTCGATCACATGTTCTGTATCCTTCCCTTTGAAGTCGATTTTTATAAAAAATGGAAAATGCCCGTTGACTATGTTGGAAATCCATTACTAGATGCCATTTCATCTTATAAATTCAATCCTAATTTCATTACTGAACAACAGCTCAGCGAACGGCCAATCATCGCATTGCTGCCTGGTAGCCGTAAAATGGAAATAGAAAAGTTATTACCGGTTATGGCAAATTTAACCTACCTCTTTCCAATGCATCAATTTGTAATTGCAGGAGCACCAAATTTTGATAAATCATACTACCAGCAATACATTGGTGATCAAAATATACCGATTGTATTTAATACTACTTACGATTTATTAAAACATGCCGAAGCAGCAGTCGTAACAAGTGGGACAGCAACATTAGAGACTGGAATTCTTAAAGTACCTCAAGTCGTTGTTTATAAAGCCAATGCACTATCTATATGGATTGCTAAACAGGTCATTAAAGTAAAATTCATTTCGCTGGTCAATTTAATTAATGACTTCTTGTCTGTAAGAGAATTGATTCAAGACGATTGTACCACTTACGATATTGCACAAGAGTTAGATCAATTGATCAATAAAGCAGAATACCGGGCAAGTGTAATGGAAAATTATGAAACATTGGCCCAAAAACTAGGAGAACCAGGAGCATCAAACAAAACCGCTAAATTAATTGTTCAGTATTTGAAGTAGCGCATTAAACCTTCAAAAACGCTATTCGTCAAACAGATGTTGTTTAACATAAAAAACAAATAGCCATGAAAAAAATAATTACAATTTTTGCCCTTGCTTTTTTGGGATTTCAGTCATATGCACAAAGTAATGTTGAGCACATCAGCAAATTAGAAATTGGGAAAAAGGCTAAAAAAGTCTACAATACCAAATCCTCAGACTCGACGATTAATTTGCATATTGACACGTTGATAATGGGCGATAAAGCTTCTTTGATGTTTTACGCAAACAAAAATGTCATTTTAAATGTTGGTCACGCCATTATAGGTAATAATGCTTCTATTTCAGGGACAGATGGAAAAAATAACGGTTCCAATTTTGATATTCAAGCTAATATTCAAAAATTAGGGTCGCTGTATATTATAGCGAAAGGAGATAATGCCTTTAATGGAACAAAAACATTTCCAAATGGTAATGGTGGAAATGTTAAATTAACACTTTCAGAAAATAGCATTGTACCGCAAAGAGAAAATAAAAAACAACCTAATTATTTGCAGATTGCAAATGAAGGTGGTGGTAAAAATGTCAATGCAACCAGCGATTTAAGATCTATTTATGATCGCGTGAGACAAGCTCCAGCTGGCTTGAGAGGACTTCCTCAAGGTCAGATCTATTCCGGTAGCCCGGGAACAGATGGCAAGACTGAGATTATAACGATTAAATAAGAAAAAGCGAGCAATGCTCGCTTTTTCTTATTTAATATCATTTTAAAGGCATCCTTTAAGCTTTAATTCATAAGCGACCACAAGTCTAGTCATTCTATCATAGCGGGCCATACCCTCCTTTTGATTATTATGCTTCAAATAGCCATTATAGAAGATACCAAAGACTTTATTAGTCCAGCCAGTATAATTGCTCCAAAAAATAGCTTCCTCCTTCAGATCAGCTACTACAAGTTGGGAAAGCCGTTTTTTATAAGTAGCAAACAATTCCAAATCTATTCCCCTAAGCTCCTGTAGCATATATGATGTTGTTTGTAAATAGCTGGAATAGCGGTAAAAAAGCTCTGGATGATTTTTCAATCGCACATAGGCGATAAAATTTGCTTCGTCTTCAAAACCAACCCCCTGTTGATGAGCCAATTCATGAACATACGTAAAAGGACTAGAAAAAACAGGCATTGCTGTATTCACATGTGCTTCATGTGTAAAAGGATTAAAATATCCTGACACACCAAAATAGGAGACCCAATGACTATTAAGGGGACCCTTTGCACCGACTAAAGTCGTTGAAAGAAAAGATTGAAAAGTCGTATCCGACTGTACTAATGCTATCATCTCTCTTTTTATCTTTTCATCCTGATGCTCCCATTGCTTTGGATTTATTTGCGACCGCAAAACATTTGTCGAATCGAGACATGTTTCCAGAACAACAAGATAATCAGCTAACTTTAGACTATCTGTGCTTAAACCTATATTTTGTACAATGGGTATCCGGTAATAGTTCATCCCCCAGCTTATGTAAAAAAACAAGTATAAGCCCAAAATTACGTTAATAAGATATACTAGGAATCTACCTGCATAAGCATATCTCTTTTTAAATAAGTACTTAACAACATTAACGATTAATAGTAAAAGACAACAAACAGCAAAAAAGTAAAATAAGTCCCCAATACTAAAAGGTAAATAACCAAAAAAAACTTGTGGTAAATATGAAAAAGAAGGATACCACATTCTTGAATAATAGTGCTCAACAAAAAAAGTATTTCCTTCCAGAATAGTGATTATTGCAGTAATAAAACACAGTATTGCAAAACAGATAAGTGGTTTCTTTAGCATAAACATTGTTTAGATATTAGCTCTCATTTTCAAAATATAGCTTATAATAATTCATCCCCTTATCTTCATCAAATCCCTTTTCAATATATTCTCTTTTACCATGTAAATAAATATGAAAATTTTTATCCAGCTTTAATACGGTCTTATAAGATGCTTCCATTTTTTTAACCGCTTTGTCGGCGATATCAAAACTGCTTTGAAAAGGAGAATCAAATTCATCTTCAAATCCAGATCGGAAGTCATTAAACATTGTTGCTGCAATAGGATTACCAATTACTTCCTCCTCAAATTCCTCTTGATCAAAAGTCTCTTTTTCTTTAAAGTAATTCAATGATTTATTGAGCAGATCAATCTTATCAGCCTTTTCTAACTCAAACATATCATCCAATTTCTCATTTACAAAGTTTTTATAAACTTTCAAATAGTTACCCGTCTGATTAAAATCATCATTACGAATTTTTATCTTTAGAAAATCATCTTTCCAATAAACTGCCTCGGTTTTATTCGTTTGATCGACAACCAGCACCTTATAACCTTCCTCTTCTTCTACATTAACTATGATCACACCCTTATCCAACTTATTAATATTAATTGCTTCTTCCTCATAATCCAATTGAAAACCACCTTGATTCGGATATACTTTTAGATAAGTTTCCTTATTTTCTGACTTAAAAATTCCGACAGCATCATAATTATCCCCCTCAATCTGTACATTTTTCAATGAAACCACATACACCTCACCAGGTTTGATCTTCGGGTGCATACAAACTTCATATAAGTGTTTTGCTATCTGCTGAGAATAGTCATGAAAAGCTAATTGCTCATTAAAGAATTGCTTTGTAAAATGAAAAATTTCATTTAACGCCAGCTCTCCGTTGGGATGAAATAAGCGATAAACTTCATTTACCTTTGCAAAAGGACTCATAAAATATTGCATGAGCAGAGGGGGGAGTACATCGTCATTCTCAAGTGGAACTGGTTGCTCTGATAATATATAAAATTCCTCTTGTGACTTGTTGCCTACACGATGGATAGAAAGTTGATCGAAAGTAGCATCTTGATGAAAAAACATATTTCCTATTTAAATCTTATTTTTAAAAATTATATAAATCGACAGCGATTTTAAATGTTTCGCAATGTGCATTAACAATATCTTTGATATGCAAAGAATAGCCTCCCCCCATACAAACTTGAACTGGAACCTGATATTGCAAACAATTTAACAGAACAAACTCATCTCTTAATCGACAGCCTGCTGGAGAAAGTTTCAATTTCCCCAATTTATCTGTCGCCAGAATATCAACTCCGGCCTGGTAAAAAACAAAATCTGGTTTGACTTTGTTAAAGAGATTCGGCAGATGCTTGCTAAGCAACTGCAAATATACATCATCAGTTATACCATCCGAAACAGGAAGATCCAAATCAGAACTTTCTTTGATAAATGGAAAATTTTTATCCCCGTGAATCGAAAAAGTAAAAACATCTCGGTCGTCTTGAAATATATGAGCGGTTCCGTTGCCCTGATGCACATCGAGGTCGATGATTAAAATTTTTTTTGCCAGCTTATTTTTAAGCAAATAACGAGCGGCCACAGCTTGATCATTCAATAAACAAAAGCCTTCTCCAAAATCATAACCCGCGTGATGCGTTCCACCTGCAATATTAAACGAAATACCATTTTGTTGCGCATATAGTGCGGACTTTATCGTACCATCTACCAGATAACGTTCACGATCAACTAGACTCCTTGTTAAAGGAAAACCAATTCTCCGAACCATCTTAGGATCTAATGTCAGATCAAATAAAGCCTGCACATAGCCGGGGTCATGCGCTAAACAAGCAATTTCAAATGACACAAGTAGAGGTTCAAAAAAATTTTCCGCTTTCACTACCCCTTCGTGCAATAGCTGTAATGGAATCAATTCATATTTTTCCATCGGAAATCGATGGCCTGCACGTACAGGATGAATATATTCGGGATGGTACGCGATCTTTAACAAAGCTGTATATTTAAAACTTCACTAAGATAATAAAAAGGATATTTAATGGTTTTTATTGTGGATAATATTTAAAAATAATTGTTTCCCCCTCTAAAAAATAGCATATTTGATTTCAACTAATTAAATTTATGGAACTTAGCACCAAACCACAATTATCAGCCGAAGAGCAACGTGTATTAGGCTCTTTAATCGAGAAGTCAAAGGTCACCCCAGAATATTACCCGATGTCACTGAACGGTCTCCAAAGTGCCTGCAACCAAAAAACGGCTCGAAGACCTGTGGTACAATATTCCGATGAGACCATTATCAATACCTTAGCCATACTGAAAAAAAAGGGTCTTATCGCGCATGTTGTAGGTGGAGGTAGCCGTGTGACAAAGTATAAACATAATTTTGCCATACAATTTCCATTAGTTCCATCAGAACTAGCAATCATCTGTCTTCTACTACTTCGCGGACCATTAACAGCCGGAGAAATAAATTCAAATTCAGGTCGTCTGTATGATTTTGAAGCCTTGGAAGACATTACAGAACATCTTGAAAAATTAGCATCTGAAGGATTTGTAAAAGCATTAGAAAAACAACCAGGACATAAGGAAGTGCGATATATACATTTACTCGGTGATATCGATTTGGAACAATTTGAGCAAATACATCCCCCTTCCGAAAATACGGTACTCCTTCATAAAAGAATTGAAACATTAGAACAAGAATTAGCACAATTGAAACAACAATTTCAAGAACTTTGGGATGAACTGCATTAAAATAGACTGCTTATTTTATCCTTCTTTCAATGTGATTTATTAAGAATCGCGAGCGCACAATGGTAAGCTCAACTTCAAAAAAGATCATGTGATTTTAGATAAAAATAAAATCGGTTTACATTATTTAAATCCGCAGCTTCGCTTTACTTTTTATAAACAATATAAAACGGAACAACATGAAATTTGGACAGGTATCAAATCCACAAGAAATAGATTTTACGTTACCCCCTACTTCCCCGGATACGCTAAAATTATTAAAAAAGAATAAAAACAAGGAAGCATTTGCCATCTATGTCGGATGTGCTAAGTGGAATAAATCGGACTTAAAGGGCTTTTATCCGAAAGGAACGAAAGATGAACTTCCCTACTACAGTAGCCAGTTTAACAGTATTGAACTCAATGCAACCTTTTATAATGCACCATCAAAAGAGCAAGTTGAGACTTGGAAAAAAAAGACTCCCACAGACTTTAAATTTTTCCCTAAAATACCGCAATCAATAAGTCATTATAGCCGTCTATTAAACACTGATGAAAAAGTAAAGGAATTTACAGATAATATCGCTCTCTTTGAAGAAAAGTTAGGAATGATCTTCTTACAAATGCATGATAACTATAAACCAAAAGATATGGAACGCCTCCGTGAGTTTATCTCTAAATTTCCGAAAGGACTACCACTTGCAGTAGAAGTTCGTAATCAGGAATGGTTTTCCAAAGCTGAAACAGCAACTGCATTTTACAAGTTACTTGAGCAATTTGACATTACAAATATCTTAGTTGACACAGCAGGAAGACGCGACCTCTTACATATGCATTTAACTACTCCATCGGCATTCATTCGCTATGTCGGAGCCAATGATCCATCTGATTACACCAGATTGGACGACTGGGTTATGGTCATTAAACAATGGCGGGAAGCAGGTCTACAGAAACTATATTTTTTCATTCATCAAAACATCGAACTGGAATCACCACTTTTAGCAAGTTATTTCATCAAAAAGCTGAATAAGGAATTAAAACTTGATTTACATATCCCAGGTAGTGATAAATTATTTTAAAATTATCACTTAGCAGTGCATGATATAAATTGTAACTCTAGCTTAGAATATCATGTAAAAAAAGAGGCATCCTTAAATAAAGGATGCCTCTTTTTGATATTTATTGCAAATTATTTTTTCGCAAAACGGAAGTTCTTTCCAATAAAACGAGCATTTGCACCTAATTCTTCTTCAATGCGTAACAATTGATTGTATTTAGCCATACGATCAGAACGTGAAGCCGACCCAGTTTTAATTTGACCACAGTTCAAAGCAACAGCTAAATCAGCGATTGTTGAATCTTCAGTTTCACCAGAACGGTGAGACATAACCGAAGTGTAGTTTGAATTCTGTGCCAAAGTAACAGCATTAATTGTTTCAGTTAAAGAACCAATTTGATTAACTTTTACTAAGATTGAATTTGCAGTATCTGTATCCACACCTTGTTGCAATCGTTTTGTATTTGTAACAAATAAATCATCACCAACCAATTGAATAGTAGCGCCAATTTTTTCTGTTAACAATTTCCAACCTGACCAATCATCTTCCTGCATACCATCTTCGATAGATATAATTGGATATTTTTCAGTCAATTCTGCTAAATAAGCAACTTGTTCTTCGGAAGTACGGATAGCACCTTTATCACCTTCAAATTTAGTATAATCGTATTTACCGTTTACATAAAATTCTGAAGCAGCACAATCTAAAGCTAGACAAATATCAGAACCTGGTTTGTAACCAGCTGCTTCAATTGCTTTTAATACAGTTTCAATAGCATCTTCAGTACCATCAAAAGTTGGAGCAAAGCCACCTTCATCACCTACTGCAGTAGATAGACCGCGGTCATGCAAAATCTTTTTCAAGTTATGGAATACTTCCGTTCCCCAACGTAAAGCTTCAGAGAATGAAGGAGCGCCTACTGGCATAATCATAAATTCTTGGAAAGCAATAGGAGCATCAGAGTGAGAACCACCATTAATGATGTTCATCATCGGAATAGGTAATGTATTAGCATTAACACCACCAATATAACGGTATAATGGTTGACGAGACTCTTGGGCAGCAGCTTTTGCAACAGCTAAAGAAACACCTAAAATAGCATTAGCGCCTAAGTTTCCTTTATTTTCAGTACCGTCCAAATCAATCATGATTTTGTCGATTGCATTTTGCTCAAAAACATCAACACCTGCTAAAGCCTCAGCAATTTTAGTGTTTACATTTTCTACTGCTTTCAAAACACCTTTACCTAAGTATTTTGATTTATCACCATCACGCAACTCTACTGCTTCGTGAACACCTGTAGAAGCACCAGAAGGCACTGCAGCACGTCCAACGAAACCATTTTGTGTCGTTACATCTACTTCGATAGTAGGATTTCCGCGCGAATCCAAAATCTGACGCGCATGTACATCAATAATTAAACTCATTGTAATATTGGTTTAAACTTTTTATATAGTATTTTATACAATACTTAGTGTAATTTTTACACTAAAAAATTATATTCTGATTTAATAATCAAATATAAATAAAATTGAGCTTATTAAAAAACGTAAACCACAATTTTATGGCAAGAATGAATATATAAAGTGCAAAAAAAGAGGTTAGCAAATTGCTAACCCCTATCTTTATACTAATCGATTATTTTTTAATTAACTCAATGAAATCATCAAATAAATAACGTGAATCATGTGGACCAGGTGACGACTCTGGATGATATTGTACCGAGAACGCATTTTTTCCAATTACACGGATACCTTCAATCGATTGGTCATTTAAATTGATGTGCGTAACTTCAACTTTATCTGACTGTTCAATATCTTCTGCAACAACACCAAAGCCATGATTCTGTGAGGTAATCTCACAACGGTTAGCAATAATATTCTTAACCGGATGGTTGATACCACGGTGACCGTTGTGCATTTTTTTCGTACGGATATCATTTGCCAAAGCCAATATCTGGTGTCCAAGACAGATTCCAAACATCGGTTGGTCTGCCGCTAAGATATCTTTTACCGTTTGAATTGCGTAACTCATCGCTGATGGATCACCAGGACCATTAGAGATGAAATATCCTGCAGGATTCCATTCTTGCATTTCTGCAAAAGTAGTTTTAGCAGGGAATACTTTTGCATACACTTCTCTTTGAGAGAAATTGCGAAGAATATTCTTTTTAATACCTAAATCTAATACTGCCACACGTACAGGAGCATCTTCATTACCATAAAAATAAGGTTCTGTTGTAGAAACCTGAGATGATAATTCAAGTCCATCCATGGAAGGAACAGTAGCTAAAGTAGCTTTTAATGCTTCAACATCTAAGTTTTCAGATGAAATAATAGCATTCATTGCACCTTTATTACGGATATGACGCACCAAAGATCGCGTATCAATATCTGAAATACCAACTAAATTTCCCTCTTCAAAATAGCTCTGAATAGATTCGTCGGCCATTTTACGACTATAGTTAATATTATAATTTTTACAAACTAATCCTGCGATTTGAATCTTACCAGATTCAGTATCATCTTCATCAATTCCATAGTTACCAATATGGGCATTGGTTGTTACCATAATTTGTCCGAAATATGAGGGATCGGTAAAAATCTCTTGGTAACCTGTAGTTCCGGTATTGAAACAAATTTCGCCAGTAGTCGTTCCAATTTTTCCCGCTGCTTTTCCGTGATAAACCGTTCCGTCTTCTAAAACTAAAATTGCAGGCAATTTGCTGTAGTTGGTCATTATTTATTAAATATAAAATTGTTTTTCCTAATTCCTTGCTTTATCGAAGTTTTGGTGTATAAAAAAAGCCCTAAATGGGCTAAATAATCAATTAACAATTGATTCAACGATAACGAAATTATCGTTTTTTACAACATTTGCGAAAGCATTTACTTCAATTTTCACAGGAGACAAAGGTATAACAAAATCATCAAAGTAAAAAGACTTTTTTTATAATATTGTGATATTCCAAAAATATAACGTTAAAATCACCAATCTTAATAAGATAATGAAGTGTTTATTAATTACTTTCAATTACATTGCCCGATGCATCGCGAAAATTCCCAATGACAATCATAACAAGATCAATAATATACCAGATACCACATCCGCCAAAGGTCAATAATTGAATAATCCCAGTACCGATCTTACCTACATAAAAACGGTGAACACCAAACGGTCCTAAAAAAATACAAAGTAATAAACAGGCTAACCACCTCTCATCTCTATTTTGATTATTTGATTGCTGGGTATAATACATCGGTTGACGAACACCACATGATGGACATATTTCTGCCTTTGCATTAATAATAGCTCCGCATTCTACACAATATTTTTGTGCCGCTTGATTCATAATTTAATTAGTTTAAACACTAAAGTTACAAACTACCGTTCAATACAGGAGCTAAAAAATAAAAAAAGCGATTACATCGTATGTAATCGCTTTTTCTACCAAAAAACAATCAATTACATATTAATTGCTTTCCAGATCATATCCTTCAATTGCAAAATATTTTTTCCTGCAACAGATGATATAAAGATATACGGTAATCCTTCCGGAACTTCTTTTTCCATTTCTCTCTCCAATTCATCATCCAACATATCAGCCTTAGTAATTGCCAATAATTTTGGTTTATCACGAAGTTCTGGATTATAAACTGAAAGCTCATTTAATAAAATATCATATTCCTGCTTTATCGTGCGCTCAGTATCTGCGGGCACCATAAACAGCAACACAGAATTTCGTTCAATGTGTCTTAAGAATCGATATCCTAAACCCTTACCTTTAGAGGCACCCTCAATAATACCAGGAATATCTGCCATTACAAAAGATTTCCCATCACGATAACTCACGATACCAAGATTAGGAACTAAGGTAGTAAAAGGATAGTTCGCAATTTCAGGTTTCGCCGCTGAAACAACAGATAATAGTGTAGATTTTCCCGCATTTGGAAAACCAACCAATCCTACGTCAGCTAATACTTTCAACTCTAGAATAATCCAACGCTCTTGTCCAGGCAAACCCGGTTGTGCAAAACGTGGCGTCTGCTGAGTTGAAGATTTAAAGTGCCAGTTACCTAATCCACCTTTACCACCAGGAGTTAAAATTTGTGTCTCTCCATCCTCGGTGATTTCAAATAAAACCTCTCCCGTTTCAGCATCTTTAGCCACTGTCCCTACAGGAACCTCTAAAATTTCATCCTTCCCTGAGGCACCCGTACTTGTAGCAGAACTACCTGATTCACCACTGGAAGCAATGATATGCTTCCTATATTTTAGGTGCAATAAAGTCCATAATTGTGTATTCCCTTTAAGGATAATATGACCTCCACGACCACCATCACCTCCATCGGGTCCACCCTTCATGGTTGTTTTATCTCGATGTAAGTGCGCTGAGCCTGATCCTCCGTGTCCCGATCGACAACACACCTTCACATAATCGACAAAATTAGAACCTTGCGCCATAGAAATAAAATATATTTGTTATTAAAACGTCTCCGCTTTATTATTTAATAATTGTCAATAATAGCAGTCAATTCTCCAAAAATAAAATCGATATCACCAATACCGTTTACTTTGGACAATTTACCTTGTGCTTCATAATAAGGTAACACATGAATAGTTTTTGTAAAATATTCATCAATACGTTTTACCAATTTATCAGCAGCATCATCCGCACGGCCAGAAATCTCCTGACGTTTAGCAATGCGTGTTTTTAATTCATCTTCATTTACATCTAAAGCTATAACTACAGAGATAGAAGAATTAATACCAGTTAAAAATGCGTCCAACGCTTCTGCTTGTGCCACAGTACGTGGAAAGCCATCAAAAATAAATCCTTTTGCGTCCGGATTTTTCTTCACCTCCTCTTCCAACATCGCAATCGTAACCGAATCAGGCACTAAGTTTCCGTCAGCAATAATCTGACTGACTTGTTGACCTAGAGCTGTCTGGTTTTGAATATGAGCTCTAAAGATATCACCTGTTGAAACATGAACTAACTGATATTTATCGATAAGCTTCTGCGATTGTGTTCCCTTTCCTGCCCCCGGAGGGCCAAATATTACAAGGTTTAGCATAGTAGTATTTAGAGTAATAGAGTAAAAAAATAAAAGCCTAATCGCTATATTGATTAGGCTTTTCAAATAGTGCGCTCAAAGGGAGTCGAACCCCTAACCTCCTGATCCGTAGTCAGGTGCTCTATCCAATTGAGCCATGAGCGCGTCAACCATTACGTCATCTTCATTGCTGTTCTTCCGTTTTGGTGATGCAAATATAGGCAAAATAGCACTGCCTCCAAATTTTTTTTTCAATTTTTATCTAATAGACTGATAATGAAACAAAATAAAAAATCATCAATCAAATACAATTATGCTTAATCATAATCAACAGATATAAAGAGCTCGCACACGGCGAAATTCGATATATAGAACCACCAAAGAAGAATTTTTAATCCCTAAATCACCCATTATACATATTCAAGTTATTTCATCTTTGAAAGGATTATCTTAAAATAATTAAAAAAAGTTTCCCAAAACTCTAAGCAATTTTTTCAGTTACTATATAAAATGCTGATTGCATTTGAAATACTTTACCTGTACCTCTGTCAACGCATAAACTAGATCTTATTTTAAAAATAGAAGAAAATAAAAACCTTTTAACCAGGAAGACTCGTATAAAAGGAATATGGAATATTCTTTATTCCAAATCACCAAATTCAACATACAGCTGTTTGTGGTTTATAAAACTAACCGGTCGTTTAGTACCCAGAATCATTGCCTTCGACTTACTCCAAGAAAAAGGAACACGATTCTCCCTTTCCTTCAAAACGAGCAGCTGATAAGACTTGTCTGTTTTCATCTGCTTAACATCCGATAACTTAACAGACAAAACCTCATGAAAATCAGGTTTTCTACTGATCAAATGGCTCAGAAATTGTTCTTTCATATTTCCGAATAAGATGTACTGCAAATTTACAGGCCTTGGATTATCTTTATCAAACTGTTTATAATAGACAACCTGCTTGATTTTAAGAGAAATCGAATCTAAAAGCTTAAATCCTCCCCTTTCAAAATGACCTCTATATACATTTGCCCTAAATACTTTGGTCTGATTAACCATTTCTGGCAAAACAAAAACTTCTGGTTCAATCGTATAAACAAATTCTTCAGGAAATGCTAAACGGCTAGTGCGATATTGCTCTAGATCGGCCTTAGAAAATTCAAGCTTCAGAATAATCTGATAGTCGTGTGGCTGATGAAACATAGGTAAATGTTCAGCATATATAGTCTCTATCCCCATCAATAACATTCCATGAATATTAGGCTTATCAGGATAATGAGCTTGCTGGGCAGATATTATTTTGAAAGTGAAGAGTAAAAAAAGCAGACAAATACTTTTATAATTCATTTTGGCGAAATTTAAATATAGCAACAAAAATAGCGGATAGTTAAATAAAGAGTTTAAACGGAGTGTCATATTCCTATTAACCTCAATTAAACTATATGATGAAACCTTCTTTTAATAATTTGGAATGGAACAAAAAAAGCTTAGTCGTAATGACTAAGCTTTCTAGTAGTGCACTCAAAGGGAGTCGAACCCCTAACCTCCTGATCCGTAGTCAGGTGCTCTATCCAATTGAGCCATGAGTGCATTTTGAGCGACTTTTATTTAAAGTCATACCCCTTTGTTTTGTGATACAAATATCGGGACTTTTTTCAATTCTGCAAACTATTTTTAAACTTTTTTAGACAAAAAAAGTAATATTTTTATTATCTTATTGATAGTATTACATTTACAAAGGTTATTTTTTTAATATTTTTTTCACAAAGACGTACTTATGTCCAAAAAAGAAACGAAACTCAGCAAAATACGTATTGACGACATCAGCATTTCATATATGATAAGACCTAGTAAGACAGATAAAGCTGAAAAAACAGTTATCTTTTTACATGGTTTCCCTTTCAATAAAAATATGTGGCGCGCACAGATGCAACAATTAGACGAACAATTTATCGGAATAGCAATAGATATTAGAGGACACGGACACAGCACGCGAGGTCATGGCTTTTTTAGTGTGGATGTTTTTGCAAAGGATTTAATCCAATTCATCACACATTTAAATTTAAATAACGTTGTACTTTGTGGTGTTTCGATGGGAGGCTACATTGCACTGCGCACTTACGAATTAATAGGAAGTACACTTCAAGGACTCATTTTAAGTGACACCCATTCTTTTGCCGATAACAATATGGCAAAACAAAAACGTTTTGATTCAATCCAAGCTTTACTAAAATATGGAAAACGTCCATTTTCATTAGGTTTTATTGAAACAGTATTTTCAAAAAAGACATTAACTGAAAACCCAGAAGCGATTGAAACAATAAAGAGTGCCATTCGGCGAAACGATCTGCAAAACATTTGTGCGACACAATTAGCATTAGCGGCCCGTACAGATACAACAGCTATGTTAAACACTATAACAGTGCCCACATTGGTCATCAAAGGGAAAGAAGATAAGTTAATCACAGATCTACAGACCAAAACCTTACTTGACAATATTGCCCACGTTAAATTTATTGAATTTACGGAATCAGGTCATTTACCTAATTTGGAAGAGCCCGAAAAATTCAGTGGAGAGGTCAACTCCTTCTTAAACTCGCTCTAGTTACAGACATAAAAAAATGCAGTGGATAAAAATCAACACTGCATTAAATTGGATGTACCAAAAGAAAACATTTCTTATAAACCACGGTATTTACTTTGTTTATATTTAAAGAAATCATTCAAATGTTGTAAGTTTTCTTTTCTTTCCTCCGATTTACGGTAAGAAATAATGGAATCCCATATAAACAAAGCGAACAACAATATTGCAAAAAGAACAGGTATGCTCAAGAAGCTACCCGTAGTACCCTGCATAATTAACCAAGTTGAAACAATAACCGTTAATAAAAATTTCATAATAAATCCTAACATTTCGTATAATTTAAAGTGACTGAATAATACGCTGACTCTACCGCCAGACGTCTGAATAAAACCTGTGATGCCGTATCTTGAAATCGCTAGCCTACTGAAAAATATAAATGATCAGAAAACTAAATGGTGGAGAAGAACCAATATATTGATAAATCAAAATATCAGGTCAATTTTCAAAAAAATCAATAGTGTATGGAGAAGGTAAAACTGGTAAGTTTTAGCACTGATTTATATTTAAAAACTGACAAAAATTAAAAAACTTATAGTAATTAATTTCACATCAACTTCAAATGTACTAATTTTTTTAGACAAAAACAAATGCTACGCGGAAAATTTTAGCTAAATAACGAGTTACTTGATTTTGTAAACAGCTATAAAATAAGAGCAAATAAAAAAATAACCTCTAATTATAACCTCTAATTAACTCCAGTACTGCAGCCAAATCTTAATAATAACAAATTGCTTTTTTAGACAAACTCTACGATTGAATAATTATAATCTGTCATAAAAATGTACTAAATTTTACAGGCTATTTAATTTAAAAAAATCATTGTTACTTTTGCTAACACTGTTAACTAAAGTTTTAAAGATGGGTGTATCAGAGCGGAAATTGCGAGATTTAGAAAAAATTAGGTTACAAATAATTGAACAATCCTGGCTTATTGTACAGGAGGAAGGTTGGCAAGCACTATCCATTAGAAAAATAGCAGATGCCATTGAATATAGTGTTCCTGTTATTTATAAACATTTTGAAAACAAAGATGCTATTGTAGCCTATTTTACAAAAGTCGGTTTTTCTTTGCTTGCAACACAACTTGCATCTGCTGTAGATTCAAGCAGAACCGCAGACCTGAACTTGTATCATCTAGCGACATCTTACTGGAAATTCGCATTCGAAAATAAGAAATACTATGAAATTATGTTCGGTTTGGGTATTCCCCAATGCGAAGTTGTGAACAGTATCAAAGAGATGAAAGTCGCATCAGATGTCATGTTAAATTGTATTTCCAAATGTATTGAAGAGAATCAAGTCGAACAAATTGATCTATTTTTAAAATTCAAAACCTTTTGGTCTATTTTACATGGTATTATTACCATCGAATTCATATCAAATACAGCAACAGATCCAGAAGTAGTATCCCCTATCCTAACAGATGCTATTGAGGGATTTATTATATCATTAAAACACCACAATAAATAACATGAGTTTATTAGAAGATTTAAAATGGAGATATGCCACAAAAAAGATGAATGGCACTCCAGTAGCACAAGAAAAAGTTGATTACATTTTAGAAGCTGCTCGTTTGGCTCCTACCTCTTCTGGGCTACACCCTTATAGAGTAATTGAAATATCAAATCGCGAATTGAAAGCAAAAATTCAACCTATCGCTTACGGTCAATCCCAAATCGTAGACAGTTCACATATTTTAATATTCGCAGCTTACGATTCCTATACTAAAGAACGTGTAGAAGCACCATTTGCGCAACAGGCGGAAGAAAGAGGATTGCCAATAGGGTTTGCAGATGATTATAAAAACAATCTTTATACACAATTATCAGCGTTGTCCCAAGAACAGCAATTTAACCATGCGGCACGTCAGGCTTATATTGGTTTTGGATTAGCCGTAGCCGCGGCGGCAGAACAAAAAATTGATGCAACTCCTATGGAGGGTTTTAACAACCAACAGTTAGATGCCCTACTTGAGTTAGACAAATTAGGCCTTAAATCGGTTACAATCTTAGCCCTGGGTTACCGCGATGAAGCAAACGATTGGTTAGTTAACTTAAAGAAAGTAAGACCAAGCCATGAAGATTTCATTATTAAATTCAACTAAAATATATTTTGGGAACTCAATTATTAGGAGTTCCCGATTCTTAAACATACATTATGAAAATAGAAATTTGGTCGGACATCGTTTGTCCATTTTGTTATATTGGTAAAAAAAGATTAGAACAAGCATTAGCTTCATTTCCTCATCGTGATGAAGTTGAGATTATTTGGAAATCTTATCAACTACACCCGCAATTCCCACAAGATGCGGCTGGTATTCCCGCAGTAGAGTACATTAAAAATGCGAAAGGTCTAACTAAGGAAGAAACTTTAGGTATGATGCAACAGGTTCAGTCCATAGGAAAATCTCTAGAGATTGATTTTGATTTCGAAAAATCACTAATTGTCAATACCCTAAATGGACATCGTCTTATACATTTTGCACAAGAACATGGTCTTGGTAATATTTTAAAAGAACGCCTACTAAAAGCCCATTTCAGTGAAGGAGTAGACGTTAATGATACCAATATATTAGTAAACCTAGCCGCGGAAGTGGGGATGGACAAAAAAGAAGTCCAAGAAATGCTGTTTTCTGATCGTTTTACTTACGAAGTCACTCAGGATATTCAAGAAGGTGTAAATCTAGGTTTACGTGGCGTTCCATTTTTCGTATTTAATCAAAAGTTTGGTATTGCTGGAGCACAACCTTTAGAAATGTTTGAACAGACACTCCGTCAAGCATATGAAGATGCTAAAACAGTTATTATCATGAATGATAATGAAGGACCTAGCTGCGACAGTGAAACCGGAAATTGCTAATAGTTTACTATTAGCAATTTTGATTGTCAGACATAACCAAAGAGTTAGCTAAACTTCTGCTCCCGAATCCCAAAATCGTGCAAATAAGTTGAACTTATTTCTTAATTTCGTTTCCTATTTAATGCAGAAAAATTGTAGTATAAATGCAGTTAACTAAACTAGAAATAAAAGGATTCAAAAGCTTCGGCGATAAGATTACAATCAATTTTAATGAAGGCGTCACCGCAATTGTGGGCCCAAATGGTTGTGGCAAATCAAATGTCGTCGATGCGATACGTTGGGTTTTGGGAGAGCAGAGTACACGTATGCTCCGTTCAGAAAAAATGGAAAACATCATTTTTAATGGGACGAAAAATCGTAAAGCGGCAAACCTGGCAGAAGTTTCACTCACTTTTGACAATAATAAAAACGTACTTCCAACAGCATTTACAACAGTCACTGTGACACGTAAGCTGTTTAGAAACGGTGATAGTGAATACCGATTAAACGATGTAAAATGTCGCTTAAAAGATATTACAGACTTGTTTTTAGATACAGGAGTTGGAGCAGATTCTTATTCGATCATCGAACTGAGAATGATTGATGAAATCATCAATAATAAAGAAAACTCCCGTCGAAATCTATTTGAAGAAGCATCTGGAATATCCAAATATAAAGTCCGTAAAAAACAAACGCTAAATAAGCTAAGAGATACTGAACTTGACTTGAGTCGCGTAGATGATTTAATGTTTGAGATTACCAAAAATCTAAGATCATTAGAAGGACAAGCTAAAAAAGCAGAAAAATATACGCTTTTAAAAGATGAATACCGCCAGAGTAGTATCAATTTAGCCTATTACCGCATTGCCGATTTTAGCAGTGAACTGGAACGTCTCCAAGGTCAGGAATCCAAATTAAACAAGCAGAGTACCGACGCACAAGAACATATTAATAAAGCTGAAAATGCACTAAAGCAAATCCGAGAAGACAATCTGGAGCAGGAAAAAAATGTTTCCATACAACAGAAAGCCACCCAGGAATTTATTAATAAAATCCGAAATTACGAGTCGGAAAAAAAAGTTAAAAACGAACAGCTTAAGAATCTTCAGGATAAAGAAAGCAGATTGAATTTTGAAATCAACAATGACAATCAACAACTCAATCATGTTCTTTATACGATCAAAAGGTTAAATGAAGAGTTATTTCATGAGCAACAGCAATTGGATAATTTCCAAACAAACCTAGAAAAGGATAAATTTGAAGTCGAAGAGCTAAGAGGTCAGCAACAAACTGCCAAAGGAAAATTAGACAGCTATAACAAGGCCAGTACAACTTTACAGGACAATATCTATAAGCTTGAAAAAGATATTGCTGTTTTAAATATTCAAAAAGAAGCTTTATTACAAGAATCCATCCGAACGGTAACAGATACTGAATCCAAAGAAGCTGAGTTAAATCAATTTAATATTACTGTAGCTGAATTAGAGGGCCGTGTAGAAACGCAGCAACAACAGTATGAGACCGCCATACAGATGGAAGAAGAATTGCAATCGCAAATTCAAAATCATACAGCAAATATAAATACCCTTAAGGACGAATTAAATAAAGAGTCAAGGTTAGCAGATGCGAAACAGAATGAATATAACTTAACTAAATCCTTAATTGATAATTTAGAAGGCTTTCCTGATTCAATCCGATTTCTAAAGAAGAATGCAGGTTGGAAAAAACAACCGCCATTATTTTCAGATGTTCTTTTTTGCGAGGAAGACTACCGCGTAGCTATTGAAAATTACCTGGAATCGATCATGAATCACTATGTCGTGGAAACACAGCAAGATGCGGTACAGGCAATTAATCTTTTAAGCGATGCTGCACGTGGTCGTGCAAATTTCTTCATATTGGATGCCATCCCATCCATAAAGACATCTTCATCGATTAATGATGATATCTTAACTCCAGCTTTGAATGTTATTACTGTTGATGACAAATTCAAGCCTCTTTGCGAAGTTTTATTACAAAATGTCTATATTTTGCAACGAGAACGCGACCATGAACTTGAATTACCATTGCCCGAGGGAGATATTGTTATTTTGCAGAAAAATGGTAAATTTTCGAAAAACAGGTTAGGTCTATCAGGTGGTTCTGTGGGATTATTTGAAGGTAAACGAATCGGACGCGCTAAAAACATCGAAATCTTAGCAAAGGAAATCAAAGCTCTTAATGAAAACATCAATAAGCTACAGGATCAAATAGCCGACGAATCCGGACGTTTAGCAGCATTACAGTCTAATTCCCAAAAGGAAATGATTGATGAGCTTCGTTTTCAACTAAACCGTCTAAATAATGAATTGATATCTGTCAAAACAAAACAAGAACAATATCAAACCTTCATTACTAATGCACTAAACCGCAAGAAGGATATTCAAGATAAAATAATAGCTATTGAAAATGATTTACTAATTGTCGAACCTCAAATTCAAGATTTCAAAAACGAACGTGAGCAGCAGGTAGGTGATCTTCAAGAATTTCAGGACAGATTTAATGAAATTTCAGAGATTTTAACTGAAAAATCCGCAAGTTACAATCAAGGAAATCTCGGATACCATCAGCAACAGAATAAAGTTTCAAACATCAATAAAGATCTCGAATTCCGCGAAACGCAGCAGGAGGATTTTCAATCTCGTATCGAACGTAATACAAAAGATCTCGAAGAAGTACAGTTATCTTTAAAAATTACAGCCCAATTTGTAGATGAAGAAGACCAAGATCTGGTGGAAATGTATACGCAGAAGGATGCACTGGAAAAAGGTTTAGAAGAATTAGAAAAGAGCTACTATGGTGTTCGTAAACAAATAAATGAGTTAGAAGAGCAAATTATACAATACCGTCGATCAAAAGAACAAGATGATCTCCTAATTTCTGAAATAAAAGATAAGAAAACAGCACTTCAGATTGATCTTAATACTTTAAAAGAACGCCTTTCTGCAGAGTTTAATATTGAATTAAAAGATCTATTAGAACAAGAAGAAACGCCAACAATCACAGAAGATCAAGATGTACTTGTCGCCAAGTGTACGAAACTCAAAAAACAATTGAATGAGTACGGTTCAATCAATCTTATGGCCAAAGAGGCTTTCGATGAGATGAATGAACGTTATAACTTCATCAATAAAGAAAAATCAGATCTATTGGAGGCAAAAGAATCTTTAATGGCAACCATTAAAGAGATTGATGATACTGCAGAGGTACAATTTATGTTTACGTTCAATAGTGTTCGTGATAATTTCATCAAAGTTTTCCGCTCCCTATTTAACGAAGAAGATAGCTGTGATTTAATCCTTACAGACCCATCTAAACCGTTAGATTCGGATATTGATATTATTGCGCGTCCTAAAGGAAAAAGACCATTGTCGATCAATCAACTATCAGGAGGAGAGAAAACCCTCACCTCAACAGCACTTCTATTCTCACTGTATCTTTCGAAGCCTGCACCATTCTGTATTTTTGATGAGGTAGATGCACCATTAGATGATACTAACATTGATAAATTCAATAATATCATTCGTGATTTTTCTAAGAACTCACAATTTATAGTGGTTTCTCACAACAAAAAAACAATTGCGAGCACAGACATCATCTATGGAGTTACCATGGTAGAACAAGGTGTATCACGTGTTGTTGCAGTTGACTTACGAGATGTCGCTTAAGAAATAACAGATTTTGTTATATACAAGATCTGTTATTATAAAAAAAGGGAGTGATACATGTGTATCACTCCCCTTTTTTTATAATAATTATTCTGATGAGCTTATTTAGTCGCTACTAGAGAAACCTTAAAGTTTATCTCAGCAGAAATTAAATCATCTTTTTTACCTTCATAACTTACGCCCCAATCAGCACGAACGATGTTAAAATCAGCTTCTGTTTTGATTGTTGTAGCAGTTGATTCAATTACTTTAGCATCAAATGAGATATTTTTAGTAATACCTTTGATTGTTAAATTACCAGAAATTTTCACATCTTGTGCTGTAGCACCAGCTTCCGCTTTAGTCACAACAAATGTAGCTTCAGGAAATTTAGCAACATCAAAGAAATCCGCCGCTTTTAAATGGCCATCTAATTTCTCTTTGTACTCTCCTTCAAGATCTGTAGAACTAATTGTATTCAAATCCAATGTGAACGTACCACCGGTTAACACACCATTATTCACATTTAATGAACCTGATTTAATCGCAATCGTACCTGTATGTGCACCTGTCACTTTCGTTCCGGTCCATACAACTTTTGACTGTGTTGCATCTACATTAAACACCTCTCCAGCTGGAGTAGCAATTTGTTCTGTCGCAACAGAATCTTGCACTTCCGCTTTTTTTCCTTCTGGATTTCCAGCACAAGAAGACATAATAACAGCTGCGATAGCAGGTAATACTAATAATTTTTTCATAACTAACTTAATCTATTTTATATGTTTAAACACTTGATTAACCAAAGATATTATAAGATCTAAATAAAATCTACTAAAATACTATACAATATCAAATTATGACAATAACATGTTTTAGTGTCCTTTAGGAGCAACATCAACGCGACGAATATCAGCGCCTAATTTCTTTAATCGCTCTTCGATATTCTGGTAACCACGCTCTATTTGCTCGATATTATGAATAGTTGAAGTACCTTTTGCAGATAATGCTGCGATCAATAAAGATACGCCTGCACGGATATCAGGTGAAGTCATTTCAATTCCACGTAAAGGATACATTTTATTCAATCCGATTACAGTTGCACGGTGTGGATCACAAAGTATGATCTGAGCCCCCATATCAATCAGTTTATCAACAAAGAAAAGACGGCTTTCAAACATTTTTTGGTGTATCAAGACATTTCCCTTTGCTTGTGTTGCCACAACCAAAACAATACTTAATAAATCTGGTGTAAATCCTGGCCAAGGTGAATCTGATATCGTTAAAATTGAACCATCAATAAATGTATCTATTTCGTATGAATCCTGCGCTGGAATAAAAAGATCATCACCACGCAACTCCATTTTAATTCCTAAACGTTGGAATACGGTAGGAATAATCCCCAATTCTTTGTAACAGACATCCTTAATGGTAATTTCAGAACCAGTCATAGCTGCTAATCCGATGAAAGAGCCAATTTCAATCATATCTGGCAACATACGGTGTGTTGTTCCACCCAAACGCTCCACACCTTCTATCGTGAGCAAATTTGAACCAATACCGGAGATATTAGCTCCCATACGATTCAACATTTTGCATAACTGTTGCAAATAAGGCTCACAAGCTGCATTATAGATTTCAGTTTTACCTTTAGCCAATACTGCCGCCATAACAATATTAGCAGTACCTGTAACAGATGCTTCATCTAACAAGATGTAAGCTCCCTTTAATTGAGTAGCATCGACATTAAAGAAATGATTTTCCGAATCGTAGATAAACTTGGCTCCCAATTTTTCAAAACCCAAAAAGTGAGTATCCAAACGACGACGACCAATTTTATCGCCTCCGGGTTTTGGAATAGCTGCCTTCCCGAAACGTGCTAATAAGGGTCCTACAATCATAATAGAACCTCTTAAGCTTCCTCCTTTTTCTTTAAATTCTGACGATTGGAAATAATCTATATTGATATCCTTAGCTTCAAAAACATAAGTATCCTCATCAATACGATTGACACGTACACCTAATGCTATTAAGAGATCTATTAATTTATTGACATCCTTAATGTTTGGAACATTACTAATTGTGATGGGTTCTTCAGTCAACAATACTGCAGATAAAATCTGTAATGCTTCATTTTTCGCTCCCTGAGGAATAATCTCTCCTTTTAATGGCTTCCCGCCATTGATTTCAAATGCATTCATGCGTACACCTATATCTTTTTATATTTTCCTTTGATGTTATAAGAAAAAAAGCAATTGAAAAGAAATATAAATCACTTCACAATTGCCTTATATCATACTTAAAGTATTAACAATTATCCTCTCTTATAACCGCTGTTACTATTGCTATTATTATTGCTGTTATTATTATTTTGGTAAGGACGTCTATTGTTATTGTTACTACTTCCGCCACCTGAATTGCTTCGTTTTTGGAACGAATTTGTTCCCGAAGGTCTTCTGTTATTTGAGTTATTATTGTTGTTGCTCCGACTATGGTTATTATTAGAATGCCCGGAATTGTTATTAGTAGTTTGTGTCGGATTATTTCCTTTAACTCTATTTCCCGGAGGCGCACTTTTGAAATCTTGTTTGGTCAAAACTGTACCTTCTGGCAATTGCAATACCTTACTTGACAATTCTGCTAAATCTTGAATAATAAATTCGTCTGCTACCGCATCTTTATTCCATGTTGTATACGCCATCTTCATGAAATTGGCAATTGAAAGCGCCATTTTTTGACGTTTTTCTTCATCCGTAATGGAAATTGCCTTATTAATCATTTTCTCCACTGTAAAACCATAATGCTTGTACTTGATATTATGCTGCGGATAGGATAACAATTCTGGCTCATGCTTCACCAATTCTGGAGTTGCTTTAGGATATGGAGAATCCACGTCAATCTGGAAATCAGAAATAATTTGCAAGTGATCCCACAATTTATGCTTAAAATCTGCCACGTCGCGTAAATGAGGATTTAACACCCCCATCATATCAATGACAACTTGAGCATACTTATTTCTTTCTTCTTTTGTAGGTAAATCACAAATATAGTTTACCATATTTTGCACATTCCTACCGTATTCAGCTAGGATTAGCTTCGGTCTTGTGCTGTTGTAGTCAAAGTTCATATAGTGAATTTCAGTACCAATACAACGTTGTATTCTGTACTTTGGTATTAAATTATTGAATAATTCTCAGTTTTGCAAATTTAAGCAACAATTGTTTCTGTCCCAAGTCTTTAAAGAAAATAGTTGCTTTTACTTCTCCCTTTGATCCTTCGAGGTTAACAACCTTTCCGAAACCAAATCTTTCGTGTTCCACTTCCATGCCAACCTGCAAACTATTTGTGTCGGATGGAGTAAAACCAGCGGAAGGTGTATGCGCTTTGGGTAATATCGAGGTAGTTTTAAAAGGTTTCGGCTTAGGTTTCGAAAAACTATCCGTCTCTTTTTGCTGCCAGGCAATACGCTCACCTTGGAAACTTCCAGATTCTGCAGAAGAACTTTGTCTTGGTTTAAAATCCAGATCCAAACAAGATGGATTCAGTTCATCCAAGAATCTGCTTGGTTCACAGTTATTAAGTGTTCCCCATCGATATCTAGAAGTTGCGTACGAAAGTAATAATTTTTTTTCAGCTCTGGTAACTGCAACGTAAAATAATCTTCTTTCTTCCTCCAGTTCAGTCCTTGAATTAAGTGCCAACTGAGATGGAAATAAATTTTCCTCTAAGCCAACGATGAATACGACAGGAAATTCTAAACCTTTAGACGAGTGTATCGTCATCATTGAAACCGTATCCGCATCTGGATCTTTATCGTTATCATCATTGGTCAGCAAAGCAATATCCTGCATATAAATGTCTAACCCACGTTCCTCAATATCCTCGCGTTCGGAAAACTCTTTAATACCATTGAGCAATTCCTGTATATGTTCGTACCGTGTCAATCCCTCAACAGACTTATCTTCATATAGTTCCTTTAATATACCTGAATGCTGTGCTATATGCATTGCCGTATCAAAAGCACTATTAGTTTTTGCCAGCGCTTGAAAACTCAAGATCATTTGACCAAATCCTCCAACAGAAGCGGCACTACGTCCGTCCATAAACATTTGAGCATTCGCTACAATATCCCAAAGACGGTATTGATGTTGATCTGCGGCGATCACGATTTTCTCAACCGTGGTATCACCAATACCACGACGAGGATAATTGATCACACGTTTCAACGCCTCTTCATCGTTTGGATTAAAAGTAAGTCTAAAATATGCAATTAAATCTTTAATTTCTTTTCGTTGATAAAAAGAAGTACCACCATATATTTTATAAGGGATATTTATTTTTCTTAAAGCTTCCTCCATTGCTCTAGATTGCGCATTGGTGCGATAAAGAATAGCAAAATCTTTATAATTATACGATTTTAATGACTTTTCTTGCGAAATTAATTCCGCAACAATTTTGCCTTCCTCATTATCTGAAAATGCACGTGAAACTTTTATCTTCTCTCCTTCTTCATTATCAGAAAAGACATTCTTTTCCAACTGATTTTGATTGTTAGCAATAACCGAATTCGCGGCGTTAACAATCATTTGAGTTGAACGGTAATTTTGCTCTAATTTAAAAACCTTTACTGCAGGATAATCCTTTTGGAAATTCAAGATATTCTGAATATTTGCACCACGGAAAGCATAAATACTCTGTGCATCATCACCAACTACACAAATATTCTCATTAACAGCAGCTAATCGCTTAACGATTAAGTACTGTGAAAAGTTGGTATCTTGATACTCATCAACCATCAAGTATTTAAACTGATGCTGGTATTTATGCAGCACTTCAGGATGCTTATTCAACAAAACGTTGGTTTTGAACAACAAATCATCAAAATCCATAGCCCCTGCACGATAACAACGTTGCGCATACGTCATATAGATTTCTCCTAACTGACCTCTCCCGTTAGAAATATCTTCCGCTTTTAGTGCTTCATTTTTATTATACTCCTGTGGCGATATGAGATTATTTTTCGCTTGAGAAATACGCCCATACACATGATTGACATTATAAAGTTTGTCATCTAAGTTCATTTCTTTCAAAATGGAACGTAGTAAACTTTTCGTATCATCCGTATCGTAAATCGTAAAATTACGCGGGTATCCGATCAATTCAGCTTCTACACGCAAAATCTTGGCAAATACGGAGTGAAATGTTCCCATCCAAATATTTTTAGCCTCAGCACCAACCACCGACATAATACGATTACGCATTTCTTTTGCGGCTTTATTAGTAAAAGTTAAAACTAATATATTGAAAGGATCTACTCCTTTTTGTATTAAATGGGCAACGCGATAAGTAATGACACGTGTTTTTCCTGATCCAGCCCCAGCAACTATCATTACTGGTCCATCAGTTTGTTCTACAGCTCCTCTTTGAGAAGGGTTCAATCCTGCTAAAAAATCCAAAGCTTTCTCCTAATATTATATGTTATTTAAAATAGCTTATAAAAGTACGAAAATCATTTGGCGGATAGGCAGTCATCGTCACAAATAATAATTTTTTAACAAAATCTGCATCCTCTTATGAATATGTAAAAGACTGATTTGCACTTCAGCTAATACTCGTTCAATATGCAGTAAGATTTTCATCGGATTTAACTGAGCTTTAATAGAGGGTTTATAGTGTTTTACCTCTAGAAACCCTCTATTATCCCTTTAGAATATCACCAAAAAATAGTACCTTAGTATAAGGTATATATAAGTATATTTCCTATTAAACAGCAGCTTACTAACGTGATATTTGCAAACTAAAATTTATCGTCTTTTAAAATGAATCAACTATGCTTCTTAAGATGCTGTAGTTCGAGATTTAAAAGCTACAAAAGAGGCAAAATTCAATTTTTTATGGAGTACATCAACAGAATTGAATCCTACTTTTTTAAGCAAATCAAGCTGATAAGTTAAACTCCGCGGTGTATCTTCATGCTCGATATAAGCAAAAACATGGTCACGATAAGTTCCGTCTTTCAAACCCGTAAGGTATCTACCATAGTAATTATCATAAATCAATTTTTGAATGGCATCATGATCATGAATCACCAGATCAAAAATCCAGATACTCCCGCCCTCTTTGAGTAAGCTATACAGTTTTTTAAATGCATGCTCCCAATCTTGGTCATCACGGAGATGATGCAAAACCGCCGTTGCAATAATAACGTCATAATGATTTTCTTTTAGCTCGGCAGTTCTAAAGTCACCTTTTAATATCTGAACCTGTCCAGTTATGACTTCTTGTACACGTTCTTGTGCTTTTTCCAACATCGGCTGGCTTAAGTCAACCAAAGTACAGTCAAAATCGGACATCTTTTGCGCTAATTTAACAGGGTAATTACCAGCGCCACAACCAATATCTAGCACGTGATTTAATTCCGGATACACAGCGACAATACCATCAGTAATCAGTTCCATATTAAACAAGGCATCTAAAGTCGTCTGCTGTCCTGTGTCAAGATTTGAAAACCGTGCTACATCCTGGTCAAACCGTTCTTCAATTTCTTTTAGCGTTGATTTATATTCCATCTTTCTAATTTTTAATATTTTCAAATCTAAAACATTGAATAATACTTTAAAAATACTATTTTAGGCAATTATTAATACCTTTCAAGTATCGATGGAATTAAGACATTTACATTATTTTAAAGCAGTGGCAACGGAGTTACACTTCGGTCGTGCGGCAGAAAAATTGCATATCTCTCAACCGCCCTTAACCCGTCAGATTAAAGATCTGGAAAAAGAATTAGGGGTCATTTTATTTTACCGAAATAATAAGCGTGTTGAATTAACAAATGCAGGACGCTATTTTTTACAGGAATGTGATCAACTGATGCAGCAGCTGGAAAAGGCTAAGCTCATGACCAAACAATTACATCAGGCTATTTCAGGAGATTTCAGACTCGGTTACATTAGTTCGACCCCAAAGAAAATGCTGGCTAAGATATTGAAACAAATCAAAAATGATTTCCCCTACTTACATGTCTATCTGTATGAGACCTCTTCTCAGAAACAAAAAACGGCATTAGAAAATGGGAAACTTGATTTAGGAATACTACGAGCACCTATCTTTACAACTAATCTTCAGGTGTATTCTTTGTTTAAAGATTCCTTTTGCTTAGCAACGCCTAAAAAGTGGGGTAAGGACATTCATGCACTTACTTTAATGCAAGAAGATTTTATTTCGTACAATTCAAGTTATGCTGATGATTACCACAATCAGATCATAGCCTGTGCAAACCGGATCGGTTTCCATCCACAAATTGTACACGAATGTAACACCATGCATTCCATATTAGAATTGGTAGCGAATGGATTAGGTATCGCATTTGTTCCCACTTCGGTTGCAAAACAGAATACCGAATTGCCATTAGAATTTCATGCTTTAAAAGAACAGGATATTCAGACAGAGGTGATATTAGCTTATGACAACAAAAGTCAACATCCCGTTTTACAGCAATTTATTACATTAATTAAAAAATATTATACCGCTTAACGCATAGCTATAAGCTCGGAATTATAAAATAGATCAGTTGATTAAAGAAACATCTGATCTGTTTTACAACTCACGTTCTACTCCTAGGCCAAATAAAGCAAAATCATATTTAACCGGATCCAATGGATCTAACTTTCTCAAATTTTCAGTAAGCTGCATCGCTGTTTTCCAGTTTACCTGATCCAAAGTTATTAATCCAAATTTACGAGCGACACGTTCGACATGAAGATCACAGGGACAAATAAGATCCTTCTGATTTAAACGGCTCCAAATTCCAAAATCTACTCCTTTATCATCATGACGTACCATCCAGCGCAGAAACATATTGATCCTTTTAACAGTAGATTTCTGTATTGGAGAACTAATATGCTTTCTCGTTCTTAATGGATAATCAGGAAGAGAAAAAAAGTAATTTTTAAACTCATCTAAACACTTTTCTAGTACAACTGTACCCGTATTTTCCTGTCCAATTAAAAATGCATCTTCCAAAGAGGAAAAATGATTATAATGATAACGAAAAAACTGAATAAAATACAGAAGATCGGTATCGTTAAAAGTACGATGCTTAAATCCGAGCAACTGCTTTAAATCAACCTCCTGATGATTCATGATGAAATCATGTGGACTTCCATCCATACGTTCTATCAACTCTGTGCATTTATTAATGATGGTCTTCCGTTGCCCCCAAGCTAATATTGCAGCTATAAACCCCATGATTTCCACATCCTCTTTCTTTTGAAAACGATGTGGAATACAAATCGGATCATTCGGAATGAAATTGGGTTGATTATACTGTTCGACTTTTTTATCCAAAAAATCCTTAATATTAAAATCTGCCATCTATTTAAATAAAAACCATCAGTTCCTCCCGATAAAATTATCAGGAGGAACTGACGGCTAAAACTTTTTAATCTATTATTAAACTAACGCTTGTTCCAGATCAGCAATCAAATCATCAGCATCCTCGATCCCAACTGAGATTCGGATCAAATTATCGACCACACCTACTTTCTCACGTATTTCTTTTGGAATAGATCCATGGGTCATTGTTGCTGGATGATTAATCAGAGACTCCACTCCTCCTAGTGACTCAGCAAGTGTAAACACTTTAAATTGCGAAGAAATGCGAAATGTTTCGTTTAGATCAGCACCTTTTAAAACAATAGATATCATACCGCCGAAATCACGCATTTGCTTTTTAGCAATATCATGTCCAGGATGATCTTCAAATCCTGGCCAATAAATTTTTTCCACTTTTGGATGATTCCTAAGATATTCAGCAACTTTACGTCCATTAGCACAATGTGCCTCCATACGTAAATGTAATGTCTTGATACCACGAAGCGCTAAAAATGAATCCTGTGGTCCAGGAGTTCCGCCTACGGCATTATAAAAAAAGAATAATTGTTTGTATAACTCGTCTGAATTCATAACTAGTGCCCCCATAACCACATCCGAATGACCATTAATATATTTGGTAGCTGAGTGCATAACAATATCAGCACCAAGGTCCAAAGGATTTTGTAGGTATGGAGAAGCAAAAGTATTATCAACTACGTAAAGCACTTTTTTTTCCTTAGCAACCTGGCCAATAGCCGCAACATCCGCAATTTTCAATGTCGGATTAGTCGGAGTTTCTACCCAGATTAACTTCGTTTTGTCCGTTATCGCTTCCCGTACAGCATCAGGATCTGAAGTATTTACAAATTTAAAAGTGATTCCATAGGCTTCATAAACTTTAGTAAAAATACGGTAGGAACCACCATATAAATCGTCTCCCGTAACTACTTCGTCTCCTGGTTTCAATAGACGCAAAACACAATCCGTGGCGGCCATACCGCTTGAAAAGGCTAAACCATGCTGACCATTTTCTAAAGCAGCTAAACAGTCTTCTAAAGCTTTCCGTGTAGGATTTGTTCCTCTTGAATACTCGTAACCTTTATGCTCGCCTGGAGAAGCCTGTTGATAAGTAGAAGTCTGATATATAGGAGTCATCACTGCACCCGTTGTAGGGTCCGACTGTTGACCAGCATGAATCGCTTTAGTTGCAAATTTATATGCCATATTATTTAATATTTATATTAATTCTGAAAAAGTAAATTTATTAAAAATCTAACGGAGATTCATATTTAAAAGTATAATTCAAGTCATTTTGCAAACGATTTGACTTTACTATTTTCTGAAATGAATCACTATTATTAAAAGCAGTTGGTAAATCAAAACCGTATTTCTGTGCTGATGCTTCGACAACATCTTGCTTTAATGGATGATGAGGACATACCACGTTGTAGATTTTATTGTTTAAAGGCTTTGCAAAACCCTCACTTATCAGCGACGCAACATCTTCCAAATGAATAAAATTGGCAGGCTGTCCACCCGTAGTGCATTCTTTCTGCTGAAAATATTTAGCAAAAATGCGATTTTGACCAAACAGGCCTCCTAGACGGTAAATATGCGTATTTGGGAATACACCAATAGATTTTTCAGCAAGCAGTAATTTGGACTGCAGTTCATCTTCTTCAAAACTATCCTCATCTATTTCTTTCGAAACATCGGGATATATTCCAATTGAGCTTAAAAATATTATTTTACTATATTGTAAACTGGATAGAAAGTTACTTACTCGAAGGAACCTTTTAGTCAGGTCTTCTATTGTTGATTTATTTGTTGCAGGAACACTCACCAAGATATAATCAAATTCTTTTGGCAAATTAATAGCAGGAGTTAGTGGTTCGTCGAAATTTTGCTTAAATGCAAAAATACCATCGGTTATTAACCGATGGTATTTTTCTGCTGTAGTGGTAGATGCCCAGACTTCATGTCCTTCTTTCAACCATAAATTAGCGACAAACTCTCCTACCCATCCACAACCTAATATGAGATAACGCATGAGTGATTGATTATAAATTAATACGCTTTTGCGAATAAAACACGTTTTGTCGAAGGCTTACCTGTAAAAATACAAATACCAGCTTCCTCTTTTGCGTCTAAAGGCACGCAACGAATAGTCGCTTTTGTTTCTTCTTTCACTAGTTTTTCTGTCTCCACAGTGCCATCCCAGTGACAAGATATAAAACCAGCTTTCGTTTCCAAAACTTCTTTAAACTCATCATATGAATTTACTTCAGTAATATGAGAATCTCTGTAATCCAAAGCCTTTTTAAAAATGTTTTCCTGAATTTCAGTCAATAAACCTTCGATTCTATCTGCTAATCCAGCTTGTTCAACAGTCTCTTTGGTCTGTGTATCACGTCTTGCTAATTCAGCAGTTCCATTTTGCATATCACGTGCTCCAATAGCTAAGCGCAATGGTACACCTTTTAATTCCCATTCTGCAAACTTGAATCCAGGTCTTTGCGTATCACGATCGTCATATTTCACTGAAATATTTTTACTTTTCAATTCGCCAGACAAAGCATCGATAAAATTATCAATTGCTTGCTTCTCTTCTGCTGTTTTAAAGATTGGAACAACAACAACTTGGATTGGCGCTAACATTGGAGGCAATACCAGACCTTGATCGTCCGAGTGTGCCATAACCAGAGCTCCCATCAAACGCGTCGAAACACCCCATGATGTTGCCCATACATGCTCTAATTTACCTTCCTTAGAAGTAAATTTCACATCAAAAGCTTTAGCAAAATTTTGACCAAGAAAATGTGAAGTACCTGCCTGCAGAGCTTTACCGTCCTGCATCAATGCTTCAATACAATACGTGTCTATCGCTCCCGCAAAACGCTCGTTTTCAGTCTTACGACCGCGTATAACCGGCACACCCAAATATTTTTCAACAAAGTCACCATATACATGAAGCATCTTTTCGGTCTCTTCAATTGCTTCTTCCTGAGTTGCATGCGCGGTATGGCCTTCTTGCCACAAGAATTCAGTAGTACGCAAAAATAATCTGGTACGCATTTCCCAACGAACAACGTTAGCCCACTGGTTCACTAAAATTGGAAGATCCCGGTAAGATTCAATCCACCCACGGTAAGTATTCCAAATAATCGTTTCAGATGTTGGTCTAACGATTAACTCTTCTTCCAATTTAGCATCTTCATCAACAATAATATTTCCGTTACCATCATTTTTTAAACGGTAATGTGTCACTACTGCACACTCTGTTGCAAAACCTTCTACGTGTGATGCTTCTTTCGAGAAAAATGACTTGGGGATGAACAAAGGAAAATAAGCATTACTGTGACCAGTATCTTTAAACTTTTTATCCAAAACCGCTTGCATACGCTCCCAAATAGCATATCCATATGGTTTTATAACCATACAACCTCTCACAGCAGCGTATTCTGCCAAGTCAGCCTTGATCACAAGGTCATTATACCATTGCGAATAGTCTTCTTCACGACTTGTTATACCTTTACCCATATTATTAATTCAAAAATTATTGTAACATTGTGATTAAGAATTCCGTCTAATAAAGGAATATAAGTTTTAAAAATAAATATTTATTATTTTTGAGAACACGATTAAACCCTTATCTGAAATTTGGGTCTAAGATAGTAAATTAGACTGTATTGTCGAACATAACGACTTAGTATATTATGAAAAAAAATAGTTTTTTACTCGGCGCTATTGTGATTTCAGGAGCCCTTACGCTGGGATCTTGTACTACTAGCAGACCAATCACTCATAGTGATGATGTCTATAATAATAATGCCCAGGCAAGACCAGCTTATCAAAGTCCGGATTACTATTATGCGGATGAAAGTGAAGCTGATCAAGTCCAAGATAACGGATATTATAGTGATGAATATTCTGATGCAGAATATGAAGAAGGAAAATACGAAGACTTGGAATATGCGAATCGAATTAATCGATTTTATTATTCTTCACCAGGTATGACCTACTTTGATCCATTCTTTGATCCTTGGTATGGTATGGGAATGGGATACGGAGGCTTTTATGGTCCTTCATTTGGTTTCGGATATGGTAATGGTTTTGGAGGTGGCAGATGGTCCATTGGCCTAGGTTTTGGCTTCGGCTATGGTTCTGGCTGGGGTTACAATCCATGGTACCCAGGATGGGGCTGGGGCGGTGGATATTGGGGTAATGGATATTGGGGCGGCGGCTACTGGGGTGGTGGTTATGGTGGCGGATACTGGGGTAACCACAGATCACGTGACTTAGCAGCACGTTCACCTTACCGTGATAACTACAACACACGTTCGAGATCAGGTACGCGTTACAGTGATGGTGGAAGAACTACTGGACGTACACGTTCGAATGCTGTCGTCTCTAGAGATGCGAACGGTAGAATTAGCAGTGTTGGAAGAACACGTTCTTCTGCATCAAGCAATAATCCAAATGATACCAGAGCAGGAAGAACACGTATCGGTTCAAGCAATACCAACAGAGGTGATTATAATAATGGTGTTGGCAGAACACGTTCAACACGTTCCGATAATTACAACAACTCAAATAGTAATGTAGGCAGAACACGTTCTACAAGTTCAACAAGAGTACAACAATCAAACCCAGCGACAAGAAGTACAAGTAGAGATACTTATCAACCTTCAAGAACACGTTCTAGCGAACCGGTTCGTTCATCGCAACCAACGATGCGATCACAATCGAGCGGAAGCTTTAACAGTGGCGGTGGTGCCACTCGTTCATCAGGTGGTGGCGGAGGCGGTGGTGCTACACGCAGTGGTGGAGGCCGTACAAGATAAATATGATTCATAAGAAGAGTGGTTGATGAAAATTCAATCACTCTTTCATTACTACTATATATAAAACTATATGACTATTAAAAAAATACTTTTTGGGAGTGTACTAGCTATAGGTATGGTTGGCACCGCAAAGGCCCAGTCAATGACGGAAGATGTACTTTTGTTTTCTCAAGGAGACAATGGAGGAACAGCTCGTTTCAAGGCTATGGGAGGTGCTTCAACTGCATTAGGTGGTGATATTAGCGCTATAACAGGAAACCCTGCAGGTTTAGGTTTTTATAACCAATCTGATGCTTCTGCAACTTTACGTTACCAATATGGGAAAAATAAGATGGATTATTTCGGTAACAAAAGCAATAGCAAAACAGACAATTTTAACCTGGATAATGGTGGTGTTGTATTTCATTTACCAACCACTCGTTACGGCGGAGACTTAACTAAAGGCTGGTTAAATTTTAATGTTGGTATTGCTTACAATCGTACGAATCTTTTTAACAATAAATTAGACTATAGTGGCGTGAATAGTGACAATTCGATCACACATGCGTATGCAGATCGCATGTTCGATGAGGATGGAAGTGAATGGGCAAATGACATGAAATCATCCTTTATGTTTGATAAAACTATTGGCAAAGACAAAAACTTTTATTTTCCAATTGCTGAAGATAAAGGAAGCGAACAATTGAATTCAGTATGGACCAAAGGTGGAAAATCTGAAACAGCATTATCTTTTGGCTCTAATTATAGCAATAAATTTTATATCGGAGCAACTTTCAGCCTAACAGATTTCCGTTATGAAAAATCTGCTGTTTTTACAGAATACGGCATAACGAAAGATGCGGCTGGTATTAAAGCATTGAATCCTGAATCAAACTATCTAAAGGCAGATGAAGAACAGGCAAAATTTGTTGATGTGGACTACGAACTATTTGACCATTACGGCCAAGTGACTCAAGGATCTGGTTTTGATTTTAAATTAGGTATGATCTATAAAGCCACACCTTCTTTAAGTTTAGGATTTACGGCTAAAACGCCTACATTTATGTCAATTACAGATGAATCGACCTCTTATACAGACATTAACTACTTTAAGCCAAATGCCGATAAGTCATTCCATAATTTCGCATCTAAGTATTACGACACCTCGTACGATTATAACTTACAAACTCCCTATAAGCTTTCAGCTGGTCTTACACAATATTTTTCTGCCGGTCTATTAACTGCGGAAGTTGAATTTGTCGATTATGCAAGTATGCGCTATAGAGATGTTTATAATAATAATTCAAACGAGCAGCAGATGAATGCTAATATTAAAAATACATACCAGGCAGCCTTCAATGTACGCGTAGGTGGCGAGGTATTATTTAATCAGATATTAAGCGGAAGAGCTGGTTTCAATTATAATGGTAATCCGTACAAAGATGCTGAGTATAAAACTTATGGCATTTCAGCTGGTCTAGGTGCTAAATTAGGCCGTGGTGTATATCTTGATCTGACTGGTGTTTATAATGCCAACAACTATAAAGAAAATCCTTATAGAATCACTTATGAAGGCGACTGGAATACGGTTAGTCCAAGTGTTGACGTTAAGAATAGCAGAACAAATGTAATGTTAACGATAGGATCAAAATTCTAGATCCTATTATACGAAAAAAAGGCCTATTTCATATGAAATAGGCCTTTTTTCGTATAAGTTACCTTTAAGCCTTTTCTGCTTTTCGTCTTACAAATAAGTTGTAGTTCTCATGCTTATCTACATAAATCTCCTCCCCTTCTTCAATAAATCCATCCAAAGCCACAGCATCATACCAGACTCCCTCTATTTCAATCTTACCAGATGGGCGCAATACAGTCTTTGCTACTCCTTCCTTATTCAATAAATTGGACTTTAAAATAGAGGAGGTATATCCTTCTTCCGATTTTTGCTCTTCCTTTAAAACAAGTCGTCTAAAAACTGGAGCCTTTAACAGATTTTTCCCAAAGATGACCATCAATATGATCGACAGTATCATGGCTCCTACAACTAATAAAAATGAATTAAATAACATACCTGGATAAGCGAGTTTAAAATCTAAAAAATCATTGGCAACAAGACTAAAAGTCAGACCGCAAATAACAAAAATTATTCCTAATATACCGGCAATTCCAAAACCGGGAATAACAAAAACTTCTAAAAGAATTAATACAAGTCCTACTATAAAGACAGCTATTTCCCAATTTGCAGCTAAACCTTGAATATAGAGTGGTGCAAAGAACAGTAATGCCGCTACAATCGCAACAGCAATAGCAAATCCTAAACCAGGGGCTTGCATTTCGGCATAAATACCACCTATTATTAACAAAATCAGTATACCACTTACAGCTGGATTTATTAAAAAACTGATAATATGATCAATTGTACCCTTACGATAGACAGTTTCTTGTACATTGACTATATTTAAGTCTTTATAGATCATATTACGATTGCTAACTTCCCCCTTTGCCAGTCCAAACTTAACAGCCTCACTGCTCGTTAGAGTCAACAATTGTCCATCTTGCTTTATCAACGGCAATGATACATTAGGATCAACAAAAGCTTCTGCCAATTTCGGATCACGATGTTTTACCTCTGCCGTTGCGCGCATCAGTCCTCGCATATAAGATTGATACTTCTCAGGAAGCACTTCTCCATTAGCATTGACAACACTTGCTGCGCCTATACTTCCCCCCGGATGGATATAAATATAGTCACTCGCCAAGGATATCAGCGCTCCTGCAGAAGCTGCATTATTATTAATATAAACAATCGTCTTAATCTTTGAGTCAAGCAATTTTGTCCGGATAGAGTCTGCAAAATTTAGGGCTCCTCCATATGTATTCAATTCCATTAACACATAATCCACCTTTTTACTCTGTGCGCTGTCGTAAACTTGTTTTACTGTACGCCAGGCACTTGGTCCTATATCATCCTTTAATTCAAACACATACACCTTTTGGGCAAAACTTGATGTGAATAATACCAAGCTTAAAAAGACTGTTATTAAAAATGATTTACTAATTTTGCCTTCCATAAATAAGATTATTAAAAAAATAAACAAGCGATTAATACATTTGCTATGTCTAAATATACTATTTCTAACGCATTTTCTCAAACCTTCAGATTTCCGGTCTGGAAAATAGAAATAGATGAAATAAGCAGATTGATTGCTATTGAGTGCCGCGATCCTGAAAATACTGTTCCTTACATCACAGTTCTGGATTTTAAAGGTACAGTGTATTTAGATCATTTTAGACTACCAGAAAAGGAATGGACTTTAGCGGCTATCCAAGATCAAGTTGTCGTGTTAAGGAAAGTTTCTGAAAATAGTCCTGTATCTCCAGGTGTTTGGATGCTATTTCATCAAAAACCAGATACGACTTATTTATACCATCAATACCAATATCTTGGGATACTCAATGGTTATGTACATGTTCGTCCACAACATATCACTGCAGGTTTCGAACAGTATTTCTCATTTCTTTCAAAAGAAATTTTAACGACAATACCTTCAGAAATTAAACCTTTTGAAAATGATATAGTCTTTCCTTTGGAATTTAATGCGCAAAAACCTTCATTTTTGCAGCATATTAAAAATAATGAAGATCTATGGATCAGTAAATGTAATGATCATTTTCTATGGTCTTATCATGAAAAACGGAAAAAAAAATATACCATCAGATTGTTGCTTTCTGATAAAAAACAAGTTCTAGATGAAACGTTAATTATTAGCGATCTGGATTTAAAACTGGTGCAAATCTATTTTCAAATTGGGTGTCAGATTTTTCTTTTAACACACAATAAACAAGAATTTGTATCGTATTTAGTATAATTGTAAAACATGATGAACATTCTATCAAAATCTACCACATATAAAACACTAGCATTCTTATCATTAGCAATGTTAGCGATAAATCATAACAATGTGTCAGCGAGCACATTTACGATTGCAGCAGCACCAGACTCCATCGGAGTTGAAAAAATTGATGGACAAGAATATGTTCTTTTCAAAATTGAAAAAGGCGATAACTATTACCAGTTAAGCAAAAAATATAAAACTACCGTAGGTAAAATAACGGAATTAAATGGAAACAAAACTTTAGCTCTTGGCCAGATTGTCAAAATCCCGACCGGTCGCATGTTTTATGTAACTCCAAACAATTCAAAGAATTCTACAGTTAAAGGCTCCCAAAAAGAACTGATCGATTATAAAGTTGGTGACCAAGAGACTCTGTATGCTATTTCACGTAAATTTGACGTAACTGTTGAAGAAATAAAGAGAGCAAATAATCTGCGGTCAAACAGTATCAGCGGAGGCCAAATATTAAAAATCCCTAATAACAGCAACTTAAATATACCTCAAAAACCAGACACGCTATTTATCGGTCCAGATACCACTGCTGTAGAAGAACCCGTTATTGCAGCTAACAAATATGGTATTCGCGAGAAAACGGAACGTGGAATTGGCGTTTGGATAGATGGACTGAATGAAAATGGGACCAGTAATTTAGCATTACATAAAACTGCAGCAGTAGGTACCGTGCTTAAAATTACCAATCCGATGACAAGAAGCGTGACCTACGCCAAAGTGGTTGGTAAATTTAATGAAAATGCAGATACACATAACGCCATTGTTGTTTTATCAAAATCTGCGGCCGCTTACATAGGCGCTTTAGATAAGCGCTTTCAAGTCGAAATTACTTACGGAGTTCCTTTAGAGGATTAGTGCTGATCGATTCTTTTCGAATATTATATATTAAATGAATAAAAAACCATATGTCATTGGAATCGCAGGTAGTAGCGGTTCTGGTAAAACATTTTTTCTAAACTGTTTTTTGAAACACTTTAGTCCCGACGAAGTGACGCTTATTTCACAGGACGACTATTACATACCAGCAAATACAAAGACGCAGGAAGAAAATAAATTGTATAATTTTGATCTTCCAACTTCGATTGACCGAAATGCTTTTTATAAAGATATTAGTGATCTATTTGACGGAAAAACAATTTATAAAGAAGAATATACCTTCAATAACCCTGCTATAAAACCAAAGATGCTGGAAATTAAACCAGCACCTATTTTGATTATTGAAGGACTGTTTATCTATCATTATACAGAAGTAAACAAGTTAATCGATCATCGGATATTTTTAGATGCAAACCAAGATATCGCATTGGAACGCAGATTACGACGAGATTTAATAGAGCGTGGTTATTTTGAAGATGATGTTCGTTATAAATGGGTTAATCATGTTTTACCGTCTTACAATGAATATTTATTGCCCTACAAAAATAGTTGTGATCAGGTTATAATCAATAATACGGACGATCCTGAACCGATCTGGAAGATCACAGATGATATCTGCGCGGATTTAAAAGATAAAATTTATAAATAACAATAAAAAGACTGTGTAGAACAGTCTTTTTTACTTTCAATCGTTCCTAAAGGGTTTGTGCATACTTATTATTTACCTATCTTTGCGCCAGCAAACAAATTATACTAATGAGCCATTCTGTAAAGATTAAAAATGCTTTAGTGTCTGTATATTATAAAGACAACTTAGCACCATTAATTCAATTATTAAACAAATACGGTGTTACCTTCTATTCTACAGGTGGCACAGAAGCTTTCATCAAAGATTTAGGTATTGATGTAGTTCCTGTAGAAGACCTAACGAGCTATCCTTCCATTTTAGGTGGCCGTGTAAAAACATTACACCCAAAAGTATTTGGTGGTATATTAGCGAGAAGACCTTTAGAAAGCGATCAACAGCAACTAGCACAGTACGAAATTCCGGAAATAGATTTAGTCATTGTTGATTTATATCCTTTTGAGGAAACAGTAGCTTCTGGAGCTTCTGAAGAAGACATTATTGAAAAAATTGATATCGGTGGCATTTCATTGATTCGTGCGGCTGCTAAAAACTTCAATGATGTTGTTATCCTATCTTCTAAAAATGATTATACAGCTTTAGAGGAAATGTTAGCAGATCAAGAAGGTACAACTACATTGGAGCAACGTAAAGAATTTGCTAAGCTTGCTTTCAATACTTCTTCACATTACGATACTGCTATTTTCAATTATTTCAATAAAGAAAATACGCTTGATGTATTCAAACAATCGGAACAAAAAGCTCAAGTATTACGTTACGGTGAAAATCCACATCAAAAAGGTGTTTTCTATGGTGATTTAGATGCTATGTTTACAAAACTGAACGGCAAAGAATTATCCTACAACAATTTGGTAGATGTAGATGCTGCAGTTGCTATCATTGATGAATTTACGGAGCCTACATTTGCAATTTTAAAACATACAAATGCATGTGGTGTAGCTTCACGTCCTACAATCAAACAAGCATGGGTGGATGCTTTAGCATGTGACCCTGTTTCTGCGTTCGGTGGTGTTTTAATCACTAATGGTGAAGTAGATGCTGAAACTGCCACTGAAATCAATAATTTATTTTTCGAGGTTCTTATTGCGCCTGCTTACTCAGAAGAAGCAATTGCAATTCTTACAGCAAAGAAAAATCGTATCATTCTAGTTCGTAAGGAGGTTGAATTACCATCACAACAATTCAAAACATTGTTAAATGGTGTTATACAACAAGATAAAGACAATACAGTTGAAGGACCTGAGCAAATGACTGCTGTTACTACAGTTGTCCCAACAGCGGCTCAATTAGAAGATTTATTTTTCGCAAACAAAATTGTTAAACATACCAAATCAAATACAATTGTATTTGCTAAAAATGGCACATTGATCACTTCAGGTGTTGGTCAGACATCACGAGTTGACTCATTAAAACAAGCTATTGAAAAAGCGAATGCTTTCGGATTTGACTTAAAAGGATGTTCAATGGCTTCTGATGCTTTCTTTCCTTTCCCTGACTGTGTTGAAATTGCAGCAGAAGCCGGTATTGCAGCAGTTCTTCAACCAGGAGGCTCAATCAAAGATCAATTATCAATCGACATGTGTAATGAAAAAGGATTAGCAATGGTGACGACAGGAGTGCGTCATTTCAAACACTAATCTTCCGATTGAATCATATAAAATAGAAGAGACTGTTACCTAATAAGGAGACAGTCTCTTTTTTGTTTATAAATAAAGTCAATCTGCAGAACGAAACATTTTCGACAATCTTTAAAAGTGTCATAAAATAGCATATAATAAATAAAGGCGACCAATGGTCGCCTTTATTTATTATATGCTATAGTAACAGCTTAAATGCTTGGTACGTTTACCAATTCATTTGTATCTGCATTATAGTCGATACCATCAAAATTAAAACCAAATAGGTTAAAGAATTCGTCACGATAACCTTGAATGTCAGAAATTTCTGATAGGTTCTCTGTACAGGCTTTTTCCCAAAGTGCCGCTACTTCTGCTTGAACATCAGCTCTCATTTCCAAATCATCTACACGGATACGACCTTTTTCATCCAATTGAACTTTACCGTCAGCTGTGTAAAGACGCTCTGCAAATAAACGTTGCATCTGCTCAATTGTACCTTCGTGAATACCTTTTTCTTTCATCACTTTGTATAGTAAAGAAATATATAAAGGAACAACAGGAATTGCAGAACTTGATTGCGTTACCAAAGCTTTATTAACCGAAACGTACGAAATACCGTTAATATCTTTCAATAAATCATTTAAAGCAGGTACAGTACCTTCTAAATCATCCTTCGCACGGCCAATTGTACCGTTACGGTAAATAGGGAATGTTAACTCAGGACCGATATACGAATAAGCCACTGTTTTAACACCATCTGCTAATACACCAGCTTCTTTTAAATCTTCAATCCAAAATTTCCAATCTTCTCCCCCCATTACTGCTACTGTATTCGCAATATCTTCTTCATTATCAATCGGATTAATCGTGATATCAGAAATCACACCAGTATGAAAATCCACTGTTTTATTTGTAAAAGGAACATCAATCGGTTTCAAAACAGAAGCATATGAAACACCTGTTTTTGGATGTGTCCGTCTCGGAGAAGCTAAACTATAGATTATTAAATCAACTTGACCTAAATCCTGCTTGATTAATGCTATAGTTTGTTTTTTGATTTCATCAGAAAAAGCATCACCATTGATACTTTTTGCATAAAGACCAGCCTCATGTGCTTCTTTTTCAAAAGCAGCAGTATTGTACCAACCAGCTGTACCAGGTTTCCCTTCAGCTGCCGGTTTTTCAAAAAATACGCCAATTGTTGCTGCTCCAGAACCGAATGCTGCTGAAATACGAGATGCAATACCGAATCCTGTTGATGCACCAATGACCAAGACTTTCTTAGGGCCATTAGCAATTTCACCTTTAGATTTTACGTATTCAATCTGGTTTTTAATGTTTTTCGCAGTTCCTTCTGGATGCGAGGTTAAACAAATAAATCCTCTAGTTCTTGGTTGTATAATCATAATGATTAATTTTCTTACTCATGTTTTATTAAGGATGCAAAATAAACAAATTTTAGTAACAATTGATGCATAAATAAAGAATATCTTTTCAAGACATATCATATAATCGGTCTTGACATTGTCCTATTCATTAATTACTTTAGAAGTTACAAATCCTGATTCTTATATAAACATGCTCCTTACCGCTAAATCAAAAGCACTTTCATTTGGTATATTAGCCTCATTATTTTTCGCTAGCACTTTTGTCCTCAACCGCATCATGGCAGTTTCGGGAGGTGGATGGCAGTGGTCTTCAGCCTTACGTTTTGTATGGATGCTACCGATATTGTTACTTATCGTTATTATACGTGGAAATTTAAAACAATTATTGATTGAAATGAAAAGAAATCTAGGGCAATGGTTGCTCTGGAGTACACTTGGATTTGGAATTTTCTATGCTCTGTTGACATTTGGGGCAAGCTATGGTCCTTCCTGGTTAGTTGCAGGAACCTTTGAATTTACCATTATTGCCGGTATGTTTATAGGTCATTTCATGCAACGTAAAGAAAATCGACAGCCATTTTCTAAATCGACCTTATTTTTTTCCTGTATCATCTTTTTGGGTATCCTAGTCATGCAAATTTCTGAGGCTAAATCTACTCCGTTGTCAACAATATTACTCGGAACTATTCCTGTACTAATAGCCGCAATTGCTTATCCTGTTGGTAACCGTAAAATGATGGCCTTAACAAAAGGCTCTTTGGACACGTACCAGCGTACATTGGGTATGACGCTCGCAAGCATGCCATTCTGGATTATTCTGATGTTCTTTGGCTTTCAGGAGCATGGACTTCCCGATCAAAGTCAATTGTTACAGACCTTATTAATAGCCTTATTTTCTGGTGTTATCGCAACGCTACTTTTTTTTAAAGGGACAGAATTAGTGCAACATGACCATAAAGCACTTGCCGCAGTTGAGGCAACACAGGCTATGGAAGTGATTTTCACATTAATAGGGGAAATTATCATATTGCAAACTGCTTTCCCAAACAACTTGGCTACAACCGGTATTTTACTTGTAGTAGTAGGAATGTATCTGCACAGCAAAAACCATTAATGATTTAATGTTTTACTAATTTTATCCAAATTGAGACTATTAGCCATAGCAGAAAAGATCTTATAATAAGTGCCACGATGATCGTATAAATCTTCATGAATGCCCTTCTCGACTACCCTACCTTTTTCCATCACCACTATTTCATTGGAGTCTATAATTTGGGAAATACTATGAGACACAATAATAACCGTACGATCCTTTTTTATAGCATCCAAACTATTTTTTATTTGTTCGGTAGCAATGGCATCCAAATTCGCAGTAGGTTCGTCTAGAAAGATAATCGGAGGATTTTTCAAAAACAAGCGGGCAATTGCTATTCGTTGCTGTTGCCCCCCTGAAAGCAAATGAGCTCCAGAATCGTAACCTTGAGGCAACTCCATAATCTGTTCGTGAATGTAAGCTTCTTTAGCTGCCTTAACAATTTCTTCTTTACTACTCCCTATCTTTCCATATTCAATATTTTCAAAAATAGAACCTTTAAAAATATGGTTGCGCTGAAGAACCATACCGATATTTTTTCTTAAAAATTTAGTATCATAGTTTTTAAGATCAACTCCATCTAATAAAATCCGACCAGCTGTAGGTTCATAAAATTTATCTAAAAGATTTATAACTGTACTTTTCCCTGCGCCGCTTAATCCAACAAGCGCTGTGATCTGATTTGGTTTGATTTGAAAAGAAATATCTCTTAGTGCATGGGTTCCGTTAGGATATTCAAATGATACGTCTTCAATCACAATATGGCCTTTGATCTTATCTGGTATAAAAGTACCGCTTCCCTCAATCAAAACATCAGACTCCAATATTTCGAAAAATGATTCCGAGTAAATTAAAGCATCATTTACCTCATCATAGATACGATGCAGTTGACGAATAGGAGCTGAAACATTTGAAAATAACATAATATGAAACATAATCGCTCCAATTGTAATCTGATTGTCCAGCACCAGAAAAGCAGTTAAAACAATAATTGCAACAACTGCTATCTGCTCAATAAAATTCTTTAGACTATCAAAAATGAAACTCGTTTTTCGTGTTTGCATCTGATTTTCCGTCATTTCAAATTGAATCTTCTCATGACGGTCTGCTTCTTCAGGTTCGCGTACAAAAGATTTTATGACCAATATAGAGTCAATTAAATTAATGATTCTATTATTCTTGGATTCTCTATATTTTCGCATCTGCCGTCTAAATCCACTAAGTTTTCCAGCTTGTGTTTGACTGATGTAGAAATAAATTGGTATAACTGCGAGCCCAACCAATCCGACGTACACATTAGCCATAAACATACATACGAGCGCCACGATGGCATTCGCAAATAAAGGAAGGATATCGATAAAGAAATTCTGAACTAAACGTGTCAGCGAGCTAATTCCCGAATCAATCCGTGTCTGCAATTTTCCGCTTTCATTTTCTTCTGACGTATAAAAAGCCATTTTATACGTCAATATTTTTTCTACAATCTGTTGTGAAAAATCTCTTGCAATAAATATACGTAGTTTTTCACCGTAGAATTTCTGTCCAAACTGAATAAAGGAATAGACAATCTCTTTTACCAAAAGAACTGCAGAGATAATCCCGATCAAATGCATACCTCTAGACAGCGGTTCTTTAGCGACCATCAAGTCACTGATAGTATCTACCGTATATTTCAAGATGAAGGCATTAATCTGCGCGGCAAAAGATCCGACCAAGGTTAAAACTAAGGTATAAAAGATGAGGTTTTTATAGGGCTTGGCAAATGGTGTTATCTTCTTGAACAGTAGTGATATGGTCATATATTAAGGCGTAAAAATAAAAACGACAAGAAAATTCGTTGTATTAATCTGACCACAACAATAATACCGAAAATAAAAAAGGGAAATGAATACATTCATTTCCCTTTTTTATTTTATAAGACTAATGATTAACCAAAAACATCATTCAAGATTTTTGCCAAACGTAAACCACCTCTAAGCATACAATTTTCTGCTTTATAAATATTGTTATAAATGTAGTTATAAGATAAGTTTGCGTTGAGCTCAACATCTGCATAGATTTTATCTGAAAGCTGATTTGACTCATACAACCAGCTCGCTAATGTACCACCTTGCACCTGCTTAACTTCATTTTTACTTAAAATATCCAACACTGTTGCATATTCAGTATAGCTATATTTTTCACCATCGATCAAATCTGAATCCCATACACGGTGTATATTAGATTTTTTTCCGAACCAGCTTACTTCAATTTTATTTCCACCTTGATCTTCGGCTCTACTTACGTGCATCGGCTGATGAGCGTCACCGATTAAATGGATCAGCATGTATAAATTTTGTTTCTTTTTTTCAAGCGTTAAATCTTTTTCTGAAAATGATTTTTCCAATCTCAACACCGTTTTGTATAAATTTTCTTCATTGGAATTTTCCATTGCTAACTGAAAATCAGCCCAAGGTAGATGCGGATTAGTATTTATAAAATGAGAATTCCCCAATTTTTTAAATTCATCATGCGGATCAGATTTAATAAAATCACCCCAATTTGCCCAATAAGCTAGTTTCTGTTTTCCAATTATTTTTTGAATATTCTTTTTTGCTTTTTTTGTCAGATGACGTTCTGCGACCTCAGCAACGACACGATGTCCAGTAGATCCCCATGCGAATACGGAAGAAATCTGCAAAGTCATTGCGAGTACAATTAGACTTTTTAGTATATTTTTCATAAACAATACAATTTTAGCGCAAAGGTAAAAATTACATCCTCAAATAAAACCCTATTGACGTAATAATTTAACTTTTGAAAATTTCAAACCCATATTGAGCATCACACCAAAACTCATCGAGAGCAATTAATCTTGGTTTGAAAAATGATATCAGATCGGGCCAGTCTTCTTGTTTAAAAATACTTTTTCCCTCCATAGTCATATAGATCATACTTACAGATTTCCCTTGTTCATCTTCCATCTCCAGATCCCAGGTCCATTCCTCTCCTAGTATAGCTGTTAGAATGGTTTTGTACTCTTCAAACTGCTCCATCATAAGTTTACGCATTGATAGGTCACGATGACTCCACTCAATTGCTATTAAAGAAAGGCGTTTATCTGCCTCCATCTTAAAGCGTAGATTTTTAATACCGGTTCTATAGTTTACCCAATTAATTTTCTCTCCATCAGCAGAGTTATTTAAAGCCATATACTGTCCAAATCGGGTCCAAAAAGTCTCCTTCAACTGTTTTACTTCTTCTCTTGAATACATGGTACTTAATTTTAAAATGACGAAAATACTACTTTTATTTTCATAAATGACTAAACATTCGTCTCCACTTTGGCGTTTTTATTGCATGTACCCATAGGGACAGCTCACAGATTTATGAACAAATCATCATTATTATGGATAAGAAAAAATCACTTCTCATACTCGCCGCTACCGCTGCCGTCACGTTCGCTTACAATGCGTTAAAACCAGTAAAATCCAAAGTCAAAGTCATCGAACCTTTTGACATAGATCGTTACTTAGGCAAGTGGTATGAAATAGCAAGGCTAGATTTTAAATGGGAAAAAGGTCTGTCACAGGTTACTGCTACTTATAACAAAAATAATGATGGTAGCATTGCGGTAAATAATCAGGGATTTCATGACCAAAAAAATAAATGGAAACAGTCAATCGGTAAAGCAAAGCCTATTGATTCATCAAAAAAAGCGGCTTTAAAGGTATCCTTTTTCGGTCCATTTTACAGTGGTTATCATGTAGTGAAAATTGATCAAGATTATCAATATGCACTCATTTTTGGAGATAATTTGGATTATATGTGGATATTATCCAGAGAAAAGACAATACCTGAAGATATTAAATTAGCCTATTTGGAATATGCGCGTAAATCTGGTTATGCCATCGAAAACCTGGTTTGGACCAAACAAGATTAGCCAAAAATAGGCTTTAATACACCATAGTCAAGAGTTGGGTCTTGAGCAAAAACTCGAGCCAGCTCTTCACGATCTTCCTCCGTGATAATCCCACCAAGTCCCTTATTGTATAATTCAAGCAAATACAAGGAAGCCTCAAGCTTGTTTTCATAGGTTAAAATTGCACTTCCCACATAAAAATTTAATACCGATACTGCATATTCACCGAAAATGTCAAATCCAAATCCTGCGCCCGACTGTACTGCAAAACGCATATATTTTTCAAAGTCAGATTTTAAAATTTCCTTTACCTTGTTTTCCATATCCGCAAAAATGCAATATTATAGTGAAATAAAAAAAAGGAGATGAACTTCGTTCACCTCCTTTTTCTGTTCCAATTGGACCTATCGTACGCTTATAGCAACGATACGATCCAATACGCGTTCCGCTTCAGGTGCATCAGCTGCTGCTTTTGCAAACTCAGAACCATAACCTTCAGCGCCAATAACCTGACTACTAGGTCCTTTTCCAATCAAATATACTTTAACTACCTCAGCGCGATCTGTAGATAATTTCTTATTAAAATCCTCATTTCCAGTTTTATCTGTATACCCGCCAATCTTTACAGTTGCTGCAGGGAAAGCTTTTAGAATTGCCGCTATGTTTTCTAATTGAACTTGACTTTCAGGAAGCACTTTAGCCGTACCTGTTTCAAAATTTAAATTATCAAAATTAAACCACTTATCTTTCAGTTCATCCTCGCTTAGCGCTTTGTAGTCTGTTTTTAGAAACTGCACCAACTGATCTTCAATACCACCTTTATAGGCTTTTAACTTTACACTATCCGGCAAAATCACCTCTAAACTTTCGCGAACGACCGGAGTAACAGCAACAACAGTCAAACTTGTGTCTACAGCTGTTGTATTCATGCTATCGGTAACAACTACCTGATCTTTATCACCTTTACAGCCTTTCCCGAATAAGAACCAAAGAACAGCAATAATTACGATGGGTATTAAAATTTTCCAAATTCCTCCACCGCCAGAAGACGGGGTTTCTGTATGTAATGGATCAACAATGGGACCGGAAGGCGGAGGTGGAATAATAGGAACATGATCAATAGGAGGCACAACCGGAGGTGCTGCAGTGACTGGATTATCATGATTTACAGGTTTCGGTGGAACAATAGGTGGTGTTACAACAGTCAACTCTTCCTCTTTGGAAACAGATTCATTTGTGACCTCTTCTGGGTGAGTAACTTGAAGTTCCTCTTTAGTAACTGGCACTGATACCAATATTGCTTCTACAGGCTTATCTGTAATACTGCTATCGTGTAATTCACTATCAGTAGAAGAGGATCTAATTTGATCCGCCTGAGCAAAAGAAGTTCCAAATGCCGCTAGTCCTAATCCTGAAGGCAATGCGGCTGTAAAATTATCCTTATTTTCATTTAATAATCGACCGATTGCACTTACATCCCAATTTGTTCCATTTTGTGTTAAACCCGAGAATACAGCAGGTAATGAAACACTTAATAACTTTTCAACAGTGGATTCATTGCCTCCAACAAGGCTGCCTAAGCTTGAAATAATTGAATTAAACTTGTCTCCAAAGATAGATTGTAAAAGATCATTGTGATGAGGTTCAATAGGCTCTGCATCTACCAATCCATTGATACGTCCTGTTTCAGTATTGGTTTTTAAAAAGTCACCAAAATTAAAATCTCCATAATATTGTTTAGCTTTCTCTAAAATTGCAGCTAAGCCACTTCCTGACTCTTTTTGCAACCCTAAGAAAACAGTAGGAACAATTGCTCCAATAGCTGATTTCACTTTTTCTTTATCTTCCCCTACGGAATTACCGAGCTTAGATAAGACTTCATCATTAAAAAATTCTTTAGCAGAATTTAAAAGGTTAATTTCCATAATGTTCAAATTTTAGTTTATCCGTTACTTTAAGTTACACTTCACGATCAAGTGCTATGCTGCAATTTCACCTTGTTGTAACAATTACATACCAAGAATTGTTTTAACACAATATATAATGCTGAATTTTAAAACTTAACATTAAACAAATATGGGTTTGCTATATTAGCCCATTAATATGATATTAAGACTATAAATACCAACATCAACTATTATTAAACATGATCAAACGTACACTCGCAACGACATTTTTCTATTTAGCATCACTATCTATTTTATTTGCTCAAAATAAACCTAAATATATATTCTATATGATCGGTGATGGTATGGGACTCAATCAGGTCAATTCTACAGAAGTCTATTTGGCAGACCTTGAAAATAGAATCGGTTTGAAACCTTTAGTATTTTCGCTTTTTCCTGTCGCTACTTTTGCTTCTACATACTCCCTATCCAATGGCATTACCGATTCTGCTGCTGGTGGAACAGCACTTGCTGTAGGATCAAAAACTAAAAATGGTGTTATTGGAATGGACTCAACACAAACAAAACCTTTAAAAAGCATCGCTTATGCGGCTAAAGAAAAGGGGCTAAAAGTCGGCATCACAACTAGTGTCAGCATTGATCATGCTACTCCTGCTTCATTCTATGCACATCAAACAAGCAGAAATAAATATTATGAAATAGCAACAGATATTCCTAAATCAAACTTTGATTTTTTTGGAGGATCTGGCTTTTTAAAGCCTAATACGAATGCTGCCAAAGAATCTGTAACGCCAATTTTCACATTATTTGAGAAATCAGGTTATACATTAGCTTTTGGAAAATCGGATTATCATCGATTGAAATCAAAAGCAGATAAGATGATCTTGATTAACAATAAAGATACTGATCCTGAATCCTTAAAATTTGCAATCGATCAAAAAGATGGAGATCTCAATCTTAAAGAAATTACGGAAGTAGCAATTGAGTCACTGACAAAAAATAATGATAAAGGTTTTTTCTTAATGGTCGAGGGAGGAAAGATTGATTGGTCCAGCCACAGCAATGATGCGGCAACTACACTGCATGAAGTAGTCGATTTCAATAACTCCGTACAGGTTGCTTATGATTTTTACTTAAAACATCCGGAAGAAACATTAATCATTATTACTGCCGACCATGAAACAGGCGGTATGACCTTAGGAAATGGAAGTAGCAATTTAAACTTCAAAGCCCTCGTAAACCAAAAAGTTTCTCAGGGAGAACTTTCTAAAATAATTACTAAAATACGTATAGAACAACCTAAGACAACTTGGGAGCAAATCAAAAATATACTAGCAGAAAATCTTGGTTTATGGACAAAAATTAAAGTCAATGAACGTCAAGAAAAAGCTATGTTCCAGGCATATGAGAATAGTTTTATCAAACATGTAAACGCAACAGAAAAAAGCCTGTATGCCAATGATGAAAAACTAGTAGCTGAAGCTGTCAAAACATTAAACGAAGTCGCAAATATATCATGGGCTTCTGGCAATCACTCTGCAGGTTACGTTCCTGTTTATGCAATCGGAGCTGGCTCTGAACTGTTTACTCACAAAATGGAAAACACCGATATTCCTAAAAAAATCGCACAAGCGGCGGCATTAAGCTTATAATAAGCAATAAAAAAAGCGGGGGTTATCAAAATGATAACCCCCGCTTTTTTTATTTTAAATCTTCATCTATTTATCATGCTGTTTATGCATCTGTTTTTTCTCGCTTTTAATATTTAAAAATTCGACTAAAACAGAGAAAGCCATTGCAAAATAAATATATCCTTTTGGAATATGCTGATCAAATGCTTCTGCTGTCAGCGACACCCCGATCAAAAGAAGGAAAGACAAAGCTAGCATTTTCACGGAAGGATAATTATTGACAAACTTACTGATCTGCTCGGAGGATAGTAACATAATAACAACAGCAATAATTACTGCCGCAACCATCACACCTATTTGATCAACCATACCAACCGCAGTGATCACAGAGTCTAATGAAAAAACAATATCTAAGATTAATATCTGAAAAATTGTACTTAAAAAAGTTACACCCTTTTTATTGACTTTATGTTCTTCAGTGTGCCCGTCCATTTTATGATGTATCTCGGTCGTACTTTTATAAATTAAAAATAGACCTCCAATAAATAGAATTAGATCCCTACCTGATAATTCCAGATAACGAGACCAATCCGGATTGTCAATACCAAAAGTAGTTGCAAGATTAATAAATGGTTCTGTCAAAGACATGATCCATTTAATTGAAAATAACAGAAGCACACGAGTTACTAATGCCAACATCAAACCTAACTGACGGGCCTTTTTTTGCTGTTCGGCAGGGAGTTTACCGCTAAGAATAGAGATAAAAACAATATTATCTATTCCAAGCACGACTTCCAGTACTGTCAATGTCAGTAGTGAAATCCAAATCTGTGGGTCTGAGATCCATTCCATAAAATATGTTGAGGGTTTTTATAAATTAAATTATTTATAATGTGCTAATGAAAAAACATGGGGACTAAACCGGGTTAATCTTCCCTGGCTATTTAAAAAATCTAGGCTGATGACAAAACAATATCCAGCGATTTCACCACCTAATTTTTCAATCAATTTACTTGCAGCCACTACAGTGCCACCTGTAGCCAGCAAGTCATCATGGATGAGAATTCTACTTCCTTTTGGAAAGGCATCTTCATGGATTTCTATAGTCGCCTGTCCATACTCAAGAGCATAAGACTCTGAAATTGTATGAAAGGGTAATTTCCCCTGCTTACGGATGGGAACAAAAGGAATCTTCAAACGATTGGCCAACATCATTCCAAACAGAAAACCTCTGCTCTCAATACCAGCAACAGCATCAAGTTTACAATCCTTTACCTGTTCTACAAAAGCGTCGACCATCTCTTCACACAGCTGTGCATTTTGCAATAGCGGTGTAATATCCTTAAAAACAATTCCAGGTTTAGGGAAATCATATACATCCCGAATGATATGTTTTAATTTTTCTTCAAGCATCTTTAAAAGATTAAATACGGAGCAAGTTTACGCAAAAAATCATCATCTAATAAGATGACCTTTTTTAAATCTTCCAAATTACGAAAATGACCATGTTGATTTCTGTAATTGACGATTGCAGTACTTTGCTTAAAACTAATATAAGGATGTTTAGACAATGACTTTACATCCAACTCGTTAATTGTTAATTTTGAAACTGCATGATGAGGACTAATCTTTAGAAAAGGAAGTATGGCATCAAATGTTTCAACAGGCAGCCCATAAATCTCTTTAATCTGATCAACAGATACAAAGCCACCCAGAGACTCTCTATATTTCACAATCCTTTTGGCAAAAGTTGAACCGATACCTTTTAGCGCTATGAAAGCAGTAGTATCCGCATTGTTTATGTCGATCTCTCGAGTTTTTAATTTATTCTCAGAATCATTTTTAAACTGAGCTAAACTATCTTTTCCTCTATTTTGAACCTGATTTTTAACTGTCGTTGGTGCAATTTCAATATAATTTTCCAATTGCTTAAATGTAGCCGGAGAGATAGAATAGATCTTAGCTAAATCTTCCTTTTTATAAAATCGGCCTCCTTTTTCTCTATAATTGAGTATGACCTGAACCTGTTTCTCTTTCAATCCCAGTTTTATCCAGCCTGCTTTATCCAAACGATTGGGATCAAATCGAAATAAACTACCTTCACCCCCTTTATCATAAGGATCTTTATCTTTATGATCCCCTAAAGACCGATATTCATTCGATTGACCAACATCTGTTGTATCATTTTCAACAGATGTAAAAGCCTGAATATTGTAATTTTCTAAATTTAAGTCGGGTTTACTAAAAAAATTGGCTATAAAAGGAAAACTGAACAGGAATAGCATCAATATACTCAGTACAAAGAATCCATTCTGTTCAGTTCTTGAGAACTTGAAGTATTTAAAAAACTGACGTAGCACAATAATTTAGTTTTCATTTAAAATACATAAAATTTAAATAAAACAAAACTAAATAATCTGAAAACCAGATAAATACTACATCAAAATACGTTATAAACTATTTTTATCTACTTTTTCTACTTTACTATCGTTCTTTAAAGTTTTAGAAATAGCATCAAATGGCCTTGAGACAACCTCATCACCTTTTTTCAGACCCGATAAAATTATAATATTTTTATCGTCCTGAATGCCTGTTTTCACAACGGTTTGTTTAACCAATCCATTGTTAAAGACAAATACATATTCTTTCAAACTGTCTGTGCTTAAACTATCTGCTCCCGTACCATTTCTGATGGTAACAGATTGTATTGGAATAGCCAACCCCTTCTGATGTTTAGTAAAGATCTGTACTGTTGCAGATAGACCTGGTTTAAAAGGAGAGGCACTATTCTCCTTAATTAAATCCTCATAAGAGCTCAATTGTATACGCACTTTGACATTAAAGTTTGTAACCTGCTCGGTTGATGAACCAGCAGTCACTGTAGCAATATTTTTAGATGAAGAAGCAATCTCAGTAACAATACCTTTAAATTTACGATCTTGATAAGCATCAACTTCAATCTCTGCTTCGTTTCCTACACGGACGCGATTAATATCATTTTCATTCACATCCACATTCACTTCCATAGCGTCCATATTAGCTATACGCATGATTTCTGTACCCGCCATCTGTGCCGTTCCAACCACACGCTCGCCTAACTCAATAGATAATAATGACACGACACCGTCACTTGGCGAATAAATTGTTGTACGATCTAAATTATCTTTTGCTTCTTTGACAGTTGCCTGAGATTGGTCTATACCAAATTTCGTAGATAATACAGTCTGTCTTTGTGCTTCAATAGCTGCTAAAGTTGAGTAATATTCTGCCGAGCTTTTGTCCATTTCAGCTGCTGAGATCACTCTTTTATTAAACAGTTCAAGATTTCTCTTGTAAGTTGCTTCAACATTACTAAAATTAGCTTGTTGCTGTTTTAATTGTTGTTGTGCAGCTGCGAGATTTGCTTTCTGAGAATTCAAAGTCGCAATAGATCTTTCATAACCTGATTGCAAAATATCAGGTTTTATACGACAGAGAACTTGTCCCTTTTTCACTAAATCACCTTCTTTAATATTCAGTTCCACAACTTCGCCAGATACCTCAGAGCTCAACTTAACTTCAAATTCTGGTTGAATTTTACCACTTGCAGAAACCAGCTCATTGATATTCATTTCCTTTACAGGATCTACAGCAACTTTAACGATATCCCCTTTTCCGAACCATCCCAATTTGCTGCCAACTAAAACCAATATTAATAGAACAACTGCACTTATTAATATGATTTTTGGTAATTTATTTTTCTTTTTAGCCATTTCAGATTTTCATTAAGGGGTTATTTAATATCAAATTTAATTGGATTTCCAACATAATAATCAATTATTTTATCTTTAAAGATCATATTATACTTTGCTTGGATTAAATCAAATTCTGCTTTATTTCTATTTGTTTGTGCGGTAAACAGTTCAATACCATTCGCCATACCTATATCATAGCGTTCTTTGATCACTTGAAATGCATCTGTCGCACTACTAAAAGCAGCTAAACTAGATTGATAACGCTGTGCTGCGGCAGAAAGGTCTAAAACAGCCTGATTAACGGTTTTATTTAAATTTGTTTCTAAAAGCTGTTGATTGGTTTCTGCCAATTCTAGATTAATCTTAGCTTTTGATACATTTATTCGGTTTTTATTATTGTCAAAAATTGGTACCGACAAAGTCAGTCCTGCCCCAAATGATTTATTTTGATTAAACTGGTCACCAAAAGGAAGATAATCTCCGGTAATTAAATTTCTTCCTTTGGAAGAATAATTGGTACCATAACTCACTCCTAATGAAAGAGAAGGATAATAGCCTCCTTTCGCAATATCAATTTGTTTTAATGCTACTTCCTTATCTAATTGAGCCTTCTTTACCTCTGGATTGAAACTTTTAGCTTTTTCAAAGACATTAACTGCCGAATATTGACCTAGCACATAGTCCACCGCTTCTACTTCTGGTTTAACCAATTTCAACTCTGCTTGTGGAGACATCTCCATCAATTGTTTCAATGTCAATAAAGAAGATTCATAGGCATTTCTAGCATTTACCAAATTAAGCTCATCCGTGGCAACTTGATTTTTAGATTGAGAAAGATCTGCCAAAGTTTTATTACCTACTTGAAATTGGATGGAATCATTTTTCACCTGCTCTTTGGATAAAAGAATCTGCTGCTGGCTCGCAATCGTCAATTCACTGTTTGTGATTGCTTCCAAATAATTAACCAATACAGATAACATCAAATCATATTTTATCTTTTCAATTTGCGTAGCGGACGACTCTAATAGTAATTTATTAGCTTTGATTTGGTTGATCTTCTGAAAACCTTGAAAAATGGTTACATTAGAACTCACAGAAGCGCTAGATGTCCTCGTCCATTCATTTCCTGTGATCACAGTACCCGATACTTGGTCAAATGCAAATCCATTATTAAATCGCTGATTTACACCTATGCTCAAATCGGGATATAAATTGGATTTTGCCTGATAGACGTCCTGCGCCGCTAAATCTTTATTTAAACTAGCCTGCTTGACCTGCAGATTTCTTTCTAAAGTAATTCGAATAGCTTCCTCTACGGTTATTTGTCCTTGTCCAAACCCCGCATACCCCATCAAGGAAAACATGATGGTCATAAAAGCCATTTTCTTATAATTTTTTCTATCGTCCATAGTAAGAACCTAATAGTTTTAATATTTTTGCTAAAATAAAAATGTATGTATCTCGTTAAAGCACCTTTCTTTCTTAAATTATTATATCCAAAATCAATCTGGAATAAATCAAGGAAAGAAAACAAAATTTACCTCACTTTTGATGATGGTCCTATTCCGGAATTAACTCCATTTGTTTTAGATACTTTAAAACAGTACAACATCAAAGCGACTTTTTTTTGCGTAGGTGAAAATATTAAAAAAAATCCACATTTATTCGAAAGAATTTTGTCTGAAGGCCATCAAGTCGGAAATCATACTTACAATCATTTAAAAGGCTGGAAAACTGACGATGCTAAGTATCTCGAAAACATCCGACAGTGTCAAGAGCTTACCAAAAGTAAGCTATTTCGCCCTCCATATGGAAGAGCTAAAAAATCTCAATTAAAAGAACTCTATTCTGCATATGAAATTATTATGTGGGATGTTCTAACCGGTGATTTTGACCTTTCACTTTCCCCTGACCAGTGTTTAAAAAATGCAATCAGAAATACCGAAAATGGATCAATTATCGTTTTTCATGACAATATAAAAGCAATACCTCGTGTAGAATATGCACTTCCTAAAACTATAGCTTATTTATTAGAGAAAAACTACCGATTCGAAGTGTTATGATTTGCTTTTTCAAGTACTTTTAGTTCATAGTATTGCGCACTACTAACACTAAAATATCCAAGTGCACCATTAGATATATTAGATATCGGATTAGAGGGAGCTGCAGAACCTGGATTTAACCCTTTAACATTGGACCAGTATGTGTATACATCCTTGGCGATACATTGTCTCAAAACTTGAATTTCGTCTCCAACTTTTATGTCTTCATCTTCATTACTTATTTCATGCTCAACAAATAATCCATCATTAAATTTATCACTAAATACATCGCTAAATTTAAATTCCTCATCATTCAATTTCAACTTATACTTGTAATAGTTTTCTTGATTAGCTGGATCATTAAAACCAAATGAAGCATATATATATTCATCATTAAATCTTTTTTTACGAACTAAACCGATGGAATCTACTGCTACATATTTAGGCATGATACAGGTTGACTCAAAATGGCTTCCATCAGACATTGTAACTGATAAGGCATATCGATCACCTTCTTTGAAAGTCATTCTATCAATAACATAGCTACCATTATTCCTATCAGCAAATTGATAAGAACGGCCACTACTCATATTTGTCACTTGCACATAAGCGCCTAACACCGGATCGTTGGGTGATGTATTCGAAAAGTCGACAACACGGTTAATGGAGATTGTTTGAGACACATTTGCATTATGCAGATCTCCGACAATAACATATTTACCGACTACAGCATCCAACTCTAAATCTATTTTATCTTCACATGAACTTAAAAATACGGCCGTTACCAACACGATACAATTAAAAACAGTTTTTATATTCATCACAATAATTTATTTATTCATTAATAATCAGTTTTTATAGATCATCACGCTAATGCTTGATTTGATGATTTAACTTCTTGAATACCTATCGGTACCTTACTTTTAAAATCATTAAAATTTAAAATTCCAGGTCACAGAAGGAATTATACCGAATAAAGCGATACGGTAAGCCTCGGTAATATTAGCATTATCCTCATTCTCTCTAAAATCAATTAAGTACGCGTTTTTTCTGTTGTATGCATTATACAGCCCAAAAGACCACGATGAGGAATACCTTTTATTGAGCTTGGCACCTGGATCGTAAGTTGCAGATACATCAAGACGGTGATAATTAGGCATCCGATAACTATTGCGATCTGTATAATAAAACAAGGTTTTACCGTCTACTTGATATTTTCCAGAAGGAAAAGTAACCGCATCACCTGTGTAGTAAACAAATGTAGAGCCCAAAGTCCATTTATCTGTCAGCTTATACATCGCTACTAAAGCGACATTATGAGTTTTATCTTGTCTGGCATTGAACCATGCTCCATTATTAATCTGATCAAATTGACGCTCACTTTTCGATAGCGTATAGCTCAACCATCCTGTTAATTTTCCTTTATTTTTTTTCAAAAACCATTCTACGCCATAAGCTCTTCCTTTACCGAATAATAATTCTCCATCCAACATTTCGTTTGCCTGTAAGTCAGCACCATTCTTAAAATCAATCTGGTTTTGCAGATCTTTGTAATAGGCTTCTACCGAAGCTTCATATTTTGCATTTTCAAAATTCTGAAAATAGCCTAGTGATACTTGATTTGCTAACTGTGGTTTGATGTTATTGGAACTTAAAACAAATTGATCTGTTGGAAGGCTTGATGTCGTATTCGTCAGCTGATGCAAGTTTTGAGAATTACGATTTAAGGATGCCTTTATACTTTGATTGTCATTGAACATATAATTTAATGACAATCTTGGTTCTACAGTGAGATAATTTTGAATTATCTGATTTTTCTCATAAATAGTTTTCTCTGTGGCATTTCCATCAGCATCAAAACTATAGATGGTACCTGGCCCTAACATACTATAGTTATTAACGCGTACACCGTACAATGCTTTAAATTTATCTGATATAGACCATTCATCTGACACGTAAACAGCCGTCTCCAACCCTTTTCTTGGTTCGATCTCAATTGTGTTTACTGCGGATCCCTCTCCCCCAAAAAGACTGGCAGGACGAATTGTCTGAACAGATGCTTGAACTCCAAACCGGATCTGATGATCATTATTAGGATAATATTGAAAATCTTGTTTAAAATTCAAATTTTCAATCTTTGAAGTGATTTTGAAGTTTGAATTATTTTCAATATTCACGTTGTAATTAAAATCGCTGTAGATAAATGTTGTGTTACTAAAGAGCTTATTAGTCCAAACGTGATTCCAGCGTATCGTACCAGTCGCATTACCCCAATTAAAATCAAACAAATCACTATAGGCCATGGCATCTTTTCCAAAATAACCAGATAGAAACAAGGAATTCTTATTATCAAAACGATAATTTACTTTAGCATTCAGGTCATAGAAAAACAATTTGCTTTTGTTTACATCTTCATCCTTCGATAATTTAAGAAATAAATCGGCATAAGTTCGACGTCCACTAATCATAAAAGACCCTTTGTCTTTTACTATAGGTCCTTCCACTTTAAGTCTAGATGCGATTAAGCCCACACCTCCTTCTACACCAAACTCCTTGTTATTTCCATCAATCATACTGATGTCCATAACCGAGGAAACCTTACCTCCAAAATGTGCCGGCATACCACCTTTATAAAAATTCACATCTTTAATCGCATCAGAATTAAATGTAGAGAAAAAACCAAATAAATGTGACGCATTATATACCGCTGCTTCATCTAGTAATATTAAATTCTGATCACCCCCACCACCACGCACATAAAAAGAACTACTGCCTTCTCCTCCACTTGTCACACCTGGTAGCAATTGAATTGTTTTTAAAACGTCTTGCTCTCCAAAAACAACGGGAATATTTTTAATATCTTTTATTTCTAATTTAACCAAACCGGTTTGCACACCAGATACATTACCGATCTTCCGTCTTCCTGACACCACAACTTCGTCAAGCTTTCTTCCTCCAGGGGTCATATCAACATTGAGTACACTATCTCGATCAATCACAACATTGAAAACTTGCTCATCAAATCCAACATAAGATACAGCAATAGATTGATTTCCGGCAGGCAACTGAATGGAATAGAATCCATAATTATTTGTTCTTGCAATCTGACTAGAATTCAAATCCCGAATTACTGCTCCAATTAGAGTTTCACCATTAGCTGCGTTTTTAATGTATCCAGAATATTGGAATTTGCCCTGAGCAAAAATTTGAGAAAAAAATAAAAAGAACAAGACAAAAAAGATAGGTCTAAGAGATCGTAACATTATTTTGATTTAGTGTTTACCAAAGATAAAAAAAGCCTTGTGGTTAGCAAGGCTTTGTGTCATAAGTTTATAATTAATTAATAAAGATTTTGGAAAACAAAAATAAATCATTTATTCATAATAGCCAATTATTTATTAATTTTTTACAAAAGTATCTTTTTTTATAAAGAACTCATTGAAAAATGCCATCTGATAAATGATTGATTTAGACCAATAATCCCAGTTATGGGCACCTGACCGGGTAATAAATGTATGTGGAATATTGTTATAATCTAATTTATCATGAATTGCTACATTTACTTTATAGAAAAAATCTTCCTTCCCACAATCTATGATCAAATCCAATTTGTTGGGTTCAAGCAAATGCACCTGATTGATAACTGATTTATTCTCCCATTCAACAGGATGAGCCGTATAGGTTCCGATTCTACTTTTGATATTCCAATTCATAGGAAAAGGACGAATATCCAATCCACCAGAGGTACTTCCGGCGGCACCGTATATATCCTGATGATTAAGCGCTAATGTCATGGCTCCATGTCCTCCCATGCTCAATCCTGTTATTGCTCGTGCCGATCGATCTTTCTTTGTTGAATAATTAGCATCAATATGTGTTATTAGTTCTTGACTAACAAAAGTATCATACTGATAATTTTGATCACCTTTTACGTCCCAATACCAGCTATCAAATCCTCCATCAGGACAGACAACTATGTATTGATAGTTATCAACAAGCTTTTTTACAGCAGGAACATTATTTACCCAATTATCATAACGTCCACCAAAACCATGAAGTAGATAAAGCACGGGATATTGATTTTTCTTATCGTATTTTTCAGGTAGAATTACAACAGCCTTTATCCCTTTAAGCATACTTTTACTATTGATTGTTAATGTATCTACAGTAGCGGCATGACCTTTAATGAGAAATAAAAAAAATAGTGCCACTAACCAATATTTGAGTTTCATGTTCATTGTATTATAGTTTTTCAAAAAAATAAAGTGATGATTTAAGTCCAAACGGACGTTCACTGATGGTATAAAATCCTTCTCCGTTTAATCCAAAAGTAATAGCTTCCCCCTGTGGTTCAATCTGATAAGGAATTAATGTGGGTTTCCTAGACAGAGCCTGTTCAATCGACTCGTTCCTATTTCTAGTCCAATAAAATATTTGCGTTAAGTTCTTAATTATTATCGCACTACCTGTGGGACTGATATTTGCGGAAGTTGTAAAAGTAAATGGCAATGTTTGAACAGGTGTCAATAGGCTGAAATTCTTTTTCACATTATTAAATATTGTAGCCTTATAAACTGTTGATTGAAAATCTCTTTTCGAAATAACATAAAGCTGATGATCTACGGGATCAACAAATAAAGCTTCTGCATCCCGAGGACCATTCTTATATCGCAACGTAACGGTACGGATTACTTTCTTCGGAATATGAATTAGCGTATCACCATGCTGATATGTTGGCTCAGGAAATATGTGAAGTTTAATATTTTCACGTTTCGAATTATTATCTCCAATATCTGCTAAAATTAAAAATGAATTTCCATTGATGATTACGCGCGCTATATCTTCACAGTCCTTCACAACAATGGATTCTAGTTCATATGTACATAACAAACTACATTTCTTATCGATCAAATAAACCCGAGCCTTATCTCCACTATCATTGTGCACCCAAAAACAGGATGATTGTTTCGCATTGATAATTCCGGACAATTCATTTAATTTCCTATCAGAAATCTCACCTAAGGCCACCTGCGATTTAAAGAGCTGTTGGCTGGTTTGGGTAAATGCGATATGAAATTGTAAAAACAAAAAGGAAAAAACAATAACTTTGTTTAATAGGTTCATGCGTTAAAAATACAATATTTTTTAATCAAACAACGTTTTCTATTTACAAATGAAGCATATGATCAAATTTTCATCTCTAATATTTTTACATCTTACAGCATTTAGTTTAACATCTTTGGCGCAAACAAATGATTTTACAATTAAAATGAAAAGCGGTATCCAGAAAGAGCAGGCATTGCAGGTAAAATATTATAATAGTGCAGATTGGGAACCTTTTTATGCTAAAATAGAATCTTTCTCCTACGATCCCAATTATAGTTATGAACTGCGAATTAGAAGAACAAAAGTAGCAAATTCAGTTCCTAATAAGCCTAGTTATCGTTATACTCTCCTGAATACAGTACAAAAATCTCAGGTAAACTCGGAGAAAATAATCTTAGAAATCAATGATAAATGGGTAGACTGCCAGGGTGTAGGGCAAATGAAGTGCCTACAGGTGAGGTCTACTCCCAAAGATGATTGGGAATATTTTCACAGTCATATAAACGGATTTGATTACGAAGAAGGTTATATTTATAAATTAATAGTGAAGCGTACCAAAATCGAAAATCCGCCACAAGATGCTTCAGCTTATCAGTATAATCTTGTAAAAATTGTGACGAAAACAGCAAGTAAAAACAAAAGATCTTTACCAACAGCAGCAGTATTCTTATCAAGACATAAGTGGAAATTGATTAGTTTAAATGGAAAAGATGTAGCTAAATATAATGCTCACCTACTTTTTGATGCTGATAAGGGCCGGATATCAGGAAACTCGAGCTGTAATAATTTCTTTGGACCATTTATCATAACTAGTAATACGATTGAATTTCCAAATATAGGAACCACAATGCGGGCATGTATGGGTGATAATATTGAATCTGACTTATATCAAGTCCTTGAAAATAGGGAACTTCATTACGATATAGCGGAGCAGACGTTTAATCTGTATATTAAAAATAAACACGTTGCTATTTTCGGCCTGACAGAAAAATAAGTCTTCAATATATGCTCTTTACAAAAACAAATATGTAGGATGATGTGTTTTACAATAAAAAGATCGAAATTATGTCATATACAAAATTCACAAAACTGCATCAGCAGAGTAACTTGCTGATTTTAGGAAATGTCTGGGATGCACACAGTGCTAAAATAGCGGCCTCTGCCGGATTTCAGGCCTTAGGTACCTCCAGTCATGCAATTGCTAATTCACTTGGCTATGCCGATGGAGAGCAAATACCTGTGAATGAGTTATTATTTGTCGTCGAAAGAATAGTGAAATCCGTAAAAATACCTGTTTCTGTCGATTTTGAATCTGGTTATTCAGACAACCCATTTGAAGTTGCCAAATATGTAACACAGCTTTCTGAAATGGGAGTTGTAGGAATCAATTTGGAGGACGGAAAGGTAGTTAAGTCTGGACGCAAGCTCGGTAAAACAGGTATTTTAACAGAAAAAATTGAAGCCATTAAATCGAGCACTAAAAATATATTTATCAATGCTAGAATTGATACCTTTACCACTAAGCATGAAAATGCGCTCGAAGAAACCATTAAAAGAGCTAAAATTTATGAAGAGGCAGGTGCCGATGGTTTATTTGTACCACTAGCAGAAAGTAAAACAGATATTGAAAAAATTGTTAATTCAACACGTTTACCGCTTAATTTATTTCTAACGGATAAACTCGCAAAACCCGCTGTATTAGCAGAACTAGGTGTGAAAAGACTGAGCCATGGTGCAAAAATTTACGAATATTTAGTCGCTCAAAACACGAAACTATTTCATGATTTTTTGGCCAATCCAAAACTTCCTAAATGATATTTTATAAAAGCCATTTATCTTAGTAAAATGGCTTTTATAATTTTACTCCTCACTCAACTGCTGTAGTGCTTCTTTAAATTTAGTTGACTTAAAGTTCATTCCCCCCCCATGTTTATTTACCAGTACCCCTTTTCTATCCAGAATAATTGTTGTCGGTATAGATTTCGTTTGCAGATCCAATGGTAGCTCTGTTTTAATTCGGTATACTGGAATACTATACTTTCTTTTTTTCATAAAATTTCCTCCTTTAACTGCATTGCCGTCCATATCTACTGCCATGAAAATGATATTGCTATTTTCCCTCATGTCGAGATAAAGTTGATTCAGTCCCGGCATCTCAGCTAAACAGGGTATACACCATTTTGCCCAATAGTTGATCACAACAACCTTGCCTTTCAGATTGCTTAAATTGATATCTTCACCATCACTATTTTCAAATAAAACATCATAATCTTGCTGCAATCTTGCTGAATAATCTTTTATATTGATGGAAACAATAAAGGAGAAACAGAATAATCCGATCACCGAAATTAACCATCCTATATTTTTTTTACAAACTCGCATAACATCACCTGTAGTCCAATCTCAAAAATAGAATTTTTTATCAACTTTTATGATAGGCCTAACTAAATACTACCCTCACAATCAAAAGATTAATAAAACAAAAGATAACCCTTTGCTATATTCCTTAAAATGTTAATCTTATTTTAATATATAATCGCTATATTCATTTAAACAAACTGATACATGATCAAAAATAATCAGCTTACAACTAACATATCAAACAAATATGCTTACAATAAACAATTACGAAGATTATAAATCCTATGAAGGAAAGCTTTTGGGATTATCAGAATGGCACAAAATTGATCAGCAACAGATCAACAGTTTTGCTGATGCTACTCTAGACCATCAATGGATTCATGTCGATAAAGAAAAAGCGGAATCCGTTGGACCTTTCAAATCTACTATTGCTCATGGATACTTAACGCTTTCACTCATTCCTTACCTTTGGAAGCAGATTGCTGAGGTTAGAAATGTAAAAATGGAGATTAATTACGGTATTGAAAATCTAAAATTTGGTCAAGCTGTTTTAGTTGATAGCGAAGTTCAGTTGCAAGCAAAAGTAAAATCTGTGAACAATTTAAGGGGTGTTATAAAAGTTATTATCGAAGCTACATTATTGATTAAAGATAATGCTAAACCTGCATATGTAGGTGATGTTATATTCCTTTATCACTTCATGTAGTAAATATACAAAGCATCCATGTTTATATAATGGCACATGGATGCTTTGTATATTTAAGAAAAGCTAAGCGGGAGATACCATATTCCGCTTGAGTTTTTTATACATACTTTTAAGCGACGGAGATAAAAAAATAACAATCAAAATAATAATGCTGATGAGTGACATCAATTCATAATAATCCATTGCAAAACGTACAAAAGCCTGATTTTTGACACGTTCTGTCACCAATTTGACTGCTGTTGCATGTTCATGAAACTGAAGACCATTTTTCAGCAACGTTGCACTTTCTTTTTCAAAATAACGCTGTAATATGATATTATTCTGCTGCAGATAGTCTTGAAAAACCATCTGATGTTGATTGGTGTCAAATAATTTGAAGAAATTTTGTAAACCGATACTACTGGTGTAGCCCAAATACCGTATAGCCAGACAAACCGCCGCCGCAGAAACGGCCAAATGTGACTTCACACTCGCTATTGTAAATAAAATAGTAGGGACCATGATCAATCCAACCCCAAATCCGTGGAGCCATAAAGGAATCCAGAAATAATAATCATTCCCTTCGCTTTCAAAAGAAAAAAACATCACCTGATGGAAACTCAATAAAAAACAATAACCTAATATCCAGATCCACTTGACTGCTTTATGGGCAATAATCCAGTACATGGAAAATAACACCCCCATAATAATTCCTAAAATATTAAACCATTGCACATAGGATAAATGGATCGGATCTAGTTTTAAAACCTGAGAAAAATATTGATTGGACACGGAAAGCGAAAATCGTTCGATATACATCATAAAAAGGATCAATAACCCTAAAAGTAAGCGTCGATTTTTAAAAATGGAAATATCAACATACACGCGTTTTAAAATCAACTGACGGATGATAAAGCAAATCAACAAAGCGATTCCCAACAACAATGCAACCTGCATATGCTGATCTGAAAACCAATACACTTCTTGTCCATACACCATCATATAACCAAAGGCAATGATGACACCACTAAAATAGATACTACTTGGCCAGTCTAGTGAAAACAAAGGATAAGGCCTAATATGACGTATTGATTTCATCGAAAGCAGTATCATTAATAAGCCCGGCATAAAGGCTAATGCAGCATAGAGGTATAATACATCGAAATTAAAGGAATCAATAAACTCTGCAGTTACAAAACTATTTAAGGGGGAGCTGCAGAGCAACATTCCGAAAAAGATAGAATAGCTTACCTCCTTAGCTCGTTCACTATTTAACCTTGAAAAAATCATCGATATGGATAGGTTTACCGCACTGGCAAATAACATTCCTTGCAGAAAGCGCAATCCATAGACCCAGGTAATATCCGTAATTCGATACATCAGAAAACAATTCAGTATCTGTAATAAATTGAATATAACATAATACTGCTTTACTGGAAAAAAGAGGAAGAAACGTCTTTCTAAGATATAAAAGCCAACAAATCCGGCATAGAATAGAATTATCAAAAACTGAACATCACTGGGCTGACTGCCATAATAACCTGCAGTAACTTGAATATTGGCTCCGGGCAAAAAGAATAATACCATACTCGGCATTAAGCAGCTGAATAATATTAGCTTAATCAACCATTCCGGAACCCATTCCTTAAATATCTCTCTCACTACTTTTTATTTTTAGCAACAGATACATTTACGTTCATGCCGGAACGCAAAATTTGTTCACCCTGCTTCTTTTCCAATTCAATTCGCACTGGAACACGTTGGACTATTTTAACAAAGTTTCCAGTTGCATTATCCGGAGGTAATAAAGAAAAAGAAGAGCCTGTGGCAGGGGAAATTGAAATAATTTTCCCTTTAAAGACTTGATCGGGATAAGCATCAGCGATCACCTCTACCGAATCTTGAATACGCAGATAGCGCAATTGGGTTTCTTTAAAATTTGCAGTCACCCAAGTCGGTGTCTCAGCATTAACAATAAATCCCAATACTTCACCAGCATTGACCATCTGCCCCTCTTCAATACTCCGTTTACCGATCATACCGTCATAAGGAGCACGAACCACTGTGTATCCTACATCCAGATGTTTTCTCCCAGCAGCCGCAGATAGTCTATTCTTTTCTGCACTGACTACTGTTTTTTGTACTTCGACATCTCTCACCCGCTCTTGCGAAGCTTCCAATTTATGCTGAAGTGCAGCCAATTCACTTTTATAAACGTCTAAAGTCGCTTTGACATCTTCCATTTGCTGGGCTGTGGCAGATTTTTCTTCATAAAGAAATTTATACCGATCATACTCTAGTTGTTGCTTCGTTACCCTAGCCTCATTTGCATCAATAGATTTCTTTAATGATTCATGCTCCTCCATTAGGATCTGCTTTTGACTGCTCAACACATTCATTTCAGCATGCTCTTTGTATACAGAAGCATTAGCTTGATCGGCCTCGTATCTATATTCACGTTGATCAATAATCAGCAACGTATCACCGCGTTTTACAAATTGGTGATCATGGTAATGCACAGAGACAATGTACCCTCCCACTCTGGAGATAATAGGATTGATATACTGAGTTACCTGGGCATCATTTGTGTAAGCATAGTTTAACCGAATCCATAATGTGCGTCCTCCCCAGAACAATAATGCACATAATACAAGTGCTGCGATCCAGTTTGTTAATTTTGTCAACTTAGCATCGGTCAATGACCAACGAGATTTAGGTTTCATTAAATAGTACCTTTTAAGAATTCAATAAAATAATAGTGTTTCTGTATTGCTATTTTAGCAGTTTCGAGTTCAAATAACGTTTTTAGATGCTCCATGTCTGCGTCTAACAGATCTGTAACAAGAGCTGATGATTTAAAATAACGGTTTTTGATAATACGAGCATTTTCTTTGGCAAGACCAACATTCTTCAAGCACACATCTCGTTGTACACAAGCTAATTTATAATCCAGATGTGCTTGTAAAAGTTGATGTTGCATATGCTCTTCTTCTAGATGGTGCTTTACTTCTTCTCTATCCACTGCAACTTTCGCAATTCTTACGAGATTTTTATTACTATAAACAGCTGAAATTGGGATCTTCAATTTGAGACCGACAATTCCTAAATTATACCAACTATCATTATATGGGTATAGAAATATCTGTGGATTGGCAAAAGTAAAATTACCAGCAAGACCAAGTTCTGGCAGATAATTTGCTTTAGATTGCTTAATTGCCAGCTGTTTTATTTTCACTTCCTGTTCAGATTGCTGCAACACAAAAGCATGGTGTTTAGCAAAAGCCCAGGATTCATCATAACTATCAACCTTTACTATAAAATCATGTGGCACTGGAACGATTGTGGCATCGCCACCAATAATGAAATTTAATCTCTGATTGAATGCTTGAATATCATGGTCAATTTGAACCAGCAACAGTTCGCGTTTAGAAAGTTCCAGTTCCATACGCAACACATCACTATGGAGTAAAGCACCCGAAGTATATAAATTTTTTATTTCTTTTAACTGGGCTTTCTGATCAATAATATCTGATTCAATTAAGGTTTTATCCATATAAGATCTTTCTAGATCTAAAAACAGATTACATACATCCAATTTGATCCCTGCTTTATCATTTGCCCACGCAATAGAAGCAAGCACCTGTTCCAATTTTCGGGATTCAATTTTCATCATATCTTTATGACCATTGTAAAGATTTAGATAAAAATCAACCCCAGTATCATATAAATAATGAATGACATCGTGTTGACTTGGTTTGTTAAATAGTCCATGATCATAGACGGGCATATTGGTTGCATAACTAGCAGAACCACGTAATGAAATTTCCGGGAGCAATTCCATTCGCTGTTGTTGGACTGCCAATTTACTTTCTTCAATCTGCAAATAGGAAGTTTCTATTTGCTTGGAATTCAGCAATGACTTACTGATTATATCTTCCAAAGATGTTCGTAACGTATCAGAAGCCTGGACTTCTGAAATAGCAGATAATAACAACCCAATTGTTAGCATCCGCTTTACCATGCTGGTAATAAATATCACTTTCGTTTCTATAAAAATTTTGCGTTGCAAACATAGAGACTATTTGGATAAATAATTTCTTCACAATTGCCAATATCTTATGCATAAAAGACAAAATCAAATAAATAGAATACAAAACAACTCAATTAAGACATGCTATGAAAACGCAAGAACTCATTTAATGAAAATTAAATTCTAAAATAGAAATATATTTACAAACGACATAATGTTATTTTCTAATATAAAACCCATATGACGTAAAAAAGGTCTACTGAATAACGGGAATGTATTCAGCAGACCTTTTCCTTATGGTATCATATATTTTTTAGCTAGACCCAACCGTAAAAACCTAACTTATTCCTTCGCAGGCCGTAATAAAACAGTTATAATTTAATACCAGATTTTAGTCAAAATCAAAGAAATCTGAAAGAAATGATTTCTTCTTTTTAGGATATTGCTGATGTTTATTATGGTCATCACGGTGACCCTCGCGATAATGCTCACGATAATCGGATCTTTCCCTATTGCTATGCTCAGGACGGACTGATCGATCTTCATAAGTATTTGAAGATACTTTGTTTTGCTCAGCGGCATAAGACATCAACTTATCAAGTTCTCCTTTATCCAACCAGACACCTCTACAAATAGGGCAATAATCAATTTCAACCTGATGACGCTCTGTCATCAATAAAGTTTCGTTGCAATTTGGACATTTCATATCTTTCTATTTCTAATTTTTCAATCAATTAAATAGCAATTTACTGAAATTAAGACTATCATCACGTTGCTATCTGACACATTTCACATTATTTAACAAGTATTATCATAACAATGTAATGCTGTTGATTTTCTCTTTATATATGCCCCTAAAAAAGAAATTCATCACTTAAGACATCAAAGATTAATCCCATTCTAAAAATTGAGAAAACTTTGACACCAAAAAGTCTAATAGCATATATTTTTATTTTTTAGGATCCAGTGTTATTTCATAGACTTTAGGATCATATTTCATCATCGCCCCAGTAGCAGCATCAACACCCCAACCAATTATTCCAATAAAGTTTAAGATAGAGACCGGATTAAAAGTTGTTTCAGGTTGAAACATCTTAAATTCATAGCCTTCTTTCTTTAAAGTAACTGTTTGACCGCTAAAACCTTTTTTAAGTCTGACTGCTACAGGAGTTATGCCCCTATCAAGACCATCAACCTCAACTTTAGCACCTTCAGGAAAGGTTTTAATAGTCACTGTTTGTTTTGTCCCTGTAAAAATTGTCGCACAAGAAGTTAAAGTAATAGTTACTAACGATAATAGTAAAATTTTTTTCATAATATGTTTATTGAGATAAAGTGCAAAGATATAAAAGGAAAGTTATTATCATGAAAACAACTTAAGATTAATTTAAATAAATTTAGATCTATTTTGAATTTACACCAAATTGCCTATCCGGTAATGAAGTAAAATCATATATTAAATTCTTGACGAGAGAAGAATATGCTACATGTAAAAAAAATATCATTATTCTTTTTAGAAAGCCTCTAAAAACTATCTGACCTCAAATCATAATAATCACACGGAAAGCAGAACTTTAACTTTATAATATCTTTAAAAATGGACTTAAAAAAGAGAGAAAAAAAGCGTACCTTTGCGGTATGATTAATGTATCCAATCTTTCTCTTCGCTACGGTAAACGCGTATTGTTCGAAGATGTCAATCTCAAATTCACACCTGGTAACTGTTACGGTATTATTGGTGCCAATGGAGCTGGAAAATCGACTTTCTTGAAAATTGTTTCTGGAGAAATTGATCCTTCTACAGGTTCCGTTGCTTTTACACCAGGCGATAGAATGTCGGTATTAAGCCAAGATCACTATGCTTTTGACGAATTTACAGTTTTGGAAACCGTAATGATGGGTAATCATGAGCTATACAAAATCATGAAAGAGAAAGATGCGATCTATATGAAAGAAGATTTCTCTGATGCTGACGGTGAACGCGCTGGTGAATTAGAAAGCTTATTTGCTGAAATGGACGGCTGGAATGCTGAATCAAATGCCGCAACACTCTTAAGTAGTTTAGGTATTAAAGAAGAATTCCATTATAAATTAGTTTCAGAAATTGACGGTAATCAAAAAGTACGTGTCTTATTGGCGCAGGCTTTATTTGGTAAACCAGATATTTTGATTCTCGATGAGCCTACCAACGATCTTGATATTAATACAATTGCATGGTTAGAAGATTTCTTAGCTTCTTATGAAGCTATCGTATTAGTTGTATCCCATGATCGTCACTTCTTAGATGCTGTATGTACGCATACAGTAGATATTGATTTTGGTAAAATGACCATCTATACCGGTAACTACTCTTTCTGGTACGAGTCTTCTCAATTAGCGTTGAAACAACGTACTGATCAGAATAAGAAAACTGAAGATAAGGTTAAAGAATTGCAGGAATTTATTCGTCGCTTCTCGGCCAATGCATCAAAATCAAAACAAGCAACTTCACGTAAGAAAGCTTTAGATAAGATCAACATTGATGAAATTAAGCCTTCTAACCGTAAATATCCTGCGATCATGTTTAATACCATGAACAGAGAACCAGGAGATCAAACTTTACAGGTAGAAGGATTGAGCAAAACAGTTAACGGCGAAGTTTTCTTCAAAGACATCACCTTCATGATTAACAAAGGTGATAAAATTGCAGTATTAGGTGCAAATTCATTGATTACTTCGGCATTCTATGATATCCTTACAGGACGTGACAAAGATTTCAAAGGAGATATTAAATGGGGTATTACGATCACTCCTGCAGATATGCCAATGGATAATTCACCTTTCTTCGAAGGTAGAACAGAAAATCTGGTTGATTGGCTAAGAGATTACACAACAAACCCTGATGCTGATGAGCAATTTATTCGCGGTTTCTTAGGTAAGATGTTGTTCTCTGGAGAAGAAGTCTTGAAAAAATGTTCAGTACTTTCCGGAGGTGAGAAGATGCGCTGTATGTTCTCCAGAATGATGCTTCAAGGTGCAAACTTCTTAATCTTTGATGAGCCAACGAATCACTTGGACTTAGAATCCATTACTGCTTTGAACAACGGTATGGTTGATTTTAAAGGTTCCATGTTATTCACTTCTCGTGACCACGAATTAACTGAAACGGTAGCAAACCGTATTATTGAATTAACTCCAAAAGGTATCATCGACAAGTTGATGACTTACGATGAGTATATTAATAGTGAAGTTGTACAGGCACAGCGTGCTGAAATGTATAAATAAGAATTATTATCTATAAAAAAGAGAGGCCTTGATTGTTATAATCAAGGCCTCTCTTTTTTCATAATCTATATTAATTTGAATAAACTCCAAAATCAGCTAAATGTGAATAGAAGAAATTACCCCACGAACTTGTCGACTCTATTTTTAGATACTGTGTATTTAGTACCGATGTAAAATCTACATTGATCCAACTTCCTGACACTTGTATCAATTGAGCTGTTTTTACCAACGACCAGCTAGTACCATTTGTACTTGAGTAAATATTAATATCCTTCATCGCCCCGTTTAGGTTATCCCGATTTCTAAAAGCGACTCCTTTTACAGATCTCAAAGCCCCCATATTCACAGAAAAATAATGCGGCTGTGGCGTTTGAGCTGACGACCAAGGCGTATGCCATATTGTACTTCTATTTTTATCTAAAACGTTGCTTGCAGGCGCACCATTTTCTTGACTATCAGCTGCTATGATTGACCAGCCTGTTATCGGTAACAAGTTGTGAACAACAACTTTAGACAAATCAGGAAGATTATTGACAAAACTATATAAGTAACTATAAGTCGACCGGCTACCGTTCTCATGCATAAAACCAATACGAAGCTGGTAGTCTCCAGTTAAATCGTAAAAATCTGCCAATGGGCACTCAAATCTAAAGCTGTCAACGCCAATTACTTTAGTCGACCATTGCACAGCATCATAATCCTGATTACCACCATATGGACTTCTATCATGCCAAATCACGACATCTTTCACCGGCTTAGTCGCTGTAAACTTACCTGAAACAATAATTTTATTGCTAGCTACAGAAGCTGATAATGATGTAATATCTACAGAGGCTGCTTGGTACCAATCTGTACGTGTTACTGTACTGAATACTTGACTATTATTAAATGTTGCTGTAGTAGCTTGTGTCAGCGAAGTTGTAGAGATGCCATAAGTCGAATTACCACTTCCCATCAATGCCGTACCTAAAGTAGGAGCCAATGTTTTATTCATGCGGTTATGGCTAGCGTTAAGACCATGACCTAGCTCATGAATCATTCCTCCAATCCATACTGTTGCTTTCCAGCCGATATCGCCACCTATTCCTAAATTTTTAGCGTCTAAATTCACATAGTCCAGCGCATAACATGTGGTACCCGTTCCATAAAATGGCGGACCTCCTGGATTCGCCGGATCACTATTGTAAGTAGGAATGACAATCAGATTATGCTCACTTTTCTTTGCAGAAGGATTTAAAGCATAGTAAGCATCCACTTCCGATTTCACTGCGCCACTCCCCCCCTCATAAGGATAAGTTGCTTTTCCAAAATTACCTGGAATGTAGATAATATTAATTAGAGAGTCGTTGATCAGATCCAAACCAAAAGATTTACGACCAAAACCTTCGCGGTCCATGTTCGAAGCAAACATTTCCTGCGCATCGAGTAATATCTTACTCAGGCGCTTTCTGAAATTTGGTATAGAATCCAAATCATTTGGCACAAAGTAAACGACATTTAATTTGTAGGGATTGTTGCGCCATTCATTAGTCAAATTAAGCGCTTGCTTTTTTCCTAGACCGGATTCATCCTTGTCATAATTACTCAAATCCTGTGTAATGTCTTTACAAGAGAATACAGTAAGTAGCACTATACTACAGAGTACGTAAAAAGATTTATTCTTCATATTTTATGTTATAATGGTGTTAACCGAATTTATAAAAGACAAATCATTTTAAAAAAAATTATTTAAAAAATATAATATTTTACTTAACGCAAACGATTGTTTTTCGCAATCAACTATACTATTTGTAACAAAAGCATAGTAAAAACTATTTCACAACCAAAATATTAATTACGATTAAAGAAAAATTACAAGCACATTGATCAACGATGAGGTCATAAAAATGATTTTTCTTATAGTGAATGTGGCTTATAATTCATTTAGGCAAGTAAACATAGAATAGATTTAAATTTCTAGTAGAGGTGTTCAAAACCTGAATCATTAATAGCTAGATTTTTTTTTATTCCAGCCTCCTACTTACATCCAAAAAAATTATTATGATTCTTTTTATCTTTCTTATACAGCGGAAAGATGTTAATGATATAATAAAACGAAAATAATTACTGCAGGTAGCTTTTACACGAAAAAAATCATAAATTTTTAACAGATAAAAGATTGACTATTTTATATTGATTTTTTTAAAAAAACCTTTCTAAACGTAACTTAAAACAATATTCATATTAAATTATAAGCGCTCAATTACAGATAGTTAAAAACTAATAATTACTATTATTTAAAAATAAATGCTGTAATATGAAAACTAAAAAATATATTTGTCTACCAAATCGATAGATTTAATATTAAACATGAAAAGAACATTACTAAATTTTATTATCATCGCGATTATTGGGGTGGCCAAAACTACTCCCTCTTTTGCTCAAGGGTCCAATATTATTGAACTCACCGGTCATATTATTGACCAGAACACAAAAGAACCTTTGCCCGGAATTACCATTACAATTCAAGGAACTGTAAACGGAACATCAACGAATAACAAAGGTGATTTTAAACTCAACACAAAGGCAAAATATCCTTTTACATTAAAAGTATCTGGAGTTGGTTTTGAAACAAAAACTTACGAAGTAACAGGTCCAGAATCCAACTTAAATTTAGCATTATTGACGCAAACAATTCTCGGAAAAGAAGTGGTAGTCACGGCATCACGAACACAGGAAAGTATCTTAAAATCTCCTGTTTCAATTGAAAAATTAGATATCAGAGCTATTAGAGAATCCCCTGCCCCTAGTTTTTATGATGCACTTGAAAATGTTAAGGGTGTTCAAATGACCACTTCAAGCATTACTTTCAAAATTCCTAATACCAGAGGTTTCAATATTCCTAATAACTTTAGATTTGTTCAGTTGGCTGATGGTGTAGATATGCAAGCGGCGACATTAGGTGTTCCATTAGGTAATGCCATAGGTCCCACAGAATTGGATATTGCAAGTATAGAAATAACTCCTGGCGCTTCTTCTGCTCTTTATGGTATGAATGCCATTAATGGGATGGCTAATCTATTGACAAAAAACCCGTTTTTATACGAAGGATTAAGCGTTTACTCCAAAAATGGGTTAAATCATACCGGCGGTACTGGTCGAGAATTGAGTAATTTGACAGAAAATGCCGTCCGCTTTGCCAAATCTTTCAATAATAAATTTGCATTCAAAGTCAATCTTAGCTATTTAAGAGGAACAGACTGGTTGTCTAATTCTTATCAGGATCAAAATCCAAACACATTAAACACAGCAAACCCTGGCTTCCCAGAACTTTCGGGTAGTAACAACCCGGCCTACGATGGCTGGAATATTTATGGTGACGAAAATAATAATGCTGTGACCCTTTCGGGTTTGAACATTAATGGTAAAGCAAACCAATCTCTAATTGTGAGACGTACAGGTTACAAAGAGGAAGATCTTTCAAAGCCTACAGTTGAAAATTTAAAATTTGATGCCGCATTACATTATCGCCTTACTGAAAATGCGGAATTATCTTATAGCTACCGATTTGGTCAAATGGATGGCGTCTTTCAAAGAGGAAATAAAATTCAATTGGATAATGTAAAGGTTCAAAATCATAAATTAGAATTAAAAGGAAATGACTATTCTATAAAAACCTACCTTTCTACTGAAAACACGGGTGACTCCTACAATATTAAACCTTTGGCAGACAATTTAGACCTGACTCATTTATCTAATAATGCATGGCGAGATCTTTATAAAAACTCATTGCAAACACAGTTAAATGAAGGAATATCTTTAACAGATGCTTTAAGAAATGCTAGAATAGTAGCTGACAAAGGTCGTGTAGAACCTGGTACAAAAGATTTTGATGAACTAAAGAATACCATTACTAAAATCAATAATTGGGATCATTTGAATGCAGGCGTTAAAACCGGTACTGCAACAGGTGGTGCTCAATTGAAACAAATGAGCAGAACTTACCACGTTAATGCACAATGGGATTTAAGCCGACACATCAATATTTTCAACTTATTAATAGGGGGTGATGCGACCATTTATGAAGTAGTTCCTGACGGAAACAACTTTGTGGATTTTAAAAGACCTATAGCAGACAGGAGTCAGCCTTTGTCAAATGGTTCTTTTGGTGAAAATGTCTATTACAAAAAAGTTGGGGGTTTTGGACAGATTACAAAATCTCTTCTGGATGAGAAATTAAAACTTTTTGGATCATTACGGGTTGATTATAATCCTGAATTCTCAGCTAAAATTAATCCTAGGATTGCAGCAGTATATACCCTAAAAGAAAAACATAACCTTAGAGCATCTTTTCAAAATGGATATCGCTTTCCTGCTCTATTTGAAGCACTATCATTTGTCAATAACGGAAATGTACGTCGCGTAGGAGGCTTGTCCTATATCAATGAAGGACTTGGATACTTAGATAATTCATATACCCTTCAATCCGTAAATAGTTTTAATGCAGCGGTAAACAAGGATGTCGCAACTGGATTGACAGCTAATGATGCGGCACTTAAAAACCGGGAACTTTTAGCTGTTACAAATTTAAAGGCAACAGAGCCAGAAAGTATCAAGTCTTTCGAAATTGGCTATAAAGCGGTATTGTTTCAAAACAAATTAGCTATTGACTGGGATCTTTACAGCAATGTCTATAATGGATTTTTAGGTCAGGTAGAAGTCGCCGTCCCATCTACAGATAAGATCACAACAGATGCATCTGTTATTGATATGTTAGCTAGTAATAGATCCAAACAAACCCGTTACCGTGTTTATACGAATGCCAAAAACAGTTATAACAATTATGGAAGTTCTCTTGGCATTACTTATAACTTCAGTGGTAACTATACAGTATCCGGCAATATTAACTACAGTGATATTACTAAAAATAAAGAATCTGATTTATTTGTTACCGGATTCAATACTCCTAAGTGGGCATCTAATCTATCTTTCGGAAATAGACAGATTCTGCCAAATGTAGGTTTTAATCTTGTTTGGAAATGGCAGGATGCATTTGACTGGGAAAGCCCGCTTGTGAATGCCCGTGTCTCCGCTTATAATAATATTGATGCACAGGTTAGTTACAAGATGCCTAAAACAACTATTAAACTTGGTGGAAGTAATATACTAAACAATCATTATATACAATATGCAGGTGGACCGACACTTGGCGCTTTATACTATATGGCTATAACTTTTGATAACATCTTAACGAAATAATATTCCCTCCCCCCTTCTATTATAATTGGTTTAATCCTCCTCATTTCTCGATGACGGAGGATTTTTTTAAACTTTATTTTAAATAAAGCCCAAAATACCATACCCATGCTATTAAAATAAGCTGCATCGGAAGTCTTTGTGCATATAAATAATTCATCCCCGGCCCCGTATAATCGGCTTTAAAAATATTGATCATCTTTCTCGAAGAATTAACATTTGCAATGAAAACGACAACAAAAAAGATAATGAGCAATATTGCAGTGGTTGCTCTTAATGAAGGTATCATTAATCCGATTCCAGCGGCAATTTCGAGTACTCCCGTTAAGTATACTAAAAATAATTTTGCAGGAATAAAATCTGGCATCATCATCACCATACCTTTTTGAAATCTAAAATGCGACAAACCAGTGAAAATGATAAAAACAGTCATACCAAGATTACCTGCAAATAAAAAATCCCAAAAACCGTAGACTAATTTTGTGCCTATCAGGGCAAGAAAAAAAGCTGTAAAAAGAATAAGTAATAATTTCATAAGTCGATCATTAGTTTGTCCTAATCTAAATCTTGTTTTAAGTTTACAAGTGCATCACTTGAGAAACAAATAAATTAACGATTTGTTACAATCAAAATGATCTGTTAGATTCAGTTCTTTTCATTAGCACTATTTTTCAGATAAACTTTTACCTGCTTTTTACATTAATCCGAAATCAGGCACAAAAAAAACAGCCGTATGTATATTTACGGCTGTTTCTATTCTTTTACGTTTTTAGCTTATTTAGTGTAAGCTTGATGTATCCACTTTGTTCTTACCTTGTTTGATCATCAGCACGAATGGTACACAGGCTATGAATAATATTCCGATGTATAAAAACACATCCATATAAGATAAAACAGTAGCCTGCTTCATGACTGAACCTTCTAATAATTGATAAGCTTTACCTAAGGCTTCATTCGGGGTAAATCCTTTAGCTATAAAACTAGCCTGCATCTGATTGATACGTTGCTGTACCTCAAAATCAGTTGGATCTAAATTAGCTAATAAATTAACCCGATGGCTTTGACTAAAGCGAGAAATAAATGTCGTAATCAAAGCAATACCAAATGAACCACCCAATTGACGCATCATTCCCGTAAACGCCGCTCCTTCACCAATACTTTTACCCGATAAGGTCGACAATGATAAAGTCATTACTGGCACGAACAATAGACCTAAACCCACACCTCTAAATATTAAAGGCCAAAACATGTGTTCCGCTCCCGTATCATTTGTGAGACGGCTGTACATCACAAATGAAAAACCAAAGAATACACATAAACCTATCGCGACCATATATTTCTGAGGAACCCCATTCTGAATCATCTTACCGATAAAAGGCATCATGAAACCAGTCATCAGCGAACTCGGAATAAGCAGTAAACCTGCATCTGTTGCTGTCCATCCCAAAATAGACTGGGTGTAAATCGGAATAACAAATGTCGAACCAAACAAGCCGAAACCGAGTATAAAGCTCATCACGACACCAACTTGTAGATTTTTATCCTTTAAAACCCGCAAATTAACAATCGGCCGGTCATAGGTCAGCTCTCTCCAGACGAAAAACAGTAATCCTAAAACTGATGTAACCGAAAGAATAACAATTGTACTATTGGAGAACCAATCATCCTGCTGTCCATGTTCCAATACAAACTGTAAAGAACCAATAAACATAATCAAGAAAACCACACCCCACCAATCCACATCTTTAGCAGCCTGTTTTTCACCATATTTAGGACTCTTAACAAATGTAAGCGTCAAAAGAACAGCAATAATACCTAAAGGAACATTGATATAAAAAATATAAGGCCAAGAGAAATGATCTACGATATAACCACCTAGAGGAGGACCTAGCGTTGGCCCAACAATAACCCCCATTCCGTAGATGGCCTGCGCCATACTTCTCTTTGCCGGAGGATAACTTTCGGTAATAATAGTTTGAGCAGTAACTAATAATGCTCCACCACCCATTCCCTGTATAAATCTAAAAAATACCAGTTCCCAAATATTGGTTGAATTACCACATAAAAACGAAGCAACCGTAAAAATAATAATAGAGGCTGCAAAATAATTTCTGCGCCCAAACTGTTGCGATAGCCAACTTGTCATGGGGATCACGATCACATTCGCGATTGCATATGCTGTAATGACCCAAGCGATATCCGTTAACGTCGCACCCAATGTTCCTTTCATATCATTGAGAGCAACATTGACGATGGTGGTATCCACAATCTCCAATAAAGCACAAAGAACTGCTATAATGGTGATGATGACACGCCGATACCCATATTCAATGAGACTATCCTGATCAAGTGTAGCTGTCATAATCTTATTTTAAGTGAACGTCAACGTCAGCGTTCATTCCTGGACGCAATAAAGCAATATGATCAGCTGTGTTAGCTTTCGTTAATAATATCTTCACAGGAAGACGCTGTACTGTTTTCACAAAGTTACCAGTAGCATTATCCGGAGGAAGTAAAGAAAATTTAGAACCTGTTGCCGGTGAAAATGAATTCACTTCACCTTCAAATTCGATATTTGGATACGCATCAACAGTAACTGCTACCTTTTGTCCAATTCGAATATCATTCATCTGTGTTTCTTTGAAATTAGCAACAACCCAGGTCTCATGATTATCAACAATGTAAAATAATGCTGCTCCAGGATTAACCATCTGTCCAGGTCTTATTTTTACATTAGAAATCTGACCGTCTGCAGAAGCAGTAACTACTGTATACGAAAGATTCAATTTAGCGGCGTCAACAGCTGCTTTAGCGCGTTCAATATTAGCCTGTGCTACTGCTGTTTGTTTACTTGCAACATTTGTTTTACTCAGCACAGCCTGACGTTGTGAATTTGACGCATTTCGCTGTTGTTTTAAAATCTCAACTTGCTTCTCCGCCTCTAGCTTAGTTGTTAAAGCCTGTTCATATTGCTGTTTCGTAATTGAATGGTTATTATAAAGATTCGAATACCGGTTGAAATCATTTTGAGCTTGTTCTGCACGAATTTGCGCAACATCAATACTTCCAATATTAGAACGAACCGTCGCATCAGAAATCGCTACATTAGCAGAAGTGGCATTCACATCAGCTTTCGATACTTCAAAAGATCCCTCTGCGCCCAACAAAGCAGCTTCAGCTTCTTTTACCTTTATCAGATAATCCTGTGTATCAATCGTAAATAATGTATCTCCCTTTTTAACAATATCATTATCCTTTACATACACTTGTGCAATATAACCACCTACTTTAGGAATGATCGGGTTCATATTTTTATCAACCTGTGCATCATCTGTTGTTTCATGCGACTGACTGTGGATGTATTTATAACCACCATACCCTCCTCCAACTAAGATAAGAGCAATAAGAATGAAGACAAATTTCTTATTTGATGGTTTCTTTTCTTCTTGATTTTCCATTGATATTTATAATTATTTTGTTGTTAATTGACCATTTACTAAAAGTAAATCATAATATTTCTCTACAGTATTAGCTTTGGAAATCGCTAAGTTAATTTTTGATTGCAACTGTTGTACATCAGCTTCTAATAAATCATCTGTATCCGCCACACCATTATCATATTTATCCTTTACAATACGATAATTTTCATTCGCCTGATTTACTGCCTCTGTATACAATTGATTTTGAGAAATCGTCAAGTGATAATTTTCATTCGCCTGTTGTACCTGAACTTTAATTTTGTCGTTCATAATAACTACATTTTCATCCACTTGGCTTACTTGATTACGGGCGATATTGACATTCTTCTTATTTTTATAAAGTGATCCAATATCATAAGAAACTCCTACACCAACATTCACTGCATTTTTCACTGTTACCAAATTATGTACGTCCAGTGCAGCATAACCACCCGTTAATGCTATTTTGGGCAATGCATTAGATTTCTCAATATTGACCTTATTCAAAGCAATATCATGTTGTGCCTGTAAGGCCTTCAATTCATTCCTATTGGCCAACGCGGTTTGAACATCAGAGAAATCTCCTGCTATAGGTGCCTCATCCAGATTGATCGCAGAAACTTGAGTAGCCTCATCTAGTTTTAAAAAATTAACCAACTGATAATTTAAAACATTAGCATTTTTTTTTGCTTCCTGAAGAGAAACCTTATAATTAGACAATTGCAATTCAGCTTTTAAAAGATCATTTCGTGGAATGATCCCATTCGCCTCCATCGCTTTAAAATCTGTCACACGTTGCTCAGATCTTTTAATATTTTCTTCCATTAAAAGTGCAGTCTGTTGCGCTTTATACAAATTGATATACAAGCTAATACCTTGTTCAGCCAATTGATCTTTTAACGCTAAAGCTGAGAACTCCTCCATCTTCACAGCATTGCCAGCTGCTGCGATACTGTTTTTAATTTTTCCACCTGTATAGATGGGCATACTTACAGAAGCCTGTCCTAGCATTAACTGATTAGCTTTAATATCCATCGGATCTGAAGATGATGATACAGGTATCCGAAGTTTAACATCCGGAGAAGTCATTGCTAAATATTGTCCGCTCAACTTAGCGTCAGGAAGTAAACTATTCTTTGAAGCATCCAACTCCAATTTTCTTCCTTTAATTTTTGTTTCTGAAGCTTTTGCTTCCAAACTTTGTGTCTGAGCAAGACGGATTACTTCTTGCAAAGTGAGGGGATCACCCTGTTGCGCAAATGCAACCCCCTGTAGACAGAAAAGTAAGAGTGCCAACTTCCCTATTTTAATATTCATATGTTAATAAAGCTTTAATCGTTCTTTGTAAGTGGGTTACTAAAGTTGACTCCATATATTGACTATATTCCTCATCAGTAGTAAGATTTAATTCTGATTTTAGAAAAGATCTGTTCATCTGAAAATTCATGAACGTCCCCATCATTGTGGCATGTATCAAGATTGGATCATTACCTGATCGAAACTCGCCTGCATCTACTCCTTTTTGAAGAATACTTGAAATGACATTTAAATTGTGCTTTTTTAAATTTTTATAGGAATCGGAAAGCATCAACCTTTTTTTCACTCCGGCTTCTATTGCCAAAATATGATAGATCGCCAGACTAGAATTCATATATTTAATATAAGATTTTACCATCTCGTCAAGGATATCCATCACAGGAATAGTCAATTGTAAAATACTCTCATCCATCTTGAATTTTTCAACCCTGTAGGTAAAAAGATCATCTAGCAATTTATCCTTAGAACCAAAATAATAATTGATCATAGCGACATTGACCTGGGCTTCATGTGCTATATCACGTACAGATGTACCATCAAATCCACTTGTAGCAAAAAGCTTTTCTGCGACATGCAATATTTCTAATTGTTTTTCACTGAATTCCATTATTGGGATTTTAAAAACCGTGTGCAAATTTAAACAAGCGTTTAAATTAAACAAGCGTTTAAATTAAAATTTACAAAAAGATAACATTAATTCGATATCATTGTAAATAAGATAAATAACATTGATTTACATTAGTTTTTCCATAAAAAAAACCTTCCTCAAACAAATGAGAAAGGTTTCTTTATAAAAATATTGAGAATATTTTAATCGTAATTTCTTATAAAATTGCTAATTAAGTATTGTAAAAATCAATTCTGTCAGGATATCTTTAGTACTCGTATTACCTCCTACATTCATTCCTTTTGATTTTAAATCTGCATCTTTTAATGCTTCGATGATCGTAAATGTTTTTCTTCTATTGTAGTTACGTGCTGCAAGTTCATATTCTTTCATAAAAAAAGGATGAACACCCAGCTCTTTAGCGGCTGTGCTTTTATCAATAATATAATGATATTTTAAAATCTTGGTGAAATATCCAGCTATAGTACCTAGAACTAACACTAAAGGATTACTTTTTGGATTTGCGGCAAAATAATCTATAATCTGATATGCTTTAAATGCGTTGCGCTTCGCTAAAGCAGTATTCAGTTCAAAAACATTAAAATCTTTCGAAATACCAATATTTTGTTCAATATCTGCCACAACAATTTCTCTTTCCTTTGGTACATTGAGCATCAGTTTATTCAGCTCATTGACAATTTTAGAAAGTTCTGTACCTAAATATTCTGACAGTAGGGCCGCTGCTTGAGGATGTATATTCCATCCCTGTTCTTTAATATAAGAAATAACCCATGCGGCTACTTTATCGTCATAAAGTTTGTTTGATTCTACGACAAGGCCTTTTTTTTCAATGGCTTTGTATAATTTTTTACGCTTGTCAAACTTGCCATATTTATAATCAAACACCAAAACCGTACTCACTGTACATTGCTCTACATATTTGAGAAGCAATTCGTCATCCTTCCATTTTAGATCCTGAGCCTCTTTAATAATAATCAGTTGGTGATCACTCATCATTGGATAACGCTTGGCAGCATTCACAATTGTCGAGAAATCAGTATCCTTTCCGTAAAGTACAGTTTGATCAAAACCTTTCTGAGCATCATTAAGAACCGTATGCTCTAATGCATCACTTATGACATCTATAAAATAGCTTTCCTCTCCGTGCAATAAATAGACCGGCTGAAATTTACGTTTTTTAATGTCTGTTAAAATAGGACTGATATTCATGATGCCACTAAATTACAACTAAAATGACGAACCGTAAAATTTGAATAACGGAATCCTACATCTCTTCTATTTTGAATAATTCAAAAATTAGTATCTTTGTCCTATGTTTAACCCAATTCCGTTAAATTTACCGCCATATCCAGCGAAATTGACAAAAGAGAATGAAACCATTTTCATTTTTGACGATTTACGAAAGAAGAAACTTGTTTTAACTCCGGAAGAATGGGTTCGCCAACATTGGGTACACTTTCTCCATATCAACAAAAAGTATCCTAAATCCTTAATGAAGATAGAAGGTGGCTTACGACTGAATGACCTTCAAAAACGAAGTGATTTACTCATCTATAATAATCAAGGAGAAAAAATAGTACTAGCTGAATTTAAGGCGCCACATATAAAAATTACACAGGCGACCTTCGAACAGATCGCTAATTACAATTCTATCCATAAAATTCCGTTACTCTTAGTAAGCAATGGATTGCAGCATTACTATTGTAAAATTGATTTTGAAAACAAATCATTTGCCTTTATAAAAGAGCTGCCGAGTTATGATCAACTTTAAGAGAATTGTAACTCATGTGTAAAACAAATGGCATATAGTATTTATTATTTAAAATATAGTTTTATATTAGTCTTATAAATTTGAATCACAAAGAATATGAATATAGATAAAAACGAATTCAGAAAATATGCAATCAAGCATCACAGAATTGGAAGTCAACATGTTGATGGATTTATTGCACGAGCGCAAGTAAACACACCTACAAACTTGACTCCATACATCGTAGAAGAGCGTCAATTAAACGTTGCTCAAATGGATGTATTTTCACGTTTAATGATGGATCGTATCATTTTCTTAGGTGATGGTATCAACGATCAGGTAGCAAATATCATTCAGGCACAATTGTTGTTTTTACAATCAACAGATTCCCAAAGAGATATTCAAATCTACATCAATTCACCAGGTGGTAGTGTTTATGCAGGATTAGGTATTTATGACACGATGCAATATATCGCACCAGATGTTGCTACAATCTGTACAGGTATCGCAGCTTCTATGGGTGCTGTATTATTGGTTGCTGGAGCAAAAGGTAAACGTGCTGCATTGAGACATTCACGTGTCATGATCCACCAACCTTCCGGCGGTGCTCAAGGTGTTGCTTCAGATATGGAAATCAATCTTCGTGAGATGATGAAATTGAAAGAGGAACTTTACACTATTATTGCTGACCACTCAGGACAAACTTACGAATGGGTAGAAAAATCTTCTGACCGTGATTACTGGATGAAGGCTTCCGAAGCAAAAGACTTTGGAATGATTGACGAGATTTTACTTCCTAAAAAGGAGATTATTAAATAATAATGGCTAAAAATAATAATAGTGGCGTTCATTGCTCATTCTGCGGAATGAGTAAAAATGATGCCCAAATGCTTATCGCTGGAGATGGAGCTCACATCTGTGACCGCTGTATCAATCAAGCAGGCGAAATTCTAGCGGAAGAATTGAAACAACGTAAGAGTAAAACATTACAAACTGCGTTAAAACTCATTCGTCCCTTAGAGATAAAAGAACACTTAGATCAGTATGTTATCGGGCAGGATGACGCAAAAAAAGTGATCTCTGTTGCTGTATACAATCATTACAAACGTCTAAATCAAAAAGTTGATCAAGATGAAATTGAAATTGAGAAGTCAAATTTAATTGTTGTAGGTGAAACCGGTACTGGTAAAACCTTACTAGCCAAAACGGTAGCAAAGATTTTAAATGTACCTTTCAGTATTGTAGATGCTACAGTATTAACGGAGGCCGGTTATGTCGGTGAAGATGTTGAAAGTATATTAACTCGTTTATTACAGGCGGCAGATTACGATGTTGCGGCAGCTGAACGCGGTATCATCTATATTGATGAAATTGATAAAGTAGCACGTAAAAGTGATAACCCTTCCATTACCAGAGATGTATCTGGAGAAGGTGTTCAGCAAGCATTGTTGAAAATCTTAGAAGGAACAGTTGTTAACGTACCACCTCAAGGTGGCCGTAAGCATCCTGATCAAAAAATGATTGCTGTCAATACAAGCAACATTTTATTTATCTGTGGTGGCGCATTTGATGGCATTCAAAAGAAAATTGCCAATCGTCTTCGTACACAGACAGTAGGTTACAGAATGAATGAGGATGATGCAGAAATTGATTTAAAAAATCTTTATAAGTACATCACACCTCAGGATTTAAAAAGTTTTGGTTTAATACCGGAATTGATCGGAAGATTACCTGTATTAACGTATTTGAACCCATTGGACAAAGAGACACTATTAAGTATCTTGACAGAACCTAAGAATGCGTTAATAAAACAGTATAGAAAATTATTTGAATACGAAGGAATTGAATTAAAATTTGATACCGAAGTCTACAACTTTATCGTAGACAAGGCTGATGAATTTAAACTTGGAGCTCGTGGTTTAAGAAGTATTTGTGAGGCTATTATGCTCGACGCAATGTTTGAAATTCCTACGTCAAAGGAAAAGACGAATCAAAAAGAACTGCATATTACGTTAGAATATGCGACGAAAAAATTTGAAAAGTCGGACATCAAAAAATTGCAAGTCGCTTAAATAAGAAATCCCTCGCATACCGCGGGGGATTTTTTTTAGCCGCACAAATTTCTTCCCATAGGCCCTCCTTCAAATAGGTTAAATTATTAAATTGAAGAATTATGGCAAAAAGTAAAAAAAACGTAGATAGCCCTATCACACCAGGTTTAAAATCAAAAGAAGAGATTGTTCACAACTGGTTACCACGTTATACAGGAAGACCTTTAGAAGAGTTTGGTAATTATATTTTATTAACAAACTTCTCAAAATACGTCACTATTTTTTCTGAAATGCATGACAATGCACCTATTTATGGTGAAGATAAACCCATGCAAAGTGTTACTGCAGGCGGCATCACTATTATCAATTTTGGTATGGGGAGCCCAATGGCCGCAACCGTCATGGATCTATTGTCTGCTATTGCTCCGAAAGCAGTCCTATTTTTAGGAAAAACAGGGGGGTTGAAGAAAAAAATTGGTGTAGGAGAACTCATCTTACCAATTGCAGCCATCAGAGGAGAAGGTACATCCAATGACTATTTCCCCGCTGAAGTGCCTTCATTACCATCATTTGCATTGCAAAAAGCAATATCAACTACTATTCGCGACCACTCCAGAGACTACTGGACCGGAACAGTCTATACAACCAACAGACGGGTATGGGAACACGATAAAGATTTTAAAAAATATTTAAAAACGATACGTGCTATGGCTGTTGATATGGAGACAGCCACTATTTTCAGTGTCGGGTTTGCAAACAAAATTCCAACGGGTGCTTTATTACTTGTTTCGGACCAACCTATGATTCCAGAAGGCGTAAAGACTGCTAATAGTGATGTAAGTGTAACAGCGAAATATGTTGATGCTCATATCAGTATTGGTATTGATGCGCTTAAGCAACTTAAAAATAATGGGTTGACTGTGAAACATTTGAAATTCTAGGAAACAGACATTTTTTGGTATTTTTGCATAAACAAACAGTAAATTTATGTGGTATAATAACATTTTAGAAACAATAGGAAATACCCCTCTTGTTAAGCTAAACAAAATCACCAAAGATTTAAAAGGAACCATCCTAGCGAAGATCGAGACCAGTAACCCCGGCAACTCGATTAAGGACAGAATGGCACTTAAAATGATTGAAGATGCAGAGCAAGCTGGCTTATTAAAACCAGGAGGAACAATCATTGAAGGAACTTCTGGAAATACAGGTATGGGATTAGCCATGGCTGCTGTTGTCAAGGGCTATAAATGTATTTTTACCACAACAGATAAACAATCCAAAGAGAAAGTCGATGCTTTACGTGCCTTTGGCGCAGAAGTGATCGTTTGTCCCACAAATGTGGATCCTGAAGATCCCCGCTCCTATTATTCGGTATCGAGCCGTCTGGAACGCGAAGTTCCCAATAGCTGGAAAGCCAATCAATACGATAACCCTTCAAATGCGCTGGCACATTATGAACAAACTGGTCCTGAAATATGGGAACAAACTGAAGGGAAAATCACCCACCTTGTCGTGGGTGTTGGTACTGGAGGTACCATTTCAGGTACAGCCAAATATTTGAGAGAGCAAAATCCTAATATTAAAGTATGGGGAATAGATACTTATGGGTCTGTATTTAAAAAATATAAGGAAACCGGTATTTTCGATAAAAATGAAATATACCCTTACATAACAGAAGGTATTGGTGAAGATTTTTTACCGCAAAATGTTGATTTTAGTTTAATTGATCTTTTTGAAAAAGTTACCGATAAAGATGCTGCATTAATGACGAGAGAACTGGCTCGTAAGGAAGGAATTTTTGCCGGAAACTCAGCTGGATCAGCATTAGCAGGTCTTATTCAATTAAAAGATCGCTTAAAAGAAGATGATGTTGTTGTCGTTATCTTCCATGATCACGGTTCGCGTTATATGGGAAAAATGTATAATGAAGATTGGTTAAGAGAACGTGGCTTTTTAGAAGATGAGAAACTCAACGCAAAAAGTATCTTAAAAAGAAGAGGTGAGCAAGCAATTGTAACAGCAGATGTTGAACAAACCGTCTTTGAAGCGTTCAACTTTATGAAAACACTTAATATTTCTCAAATACCCGTAACACAGCAGGGAATGGTGGTCGGAAAAATAACAGAGTCTGATATTTTGAATGCTCTTTTAGAAAATCCAGCTCTTAAATCCTCGTCAGTACAAGAAGTTATGACAAAGCCCTTTCCTTTTGTTGACTTAAATACGTCGATTGATAAAATATCGGCTTTGATCAATAAAGATACACAAGCTGTACTGGTAGAAGATGAATTCGGAAAAATTAATATCATCACACAGTATGATATTATCAATGCAATATCTGAAGCATAATTAAATAAAATTGTATAAAAAAAGCCTTATTGTTAATAACAATAAGGCTTTTTTTATGATAAGCAATTAAACTATGCTCCCATTGCATTCGCACTTTTGCGGAATGTATATGAGTTGAAAATTTGTCTTCTACCAAATCTTGGACGAGACTCAGCATTGATGAATTTCGTGTACACTGTTTTTGGAACACCAAAATACTCATAAGTACTTTTATCCTGAAATGTAACGCGTAATGTCTGACCCTTAAATTCAAAATCTTCAATAAAAAAGTTATTGATCGTATTGTTATACTCTTCTAAATTTGCTTCATGTGTCTCAGGAGAAATACTAACTAAGAAGTGGTAAGCCTCAATAATTTCTGTACTTTTTAACTCAGCTTCCTCTTTTTGTACTTCATCTTGAAATTTATCCGGATGCCAAGCTTTGATTAAGTCACGGTATATCTTTTTTAACGTCGCTAAATCTTCATTTTTTGTAATACCAAAAATCTTTTTGGATTCACCTATTCTTTTCATAATATTTATTTTTCCCTATTCCAACCAAACCATATTGATTTTAGGATTTGCAAAAATACGTCAATTATATTTTAGAATGAACAATTGTATGTTAATTTTTTGTAATTTCATCTTTTACATACTAAATTATCTATTTAAATTAGCAATACTGCCGAAAAGTCAAGATTATAATCACTGCCCCTATGAGCTCATAACGAGCTTAATCTGTCAAAAAAAGATTTCCGTTGTGCATAAATGCAAATACATAAGACATTCTAGAGACTGCTTCAGCTGAGCAGGTCGCATCTACAAAAACCAGGTTAGCATCATCATTCGCTTTTGGCCATTGTTGTTTTCCTTCATCGTCTAAAGGCAAGAGTTGCTGTGTTGCAAAGCTTAGCGTACGTGAAAGCTGCAATTCGGTCGCATATCCGTATAGCTCTGCTATAAGGTTTGCTTTTTGTAGCATATTACCGGTACCAAATGTGCTCCAATAATCCTGTACATTATCATTTCCGATCAGCACATTTACTCCATGCTTTTTTAATGCTGGAATAGGCATGGGACGTCCTTTAAATGGCACAGAAGAAGCAATACCCACTTTTGCAAAAGCCAATTTCTCAGCAATCTCTTCTACCTCCTGTGCATTCAGTTGTGCTAAAGCAAAGGCATGGCTGATAAATGTTTTCCCTTGTAACTGAGGGTTTTCAACTGCTTTATCGATAAGATATTGAATTGTTTTCATTCCCGAAGGACCTGCTTCATGAAGATGAATGTCTATTCCTTTATTATTATCCAATGCCAACTGTACAGTAAATTCCAAAGGCTTCTCTATGCTTCCATCAATACTGAGTGGGTCAAGTCCTCCTATAAAATCAACCCGATCAGACTTCGCTACTTCTTTCATAATAGGAGCAGAATCTGTATAATAAAGCCCGTGTTGCGGAAAAGCAACAAGCTCCGCTTGAAAGGAATCTTTTTGATGTTCGAGCGCTAGCAAAAGATTTTCAAAAGATTGAAGCCCAGAGGTCGGATCTACATTAAAATGGGTTCTCGCATAAGTTGTACCATATCCCTGCAATAAAGCAATGAGTTGCTCGGCACGTGCTGTGGAGGTTGTCAACAATCTGGGAATGATCTCTTGCTCATAAGCAATCATATCTGCAACCGTTTTTCTTTTTGGAGATAGCGCTTGCCATGGTAAACCAAATAAAGTTTTATCGATATGAATATGCATGTCTTTAAAAGCAGGCAACATCAGCCTTCCTTTCATGTCAACAGCTTCTTCAGCTGCATTATTAGCTTTTATAGCTATTATCTTTCCGTTTGCAATTTCAATACAGAAGAGATCAGTAAGAGTACCGATTACCTCTTGGTTTTCATATTCGAATCCGGTCTCTAAACGAACATTTTTTAGTGTGTAATGCCCCTTGGAAATTAATTTATGAGATGGCAACATAAGATCAATGATTATATAACAAATATAAAAATCAACTACTGACCGATTAGGTACAGATTATGCCAACTGTTGTCAAAATTATCCTTGTTCTTTAAATTGAGATGGTGTCATTCCGGTATGACTTTTAAAAAATTTCGAAAAACTGGCGTGATCATAAAACCCTAAATCATATACAATATCCTTAACACTCATTTCCGATATTTTAAGCAAACGTTTTGCTTCTAATAAAATACGGTCATGAATCAATGTCGATGCGGCGGTATTAATCACTTTTTTACTAACTATATTGAGGTAATTAGCGGAGATATGTAATTTTTCTGCATAAAAAGCTACCGACCGATTTGATTTAAAATGAAGATCGATGAGCTGTACAAATTTTGAAATAATCGGATTTGAATGATATTTCTCAAAATCATGGAATGTAATCTCAAAAGACTTGCGCAATAACAAACCGATCAATTTGCTACGTGTCTGAATAATTTCCCAAAGAATATTTGTTTCTTGCAATTCCTGTTCAATAGCTCGAAATTCATAAAACAATGCTGTATAAAGCGATCGAGAAATTTGAAAAACAGGATGTTGCTGGTAATAAAGAGAGGAAAATCGAAGATCGGGGAGAAAACTTTCAAACCATTCACGGCTAATCATCAATTGATAACAGACTGTTTCTTCATCAAATTGCCATTGATGAACCTGTCCTGGGAATAAAAAATGAACCTGCTGAGATTCGATCACATAATTTCTAAAGTCAATGCTGTGGGTACCACTCCCCTTCTCAAATAGCAGAATAATTAAAAAATCATGCTTATGTGGTTCAACAATATGACGAGCACCTCTGATCTCATGAAACAATAAATTTGTAAATCCTGAGGGTGCTTCAGTAAATTCTTGAATATTTAAAACTGGAAAATAATCGTGCTGGTTATCCATTTCTCCTCAAATTTAGTAATTCAATTTACTAAAAACAGAGGAGAATGGATTATAATCAACCATTTTTTTAATCTAGAGATATCTACACCAACTCGCCTTTATGTACCAAAGTCTCCACATCAGAGATCCGTGATACTGCTTCTGCAGAACAACTCGCCTTGATCAACACAAAATCGGCCTGATCTCCAACATTTGGCCATTGTTTTACACCCTTATCATTTAGAGGTAAAGTGCCTCCCGTTGCTATCTTTAAACTTCTTGACAATAAAAACTCTGACGAATATCCATACAACTGTGCCATAAGATTAGCTTTTTGCAGAACACTTCCCGTTCCAAAAGTATTCCAATGATCCACAATACTGTCATTTCCGGTCATTACAGTAACGTTATGTTTATATAAAGTAGGGATCGGCATAATTAAACCTCCAAAAGGAATAGTAGAAACAATACCGATTTGAGCAGCTCCTAATTTTTCAGCAATCTCCTCTTGTTTTACTTTATCAATCTTTCCTAATACAAAACAATGACTTAAAAATGTTTTACCCTTCAATGTAGGATTCTCATTAACCTTATCAATCAGATACTCCACTGTTTTCAATCCCGATTCTCCAGACTCATGCAAATGAATATCTATTCCTTTTTGGTTATCCAATGCCAGCTGAACTGTAAAATCTATTGTTTTTTCAATTTGTCCATCAATAGAATATGGATCTACGCCACCGATAAAATCAATATCCATTTGTGCTGCTTCCTTTAAATAAGGAACACTATCTGTAAAATATACGCCATGTTGCGGAAAAGCGACGATCTCAGCACTAAAACTTTTATGTTTGTTCTCAAGCGCTTTTTGTAGATTTTTTAGCGACTGCAACTTCGAAGTAGGTTCAATATTAACATGACTGCGTGCAAATCCTGTACCTTTCGACTGTAATAATTCGATCAGTTTCTCTGCTTTGAAAGTTGAATTCTTCAATAAATCGGGAAGTATTTTTTGTTCTAAAGCAATCATGCCCTTCACGCTGCCAGCTCCACGTCTTATTGCCTGCCACTTGTCACCATAGAAAGTTTTATCCAAATGGATGTGCATATCTCTGAAAGAAGGCAACATTAATAATCCTTTTGCATCAATAGCATCTGCGTTGGCTTGATTGGAACCGATTTTTGATATTTTACCATTTTCAACTTCCATATAAAATAAATCCGTCTTAGTACCAATTACATCAGCCTCATCATAAATAAAACCAGTTTCCAAACGTACATTCTTAAATTTCAACATTTTACTTTTTATTTCTGTATGCATTGGATTGATTGATTTAGCGCTCAATGTGCTTAACGGAAGAGATGCGCCAGCAACAGCTATCGCGGCATTTTGTATGAATTGTTTACGGGATAAATGGTTCAAATTATTCACTTTCTTTTTTTGTTATAAAATTACAAGTAAACTAAATCAAAATAGAGGTACGTTTTATAACAATACTTGTCTGATTTATTCCAATTGATCTCGTAAGATTTCCATCGTAAAGTAGCCATTAGTAATATCATCTTCCTTTAAGAAATCATGTTGCTCTTCACGAATCTTAACATAATATTTCCCTTTAAATAATGCCGGTAAAAGCTCTTCAATTTCATATACATCATCGACATCGATACCATATTTATCATCAATATGTGGAGAAATATGATGTTTAAAGAAAACCGTTTCTTTTGCGACTTCCTTTGCTTCCTCCAAGTTATAAGCAACAACCATTTCTTTATAATGATACTCTTCCATATCATTGGGTTTATACCCACCCATATTAACAAAATAGAGTTTCAGCTTTTCATTGTCTATAGGCTCTGTCGAGATCGAAATTTGGTAAGATCCGACTTTTGTCACCTCCCGCCAAGCATCAACATGAATCTCTCCTTTTGCTTCGGGCCAATAGTCTACTATAGCTGGAACCAATTCTCCCAATCGTTCCGCAATACCAAAATAAATATCGTGCTGTTCAACATGTCTTCCAGATGGCTTACATCCTAATAATAACATAAAAAGATTCATATACTTCCTTCGATTAATTATACTTTTATTATCATTACTTTTATAAGGTACAATTAAAATCTAATGAGAACAAAAAATTTATTCCTACTACTCATCATTGCTATCCTATTTCCTTGTAGCACCAGTGCTCAGCATATTGACAAAAAATTAGACCGTCAATTAAGAGCCTTAACACAAGACTTTCGTGGAGATATTGGTATTTATGTAAAAAATCTCAACACTCAAAAAGAAGTGCTTATTGAGGCTGACTCCATTTTCCCCACAGCTAGTATCGTAAAAGTTCCTATACTTGCAGGTATATTTGATAAAATAGAAAAAGGAGAACTGACACTGGATCAAAAATTCACTTACCGGTCATCACAGCAATATGGTGGTTCAGGTCTGATGCAATTTTTTAAAGATAGTAGTGAAACAGATCTTGCCACTATGATAGGTCTGATGATTTCTTACAGTGATAATGTCACCTCTATTTGGAATCAACAACTAGCAGGAGGAGGTTCGACCATAAACCAACTCATGGACCAGTTAGGTTTAGTCAATACAAAAGTTAATTCCCGTACCGAAGGTCGCAATGAGATCTGGAAAAAATATGGTTGGGGACAGACTACACCTAGAGAAATGGCAACCTTAGTAGCGCTGATTTTCCAAGGTAAAGTTGTCAGCACAAAAGCATCAGATAAAATGTACCGTTATTTAGGAAATATCTTTTACAACGAACGATCCCTTTCTCAAATACCGGCATATGTAAAGACCGCATCCAAAACAGGCTCTGTTGATGAAGCCCGCGGTGAAGTTGTACTTGTAAATGCCCCTAGTGGTGATTATGTATTTTGTGTATTGACAAACAACATTAAAGATCAAAGCTGGACTAAAAATAATGAAGCTGAGGAACTCACCAGAAAGATCTCACATTTATTATGGAATTATTTTGAACCAAAAAAACCCTATACACCTTAAACTATAAGCTAAAGAATGAATAAAGCGAATTTTCAATTTTGAATATCATCTCGCTGTCGTAATTTTGATTTTTCTACATAGGTTCAAAATATTCTACTAAATTTACTTTATGAGTATCTTAACACAACATTTTGAGACGGTTCATAATACCGCACCATTTTCTAAAATAAATAACGAAGACTATATACCTGCATTTGATCAAGCTATTGCTAGCACTAGAACTGAAATTGATGCCATAGCAAATACCGTTGAACCTGCTACTTTCGACAATACGATTGTTGCATTGGCATTTTCGGGAATGTCTTTAGATCGTTTATCAACTATTTTTTTCAATCTACATTCAGCGGAAACCAACGACGAATTAGAACAGATCGCTCAAGATGTTGCTCCAAAACTTGCAGCACTTGGCAATGATATCACGCTTAATTTTGATCTGTTCAAAAGAATAAAGCAGGTTTACGATCAAAAAGAACAGTTGAATTTAACATTAGAGCAAACAACTTTATTAGAGAAAAACTATAAAGATTTTGTTCGCAATGGGGCGCTTCTGTCTGATGATAAAAAAGAGCAGCTTCGCGCTATTGATACCGAACTCTCGCTACTTAAATTAAAGTATGGGGAACACGTATTAGCCGATACCAATGCTTATGAACTTCATATTACAGATGAAGCTGAGCTTGCTGGTTTGCCAGACGGAGTCAAAGAAGCTGCAGCCGGATTAGCGAGATCTCAAGAAAAAACAGGTTGGGTCTTTACCCTAGACTATCCAAGCTATATCCCGTTTGTCACCTATGCCGAAAATCGTGAATTGCGTAAAATAATCACTATTGCCGCCGGTAAAAAAGCATATCAGGATAATGAAAATAATAATGAAGAGATTGTATTAAAAATTGCGAAACTTCGATTTCAACGCGCACAACTTCTAGGCTATCAAACGCACGCCCACTTTGTATTAGAAGAGCGTATGGCACAGAATCCGGATAAGGTAAACGCATTCTTAGATGATTTATTGACCAAAGCAAAACCAGCGGCAAAAGATGAATTTCAGGAATTAAGCTCTTTTGCCAATGAAACTGATGGTATTGCTATTTTAGAAAAATGGGACGGAGCTTACTATGCTGAAAAATTGAAGCAAAAGAAGTTTCAGCTTGATGATGAGCAATTAAAACCTTTTTTCAAATTAGAAAACGTACTGCAAGGAGCATTTGAAATTGCAGGAAAATTATTTGGTTTATACTTCAATGAAGTGCAAACTATTGACAAGTACCATAAAGATGTACAAACATTTGAAGTAAAAGATGATTTGGGGAATTTCATTGCAGTTTTTTATGCTGACTTTTTTCCAAGAAAAGGTAAACGCAATGGTGCCTGGATGACTTCATTTAAACCACAATATAAAAAAGATGGTAAAAATGAACGTCCACATGTTTCAATCGTGTGTAATTTCACTCCTGCTACTGAAACCAAACCATCGCTTTTAACATTTAATGAGGTAACAACTTTATTTCATGAATTTGGTCATGCTTTACATGGTATGCTAGCAGATACCGTTTACCCTACGCTTTCAGGAACTGCGGTGTTTTGGGATTTTGTCGAACTGCCTAGTCAGATCATGGAAAACTGGTGTTATGAACAAGAAGCATTGGCGCTATTTGCTAAGCATTATGAAACTGGAGAACCGATCCCAATGGATCTTGTTACAAAAATTCGTGAGAGTGCTTCCTTTTTAGAAGGTATGGCTACACTTCGCCAACTCAGCTTTGGAAAATTAGATATGGGCTGGCATGGTCAAGATCCTACAGCGATCGATAACCTCAAAAATTTTGAGAATAATCAATTTGCATCGACGCAACTCTATCCTGATGTTACTGAAAATGCAATGAGCACATCTTTTTCCCATATATTTAATGGCGGGTATTCTTCAGGCTACTACAGTTACAAATGGGCTGAGGTTTTAGATGCAGATGCGTTTGATTACTTTAAACAAAATGGCATTTTTAACAAAGAGATTGCAACTAAGTTTAAAAATACCGTTTTATCCAAAGGTGGCACTGAACATCCAATGAGTTTGTACAAACAATTTAGAGGCCAAGAACCGAAGGTAGAAGCTTTATTGAAACGTGCTGGTTTACTAAAGTAAATATTTGCCTATGCATAAAAAAAGGATGCTCTATGATCGTAAGGCATCCTTTTTTTATTATTCTTTTTTTTAAATAGTCCCTATTTTGTAGGCTCAGCTTTTTCGTCACCTGCCGTATTTTTATCGGTATTTTCTTTTGCAGCACTGACCGTTTTTGCATTATTATCGGGAGCAAGGCTTGGGTGTGTCACCGGACTTCCTTTAGCTTCAGAAGGTGATACAGCAGGTTTAGCTGCTTCCCCTGATTTTGTGCTATCAGTAGCCTTTGGCGCTGCCTTTGTAGTAGCAGGTTTAGCTACTGGCTTTGATGCTGTTGCTGGTTTCGAAACATTAGTTGCTTTTGTAGCTACTTTTACAGGAGCTGGTTTTGATGCTGTTGTAGCAGGCTTACTTGCAGTTGCGACTTTTGGAGCTTCCCCTACCTTTGGCGCAGTTTTCGCAGGAGCTGGTTTTGATGCTGTTGCTGTAGGCTTACTTGCAGTTGTGACTTTTGAAGCTTCCGCTACCTTTGGTGTTGCTTTCGCAGGAGCTGGTTTTGCTGCTGGCTTCGATGCTGTTGCTACAGGTTTACTTGCAGTTGTGGCTTTCGGAGCTTCAGCTACCTTTGGTGTTGCTTTCGCAGGAGCAGGTTTTGCTGCTGGCTTCAATGCTGTTGCTGCCGGTTTACTTGCAGTTGTGGCTTTCGGAGCTTCCGCTAAATTTGGTGTTGCTTTCGCAGGAGCAGGTTTTGCTACCGGCTTCGATGCTGTTGCTGCAGGTTTACTTGCAGTTGTGGCTTTCGGAGCTTCAGCTACCTTTGGTGTTGCTTTCGCAGGAGCAGGTTTTGCTGCCGGCTTTGATGCTGTTGCTACAGGTTTACTTACAGTTGTAGACTTAGGGGCATCAGTAACCTTTGGTGCTACTTTTGGAGGATCAAGTTTAGCGACTGGTTTTGATGCTGTTGCTACAGGTTTACTTGCGGTTACTGGTTTAGTAGCTTTTGGCTTATCATCGTCTTTTTTTACTTCGATATTTTTTTCTGCTACGGCTTTAATATCCTTTTTCTTACTTTTAGAGACTTCACCTTTTTTTAAAGACTTACTATCCTTTAATTTCTTCTTTTTATTCTTATCAGATTTAATTGCATCATCATTCTTATTAGAAGTAACTCGTTTGATCGTTTCATCTACATGAAAAAAAGGCAATTTTTCCTGAATCTCCGAAAGTGTTTCTTTCACTTTTTTATTCAGCTTTTTATATGCCTTTACTAATTTAGATTCCTCTTTTGAAGTCACTTTCTTAGATGATTTCTTTAGTTTGCGCGGTGTTTTCGATTTTTCTGCAATTGTTTTTACATTGCTTACATCAGCTGCGAACTTCTTTTTAGCAACTGGAGTAGACGCCTTTTTATTTGTCTTTTTCGAATTTTTAGATTTTATTTCCTTAGCCATGTAGATTTATTTTTTGATTCAATGAATATTTCATCCTTATAACAATTCTGATTAACAATTGTTTGTATATCAATATATGTAAGATACAAAATATATTGTATTCCAAGCGTGTATATTCCTTCATAATTGAAATAATATTTGTATTTTTGTAATCTACATAATTGGGGTCGACCGGAATTGACAGGATGGAGACGGTTATGTAAGCATGCAGTGCGTTGTTAGTAGAGCACTTTAATCGGAACTTTCACAATTACAACTGGCGAAGAAAACTACGCCTTAGCTGCTTAAGTTAGACTTAACATAGCTATTTGTCCCGTTAGATCCTGTTCTTTGGTTTAACATTCGGGGCATCGAACAATAGAACTGGCAGGTGTGATTTTGCTAATCACTTGTAAGACTCAGCAAATACGGCGTACGGTATAGGTCTGCAACTCACCTTCCCTCGCTCGACAATTAAAGAGAAGCTAAGCATGTAGAAAGCGTACACAGTACCATGACTGGACGAGAGTTCGAATCTCTCCGGCTCCACAAATAAAACCGCACTCAGTTTAACTGAATGCGGTTTTATTATTTTATGAGAAATTATAGCAAAAAAATGTACGACGTCGGGATCTAAACAAAATTGATTAATGAGAATGCTTACGAAGTAATCTCATACCCAGCATAATAGAACCACATATACATAAGTTGTACGAATTTATTATCTTTATTAAATGCAAACCGAATTTGAAAAACTTCTAATTGACTCCTTACTGCAGGGCAAAACACAGCCTGAAATTGCTCGCGAACTCAAAGAAAAGGGGCATAACCCTTACAGTTTATCATCAATTGAAAAAACACTAAATGATCTTAAGCGTAAGCATAATGCACATACCTTATTTCAATTAGGCGCAATCATTACCCTAAAAAGGTATATAAATAAAAAAGAGTAGGTATTAGCCTACTCTTTTATAATTTGATGCCTCTAATTCAATAAGACGTTCAATACCTTTTCTTGTAATATCATAGCATTCATAAGGACTTTGCCCAATTTCAGGCTTAAAACTTCTAATAAAACCAGTCCTTTCTAAGATTGCCAATTCATCTTGAAAAGATTCATTTACCATCAAGGGCTGAAGATCTTTGTCTTCTTTTACCAACTGTAATATTTTAACTGCTAACTGTCTCATATTTTTAGAATATTGGGAAAGCTGAATTACTTTTATCTAAATATACCAGTTTGCCCGTTCAAAAACAACAGTTTTAAAGTACTGTAAATCAAAAATAACATTTTAATAATCCATAAATTACAATCCGTTAATATCTAAAAAAGATTTCTTTAAAACTTTGTATCACGCCTAACTTTATTAAATGACACAGTTCCTATCAGTTGCTTATGTAACACTTGAACCATTGAAGAAGTACTAAACAAAAGAGATCTTTAGTGGCAATGATGTAATCATAAAAAAATGGTGTTGAAATATGGGAAACTATTCGAGTTTCCCATATTTCAACACTTTAACAAACAATAATAAATACCCTGTTAGATATTAATAAATTACATTTTTTATACTCCACAAGTGTAAACTAAAAAGCGGACAAGACTAGCTGTCCACTTATTATCAGTATAAAACAATAGTAATCTGCTTCGATACTTATTCGCACGCAGTTCGGGAAAGCTTCGGGAAATATCAACTGTGCCTATTCTGTTTGTATACTGTGCCTCTACAAAAACAGTAGAGGCACAGTATAGGCAAGGTGGAAAAACAGTAGAGGCTTTCCGAAGAAAGGGCGAAATAGACCCGAATAAAGGCTGAATGTGCATCGTCCTATTATAACTATATAGAGTTATAAATTATTATTGATATTATGATCCACGTTGTTTTATGAATTCCGCTTCTGCTACACATAATTTATTTTTATTTTTGCAACGTTGCTTTTCTGGAATTTCTGCAGTTTTCCGGAGTATTTTCCTACCTGTTTTGGCGTTAGAAAATCTATGCTGCATATGTCAACTACGCAATTAAATAGAAATTTTAATTCAATTCAATAATTGATACCCCATTAAATAGATAACTTAATTATTTCCTTTCGGTAAATCGTGTAAATGCATGCTACATAATAGCCCCGGCTCAAAAAAGAAAAGCTCAACTTTTGTTGAGCTTTTCTTTTTTGAGAGAAATTAAACCTTAAACAAGGTTGAAATAATCGCCGTATCGGTAATTAATCTGAATAACTATTGCTTTTTTCTTTTATATTCCCTGAAATACAAAAGGCTTAGCATCTAAAAATTTGTCTGATGTTTCTCCTGCATAAATTTGATTTTTATCCAATGTCAGTTTTTTTATTTTTCCATTCTTGCTAAAATCCAATTTTTTCAAATCTACCCAGATCGCATTCGGACTTAGTGCATCTTCAAAATAGTAAACCAGATTCTTTTGGTCTGAAACTGTTCTCCATCTAGTTGTTGATAAATTAGGAAAACCCTCAGTAGAAATACCGTAAGGTACGGAACATTGCCTAATGACACTAAACGCACTCGCTACAGCAATTCTGGTATCATCTGTTTGCGGGACAGCTTTAATATAATATGACGCTCTTACATAGCGATCCGCAGCACGGTTTGTTCCAGGAAGAAATATACTTCCAGGAATACCTTTCCAATATTCATTTATCGCAAGTTGTTCTTCAAAAATCGGATCATTAGTCATTACAGTGTAAGCAGGATCGTGGTGTATGACTAATTTTCCGTTAATGTATTCAAGAATGGCATTGTCCCCACTTGCATCTGACATAGAAAGATGGACAGTAGTAAACTTATCTGTTCCTGGGATAAAGTCTGTAACAACAACAAATTCTTCTTTCTTAAAATGTTCGACAGCTTCAGCTACTGTCGCGAAGTTATCTAGGGCATATTGCGCCCATAGTGAAACAGCCAAGCCATTTTTCCCGGCAATATCTTTGGAAAATTCGGGATATTTAGAGCTTACTAGCCAAAGCATATTAGCAACCAGCCCCTTTTCATTCATCCCATCCGATATTGCAATGTCCCAAGAACTAGTCGTCATGCTCCCATATTTTGAAGTCCATTTAATCGTATTCTTTCCAGTACTTCCATCGCGCTCGATTCCTCTTGGGAATAGCCATAAGTTAGAAGGAATAGGAATGGAAAAATCCATACTTCGCGCTGTAATAATTGTGCTGTTTGGACCTTTATAAACCACTCTTGTACAAGCTTCTGCTTCTACTGATGAGGCGATTAAAGTTGCGGTTAAAATCAAAGCGCTTCCAATTTGTTTAATAAATGTTTTCATGACTACTAATTTTATTAAGATAAAAATGTTTAGTTCTTAGACTACAAAAGAAAAATAGATATGACACCTTCGTCATATATAATGACTCATTACTGCAATTTAAAAATATTTTTTCGATTAAAAAGAAATTACATATAAATTAAAAAAAATATCCTATAACAGTTGTTTTAAATCTACTTTATATTTGATAAAAATTAAATATCCGGTAGCAACTATCGTTCAATGTTACGTAAAATGCTTATTTAAGTAAAACGAAGTAACTGACCTTGCGAAGGTCTTTTATTAAAACTAACACATATAAATAAAAAGGAATCTCTATTTTAACAAAAATGAAGCTTTGTTTCAAATTTTACAGATATTTACGACATTAAGGACCTATTCGTACCTTAAATTGAATAAAACTTATTACAGAAAGAATTACAAATACAATTTAAACCGAAATTTCAAAATATGAAAAAGTATTTATTGCTTTTGTTTACTGTCCTATCATTTGCAAACGTGATGGCGCAAAAGAACACAGATGTTTCCTTTCAATTACAGGGAATAGTCAACATACCAACTTATGATTCTACCAACCGAATGATTTATTTGACTTATCAAAGTAAAGGACAGGCAGTATTAGACAGTACAGTTATTAAAAACAACAAATTTCATTTTAAAAGTACTGCCGATGTAGATGTTCGTGCCACATTACAATTTACAAAGCCCAATACCTCACCCAATGCTTTAGCAGATCCTAATTCCTTATACTTATATCTTTCACAAAGCATCGTAAATATTAATGCAAAAGGCTACCTAAGAAAGGCAATAATTACAGGTTCAACCACCAACGATGATTATATGGTTTTCAAAAAACCTTATCTAAAGATAGACACTGCTTTAAGATTATTAGGATGGGAGAAGAGAAGAGTAAAACCAGAAGATACGAATCAAAGTAAAATTGTTGATGCAAAAATTGACAGTGTAAAAAACAGCAAGCTTGCAAAGCTTTCAGAGTTTTTATCAACACATATTACCAAACCATATGCGGCTGAAGCGTTGCAGATGTATGTAAGCACTGATGGTTCTGCTTTTGACCTCGATAAAGCACAGCTATTTTTCGATCAGCTACCTAAGAAACAAAAAATAGCTGTATTAGGTAAGGATATTACAGCCAGCTTAATAAAACTAAAACAAAAAATCGTAACCATCAATATTTTAAAGAATGTTGATTTTTTTGATGGCTATGCCCAAACTGTTACCAATTCTGTTCCTAGAGGTGTAACCCGCATCACTAATTCCGAATACCTATACCAGTTAAATCCGAGCGAAATAAAGCAAATTGGCAATAACCTTAAGATTAAAGTTACAATTAAAGCGGGCTGCGATAATTACGATAGAATTGGCCGAGTGACTTTAGTTGTTATGCCAAAAGGTGAGAAATTTGACAAGGAAAAGGGTGAACGGTTTGAAATACTACGTATTATGACACCGTTCATGTACCGAAGTCGTCATCCAGACCATATACCTTACGAAGCTCAAATAGATCAGATGATCAGTACGATAAAACAAACCGATAAAGAAATGTATCTCGTAACAGAAGTATTTGGAACTACCGGAGCAGGCCAAAGAGAAGTAATCGGATGCGATGGTTCATTATTAACGTTCAACGTATCTGTTGATTTAATAAGCGACAAAAAAACAACCTTATCTTCGGAAAAAGCAATTTCCCTGTTAAGCTACTACAGTTTAGATGGAAAGGACAAAACAGCTGGAAAAAATAGTAAAGAGGTAGAATTTGAATTACCTGAAGACACCAAGACGACTGTTCTTTATCTTATTTCATCTGGTCATGGTGCAGCTGAAGGTGGAGAAGAATACAATTGGAGACAGCACATTATTGATTTGGATGCTAAAGAATATATACGTATAGATATGAACCAGGACTGTACACCTTACGAAATCTATAATACGCAACCAAATGGTATATATTTCGGAAACATCAGTAAAGAACGTCGTTCTTGGTGCCCAGGAGGACCAGTTCCTACTCGTGTTATCAATTTAGGACCACTAAAAAAAGGCAAGCATAGCATAAAGATAGCTATACCAGATGCCGAATTTGAGAAAACAGAAAGTAAATATTTAGTATCTGCTTATTTGATAACCCAATAATATCAATAATAAGCAATACTGCTATACAAAGTCTGTCTCTCAAGATAAGAGACAGACTTTGTACTTAAATAGTAATATTACTTCCGCACTTTCAACAGCTTCTACCTGTTTAAATTCTCATTATAATTATAAAAAATTATTCTACCGCTTTCTATCTCTTAGCAGTAATATATGTGACAATAGTGCTATAGGAACAATAATTGTTGGCAGTAATGCATAAGGAAAACAAAGAACGGCAACATTGGGCTGATCAAAACTAAATTGCTGTATCGGTACCGGGGAGGAAAATATCCCTATAAGGACAATGGAAATCAGCGAAACAATACCAGCATAATTCCACAGTGCAAATATCCAATTATTCAAGATAGATTTCCTGAATAAGGAAATAACCAGAAACACAACACTGAATATCCCTATTATAATATCAAAATTAAAACCTTTAAAAGTCATAATCTGAGGAATTAATTTTTCGAGATATAACTGATAAAGATAATACTCAATGACGATCCTAAGCGACTGAATTATCAATAATAACGTGACGTTTACCCGAGCGCTCTTCACTTTCCGATATATAGCAACATTCAACAAAATGCTACCGATTAAAGCCATTATAAATAATGGTGGATAAGCCCTAAAAATACCTAAAAAAGACAGGCCACCAATGATCGTTGTCAAGATCCCATTCAGGATCAACATCGGCCTATTTCGCCCAATTGCAAAATAAAAAATAACAATGAAAAGAAACGCCAGTCCTAAAAAAAGAAAACCGAACATATTTTATGATAATTTCTATATTTTAAATTATTACTATAAATTTAGTGATACCTTTTTAATAATTCTACTGCTTCAGAATAACGAAATTAAATAAATCTAAAAAAAACTTATCAAATACTGCTTAAGACATTCAATAATGAATAAAAAATGCATGTTTTTGATTAAATAGTACATTCTTCTAAAAATATCACGTGTTAAATTTGTTACTGGAATTTCTTGCCCTTAGGGAGCAAGTTGTAATCTTTGTACATAAATCATACTGATATGATCACCAAGTTTTGCAATTATCACACGCAATACTGAGATCTAAAAGTAAAGTAAAAATCTTTACTATACATTACACTAGTAATACCATCTTCAACATATAAAGCATCATTACCGTAAGTGTTGTTGAAGCTACATATGAAAAATAAATCTCCTGCTTTTGTTTGAAATTCTTCTCTTCAATACTTGACAGAATCTTAGGTTCATTAAAAGTTCCATATCTAATCCTAAGAAATAGGACGTAAACTATAGCCAATAGGAAAAACGTTCCGAATATAAATACTAATAGAACTGGAAAATTTGGCGCTCCTTTATAATTCCTTCCAAAGGTATCCACAAAAAAATCATAGATCTGCGCATGGTGTTCTAAATCAGAAAATATCCAGAATAATAGAGGTGCTGTAATACTATGAAGTAAAATAAAAAAGAACCAATCAGATTTATCAAATTTTTGTCTTTCAAAAACTGGATGCGCTATCTTATTATTCTTATTTAAAGCTCCGAGGTTAGAAATTTGTTTTGAGGCAATTGGATAACACATAAAACTGATTATACCACTTAATATCCAGAGTAAAAATTGTCCAGAACTCGATTTAGAATCAAAATAGGTATTACCAATATATACCGCTGCAATCCAGATCATTAAAAAGATAAAAACAGATGGAATTGCTATCAATAACAATTTACCGATTTGGAGCTTGTTTTTTGTAGGATCCATGTTAATTAATTCCTTTATGTAGTCCGCTTAATATGTACTTAACAATAATAACCAAATTCAACAGTTCTCTTTTTATTTAATTTAAATTCGCCCTTCCTATCTGATATCCGTAGTACTTTCATTAAAACTGTTAACATTTTCCAACTTGCATTACAATCCGACTTTTTTCCAACCTCCATCTAATCTTTGTGCATCATCTACCATCCACTCATCATCATTTCGAACCAAGATAAAACGATACTGAAAATCAATATGGTCTTTGGTAAAAAGATAGATCTTATTTTTTGTTGACTGCTCACTATCCACAATCTTGTGCGTCGAATACGTATGGTTAAGTCCGTTGGAATAATATAAACCATCTGGTCGATAACCTTTACGAGTTTTATAAGTACAATGTTCCTGAAAAAGTAACTTACATCTTAAACTTGTTTCATTCGTAAAACCATGTATAGCGGCATATTTCTCCCATTCAGTCATCGCATTAAAAAATAGCAGTAGTTTTTGGGAAGCATCAGTAATATCTTGTGAATTAACCGATTTCTTTTTCTTGGCTAAGGTTCTTTGTTCTTGCTCAAACTGCTCTAGTTGCTCCTTACTAAATAGATCATTCGCAACAATCTCAATCTTTGGATTACCTGCAATTGACATTAAACCTTCAAATGTAACAGCTGTAGCATCAATTCTCAATATACTAAGTTTAGGCAACTGCGCAACAATCTTCAACGTTTCATCATTTAATTGGGTATGACAGGCCCAAACACAGTTCAACTTTTTATGTCCAATGAAATATTCAAAGCCTTGCCCAGATACATTCGCCTGCGTAATAAACAAGTAATTTAAATTTGGCAGTTCCGCTAAATATTCAAGCGAGCGATCTGTTATACGGGTATTTTCAAGCGTAACATTGACCAATTTGCTAAGTTTAGAAATTTCCAAAATATCGTCATCCTGAACAGGACAATTTATAAAGGAAATTCCTAAAAGTCCTTTAGACTGTGTGATCTGCTTAATATCATCTTTCGAAAGTATTCGATTTTTAAATTCGGCACTACCTTTTAATTTACTTAAATTCTCCATATCGAATCCAGGTTTTTGGACCTAATAAACTACTTAAAATAACCCTACCGCCATGTCGTTGCAATACTTTTTTTAACATCTTGATTTGGGAGTTCTCATTTTCACATCATATTATAGCTTAACAGCCTTCGTTGCAATAAAAGTGGGGAGATACTGATCTATTAAGAATCGTGGTCGAGGCTGCGAATCTTCTATAAAATCAGCAATCATAAATCCCGCTCGCAATTGTCCACCGATAAGATCCGCTAAAGTATGACCAAAAACCAGTGCTTCCTGTCTCTCAATCTTTCTCTCAATATCGTTAGCATCCAAATCTTTCAGATCTGCATATGGCAACTTGAATTTGGGCCTAATTATACCGTCGGTAATTTCCTGGGGATTTCTATCCCCAATAAATACAACTGGATTAAAAAAACTAGCCAGTAAAAATCCACCTTTTTTTAGCACACGATAAGTCTCCTTCCATACTGGATTTACATCTTCGACGTAATGATTTGATATCGGATGAAAGACAATATCAAATGAGTGATCATCAAATATTCTCAGATCTTTCATATTTCCCTGAATCGTTTCCAGAGAAAGTCCATCTCGCTGTGCAACGATTGAATCTTGTCTCAGCTGTTCTTCTGAAAGATCAAAAACGACAACCTTGGCACCTGCTGCTGCCAATATGGGAGCCTGCTGACCGCCAGCTGAAGCAAGACAAAGTATCTTTTTATCCTTAATATCACCTAACCATTGTTTTGGTAAAGGCTCTGGGGTAAGATGTACATCCCATACGCCTTGTTTAGCAGCATTAATTAAAGCTGAGCTTACCGGCTGAGACCATTCATTTTGATCCAATGCCTGTTTATTCCAGGCTGATTCGTTATGGCTTAAAAAATCTATTTCCCTATTTGTCATAAAGTTTAATCGTTAAATCCCCTAAAATAGCATCAGCATACTATACAATTCTTCTTTTTATATTATTTACAGAAGCTTAATGAAACAATATATGTACAAAAAAGGCATCCGATGGATGCCTTTTTTAACACTTCTAATTTTCTACTAAATTTTGGCAAAAATCTTCTTTCCCCCTGTCATAAGCAAAACTGCAGCCAAACCGGCAAGTGCACCATAAGCTATTTGCTTTAATAATGAAGGAACCTGAGGTAAAAAATGATGCAAATAATCAATATTATGCTCAAAAATACCACCAGAGACTAAAATCAATGCAATTGTTCCAACTACTGCCAAGACTTTGATAACAACAGGTAAGGAATTAACCAATAAGTGTCCTAGCTTAGAAACAGCACCCTCATCATTAGATCTCTTGATCAGCTTATACCCTGCATCGTCCATACGTACAATCAATGCGACAATTCCATAAACACCAACAGTCGCAAATAAAGCAACTACCGCTACTGTTAAAATCTGAATGGTCAGACTCTCATTTAATACAGTTCCCAAAGCAATAATCACAATCTCTACAGATAAAATAAAATCCGTGGTAATCGCTGATTTCACTTTTATTTTCTCAGTTTCACTATTATTTTCTTCACTTTCCACAACCACTTCATGGCCTGTTTTCTGGCGATGAAAAAGGTACTCTATAATTTTTTCAACCCCTTCGTAGGCTAAATAGATACCTCCGATGATTAAAATAAACTTGATGGCAATAGGAAAGAAAACATTCAATAACAGTGCAATCGGAACAATTATAATTTTATTAATAAATGAACCTTTTGTTATAGCCCATAGCACAGGAATTTCACGAGAAGATAGAAATCCTGTGGCTTTCTCAGCATTTACAGCCAAATCGTCGCCTAGAATTCCTGCGGTTTTACTTGCTGCTATCTTACTAGTAACCGCAACATCATCCATTAAAGCAGCAATATCATCCAATATTGCAAATATACCTGAAGCCATATGTATTAAATATTTAGTACGGCAAAATATAAAATGATTTTATATTTCCCATTTTTTATTTTAAAATAAAAAGACATCTGGTATTACTAGATCTAATAATTTATTAATTGCTTTTTTTTCACCAATTTACAGCATTATTTATCATGCCTTCATATCATGAACGATAGAAACATAAAAAATAAAATTCTCAATTTTGCGAAAAGAGATGATCGGGTGCGCGCAGTTTTATTGAATGGTTCGCGTGCAAATCCTAAAATTAAGCCCGATCAATACCAAGATTTTGATCTATTATTTATTGTCACCGATATCGAATCTTTTATTGCTGACAAAGATTGGACCTCTTTTATTGGTAAAGTCTTGATACAGCAACTTCCCGATCAGATGTTGTTAGGAAATGATCCTGATGTAGATCGGATAACTTTTGCTTACTTAATGATTTTTGAAGATGAAAATCGAGTCGATCTAACTTTATTCCCTATCGATAAGTTCCACTCACATTTCAAAAGTGATAGTTTAACGGAAGTTTGGGTAGATAAAGATTTACTTTTTACTAAGATCGCTCCTGCTAATGATCATGATTATCATATCGCTAAACCTACTGAAAGAATGTTCATAGAGACATGCAATGAGTTTTGGCGGGTCTGCACATATGTTGCTAAAGGACTTGCCCGCCGGGAAATTCTATATGCCAAAGATACGATGGAAAGAGTAATCCGTCCTATGTTCATGAATCTAATAGCTTGGCATATCGGGGTTGAAAAAAAATTTCAGGTTGCATTTGGTAAATCGGGAAGATTTGCAGAAAAACACCTTGATCCGAAATTGTACCAAAGCATATTGCAAACATATGCGGATACGTCTATTGATAATAATTGGCTAGCACTAGTACAGATGATGACTCTTTTTAAAGATCTGCAAAAAGACCTAGCACTACATTTTGAATATAGAATCAATGTAGATGAAGCTAATAACAGTTACAACTACATTTTGAAGATAAGAAATTCGCAATAGTACCTTTTAGAAAATAATCGCACTATGCCATTTTAAAGAATAGGGTCATTAACTTTGTAACAAAAGCCCCAAAAGTATTTACCTTCTGGAGCTCTCTTTATATTGATGTAAGTCTCTTTTATCTTAATCAGCCAGATATCCGAACTTACCTGTTTGAAAATCTTCAAATGCCTGATTGATTTCTGCTCTAGTATTCATTACGAATGGTCCGTGACTTACAATAGGCTCTAAAATAGGCTCACCGCTCATAATCAATACTACCGCATGATCTAACGCCTGAACATTAAATTCCTCTCCTTCATTGCCAAACAGAACAAAATGGTCTGTAGGAGCATGATCTTTACCATTTATTAGCACATTTCCTTCAATGACAATCATGGCAGTATTATAATGTGCCGGAAAAGAAAAGGATGCTTTTCCTCCAGCTTCCAATTTTGCATTCATAACATGCATGGGTGTAAAAGTTGACGCAGGCCCTTTATTTCCCTGATACTCTCCTGCAATCACTTCAATCTCTCCTTGATCAAGTTTCACTTTAGTTTGCTCGTTATTTGCAATAGCTTGATATTTTGGTGTACTCATCTTATCTTTTGCAGGTAAATTGACCCACAACTGTACCATCTGAAAGTCTCCTCCGGTTTTACTCCATTCTGTTTCATGAAATTCCTTATGCAATATACCAGATGCAGCAGTCATCCATTGAACATCACCTTCTTTAATAACTCCGCCGCCACCAGAACTATCTCCGTGCTCTACACGACCTTTATAGGCAATGGTTACGGTTTCAAATCCACGATGTGGATGTACTCCCACTCCTTTTGGAATTTCACTTGGTGGAAAATGGTAAGTTGAGTTATAATCCAGCATAATAAATGGACTCATCCTACTAGCGGAAGCAATACTTGGTATTAAATTATGTACTCGAAATCCATCTCCAACAAAGTGAGCTGCTTGCGGTTTTGCAATAATTTCTACATTTTTCATATTCTTTTCCTTTTGTATACCACAAAGTTAGCGGAAGAAAGCCTCAAATTAATTGATGTAGGATAAGAAAAATCTAGGCTTAATTTTGTACACTTTATATTGATTTTAATTGGATGACATTAAAGACCAAGTTAAAAACACTATTAAAACGGTAAAAAACACCATACACAACCCTGACAATAATCTAATTTTGTTTTAAAATTAGATCATGATTCAGATTGCCATTTTTAGTGATATACACGGAAACCTTCCTGCACTGAATGCAGTACTAGCAGATATTCAATCAAAAAACATTTATTATAAATATTGCTTAGGTGATCTTGTGGACTTTGCTCCCTGGGGTAATGAAGTGATTGAACTGATCAAAAATGAAAAAATCCCCTGCTTAATGGGGAATCACGATGAACGTATAGCATTCGATCTACCCATCGTCCCATTAGAAAAACATGATGCTGAAGAAACTGCGAACCGTATAGTTGCCATTAAACACAGTCAGGAAACTATCACACAAGAAAATAAATTATTCTTGGGGCAGCTTCCTTACTTAATGCAGTTGGACTTTAAGGTGAAACATAAGCACTGGAAAGTTCAATTGATTCATGGAAGTCTAGAAAGCAATGAAGCATATCTTTATGCATCAGAACCCAACAGTACTTTTGAAGATATCTTCTTTAAAACACAAGCTGACATAGTCGTTATGGGTCATACGCATCTCCCTTTCATCAAGGATATAGGCAAAAAATGGGCAATCAACACAGGTTCCGTAGGAAGATCAAAAAAGATGTGCAAAGATGCAACTTACCTTTTAGTCGAACTTCATGAAGACCGAATACATGTCGAAATCATACAGGTTCCATTTGATATTATTGCGGTGGCTCATGAAATAAAAGCTAGTGATATACCTGATTTTTATGCGGACTTTCTACTCTCTGAATAAACAGCCGTTAAACAAGAAAAGATGTATCTCTCTTTTCTTCAACATTTAATAGTTTAATTCTTAATCTCTGACAACTCAAAATGAACGGGCTGTACTGGGTAATCCTGACTGTCTGTTTTTACTTTACTGATCTTTAGAATGACATCCAGTCCTTCATATATTTCTCCAAAGACGGTAAAATCATGATCTAAACGGGGCTGTCCTCCAATTTTTAAATATGTTGCTCTTTGCTCAGGAGTATATTTTATTTTTTTCTTCACTTCCAGATCATCAAGCTCTTTTGCTATTATTTTTTTTCCTACGACAAAATAGATCTGATTAAGGAAAGAGGCCTTCTCCGCATTTCCATCCCTTCCTGCCCCCAATGCTCCAACTTTATGAAATGCTCTTGGATCAAACTCAGCCGCTAGACGAGGTTTTTCTCTGGCCGGATCCGCAGATTCACGCTTCTCAATATCAATATCATGCTCTCCCCCCTGCACTACAAAATCTGAAATAATACGATTGAATAAAGCGTCTTTGTACACCTGAGTCTTGATTGCATTTAAAATTAAATCCCGATGAGCTGGTGTATAGTCATATAAGACAACTTTAATATTGCCATACGCTGTCTTAAAGAGCAACTGGTGCGTCTGACTTTTGACAACCGTTGCAAAAAATAAACATAAAAGAGAAAGGATGATATTTTTCATATGCTAAAATTTAAATGAAGGTAATTCATTTTTTAATAAATAGTAAAGCAGAAGTTATAATTGTTCAAAAAAACATGAATAGGTATGATAATTTGAACCTACCCCCCTATCCTTTCAAGGCAGGAAAATTAACTGGTCTTTCTATTTTCGAACGAATACATCACTAGTCTATTCCAGCTACAACTTTTCTCAGATAAACGATGATCAATAAAAGAGTTGGAGATTTTTTTATAACAAATAGAAAAGGTTTTAAAAATTTATTTTATTATAAGGAAGAATTTGGTCATTGCTGTATACATAAAATTTGAAGCAAAGCAAAGGGAGACAATTGGATCCGTCTTAAAAATTTCATATCTAAGACAAAGCCTCGGTGACTTTGTCTTAGATATGATAATAATGATAATCTTGATTGTTTATTTAATGGTATACAAATTAGTTTATATACCGATGAAAAGAGAGCTCAAACTATCAATTTTTATCAATCTTGCTTACTACTAAATGCAAGAGTATTGAACAGCAACTTTAGAATGCGCAGCATCTCCACCAAAGGGAGGATTCATTTTTTTTATAGAAACATCTATTGTTTTTGCAAATGAAAAATGATCATGTATAGCCTTTAGTATTTCATGAGCAGCAGATTCTAATAACTTCCTTTTGGGTTTCATGACCCGATGGATGATCTGATACAAAATCTCATAATTCACGGTCTTATCTAAATTCTCGTGGTCATCAATACCTGCATCAAACTTTACGGAAACGTTTACCAGAAATTCATTACCTAATAGTTGCTCTTCTACATAAAATCCAATCGGAGCAAATACGCGAACATCTTCCAAAAAAACGGTTTGTACTATCTTCATCCTACAAACCTATATTTTTATTCTGAATAAAACAGAATATGAGTTCAATTTCCTGTCACATAGAAAGTCCAATTATGCAGACTATCATCCAAGAGGGTATACATATTTTAGAATGGCGAATTTCTAAAACTCATATCCACTCACAAACGTCCCCCTTGTAAACTTACATTTTTCTTAACAAACCTGAATGCGCGATGACATATGAGAGTTTATTCTCTTATTGAGACAGAAAAATTTAATGAACAGACACAACCTCTACTTCAAAAATTAGTGTAGCATTTCCGCTAATTTCTTTCGAAACACTTAATTCTCCATATCCGAGCGAAGATGGTATATACAAACGCCATTTACTGCCTTCTTTCATGAGCTGCAGTGCTTCTGTCCATCCAGCTATCACTTCATTCACTGGAAAAGATACAGGTTTCTTCTTCTTGGCGGTTGAGTCAAAAACAGTTCCATTGATAAGGCGTCCTTCATAAAAACATTTTACACTATCGGTTAGTTTAGGAATCTTACCATTGCCCTCTTCTATTACCTCATACTGCAAACCAGAAGGCAGGCTGACCACAGTATCACGCAATGCATTTTCTTTAAGAAATGCTTCACCTTCTACCAAATTTTTTTTTGCCTCTAAGCGTAACTTTTTTAAATATCCTGTCGCGTTAGCCATATTTTTTTTTTCAAACATAGATAATTTTGTTTTATCTATAATAATAACTGCATCTCATGCGAAACAAAATTATCGATCTCCCCTCTGTTGTAAGGAATTATTTTACTTAGGAAAGATATCAATCTCTACCTCATCATTCAATTTCCAGTCGAAAACAACTGAAATAGGCCAATGGTCGGACAAAGGTTCGCCATACTGATCGACAAACTTTTCTTTCTCTACTTCATAAACTTTTGGAATTAACGTCAGCTTATCATTACTTCTGAACATGACTTTATCGATCGATTCTGATTCATTATTAATATCCATAATATCAACACATAAAAACAAGGGGTCAATAATTGGAATCACGTGATCACGTTGCAAGGTGATCCAGCAATCTTCCAGCTTTGTCTTATCCATAAACTCCACCAAGTTGTCTTCAGAGAATGAGAAGTGAGAATTAAAATCACCGGCAACTATGATTGCCTTTCCTACCGAAAACTTATTGATGTAAGTAGCCAACTGCAGATAATTAGCCCGTCTAGCCTTTGCTGCACGCGGATGATCCTGAGAGTTAGCATGAATATTATAAAAATCAACCTCAACACCTAAGCCTAAATGCACAGTACAATGACTAAAGCCTTTTGGTGTTAAACGATCTGATCCCGTCCTATTCTGCCATTCAATTCGCTTAAAATTGGTTATCGGATATCGGGACAAACTATCCAGGCCATCCCCAAAAATAGCTAAACCCATACTGATGGTACGGTAAGGGTGAGAATTACCACCTTGGTATAAGTAGGTATTGTAATTAAAATCTTCTTGAATATGCACAATGTCAAAGTCATTACATAGCATACCTATAGTCGCGATACTAGTAGATCGATTTGTTTTGGCTGCAGAAATAACTTGGGGTAAACCTGCAATATTATAAGTTATAATAGAAAAATTGCCCGATCTATCATCGGACAATTCATATTCTTGTTCATGTATAAAAACACGGACTTTCCTTCGTATCAAAGATTTCCATAACTCATGTAGATATTGAAAAAACATATATGCTTACAACTAGTCTATTTTCAATGACAAATATAGAATGCCCATATTAAATTACAATAACCCTACGATTAAACTTCATTAAATCATTTTTGTTTACAGCATCTGGTCAATAGCATCCCATAATTTAATCCGCTTTTGTAGAGCAATTTTTGAAACCTGTTCCACTTGCTTCCACTTTACAGGATCAGCCTCACAAAGCTCCATAATCATCTTCATTGCCAGGGGACCATGTTCATCTGCATCTAATTCAATATGTCTTTCAAAATAATAAAGCAGCTTTTCCAAATTTGAATTTGGAAAATTTAGCTGGATCTCTTTTAAAATAGAAGAAAACATATCCGGTATCAAATCTTCTCTTCCGAAAGTAAACGCAGCTGCGATTTCATGAGCTGTTCCATTTGCAATAACATCAAAAGTAAATATTAAAAATTCTTTTATGTTCGGGTGCAAAGTACTTTCGGCAATAACTTTTAAAATATCACCACCTTCATAAACATCTTTTAGAAAATTATTAACTTCACTACTGTCCCCCCTCAGTGTATCTAAAGCATCCAGATACATTTCAAAATGGCTCAATCTACGACCGTCTATATATTCATCGGATTCCTCGGCAACAACAATTTCATTAATTAAATATCTGGTATTCGGAAATTTTGAAGGATACCATGGCGTTGTTGTACAGGTTAATTTCTGCTGTAATGCTTTCAATAACGACATAAAATCCCACACAGCATATATATGCCCTTGCATAAACACTTGAAGATCTTCAATAGTTTTTATTTTATAATAAAGGGGGTGTGCAAGTAATTGATTTCGCTCGGCTGCAATGAAGGCATTAACATTATTGATGTATTCCATATCTTATGATTTGAAAGCAAAAATAGGTTCTCAAAATGAAAACTCTTCTGTTTTAAAAAAAATTGACGTCTTATTTACATATAACCACCTATACTTGTTTAAGCCTAGCTAAAAAATAGAAAAGCTTGAAGTGGGGAACCTCAAGCTTATCGTTAGCCATATATTAACCTATTTTATGAAAAGTATTTGTAATTAAAACGACTGACTTATTAAATTATTGTGCTTCGTTTTATTTTTTTTTATAATTATTATCAAAATTAATATTTGCTAATAACTGCTATCCTCCCTAAATATACCATTATTAGAGTTGATGTATATATAACGATAGCATGGATGTTTTTATTATGGCTCAAAAAAAATAATGCAAATTCCAGTGAATATTAAACTTCTAAGGTATATTTATTGTTGTACAAGAGTGATTCAATTAAAACACAATCGATATGGCAGATTTCAATTTAGAAGACTTTGTAAATATTTTAAACAATAAAGAGGTTTTTCAGTACTTGATTGATAAGAAAGTAATCAAGGAAAAAAAGTTTTTAGAGACATATGAATACGAGAAGGAATTACATGAGCTGCAAATTGAGCTAACGGCGATTCAAAATAAAGTCATAGCAGACAATAAACGTGTTTTGGTTATTTTTGAAGGTAGAGATGCTGCTGGTAAAGGTGGTGCTATAGAAAGATTGGTAGAATATTTAAATCCTAAAAAATTAAGGGTAGTCAGCCTCCCTAAACCAACTGCAGAAGAATCAACTCAATGGTATTTTCAACGCTATTTCAAACAGCTGCCCAATGCAGGGGAAATTGTGTTCTTTGACAGAAGCTGGTATAACCGGGCTGTTGTTGAACCAGTTTTTGGTTTCTGTACTCCAGAACAACACACGCTATTTTTAAAACAAGTTAATGAAGTAGAAGAACTTTTAATACAGGATGGAGTTATCGTCATTAAATTCTTTTTAAGTATATCTAAAGAAGAGCAGGCGAAGCGACTGGAAGAAAGAAGAACAGACGTTTTAAAACAATGGAAAATTGGCCCTCTTGACCAACAGGCGCAAGAAAAATGGAGTGATTATACCAGTTATATCAAGACATTATTTAAAACTACCGGCACCAAATTATCACCGTGGATAGAAATTGAAACGGATAATAAGAAAAAAGCCCGTCTTGAAGCGTTCAAAATCATCATTAATCAGATTGCAAATCAAAAGAGAGAAAAAACAGAAGATTTTGTTAAAATCCATAATTAAATTCGAAATCGGAAAAGAGTGCGTTATTTCGTCTCTTTTCCGCTAATTGAACCTTCTACTCCTATTACTTTAATTACTTTATCACCCAGTCTTGTTATATCCGACTTAAGCCCAACCATAACAGTCATAATATTGATTGGAGTGTCCTGTATTTTATTAAATGAATGTAAATAACCGATTTCCAAACCCAGGAAAAAACCATTAAATCGATAATCAGCACCAACCCCGAGTTTGCCTGAAAAAGAGAATTTTTTCTGATTTTCAATTTTAGCGATACTGTTGACAGCATCGACCTTCACTCTTGGTTCTGTCAAGAATCCAACACCAGGACCTGCATAAGCATAGGCATTTAATTTCTTTAGCTGTTTACGAATCCCCCCAGCTAGGGAGAACATGTAAAAATTAGCATTAGCATCCTCTATCTTATAAGGATACTGATTGTCCTGAATCTTTTGCTTGTAATCAAACGATAATGTATATAAAGCTGGATATAGATAATACTTTGGATTTTTCAATGAAATATCCAAACCTAAACTTCCTGAAAACTTTGGAGACAGAACATCTTTTGTCTTACCTAACGGAAAGCCCATTCCTGTTCCACCAAAATAATACACTTTGCGGTAATGAAGTGTATCTACACCCGACTGGGCAAAAACAGAGCAACACAAGAACAAACAAAATACAGTTGTTAAAATACTCTTCATAAAAAACGAATCTATTATTGTATTACAATAATAGACTCTAAAAGTTTTATATATGATCAATTATATTAAAAATAATTTTTTGACTGTGGTCCCTGACTAAACAATAAATCCACAATGCTCAAATCTGAATAAAATCCATTTTTCTCCTCAAACACTTGGTAATAAGGTTTCGGGTTTAATAAGAGACTTTCTTTCTTGGGATGGATACGGTCTCTAAAATCCAGCGCATCGGGAACCGACCTAAAATATTCATCTGTAAAAGACAATTCACGCTTTAATTTTAATGATTTTAACAAGAGCTCAAGCTGCGCAATATTGAAGTCAAATAGAAAATCAAACTTCTTATTGTAAAACTGAGCGAAATCATCCTCATAATATTCAAAATAAGCAGAATTGCGATATGCGGCTTGAAGACTCAACCAATGTAATCGTTGCCAGTCAAACTCATAGGAAATGCGCTTTTCCGACATCGGTGAACGTTCCTTTTTACTATGCTGTATGGGTACAATCAATTCCTGTATACCATTTGCAGTTGCAATACGTGTTCTAGAACGATAAGTTTGCTTTTGGAAATTATCATACTTCTCAATCAATACAGGTAACGCATTTTGTTGGATACAATGAAAATAAGAAACCGGAGGTAAGTAGCAAGTCGTTAATAATAAATGAGTTGACATAAAAAATCGTTGTATTTTACTTTATCTACTGCAAAAATAACTTAAATTAGGGATATTTGCAGGTAAGATTTACAATAGTTATCACGTTTACATGAAACAAAAAGCATTAGCAGCACTTCTATACCTTTTCGCTTTGATGCCATTTTGGTTCATTTATATGATATCCGATGTGTTATACTATGTATTCTATTATATAATAAGATATCGCAAAAACGTCGTATTTAATAATCTTAGAAATTCATTTCCTGAAAAAGATGAAGAAGATATTATTAATATAGCGAAGAAATTTTACCGTTTTTTTCCTGACATGATTCTTGAATGTCTAAAGTTCAAGAGTATAAGTCGCGCTGAAGTAAAAAAAAGAATCACACTAATTGATGATCATGAATTAACTAAGCACTTGGACCAAAATAGAACAGTTATTGCCGTCACTGCACATTATGCCAATTGGGAATATGGTATTCACCGTTTAGGTGCCATTACAGAAGCTCCGACCCTCATTGTATACAAACCGCTAAATAATAAAACCATAGACAGTGTTTACAATCAGGTCCGTTCTCGATTCGGCGCTATTATGGTCCCAATGAAACAAATCGTTAGGCATCTAGCTAAATTAAGAGGAAAACCAAGTGTCAGCGTTTTTGTAGCAGATCAAGCTCCTTTACATTCGGATGCTGACTATTTTCTACAGTTCTTAAATCAGGAAACGCTTGTTTATACCGGTGTTGAACGAATTTCTAAAATGACCAATGGTCCTATAGTTTTTTGCCATATCGGAAGAAAAGAGAAAAGAGGATATTATTTTTGTAAATTTACAACATTAATTGAAGACCCATCTTCTTACTCCGACAAGGAAATAACCCATATCCATAATGCTTTTACGGAAAAAATAATCCGCGAAGAGCCACAATATTGGCTTTGGACACATAGAAGATGGAAAAGAAAACGTAGAAAATGAAAAATTACCCTAAAGTAGCTGTTGTTATTTTAAATTGGAACGGGAGATTTTTCTTGGAAAAATTTTTACCTTCCGTATATAATAGCAGTTACCCAAATATAGAATTCGTAATTGGAGACAATGCCTCTACAGATGATTCTTTATCATTTGTACGCGCTTCATACCCAAAAATTACCATCTTAGAAAATACGGAAAACTATGGTTTTGCAGGTGGTTATAACCATATTCTATCACGTGTGGAAGCAGATTATTTTGTGTTGCTTAATTCTGACGTGGAAGTTACACCAAACTGGATAGAACCTGTCATCGAAATGCTTGAACGAGACACTCACCTTGTGGCCGCACAACCTAAAATACTAGCCTTTCACAATAAAGCAAAATTTGAGCATGCCGGTGCTGCGGGTGGATACCTCGATCGCTATGGATTTCCATTCTGCTGTGGACGCATTATGGATAAAGTCGAATATGATTTGGGACAATATGATGATGAAAAAGAAATTTTTTGGGCATCGGGAGCCTCACTGTTTATAAAAAGCTGGGCTTGGAAAGAAGCACAGGGACTGGATGAAGATTTTTTTGCTCATATGGAAGAAATAGACCTTTGTTGGCGCTTAAAAAGAATGGGATACCGAATTGGTTATTGTCCAGACTCGACGGTATATCACGTGGGTGGCGGAACATTAAATGCCAGTAATCCACAAAAGACTTATTTAAACTTCCGGAACAATCTGTTTATGCTGCAAAAAAATCTTCCTATAGGGCAGCTATTTACAGTTATATTCATCCGCTTCTGGTTTGATTTTGCTGCCTTATTGAAATTTGCTTTTGATAGAAAATTTAAAGATGCCTGGGCTGTTAGCCGAGCACATCAAGCTTTCTTCCTGAATATTTTCAAAAACGCTAAAAAAAGAAAAAATCATATTAAAACCGAAAATAAGACTGGTCAATATAAAAAATCAATAATCAATGATTTCTATCTGGATAAGAAACAAAAATTTTCTGACCTAGATCAAGAGAGCTTTTTTTAAAGGCTTTACTAAGAGTAAGTAAAAACGCATAAAAATGCAGCTCTTATCAATAGCTGCATTTTTCATTAATTTCTGTTTGCAAATAGACTAAACGTACTTTTTATTTGTAAATTCGCAACATGTCATCCATGGATATTGAACAAAAAATAACTTCACTAACGCAAGAGCTCAACCATTATAATTATCAATATTATGTGTTGGCTCAAAGCCTTATTTCAGATTATGATTTTGATCTGAAAATGAAAGAATTGGAAGCCTTAGAAGCACAATACCCTGAATTCGCAGATCCCAACTCGCCTACACAACGTGTTGGTGGTGATGTAACGACAAAATTTGAGACCGTTAGACATCGCTGGCCAATGTTATCATTAGGAAATACCTATAATCAAGATGACCTTCGTGATTTTGATCAACGGGTACGTAAAATAATCGGCGATAATTTTGAATACATCTGTGAATTAAAATTTGATGGACTATCCATCAGCCTTACTTACCTGAATGGTAAACTGGTAAAAGCGGTAACACGCGGAGATGGAACACAGGGCGATGTGGTAACCAATAATGTCAAAACAATAAGAAGCATCCCTATTCATCTAAAAAAGGGAAATTATCCTGAAGAATTTGAAATAAGAGGTGAAATCTTTATGCATAAAAATGCTTTTTTACGCCTGAATTCTGAAAGAGAAGAGAATGAAGAACAAACTTATGCTAACCCACGTAATTTTGCCGCAGGAACGATCAAATTGCAGGACTCGGCTGAAGTAGCCAAAAGACCATTAGATTGTTTCTTGTACTTTTTATACTGTGAAAACAGAAACAAATTATTCCATAATCATTGGGAAAGTCTAGAAGCTGTCAAAGAATGGGGATTTCACGTTTGTGAACACACTCAAAAATGCCAGACGCTAGATGATGTTTTCTCCTTCATCGATTACTGGGATGATAAAAGACATGACCTGAGTTATGAAATCGACGGTATTGTCATTAAAGTAAATGATTATGGCGCACAAGAGGAACTGGGATTTACAGCAAAGAATCCACGTTGGGCTATTTCTTATAAATTCAAGGCTGAACGTGTTGAAACCCAACTCGAATCCATCAGTTACCAAGTCGGACGTACTGGAGCAGTTACTCCTGTTGCCAATTTAAAACCTGTTAGTTTAGCAGGCACAACTGTAAAACGAGCTTCTTTACACAATGCGAATGAAATAGCAAGACTTGATCTTCATAAGGGAGATACTGTTTTCGTAGAAAAAGGTGGTGAAATCATTCCGAAAATACTTGCAGTTAATGTAGATAAAAGATTGTCATCTGCCAAACCTTATGCATATCCGACACATTGCCCTGAATGCAATACCGAACTGATTCGTCAGGAAGGCGAAGCCGTTCATTTTTGTCCAAATGAAGATGGATGCCCGCCTCAGATTATAGGAAAAATGCAACACTTCATTGGCCGTAAAATGATGGATATAGAAGGATTAGGCGATGAAACTATAGAAACTTTCTATAGGAAAGGGATTCTTAAGAATGTTGTTAATATCTATGGATTAAAAGATCATCAGGACCAATTACAGCAATTGGAGCGTTTTGGACAAAAATCTATCGACAATATGTTGAAGGGAATTGAAAAGTCCAAAGAAAAGCCATTCGAAAAATTACTCTTTGCATTAGGGATTCGACATGTTGGCGAAACAATTGCTAAAAAACTAGCACAACATTTCAAAACAATCGATGCGATTAAGGCTGCTTCTGTTGAAGAAATAGCTACTGTGCAAGATATCGGAATCCGTATTGCGGAAAGTATACATGAATACTTACATGTACCGGCCCACGAAGAGTTAATAGCAAAACTAAAATCTTACGGTTTACAGTTTGAAATTGAAGAGAAAGAAGTAATTTTGGACAGTAATGCATTAACTGGCCAAACATTTCTGATATCGGGTGTATTTACAAATCATTCGAGAGAGGAATTAACTGCACTTATTGAAAGTAATGGGGGTAAAATGGTTTCCAGTATTTCAGCAAAATTAAGCTACCTGGTAGCGGGAGATAAAATGGGGCCTTCAAAATTAGCAAAAGCAGAAAAACTAAACATCAAGATGATCACTGAAGATGAATTATTAGCTTTGATCGCAGATACAACAAGTATATAAATTAAATATTAATCTTTACAAACAACACAATGAACGAGCTTCATGGAGCTGGTGTAGCATTAGTTACACCTTTCAACGCAGATGGAACAGTTGATTTTGATTCTTTAGCACAGCTAATTGACTATCAAATTGACTCAGGTATGAATTATTTAGTCTCTTTAGGTACTACTGGTGAAGTAGCAACATTAACGAAAGACGAACGAAAGCGTATCTGGGATTTCACTGTCAAACAGGTGAATGCTCGCGTACCATTGATTGCGGGTATCGGAGGAAATAATACGGCAGAGATTGTAGAGCAGATCAAAAATTTTGATCCTACAGGATTCTGTGCTATACTATCCGTATCTCCTTATTATAATAAACCAGTACAGGAAGGAATATATCAGCACTATAAAGCAATAGCTGAGGCTTCTCCCTTACCTATTATTTTATATAATGTACCAGGACGTACAGGAAGCAACATGACTCCTGCCACGACAATACGCTTAGCAAAAGATTTTAAGAATATCGTTGCAACAAAAGAAGCTTCTGGCAACTTTGCTCAGTTTAACGAGATCTTAAGAGATAAACCAGCTGATTTCTTACTGATTTCGGGTGATGATCCTGCAACCTTACCTATGATGGCTTTAGGTGCAGTGGGAATCATTTCTGTTGTTGGAAATGCATATCCAGCTCAAGTTTCAAAATTAGCTGCATTATGTACTGCAGGTAGTTTTACTGAAGCTAGAACAATCCACAATGCGTTGCTTGAAATAACAGATCTTTGTTTTGTTGAAGGAAATCCTTGTGGGGTTAAATATATCCTACAAGAAAAGGGTATCGGTCAAGATTATGTACGCCTACCTTTAATACCGGTATCAGCAAACATTCAGACTGCTATTAAAGCAGAAATGCAAAAACTAAAATAAAATACCATACTATAATCATTGTATATTTAAAATCTATTAATTATCTTTGCACTTCCGTAAGTACGGAGAAAAATTAATAAACATAATTATTTAACAAAATGCAACAGTACGAATCTGTAATCGTTCTTACCCCGTTGCTTTCTGAAGATGCTGCGAAAGAAGTAATCGCAAAATTCAAAAACATCTTAGCAGAAGGCGGAGCCGAAATTGTCGCTGAAGACAATTGGGGTTTGAAAAAATTAGCGTATCCAATCCAGAAAAAAACAACTGGGTTTTATCACTTAACTGAATTCAAGGCTCCAGGAGAATTAATCAATAAATTAGAGGTTGAATACAAACGTGATGAGCGTGTAATGCGTTTCTTAACTATTGCTTTAGACAAACATGCTAAAGCTTATAGCGAGAAAAAACGTAGCGGTGCATTCAACAAAAAAGCGGAAACTAAAACTGAGGAGGGATCAAACTAATGGCTAACGAAAATATCCAATACGTAACTGCCCCTAAAGTAGAGGACAATCGTAAAAAGTATTGCCGTTTCAAAAAGAATGGTATCAAATACATCGATTATAAAGATGCTAACTTCTTGATGAAATTTGTGAATGATCAAGGTAAAATTTTACCTCGTCGTTTAACTGGTACGTCATTGAAATTCCAACGTAAAGTAGCTCAAGCGGTTAAACGTGCTCGTCACATCGGCTTGTTACCTTACTTAGCTGATTCATTAAAATAAGGAGGACTAGAGAACATGGAAGTTATTTTAAAACAAGATATCAAAGGCTTAGGTGAGCAAAATGATATCGTAAATGTAAAGCCAGGTTACGGTCGTAATTATTTAATCCCTCAAGGATTTGCTATTCAAGCGACTGTATCAGCAAAGAAAGTTTTAGCTGAAAACATTAAACAAGCTCAGTTCAAACAAGATAAAATTAAGAAAGACGCTACTGAATTAGCTACTAAGTTGGAAACTATTAAGTTATCAATCGGTGCTAAAGCTGGTGAAACTGGTAAAATCTTCGGTAAAGTAAACAGCATTCAAATTGCTGATGCTTTGAAAGCTAAAGGTTTTGATGTTGACCGTCGTCGTATTACTTTCGAAGTAGAACCTAAAGAAATTGGTGAATACTTAGCAAACTTAAACTTACACAAAGAAGTGAAAGTTCAAGTTCCTTTCGAAGTAATTGCTGAGTAATTCTTATTCAGTTTAACATATAGAAAAGGAGATAATTTCGATTATCTCCTTTTTTTATGACGTATATCGCGCTTATATTGAAGCAGTCTGTCTATCTAGTGGAATAAAAGAGGGTAATCATAAATAATATGATTACCTTCTTTTATATTATGAATATTCCCTAGATGAGTTTTCCGTATTTCAGTTCAATATGAAATTGCTATGTTATTTTATAATACCGCTCTTTTTTCATTCATCCTTATGATGAAATCTATATAAAAGGATTTCAATAAAATGAGTTCATGCACAAAGCTCAGCTATAAAATTCATAATATCGGGATTACAATTTTAACATAAGACCTACTGCTCCACCACCAAACAATGAATTTCTGTTTTTATCTCGTCCCCAAACCTTCCATAAGGTTTTCCCAACCTGTGTAACTGCATCATCTTCTTTACTCACGTAATTAAAGCTGGGGGCTACAAATACGGATAGTTTTTTATTTAGACGTAGCTCCGGAATCAATCTAAAACTAGAATGGTTATTGGATAATAATTTAAACTTATCTGTAAACTGATTTCGGCTGGATATCTCAGCTCGTAGCATAAATCTGCTGCCGTGTAAAAAAATCGCTCCTAAACCTGCTTCAAAAGCATAACGGGCAGTGTTATCATCTTTCAATGATACATGCGCTCCTAAAATGCTGTAAAGAACACGACCACCAGATCGGAATTGCACACCTAAATATGCATCTTGATCAATAGCAACAGAAATACTCTTCTCACCATTTTTAATTAAATTTAATAAGCCAATTGGATAGTCGCTGCTATCTGCAATATTAACTAACCCAGCAAGCTGAATACCTTTTACTTTATTGCCAATGTTGGCTATACCTGCAACTTGATTGCTGACAGTACCTTTACTTTGATTAAATCCACCTGCTAGTTGTGTCGCTCCTGTCCCTTCTTTCATCATATTGCCAATTCCAGAAATTTGAACTCCTTTCACCGTATCGGCCTTATTTAGTCCTCCCGTTAACTGCACCCCTTTGACATCACCAAATACTTGATTCGATATTCCTGCTACCTGCACACCATTTACATCACCTCCCACGACATTGAACCCTCCTACTAACTGTACTCCTTCCATGTCATATTGATTGAGATTAAAAACTCCACCAATTTCTAAACCTTTTACCCCCGCAGTAGAACCTCCTAGGATATTTATTGAAAATTTATTAACAATCTGTGAGCGGATAAAACCATGTGAACTTAATCCCGGAGTCATCGATATCTGATATGGACTATATAGGAAAAGTCCGCCAAGGTTCATATTTTGAATACTTTGCGCCGGTGATAAAAATACTCGTCCAAAAAAAGATCGATAAAAACCATTGTCTTGCTCATATCCGGTAAAGTAACCATACTTTCTTTTTTTATTGCCAACTTCTGTATCGATGGGAAAAATCACTAAAACACTTGTATCACGAAACATTGCTTTACTTACATTAACAGCAATCAAACTAATTTTTTTCTTAACATCAAGTTCGAAATAACCATTTTTATCGGTTAAAGTAGAAAGTAGTGCATCGCGATCAAAAATACTAGCGTCAGAAATAGGTTTGTTGGTTCGAATATTTTTGATATAGCCCGTGATAACAACTTTATTTTTATCCTGCGACTGCACTTCAACGTCTACTGCCATACGTTGTGGCGTATATTGTATAATAATATGCTTGCCAATTTCCTTAAAACTATATTCCTTTCCTAACGTATGATCCAAAAAACCATATAGTGATCCCTTATATGCCGATACTTGAATCACACTATCCGTCTGCAGTATATTGCTATTAAAAGAAAACAAAGTACCATGCTTTTCATTCAGCACCTGAAAAATTTGACCTACTGTCATATTCGAATAAGCAGGTATTTGAATCTGGGTCGCTAACTGTTGCTGTGCATCCGCTTTTGAAAAGCTAAACAAAACTAAAAATATGAATAGGTAACTAAACTTTTTTAAAAGTGGAATCTTAGTGATATGATTGATAAATTTTACCAAAAACATGATTATCTAGTTATATGAATAATTGAATCTTTAATAATAACCTTACATTTAAATGTGTCCGATATGACCTGTAAAATTTGATTTAGACTATTTTGTTGAAATGTCGCCGTTAACAAAAGCTTTTTATCTGCTTCGAGATCAATAACAATTTTTTGATCATACGCCTTAATTAATAGTTCTACGACACGCTCTAACTTGGTATTTTCAAAGACAAACTCACGATCTACATAGTATTTATAAAACAAGTCTGGCATCTTTTTGACTGATACTTTAGTGGTATCATTATCTTGGATCGTAATCATTTCTTTAGGATGCAAGTAAACCTCCTTATTGCTGTATGAAACTTTGACCAAACCTGTTGCTACAATTACTTCGGTAGCTCCTTCATAACGACGCACATTAAAACTCGTGCCCAAAACAGTAATTTGGCTCTTACCTGATTTAATCACAAAAGGATGTTCTTTGTCTTTAAACACATCAAAAAACACCTCTCCTTTCTCTAATTTTACGTTTCTCTGTTTACTCATCCATGTTCGGGAATAAACAATTTCTGAGTTCTTATTGAGTGTAACTCGAGAACCATCTGGCAGTGAATCTGAGAGTACAGCGGTAGCACTAAAAAGATTTTTTTCTTGCTTATAACTATTATTAAATAAATAAAACCCTAATGAACAGATGACCAGCACTCCAGCCGCTGCCCACCAGTTCCATTTTATCGTTACTGTTTTATTCTCAGCAACTTCTATTACTCCAGCAACTCTATTTTCTTTAGCGAATTTAAAATTTTCCCAAGCTCGATCGACATCTACCTCTGGTGCTTCAAGTGGTTTAGGTAAACGGTCCCACATATCTTTTATTTTTAAATATTCAGTTCTATTCCTAATATCTTGCTCCAACCAGTTTTTGATTCTAATATTTTCTTCTTCATTGGTTTCTCCAATGATGTATTTTTCTAGCAATTCCTTATTCATAATATATAAATGATATAAAAAATAATTACAGTTAAATAATCCATCAGCTCAAGACGTAAGTGTCGCAACGCTTTGGTCATATGTCCTTCAACAGTTTTAATGGAAAGATCCAATGTCTGAGCAATATCTTTATATTTCATCTCTTGAAAACGGCTCAGCTCAAAAACAGTACGACTCTTTTCAGGTAGCTTAGCTAGTGCTACTTGTAGTTTTTGATCAAGATCTTTTGCACTTTGATCGACAGCAGGAACAAATTCTTGCCTACTTTGCTGATAAGATTGATATTTCATCTTTCTCTGCTCTTTTTTTAAGAAATTCATACTTTCATTATAGACAGCACGATATAAGTAAGCTTTTAAAGATGTATGTACTTCTTCCTCCCAATTTTTCTCCCATAGACGCAAGAATACTTGCTGTACGATCTCTTCAGCGCTCTCACTATCTCTCAAATAACGAAATGCAGAACGGTGCAATTCCTTATAGTACAAACGAAACAGTTGCTCAAATTTCTTTTCTTTATTTTCTGACATTGATTGAATTTTCCGGATTCATGAAACAATCTACTTTTATTTATGACAACTGAACTGGCCTATACCCTTACGCTAATTTCATTTCTTTTTATTGATTCAAATTTAAAATATATAAAACGATAATAATTTAATTTTTTTCAAGGGTATTGTGATGGTATGTTGTCATAAAGGAAAGATGAATGAATAATTAATCAATACACATACAAATACAAATACGTTTAGAAAAATGAAAACAACATTAAAAACTGCCCTTATGGGATTGACATTATTAGGATTGTCCACCGCAGCAAAAGCACAAGAAGTTACTTATGGACTTCAAGTTGGAAGCAATTATAACATGACATCTTTTGGTAACAAATCCGTCAAAGATAATAATGGAAAAGTGGGTGTTTCTGTCGCTGGGTTTGCCCGTATTGGAAATGAATTATTCTTTCAACCGGGTTTAGGAGTGAGCTTGTTACGTAAAGAATATACTTTTGACAAGAATGAGAAAACGCCAAAATTCTATCAGATAAATTTACCGCTTCAGATAGGATATAAGTTAATCAATGATGGCGATTTTAATTTACGTGCTATGTTGGGACCACAATTGAATTATGACATTAAAACCGTTAAATCAACAGCAACTACTGATTATAAAAAGTTTTCTTTTGATGGTCGAATTGGATTAGGCCTTGATATTAGCAAATTGACATTAGATGCTTATTACAGTCATGGATTTAGCAGTATTGATAAAACTCTTGATGCTAAAAACAGAACGGTAGGCATCATGGTGGGCTACAAATTTTAATTAAAATAATTTTCAAATCACGAGCGTTATCCTAAAGAATAACGCTCGTTTTTTTGTAAAACTGATCATTACAATTTAACAATGATTAAAAAAAACTATTTATTATCAATCATCTTTATACGGCCTTCTTCCTGTGTTACAAGTTGTTTTTCGACAGCTATGCCAATCGCATAACGCATCGAAAATTCAATTTGCTTACCCATTTTCTGAAAATCAAATTGACGAGCCAAGTATCGGACTAAATCATCTTCAACGATACTTAAATTCTGTTCGACGGCTTCTTGCAATGCTACTATAATTTCCTCTGGGGCTATATCTTCTGAATTTCTTCCTATACCAGCATTTGACCGATAATAGTTGATATCAACCACACTTTGTTCCTTCCAATAAAATGGTTGACGGTGTTTGGTTACATGCGAAGGAACATCTACTATTATTTCAGATAGAATTCGCTCGATTTTAACACTAGGTTTCGCTTCCCAATGTTCCATAATACGCTTATATAAAAAAGACTTACTTATGGGTGATTCATGATGAATAAGCAACTCCATCTGTCTATGGATCAATGCCCTATTTCCAAGATCTTCTAAGCCCTCTGCTCCGATAGCAAATGCTTTTGGCAAATGAGTGCTCTCATAAGGGATCTGTTTAGAAATTATAGGAGAATAATCAATTTCTTCAATATGATATCCATTCTGATGAATACTTTCTGTGACATTAGCTAAAATATGGTCATGCTCTTCTGTTTTTAATAGCAATGCATTAACTTTTTCCAAAATGGATTCCACTATAAGGTCCGCATTCTCAATCCAATCCAATGTCCAGATTCTAAAAATATTCCAACCTAAACTTTCCAACATTTTTGGTAATACCAGTTCACGGTCGTTGGTAGTTTCCGCTTGAAAATAATTAAGTCCATCTAATAAAATCGATAAAATATAGCGTTTGGGATGTTCGGGATGAACAATACCTAAATCAACTCTATAGTCAGATGTTCCTATATTGACATTGACGATTAATCCTTCGGCACGTAATTTATTTGCGATATTTTGGGTTAAATTAGCATGATTATCTGTCGTGGTTATTTGGCTAGCATCTAGTACAAGGTGTCCTTTTTCAGCAAAAGTCAGAAAATTTTTCAAACCCGCGACTCCTTCTGAAGCGGTACGATTTAAGTTTATCTGATCAGATCGAAGTGTTGCAAAAACTTTCATTTCCTCTCGAGCCCGAGTTACCGCAACATTCAGTCTTCTCCAACCACCTTCCCTATTCAACGGTCCGAAGTTCATACTCACTTGACCATTTTCATCTGGTCCATATCCAATTGAAAACAAAATCACATCTCGTTCATCACCTTGAACATTTTCTAGGTTTTTAATAAAAATAGGTTCATCACTTTCCGTAGCCCATGCTTCCAGCTCCGAATCAAGTCGATACAACTCGTTTAGCTTATCTTCTATAAGATTCTGTTGTACTTGACTAAAGGTGACAATACCGACGCTTTGTTTTCGAGTTTTTGCATTCTGAAACCGTCTTGCGACATCTTCAACAATGGCCTGTGCTTCGAATTTATTCTGTCGGGTTTTACCCTTGTCATAATGACCTGATACTTGCTGGTAAGTGACACGACTATTTAGATCATCTGCTGATGGAAATGTTAATAATTTATTGTCATAATAATGTGCATTACTAAAAGCAATAAGACTTTCGTGTTTACTTCGATAATGACGTAACAAATATTTTGAAGGGAATGATAAAGAAAGACAGTCATCTAAAATACTTTCAAGGTCCTCAATTTCCATATTTTCCTCATCTACTTTATTCGTCATGAAGAATGATGTTGGAGGCATCTGTTTTGGGTCACCTACTATAACCGCATGTTTAGATCGAGCTAAAGAACTAACAGCTTCACAAGTGGGTAATTGAGAAGCTTCATCGAAAATTAATAAATCAAACTGGTCCGGATTTACCTCAAAATATTGAGCCACTGAAATTGGACTCATAAGCATACACGGAGCTAAACGAGGCAGTAGTGCTGGAATTTGATCGAATAGCTTTCGAATGCTTACACCACGTCCCCGATTTTTAATGGCACGCTGTAAAATTGCTATTTCAGATCCTTGAAGAGCTTCAATAGTATTATTTGGCAACCGTTCATTTAGTCGTAACAATAATTCCTTTTTAGTCAATTCAGTGAAAGAATTTGCAATTTGTTTATACTTATCGATCTTATCTTCAAATAATCGGACATTAAACATATTAAGTGCTTCATGCGAAGCGATCACTTTATTGGCCAGATTGTAATGAATGATATAATCAAAATGTTCCAAAAGATGTTCTTGTTTAAGATCATCTTTTTCATACAATTCAATAAACCAGTTTAAATCTAATGATATAGCCTTTTCTTTTGTTTTCGAATAATTTGTCCAATTCTTTAAATAATCAATTTGATCAATAATACCAGACATTTTACCTTCGATTTCAGTCAGCCAATCGACCTGAACAGGATAAGACCGAATATCTAATTGCGTTAAAGTTTGAAAATCATTACTCTTAATAAGTAGTTTACCCCATACCTTTGTTAAACTTTGTAAAGTATATTCTTGATTTGGGATCAATTGGGTTGTTTTTGTTTTCGACTTTTCAATCCACTTTTTTACAATATCAGTTACTGTAACATTACTCAATGCTAATAATTGTCCATTAATTATTTTCAGTGTCTCAATTTGCTCCTGCACAAGTTTTAAATTAGTATCTTCTTGCAGGTAAGAGCTGCCTAAGCCTTGATGGATTGCCTCATACTCTTTAGACTCAACTACTGTCCTTATTTGTTGAAAGGCATTGACATAAGCAAAAAATTGATCGAAGGTTTCATCTTCATGTAAAGGTATGGTACTAAAAGCTGACAAACCTTTCTTTACTTTTCTTTTTTTAAACCATTTTGGTAAAAACCAGGTCTGTTTTGCCTCATTCCATAAAGACTCTAATGCTGTCAAATTAGCATCGAGCACGCTTTTGTGGGCATGATTTAATAAAACCTGACGTCTGCTCTGATATATTTCAAAATCTGAGATCCATTTCTGTAATCGCTCTTCTTGCGATTTGCTTAATAGCATCTTCCAAAGCGATAAATCCGTCTCAGGAAGTTCCGTTAAGGACTTAATAAGCTGATCGAATAAATATAAATCTGACCAAGATAAGTTCTGAATCGGCATATCAAAATTTGATATGAACTGACGTAGCAATTGCCCATACTCCAACAGAGTATGATTTAATTCTACAGCAGAAGATACAACTTCCCGTTGGATAGCACTTGAGTATTGCACAAGAGCAATACCTTTGAACGGATTCTGAATAGGATTAGCGATAATCTTTGAAACAGAATTTAAATCGATTACCAGATCTTTCCATGTTCGCCATTTCTCATTTGTCAAAGAATCAAAAAATGTTTTAGGGAGATCGATTTTAGCGAACTGATAAGATTCTAAAGTTGTTAATGCTGTAATACTATCGTACAAACTCCAGCCAATAGGTTGCTGTTTATGCAATTGGCTAATATAAATCTGCAACTCTTTTTTAGCATTTATTAAATGATTGGCCTCATCTTGAAAATTAAAATTACCCTTCAACTGCGGCTGTTCCAAAGTTTCTGCAAGCTGTGACAGTACATCTGATTTTTTTGCTTTATTGGAGTGTAGTTCCAAACAGAAATTGGATAGACCTATTGCTGCCAATCGCTTATATACAACATCTAATGCGGCTTTCTTCGCAGCAACAAACAATACTTTTTTGCCCTGATAAAGTGCATTTGCAATAATGTTTGTAATCGTCTGGGATTTACCTGTCCCAGGAGGACCATGTAAAACAAAACTTTGATTCTGATTAGAAGTGAAAATTGCTTCTAATTGGGATACATCTGTTGCTATAGGCAACGCTAAAGCAGATGGGTTTATATTATCAAAATCTAATGGAACTTCCTCTTTTCCAATATCTAATCGCAACTGGCCATCGATAAGGCTACGAACAATGCTACTTTTTGCAATTTCTTCAGATTGATGTGCAATATCATTCCAAAGAATTAATTTGTTAAAAGAGAAATTACCCAAAATCACCTGATCTACAATATCCCATCCCTTAAGTCCCATGATTGCTCTTCGCATCTGTGCGATCAATTGTGCAACATCGATTCCTTTTCCATCTTTAGGAAGCTCTTCGAGATCCCGGAGATCCAAACCGTGTTCTTGACGAAGAAACTCTAATAAGGTAATATTGATCATCGCCTCTTCTTCGCGGCTTCTGAGGACAAATTTACTGTTGATAGAGCGTCGCGTCAGTTCAACCGGAATTAATATAATTGGAGCAGATCGAACTTGGGCAAGCGTTTTTTTTTCCCGCCACTGTAACAGTCCTATAGCCAAGAATAAAGTACTGGAGCCGTTCTCTTCTATCGATAATTTGGCATTCCGGGATATATGAGTCAGAATTGTATCTAAATCATCAGCATGATAATAAGATAATAAACGGTTATGTGCTAATTCTTCTTTTGCCAATTGATATGCTGGCGATGAAGGATGTAATGAAGGATTCAAGATATTGTACTGCTTCAGTACGGGAGCATCTGCACTAGCACTGATCGAGAAACTTTTACCATCAACTAACAGGTCTTCCAGGTCATGAATATTTACATCTATAATCTGCAACATATTTTTTGTCATACGCAAATTAAGAAGATTGTTGCGCAATGACAGGTCTAACAGCTTTCTTTCCCAGACTTTCTGCTTACTGATGGATTTATTACCATTTCCCTCAAATTCTTGATAAATTTTTCCTACCTCAATGGTTTCTTCTTGCATCTTCAAATCTACTTGATTTCGTATAAACTCATGCTCGAGATCGAAAGAATCATCTATCTTTAATGGCAGCGGTTTGATACCGCTGGCACGCGCTCGCTTTATGTCGATGGAAAGTAAGAAATCATTCCTTTCTATCAGGCTCGCTTCCGCAAGATCAATTGCCTGATTAAAGTTAATACTAGTTCCTTTACAAACACTTGTTGACTCAACAACAACAATTTCACTTATTCCTTTAGCAAAACGTTTAGTAATAGCGGTTTTATCTTCGTTAATAATCTGCGCAAATCGATCTTGATGAAGCCAACATCCTACGAAAGCATGTCCTTTAGTAACTATTATTATTGGATTCAAATCAATCGCCTCCAAACATGCTGCGTAGAGTAAACTAATATCAATACAATTACCAAAACGTTTTTTTGCAATAACATCAACCATTCTCAGCCGTTGTCCATTCTCTTCAAAACTAGGCGGTAATGCGCTGTATACTATTTCTTGCGCTTGCAAAGCATGGTATATCGCCCGCATCATTTCAAGAATCCGCGATGGGTCTGTAGCTTGGTAGCCCTCAAATTTAACAGGCAAATTTTGCTGTTCTAGATAGGCAATCGCCTTATTTTTAACCGCATAAATGTAAGGATGATTAGGTGTAATATAAGATGCTAATAATTCTGGAAGAGTATTAAAACCTCCAAAAAATGATAAGGGTTGCAACGCTATAGATACTACTTCTTCTATTAATAAATTTTCGTCCTGATAAACTCTAATTTGAAAAGTACTTCTTTCGACCTCGCTTAATTGAAGGAAATAAATTGGCTTAACAATAATTTTATCCGTGGGTATCTTAACAGATAATCCAACGGGTAGATAGGCTAATTCATAAGAAAAAGGTTCCATCCACGCTCCCTCAGAATCAATTTCAAGTCGGATTTTTTCTAAAATTTGATCGCTCTTAGAAGAGAGCATCAAATTGCTCAAAAAAGTAATCTGATTTTGATACATAGAAAGATTTAGAAATTCTGCTACATCTCTTTCTATATAAACCTGTTTCATATTATCCATTCGCATTTTATCTTATTCTCTAATATAAAAAAGATCGTTAACAGTTTAGTATCTTTTATCTTAAATAATTATCATTTCAGGTTATTGAGCAATAAAAACGGGTATTTTCACTGCATGTCGCAATTTATTTACAGTTTCTCCGAAAACAAAATCCTTAACTCCCGTATGGCCATGGCTACCAACAATTAACAGGTCAGCTTCATATTGTTCACATATCTTCGCAATAGAAGCAACCCGATTATTATAACCCAGTTCAAAATTAACTTGATAGGCTCTATCGGAAAAGAAATGTGCATACTTCTCTAATCTTTCCAGATCTTGTCTAGACTCTAAGTCATACGTACTTTCTCCCGTATATTTCACGCCTGCACTTTCAACAATATGCACCAAGATAAAGTGAGAATTCGTATTAGCTATAGAAAGGGCGTACTGTACTGCTTTTGTATCTGAAGTTGAGTAGTCCAAAGCAAGTACAACTTTATTGAACGATATGGGTTCATCAAACTTTAAATCTTCAAATGGGGGATGGACATCCAATACAATTGCTCTATTTTTATGAAGTATAGGATAAATAAAGGTCATAATCAACAAAACGATCATACCTGCGGCCCCAAGAATTAATAAAACAGTTAACCATAGTACATCATATTTAATAATCCATGTTGAGATTTCCTCATATACCAGTTTGATATTAAGTACGGCGATGATAATAGCTATAAGCCATGCCAATATTTGCATATAAGGCTTAATAACGAAATTTCCCATCTTTTCCTTATCACTTACAAAATGAATTAATGGAATAACTGCAAATGCCAACTGCATACTTAATATAACTTGGCTAAAAATTAATAAAGAGCCAACTTGAGATTCTCCAGCAATTAATATGACCAATACTGCTGGTATTATTGCTAATAATCGGGTTATAATTCTGCGAAGGGTGGGACTGATCCTTAGTCTCAAATATCCCTCCATTACAATCTGCCCTGCCAAAGTACCTGTAACAGTAGAACTTTGACCTGCCAGTATTAGCGCTATTGCAAATAATTTAGGTGCCAGATCTGTTCCTAGTGTCTTCCCTAATAAGTGATATGCATCTTCCAGATCTGCTACATCATGCATACCATTTTTATGAAAGGCGGCTGATGCGAGGATAAGAATAGCGGCATTAACCAGAAAGGCTAGATTTAAAGCTATTGCACTATCAAAAAAATTATATTTGAGTGCTTTACTTATGGAATGGTCATCTCTGTCTATTTTTCGCGTTTGTACCAAGGCTGAATGTAAATACAAATTATGGGGCATTACAGTAGCTCCGATAATTCCTATTGCAATATAAAGTGCAGCGCTATTGGGTAAGCTTGGAATAAAGCCGGTCATTACTTCACCGAAATCAGGCTGAACTAAAAACATCTCTACCATAAAGCACATACCAATCATCGTAATTAGACCAATAATGAAAAGTTCCATCTTTCGCATTCCTAATTTCTGTAGATACATAATCAAAAATGTATCTGCAAAACTGATTAATACGCCCCAAAGGATATCTATTCCAAAAAGTAAGTTTAATCCGATCGCCATTCCCAATACTTCAGCGAGATCACAGGCCGCGATTGCAATTTCTGCTAAGATATATAGTACAAAATTCATGCGCCTTGGGTATGTCTCCCGATTGCACTGTGCGAGATCTTTTCGTCTCACTATTCCTAAACGGGTACAAAGACTCTGCAAGAGTAAAGCCATGATGTTACTCATCAATAAAACCCATAATAGGGCATAGCCAAACTGACTTCCCCCGGCTAAATCTGTAGCCCAATTCCCAGGATCCATATAACCTACACTAATTAAATAGGCCGGTCCAAAAAAACTGAGGATTTTTTTTATTTTTGATTTCCCCTTACTGATTTCAACACTTTCGTGCACATCTGAAAGAGATTTTTCATGCTGGTAAGGATCTTTACTCATTAGGATTGCTATGTCGTTAATATGCCATCTATCTTGCGGAAATAAAGATATAAATCCTAAAACGAAAAACTACATTTTTATCCTTTTATTAGAAATCAAAAGACAACTGTCCCTCCTCTTTAGGAGGTTTAGGAAGATTGCCAAATTTAAATTCTTCTATTGTATCATATTGTTTTCTAATGGGATTAAATCTTCGCAAGAAAATACTAGAACAAAAAAAATCTAAATCTATTGCTTTGAAATTTTCAAAAGCTACAGCAAGCTTATCCTGATCCAACTTACGCCCAACTGTCAAATGAGGTTCAGTACTTTTAAACATTTTCGTATCAAAATCGATACTGGTTATGGCCTGCATTTTATTTTTCAAAAACTGTCTAGATTTTAATGCTGGAGCAATGAAAAAAGCACCATTTTTTGGAAAGGCACTATAATCATCAAAATACACATATTGCGAATTTTCATATTTAAGAATCTCTGTGACTTGTTTCTTTATCTTTGATAGATCATTACCATTGGCTAAATATTCACATATGGTAATATGCGCTAATGAATGACAACTCGAAAACCATCCAATCTTGTTCTTTAAACTTTCTTTGATAGATTTTACCATCTGAATACCCTTTTCACAGGGTTGAAATACCAATGAATATTTTTCTAATTCTGTGACCATTTCCATTCCTTTCTCTAATGATTCGCTTTCCTTTAAATATAGTGATAATAAAACAAAAAGAAAAACTTTCAACATTTACTGAGATCAATCTTACATTAACGCATGGTTTCATAAGATGTAATGGATTAAGAACTATAATCATCATGCAATGCTGATCTCAATTTCTTATTGCAATTTATGGTTTTAGTAAAATGCCATAAAGCTTTGTAATGGTCTATTAGCAATTATTTTTTAAGTAACTTTGTCCATTATTCATTAAATACGACAATAAAGTGTCTTTCGATAAATTAAAATTAAGCAAGCGGTTACAAAAATCCATGGAAAGTTTGGGTTATTTAACACCCAAGGAAATACAAGTGAAATCTATGTCTCGGATATTAGGTGGCCAAGATATTATCGCTATAGGTCCTGACGGTTCAGGTAAAACGACAACTTATATCCTGAGTGTACTTTCTGGACTTAAATTCAACGTTCCTGATGCTCCAAAAGTTTTGATTTTGGCTCCTGATCAAGAATGTGTTCAGGCTATTGTTGATCAATTTTATTTGATCAGTAAAAATAAAGACCTTAGTATTATTGGATTACGTGCTGGAGGTAGTATGGAGCAAGAAATTGAAAAACTTGTCGCTGGTGTTGAAATCGTTGTTTCTACTCCAAATAGAGCAAGAGCTGTCTACCTTAAATTGGGCTTAAATCTTAATTTAATACATACCATAATTATCGATGATGCAGAAGAGGTAATTAAAAATGGCATGATAACTCCGGTGAAAGAACTTGTTCAGAGTGCTAAAAAGTGTCAACATCTTGTTTTTAGCACAGTGGAGCATGAAAAATTACACCAGATGATTGATGGTTTTATGGTTTCTCCAGCCCTGATCGAAGTAGAAGAACTTGCTGCGGAAAAACTTAATGTACATGATATGTTTCTATATCAGGTTCCAAATTTCACAACAAAAATCAATCTTCTCAACAGCTTAATGCTGGACAACGAAGTTTTTGATAAAGTGATCATTTTCGTTAATAGTAAACTTACTGCACAAAAATTAGGGAAAAGCTTACACCGTAAATATAACGATGAGATCGTTATATTTAACCCCTTATTTTTTGAAGATAAAAGTATTTCTGATATCGAATTATTTAAACAAGAGGATGCTCATCGGATATTAATCGTAGCCAATGAAGGAACTGAAGTATTAGATGTGTCAGGAATACCGTATATTTTTCATTTTGAAATCCCCGAGAATAACGATACGCTTATACAACGAATCATTAAATCAAATGCAGAAGAGCAATTGTCATTTACTTTTGCAACAGATTTGGAGTTGCCTGAAATAAAAAAGATGGAGCATACAATAGGTCAAAAAATGGAAGTTCTTGATTTACCAGAAAAATTATCAATTTACAGTGCAAAAAAGGGAAATACCTCATTAATTGATGATGATAATGATGGAACACGTGGTGCAGCTTACCATCAAAAGAAAGAAAGTAATAGCAAAACATATAATTATGGTGCTGGTAAAAAAGCAAAAATGACCATGAAAAAGAAAAAAGGTTAAATAACCAATGTAAAAAAGCAACAAAAAATCACGGAACTATTATTCCGTGATTTTTTGCTTTACAGTGGAATACAATCTTGGAACAGTTGTACAAATGTTAGTTCAATTAATCTTGCAAACTTTTGATCTTCCAAAGCGAATCAAAACATGTATAAATTCGTCAATTATATTTTATCTTTACAAATCCATTTAAGCAGATCTGTAAGTAATAAATAAGAAGGAACTGATTCGCAATCCAAAATCTTCTATCTTCGTTATATTTAAAATAAAAAAATGTACAATTTCAAAAATGACTATTCAGAGGGTGCACACCCAAATATTCTAAATAGATTAATAGAAACAAATCTCGTACAGCAACTTGGCTACGGGGATGATGAATATGCTACCCAAGCAAAAGAAATCTTGAAAAAGAAGATTAACAATCCACTTGCTACGATACATTTTCTTTCTGGAGGTACGCAAACCAATCTTATTGTTATTTCCTTTCTCTTGCGTCCACATGAAGCAGTCATCAGTGCTAAAACCGGACATATTGCAGCCAATGAAACAGGAGCTATCGAGGCTACCGGTCATAAAGTTATTACTGTAGAAACAACTGATGGCAAACTAAATCCAGCTGCTATTGAAAAAGCATTGCAAGAATATGCGCTAAAACCGCATGTAGTAAAACCTAGGATGGTTTATATTTCTAACTCAACTGAAATCGGCACGATATATCTCAAAGAAGAATTAGAAGATTTGGCGGCATGTTGCCTTGCAAATAATCTATTGCTATTTCTTGACGGTGCTCGATTGGGACATGCTTTAATGGCTCAAGACAATGATCTGACACTAGCTGATGTTGCAAGGTTAACAGATGTATTCTATATCGGTGGAACGAAAAATGGAGCATTATTAGGAGAAGCTGTTATTTTTAGAGCCCCTCATCTAGCTGAAGATTTTGAATACGTACTGAAACAAAGAGGTGCAATGTTAGCTAAGGGACGTGTACTTGCTATTCAGTTCTTTGAATTATTTAAGGAAGATCTATATTTCGAATTGGCAGATCATGCCAACAAAATGGCTATGAAAATAGCAACTACTGTTAGATCTAAAGGTTTTTCTTTTTTAACAAATTCTACAACAAATCAAATCTTTCCAATTTTACCAAAAGATACCATTAAAAAACTTAATGAACATTATTTATTCTTTGTTTGGAAGGAAATAGATGAAGATCATGCTGCCATTAGATTGATAACTTCATGGGCGACAGATGAACAATATGTTGATGCATTTATCACAGACCTAAAACGACTTTAATTGCGTTTAAAACATTTCGTGTAATCATATGATTTCTCAAACTCTTACAATAGAATGCGATAATTTCAGGACAGTCTAACTGCGAATAATAAAGGGTTCTTCATTACGTGAAGAACCCTTTATTGTTTATTTGTTTTTAATTATTACTAGAAACCTGTATTTTGTTTTAGGTTCCCCATACTTGCATTGATTTCAACTTGCGGAATCGGGAAAATTTCATTCTTGTTGGGTGTAAATGTAATACCTTTAAATGTGGGCAAAAATCCACCTTCGAATGCAGAATAGCTCTCAATTACCTGTTTCGCAGTTCCCCATCTTACCAAATCATAAAACCTATGCCCTTCCATTGCCAATTCTAAGCGACGCTCAAAACGAACTGCGTTACGTGCGTAATCCTGCGAAGGAAAAGTAGGATATGGCTTTACAACATATACTGCTGCTGGAGAACCATCGGAAGTCGTTTTTGCGGGTAATTTTGCAGCTCTTAAGCGGACGAAATTAACATACTTTAAAGCTTCAGATAAATTGTTCAATTCGACCTCACATTCAGCAGCCATTAAGATAACATCTGCCAATCTGATAATGTTAACATCTAAATCAGTCAAATAAGCTCCATCATTTGAGGTATGACCCGAAAAGAGTGCTTTGGGAATCATTGTTTTCAGTCCTGAAAATGGTCCCGCATGGGGGCGGGCTCCTTTATCAGATCTTAACCAAGGATCTCCAGGAAAAATTCCATAATCCAAATAACTAACATCTCTTCTACCAACGGTATAATCTAATCGTGGATCAAAACGTAAATTAATGTTAACTTTATAATTATCGAGAGCTGCGCCTGTCAATGTCAAATCTGAAATATATGGATTAGTACGATAAGAACCATCTAATAAAGGAAGACCATCGGCATCAACTTTATAAGCATTGACTAAATCAATACTGGGCTGATAAAATCCACAACAACCAACAGGTCCGCCATTTAAACCACCTAACATATCACCAACATTACCATTGTCTCCCGAACCATCTGGATTAATGACATGTTTAGCTACCATGATCGCTTCAGGACCATTTTCTTTCAATACATCATAATTATCTTGGAATGGCATAGCAGTAATATCTCTTCCTGCCAAAACATCTTTAAATAAATCAAGAGCTTCTTTATATTTTTTCTGATAGAGGTAAAACTTTCCTAAATAGGATTTTGCAGCAAATTGATCCATACGTCCAGCCTCACTATTAATTTTGGTTGTAGGTAAGTTTGCAACAGCAGTTTTAAGGTCACTTTCGATTAAAGGTAAAATATCTTGATCATTTTTAATCGTTTTCGCGTCCTCTATCGATACATTTTCATCAATAATGGGAATATTTTTGAATACACGCCAAAGCAGAAAATAATAATGGGCGCGCAACATTTTCGCTTCTCCTTCAATTTGTTTAGCACGCTCAGCAGGAACAGTTTTACCTGCTGCTTGATCCTGAGCCAGTAGCTTTAAGGTACTATTAACTCTAAGAACACCTTCATAATACACCTGCCACATCGTACTCAAATTGTCATTTGATGAAAATGGAGCAAAGTTTACTAAACTATTCATATTCGGCTGATCGGTTGGAGTAGAGCCTTTGTGGGCATTATCCGATATCATTTCTCCAAACACCCATTGGCTAGGAGCCGATGCATAGTTGCCCCAGGTACCGTTTACATTTCCATTGAGAATTGCATAAGCACCTATTAATGATGACTCCACACCTTTCTTAATACTGACCTGCTCTTCGATGAGTTGACCCTGAGGGTTTTTCTCCAGAAAACCTTTACCGCAACCATTTATCCCCACTATTGCTAACCCAGCAATACCAATTAATATCTTTATATTTTTCATTTTACTCACTTTAAAAATTAAATTAAAATCCTAAACTCACGCCCAACATATATTGTCTAGATTGTGGATACACTCCGAAATCTACACCCAGTGCTGGATATTTTGAAGGTGTTGCTGTAATCTCCGGATCTAATCCTTCATATTTAGTTATGGTAAACAAATTGGTCACACCCAGATAAGCACGCAATTTTTTAATTCCCGTGTCTGCACCAAATAATTTCTCCGTTTTGAAGTTATAACCGACTTGCAGATTTTTCATTTTAAAAAAGCTTGCATCTTGAATATAATAAGTTGATGACGCTGATTCGATATCTACAAAAGCATAGCCTGGTAGTTCTTGCTTCGGAACTGTGCCTGAAGTATTTTTTTCTGACCACGCATCCAGTACACGAACACTTTTTTGTCCGTCAAATACACCCATATCCGTAAAATAACGAGTCGCTTCATAATTTTGATTTCCCTGAGATCCGTAGAAATACATCATCATATCAAAATTTTTGTAATTGGCATTAAAATTAATAGAATAGGTGAAATCAGGATGAGGACTTCCGATCACCGTTCTATCATTTGCATCAATTTTACCATCATCATTTAAGTCTTGATATCTAAAACCTCCAACCCGTGCCTTATCATAAGAAGGTAAATTAGCCAATTCGCTTGCATTTTGATAAATTCCAGCTACTTGATATCCATAGAATGCACCAAAAGGTTGACCAGTCTTCATAACAGAAGTTTCCATACTTCTAAATGCACCGTAAATCACTTCATCCACTCCAGGGGCTAAGGACAAGATTTCATTTTTATTTCTAGAAAAATTCACTCCTAAATCAAAATTAAATTTGTCTGGATCTTTCTGCTGATGATGGTAATTGACCGAAAGTTCAATTCCCTGATTCTGCATATCACCAATATTCAAATAAGGTGATGCACCCCTACCTGCCGCAGTTGCTGGAAGAGGTAACGCAAAGAGCATATCGGAAGTCTTTTTATTATACCAATCAAATGATCCGTCAAATTTGCCATTTAATATTGAAAAATCTAAACCGATATTCAATGATTTCACCTGCTCCCATTTTACATTCTCATTTTGGTAATCACTAATCCACATCCCGCTCACCAATGCACTGTTTATCGGATAAGAAGATGAATTTTGCGAAAGCTGATATCTTTTTAGATATTGGAAAGATGGTATACGTTGATTTCCTGTAATACCATAACCCGCTCTAATCTTTAGATCACTTAACCAGGTAGCGCTTTTCATAAAATTTTCCTCCGAAAGGCGCCAGGCAGCACTTACTCCTGGGAAAGTACCATATTTATTATTCGAACCAAAGTTAGAAGATCCATCACGTCGAACTGTAGCACTAAAAATATAGCGATCCATCAGTGAATAATCTACCTTTCCAAAAATGGAAAATAAGGAGCCAAAAGCACCTTCGCTTTCACCAGATTTTTTAGCTGCCGCACTCACATAAAAGAAATCGGTGTTATCACTAATAAAAAAGTCATTTCCTCTACCCTGAACCTGACGATATGTATTATCAATAGCCTCCGTACCCAATAAAACATTTAATTTATGAATATCATTAAAATTAGCCTTGTAATTTAATGTATTAGTCCAAGTCCATTCGGTATTATAACCAGACGTTTCTGTAACACCATTATTGGCACTACCTTCTTGAAACTCTAGATTTGGATAAGTATAATCTGTCGAATAATAGTTTTCATATTTGATACCAAAGCTCGTTTTAAACGTCAAGCCTTTAATTATATCATATTCCCCAAATGCATTTCCAAAAAACAAATTACTTTTGTTCACATCGTCTTTTGCACGATAAGCAATAGCAACAGGACTTTCTCCATTTCCCCAACCACCTTTAGATCCGGCAAAATTACCTCCTTCGTCATAGACAGGAATAATATTTTTAATCCGGTAAGCAAAACCTAAAGCACTTCCTTCACCTATATAATCACCTGCTGTATTTGTATTTACTCCTATACCATGTCCCTTGGTCATACTGTATTGCATATTTTCACCAAAACGCAACCTTTTATTAAAAGCTGAGAAATTGGTGTTTGACCGCACATTAAAACGTTCAAATCCAGTATGGATAATTGTCCCCTCTTGCCCTAAATAACCTCCAGAAACTGCATAAGAAGCATTTTCACCTCCACCTGTAGCACTTAATTGATAAGATTGTGTGGGCGCATTTCTAGACAATGCATCAAACCAATTGGTTCCTGCTTTATTGGCTTTCGTAATTTGGTAAAACTCTTCTTTATTGTCAGCATAATTGTATTTAGACATATCAACATCAGCAGGCGTGATTGAAGTTCCTATTTTAGCCCCAGCGAGCAGATATTCCGGTAAAACTTCATTCCCTTTGCTCAGGCCATTATTAATATCTAAAATTTGTTGCGGACTCAGCATTTTTGGAAAACGACTCTTATTAGGAGATTGTATACCATAATAACTATCAAAATTAATTTGAGGTTTACCAGTTTTACCTGATTTGGTAGTTACGATAATAACCCCATTATTTGCGCGTGAACCATAAATGGAGGCGGCAGAAGCATCCTTTAATACTTGTAAGCTTTCAATATCGTTTTGATTCAGCCAACTTAACTTCCCTTCGTAGGGTACACCATCGATCACATACAATGGTTCATTGTTATTGATTGTACTATATCCACGAATTTTTATCTGAGGAGTTGCACCAGGAGCACCATCTGTTACAACCTGAACGCCTGTAGCACGTCCCTGTAAAGATTCTACAGCACTTGCTGCCGGTGTACTTTTTAGCTGATTAACATCCACAACTGAAACAGATCCAGTTAGATCTTTCTTACGTTGCGTACTATAACCAGTAACAACCACTTCATCAAGGTCACCACTTTGTCCTTGCATCCCAACAACAAGTGGTAGCGATGTTGAAGTCACATTCACGGATTGCTTTGAAAAGCCAACATAAGTAATTTCTAAGACATCATTTAAGGCTGCATTAATCTGAAAGTTACCTTCCGCATCGGAAGAGGTTGCTAAAGTTTTTCCCACAACTCTGATTGTTGCCCCGGCGATTGGTTCTTTGGTCGCAGCATCCTGAACTTTCCCTCGAATAGGAGTTTGCGTGACCGATGCATTGACCACATAACTTGAGGCATCAGCAAATTTTAACATCGGGTTACCCAATGACTGATGGCTAATTAATACGAGCGCTGTAGACGCCCAAAGGGAGTATTTTATCGATTTTTTATGATCAATAAGATCCTCATTAAGAAACTGTAATAGTTTTCTCATAATGTGAAAAAGGTTTAATTTGGTAATTTAATCAGTGCTAAACCCTATTGAAAGGATCTCCCCTAGCACCATATGTTTAGTTGTTACCTAATGTACGCAATCGATTGATTTTTCATAATTATTCACGAAAAATGTTTTTAACATTACCATAACAGTTTGATAATTAACGAATAAAAATATAAAGGCTTATTGTAACAAGTACATCATGTAACAAAAAAAAGACAATTCAACTTAATACCCATTAGTTTAAAGAATGAATTTAAATGATTGAACTACCTTGTGCATTAATTCTAAATAAAAAAGCTTTATCTCAAAATAGTGATCAAAGTCATTTTTATTCTATATAATACTAAATGATAATTATTGTTGAGAGAAGTTCAATCGATTGAAAAGTTTAAAACATAAAAAAGCAGTCCTAAAAATTAGGACTGCTTTATATCAAGATAATCTTATTTGATTATGCGATCTTCTTATTGCCAATACTAGCTAAAAATAAATAACCGATTGCTCCAGAAAATAAAGAACCAATCAGTACAGCAAATTTTGCTTCTTCAATTAACATAGGATCAGTAAAAGCTAATATAGATACAAAGATAGACATCGTAAATCCTATACCACCAAGTAAACCTACTCCAAAAATGTGCTTCCAATTTGCACCTTCCGGCAACGTACATAACTTTAATTTCGTCGCAATGAAAGATATACCTAATATTCCAACAGATTTTCCGACAACTAAACCACCTATAATTCCAATGCCCAAAGCAGTGGTCAATCCGTGAACCATTTCACTATGAATAGTAATATTGGTATTTGCGATTGCAAATAAAGGGATGATGATAAAGTTTACAGGAGAAGTTAGTATGTGTTCCAATTTCTCAAGTGGTGACTCATCGTCTGTGGTATTTGTCGGTAACGTTAGTGCCACCAAGACCCCTGCTATCGTAGCATGTATACCAGAGTGGTGAATAAAATACCAAATGAATATACCCGGTATCAAATATGCCCATATTTTCTTAACACCAAAAAAGTTAAGTAATAATAAGAAAGCAAAAATACCTAAAGCAATGAACAAATAATTATAGTGCAGATCACCGCTATAAAACAATGCGATAACCAAAATAGCCAACAAATCATCTACAATTGCTAATGCGGCTAAAAAGATCTTTAGACTTGTTGGGACCCGATTGCCCAATAAAGTAATCACTGCTAAAGCGAAAGCAATATCTGTAGCCATAGGGATGCCCCAACCATGCTCAGTTGGTAATCCTTTATTAATAAACAAATAAATAAGGGCTGGTAAAATGGCTCCCCCCACAGCAGCTAATATGGGCAACAATGCTTTCTTTGGGGAAGATAATTCTCCTTCAACCAATTCACGCTTAATCTCTAAACCAACCAAAAGAAAAAATATGGCCATCAAACCATCGTTAATCCAAAGCAATACTGAATAGTTTAATTGAATATGGTCTGTTTCAAAGCCTACAGTTGTATTTAATAACTTACTGAATGAATCTGCTAATGGAGTATTGGCAACTATCAAGGAAAGAATAACACAGAGAAATAACAGAATACCACCTATGTTACTAGACTGCAGAAACTGTTTGAAAATTTTTAAATTGATTAATTTTGACATGAAGACTGTTTCATTTAGTGATCAATAAGGAAAAACGTAGGCTCCAAAATGAAAATGGATCCTAAATATGTAATTCTACTAAGATAAGTTTTTCTTTTAAAAGAATGCAGATTTCGACCCAATATTCATGCTCCAATAGAGAAAAAAAGAGTTTCAATGTTAACAAAATAAATCATACAAGATACTTAACATAAACTTCACACATAATTTACCCAGAGATTAAAAACTAAACTTATCTTTATACTAAATAAAAAAACAAAGAGATGATTAAAGATTTTGAAGTTCAAACATTAGAAAGTTACACCGATGTAATCGAGTTTACATTTGATGGAGATGATTTATTATCAGGTGAAGATTAACCTGCATTTTTAACAATTTTGTCGCACGCTTACAGCGTGTTTTTTTTGTTTTAGCCTCAAAATAAAAAGGACCAATCAAATAATAAGTCCTTTTCATTAGATACCAAAAGAAGATTAAAATGTTTATTTAATTTTCATGACCATATTATCAACACCTTCTATTTCTGTGTCTGTTTTTCTTGTTTTATTCTTTGAGGACTTTTAATGTACATGGTTTTGAGTACCCTTGACATTCACAATATCAACATTATTTGCATTGATCTTATTCCCCATACCTTCTATACTAACTTTTGTTACGTTATTTAAACTCACTGAATTATTTGCGCCCTCTACCTCCAGTTTTACAAAAGATCCTTCAATTGTACTGTGTTATCCATACCTTCAATTTTGACAATATCATGCATGGTGACTTTTATTGTACGCTTGTTCCCCTTACCTTCTATCACAATCTCTTTTCCTTTAACCTGATGAACAGATGTATAGTAAATCGAAGCGTAAGTTACACTTGTCGCGACTAATACAACAGCTGCTATACCGAATAAAATATTTTTTCTTACCAGAAATTTGTATTTACCTGAACATAACAAATAGTAAGCCTATATAGTTTTTATTTTTTCAACCAGCCAAACCAACCCGAGCTCCATTCCTTCTTCTTCTCTAATGCTTTTTCATGTTTAGGAAAAAACTTTAAAATAGCTAGAATTTTTTGTTTACCACTTTCTGTATCACCCAGTTCAAATGCTGCTTCAGCAGACATCAATCGCATTTCGCACCAATCCTCATCTTCTTCCCAATTCTGACTGCTATACATTTCATCGGACTCCTGCGCAATTCGAATAACATTATTCCAATCTTTCAAATTGAAATATGCACGAATCAAATGAAGTAATATCAAATGAAAATCACCATGTGATTCCTCCTCCTCTAAGGTTGCTTTTGTAGAGCTATAGGCAACCAATAGATCCTCTGTAGCTGCAGTATAGTTCCCAGTTAAAAAATACGATTTACCTCTTAGATAATGCAGTTTACGATAATCTATTAACGCCATCTCTTGCAGCGGTTTTGTTGCCTGATAATTATTTGCACAGGCAATACATTGTTCGTACTGCTCCAACTGAAAATAATTTTGCATTAACATATACCAATTCGAAGCATCATCAGGCTTGCTTTCCAGTTCCTTTTGCCAATCTTTTAAGGTTTCAGAATCTCCCCTATGATTAATTAGATCAAAACGTGCATTTTGAATTTCCATATATGCCTGACGAGTAACAAATAAGTCTTCTTCATCGTAATCAGCATATTCTGAAGATTGGATCAATTCATCATATTCTCGAGAAATTGTCTTTAATCTTTCTTCAGCTTCCTTTATATACCCCAGTTTAAATTCACATTTCGTTACGTAAGCAGAAATTCGAAGGTAGTTTGGTAAATCAAACTCTTTAAAACTTTCATCCAGTAACTCATGATAATTAATCAGTGCATCTTCAAATTCATTTTTTTCAAAATATGCATCAGCCATCGTATTATACAGTTCCCAAAATCTGCTGTAAATAAGTCCTTCTTTACAGATCTCAATCACTTCATCGTATTTTCGTTTACTACTTAGCGCCAGTGCATAATTATTACAGCACATGGACATGAGTTGATGATTAATGAAGTAATTTGCTTCAAACTTATTTTCGTGGAAATAAGCTTTAAATGCGAGATATGCTCTTTCAAAAAACTGTAAGCGATAATTTAACAAGGGCATATCGAGTATGGGTGATCCAATTGAATTTTCGAATTCCGAAAATTCACAACCGGAATTAAAATAGTCTATAGGTCCATCTTCTGGCCAACTTGATACTTCTGGTAATTCTTTATTTACTTCATAATAAGTGAGAATATATCGGTATATAGTCACTGAAAACCCTCCTAATTCGACAGCTTTAGCTAGGTAAGGCAGGGCTTCGTCATAGTTCCCTCCCTCCAGAATATAGGTTCCAGCGAAATGATAAGGGACAAACCAGTCTGGATTAAGATCTATATAACGCTTTGCTTCGATTAGAGGGTCTGATAGATCAAGTCCTAGCTCTTCACGAAAATTACGTTGTACCATAATGGCGAAATAAATACACTGCTTGTTTTCTAAGCCACCATTTAATAGATCGATGACCTGTTCATAAAACTTAAATATCTCTGCATCAAGTTCTGGATCTTCGTTTCCATATAACACAGCCTTAGTACCGGCCCAACCTATCATATCATAATCATGATAATCCATCGCAAGCTGTCCTATATCTAGGTAAAGCAACACATTATTAGAAAGAATATCATGTTTATATCTTTTAAATTCAGCTAACGCTTGTTGATGCTGATTTAGATTTTCACGAAGTATCATTGCTTTAAAGAGTAAACTCTCTGTTAGCAAAGCACATTTACTAATACGATCATGTGCGTATAATACTTCATAAATAGATAATAACTCATTAATGTTGCCAACAGATTCATGAAACTTTTCATGTAAATAATTTAGATCGGCTTTAAAACGGCATACATTCTCCAGCTCATCTTCGTGAATACTCAACCTGTCTATATAGGATGCATATTCATCGTAATCTAAATCTTTGTAAAAGAACCGTGTTGTTTCCAATAAACCAAAAAGAGCCGCCTCATTGTTTGGTTCAATTTCCAGAATGGATTTATAAATCGCAATAACTTCCTGAAAATCTTCTAATGCTAATTCTTTACTATCTTCTTCAGAATTTTGAAAATCAAGTTCTTTAAGTACAGTAGCTTTTAAAATTAAGGTAGGAATATCTTGAGGATTCAATACTAGGAAAACTTCTAATTCGGACAAACAATCCTCATATCTTCCTTCTTCATACAAATTAACTAGATCTTGAAACTTCATAAACTACGGCTGTTTTATATAAAAATAAAAATATATTACAAACTTCAAAACAGTTAAAAAAAATAAACCTCAAAACAGCTCATTACTAAAACGATAAATAATCTAAAGTCTGTAACAACAAAAAAGGAACCCATCAGGGTTCCTTTCCAATATCTAACAAATTGACTCAGGGTTAAAACTCTATTTTACTGCGTCAATAACTGCTTTGAAAGCATCTGGGTTGTTTAAAGCTAAATCAGCTAAAACCTTACGGTTTAAACCAATATTTTTAGCGTTTAATTTACCAATCAACACTGAATAAGATAATCCTTGTTGACGGGCTCCAGCGTTAATACGTTGAATCCATAAAGCTCTAAACTCGCGTTTTTTGGTTTTACGGTCGCGGTAAGCGTACTGTAAACCTTTTTCTACTGTATTTTTAGCAATAGTATATACTTTGCTACGTGATCCATAATAGCCTTTCGCTAATTTAAGGATTTTTTTACGTCTTCTTCTCGAAGCAACTGCGTTAACCGAACGTGGCATATTTTTAAAATTATTTGGTAAAAGGCGTCATGTTTCTCAATGATCTTACAACCCTGTACCCGGTTAAAAAATTATTATTAATTAAATCGAATAAAACTTATTTACCGATAGCAAGCATACGTTTAACGTTGCCCATATCGCCATCAGATACATAACTTGTTGTTGTTAAGTTACGTTTACGTTTTGTGCTCTTTTTTGTCAAGATGTGGCTTTTGAAAGCGTTTTTTCTTGCGATTTTACCTGTTCCAGTAAGCTTAAAACGTTTTTTAGCGCTGGAATTGGTTTTTACTTTTGGCATAATACTTTAAATTTTATATCAATCTGTTAGAATTTTTTTATTATTTTTTAGCTACCAATTTAGGCGCCAAAGTTAAAAACATACGTTTTCCTTCTAATTTCGGTAATAATTCTACTTTACCTACTTCTTCTAACGCTTGTGCAAAACGCAATAACAGGATCTCTCCTTGTTCTTTGTGTACAATTGCACGGCCTTTAAAGTGTACGTAAGCACGAACTTTTTCACCGCTTTCAAGAAATTTGATCGCATGTTTCAATTTGAAGTCAAAATCATGTTCACTGGTATTAGGTCCGAAACGGATTTCCTTAATAACAGTTTGTTTTGCATTAGCTTTGATTTCTTTTTGTTTCTTCTTTTGCTCGTAAACAAATTTACTGTAGTCGATAATTTTACAAACCGGCGGAACAGCATTTGGCGAAATCTCAACTAAATCAAGTTCCAATTCATCTGCAAGCTCTAAAGCTTTACGTGTAGGATATACTCCTGTTTCCACATTGTCACCTACCAAACGTACCTCAGGCACACGGATTAGTTCATTAATGCGGTGATCTGGTTCTTTCTTCCTCATTGGTGGTCTAGGACCACCTGGTCTTTTTAATGCCAAATGTTTAAATATTTAAACGGTTATTTCTTTAATTAATACTTCTCTAAATTTGTCAGCAGTCATGGATCCCATGTCTACTGAACCATGTTTACGCACAGAAATCGTGCCACTCTCAGCCTCTTTCTCCCCTACAATCAACATATAAGGCAGTTTTTTCACCTCTGCATCTCTGATTTTGCGACCCACTTTTTCATCACGCAAGTCTATCAGTCCGCGAATATCGGAATTATTTAGCGATTCTAAAAGGTTTTTCGCATATTCTTCATATTTTTCTGACACTGGTAAGACGATAAATTGTTCTGGGGCAAGCCATAATGGAAATTCTCCAGCACAGTGTTCGATCAATACAGCAATAAAACGCTCCATAGAACCAAATGGTGCTCTATGAATCATCACTGGTCTATGCTTTGCATTATCAGAACCTGTATACTCAAGTTCGAAGCGCTCAGGTAAATTATAATCCACTTGAATAGTACCTAGCTGCCATCTACGTCCCAAAGCATCCTTCACCATGAAATCCAATTTAGGTCCATAGAAAGCTGCCTCGCCATATTCCACGACAGTCGATAATTCTTTTTCTGCAGCGGCCTCGATAATTGCACTTTCTGCAAGAGCCCAATTTTCATCGGTACCAATATATTTGGTGCGATTTTCTGGATCTCTTAATGAAATCTGTGCAGTATACTCTTCAAAACCTAATGCTTTAAAAACATACAACACCAAGTCAATCACTTTTTTAAATTCTTCCTTCACCTGATCTGGGCGACAGAATAAATGTGCATCATCTTGTGTAAACCCTCTTACACGTGTCAAACCATGTAATTCTCCAGATTGCTCGTAGCGGTAAACCGTACCAAATTCTGCAAAACGTACAGGAAGATCTTTATAAGAGCGTGGCTTTGTTTTATAAATCTCACAGTGATGTGGACAGTTCATCGGCTTCAAGAAAAACTCTTCGTCTTCAACTGGAGTTCTTATCGGCTGGAATGAATCTTCGCCATATTTATCATAGTGCCCAGAAGTTACGTACAATTGTTTATTACCGATATGAGGTGTCATCACAGGTTCATAACCTGATTTTAACTGAGCTCTTTGTAAAAAATCTTGTAATTTTTGACGCAAAGCTGCTCCTTTCGGCAACCACAATGGTAATCCTGCTCCTACTTTCTCTGAAAAAGCAAACAACTCTAATTCCTTACCTAATTTACGATGATCACGCTTTTTTGCTTCTTCAATGAACTTCAAATATTCTGTTAATTCAGAAGCTTTTGGAAACGTTACCCCATAAATACGAGTCAATTGTTTACGAGACTCATCACCTCTCCAGTATGCACCGGCAACATTTGTTAATTTGATCGCTTTGATAAATCCCGTATTAGGAATATGTGGTCCACGACATAGATCGGTAAATTCTCCCTGTGTATAGAATGTAATCTTTCCATCTTCCAGATCTTTAATCAGATCTAATTTATATTCGTCTCCTTTTTCAGTAAAATATGCAATAGCATCAGCTTTAGAAACAGCTTTACGTTCGAAAATTTCTTTACGTTTTGCTAGTTCTAGCATCTTATCTTCAATCTGCTTAAAATCATCAGATGAGAATTCACGATCTCCAAAATCAACGTCATAATAGAAACCCGTCTCAATAGCGGGACCTATACCAAACTTGATACCTGGGTAAAGATCTTCTAATGCCTCTGCTAATAGATGCGCAGAAGAATGCCAAAAGGTAGATTTACCATTTGTATCATTCCAGGTCAACAACTTTACTGCAGAATCTTCTTCAATAGGACGAGATGAGTCCCAAATCTCTCCATTCACTTCGGCGGCTAACACATTTCTAGCTAAACCTTCCGAGATTGACAATGCTACTTGAGCAGCTGATGTTCCTTTTTCGTACTCACGAACGGAACCATCAGGTAATGTAATTTTAATCATCAACAAATATGATTATTTTTAGTAATTATTTATAAAACAATACCTTACAGACACACAACATACTAAATTGTTAATTATCAATAAGGCTTAATAAATTAAATCTATTCCTAGACCTATTATCCATCAAATATACTGAAAATAATCCATAATTGCACTTTTAAGTCTTTATTGCACTCCCATCATTGATCGACACATTTTAGTTCTACCCTTCAATTGGAAGATAGCACAACATAATGCAAACGTAACATAGGAATATTCATCATAAAAATGCTGAACTAACAGTTTATGATAAAAATTCGTTAATGATAAACATGGAGATATATAGAATCCTGTCTGCGACAAATAAGATCGTCAAGTAATTTGACTATCTAATCTAAAAGTAATGAATTGAAAACAATCCCGATATCACAATCTTTTTTATTATTTTTGCAATCTTAAATTCATTACTATGTCACATCAAGTTCCAGAAGACGGCACTTTACTTCCGTTGATGGAAGAGTTCTATACAATTCAGGGAGAGGGATTTCACACAGGAAAAGCTGCATATTTTATTCGATTGGGAGGATGTGATGTGGGGTGTCACTGGTGTGATGTTAAAGAAAGCTGGGATGCCACTTTACACCCGCTTACTTCTGCTGATCAGATTATTGAAAATGCAAAAAAATATCCTGCAAAGACAGTTGTCATCACTGGAGGAGAACCTTTAATCTACAATTTGGATTACTTAACAAGAGGTCTTCACGCAGCTGGAATTCAAACTTTTATAGAGACATCTGGTGCCTATCCACTAAGTGGCGAATGGGATTGGATCTGTCTTTCTCCAAAGAAATTTAAAGCTCCAAGAAAAGATGTTTTAGAAGCTGCCGGTGAATTAAAAGTCATTGTTTTTAATAAAAGTGATTTTGAATGGGCTGAAGAACATTCTAAATTAGTAAACAACGACTGTAAATTATATTTGCAACCTGAATGGTCCAAATATCCTGAAATGACCCCACTGATCATTGATCATGTCAAAGATAATCCTAAATGGAATATCTCACTTCAGACACATAAATATTTGAACATCCCTTAATCTAAATTTGGGATTAATAATAAAGCATAAAGGCGATCAATGATCGCCTTTATTTTTGAATGAATATTTTTTCAACTCTATTTCAAGTACTTCTCATGAAAATCTGGAAGTGAATATTGTTGTACTTCGGAACTAATCTTCAAATCCTTAACCAGAATATTACCTTGCTCATCAGTATCAATAAAATCTAAAGTAGGTTTCAGAACAATCTTCCCATTAAAATCCAATAAACCTTGCTTATTGTTTTCAGAAAATAGCAAATATGATCCTACAAAGTTGCTGATATTGCTTAAACCTCCAATAAGTGACACTCCTGAAGCATTAATGATACCATATCGATCTTCTATTGCATACACCATGTTCTCATCATTAACAGCATAAAGCACTTCAAAACCTACATGATTTATTTTTTTTGCTTCATCATCAATAATCCAAAACAAACTACTACTATCAGAAACTATTGCTCTTTGTTTATTCAATACATCGATTGAATAAAAATTTGCAGGCTCCACAATTGTTCCATCCGCTTTTTTAACCCCAAACAAATGTTCATCACCATATGCGGCATTCTGCTGTGAAAACCATTTTAAAGGTGCTTTAAGTTCAAATGCATCTTGAAAAACACTTGCATCATCCAAGTTACTACCTTCATTTTCTGAAAGCTTAACAATTTTAACCTCATGAGGTAATTCAAATTCCTTTAAGTCACTTAGCTTAGTCAAAGCTGAGACTTCAAAACCTAAAGAATTATGCACCTGATCATTTAATTTCAGAACTGCTCCTGGTACATTAATCAAAAAGGGCAAACTACTTAGATAATAACTCGGTAGATCCGGAGCATACCAAATTGTCATTGCAACTTCACCTAAATAAGGGTCCACAACTTTCAACAATGCTTTTATACAGGAAACACCGTTGATGGTTTCTTTTTCGGACCCGTTTTCCAAGATAAGATAAGCATCTTTTGGATCAGTCGGATTCTTCAATAAGGGATAATCTGAAGACAGCACATCCTGTGAAAGTAGATCATCACCTTTTGTAAATGAATATTCCTGTTTTTTAGTTCGATCTGCAATCAGAACGTGCCCTAGATTATCAACTGATTTAATCTTCGTAGGTGAGGTAAAAATCGTAACCTCTTGAGCAGTGGTTCCTCCTTTTAAAAATGACTCATAGAAATCTAACGCAAATTCAGGCACAGACTTTTCTAATTCTTCCACAGCGATCTGTCCTTTAAAACTCAATTTCATCTGCCATAGGTTATCCTGAGCTGTAGCAGAATGGGATAACAGTATAGTAAGAAATACAACATGAACCAATTTTTTCATACATTACAAATATAGCTCCTAAACAACAAAAGATAGACCAAAACGATCTATCTTTCACAATTAAAATTAATTTACTTTATTTCTCCACATTTTATTGTTTTAAATAAAATAGTGAACCATGGTTTACATATGCTGTTCTGCTAATTGCCTTATTAAAAAATAACATACCTAAAACCATTATTTCTCTATTAAAAGTTCTTTACAACGTTATTATACTTTTGGTTTTCACAGCTTGGTCACATGCAAAAGCAATACGTAAACTATTCAAAGCATCTTCCGATTGCTTCTTTAAATCCAAATCCTCTACAATTGCTTTTTGAAAAAACAACTGTTCTCTGTTACAAAGATCTTGATGTGTAGGTTCGTCTTCTAAATGAATCCATTCATCCGCATTTAAAAATTCATTATTCACATCAATATCAGCATGATGTACACGAATTGATTCTGTTTTGGTGTGTGCTTCCACCGAATCTGAAACCCCTTCTCTGACAGCATGATTTGGCACAATAGATACCGCCCCTTTAGGGCCAAACACATCTTTAACAAAAAAAGCAGTTTGACTAACCATAGGCCCCCATCCTGCTTCATACCATCCTACAGAACCATCATCAAAATGTAACTGAAGCTGTCCATAATTATAATTCGTTTCGGGTATATCATTTGTCAATCGTGCTCCGATAGCGGAAACTTGAACAGGCTTAGCGTCTGTCATCTGACACATTACATCAATATAATGAACGCCACAATCTACTATTGGACTCAAGCTATTCATTAAATTACGGTGTACATCCCACATATAGCCATGACTCTGCTGATTGAGATTCATACGCATGACCAAAGGTGTTCCCATCTTACGGCTAATTGCGATAAACTTTTTCCATGAAGGGTGATATCGTAAAATATATCCTACAACCAATTTTTTATTATACTTTATTGCGGCATCGATAACATTTTGAGCCCCTAATACCGTATCTGCTAAAGGTTTTTCAAGAAAAACATGTGCTCCTGCCTCAAAAGATCTGATTGCATAATTTTCATGCGTATCGGGATAGGTTGAAATACAGACTGCATCTGGTTTTGTTTGTAGCAGTGCCTCTTCAAAATCATCAAATTCAGGATAAGCTGCCTGAAGAGATTTATTCAATCTACTTTTACTTTCTCCCCTGGATACCAGCCCAACAATTTCAAAACCCGGTAAGTCATGATAGGCGCGGGCATGAGATGCTCCCATGTTACCACACCCGACTACTAATATCTTAATTCCTACGTCCATACCTAAACAAATGGTGTTTTTCCCGGCTGAGGAATCCCGCGATTATCAGCTTGCATTTTCCAATCATATTCTAATGAAGTAGGGCCTAAAACTTCTGTCGATTGCATAATCTGATCATACGTAATCGCTTTCCCCGTATAAGCGGCCGTTCGAGACCAAATTGCAAGTAGGGTACTATTCGCAAGGTGTGGTCCATCGTTAATCGCTTTTTTATCACGGATGGCTGCGAAAAGTTCGTCATGCTGGGTTTGATACATATTATTGTTCCGTCCAGTAAACTTCCACGCTTTGTCACCATAAATCTCGAAATTTGAAGGAATATTTAAGTTTGCACGACCGTTCTTTCCTATGACGTCCACTGAATTTCGGGAATCAGTTCCATTTTGTTGACGACAAGAATGAAAGGCCTTTAATCCATTTCCATAATCAAATTCAATAGACATATGATCATAAACGTTGCCGAATTTATCCAACTCTCGGGACTGTCTTCCTCCAGTTGCAATAATAGTCTTAGGAACAATATCTCCTAATGCCCAAGACATCATATCAACACTATGTATAGCTTGCTCGACAATAAGATCGCCAGAATATCTTTGGAAATAGAACCAATTACGTAACTGATACTCTAAATCTGACCAACCGGACTGTCTTTCCTTATGACTTAACTCTCCTCCAAATCTAAAAGTAGAAACAGATTGTATATCACCAATATCACCTTGTTTTATCCTTTGAAAGATTTCACGGTTTGGTGTTGCATACCGAAAACAGAAACCACTTACCAAACAGAGATTCTTTTCTTTAGCAATCTTTACGCTTTCAAAAACTCTTTTCAAGTTTGGAATATCTACTGCAACAGGTTTTTCGCAAAAGATGTGCTTTCCTTTTTTGACGGCCTCTTCCAAATGATCTGGTCTAAAGTTTGGTGGAGAACAAAGTAAAACCACATCCACATCGGTATTCATCAATTTTTGAAATCCTAAAAATCCTAAAAAGATGTTTTTGCTATCGACCTTTACTTGATCATTTGATATCTGTCTTAATGAATCTAAACATAGGTCTACTTGATCTTGGAAGATATCTGCAACAGCGGTAATGACGACATTTGGATCTGCGCGCAATGCTTGAGAAGCGGCCCCTGTCCCCCTACCGCCACAGCCTACAAGTCCGATCTTAATTTTCTTTGGAGCACTGTTTGCATACAAATTAAGGCTTGATGCAGCCAGAGCAGTCCCCAGAACTACGGTATTTGTTTTCTTTAGAAAAGAACGGCGATTTAGATTTTCTAAATTCATATTTTAGCTTATTATTTTCGATTGTACAAGTCCCTATTCTTCTTACAGACATCGAGAATTTAAAATTAATATTAAATTTTATACTAAAAAAGTATAAATAGCTTCCAAATGTAATAATGTTGTGCATCATAACAACATCACGCAAAAAGAAGCTTGAAGCATACTCTAACGTAATTTCTATCGCATATTAAATATTTTAGTAAGGTAAAAAATGTTTAATTTCAATGCAGAAATGTCATATTTACGCTATCTCTATTTTATTTTTATCAATTAATAGCTATTTAAATTTGATTTCTATTAACAAAATACTATTTTTGACACATTATTAATACAAACATGATTTTTGCTCACGGACATCACTTTCATATGCATCATCGCCATTGCGGCGATATGTAATAAGTGTGTTTCTACGTGAAGCATTTTTTCCCTTGTGTTTGATTTCTATTTATTAATAATTTACAGCTAACATTATAAAGCTTTGAAAAATCTTAAAATTGCTATCCAAAAATCGGGTAGATTAAACGAAAAATCAGTTCAATTACTTAAAAACTGTGGTCTCGACTTCGAAAATTATAAAAGTTCTTTAATAACAACCGTTTCCAATTTCCCTCTTGAAATTCTTTTCCTTCGTGATGATGATATTCCAGGATATGTAGAGCAAGGAATTGCTGATCTCGGAATAGTTGGTGAAAATGTCATTGATGAAACTGAATCTGAAGTTAATTATCTACAACGTCTCGGTTTTGGAAAATGTACTTTAAAACTAGCTGTTCAAAAAGATAGTGATATTAAAGATTTAAGAGATCTTAATGGAAAATCTATTGCAACTTCTTATCCTGTTATTTTAAAGAAATTTTTAGATGAATACCGCATCGAGGCAGATATTCAGATGATATCAGGATCTGTTGAAATTGCACCTGGCTTAGGGTTGAGTGACGCTATATGTGATATTGTCTCTACGGGCGGAACCCTTAAAAATAATGGATTAAAACAGTTTGCCGATGTCCGTAAGTCTGAAGCAATTCTTATCGGTCGTCCAGGATTGGAGGATAACGAAATCTTAGCAGAACTTTTACAGCGAATCCAGTCGGTGTTAATGGCAAAAGAAACTAAGTACGTTGTTCTGAATGTTGAGAAAGTTAATTTACCTACTATAACAGGTCTTTTACATGGTGTAAAATCACCGACTGTTGTTCCTTTAGCAGAAGAAGGTTGGGTTGCCGTTCATACCGTTATTTCAGAAGATGATTTCTGGGGTAAGATCAACAAGCTAAAGTCTGCAGGTGCCCAAGGAATTGTGGTCATGCCGATCGAAAAAATTATTATGTAGTTAATAAGCGCACTGCGCTTAAAATAAAATTCATCATGCTTAAAACTTTTGAATATGCTCAGTTAAATCCCATTGAATTACAGGAATTAACAACGCGTAATACTGATCCTTCGCATGCTATCCAAGATACTGTCTTAGATATTATACAAGAAGTTCGTCAAAATGGTGATAAAGCTTTGATTAGCTATGCACAACAATTTGACAAAGTTGAATTAGAAAAACTTTACCTTGATGCTAACGATATTGACGCACTGGCATCAACGATTAATCGCGAACAACAAAGGGCCTTAGAAATTGCGTTCCAGAATATTCATAAATTCCACTCTTCACAAGTAAAGCGTGAGCGAGTTGTAGAGACCACGATAGGTGTAAAATGCTGGCGGGAGAACCGTCCTATTGAAAAAGTCGGTCTTTATATACCGGGAGGCTCCGCTGTTCTACCAAGTACACTATTAATGTTAGGTGTACCGGCGCGAATTGCGGGATGTAAAGAAATCATCGTTTGTTCTCCTCCCCAAAAAAGTGGAAAAATAAACGGTTTCGTAGCCTATTGTCTCAAATTATTAAAAATCGAACGCATTTACCTTGTCGGTGGTGCTCAAGCTATAGCGGCAATGGCTTTTGGATCGGAAACGATCCCTAAAGTTGATAAAATATTTGGACCTGGCAATCAATTTGTGACAAAAGCAAAAAGCATTGTTCAAGGTATGGCCAATGTAAGTATCGACATGCCTGCTGGTCCATCTGAAGTTTTAGTAATTGCTGATGAAACTGCCACCCCTGCTTATGTAGCTGCAGATCTATTAGCTCAAGCTGAACATGGTGCGGACAGTCAGGCTGTACTGGTAGCAACTTCCAAAGATATTATTGAAGCTGTAAATCTTGAATTAGAAAAGCAACTTGCTATTTTACCCCGTTTTGAATTAGCAAGCAAAGCAATCGAGAACTCCTATGCGGTGTTAGCAACTGATTTAAATGAGGCACTGGCGTTTAGTAATTATTATGCACCAGAACATCTGATCCTAGAAACCGATCAATGGGAACGTCTTGTTCGTCTTATTTTAAATGCAGGTTCTGTCTTTTTAGGACACTTAACGCCTGAAAGTGCGGGAGATTATGCTTCTGGAACAAACCATACTTTACCCACATCAGGTTATGCAAGATCCTATTCAGGTGTATCTGTAGATTCATTTGTAAAAAAGATTACTTTCCAACATATAAGTCAGGAAGGACTACTTAATATTGGTTCTACTGTGGAGATCTTAGCAGAATTAGAGGGACTTCATGCACATAAGAATGCTGTTACCATTCGAAAATAAAATTAAAAATTTCAAATCAAAAGAAAAGCCTTTCAGAAATTCTGAAAGGCTTTTTTATTAAAATCTTATTTCGATTTAGTTTTTCAATGCTTCACCAACTTTTTTGGCTTTGTCACCTACGGCTTTAGCTGCATCTTTAGTACCTTCAACTGCAGATTTTCCAGCTTTAGCTGTTGCGTCAGCAGCTTTATCGATAGCATGACCAGTTGCATGGGCGGCATCCTTAACGCCTTCTTCAACATCTCCCGCTACTTTAGCAGTACCTGCCGTAATTTTTTCCCAAGCAGTTTTTGTCTCATCTACCGTTTTACGTGCAGCTTCTTCAGCTTTCTTATCTCCTTTTGCTATTGCAGCATCTAGATCTTTTTGAGCTTGCTCATATTTAGCTTTCGCATCAGCTGCAGCAACGTCTGCATGTTTATCTAAACTATCAAGAGAATTATCTAACTTTTCTCCGACTGTGACTTCTCCATCACTATTTTTATCTTCTTTTGGCGTGTTATTACAAGCCGCAAAAGTTAATGAAACTCCTGCGAATAATGCTAAAAATGCAACTTTTTTCATTTCGTATATTTTTTTGGTTAACAGATTTAACCAAACAATATTTATGCCAATTATGCTTTAGGATAAATTGTGCCTTTTGCCGCTTCTAGTGTATTCTTAAGTAATCCTACAATCGTCATCAAGCCCACTCCTCCAGGTACAGGAGTTATCCATGAAGCTTTAGGAGCGACTTGCTCAAAATCTACATCTCCATATAATTTAAAGCCAGATTTTGTTTCTGTTGAGTCTTCTCTATTAATACCTACATCAATTACAACTGCGCCATCCTTCACCATATCTGCAGTAACAAAGTTTTTCTTCCCAATTGCAGCAACAATAATATCCGCACGTAAAACTTCTGTTTTAAGGTCTTTTGTACGACTATGTGTTAAGGTAACTGTGCAGTTACCTGGATTAGAGTTTCGTGCTAAAAGAATACTCATTGGTGAACCAACGATATTACTTCTACCTACCACCACTGCATGTTTACCTGCAGTTTCAATTTTATAATGATCCAGCATCAACATAATACCATAAGGTGTTGCTGGGATAAAGCAAGGAAGATTTCGTTGCATTCTGCCCAAATTGATGGGATGAAAACCATCTACATCTTTTCGGTAATCTATTGCTTCAGTTATTTTATCGGGATCGATATGCTTTGGAAGTGGTAACTGCACGATCAAACCGTCAATATTTGCATCCGCATTTATTTCTTGAATTTTCGCGATCAATTGTTCTTCAGTCACATCAACATCGTAACGAATATTAGTAGATTCAAAACCTACCAATTCACAATTACGCATTTTACTCGCCACATAAGTTTCACTACCTCCGTCGTTTCCAACTAGGATAGCCACTAAATGAGGTTTACGTCCAGCTTGCGCTGTAAAATCAGCTGTATCTTTTTTGATATCTTCTTTGATTTTAGCTGATACGAGTTTACCGTCTAATAAATTCATTTTTATAGGAATAGGATTTTTTAAGTTTCTAATCTAATTTCAGTACAGCCATAAATGCCGATTGCGGTATTTCAACGTTACCTACTTGACGCATTCGTTTTTTACCTTTTTTCTGCTTTTCCAAAAGCTTACGCTTACGAGAAATATCACCGCCATAACATTTTGCTGTTACATCTTTACGTAAAGCAGAAATTGTCTCACGGGCAATAATTTTCATTCCAATAGATGCTTGGATACGAATTTCAAACTGTTGGCGAGGTAGTAATTCTTTTAATTTTTCACAAATTTTCTTACCAAAGTCATATGCATTACTTCTGTGAATCAGAGATGACAATGCATCTACAGGTTCATCATTTAAACGGATATCCAAACGGACCAAATCCGATTGACGGTAACCTATCTGTGTATAATCAAAAGAAGCATAGCCCTTGGAAATCGTTTTTAACTTATCATAAAAATCAAATACAATTTCACCCATTGGCATCTCAAATACCAATTCAACACGGTCTGAAGTTAAATATGACTGATTAATGATTGCACCACGTTTTTGGATACATAAAGACATAATCGGTCCTACGAAATCAGATTTAGTAATGATATTTGCTTTAATATAAGGTTCCTCAATAGCATCTAATTTACTCGGATCTGGTAAATCGGATGGGTTATGAACCTGAACTTCTTCATTATCTTTTGTTAAATACGCTTTGTAAGATACGTTGGGAACAGTTGTGATAACAGTCATATCAAACTCACGCTCAAGACGCTCTTGGATAATCTCCATATGAAGCATTCCTAAGAATCCACAACGGAATCCAAAACCTAGCGCTGCTGAAGACTCTGGTTCAAACACTAAAGATGCGTCATTCAATTGCAAACGGTGCATAGATTCACGTAACTCTTCGTAATCTTCTGTATCAACAGGATATATTCCGGCAAAAACCATTGGTTTTACTTCTTCAAATCCTTGAATAGCACCATCACAAGGTCTTTCCTTATGAGTGATCGTATCGCCAACTTTTACTTCACGTGCTTCCTTAATCCCGGAGATGATGTATCCAACATCACCTGTTCTAACGACATCTTTAGCAACTTGATTTAATTTCAAAGTTCCGATCTCATCCGCAGAATATTCCTTTCCTGTAGCAACAAATTTCACTTTATCACCTTTACGGATCTCACCATTTTCAACTTTGAAATAGGCCATGATACCACGGAAAGAGTTATAAACTGAATCGAAAATCAAAGCCTGTAAAGGAGCTGTTGGATCACCTAGTGGTGCAGGAACCCGCGCTACAATGGCTCTTAAGATATCAGGGATACCAAGACCTGTTTTACCAGATGCTGGAATAATATCTTCACGGTTACCACCAATTAAATCAATGATCTGGTCTTTCACTTCCTCTGGCATAGCACCAGGAAGATCCATCTTATTTAAAATTGGAATAATCTCTAAATCATGTTCTAATGCTAAATAAAGATTCGAGATTGTTTGTGCTTGTATACCTTGAGAAGCATCTACAATTAACAAGGCTCCTTCACAGGCAGCAATGGAACGTGATACTTCATAAGAAAAATCGACGTGTCCAGGAGTATCAATTAAATTTAAAATATACTCTTGACCGTCTTGTATATAGTTCATCTGGATCGCGTGACTCTTTATGGTAATACCACGTTCACGTTCCAAATCCATATTATCTAGTAATTGTGCCTGCGCTTCACGTTGTGTAATGGTGTTAGTGTACTCCAATAATCGATCGGCTAATGTACTTTTACCGTGATCAATGTGTGCGATGATACAGAAATTACGTATGTGCTTCATATAGGATTTTTAAAAATCGTTTCTAAAAAGCAAAGATACTTTTTTTGACAGACATTTAGGCTAAGCTCTCCCCTATTTATGCACATAATTTCATGATTTATCGATTAAGATAAAAAATGTTTTCGATTTGCTGTGACGTTTTCGACTTGCCATTCAATCTCAACTGTAAACTCTTGCGATCTTATCGGACAGTCTTTTACCTGACAGTAGCTGCAACATTCAGGGAGGCATGGATCTGCGTGAATAAAAAACTCGGTTTCAACAGACATTTTGGTATTAACTATTTTATCTAAAATCGAGATTTCATCGTGTACTTTAATTAAAGAATAATAATTCGGAAGTGTCAAGTGACAATCTACATGCAATTCATTGCCATATCGTTGGACACGCAGATTGTGTATATCAATCCAATCTGTATGACGGTTTTCCTGCAAAACTTGAACGACTTCTTTTACAAGATCTACATCTGACTCATCCATAAGTCCACCCACTGACTGACGTAACAATTTATACCCATTATATAAAATAAAAGTGCCCAAGACAAAAGAAATAGCAATATCGATCCACTTTAAGCCTGTTAATTTCATAAGAATAAGACCGACTACTAGGCCTATTGTACTATAGGCATCAACTTGTAGATGTTTACCGTCGGCTTCCAATGTAAGAGAACCCAATGCTCGCCCTCTTTTCATGATGTAGAATCCAATTATAAAATTAATCAGGGCCGTAACAGAAACTAAACCGATCCCTTCTTCCAAATTTGATAATGTAGATGGGAAAAAGATATTATAAAATCCTTTTACTAATATGATTGATCCGGCTATAAAAATAAGTCCCCCTTCCAAGAAAACAGAAAAGAATTCAACTTTTCCATGGCCATACGGATGATTGTTATCTTTAGGTTGAGCGGCTAAATAAATACTATAGAAAGCAAAACTTGAGGCAATGACATTGACAATACTTTCCGCAGCATCGGTGAAAATAGCATTGGAAGCAGTAAGGAAATACGCGACAAATTTGATGATCATCAATCCCAGCCCTGTCAAAAGGGATAGCAGAACTAATCTTTTTTGCTTAGACATAATATTACTTTATTTTCGCGACAAAGGTAGTCATATAACGCTACGATTTCCTTTTTAGTTTGAAACTACTAATCTTTTAGCATACTCTTTTACGTTTATACGGACTAACAAATGAAATGGTGATCAATGCTAAGCAGAATTATCATTATAAAATTTATAGTAAATTTCTGAGATGGTAACATCGGAAATATACGAAATGAAAGATTAGAATAAGTGTTACTCCAAAGCAATCAAAATCTTAATAATTTTACATATTTTCAGCAAAAAAGAAGCAATCGTTTGTCTTTTTTCAAGAAATTAAAGTATTATTTGCATTCTAAATAATATCTTTGTCTTACCATGAGCACACAATCATATTTATCAGATAGGATAAACAATTTATCCGAGTCGGCTACGCTTAAAATGACTAAGCTTGGTCGCGAATTAGCCGCAAAAGGCGTTAATGTTATCAGCTTAAGTGTTGGCGAACCAGATTTCAATACTCCTGACCACGTTAAAGAAGCTGCTAAGGTAGCTTTAGACGAAAATTGGACACGTTACTCGCCAGTTCCGGGATACCCAGAATTACGTCAGGCTATTGTGAATAAATTGAAGATTGAAAATAATCTTGATTATGACATCTCTCAAATCGTAGTTTCTACAGGTGCAAAACAGTCTTTATCAAATGTTATTTTAACACTTGTTAATCCTGGTGATGAAGTTGTAATACCCACCCCATACTGGGTTTCTTATTCAGAAATGGTTGTTTTAGCTGAAGGAAAATCGGTTTTTATCAATACTGAAATCGATAATAACTTTAAAATAACTCCTGAGCAACTTGAGGCTGCTATCACGCCTAAAACTAAATTGTTCATGTTCTCATCACCAAATAACCCTACAGGTACGGTGTATAGTAAAGATGAGTTAGCTGCTTTGGCAAAAGTATTTGAAAAACATCCACAGGTATTTATCTTATCAGATGAAATCTATGAACATATCAATTTTGTAGACAAACATGAATCTATCGCTCAATTTGATAGCATTAAAGACCGTGTGATTATCATTAACGGTTTCTCCAAAGCATTTGCAATGACCGGATGGAGATTAGGTTATATTGCTTGTAATAAAGAGATCGCTGCCGCAAATGACAAATTACAAGGACAAACGACATCGGGAACATGTTCGATATCACAACGTGCAGGAATCGTTGCTTATGAACAAGGATTAGCATCCGTAAATAAAATGAAAGAAGCATTTGCTCGTCGTCGTCAACTGGTTTATGATCTATTATCCGCAATTCCAGGAGTTAAAACAAACTTACCTGAAGGCGCTTTCTATTTCTTCCCAGAAATCAGTTCTTTCTTTGGAAAAAAAGATGAAAATGGAAATGTAATCAACAATTCATCTGACTTAGCTCTATACCTATTAAATGTAGGTCATGTCGCAACAGTTGGTGGTGATTCATTTGGAAATGACAAATACATCCGTCTGTCATATGCTGCATCTGATGAAAGCTTAGTAGAAGCTTTAAGACGTATCAAAGAAGCATTAGGCAAATTAGCATAAACTTTTATAGTCCACATAAAAAGAAGAGGCTGTCTTTAAAGATAGTCTCTTCTTTTGTTATATACTCAGATTAGCCCAATTTGCTACGTAACATGGCAAGGGAACGGATATGATTTATCTTGCCGCGGTATGGCGTATTCATAAATCCTTCTGCTAATTTTATTTCGGCATACGGCATATCAAAGCTGTCGTATGGGTTTTACGTCAATTCCGAATACAAAATAAGCTCCCCAATATGATTTTCAATAAATTCAACTAAAAATCAGACTTTCCCTAAGTGCATCGATTCTGTACGAAAAGCTCTTTTAATTTAAACAAGAGGCTAGACAATATCAGAATTTTACTCGCTAGTAAACTTAAATAACTTAATAGTAAAATACTATTTCTCTAAAAGCATGTTACGTAGGAATACCTATAAGCCATTCAGAGTTATTAATAAGCAATAGCGTAAAATGAACTACCTAAAGAATAAAGACAGACGGTCAAATTTTTAATATACATTGGCCAGAGTGATAAATCAATCGGACATAACGAATTGCGACACCGCTGCAGCGCAAAATGATTTACCTAAAACACAAAGACAAACGGCTAAATTGGTATATACGTTGACCAGAGTGATAAATCAATGCGCCATAGCGCATTGCTATCATACCTTTAGGCAAAATGCGCAACACCACTCGTTAAAACTGCCAAGCACACAGCGGTCTTTACTGTCTTGCGGCCATCTCAAGTATTGCTACAGAAACTAGTTTTTTTTTAATTATTGGTATCAATACGATTCAAGGTAAAAGAAAAAGTACTTCCTGAACCATATTCACTATCAACAGTTATAGTCCCCCCCTGTGCTTCGATAAACTCTTTACTGATACTTAAACCCAAACCTGTACCTTCTTTTTTTGTACCCGGAATTCGAAAATACCGCTCAAATATTTTATCCTTATACTGATCTTCTATACCTTGTCCAGCATCTTTAATTGCAAATTTCACTTTATCCTCACTAGATCCAATAGCGATCCCAATGACAGCATTTTCATAGGAATAACGTACTGCATTTGAAAGTAAGTTGGTCAATACCCAGGCTGTTTTTTCATTATCAGCAAGCACATCTGGTAGGTTATTTTCTATTTGCAATTGCAATTCTATATGTTTTTGTTCTGCCATCGCTTTTGTTGCGCGTATAGCATATTCGATAAGTTCGCTCACATTGGTAGGTGCTACATTTAACTGAATGGTCCCACTTTCAACCTGCGTCATATTCAAAAGCTCACCTGTAATTTTCAACAACCTCCCGGTATCCTCGCGGATACTTTGAACAAGATTATTTTGATCTTCATTGAGTACGCCAATTTGTTTATTTTCTAAAAGTTGTAACCCCATCTTTATAGAGGCAATCGGTGTTTTAAGTTCATGCGATATGGTTGCAATAAAATTCGTTTTAGCGAAATCCATTTCTTTAAACTGGGTAATATTACGTAACATGATGACCTGTCCTATAAATTGAGAATCTAATTCCCCCGTCGGTACAATATTGATATCGACAATCTCCTTCTCAAAATAACTTTCTTTACCATTTGCATAAATCTTAAGAAGAGTAGCTTCTCGTTGTTTCTGATCCTGAAAAATATCTTTGATAAAATCACGTATCAGATCATTTGTCACCGCTACATCCTGTATTTGCTTTCCAATTAGATGTTCATTTTGTAAACCAGAAATTTTCAAAGCTTCTTCATTCGCGAATAATACCACCTTCTGTTCATCAATTCCAATTACAGGATCATGCATGTTATTAATAAGAGTATCTATTCGTTTTTTCCCCTTTAATATTTTATCCAATTTACTTTCGGCATATTCTTCTAGTTTTTCAGCCATTGTATTAAAAGAATTTGCAAGCTCTCCAAATTCATTACGTTTATCATAATGTATTCGTTTTTTATAGTTTTCATTTGCAATCTGCTTAATGCTTTCTGTCAATTCTTTAATAGGATTCGCAATATTTGATGGCAAGTTAACGATCAGAACAAAAGCAATCAGAAAACACAATGTTCCAGTAATGGAAATGACAGCAATGGCTTTTTCTGCAGTTACAGAAGCAATATCACTTTTACGTTCTATGGCTTCCATATTGAGACGCATCAATTCAGTAATGTCTTTTCTTATTTTGGAAAGCAACGTGACATCTGCTTTATTTGCGGTAAACTGATAGAAATGTTTTTCGACCATCTTTGTAGCCTGCACCTCTCCGATTTCAGTAACATTATGCTTTTGTTTCTCTAGATTTTCCTTAAAATCATGTAACGCTACTGGATCAACATCATATTCTTCCAATGCCAACAGCATATTGCGGGCATATTGCAAAGTATTATAATTGGCAACGAGAATATTATTGGTATCCCTTTTCAACTGATTGACATACCAGCCACTTACCACAACCAATAGTACAATCATCAGAAATAGTGACCCAACACCAAAAGTTAATTTTGTCTTTATACGCATTATGAAAGAATTATAAGATCAATTTTTTCGTTTGAAAGCTTCGTCAGAAGTTTATTAAAAGTATTTGTTGCCCAAATGATTTTGATTAATCCCAAATGTGGCTTACCTATACAAACTGTCGTTATCTGTTTTGCTTCACATTGCTCAATAATAGCTGTAGCGATCTTGCTATGATTAACCTTTATAATCTCGGCGCCCAATTCTGTTGCTAATTTAAAATTATTAATCAAATGTCGCTGTTTATCCAGCGCTATTTTAGAGACACTTTCTTTAGGCGTTTGTACATAGAGAACAAACCATTTACTATTATAATAGTTTGCTAACCTTGCAGTCTTGCGAATTACGATCGTAGCAGTCTTCTCATTTGAACTTACACAAGCTAGAAATTGCTCCTTCTTCATATATTTATGATGAATAATCTCCGTCTCAACCTTCCTTTGCACCTGTGAAGCAACTTCTTTTAAAGCCAGTTCACGTAATTGCAAAATATGATCACTATTAAAAAAATTTGCTAATGCCATTTCTATCTTAGCAGCATCATAAATTTTACCATCTTTCAATCTATTTATCAACTCTTCAGCTGTTAAATCAATATTAACGACCTCATCGGCCAATCCAAGCACACTATCGGGTACCCTTTCCTGTACATCTATACCTGTTATGTCCTTAATCTCATCATGTAAACTTTCAATATGCTGAATATTTACCGCGCTGATCACACTGATACCTGCATCCAATATATCGACAACATCCTGCCAACGCTTAGCATTGACACTTCCTTCAATGTTACTATGAGCAAGTTCATCAATTATAACAATTTCAGGATGTATGTTAATAACCGCCTGAACATCCAATTCTTCAAGCTCTTTTCCCTTATAAAAAAGTTTACGTCTGGTTATCAACGGAATACCACCCAACAATGCATGTGTTTCTTTTCTATTATGAGTTTCAATATAACCTATTTTAATATCTACCCCACTATGTAGAAGCATATGTGCCTCTTGTAGCATACGGTAAGTTTTCCCCACACCAGCGCTCATACCGATATAAAGTTTAAATTTTCCTTTCCTAGATTTTTTTATCAGCCCTAAGAAATGTTCCGCATCTTTTCTTTCTTCCATATAAGTGTAGATCATGTTATTAGTTCTCTTGTTATTTTATAAACAAGTATAAAACAACAAGAGAAATAATAATTCGATTAAAAACGTAATGCCAAAGAAGTAATTCCAATCATATTATCTTTTTCCAAAGAATCATTTCGATCAGCAAAAATAGCATCTTTACTCTGTAGTCTCTTTAACTCTGTTCGCCATACTAAATTTGAAAAAACCACATAATCTACTGAAAAGGAATAACCAAATGTTTGAAAACCATTTGTAATTCCGGTATTAATAATTATCCCTTTCTTATCTTGATAATATTCACCTCGTAAAGCTATAGCAAAATCATCATGAGGTTTATAGGAAGCGATCAAAACTGGAGTAAACCATGTGTTGTAATGACTGCTTCCTTTTTCTTTTTGTTCAGCACCAATATCAAACCCTGTTATAACCGTAAATTTATCATGCAGTTGGAACTGTCCATAAAAATTATGAAAATACCGCATCTGACGAACAGAATCGGCTTTATCATTACCAATAAACGAACTGCTGTTTAAAGTTATTTTATCCGTAGGCCTATACGTTAACTGATGCCCAAAAGCGGGGGTACTGTTTCCGTCAATCCGCTGAATTCTTTGCCAGCCATTTAAAACTAATCCACTCATCATCCATTTACCGTCATCGGTCGTATACGATATCTTAGCTCCTGTTTCAAAATAAGGAGAGTTATCCGCTCCTATACTACGTGTCAGGGTATAGCAATCCTTACTAATGGCGCTTTCAAATCCAATATGAGATGGCAAAACACCAGCATCAATCCATAAATTATGCTTTTCTGAAATCTTGATACCGACATTTGCTTCGTAGATATTTTTCAACGTTACTGGTTCAGCAGCATAATTTGCATTCATATAAGTACCAGCCGCCAATGCCAGGTTAGTCCTGATTCTATCAGATTCATAATTTAATTTAATCAATCCAAGATTTAAATTAACCTCATTATTACGATGATAACTGTATACATATCCTGGTCGGGAATTATTTTTAGGGTTAGAAAAATCGTACTGACTGTATACTTCAACATAGCCACTAATCGTTAACGGATTTTTGATCTCAACGTTTTCTTGTGCTTGCAAAATATGGATAGTTCCTAATAACAATAGGGAACTGATGATATATTTTTTCATCTTAATTTTATCATTTTGTTGATAGAGCATTCGTGTAAATCATGCTTTACATCCATAGCAGATGATTTCACAGCTTGATTTCACATTTGTTAATTGATTGTATAAGGATGATATGAAATATCCAGACTGCGTACACATCACTCTTCACATAATTACATTTATTCGAATGTGTATGACATGGATATTTGATATTAAATTATTTTGCAGATAATTGGTCTAATGCAATATTCAACTTTAATACATTTATTTTAGCAGGACCAAATAGTCCGATTAATGGTTTTTCGGTATGCTCATGAATTAATGTCAATAAGTCTGCTTCTGCAATATTTCGGATCTTAGCAATACGTTTCACCTGAACCTGAGCTGCCTGTACTGAAAAGTGAGGATCTAAGCCACTCGCACTTGCAGTAATAAGATCAGCAGGTATTTGTGCTTTTGTAATAGCGGGATTATGCACCAAAAATGTATCTATCCTACCTTTTACCTCTGCCAGATATGAAGGGTTTGAAGGGCCTTTGTTACTTCCCGCAGATCCTGCTGCATTATAGCCAGCCGCAGAAGGACGGGACCAGAAATAGTGATCATTTGTAAAGGCCTGACCAATGTTGCTGTAATAAGTCCTACCTTTAAAAGTGATGATTTCACCTTTACCTTCATTTGGAGCTACTTGAGCAATGGCCCATACAGCAAAAGGATAGATGACTGCAAAAAAAACAATTAGGATAAAAGTCAGCTTTATAGCTGGTAAAATATGCTTTTTCATGATTTCGTTTTTTTAAATAAATAAGGATACAATAAGATCAATCAATTTGATGCCTACAAATGGCACCAAAATACCCCCTACTCCAAAAATGAGCAGATTACGACGTAACAGTGCACTTGCACCTATCGGTTTATAGGCCACCCCTTTCAAAGCCAATGGAATTAAAAATGGAATAATTAGGGCATTGAATATCACGGCAGATAAGATGGCGCTCTCTGGACTATGTAATTGCATAATATTTAATCCTTGCAACGCTGGAATAGCCGTAATGAATAGAGCAGGAATAATCGCAAAATATTTCGCCACATCGTTTGCAATACTAAAAGTAGTAAGTGTGCCACGAGTCATCAATAATTGTTTACCGATCTCCACAACTTCGATCAATTTCGTCGGATCATTATCCAAATCAACCATGTTGCCTGCTTCCTTAGCAGCTTGCGTCCCACTATTCATTGCAACACCAACATCTGCCTGAGCCAGTGCTGGAGCATCATTTGTACCATCTCCCATCATGGCAACCAGACGGCCATTAGCTTGTTCCATTTTGATGTAGTTCATCTTATCCTCTGGCTTAGCCTCAGCAATAAAATCATCGACTCCGGCCTTTTCGGCAATATATTTTGCCGTCAATGGATTATCGCCGGTTACCATAACTGTTTTGATACCCATTTTCCGTAAACGTTCGAACCGCTCTTGAATCCCTGGTTTAATAACGTCCTGCAATTCAATGACGCCTAAAGCAATTTCGTTTTCACAAACAACTAAGGGTGTACCTCCATTTTGAGAAATTTTAGTAACCTGATCGGTTATATCTACTGGAAATACATTTCCGGCCTGCGTAACGATATTACGGATCGCATCAGTCGCACCTTTACGAATACGAGTCTGATCAAAATCGATCCCCGAACTTCTTGTCTCTGCCGTGAATTTGATAAAAACGGGTGCATTGATTGGATATGCCAACGGATTAACACCAGCCAACTCAATGATTGATTTTCCTTCAGGAGTTTCATCACTCATTGAACTTAATACAGCGGCTTTAATCAACCGCTCTTCGGCTATGCCTTTCGTTGGGTAAAAATGTGTTGCTTTACGGTTACCAATGGTAATGGTACCAGTTTTATCCAATAATAGGACATCAATATCTCCAGCCGTCTCTACTGCTTTTCCGCTTTTAGTAATGACATTTGCCCGCAACGCTCTATCCATTCCTGCGATACCAATTGCGGATAATAATCCGCCAATCGTAGTGGGTATTAAGCAGATAAATAGTGAAATAAAAGCTGCAATTGTGATGGGCGCATTGGCATAATCTGCAAAAGGTTTTAAAGTCACAGTAACAATAATGAATACCAAGGTAAAACCTGCTAAAAGAATGGTCAATGCAATTTCATTTGGTGTTTTTTGACGACTTGCTCCTTCTACCAAAGCGATCATTTTATCTAAAAAACTTTCACCTGGTTCGGTCGTTACTTTTACCTGTATCTTATCGGACAATACTTTTGTTCCTCCTGTTACACTACTTTTATCCCCTCCTGCTTCACGTATAACAGGAGCCGACTCTCCAGTGATCGCGCTTTCGTCTATCGTTGCCAAGCCTGCAACAATCTCTCCATCAGAAGGAATGATATCACCTGCTTCACATATAAAGATATCACCTTTCACAAGTTGTGAAGAAGAAATCATACTTCCATTTGCTAATTTTGCAGGGGTTTCCTCTCTTGTTTTACGTAAACTGTCTGCTTGTGCTTTTCCTCTAGCTTCAGCAATCGCTTCCGCAAAATTGGCAAACAACAGAGTAAGCAATAAAATCAAAAATATGGTGAAGTTATAACCAAAACTACCTTGTGATGATTCTCCTGACAATATCCATAAACTGACTATTAGCATCACAAAAGTTCCGATCTCTACCGTAAACATTACGGGATTACGAAACATCAGTTTAGGGTTCAATTTCACGAAAGACTGTTTGCAAGCTTGCAACAACATGTCACTCTGAAATAATGATTGATTCTTATTCATTTTTAAATATTTATATTGATGAAGTAAACGATCGTGTTAGCTTATCTAAACCAGTGATCGTTATCATTCAAATGAGATTAACGCATAGAAAAATATTCTGCAATAGGACCTAAAGCTAATGCTGGGAAAAATGATAATGCAGCTACAATAATGATTACTGTAAATACCAAAATCCCAAAAGTTGCTGTATCTGTCTGTAAAGTTCCCTCGCCCTCAGGAATGAATTTTTTCTTAGCCAACAAACCTGCAATTGCTACTGGTCCGATAATCGGCAAGAAGCGTGATAAGATCAAAACGATACCAGTGCTGATATTCCACCAAGGTGTATTATCACCTAAACCTTCGAATCCACTTCCATTATTTGCCGATGATGATGTATATTCATATAAGATCTCACTGAAACCATGAAAACCAGGATTGTTTAATGTTGATGCCCCTTGTCCGGGAAATGCGGTTGCTAAACCTGCACTGATTAAGATTAGAAATGGGTGAATCAATGCAATAATCATCGCAATCTTCATTTCTCTAGCTTCTATTTTTTTCCCTAAAAACTCAGGTGTGCGTCCCACCATCAGTCCACTGATAAATACAGCAAGAATAATGAAGATGAAAAAGTTAAGGATACCAACTCCTGCACCTCCATAAAAACTATTTATCATCATTGCTAATAATTCATTCATTCCGGAAAGTGGCATTGAACTATCGTGCATGGAATTAACAGATCCCGTTGAAATCACTGTTGTCACAATACTCCAGAATCCAGATGTTGCTGCACCAATTCGTATTTCTTTTCCTTCCATTGCACCTAATGACTGATCAATTCCCAAACTCGTTAAAGCAGGGTTACCATCCATTTCCATCTTGATATTGGGAATTGCCAACATCAAAAATCCTACAGTCATCACGGCAAACATCATCCAGGACAATTTTCTCCTCTTGATAAAATAACCAAAAGCAAATATCATGGCAAATGGTACGATCATCTGCGCCGCCATTTCTACCATATTGCTTAAATAGGTCGGATTTTCAAAAGGGTGAGCTGAATTGGTTCCAAAAAAACCACCACCATTTGTTCCAATATGTTTGATTGCAACAAACGCTGCGGCAGGTCCTCGCGATACTTCAACGGTATCACCTTGCAGACTTACAATCGTATCCTTACCCTCAAACGTCATGGGTGTTCCTTGAAAAGCAAGTATAATAGCTACAATAAAGGATAATGGAAGCAGAATTCGTGTACAGGATTTTATAAAATATTCATAAAAATTACCTAAATCTGTAGCTGTTTTATCTCTAAAAGCTCTAAAAAGAGTTACTACCGCAGCCATACCAGTACCTGCACTGACAAACTGTAAAAACATCAACCAATATTGTCCCAAATAACTCACCCCAGTTTCACCAGAGTAATGTTGTAAATTACAGTTAACAACAAAAGAGATTACCGTGTTGAATGCTAAATCTGCTGTCATGCTTGGATTTTGATCTGGATTTAAAGGTAATCTTCCTTGCGTCATCAGTACCAGCATTCCCACCAGAAACCAAATCATATTGATGGTGAGCATCGCAACCATATGCTGCTTCCAACTCATTTCAACTTTTGGGTTTATACCTGTTAGTTTATAAAATAATCTTTCAATCGGATTGAAAACGGGATCAAAGATTGTCTTATTTCCAGCAAATACTTTCGCAATATATTTCCCTAAAGGAATTGCTAAAGCGATCGTACCAAGAAACATGACGATTATGGCTATTATTTCTGTATTCATAATTAAATTTTAAATATTATTTCATTCACAGTTTGATTGTTAAAACTGCTCGGGCTTTAGTAATACATACACGATGTATGCAAACACGCCTACTGCTACTATGAGTAATGCTATCATCGTTTGCTATAATTTTAATTTTCCATTATCGTTTTGAGGTATTCCTTCCTCAATTCTTTTGGCAATATGGCCAGATGCTTTTTTAAACTTGCTGGACTTTCTTCTATGGACAGCTTAGTCAGAAATTCATTTTCGATCGCATTACGTGTATATTGGTTTCCTCCCTGATATATCAAATTCACCACTTTTGCAATTTCTTCGGCGTCTGCATACTCATATTCATTACCTGAGTTCATCTTTTTTAAGCATTGTTCGGCTAATTTCCCTAATACGATATAATCAGCTACGGTATGATCGCCTAATTCTTTATCTGAAATCCAATTACTGGACTCTGGTATCCATTCTTCCAGGGTACTTATCATTTTTGTTTTCATTCTATTATTTTTTCATTTGTTGATGACTGCTCGAGTAGTACATAATAGCTGCTATATTTCAAGATTATCTACTTCTTGGCTTCACCTTAAATCTGATCAAAAAAGTCAATTGATTTAAAAAACAGTGCAAAACAAATTACACCGACAAGTGTCAATATTATGGCTATCATCTTTATTAATTTATGTGCTGAGAATATCTACAAATTTTACAAGCGCAAAAGTCACAATTGCAACAAAGGCAATTTTCAATAGTCCGGACGTTATGCCGGATTTCCAGTACCTGTCGTACTGCCTGATTTTTTTCCATTTTGAATTTAACATGAGTATTCATTTTGGAAGTGCTGGATGCCAATTTTATTCCAAGTCTAATAACAGGAAAATAAAATACAGAATAATAGCAACTTAAGACAATAACGCAAATAATTAAAAACAGAAAAACCTATCAAAATGATAGGCTCATTATCATAATAGAAGGAATTTTAAGAGGTATGATGCAGAGTGATATAAGGTTAAAAGGAATTTTTACAGAGAATTATTACACTGCTCGAAAGTTGTAAGGAACAACATGTCTGAAAGAGCCAAGAATAGTGGCATTATAATGAAAGTAATATAAAAATGGCCGTATAATGAATATAAGGCCGATATACAGATAAATTGGTATTAACGAGATCCAATTGACATCCCTATAACAACAATTGGATTTTTTTATCTTAAACTATAAACTTCTAAGTTCTCTAAGGAATAGTCTATTCCTTCCAGAATCAGTTCAATACAAGTTTGAAATATACTTAACAAAGTAATTATTAAACAATCATCCGAGAGGAAGATAACAATATGTAAGGCCTCCGTAAGACCAGAGACCTCTAGCTCATGATATTAATTTATACTCTTCAATCTTACGATAGAGTGTTGCAATACCAATTTCCAAAAGACGAGCAGCCTCTGCTTTGTTTCCCTGAGTATGGTGTAGTACTTTTTGAATATGCACTTTTTCTACACTTGCCATGGAGAAGGCAGATAACATTTTTACACCTGAATCAACAGCTATACTAGCAAAAGGAAGCGTGTCAACACACAATACATCATTATCTGATAAAATCACACTACGTTCTATGCAATTTTTAAGTTCACGAATATTTCCTTTCCATTGATGGTTTTCCAATGCAGTAATATATTCAGGCGAGATTTGTAATTCTTTTCTCTTAGCACGCAAAGAAAAGATTTGTGTAAAATGATTTGCCAATAAATGAATATCTTGCTTACGTTCACGCAGTGCTGGCAAATAAATACTGAATACCGAAAGACGATAAAATAAGTCACTTCTGAAATGTTCATTTGCTATTTCTTCTTCCAAATTACGATTCGTAGCTGCGATAATACGAACATCTACACGTGTTACTTTTGTTTCTCCAATTTTTAAAAATTCGCCAGTTTCTAATACCCTTAAAATTTTGGCTTGCAATTCCACTGGCATTTCGCCGATTTCATCAAGAAAAATAGTGCCTTTATTTGCCTCTTCAAAAAGTCCTCTTTGATCTTTCATTGCACCGGTAAAAGAACCGGCCTTATGCCCAAATAATTCACCTTCCAATAGTTCTTTACTAAAAGCAGCACAATTAATGGCGACAAAATTAAACTTACTACGGTTACTTGCCTGATGTATCGCTTGTGCAAACACTTCTTTTCCAGTTCCTGTATCACCTGTTAATAACACTGTTGTATCAGTAACAGCAACTCTTTTTGCTAAATCAATTGCATTTAAGATTGGTTTCGATTTTCCGACAATCTTGTCAAAGGAATAGCGGTCTCCTAGCTGTTTTTCGAGTTTTTGAACTCTTTTTGCCAATGCTACCTTTTCGCTTGCATTATTTACTAATGGAATAATCTTATTGTTATCGTCTCCTTTGGTAATGTAATCAAAAGCTCCATTTTTAATTGCCTGTACGCCATCCGGAATATTTCCATATGCTGTCAACAAGATAATTTCAATTAACGGATACTTCTCTTTTATTACTTTTGTGCTATCTACACCACTTCCGTCGGGTAATTTAACATCACAGATTACAACATCAATATCTTGCTCTTCCAAGCGTTTCAATCCTTTCTTTAAATCTGAAGCTTGAAATACCTCAAAGCCTTCTAGGGTAATAATTCTAGCAAGTAGTGTACGAATCTTTTCTTCGTCGTCGATGATTAGGATAGTGCTCAATGATTAAATTTTAGATATCAAACTTAAGTAAATTTTAGGCGAAACTTAGTATGTATATCAGATACAACTTGTACCTAACGACCAAAATGATCATAGTTATCAGTTGCAAACTTTTCAAAACGTGTTAATAGGGCGATATTATCACGTTCCAATTGCGTTAGCTCTTTTGTTACATCATTGGAAACCGGCACATACCAATCCACCGGATCAAAGAATTGACGCACATTAATTTTAGTAAAAGCATATCCATGACGTGCAAAAATAGTATTTCGAATAATCTCTAAATCCAACTTCTTCAAATTTTTTAAATCGGCTTCTGTGAGCTTTGTTTTGGACGCATTTAGCGTATATACAACAGGCGATGCTGCACGATATAAATCATTAATAAAGGTGTAAGTTGAATCTCCGTCTGCCATCGTCTTTGTTTCCTTTTTTGACGCATACCAATCAATTAATGGTTCGCTATTTTCATCATTAGGTAACATGAGATTAGCATTATAAACGAACTGTTTTTTTATTAATTTGAAATTCCGTTTTTTCACATTTACACTTTGATCAAATGCTGTCCAAGATCCCTCTAAAGTATCTTTATTCAATTTGAACTCAAATCTTCCGTCAGATTTTTTATCTCCGGGCTCATCCAAGATAAAGGTGATCAAATTTCCATTTTCTTCTATTTTCCCTACCAAAGGTCTTAAATTTCCTTTAACCACATTTTGCGCAATGACTGTATCAGCTGTGATTCTTTTAATTGTCAAATTAATTTTAGGACTATAATCGAATTCCGCAGGAAATTCGCCTTGCTTTTCAAGAATTTCTTCCGAAACTTTTTCATCTACAGTAAAATCGCCTACCCAATTTCCATATAATTCTGGATGAATCTCATTTTCGACCATAGCTCCCGCAACTGATTGGTCTGAAGATTTTTTATCTGTTTTACTATTACAAGAGGTTAGCATGACGAATGCCAGTGCCATATAGAAAAGTCTTTTCATATTATTTATTACAGTTAATTATCCATTCTGCAATTAGTAGATTTGGAATCCAGCCTAACCAGGCCACCAATTGGTATAGGTCCATGGGATAGGGATGAAAGAAATAAACTAATACAAGTTTCCAATAGCGCAAAGTTAATGCCGAACATGTCAATGCAAAACTTCTGATCATAAAATTTTTATGCGCTTTAAAATCTCCCGTTTTTGCTTTTAGAACAGCTTGAAGTGTAAAGAAAAACCAAAATATTGCAAGTAAGGTAAAGGCAATTTGAGCAACTGGTCCACCGTTAGCTTGCATTGCGATTAAAAAACCAGAGGGTGCTGCAACAATTAAAATAGCACCAACATATAAATAACCAAATGCGCTATGTAAACGTGGGTATGTTCTTAAAATGGTGCTATTAAATTGAGTAAATCCAGCTGGAAGCGCTAAAATTGCAAAAGTAACATGGGCATAAAACACATATCTGTACCAGAAGATCTCCGTTATTTCAGTCTGTTTAATCTGTAAAAAAGAAGTATCTAATTCAAAATTTCGATATTGCCAAATAATTTCTGCCATTAGGATACAGCTATACCCAAACAGTAATAATAGTACTAAATTACCAATGATTTTTTTCCAACCCAAAGTCATCTCTTCCGATTTGATTTAATTAAGGTAATTTAAAAAATTACCTTAATTTTCAAAATTTCACTTAACAACCAATGGTAATGCCGTTCACAATAACCGCTTCTTTCTTTACGACCACGATACCATCACAAACAGCATAAGTCTCATAATCTCCATCTTTAAGATGCTTCCCTCCTTTTATACGAACATTATTACCAATACGACAGTTTTTATCTAGGATTGCATTTTCAATATAACATCGTTCACCGACGCCTACTGGCGGAGGTGCCTGCGTACTTCCTAATTCCAAAACTTCCTCCAGTTGTTCATAATAATCACTACCCATCATATAGGTGTTTTTAATCACTGTACCATGTCCTATACGGGAGCGAATACCAATGATTGAACGCTGAATTTTATCGCCATTAAGAATACATCCATCTGCAACAATTGTATTGTTTAATGTAGTTCCTGATATTTTAGAAGGAGGCAACATCCGTGCTCTTGTATAAACTGTTTCATTAAACAAATTAAAATCAGGGATATCATCGGTTAAACCAATATTTGCTTCAAAAAAAGAACTAATTGTACCAATGTCAGTCCAGTACCCATCAAATTGATAACTCAGTACATTTTTGGAATCTATACTTTCAGGAATGATTTCTTTCCCAAAATCCATACCTGGATTTTCTTTGAGTAAGGAGGCCAATACTCCTTTTGAAAAAACATAAATCCCCATAGAAGCTAAATAATGTCTACCGCGCTTATCCATCTCTTCTGATACTTCGGACCCCCAGTTTAACAGTTCTTCTTTATTAGGCTTTTCTATAAAGGAGGTAATAACATTATTTTCATCCGATTTTAAAATTCCAAATCCTGTTGCATCTTTACCAGTGACAGGAATAGTTGCAATGGTGACATCTCCTTTGTTTTTAACATGAAAGTCGACTAATGCAGCATAATCCATTTGATACAATTGATCACCTGAAAGAATAAGTACATAGTCATAATCGACATTCAGCAGATTTTTCTGTGTTCTCCTCACAGCATCAGCTGTTCCTTCGAACCACCGATCGCCTTCATTATTTTGATCTGCAGCTAATATATCTACAAATCCTTTACTAAAAATACTGAAATTATAAGCGTTTTTAATGTGCTTATTTAAAGATGCCGAATTATACTGTGTCAGAACAAAGATTTTATTATATCCGGAATTTAAGCAATTCGAAATCGGAATATCCACCAAACGGTATTTACCAGCAATTGGTACAGCTGGTTTTGAGCGCTGTTCGGTCAAGGGATACAAACGAGTACCTCGTCCACCCCCCAAAACAATAGAGACTACTTTGTGTGACATATTATTTCAATAATTTAGTGTACAAATCCAAATATTTTTGAGCTGACTTATTCCATGAAAAATCCAAATGCATTTCCCTTTTTCTAATTTCTGACAACAAATCGGCCTGGTTAACTATTTCTAAAGTCCTTATCACACCCTGTACTGCATCTTCAACATGTGCTTCGGGAAATACGATACCGTATCCACCTGTATCTTTCACATCAATAACTGTATCTTTGAGCCCGCCAATACCTCTTACGACTGGAATTGTCCCATACTGTAGGGCATATAATTGGTTTAATCCACAAGGCTCCACTCTTGAGGGCATCAATAACAGATCTGTTGCTGCATATACTTGATGTGCAAGTGATTCATTATACCCAAAATAAACTGCAAGCTGTTTTGGGTATTTTTCTAAAACCTGTTGCAAAGCATCCTGAATATCTTGATCTCCTGAGCCTAAAATAAATATACTCATTTTGGATTTAATATTTCCCAAAAGTTGATCAATTATTTCAGCTAATAAATCTGCTCCTTTTTCTATAGCAAATCGGCCTATAAATGACATTAATGGTAAAGAAGGATCTAATTTATACTGTTCACATAAGCTTTTTTTATTTTGTGATTTACCTTTTTCAACTGTATTAAGATTATAATTCGAATCAATTAAAGTATCTAACTGCGGATTCCAATAATCTGTATCGATCCCGTTAACAATGCCGATTCCTTTTTGCGATTCGGATGCAAACAAAGATTGTAGACCATTTGCTTCGATAAATAATTCTTTTAGATATCCTTCTGAAACCGTAGAAAATGCATCGCAACATTTAACCGCTGCTGCCATGGGATTAATTACACCATCCCAATCAAGCAATCCCCATTGCCAAGTATCGAAACTTGGCAATAAAATACCTTTACTCCAATTCATCCAGCCTTGATACTGTCCATTGTGAACTGTAAAAAGTGTTTTAACATGCGAAAACTGTTGAAATTCATTACTGTATTTCAATAAAAAAGGAACCAATCCGACATGATGATCATGACAATTGATCAAATCGGGTTGTATGCCATCTGCTTTTAACCAATGTAAAAAAGCATGTTGAAATGACAGCCATTGCTCAGATTCATCAGGGTAACAGTATACTTCCTCACGATCTAATTTACCGGGTATGCGAATGAGATATAATGGAAATCCGAGCAGATCATTTGCTTCCTTCAAAATTTCATAATGCAATAATTCCGATCCTTGATAGAAAGCTCCGGAGGCAATATGATCAAACTTATTTTCTTGTGTAAATTTTCGATTGTACCAAGGCATAACAACGGATGCGTCAACACCAAGTTTACGCTGATATTTAGGTAAAGCTCCCAATACGTCTGCCAGTCCGCCTACCTTTGCTACCGGAAAACATTCAACACTTAAATGTATTACTTTCATTATGCTTTTCGTTTTAATATTATACCTCCTAAAGGTGGTAAAGTTATCGTTATCGATTGCTCAAAACCCATCCAGTGAATATGTGTTGAATTGTAAGCTTCGCCGATCAGTCCACTCCCATTAAATTCTAATTGATCTGAATTCAAAATTTCTTCCCATACGCCATTTTTTGGTATACCTATCCTAAATTCTTTTCTAACAACTGGGGTTAGATTTAATATGACTAATAAGTTGTCTTTTTCTTCATATCCCTTGCGTAAATACGCGTACACGCTATTGGTATAATCTCCTTGTTCTACCCATTGAAACCCATCGCCTACAAAAGCTTTCTGATAAAGTGCAGGTTGACTTTTGTACACACGATTTAAGGCGGTAACAAATCTAAGCATACCTTTATGTGGCGAATAATCCAGTAAGTGCCAATCCAAAGATTTGTTTTCATTCCACTCTGCTGTTTGTGCAAATTCATCACCCATAAATAACAGTTTCGTCCCGGTTAATGTAAACATATACAAATAAAGTGCTCTTAAATTTGCGAATTTTTGCCATTCATCACCCGGCATCTTATACAAAAGAGATTTTTTTCCATGCACAACTTCGTCATGAGATAAGGGCAACATAAAATTTTCATGATATGCATACACAGTTGCAAAAGTCAATTTGTGATGATGATATCGGCGATTAATAGGATCTTCTTTGAAATAATCTAACGTATCATGCATCCAACCCATCATCCATTTCATGCCAAAACCTAATCCTCCTACAGATGTTGGATTACTTACACCTGGCCAAGATGTTGATTCCTCTGCGATGGTATGAACATCTGGGAAATGATGATAAACAGCTTCGTTAAATTCTTTTAAAAACTCTACAGCTTCCAAATTTTCTCTTCCTCCAAATTTATTGGGTTCCCACTCGCCTTCATGACGCGAATAATCAAGATAAAGCATGGAAGCAACGGCATCCACACGCAAACCATCCACATGATACCGGTCCAACCAAAAGAGCGCATTACTAATGAGGAATGATCGCACTTCGTTTCGACCATAATTAAAGATATATGATTTCCAATCTGGATGAAAGCCCTTTCTTATATCTTCGTGCTCGTAAAGGAAACTACCATCGAAACGATATAATCCATGAGCGTCACCAGGATAATGTGAAGGTACCCAATCTAAAATTACACCGATATTATGCTTATGTAAAGATTCGATCAAATACATTAAATCTTGTGGTCCCCCATAGCGTGAAGATGCAGCAAAATAACCCGCAATCTGATAACCCCAAGATGGATAAAAGGGGTGTTCCATAACAGGAAGAAACTCGACATGTGTAAATCCTGTTTCTATTATATAGGGAACTAATCGATCTGCAATTTCGCGATAGGAAAGCAAACGATCGGGATCTGAAGGATCACGTTGCCAGGACCCCAAGTGCATTTCATACACCGACATAGGTTTATCCAAACTATTAAACTGAGCTCTTTGTGACATCCAGTTTTTGTCCTCCCACTCATACCAAGTTGTACCGACAATTGACGCAGTTTGTGGTGGTAACTCACTAATCAACGCAAAAGGATCAGCTTTTTCCAATTGCTCTCCTGCCATCGAATTAATATGATATTTATATACTTCTCCTATTCCAATATTTGGAATAAATCCCTCCCAGATACCACTTCCGTCCCAACGCACATGCAAAAGGTGTGTATAAGGATTCCAGCCATTGAAATTTCCAATGACGGAAACTTGACTTCCATAAGGTGCCCACACGGCAAAATAAACTCCTGATTGACCGCTATACTCAACAACATGAGATCCAAATTTCTCATATAATTTGTAATGTCTTCCAGCTCTAAATAATGATATGTCGAATGCTGTAAGTAACGAAAATACTTCTACTGGTTGACCCATGATCAGATTAGGTGTTAGGTTTAATAATCGTAAATTATGTTATAATTAAGTTTCTGAAATCTTTTTCTACTTGGATGTAATCATTGCCTGATTCATCTTTTAACAAGTTGAGTTCAACACCATCTGCCTTAACTGTTCTTACTTCAAATGGAATGCCGATCAGATAAATTTTGTAATCATCAAATCTTTCATTGTAAAGTCCTTCCACTTGTTGCAGTATCACTAAGCTATTATCTGTCCCTTCTAAAAGGAAGTGTTTTTCAGCATAGACACTTTGTTCATAAGCAAAGGTATCGCCATGATCAGCATAGGTATAAGAGTCAAACTTACCTCTACTGAAATAAACATTCAATTTCAATGCATCAATTTTTTGCTGAAATGTATATTGCATCACGGGATATTCAGGAATTATACTTCCTCCTTTTACAAAAATCGGCATTTCATCTAGGGGAGTATCAATAGTATGTTCCTGTAAACCTACATATTTCTGTAAATTGAAATAATAATACCATTCTCCTTCTGGAAGATAAACCACTTTATTCTTTTGTCCAGGATTAAGAACAGGTGAGACTAAAATTTTATCTCCGAAACAAAACTCTTCCTCTCGTATTAAATTTTTAGGGATATGTTGTTCCACCAAGGAAATCGGTCTTAAAATAGGTTCTCCATAACGATGTTGTTGCCAAAAAATGGTATAGATATAAGGTAGTAATTTATACCTCATTTCAATAAATTTCTTACATATTGCTTCCCATTCAGGGCCAAAACTCCATGGTTCACGGTCGCGGGTATCACCTGCGGAATGTACACGCATGAATGGAGAAAAGACGCCAAATTGCATCCAACGTGTAAACAATTCTCCATCCGGTTCTCCTGTAAATCCTCCAATATCGGTTCCGCAAAAAGAAAGTCCCGAAACGGATAATCTCTGCAACTGCAAAAGACCAATACGAAGATGTTCCCATGTTGCAATATTATCTCCGGTCCATACCGAAGAAAAACGCTGTGTACCCGAATACGCTGCTCTCGTGATAGTAAAAGGTCTTTTATTTTTATATAGCTTTTTTAAACCATCATATGTAGCACGTACCATCTGCATGCCATATATATTGTGCGCTTTCCTGTGGGAACCTCGATAGCCATCATAGTTATGTCTTACGTCATCCGGAAATGTACCTCTTCCAAAAACAGCAGGTTCATTCATATCGTTCCAAAATCCAGCAACTCCGTCATCAACCAAGCCTTTGTATAAAGTACCCCACCATTCCCTTACAGTTGGATTTGTAAAATCGGGAAACTGACATCTTCCAGGCCATACAAAACCTTCCATAAAATAATCATCACCTCGACGACAGAAATATCTATTTTGCTGTCCTTCCTTGAACACCCAATAATTTTCATCAACCTTAATACCAGGATCTATCATAACCACTGTTTTAAAGCCGTTGGCGGCCAAATCTGATATCATTTTTTTAGGATCCGGAAAATATTTTTTGTCCCAGGTGAAACAGCGATAGCCATCCATATAATCGATATCGAGGTAAATAGCATCGCAAGGAATTTCTCTTTTTCTAAATTCTGCTGTTATATCTCTTACATTCTGCTCAGGATAATAACTCCATCGACATTGATGGTAACCAATCCCCCATAATGGAGGCATATAATGGGTTCCAGTGATACTATGATAACGTTTTACCACATCGATCATATTTGGGCCATGAATATAATAATATTGCATCTCACCGCCTTCGGACCAGAAGCTTGTACGTTGTTTATTTTCTGAAGCAAAATCGAAGAATGTTCTGAATGTATTATCAAAGAAAATACCGTAGGCTTCTCCACCAGTCACTCCGATATAAAAAGGAATTGTTTTATAAAGGGGATCTTGATTAAAAGCATAGCCGTAGGTATCCGAATTCCAGTTTTTAAATCGTTTACCTCGAAGATTTAAATTGGTGGCTTTGTCTCCCAGGCCGAAGAAAGCTTCATCTTCATGTGCCTTTTTACTGCAATATACATAATAACCGCCAAAGTCTGGATTTTCCTCCCAATGCATTGGTTTATCATCGGTATTGAATACTTTACCTAAAAAATCTTGAAATGAAACCAAAAAATCTGCTTTACGGATAGCGCAGATCACTTTATTTGTTTTGACGTAATAACTTGTTTCATCTTCATCTACAGAAAACGATACTGCGTGCTGATCTGTATCGATAACAGCATAAGAAAAGTCATCTAAAAAAGATCCTTGAGGAGCCAAACGAACGCGAATAATTTCATCAGAAACTATTCGAATTTCCACTTTAGCAATACCATCTGTAAAATAAAATGTATTCCGATCCTTAGAGCATGCTCTTACTCTAGCCAGGTATTTTTTCTCTATAGTAGGAAGGTCTAATACAGGATTATTAACATGATGTACATTATCTTCAGACGAGTTTGCATCTAACAGATCATTTGCAATTTCCTCTTTTTTTATCGAGTCTCCCATAGTATTTATCTTTAAATAATTTAATCAGTTTAAGCTGAACTTAAATTACGATAAATAATACAAAAACTCGCTACATCATGTGGTAAAGAATAAACTTAATTTTATTTTATAGCTTATTTGCTACGGATTGCTTCCACTGGATCTAATCTAGAAGCCATCAAAGCCGGAACAATACCTGATATCAAACCAATTAACGTCGAAATAAAGACTGTCAAGAGTACCATCTTTATACTCACGACAATTGCTAACCCAGTACCAATTTTAACCAATAATGTGATCAGAAACACGATAGATAAGCCAATAGCACCGCCTAATAGACAGAGCACGATTGATTCGATCAAAAATTGAGACAATATAAAAAAGTTTTTAGCTCCTAAAGCCTTTTGAATACCAATAATATGTGTACGTTCTTTGACACTCACAAACATAATATTGGCTATACCGAATCCGCCTACCAATATGGAGAAAATTCCAATACAGAAACCGGCTAGATTTACAATGCCAAACATTTTATCCAGTTGGGAAGTTATCATGGTTGTTTGATTAATTGAAAAATCGTCCTCTCGTTGTGGAGAAATGCGGTGAATTGAACGCATTAAAACTTTAATTTCACTTTCAGCTTCTGCTAAAGAATACTTTGACATCACTCGAACAGCAATACTGGGTGAAAAATTATCGTAATTAACTAGATTTCGAGCAAGCTCAAAGGGAATAAATGCACTATTATCAGGAGAAGTATTGATCAGCACTCCTTCCCCTTCCTTCTTTAATACACCAATTACCTGTACCTTCCGTCCCAGCATGTTGACATATTTTCCCAGAGGATCACTATTTGGGAAAAGTCCCTCTGCGATGACAGCACCTAAAACAGTCACTAATGACCCTGCACGGGTTTCGCTTTCGACAAAATATCTACCTTTTTCAACATTCAAATTCTGAATACTGTACTGATCCTGTGTACCTGCTGAAATAGACACTCCTGAGGCGTTATTATTTTTATATTTAATCGTAGAATTACCGATATCAATCATATAGGCAATTTTATCTGCTGTCGTTATACGTTCTTTCAGCATTAAATAATCCTCATATTTAGGTTCTGGTCTATTGAGATATTTCCACCAAGGGAAATCGGGTCCTCCAGTCCAAGGCCATTTCTGAACATATAATGTATTTGATCCTATCTTCTTAACAGAATCTTCTATATTATTTCGTAATGTATCAACAGCTGAAAAGACACCAATAATCGTTAAAATACCTATTGTTACCCCTAATAAGGACAATAAAGTACGCGTACGGTTATCTTTTAGAGCCGATAGTGCGAATTTTGCACTTTCCTTAATGAGACCTATTGCTAGCATATTCAGGTTCTAAATTACAATTAAGTTTTGATTTTATGTCAAAATCAATTCATTAATCAATTTAATCCAGAAAGAAACTCCCTTTTAACTAAAAAATTGACTACCTTTGTATGCTTATTTATGTTCCAATAAGTCTGTTATAGGGAACTTAAATACATATAAAAGGCAATCATTTAAAATATCAATATTAAAGATGAAGTTATCTCAATTTAAATTCAACTTACCAGAGTCTCTTTTGGCGTCTGAACCAACTGAAAATCGTGACGAATCACGCTTAATGGTTTTACACCGTGATACTGGTAAAATTGAGCATAAAATTTTTAAAGATGTATTAGATTATTTTGATGACAAAGATGTCATGATTTTAAATAATACAAAAGTTTTTCCGGCGCGTCTATATGGCAATAAAGAAAAAACTGGTGCTACAATCGAAGTTTTCTTGTTACGTGAATTAAACAAAGAACTTCGTTTATGGGATGTATTGGTTGATCCAGCTCGAAAAATCCGTGTAGGAAATAAACTTTACTTTGGAGATGATGATTTATTAGTTGCTGAAGTTGTTGACAACACAACTTCACGTGGACGTACAATCCGTTTCTTATTTGATGGAACTGATGAAGAATTTCGTCGTAATATTGAGATTTTGGGTGAAACTCCACTTCCAAAATATATTACTCGTAAAGCAACACCTGAGGATAAATTTCGTTATCAAACAATTTATGCTAAAAATGAGGGAGCTGTTGCAGCACCAACTGCAGGTCTTCACTTCTCTCGCGAGTTGATGAAACGTTTGGAACTAAAAGGTGTTGATTTTGCTGAAGTAACTTTACATGTTGGATTGGGAACTTTCAGAACGGTTGAAGTTGAAGATTTAACAAAACACAAAATGGATTCTGAGCAGTTTATCATCACTGAAGAAGCTGCTAAAACAGTAAATAAAGCTATTGACTTAAAAAGAAGAGTTTGTGCCGTAGGAACGACTTCAATGCGCGCAATCGAATCAGCTGTTTCTGCTGATCGTCACTTAAAACCAGCGAACGATTGGACGAGTAAATTTATTTATCCGCCATACGATTTCAGTATTGCAAACTCAATGATTACGAATTTCCATACTCCAGAATCTACTTTATTAGTAATGATTGCTGCTTTTGGTGGTTACGAACACGTTATGAATGCTTATGAACAAGCGGTTAAAGAAAAATACAGATTTTACAGCTATGGCGATGCCATGTTGATTATCTAATCGACAATTAAAAAATACAGACGTGGATAAATAGTATATTTATCCACGTTTTTTGTTTTCAATCCTTTTATATTCATCATAACTCATGATCGATCAAAGCTTTGTTTTAATAGTTGCGGCTGGCAAAGGTAGTCGTATGCAGTCAGATTTACCGAAACAATATCTATTGATGAACGGGAAACCAGTCTTGATGCATACGATAGAGAAGTTCTATACAAGTACCAAACAACCCCATATCATCATAGCGATTGATCCAGCAATGGAGTATTTTTGGAAATCTCTTTGTCAAGAATACAAGTTCACTATTCCTCATGATATTACTTATGGAGGAGAAACCAGATTTCAGACGGTCAAAAATGGAATTGCATTTATCAAAAAAAAGCAACTAAATTTACAGGAAATTGCTATCGCTGTACATGACGCGGCGAGACCTTTAATAGCCACCAATACAATTGATCTGGCCTATGAACAAGTGAAGGTTTCTAAAGCGGTAATCGTTGCTCGTTCGTGTACTGATTCTGTTCGTATGACGACAGCAGATACCAACTATGCAATTGATCGTAATCATATTTGGCTTGTACAGACACCTCAGATTTTTGAAGGAGGTTTATTAGAAACAGCTTATGAACAGGATGAAGAGGCGACTTTTACAGATGATGCTTCCGTTGTGGAAAGATTAGGTATACCTATTCATATTGTGATTGGTGATTATAAAAACATTAAGATAACTTATCCTGAGGATCTGGAAATTGCACAGATCTACTCAAAAGTATAGAAGTGTATAATTACAACCTGATCTCAAGTTGATCGTAAGCTAAAGTGATATTTGCAGGAAGTTCCTTCACAACATCTTTATGCAGCCCCATTCGATGACCAATATGTGTTAGATAAGTTTGTTCAGCTCCTATTTCTTGAGCAAAAGCTACAGCTTCATCCAAAGTCATATGCGAAACATGGCTTTCTTTTTGTAAAGCATTTATAACTAAAACTTTCAATCCCTGAAGTTTTTCTTTTGTTAAATGGGATACGGTCTTTGCATCTGTAATATATGCAAAATCGTCTATTCTGAAACCTAAGACAGGCATTTGATAATGCATCACTTCCAAAGGAAGAATTTCCTTTCCAAACAATTGAAATGGTTTTAATGCTTCAATTTCCACTAATTCTAAACGCGGTATCCCAGGGTATTTTACTCCAGAAAAAGCATAATAAAATTCTCTTCTTAACGCATCATGAAGAACATCTGTACCATAAATATCAATGGAAGACTGTTGCTTAAAATTAAATGCTCTAACATCATCAAGACCTGCGATATGATCTTTATGTGAATGTGTCATTAATACCGCATCCATATGCATCACATGCTCGCGTAGCATTTGATATCTAAAATCTGGCCCCGTATCTACGACAATGTTTCTATCGTCATAACTAATCAAAATAGAGGAACGAAGACGTTTATCAAAATGACTATTTGATAAACAAACAGCACATTGACAAGCGATAACAGGTACACCCTGCGAAGTTCCAGTTCCTAAAAATTTGACTATCAACGTTTTGATTTTAGTTTAGTAATTTGTGTATAAATAGTAAGGTGCTTTTCATTAACGCGTGATTGATCGATGTCGATTTCCGTTAAAATAGCCATCAAAGACTGAATTTTCATCTCTAAATTAGAAAACTTATTCACGACAACTACAAGTGAACTCTGTAACACACACGCTCCTGTCTTAAAAGTCCCTTTCTCGTACCTCACCCTATATCCCTGATCCTTAAAAAGTTCTTCGATCTTATCTAAACTTCCTTGTGTATATGCTACCAATTTTTCCCTTATTTATGCTTGTGCCTATATTCAAACTTAGATAAATTTGCTCAGATTTGCAATACAATTACCTCCAATTGAGCAGGAATTGTACAGGTTGCAATGCACTTTTATCATTATTGATTGCCTATAGAATTCTGATTTTTCTGCTAAACCTGGCTGGAAATGATTAGCAATCAGTCCCTAAATAATTGTATATGAAAAGCTTTATACATTAAATTTTAAAGATTACTTCGCCAATCGAATTATTTCTTCACCAAAGATATCCCAGCTATATTTTTTCTTTTCCTCTTTCATATTTTCACGAAAGACACTTCCTTTATTTTGATCATAAAAAGATGCTATTCCTTTTGCAATTTCTGCTACATTAGGTTCGACAACGGTACCAACGAGTCCATCGTGCACCAGTTCTGGCAGTCCGCCTACTCGAGTAACGATCATAGGAAGATCAAAGTGATAGGCTACTTGGGTAATACCGCTTTGTGTGGCAGTTCTATAGGGTAATACGACAACATCGGCCGCACAGAAATATTTGCCAACTTCATCACTCGGAATAAAGGAAGTATGGAGATAAACACGGTCTTGCAAACCGTACTTTTGAATTAGTGACTGGTAAAGATCGTCATCTCCATAAAACTCTCCAGCTAGCAATAATTTTACATTCAATTCCTTAAGTTCTACTTTTCCTAACGCTTCCAAAAGCATATCCAATCCTTTATACTGGCGTATAAAACCAAAAAACAAGACAACTTTGTCTTCCACTGGTATCTTAAGCGCTGCTCTAGCTTGTTCTAGACTAATGCTAGGACCATAGTTATCGTATAAAGGATGTGGTGTATAAGTTGCAGGTATCTTAGAATTGATCTCTTTTAAATCGTCCAAAACACTTCTACTCATCGTAACACAACCATCAACAGCATTTAAGAAGTATTTCGCTAATATTTGGTCTCCAATCCGATGTTCATGTGGAATGATATTATCAGCAATACATACTACTTTTGTGTGTTTGTTTTGACGTACAATTCTTTGAATCGTTCCAAGGCAGGGCCCAAAGAAAGGCATCCAGAAGCGCACGATTAAGAGATCATAATTTGCTTTCTTTAATTCCAGTCCTATTTTAATCCAGTTAAAAGGATTGACAGAGTTCACCTTTGAAAAAATTCGTAATCCATTTGGTGCGGACTCATCTGAAAATTGCGATTTACCAGGAAATAAAAAATTTGGGTACTGGAGTGAAAAAGAATAAATATCCACCTCATGTCCCATTTGCTGATAATGCTCGGCCAATCGTTCATTAAATGAAGCTATTCCCCCTCCTCTTAATGGATATGCAGATCCTAAGATAACAATGCGCATTTCTATTAATTATATTACTTTCTCGATCTGATAATTATTACGATCTGTACTATTTCTCGAAACCAATTCTGCCAAAAAACCGGTTAGAAACAATTGTGAACCAATGATAATCGCTGTCAGTGATAAAAAAAACATCGGCTGATCTGTGACATCTCTAAATGGTGTTCCAGCTGCGATACTCATCAATTTATGACAGATCAAGTATAAAGTAATAATAAGACCTACTAAAAAACTCACTACACCCATTACACCAAAGAAGTGCATAGGACGTTTAGCAAATTTTCCAACAAAAAATATGGATAATAAATCAAGAAAACCCTTTACAAAACGACCTGCACCAAATTTGGTTGTACCGTATTTCCTTGGATAATGTTGTACAACCTGTTCTTGAATATTGGTAAAACCTGCCCATTTCGCTATAACAGGAATGTAACGATGCATTTCTCCATACACTTCAATGTTTTTAACAACATCTTTACGGTATGCTTTCAATCCACAATTAAAATCATGCAAATTATTAATTCCCGACATACCTCTTGTCACAGCATTGAACAGTTTAGTAGGTAATGTCTTTGTAAGTGGATCATAGCGTTTCTGTTTCCATCCAGAAACTAGATCTGCCCCTTTATTCATTATACGATCATACAATTCCGGAATTTCGTCAGGACTATCCTGTAAATCGGCATCCATTGTAATTACCACATCACCTTGAGCTGCTGCAAAGCCAACATTTAAAGCAGCAGATTTACCGTAATTACGTCTAAATTTGATTGCTGAAATATTGTTATTGCTCTTTTTTAATTCTTCAATTATAGCCCATGATTTATCCCTGCTTCCGTCATCAACTAAAATAATTTCATAAGAAAACTGGTGTTTAGCCATCACACGGTCTATCCATGAGGTTAGCTCTGGTAAAGATTCTTCTTCATTAAGAAGGGGAACAACAACTGAAATATCCATATGTACGTTGATCATTGTCAATATATTTGCTTTATAAACAAGTTAAGGTATCGTCATTCTGACAACACCTTAACGTAATGATTTTTTTTTAAATTTATCCTTTTAAACAGCAGGATTACTGCTAGCTTTTTGACCATTTTTTGTCAAAGCAGCTAACATTAGGGCAAACAAAAAATAAGGAAGTAAGGTGATAATAAAACCTTTTGCACGAGCGCCCAAAGTCATGTTTGCAACCGATTCATTATCTTTCTCCATTTGTTCAATGCTTACATCGATTGTTTTTTGCTTTTCTTCTTCACTGGCAAAACCTGTACTTCTTTCCATACTTTCAATCCTAGCATTCATCATTACATGAAAATTTTCTTCCTGAAGAGTTGGTTCTACATATTTTAAATAGGTAAAGGTACTTACTGAAGCGACTAAATGATTAATTACAAGCATGATGTAAATACATTTCAACGCCTTACTAAAGTCCCAGATACCTCCCATTTTTTTTCGTAGCGCAAAGGTTATTAAAACCGTCACACCTAAAAATAAAATAAAATTAAAAAATGGATTGCTGTATTGCAATAAGGCTGATCCTTCTAATGGCTTTACTACATAAATGGAACATAATCCTAAGATAAATGAAATCACCCCTAAGCCAACACCATATAGGATACTTGTAATCTTACTATTTTTGTCAACACCAACTTCCATTACCCCTTGTAAAAATTAGTAATAATTTGATAAAGAGCGGCATCGAAAGCTTTGTTTTCACTGTGAGATTCATACTCTTCAAACTGCGCATCTTTAGGGTTAATCTCACTGAAGAAACTTATGATTGCATAAAATAGTTCATAAACCTCACTTGATGGATTGATTGTTTTTGCAGTTTTTGCAATTTCTGCATATGTACTTTCTACTAAAATTTGATTCGCAATGATATCTTCATAAATCTCATGCTCATCTTGAAACTCATCTTCATTAACCAATAAAAACTCCTTCAAGTAATCATCTAAATCAGGATCAATCTCATCATCTTTACATTCACGTAAGTATAAAAATATATTCAATAGTTCTGTACCGCGATCTATTGTTTCATCTTCGATTTTCTCCCATTCTTCAGACTCCAAATAATCTTCTTCTAATTTTTGAATATCAATAGAAAAAAAGTTCATCAATAACAGATCGACATATACTTCTCTTAACTCATCAAATAGTGGATAGTCATCAAAAGCTTCATCCAATAAAGCCAATTTATCGATATATTTTCCACCGGTATCAAAAACATGCTCAACTTTTGTTAAAAATTCTGATTTTGTTTCGATGTTATCTACTCTACCGTAGGTATTGATCCCTGCAGCAACAGCCGCTTTAATATTCGCTTCCATTATTAAGCATTTTTTATGATTTGACCATTATTGATCACTAATTTAACTTTTCCTTTTAACTCTTTTCCGAACAAAGGACTATTTCTAGATTTGGATCTGTTTGATTCTTGATCAAAAATCCAATTTTCATTCATACTGAATAGCACCAAATTGGCCACTTCACCCTCTTTTATTTCAGGTAAAGTTAATCCAACTACCTGTCGTGAATTTACAGCTAATTTTTCAACTATCTGTTGTTCGTTTAATCCTGCTTTGATTAAAAGAGGTAAAACAGTCTGTAAACCAATTATACCATTTTTTGCGATATGAAATTCAACATTTTTAAATTCAATTTCATGCGGAGTATGTTGTGAAACAACAGCATCAATAACACCATCCTTCAATCCTTTTATTAACGCTTTTGCATCGGATTTGGTACGCAACGGGGGACTTACTTTATAATTACTATCAAAATCAACAATTTCATCATCAGTAAAAACCAATTGATGTGCGGCAACATCACAGGTAACCTGAATTCCTTTTGCTTTTGCCTTTTTTATCAAATCTACCGCTTCGGCTGTACTTATCGTAGTAAAGTGAATAGGTGACTCGGCATATTCAGCTAGATAAAGGTCACGAGAAACCATCAAAGACTCTGCAAGATTAGGAATACCTTTCATACCTAAATAAGTACTCATCACCCCTTCGTTCATTTTATTACCTCCCGCCATTGAAGCATCTTCTGGATGAGCAATGATTAAGCCTCCAAATCCGCGCACATATAATAATGCACGGCTCATTAAACCAGCATGCTGCATACTTTTATTACCATCACTAAAAGCAATGGCACCAGTCTGTTTCATATCATACAACTCAGCCATTTCATGACCTTCGCGATTTTTACTCACTGCTCCGATCGGTAAAATATCTACCAAATTACCTTTTGCAATATTGACAATTAAAGCGACTTCAGCCCTGCTTTGGATTGCCGGTTGCGTATTGGGCATCACAGCAACAGCAGTGTACCCTCCAGCGGCGGCAGCAGCAGATCCAGAAGCAATATCTTCTTTGGTTTCCAAACCTGGCTCACCAAAATTAGCATTTAGGTCAAAGAAACCTATAGAAAGGATATTTCCTGAACCATCGAATATTTCTATATTTTTATCAGCGACTTCAATGGAATTTGCAATTTTGGAAATCTTTCCTTTTTCAATGAATACATCAACCACCTGTTGATCAAATTCATTTCCCGGCAAAACCACTTTGACAGAAGTAATTAATACGCTTTTCATATGCTTAAGAAGTTGAAATTTATTAGATTTGAATAGTAAGTACGCGCAATTTTAAAGCACACTAATACTCTTTCCTTAGTAGAATTCAATAAAAATAGCGAGTTTTCTCTTTGAAAATTAGAGGAAGGATTATTTTTAATACGTGTAGCTTTAGACTGCTTCATTTCAAAAAACAAAGTTACAAAATACTATCGATTCTCCATTGAATTTTAGAAAATATTCACGTAGCTATCGCTATTCTGTTCCCCACTGATAATGATTAAAATTAAAACCAGCCAGACTCAACACCCGATCCACGACTGTACCTGCCAATTCATCAAAAGTTTTCGGTAAACTATAAAACGACGGTGATGCCGGGCAAATAATACCACCTGCATCAGTCACAACTTTCATATTTTGAATATGAATATGACTTAAAGGCGTTTCTCTAGTTACTAAAATTAATTTTCTACGTTCTTTCAATATGACATCAGCTGCCCTTGTTGTTAAATCAGAAGAGATACCATGCGCGATACGTGCTAAAGTCCCCATTGAACAAGGACAGATAATCATCGTGTCAAATCGTGCAGATCCCGAAGCAAATGGCGCAAAAAAATCATTTTTACTGTAAAACTGGAAAGGGAATTGTTCATAATCTTTATTTTGCAACTCCTCCTGCCACACAACTTTGGCATTGTCTGACATTACTACTCCCACTTCACTGATCTGATCTTTTAATTCCATCAGTCGATTTAGCAGAACCTTAGCATAGATGGAACCACTTGCTCCTGTTATTGCTACTACAATTTTTCTAGACATAATTTCCTTTTAATAAAACAAAGCTATAAAAAAGGGTCGAATAAGGAATATTCGACCCTACATCTACCTATGAAAAACAAACCCTTGGGAGGGGCGTATACAAATATACCATAAGTGTGAATATTTTAAAGGATTTTTTAAAAAAAAGAATAATTGTTACAACTATATTCCTAAAAATAGTTAAAAACACCTTATTTATTACCTAAAAGCCTGATAAATTAAAACTTAACAAGGTTATCTACATGCACAACCAATGATTATTAATAAAAAATAATCTGTACATTTCTTTTATAAATCCAGATTTTCATCACTTTTTTTTTCTATTTTAGTTACCGTTAAGATCGTATAATACTAGAAAATGAGTTTAAGTATATTAGAACAATACATCGAATCTGGAAATAGTAGAGATTTAGATTTGCTTTTAACAAGTAACCCAGCCTTAATCTTAGAAGAAACAAGTCACGGCATTTCGCCTTTATTACTAGCTTGCTATTTTCATAAACCTCAAATCATCCGCGTTCTTCTTCAGCACAATCAAGGCTTAAATATTCATGAAGCAGTGGCTGCCGGCTTGGATAATTATATAGAAGCGATGATTAAACAGTTACCTTCAGTTGTTAATGAGGTCTCCACACATGGTTATTCTGCCCTCGCTTTAGCGACCCATTTTAATAAAGAAGATGTTGTTCGTCTATTACTTGCACATAAAGCCAATCCTGATATCCCTACCCAAAATGAGGAACATCTCTACCCGCTTCACATTGCTCTTCTAAATAAAAACACGGCAATTACAAAGCTACTTATTGAAGCTGGAGCAAATGTTAACAACAGACAGCAAACAGGTCTTACCCCATTGCATTTAGCAGCACAACAAGGAAATATTGAAATTATCGTTTTACTCCTTGAACATGGAGCTATTATTGAATTAAAGAACTCCAATAACAAAACAGCATCAGATCTCGCTGCCTCAAAAGGCTACAGTGATATTGCAACAATACTTAAGGATATGTAAACTAACGCCGGAGCAATTCTAAGCCAATCCCACAACGTAAGCATTGTTTTGAATCGCAATACTTCCTTTTTATATGCAACAAACCTTGTGAATGTGCCGCATGCCAAGCATTAACCCCTATATCTTCAAATTTTTGAATAATATTATTTCTTTCAGTTGGTAATTCTTCTAGCCATCGCATTGCCTTTTCTTTCAAATCTTCCAGCTTAAAGTAAGCCCCATAAGAAAATGTTAATGCAATAAATGCATTAATAATCAAGCTATTTTGACTCATTTCACTTAAACTATGATCACTAGTCGCTAAGGATTGCTTCGCAAAACTAAAATGAGTCTTCCAGTAATGAGTAACCCTTATATTATTAAGTAGCGATCTAAATTCACTTAAATTTTCAATCGCTAAGATTCCTTGTAGACGAACACTTTCATTTTGTAACAAACTGGCTAATTGAGCTATTCGAATAGTGGGAAAATTGTGAGGTCGCATCCGTGAAAAAAGCAGTGGAAAATGAGTTTCTTTTAAGGAATAGGCTTTTTTAAGATAAAGATATTCCTTTTGTAATTGTAGAGGATATGCTTCGTCAAAAGTAGAATTTAAAAAACCCGCCTGACCAAAAATCATAGCTTCCAATTTACTGATATCTGTCCTATATTTCAGCAATAATAAATTTGACAATTGCTCGCCTAAAGCCTGAAAAGCGTCTGCATTTACTTTAAATCCGAAACTTCGAAACAGCCATATAAAAAATATTTTCTCCCAATCTCCATCAAATTTTTGTAGTAATTCAAGTATCAATCTTGACTTATCTTCCATTCTTTCTACTGCCATACGCTCTACCCAGCTCTCCACTTTAAAACTATCTAAATGAAGTATCTGACTTTCACATGGAATCCAACGTTGCCCATCCATTAAACGCTGATATTGCTTCAGTAATTCTTCAGAAACATAATCCGACAGTCTGAGTGTTGGCACAAGGGAGCCATCTTCATGAATCACTTCTTGATCATGATCCCACACAACATGTAAAATTACATTTGCATATTTTGCATCTTTTTGATGTCCATGTAGAAACCAATCAGATGATCTGACATGAATCTCCACATTACCTGTCCACAACTCACTTCCGATACGGATTTTTGAAAACAAGAAATCTGGTCCTGCATTGTCATTATGTTCACCTACATGTAAAACTTGGATGGATTCGCCATTTACGGTTTTTAATTGATCTGTGTGATACAGACGCAACCTCCATATGAATTGCAAAAGATCTTCAGGAATAGCCATAACCTAAAGATAATCAAATAATTTAAAGTTTATATATTTACGATAATTTCCAATTGATCATCCGAAATTTTCATAATTTCTTTCAATTCACCTTTTACCTGCGGGGCTTTTATCCCGCCATCCAAAGTACGTTTACTTTTAAAAACCCTAGCCTCATCCCACAGATTAGCTTCAATAAATAGGGACAATGTCTTTGCTCCACCCTCAATAATAATAGATTGCACATCCATTAAATACAATTGATACAAAATATTTTGAGGAAGATACCAATCATAATTTTCCAATTCGATATACTTATTATGACCAGACCATTCCGTCTTCAAAGCATTAAAAATAATGGTTTCAGCTTCATCGTTAAAAATCGCAGCTTCAGCGGGAACGGAAAGTAATTTATCTATCAATATACGTTTCGGATTTTTTCCATTCCACTCGCGTACGGTCAAGCTAGGATTATCAACCAATGCAGTCTTAGCACCCACTAAAATTGCATCTTCCTCAGCTCGCCATTTATGAACCAACTGCTTACTCGCCACATTACTAATCCACACTTGCTCCCCTTCTTTTCCAAGATACCCGTCTGCACTTTCTGCCCATTTGAGAATAACATAAGGGCGATTTTTTTGAACACGTGTCAAAAATCTGCGATTTAACCACAAAGCCTCCTGTTCTAATAGTCCGATCTCAATAGCTATTCCTGCATTTTTTAAAATCTCTGCACCCTTACCGTTCACTTTGGCGAATGGATCTAAACATGCTATATATACTTTTTTAGGCTTGTATCTTGCAATAAGATTTGCACAAGGTGGTGTCTTACCATAATGTGCACAAGGTTCAAGACTAACATAAAAAATTGACTGTCTTAATTTAGCTGCGGCCTCATCCCCATAATGGTCCAATACCTGCTGAATAGCATTTACTTCGGCATGAGCTCCACCGTAAGGTGATGTAAAACCCTCTCCTATAATTTGGTCATCACAGACAATAACAGCACCCACCATTGGGTTAGGGCTTGTAGTACCTGCTCCCAGAACGGCCAGTTCCAGGCATCTCCGCATGTAGCTTTCTTGCATATTCATATACAAAAGTATCAAAACAATACTGTAACAGAAAATACTAGAAATATTGTAAATTTTGATTCTTCAGTAATTCTAAATATAACATGAGGATTGATTATTTTTTAACAACATGAGTTCCAATAAAAATGACTTCAACAAATAAATTGTTTAATATCTGAGGCAATAATAATTGTAAATAAAACAAATTTATCTAAGTTTGACCAATGGAAAAATTACAAACCTACGACAGCTTATTCCAAAAAGATCTAGCTAAATTTTATGACGCAGAAGAAATCAAAAACATCTTCTATATAGTTATTGAAGATGTTTTAGGACTTTCCAAGATGCAGTACAGTCTGAACAAAGAACTGCCATTATCAGAAGAACAAAGCAGTCGGATTTCAAATATTTTAAAAGATCTGCTGAAACAGAAACCTATACAACACATCTTAAAAAAAGCTGATTTTTTTGGAGAAGTTTTTGAAGTCAATCCTTTTGTTCTAATTCCGCGGTCAGAGACAGAGGAATTAGTTGATCTGATCATCCGCAATCATCGGGATCAGCTACCGTTACGTATTATCGATATTGGAACCGGATCCGGCTGCATACCGATTTCACTTAAAAAGCATTTGCCGGAAGCCCATATTTCTGCATTGGATATTTCTAAAGAAGCTATTGCCACAGCCAAACGTAACGCACTCCGTTTAGATGCACCAATAAATTTTGTGAATGCAGACATCCTAGAATGGGAATATATCTTTCAATCCCAGCAATATGATATTATCGTCAGTAATCCTCCTTATATTACACCAAAAGAAAAAGAGGAAATGCATCCAAATGTATTAGAATTCGAGCCGCATTTAGCTCTTTTTGTGGAAGAAACTGCTCCTTTATTATTTTATGAGACGATAGCTTCTTTTGCCCTGAAGCATTTAACAGCTGAAGGTGACTTATATTTTGAAATTAATCAGTATTATGGGGATGAAACAGTCGATATGTTACGAAAAAAGGGGTTTAAAACAGTGATATTACATCATGATATGCAACAAAATCCAAGAATGATACATGCTAAAAAATAAGGTGATAAAAATTTAATCATTTCATTACCAAATAGTAATAAAATAATTTAAGAATATTCAACTTAAAAGTTGGCACATATCACCTTTTTTTCTACCTTTGCATCACTTTCAAAAACGAAATTTATTTCAAAAAAGGAAGGATTCCGTAGCTCAGCTGGTAGAGCAATACACTTTTAATGTATGGGTCCTGGGTTCGAATCCCAGCGGGATCACCAAAAGCTTCACAGAAATGTGAAGCTTTTTTGCTATTACTGGATTTCAATAGAACCATTCGGATCGTTGCCATCCACTGGAAGCTAAAGATATTATACGGTAATTGTAAAACTGCACCAATTGCATTTCTACCATCGAGAATGTACAACAAATGACCAACAGCTTTTCCCTAGATAAAACTCCATGTTGTACTGTGCCTAAAATATTCCGCACTATATTGCTCCAGTTTTATGTTTTTCACCCCACTTTCCAAGTTCATCAATAATAAGTTTCAATTCATTTCCGATTGGAGTTAATTCATATTCAACGCGCGGAGGGACTTCAGCGTATACCGTTCGTTTCACAATTTTATTTTCCTCCAACTTACGTAGTTGTAAGGTAAGCATACGCTCGGTAATGTTTGGTAAACATTTTTTCAATTCTCCAAATCGGAGTTTTCCGTTAATTAGATAGCAGCAGATCGCCAGTGACCACTGACCGCCAATTATGTTAGAAGCATAAACCTCCAAACATTCATTTGCTAAAGCCTGCTTATTTGCAAAGTTCGTTGAAGTTGCTTTTATTTTTGTCATTACTTACATTTTTTATAGTACCATACAATGAGCATCTAACATACAAAATTAATGCTTCATCCATTACTTTTGTATGAGAATTTTAAAATTAGAAGACATATGAAAACATTAGTAATTGTTATTCATCCCGATGCAGAAAATTCCATAATCAATAAAAGATGGATGGAAGAATTGAAAAAGTATCCTGATCAATATCACATCCATCAATTACACGAAGTTTATCCTACTGAGAAGATCGATGTGCCTGCAGAACAGAAACTGATAGAGCAGTATGATAAAATTGTATTTCAATTTCCGTTTTATTGGTTCAATTGTCCTCCTTTATTTAAGAAGTGGCTGGATGAAGTTCTTATTTATGGGTGGGCATATGGAAGTAAGAGTGGTTACAAAGTATCAGGGAAGAAGATCGCTCTGGCATTATCTATCGGTATAAATGAGGAAGAGTACACTACTAAGGGAAAGTATAAATATACTTTAAAGGAACTGACCCGGCCTTTTGAATTGACTTTTGAATATATAAAAGCCGATTATCAGCCATTCTTTGCTTATTATGGACTTGAACAAAATAGTTCAGAGGAGTGGATTGAAAAGAGTGTTACCCAATATATAAATTTCCTGAATAACCTATAAAAAAATGATTGTGCTGTTTAGTGACATAGCAAAAATGGTTGCATGCATATATAGGCACTGTCTTTCAATTGGTTTAACCCACTAGATCTTTTCAAAAAGAATTTAAGTTCATTCCCGGCCGATTCAACAGAAGAAGCTAATCTTAAAATTAGTTTCTTCTGTTTAATCGATATGAGAATTAGAAGGAAACACGAACTCAATTACACACTGATCTGGTTTAGTATATGCTAGGCAGGGATATTAAAGCTTCCAATATAGATCATGTCGTTGTAATTTCCGAGCGGTTTGTCTATAATCAACTCTGCGTCGGCATAGCATAATATGGCATTCACAGTTGAAATTCCTTTATCAACACATGCCTGATAGATTGCTACTTCTGTTTGATCATTCCATATAGGCAGTTCTTCTATAGCAGCTTGAATACTCATTTTTTTGCGACTAAAGTAAACAGTGATCCAATCTACATCATAATCATACTGTTTGTCAATTGCTTTGCTAAACTGTGAACGAAGATTAAAGTCAGGTGCATTTCTCGCGTAGGTTTCATCAGTTTTAAATCGATTATAATCCTTAATAAATTTACTTTGGTCAAAATATTTATAAAATTGTTCTTCCGTTTTATTTGATGTCCCTGCCCAAATATGGATACGTTGCTCTGCCATTTTATTTCTTATACTTTTAGTAGACTGTAAAGATAGCCTAAATTCCTGAACCTTTATTTGTTCATTTACCCTCTCTAACATGGATCAAGATATCCTTTTTAACGCAGGTAAGTTTTTTTATATTTGCAGTTCAACTAGTGATTCATAACATGTCGACAAAGCAAACAAAAATTGAAAATTTCGATCCATCACAACCTGGCTTACCAGATTCAAGCATATACGGGCTTCCCTTTACAGCTGAAGAAAGTGATATTATTGTTGTACCCGCACCTTGGGAAGTAACTGTAAGTTATGGAAGCGGTGCTAGTAATGGCCCTGATGCTATTTTAAACGCCTCGTTTCAGGTTGATTTACTGCATCAGGAATTTCCTGATTTATGGAAATTAGGAATTTTCATGGATGAAACTCCTGCGCACTGGTCGGAAAACAGTGAAAAATATAAAAGTTTAGCGCAACCGATTATAGAGGCGTTAGAAAATGGTGAAGATATTGAAAATGACGTTACACTAAGAGGGTATTTAGAAGAAATAAATAAAGCTTCCAAACAATTCAATGACGAAGTAAAAGAACGCTCATTGTATTGGATGAATAAAGGTAAGAAAGTAATTCTTTTAGGCGGAGACCATTCTACACCTTTAGGATATTATGAAGCTTTAGCTGAAAACCATGATTCATTTGGAATTTTACATTTCGATGCACACATGGATTTACGTAATGCTTATGAAGGTTTTACCTACTCTCACGCATCAATTATGTTCAACGCGATCAAACTTCCACAATTGGAAAAAATCGTTCAGGTTGGTATTCGCGATTTTAGTGAAGGAGAATTGGAAGCAGTTCAAACTTCAAATAAAGTAAAAGTATTTACTGACACAGATCTAAAAGCAAATAGCTTTGAAGGAAAAATTTGGAAAGATCAATGTGATGAAATTCTAGCACAATTACCGGAAAATGTAGCGGTCAGTTTTGATATTGATGCTTTACAGCGTTGGTACTGTCCAAACACCGGAACACCGGTACCTGGGGGACTGTCTTATGAACAAGCAACTTACTTGTTAAGTCGATTGGCTAATAGCGATAAAAACATTATTGGTATTGATTTAGTTGAAGTTGCTCCCGGAGAAGACGACTGGGATGGTAACGTAGGTGCTAGACTTCTATTTCATTTATGTGGCGTATTTGCAAAAAACAACAAACTTGCTGTAGGATCGAAAATCAATTTTTAATGCAAACTGCATGTACTAACGATATTTAAATAGATCATATCTACTTAAATAATGTTCAAATATTATTAGAGCAGTAGACATTTTACATAATTGCATTTACCAGAAAACACAAAAGCCAATCTTTCGATTGGCTTTTGTTGTTATTAAATAGTGATGGGTCAGTATTTGTATACGTCATATCTCAGAAAATAATTAATTTGTAAATAAATAGAATATTAAAATCAAGGTATGGACAACGCCAAGACTATAGCAACACAAATAATTGAGTTTAATAAACAATTACATTACTCAGGAAATCTTCCAGATGACTTTCGGGTATTAAATCCTTACTTTGAAAACCCGGAGACCTTAATCGTTATGGAAAAGTTTTACAACAAGTATTACGACGACACTGCTCCTAGAAAATTCATTATAGGAATCAATCCTAGCCGTCACGGCGCAGGGGTCACAGGCGTACCATTTACAGACACCAAAAGGTTAGAACACATCTGTGGCATCCCCATGAAATCTGCACATACCCATGAAATATCTTCCGTTTTTCTTTATGACATGATTAAGGAATTTGGTGGTACACAAACTTTTTATCGACAATTTTACATCAATTCACCGTTCCCATTAGCCATTGTCCGCAGAACAAAGGAAAACAAATGGATCAATGCAAACTATTATGATGATAGAAACTTGTTTGCAATGGTTAAGCCATTTATGATCGAATCTCTAAAAAAACACATAAGCTTAGGCCTGGAAACAACTAACGTATTTGTATTGGGAAAAAAGAATGCAACATTTATTGAAAAAATAAATAAAGAGGAACATTTGTTCGAGAATTTAACGATTCTAGATCACCCACGCTACATCCAACAATATAAATCACGAGAAAAAGAGCATTATATAAATAAATATATCGGTGTACTAGGGACTTAGAAGTAAAGTATAAATTTTATTTGGAGTATAGCACTAGAAACTCTATCTTTGCATCACTTTCAAAAAGGGATACACTTCCAATTAAGAAAGGATTCCGTAGCTCAGCTGGTAGAGCAATACACTTTTAATGTATGGGTCCTGGGTTCGAATCCCAGCGGGATCACAAAAAAGCTTCACAAATGTGAGGCTTTTTTTGTTTTTCCTGGATCCGAATAGAAGCATTGGGATGGTTGCTGCTTTTCATTGCGTACATGCGCTAGATGATTATCCGATGTATTAATCCCAGCAGGATCAAGACACCGATCATATCAATACTATATTCTAAAAAAGCACTCAAAATCGCATGTTCCTATAATATCTACCAGCGTTCCTATAATAGTAAATATTTCATTGTCCCAAACCTCTACTTTCGTAGAAAATTTGAAATATGTTAAAACCACTATCTTTTCTATTATTTTTAGTATTAATCACCCATATAGGTATTGCTCAAAAGCGATACAACATATCAGGAACTATAACAGATATATCAACCGGCGAAACACTAATTGGTGCTTCGGTTAAACTTCAGGAATTACCGCAGTCCGGCAGTTTAAGTAATTCATATGGTTTTTACTCAATTGGTGCGACGGAAGGACGTTATGTACTGATAAGTTCTTACATTGGCTATAAGACCTACACAGATACCATCACCGTGGATAAAAATTTTGCTATAAATATCGCATTGCAATCACAAGCAATGCTTGAAGAGGTAGTCATATCTACAAGCAGAAAAAACAACAAAAATATTTCTTCTCCGCAAATGGGTATTGAAAAGCTCAATATGAAGCAAATTAATCAACTACCTGTCGTTCTAGGTGAACAAGATGTGTTAAAAAGCATCACACTCATGCCGGGAATAAAAAGTTCCGGAGAAGGAAATACTGGTTTTTATGTACGGGGTGGAGGTTCGGATCAAAATTTAATTCTATTAGATGAAGCTACTGTTTACAACGCTTCTCATCTATTAGGTTTCTTTTCAACATTCAATTCAGATGCGATCAAAGATGTGAGTATCTACAAAGGTGGTATGCCTGCTGAATATGGCGGAAGATTATCGTCTGTCTTAGACATAAAAATGAATGAAGGGAATAATAAAAAAATAACTTTTCAAGGCGGTATAGGGATGATTGCCTCCCGCATTAAAGTTGAAGGACCTATCGTGAAGGATAAAGGTTCGTTTATGATTTCTGCCCGTCGTACTTATGCGGACCTGTTCCTGAAAGCTTCATCAGATACCACAATAAATAAAAGTACTTTATTTTTTTATGACGTTAACGCAAAAGCAAACTACAGATTCAATGATAATAACGCAATTTACCTTTCAGGCTATTTTGGCAAGGATGTATTGGGTCTTCAGGACATTTTTGGCACTAATTGGGGAAATGCAACAGGTACAGTAAGATTTAATCACGTTTTCAATAGTAAATTATTTTCAAACACTTCATTCATCTACAGCAAATACAACTATGTCATTGAAGGACTCGATCGAGCTGATGGCTTTAAAGCGACTTCAAAAATTACCGACTTAAATTTTAAACAAGATTTCAATTATTATGCAAGTGACAATCATACGTTAAGATTTGGAATCCAAGCAACAAGACACGATATCTCGCCTGGAGATATTACTACCACAGCGAGTTCAAGTTTTAATGACAAGCATGTTGAACATCGGTATGGTTATGAAATGGCAGCGTACTTAAGCGATGAGTGGAAGGTTAACGACAAATTAAGCATGATATACGGTCTACGTCTAAGTTCAATGCTACTTGTCGGTCCTGGAACATTCAGCAAATATGATATGTTAGGCAATACGTTAATGTCAGAAAAGTATAAGACAGGCGAAATTGTTCAAAATTATTTAAATTTAGAACCTCGATTTAGCGTAAGCTATATGTTAGACGATCAGCAATCAATCAAGGCTTCTTATAATAGAAATACACAAAACATTCACCTTTTAACAAACTCAACGAGCGCTAGTCCTACAGATTTATATGTCATGAGCAGCAAAAATATCAAACCAGAAATCGCAGATCAGATTTCTACTGGATATTTTAGAAATTTCAAAGACAATACATACGAATTATCAGTTGAGCTATATTATAAAAATTTACAAAATCAGATCGATTACAAAGATGCAGCACAATTACTAGTCAATCAGGATGTTGAATCACAACTCCTTTACGGTATTGGCAGGGCCTATGGTACTGAGTTATTCCTCAAGAAAAGATATGGAAAATTTAACGGATGGCTTGGCTATACCCTATCTAAAACGGAACGTAAATTTGAAGGAATAAATGACGGAAAATATTATCCAGCAACACACGACCGGACACACGATTTATCTCTAGTTGCTATTTACAAATACAACGAAAAATGGACATTTTCGAGCAATTTCGTTTATGGAACAGGTAAAGCTGTAACCTATCCTACTGGCAAATATAATATTGGAGGTAACACAACTTTCTCTTATTCACAAAGAAACGCTTATCGCCAGCCAGCCACCCATCGTTTAGATTTAGCAGCGACTTTCGAGGGAGAACCTGGTAAATATTTTCAGTCCAGCTGGACCTTTGGTATTTATAATGTGTACGCTAATAAAGATCCATATCGAATAGCGTTTAGAGATAGTAAAAAAATTCTTAATGCAACTGAAGCAGTTCAAACCAGCATATTTGGAGTACCGATTCCTTCCATTACCTGGAATTTTAAATTTTAATCTGAAAATCACAAAACATGAAAAAAACTATATTTTACATCCTGTTGCTAGTGCTATTTATCTTAGCACAGTCATGCGAAAAAGTAATTGATATTCAAGTAAATGACGAAATAGGAAAGCTTGTTATTGAAGCAAGTATTAACAATACAAGTTCACAGCAAGAAATAAAGCTGAGTCGAAACGTATCTTTTTCCGCAGGCAATGATTACCCTTCAGTAACAGGCGCTAAAGTAATCGTCTATGATGATGAAGAAAAAGAATATGTATTTCAAGAAACTATACTGGGAACTTATGTAGCAAAAGATTTTACTGGACAATCCGGAAGAAACTATAGCATGTATATTCAAATAAATGAGAGTAAATTTACTGCAAAATCTAAAATGCCTCAAGTGGTTCTGCTAGATTCTATTATAGCTGAAAAGCCAAAGCTTGGAGACAAAGATACCCGGAATATAAAAGTATTTTACCGCGATCCTAAAGATGACGCTAACCAATATCGTTTTATTCTATTTGTTAACAATAAACAGATTAAAGATGTATATGCCCTAAATGATGATTTTAACAACGGTAATCCGGTTAGTATCACATTAAGACCAAGTGATGATGAGGAGATATATCCAGGAGATCAAATTCGTGTTGAAATGCTTTGCATTGATAAATCGATCTATAATTACTGGTATAGTCTCATGCAACAGTCTTCAGGAGGTGGCATTGCCCCCAGTAACCCGCCAACTAATATAAGTCCAAGTGTATTTGGCTACTTCAGCGCCCAAACTATATCAAGCAAAAGTATAGTTGTTAATTAATGTCAACTCCATCATTACAAAGGAACCATATCGTTGAAAACATATGGTTCCTTTGCATTATTTCATCCTGTTAATAACCTTATCCATCACCTATTAATTGTCTGCTTGTCAATACGCGTTAATAGGTTCTCTTTAAAACTAGCACCCAAAGGCATTTCGAACCCAGCAACAGTTACCCAATGATTATCGACACTTTCAATCTTTTTAAGATTGACCACAAATGATTTATTCACACGTACAAAATCCATACTTGGCAACTTATTTAAGATTGTTTTTATATTCATAGCAACCATTAATTTTTTGTCTTTACTATGTATCATAACATAATCTTTCATTGCCTCGATGTACTGGATCTCGTCTAGTGCAAGACGAAATAATTTTCGGTCAGACTTAACAAAAATATGATCCGTTGGTTGTAAAGCCTGTTTATCATAAGCTTTATATTGAAAATAGCTGATAGCCTTATCCAAAGCTTTTTTTAACCGATCTTCAGCTATAGGTTTTAATAAATAATCTAAGGCATTCAGATCATAGCTTTCTAAAGCATAATTAGGATAGGCTGTTGTAAATATGACTTGAATTGACGGTGGAATTTGCTTTGCAAACTCCAATCCACTCTCCTCTGCTAAATGAATATCTAAAAAAATCAAATCAAGATCTTGCGTTTCCATAATCATGCGGGCATCGTCAGTATTACTATACATACCCATACAATCTAAGAAGTTATATTTTTTTAGTAATTGCACCAATCCCCTTCTTGCAAAAGGCTCATCCTCAATAACAATATACTTAATGCTTAACTGTTCTATATTCATTCGATCCATCTATTGGAATACTTAAAAATACTTTAAAAATATCTTCCCTATCATCTATTGCCAAATTATAACTATTCGGATATAAAATATCTAACCTCTTTCGAATATTACTCAATCCTAAACCTCCGTATTCTTTGACAGATACTTTCTTTTTTTTCGCATTTACACATGTAAAACAAATCTGCTCATTGGCTACAGTAAAATTAATTTTGACATGCAAATCTCCGTCCATAGCCTGATGCGCACCGTGCTTCACAACATTTTCAATAAATGGAATAAATAGAAATGGCGGAATATTAATCGCCTCCATACCTACATCTACGTCAAAATTTACACTAAATTTATCTCTTCGAATTTCCTCTAAAAAGATAATATTTTGAAGTACCTCAATTTCTTTTCCCAGTTCTATTGTATCCCCTTTTGATAAATAAAGCTGATTTCTAAGAATATCACTAAGCTTCAATAATACTTTTGATGCCAATTTAGGATTTTCATAAATGAGAAAATTGATATTATTGAGTGTGTTAAATAAATAATGGGGATTAATCTGACTTTTCAATTGTTCCAATTGACTCAGTAAGGTATTATTTTCAAATTCCTTAAATCGTATTAAATTGATAATCCATATTTTAAACAGCTTAACACTACTTACAGCTGCAATAAAAATTGTAAAAAGTATGATTAATATCACAAAATCTTTTCCATCTAATAAAGATTGATCTGGCTTCTTAATAAACCGCAATTCTTGACTTTCTAAGATCAACATACTTAAGAAAATGATGGTATAAAATGCGAACAAAGTACCTCCATAAGCTAAAAACTTACTTCTCAACATAAACACAGGTATCAAAACATAGTGATTAATATAAAATAAAGCCAAGAGAATAATAATTGAAATACATTTTACCAGTAGATTCCACACCTTCATTTTTTCATCAACTTCTGCAGGCGCATTATTTGGTAAAAAATGAATTCCTATGATTGCTGCTATTAACAAAACATGCCGTATCCAGCGGTATTTACTGTCAATTACGAAATCTATAAAATGGCTATTTTCATAACCGATAATTATTTGTCCATTTCTCATTTAAAAGATTTGCAGATAAGCATTTAATTTATTGCAAAGGTACATTACTCCGAAAGTGATTTTGCGACCTTTTATCATTTATTTTTTTCAAAAGATACGTCTTCATTTAATTGCTATCTATTTGTAATTGTATGTTCTATATGATTCTTCTTTGTATTGAAATTAGATTCAAATAATTCTTAACTTTGTACGTAATGAAAACCCCCTATTTGAATTCTAGGGTAAGTCATGTTTGTTTCGATAGAAAATCTACCTTTTTAATGTATAAGTTGTTAATTTATATATTAAAACATTTGAACACAAACCAATTGATGCAAATGTTGTTACTAAGAAAAACAACATCCATTCGTTGCGCGACACTTTTACTAGGTTTTCTAACTTTTTACAACAAATAACATGGAAAATAAAAAAAACAAAATTACTGTATTATATGTTGACGACGAGGAAAACAATCTCGTTTCTTTCAAAGCAACTTTCCGTTTCAAGTATAAAGTACTTACTGCCATTAGTGGTTCTGAAGCTATCGAAATTGTAAAAAAGAATCACGTCGACATTATAGTTACAGATCAACGGATGCCAGGCATGACGGGTGTACAATTTTTAGAAGAAATCATCAAGATTAATCCAGAACCTATGCGCATTTTACTGACCGGTTATACCGATATGGCCGCAGTTATAGATGCTGTAAACAAAGGGAAAATTTTCCATTATCTAAATAAACCTTGGAGTGAGGAAGAATTAGACGAAACAATAAATCGGGCCTATGATATCTATTCTGAACGAAAAAATCTATTAGAAACATATTCGAAATTGGAAGTATCAAATGAACAATTAGAATTTTTACTTCGTCAAAAATTGCTTTCATAGGTTATACAAAAACCTAAATTCAATAAGTTTTTTTGCTTGGAACAACAATTTTAAAAGTTGTTCCAACTCCAACTTCAGATTCAACATCAACTGTACCCTGTAATTTAAGTAGCGCACTTTTCACGTTATAAAGACCAAATCCCATACCCTCAGCTTGGTCACTTGCTCTAAAAAACAATTTGAAAATATCATTGATATAGTCTGAAGAGATTCCGATCCCGCAATCACTTACTTTAAGCGTTGCATTTCCATCAAAAACATCAACAGATAATTTGACAAATTTATTTTCACAATCCTTTCTTTGATATTTAAAAGAATTAGAAAGAAGATTATGTAAAATTAATTCCAAAACAGTTTTATCGCAAATAAATTCTTCTTTTTGATCAACACTGATTATAAATTCTACATCATTATTCCGAACAGACATATTATAGAATGCTTGAATATCATTAAAAAGTTCTCTGAAATTAATTGTAGATAGCATTAATTCGCCACGCCTCAATAAATAATAATCACGTAAGCTATCGATATATAAATCCAGTCTTGTCAACGAACCATCCATTAATCCCAATAACTCATGAATTTGATCGACCTGATCAAATTTTAACCCAAGTTTAACAGCTGATAGAACTCCAGTAAGTGGATCGCGAAGATCATGACTTACACTGTAAGCAAATTTATCCAGCTCATGATAAGCTTTTTCTAGTTCCTCATTTTTTATATCGAGCATAGAATTGGCTGTATAAAATTTATCAGCCTCTTCGATACAGGAAATCATTTCCTCCTCTATCCATGGTTTACGGACAAAACGGAATATATTTCCTTTATTAACAGCATCAATTACAGTCTCCATATCTGCATAAGCAGTTAATAAGATACGGATAGGTCTTGGAAAATCCCTCTTTATACGATCAAAGAAATCAATTCCTAACTCATTTGGCATGCGCTGATCACAGAATATGATTCTGATTTTAGGATTTTTAATCAATATTTCTTGAGCTTCAACTGTTGAAGAAGCGGTATGTATAACATAGCTATATCTAAAATTGGCTTTAAAACCAAATAAGTTATTTAATTCATCATCAATATATAGTATTTCTATATCTTTTATCATAATCTAATCATATAGCAGTAAATGCCGCACCTACAAAAATAAGAATATCCCTTACTTTAAAGATAAGGTTCCATTTAAATAATTTGTCGAATCGGAATAATTAATTTAAAAACGGTCCCTTCTCCGACTATAGAATCAACCACAATCTTTCCATTATGCTTGGCTATAGTATTATAAGCAATTGACATACCTAAACCTGTGCCCTCACCAACATCTTTAGTGGTAAAGAATGGTTCAAAAATTTTCTCTCTAATTTCTGAAGGAATCCCAATGCCATTATCAGCAATACTAACATACATAAATGACTCATCTTCAGTCAATCCTGTTTTTAACTTTAAAATTCCACCCGGATTATTTTGAAATTTCTTATTGATCGCATAAATCGCATTAGTCAATATATTTAAAAAAACTTGATTAAGTTTTCCTGCATAACATTCTATCGCTGGTAATTCAACGTAATTTTTATCAACTTCAATCCCCTGTTGTATTAAACTGTTTAGAATAACCATCGTAGATTCCAAACCCTCATTAATATCAGCAAATTTAAGTGTGTCCTCATCGACACGTGAAAAGATTCGAAGACTTTTAACGATCTCAGCGGTTCGATTGGCTCCCTCACTCATCCCTTTCAATAAGAAATCTACTTCAGTTTTGAGGTATTCCAGATCAATTTCTTCTTTATATGCTATAATACGAGATTGTTTTTCACTTAAGGTCAGTTCATCATCAAGTGCAACACTTTCCACTTCATCTAAAGTTTCCCAAATCATATTAATATCCCGCTTCAAAGGCGCAACACTTGAGGTGACGAAATTAATCGGATTATTAATTTCATGTGCTACACCAGCAGTCAATTGCCCTAAAGAAGCCATTTTCTCGGCCTCTACCAGTTGTGATTGCGCTTCTTTTAAATGTTTCAAAGTCGCTTGCAGCGACTCATTCGACTCTGTCAATTCGCTCGTTCGCTCTACAACTTTCTGTTCTAAAACTACATTCTGCTCACGAATAAGACGTTCATTTTCAAGTGAGGTGGCTAACTCATTAGCTTGGGATATTTCCTTCTCCCTTTTCAAGATATTAATTCTTGAAGCTAGTGCAAAAGAAAGTAATGCCATTTCAACAATTGATGCTAATCTAAAGGAATTACTTGTAAACAGATTATAGGGTAATATTCCATAGTCTTTTAAAAGAAATATCAAAGCTCCTGTTAGCAATATAAACCATGCTATAAAAAAATATCTAGCCGGTTGATACTGCTTTTTCAGTACATATAAAGAAGCTATAAATAAGATTATTGTTTCTAATGATGTTGCAGTCTGCATTAATTCAAATGCGAACTGGTGATATCCAAAAATTAATAAAAGAAAGCTTGCTAAAAATAAAACAAGAAGTGCCAAGAGCATCTTGCGGATAGTCGGTGCATTTTTCTTAAGATTTAGAAATTGATTCGAAAAGAATAAAACGGCTATACTACTAGAGCATGCAAAAATAACGATGCTGACAGATTCCCATCCAGGCATAGTTGGCCATAAAAATTGAAAATTAAATCCGACTATTCCTAGCTGTGTAAGCCCTAAAAATGAGATATAAAGCACATAATACAAATATGCCAAATCTCTTACAGAAAGAAATAGGAAAAAATTGTAAATTGCCATTATCAACACCACTCCTAAAAACAGTCCTAATAAAATATTCTCTTTCCATAAATTTTCCCAAACTACATCAGGCTTCCCCACAGCTATCGGGAGTATAATTTGTTCGGAGCTTTTCACTCTTAAAAAATACTGTTTGCTTTCTGTTGGTTTTAAATTGAGATCAAAAATATAGTTTGGGCTTTGATAAGTTCTTTCTTTAAAATTTTTAAAACTCCCAAAATGTGCCAATGATCTAAAATTGCCTTCCTTATCCAAATCATACAGTTCCACTTCATCTAAAAGTGGATATGCAATATCCAAAAGGTAATGTGTACGTTGACTGAGATTTTCAATTTTAAATGCAACCCACACACTGAATTTACTAAGCCCTAGATTAGGGTTAGGGCTTTCACCTGGTTTAAATTTCTTTAATAATGTAGGGACCTCCTGCGGAGTCACCTCTCTATCTAATTTTAAAATGTGTAAATCAGAACCAGGCTCAAAAAATTCAAAATTATCAGTTAATTGAATTTGACTAAATAAAGGGATAGGTATTACTATAAAAAATAATATCAGTCGAAATAAATTCATACTATTTTACAGCCGAAGCAATTACAATATTCATGGAACAAGAAAAATAACCTTTTTGATCAGCATGTTTTTGAGATTCAATAAAACGATCTCTTTCAGTTGCTTCAATAATATTTAATGAAAACATTTCATCAATCATTTTATCAATCCATAGATATTTACATGCATCATCATAATTTCTTAGTACAAAGGGAAAAACTTCAATTGTTATCTGCGAAAAGCCCATTTTATTTAGATAAGTGGTCAAGGATTGTGCAGCTCTACCGTTATTTACTTTTTGTTGGGTTAAATAACAATTTAATTTATCAGCAATCGCACTATCGCCATTATAAAATGATAGACTATTCCAATCAGATTCCACCACAACAACAATACCTTTATCCTTTAATATACGGTGTGTTTCTTTGAAAAGATTTAATGGTTCTCCAATATGTTGGACTAAACGTTCCATCCGAACACCATGAACAGACGTTTCCGCTAAAGGTACTTCAAGTACATTTGATACTAAAAATTTAACATTTGATTCATCTTGTATAGCAGCTTGGCCCGCAGTGATCATTTCCGGATCGTGATCTATACCAATAAATTCAAATTTATTAGTATTAAACATACTGCTCATATTAAGGACATCCTGTCCAGAACCGCAGCCTAAATCAACAATCGTTCCTCCTTCAGGGATATCATTAAAATAGGTATAAGATTTTTGTTTAACTCCACTCAATATTTTCAGTGTCTCAGTTAAATAGTCTAGATTATAATGCTTTTCGTACATTTTATATTATCAAAGTATATTGAGATTATTCTCATCAAAAAAATCATTGTTTGTTTTCTGTTTGCTCATCTGCTTGATGACTTCACTCAAGTTCCATCGGTCCATGTTATCCAGTTGCAACATATAATGTATCTCAATCTCCTTGGAGCGCAATTCCTCAATTCTAACAACATTTCCACGGTTACGTAATTCTAAAATAGCCTTTCTATCTTCTTCAGAAGCTAATTCAAGATTATTAACGTCATCTAAAATCATCGTTGTTGCAAGAAGATCCAGCTTAGGATAATAAAATGTGCCGTTATTTCCAACTCCACTTTCCAAACGATAGCCCACACATTTTGTTAAATTAATCGTGTATGGAGCACATAAAGCAAATAATGATTTTATACCTATTTGTGGTGCAATTGCAATTGCAGCTCTAGTTAAAAAAATACTTCCAATACCATAGCCCGCAATTTCCCTTGAATTCCATAGTCCACAGCCCTCGCCTGTACCTTCTTGCGCATAGTCCCATACCAAATCAAAGATTTTAGCGTCCATGTTTCCTGTCGCCTCCTCGATAGGAAGAGGTTGGGATCCTCCTGAAACATGTATCCTTGCACCTCCGTATACATTTTCTCCATCCAGAGATTCTACAATCAAAACGAAAGCAGCAGGGTTATACATCCAATCATTTTTGGATGATGTAACTTTTTTCACACCTATAGCCGTTAAAACATGTGCATGTCCCTCTATAAAACGTTCGCAAGTTTTAGGATCATCGATTGCACGAAACGCTCTTAACCTGACCACAGGACGTCCCTCTTTAAATATTAGTGCCATGGACAGTTAATTATTCGATTAAGATTCAAAAATAATCAATATAATCAAAAGCTGTTCACTATATATAAAAATATTAAAAATGCACTATTTTATTGAATTCTAAATCATTAAAAAACTAAAATTGTATAGCGTAATTAGAATATAAATTAGATAGGCCCATAAATATTATTTTTTGAAATAAACTCAATTTCATTGTTTTTTTGTATCTTCTTCAAATTCAAATTTCATTAGATTATATCAATAATGCATTTTGCGATAATGGAGTTTCGAAGTCATAATTTTATTCATTCGACATTTTAAAATTACTTTGTTGCAACAAAACAAAGTTACTGAAATCATATATAAAATTTCCATAAAGATCATCAAAAACACCTTAAAAGTTAATTCAAGATAACTATGTGTTACATAACACTTTCTTATGAATAATAATTTTATTAAAATCAAGTCCAAAACAACTTTTCAATTCAACACGCATTTAGAATATACATGAACTACTATAATCTCCATATAGATAAGATAACAAGGTTACCTACTCATGGTATTTTACGATAATAACATCTTAAATGGTAAGTTTGTATTTATTAAATCATCATGTGTTTATCGCGCCATAGTAAAAAACAGTTTATGAATTAAATATCGATGATGGTTTCAACTGATAAACAACGTATGCTCCATGAAAATATTAATTATAGAAGATGATCAGCGCGTAGCAGAACTCATAAAAAGAGGACTGGATGAACAGGATTTTGAAACCGTATTAGCTTATGATGGATTATCAGGTAAAAAGCTGTTTTCTCAAGATCATTTTGACTTAATCATTACGGATATCATCTTACCCAAGCTGGATGGTTTAGACCTTTGTAAGCAAATCAGACAAATAAATCCAGATCTTCCAATCATTATGCTGACAGCACTAGGAACTACAGATGATAAAATAGAAGGGTTCGATGCCGGAGCTGACGATTATTTAGTAAAGCCATTTGAAATGCGCGAACTTTTAGTCCGTATTAGAGCATTATTAAAACGTCGTCAAAAAACAACTGGTAATCTCAATTTTGTTTTACACTTTGAAGATCTCGAAATGAATCTACATACCAAAATTGTAAAACGTAGTCAGCAAGAGATTAATTTAACACCTAAAGAGTTTAAACTGCTGGAATACCTAATGCAAAATCCCAACAGAGTATTGTCTCGGGTAGAAATTGCAGATAAAGTTTGGGAAACTCATTTTGATACCGGCACGAACTTCATCGATGTATACATCAACTACCTCAGAAAAAAAATAGACCGTAATTTTGACAAGAAACTGATTCATACAAAATCGGGAATGGGTTTCATTTTGAAAAAAGAACTATGAAAATAAGAACACGTCTAGTTTTTCTATTTACCCTCATTACAGCAATTATTCTTAGTTTGTTTGCTACTGTAATCTATCTATCTGCAAAGGAAAACAGACAGATAGAATTTTACAATCTACTCCAAAAAGAAGCGATCACCAAAGCCAATCTTTTTCTAAATGCTCATGTAGACAAAAAGATTTTGCAAGATATTTACCATAATAATAGAAAAATATTGAATGAGGTTGAGGTTGCTATTTATGATACCAAATTTGATTTAATCTATCATGACGCTGTAGATATAGATTTTGTCAAGGAAACAAAACCTATGTTTGATGAGATTTACCAAAAAGGTGAAATCAAATTTTATCAGCAGGACTGGCAAGTAATAGGTCTTCAGTATATTTATCAAGGTAAAAGATATATTGTTACTGCGGCCGCTTATGACCAATATGGTTATAGTAAACTCCATAATTTATTAAATAATAGCATTATTGTTTTTATTATTTCAATTTTGTTTATTCTCGTAGCAGGTATTTTTTTCTCTAAGAAAGCATTTGAACCTGTTCGTGCCATGAGTGAAAAAGCACGAAATATTTCTGCTACCAATCTTGATCTACGTTTATCAAATAATGACAATAAAGATGAACTATCTGAGCTTGCCGATACCTTTAACGATATGTTGGATCGCTTAGAAAACTCATTTGACGCACAGAAACATTTTGTATCGAACATCTCTCATGAATTACGCACACCACTTGCGGCTATTATTACTGAACTGGAATTATCAATGAGTAAAGATCGAGGGATAGACGATTATAAGAACGCAATTAATCATGCATTAAATGACTCAAACAAATTGGCCCGTTTGTGCAATAGCCTCCTTGATCTAGCAAAAGCTAGTTACGACCCTGCCGAAATTGCATTTAAGCCCATACGAGTGGACGAGCTTTTGTTAGATGCCAGACAACAGGTTCAAAAAACCAATCCCGAATATAAAATTGACATACACTTTGATGACGATTTTGAAAACGACAATCAAATCTCCATAAATGGTAATGAATACTTGTTAAAAGTGGCCTGTAGCAATCTTTTCGAAAATGGTTGTAAATTCTCTATCCCACCTCGTTGTACTGTTTCTGTTCTATTTGACAGCCAAAATATAGTGCTAAAATTTGTTGATTTAGGAATTGGAATTGCAACAGAAGATCTACCACAGATTTTTAGTCCATTTTATCGTGGTAAAAACAAAGACTATACTTATGGACACGGCATTGGACTTGCGTTGACACAAAAAATTATTGCACTGCATAATGGCAACATCTCGGTCATTTCAAAAGAGAACGAAGGAACAACTTTCATCTTAACCTTACCACATTGCTGATACTATAATTTTGTAATCTATAATCAAAAGATATCAACTACTCGCTTTACTTAAATCTTAGATAAAATAACACCGCAATATAACCGGACAAAAAAGTCTGACACTACGGTGAAGTTTCTGCTGCTTGGTAAAGATCAAATTTGATCTTAAAGCAAAATATTCATAATTTCATCCTCTTTATTGACCCTCCAGAAAATCATTCTAATAATTTTCTAATAATTTTCTATTCGTCTTCTAACTGCTATACTCCTACAACCTAAGCACCTTTGCAATGTTCAAAAACAGCGATAAAGATGCTCCTCATGGAGAAATATCACTTAGGCACAAATAAATGTTAATTTAAAATTCTTGGCGATGAAAACCACAATTACAAAAAAACATAGTCACTTAATACAGATTCTCATCATTTCTGTACTTTCTCTTAATCTAATGGGATGTCATACAAAAGTTGATGAAGAAATCACTGAAAATTTCACACAAAACGGTGATACCATTCAAGTCCAAGGAAAGATAAAATCACAATTAAAGACATGTACTGTTCTCAAACAAGCTCATCAACTGGAGCTCATTACAGCCGGGACAGTGAAAGCTATTCCAAATCTCTATGCTGAAATCGGTTCTCCATTTTCAGGACGTGTTTCAGCAGTACATCTCAAATTAGGAATGAAAACAAAACCTGGAACTCCTCTTTATGAACTGATATCTCCGGAATTTATTGAAACTCAAAAGCTATACTTTCAGGCAAAAACAGCTTATCAAAATGCTAGATTGATTCTAAAGCGACAACAAGATCTTAAACAACATGGTGTAGGAACTGATAAAGATGTCGAAGAGGCCAGGGCCCAGTACGAAATTACAGAGAAAGAATATCAAAATACGTCTGCTTCGCTTAGATTCTTCAATGTAGATACTGAAAAACTAGTTTTAGGACAGCCACTTATTATCCGATCGCCTATTAGTGGTGAAGTTATCAGCAATGACATTGTTCTGGGACAATACATTAAATCGGATGATTTACCCCTTGCTAAAGTAGCCGAACTGAACACTGTCTGGGTAGTTGGAATGGTTAAAGAACAAAATCTAAACCTTATAAATAAATTAGATTTAGCCGAAATTGCTACAATAGCCTTTCCTGATGATAAGATAAAGGGAACCATTTATCACATCGATGAAATTGTAAATGAAGATACCCGAAGTGTCCAAATACTTATTGAATGTCACAATCCCGATCGTGTATTAAAACCAGGCATGTATGTGAATGTCAACTTTACTAAAAAAGCTTCTGATGCTGCGTTCATTCCTGCAAAATCATTACTACAATATAATGATCAAAGCTATGTGTTCTTAGCAATTGGGAAAGATAAATATCTCAGACGCTACGTCGAAACAGGTATCACAGATAAAGATCAGGTACAGATTTTATCAGGTCTGCAAGCAGGAGACAATATTATCAGTGAGGGTGCATTTTATCTATTAAATGCAAAATAAATAGTATTTCGAAGAAAGTTTATTCACATAAAATCATAAAAACTGCTGGTACATTCTCAAGTATATCATTCCAATGAAATCAATTACGTTGTGAATTGCATTTGGAGATCTATTGAAATAAGTATAGCTATGAAAATATCGCTGAAAAGCTAAGATAAATTAATGACTTTCTGATTGGTGCATCGCAACTTTAATCAACTCTATTCTAATGAAAAATATATTTAACAATACTATAGCCAAACGTTGGTTGGTCTTGGCTCTTTTTATTCTATTAACCTTTTTTGGATATTATTCTTGGACACAGCTTTCCATTGAAGCGTATCCTGATATAGGCGATGTAAGTTCTCAGATTGTGACACAAGTACCTGGACTTGCTGCAGAAGAAGTAGAGCAGCAAATTACTATTCCGATAGAAAGAGCTATCAATGGTTTACCAGGTATGCACGTGATGCGGAGTAAAAGTACTTTTGGACTGTCTATGGTTACAATTGTTTTTCAAGATGGAACAGATGATTATTTCGCACGCACCCGTATTCAAGAACGGTTGACGGATCTGGAACTGCCTTATAACGCAACAGCAAATCTTGACCCTTTAACTTCTCCAACAGGAGAAATATTTCGTTACATCATCGAAAGTAAATCACATGATCTACGCGAACTCACCGATCTGCAGACATTTGTCATTATACCCCGTATCAAACAAGTGTCTGGAGTAGTTGATGTTACAAATTTTGGAGGTATTACGACACAATTTCAAGTTGAGATTGATCCCATTAAACTGGAACAATATGGTCTAGCCCTAAGCGAGGTAGTGAACAAAATTGAAACAAACAACACCAATGCAGGTGGAAGTGTTATGAATAGAGGAGACCAATCTTACGTCATTAGAGGAATCGGACTTCTCAGGACATTGGAAGACATCGGAAATATAGTTGTTAAATCCCAGCAAGGAACAGCTATTTTCATGAAAGATATCGGTCAGATCAGATACGGAAATCTTGAAAGAAAAGGTGCTTTAGGCTATTCTGATAAACGTGGAGCAAACTATTCCGACAATATTGAGGGAATTGTGCTATTACTTAAAGGCCAAAACCCTTCTGTCGTTTTAGAGGGCGTCAATCAAGCTATTGATGAATTAAACAATACCATATTACCTGCGGGAGTACAGATTCATCCGTTCATGGATCGTACTCAACTTGTAGAAACAACCTTAACTACCGTTTCCCACACCTTATTAGAGGGAATGGGTTTGGTTATTATTGTACTCATCATATTCCTTGGTAGCTGGCGTGGAGCGCTGTTAGTTGCTATTACCATACCTATCGCTCTGTTGACAGCTTTTATCCTGATGCACTTTACGCATGTTCCGGCTAACTTGTTATCATTGGGTGCCATCGATTTTGGTATTATAGTCGATGGGGCCATTGTCATGATGGAATCTATCTTGAAAAAAAGAGAAGAGAATGAAGATGAACAACTCACAGAATTAGGTATTGCTTGTATTGTAAAGCAAATGGCTAAACCCATATTCTTTGCAACAATCATTATAATCACGGCTTATATTCCTCTATTTGCATTTGAACGTGTAGAAAAAAAGTTATTTACTCCTATGGCTTTTACAGTAGGTTATGCATTGTTGGGTGCGTTATTAGTTGCTCTATTCCTAATACCTGGACTCGCTTATGTTGTTTATCGTAAGCCTCAAAAAGTATATCACAACAAATGGTTAGAAAAATTAACTGTAGGATATCACAGACAAATCCAGCATTTTTTAAAGCGTCCAAAGAGAGTATTCACACCTTTAATCATCATTTTTGCAGGTGCAATCGTATTAACATGTACTGTTGGTAAAGATTTTCTGCCGCCCTTAGATGAAGGATCCATCTGGTTGCAAGTATCACTACCTCCTGGAATCACAGTTGAAAAATCAAAGGAAATGAGTGATTCACTACGTGCGCGAACACTTCAATATGATGAGGTTACATATGTGATGGTCCAAGCAGGTCGTAATGATGATGGTACAGATGCATGGACTCCCTCTCATTTTGAATGCAGTATTGGCTTACTTCCTTACAAACAGTGGAAAAATGGGAAAACCAAAGCTGATCTAATTGAGGAATTGGCTGCTGAATACAAACAGATGCCCGGATATGACGTTGCATTTTCACAACCAATGATTGATGGAGTGATGGATAAAATTGCGGGGGCGCATAGTGAGCTCGTCGTTAAGATATATGGAGAAGACTTTAAGGAAATCCGAAGAATAGCAGATGAGGTCTTGATTACGTTGCGAAAAGTAAAAGGTGCTGTAGATTTAGCGATCGATCAAGAACCTCCATTGCCGCAACTACAGATAAAAGCAGACCGTTATAAAATAGCACAATATGGTTTAAATGTCGCCGATGTCTCTGACCTTATTGAAACAGCTATCGGCGGAAAAGCGGTTTCCCAAATATTTCAAGAGGGAAAGGTATACGATATTATCTGCCGTTATCATGAAGCAAGTCGCAATACACCTGAAAAAATAGGAAATTTAATGTTGACAAATGAATCCGGAGCCAAAATTCCGCTATCACAAGTAGCTACAATAAAACTCAATACCGGAGAAAGTACGATCGCTCGTGAGATGAATAAAAGACATTTGACTGTGCGGTTAAATCTACGCGGAAATGATCTTACTTCCTTTCTCAAAGAAGCACAAGCTAAAATTGAAAAAGATATCAAATATGACCACAACGACATAAAAATAAAATGGGGCGGTCAATTTGAAAATCAAAATCGCGCATATCAGCATTTGGCTATTATTGTTCCTATGGCACTAGCATTAATGTTTATATTGCTATATGGCGCTTTTGGAAGCTTCTCACAAGCCGGATTGTTGATGAGTGTTGTACCGCTTGCCATATTTGGAGGTATGCTTGCATTAAATATTCGCGCTATGACCCTCAATGTATCTTCAGTAGTCGGATTTATAGCACTCTTTGGTGTTGCAATTCAAAATGGTGTACTGATGATCACACAGTTCAATGCATTAAGAAAAAAAGGGTATGCTTTAAAAGAAGCCGTAATAGAAGGCGCCCAACATCGTTTCAGACCAGTAATCATGACTGCCACTGTAGCCATCTTGGGGCTTCTTCCAGCTTCATTGGCAACAGGTATTGGTTCCGATGTTCAAAGACCATTAGCAACTGTCATTGTTTACGGATTATTCTTCGCTACCGTGATAACCCTCTATGCATTGCCATCATTATACTATCTATTAGAGAAAATAAATGCCGACAAAAAACATAATTAGTTTTCATCTCAAAAATACCATCACATGTTACGTCTTAAAAACATCCGTAAAAAACACTTTCTACTATTATATTTTACTTTAGTCTTAAGTGTAATTACTCAAGCTCAGATTGACGCAGATATTCAAAAAGAGATTACTTATCCCGATTTTATAAAAGCTGTTGTTCAAAATAACATAGCTTATGCGGCAGAAAAGTTAAATATTAATATTGCTGAAGCAAATATTGAAAAATCCAAAATAATTCCTGACCCAGAATTTACCGCTGGTGTATTTAATAACGACCAGCATAAAATGAAGATGGGGTACGGATACAATATCGGATTGGATTGGACCTTCGAACTTGGCGGAAAACGGAAAGCACGCGTTGATCTGGCAAAAAGTGAATCTGAACTTAGCAAATATATATTGCAGGATTACTTCAGGAATCTCAGAGCCGATGCTACTGTACAATATTTAACCGCAATCCATCATGAGCAACTGATGAAATTACAATTCAATTCCTATGAAACGATGGATGAACTTGCAAAATCGGACAGTTTACGCGCCAAATTAGGTACAATTACTGCTATTGATGCCAAACAAAGTAAACTTGAGGCTAAATCCATATGGAATGAAGCAATTCAGTCCATCGGAAATTGGAAAGGATCGTTGAGTAGCCTCAATTTACTGATGGGGAGTAAACATGCTGAACTTACACAAATGGCATTGGTAAATTTTTCTACATTTGACCGGTCTTTTTATCTCGATGACCTTATAGTCCATGCACTATCAAACCGTGCAGATCTACTGTATGCATTACAAAATAAAGATGTGTCAGAAAAAATGATCCGTCTTACAAAAGTAAATCGGGTATTAGATTTAGGAATAACGACAGGTGTTACGCGCAATGCAGAAGCCCGCAATGATTTAGCTCCCAGTCCAGCTTTCACATCAGCAAATTTTGGAATAAGTATTCCTTTGAAATTTTCAAATCATCGGAAAGGAGAACTTAAGGAGGCATTTTATACTGCCCAACAAGCTGGATTACAACATCAAGAGATTGAACTACAGGTGCAAACAGAAGTTAAGCAAGCATTTTATAACTATGAAGCGACTCAAAAGCAACTCCAGCAATTCAACAGTGGCATTCTTGACGATGCTAAAGCTATCTTAACGGGGAAACTCTACAGCTACAAACGAGGTGATTCTAGTTTACTTGAAGTACTCCATGCACAGAGAACCTATATTGAAGTTCAACAAAATTATTATGAAATACTGTTTAATAATGCCCATGCTCTCGTTATATTGGAACAATCCGCAGGTATTTGGGATATACTTTTTTAGAAAAAAAACAATTTTATGTGTGTTTAAAAAATATTAATATGGATAATCAGAAGCATATTTTAATGAAATATGCTCCCAGAAAGCAACAAAAATCCTAGATAAAAAAAATATTCTCCCTCAAAATAAAGGATTTAAGGAATATTCGCAAGATATACTTGGCATATCTCAGGGATTTTTCTACCTTTGCATCACTCCAAACAACGAAGGAAACTTCAAAAAAAGAGTAAGATTCCGTAGCTCAGCTGGTAGAGCAATACACTTTTAATGTATGGGTCCTGGGTTCGAATCCCAGCGGGATCACAAAAAGCTTCACAGAAATGTGAAGCTTTTTTTATTTCGGCTAGATTCGAAAGAAGCCTCGATCGGGTTCGATCTAGTGGAGGCTCAAGCTAGTGTGCGGGGTGGAACTGAGCCAACTTTCTATCTCAGGGTAGAGTTTGTGGTAGCAGAGTTAATAAAACCATCGATAAAGTAATTTTAATATATGACTGAATATCAAGTAATGGTTATAGAACAAAAATACAATCTAAGAAAGTGAACGTACGTTCACTTTCTTAGATTGTATTACCTTTTAATATTAATTATAATTTCGCTCCTATTTCAAGAAAACCTTCCGGATTGCTTTATTGTCCGGATCCAAGATATAAATATTACCATTCTTGTCTACCGCCATATCGGCCAAAGCTCCAAAGCGTGACTCTACTAAAGATCCATCTATATATCCACGGTTGTTCGCCTTGAAAATAGTGGATACCTTTCGAGTTGCTACATCAATTTCTCGTAATGCATAATTAAAGTTATCCGTAGCGTACATGGTATTACCTCCAAAAAGGACAATACTACTAATCCCCTGAAAGCGTGCAGCACTTCCAATACCATCCGCATAGCCTGCCTCTGAAAAACCGATCCATGCATTCATCGTTATACCATCAGCTCCCCTACGCATCAAACCATTCCCACTGATGGCATTTTGATCTGGGTAGTAGTAATTTCCTAAAGCATCCACCACGGTGCGGGTTGTCACCCAACCTGTGCCATTAAGTTTACTATAATTTCCTGTTGGATTGACCTTATTGACTCCTGCAGCAAATCCATTGATATTGACATACAGATTTCCAGCATCGTCAATACTCATATGCCCGGGTGCAAATCCCGAAGTGTGGACCGAACGTTGACCAGCTGATGTAATCTTGATCACCTGATTGGTTCCCTGATCACTCACATACATGGTATTCTGCTTATCGATGACGATGCCATAAGGTTTGACAAAAACCGCATCGGCTCCATTGACCTGCAAAATTGAAACAGCTCCCGAAGGCGTTATTTTTTTCACCTGTTTATTATTTGTATCGGTTACATAGATATTGCCCTGCTGGTCGGTAGCAATGGCAGACATATATCCTGCAAAAGTATTACTGTTAGGTCCACCCGCCAAAGTCATCACACCTGCTCGTTTAAACAATTGCGGAGCGAGGGCTTCCTGCCCGCCAACAACCACTTTCACATTTCCAGTGCTTAATCCTAGAGGTGCTTCAAGTACTAAACTATTCTCCGTCGCTGTTTTTACCAGCGCTGATACGCCATTGAAATACACTTTATTTTCAGATGCTGTTGTGCTAAAACCTGTGCCTCTAATCGTCACACTGGTACCAGTCAATCCGTTGTCTGGTGTCATCGCAGTAATCCCCAGATTTTGATCTTTAAACTGTGGACCATTACTCACCTGATCGTTCACCACAACACGGATAACGCCTGACCCAGTACCTCCTGGAACGGTTAGTTTCAGTTCCGTTTCATTAGCTGAGGTCAACGGTATCAATATATTGTTGATATATACTTGGTTTTCATCCAACTCTTTACTAAATAAAGATCCACTAATCGTCATTTGTGCCCCCTTTGGACCACTTAGCGGTGTTACAGTTTGAATAACAGGTTTATCCACAACGGTAAAAGATGGACCTATTGTTTTTTGGTTATTGATATTAACCGATAAAGGACCTGTTGTTACTCCATCTGGAACCTTTACGACCAAACGCTCTGGGGTAGATTCAACGACAAGAGCTTTCTTACCATTAAATTCAACAATATTATTGGTAGTCAGTTGCTCAAAACCTTCTCCTGAGATCACTACACGTGTATCTTTCCCTCCTGTCAAAGGTTTGATACCCTTTATTGCCTGATAAGTGAAGGTTTGCCCTTTTGCATTCATCCCATCCACCTTAACAACTACAGATCCAGAACCAGCCTCATTGGGCACTTCTGCTACGATCAGCGTATCACTAATGCTGACGACCAAAGCTTTTTTTTCATTAATAAAGACTTCCGCCGGATTACTGACACTTCCAAATCCAGTACCTCCAATGCGTATTTGAGAACCAGCAGGACCATTTGCAGGAAATACTTGCCGAACACTTAAATCTTGATAGGTATATGTACCTACATCCATGATCTGGTTATTATAGCTCAACACCAATTTACCTGTATTCCCACCTGTGGGCATACGAACCACTATAGCTGTTGCAGTCGCACTGATCACAGTGGCATCTTTACCATTTACTGTTGCTTTATACGCTTCAAGTGTTGTACCAAATCCCTCTCCTGCGATGGTGACAAGCGTCCCCTCTTTTCCTGAATTTGGATAATACTGCGTTATTTTCACTGCTGTCTCAGGAAGTATACCTTCCTTCTTTTCACAACCTGCAAAACCTGCAAGTATCAAAATAAAAAGGATGATACCGAGGCTATATTTTGTCCATATTTTCATGACTTTCATTTTTTATTTAATCATATGGAATATCCATATACTATCTTTTTTCATTATTATCCTCCTCACCGTTCAGGTCATTACCGTCATTAGGAGTTAAAATCCCATAAACTGCAAGAACCTAAAATGTATACCGAACCCCTAATTGAATCTGTGCTCTTGAATTGAAATAATCAATACTATAGGTTTGTCCAGGTTCATTGAACGTAAATACGGGCCAGTTTCCATTATTTTGCTGTGGTGGAAACAAGGTCGGTGTCAAACCCACGCTACTTGTCGAATTGAATGTATTAGGAGAAAAATACTGTACTCCCCACTTTTTGTACAGCAGGTTTGTCACATTGACCACATCGGCAGAAATCGTAATAAACTGTCCTTTTTTAGTGCTCACAGGCAAATCATGCGCAATGCGGAGATCCGCTTGCACATTCCAAGGTGTACGTCCCCTATTACGTTCCGTAAAATCTCCTCTTCTGCTGCTGAGATAAGCATTGCCATCGATGTACTTGTTAAATGCTTCAGCTTGTTGTACCGCCGTGTTTCCACTAGGAATATCTTTAAAATAACGGATTGCTTCCTCCGGATTTGGTACATAGACTAAACTCACCTGTTGTGGTAATCCTTGAATACTGTTGTTTACTATGCCATAAGTAAAGGGAGAGCCCGATTGTGCACTGATAAACAAGGTGATGTTTGTTTTTCCAGCCGTTCGCCAATAATGATCGTAACTGATACTGGAAACGATGCGGTGGCGGATATCAAAATTACTATAGGCTAACTTTGGATTGTTTGGTATAAGCGATTGGTTCAGTTGCCAATTTGATTCCATAGAATTACGCACCCCGTTGCTCAAATCCTTTGATTCTCCGTACGTATAACTCGCTGTTCCATTAAAATTCTTCATTCGCTTGCTGATTGTCCCCGTGATGTTATAACGGTAGCCCTGATCGGTATTGCTCAATACATAAATATTCGAGAAACGATCATCAACCGCACCCTGATACACCGGTTGCTGTTGATGAATATCATAACCATAATAAAGTGGATTATCATGGACATTCAACTGTTGAAAGAGCACATCGCTGATATTTTTGGTATACAAACCTTCGACTGTAAACTTCCAGTTGTTCGCTGTTTCATAGTCAATACCCAGACTACCACGCAGTACCTGAGGCATTGTAAAGCCATTATCAACCAGATCAACCTGCGTTTTACCACTCTTCGGATCATTTACTACAGCTCCATTTGCGGCAATAAAATCGGCCAATCCATTGCGGCTGGGTTTAATCGCATCACTTCCCGGAGCAAAAGGTTTCTGATCTGCACGCTGATCAAAAGCACCATAGCTGTCCCCTGTATTATAATAAGCATATGCCAACCATGCAAAGGGAATACGTCCTGTAAAAAGTCCTGCTCCACCGCGTAATACTAAACTTTGATCTTCCAGCACTTCCCAACGGAATCCCACACGGGGTGAAAGCTGTACGCGATTAAGAAAATCATTTGAAATCCGAGACAAAGGCGTATAATTATAAGTTGTACCAAAGTACGGATCGGACTGTATATTACGAACCTTATCACTAAGCACAGGCATATCGGGCAACTGCGTAAAATCGGCACGTAAACCCGGTGTAACACGAAAATGATCACTTACTCTGATCTCATCCTGTACATAAAGACTGTACATATTGATTCCAAAATCTGCGGCAGGATTACCTAGAATATAATCCCGCGTATTGTTCTTGTAGTTGTAACTACCACGTACGCGATAAGGATTATTATTTAAAAAATCGTCAATACTATTATAGTCTACACGTCCATTCCAAGCATTCACAAAACCATAGCGAATACGGTAAAGCTCGTTATGCGTACCAAAAAGGAGTTTATGCCGGCCAAGGTTCCAGTTCAGATTTGCCGTTAGTTCCCATGTCCGCTGTTGCATATCAAAAATACTGGCTTCACGGTCAGTTCCCAGGTAAATTGTCGTACCTGGAGTACGTCCCTGAATCTGAACCTGTGGAAGAGTAGGGTCGCTCAACGGATCCCGTCTATCGTTTACTACGGTAAACCCCAGTACTGCATTAGCAGAAAGATTATTGCTAAAGCGGCTTTTCAATTCAGCTACTGTACTGCTTTGATTATTCGTTTGCTTAAACGCCATACTCGAAAAGCGGAAATCCTGTTGATCCCGGTCCATGTGAGTGGCACTGCTAAAAATCGTGTTATTACGAATGGCTAATTGATGTCTATCATTGATATTCCAGTCGATACGGTTAAAAAACTTAGTGGATTTTGACCAGTTTGTGTACTTACCGGCTGTACCTGCATCAAATACATCTCCATAGCGGCTACCCACTGCTGTAGCAATCGATTTGACATCATCCTCACTCAGAATATGGGCTGTCTCGGTAGTACCTGCATACAGTTGTGTAGGATCTTGACGACGGGTGATCTCTTCATTACTAAAGAAGAAAAGTTTATCTTTTATAATTGGAAAACCAATTCTAAATCCGGACTGGTAGTCATAAAAATCATGATCCATTTTACCGAGACTTCCCACACGGTCTTTACCCGTTAAAGCAGCATTGCGTCCATATCCATAGACTGAGCCTTCGATTTTATTGGTACCGCTTCGAGTTACGGCATTGACCGAACCTCCCGTAAAATTTCCGATTTTAACATCGTAGGGTGCCAGATAGACCTGCATGTCCTGTATGGCATCCATGGAGATCGGGTTGGTACGCGTACTGCTTCCAGCCATTCCTGAAGTCCCCGTCTGTCCACCCAAAGAGGGTGAAAAACCGATCGCATCGTTATTGACGGCCCCATCTACAGTGACGTTATTATACCTGAAATTAGTTCCTCCGAAACTATTGTCTCGACTTCCTTGTGGTGTCAGGCGGGTCACATCTGTAATCGAACGACTCACCGTAGGCATATTGCGCACTTGCTCAGCACTGATATTGCGCCCTGCGCCATACGTATCCACACGTTGTCTCTGCGAACGTCCAGTTACAGCAACTTCGGCCAAAGCTTGACTACCTTCCCGCACTTGTAAATTGAGTTCCTGTGCCGCACCAAGACGGATTTGAATATCCGTACGTGTATCACTTTGCATACCGACCATACTCACGGTCACCGTATAGGGTCCACCAATACGCAGATTGTTTAAGGTATAGCGCCCATCTTTATCGGTAGCGAGCGAATAGCGTGTCCCCGATGGGGTATGTACAGCCAGAATTGAAGCGCCTGCAACAGCATGCCCATCGACATGTTGCACACGCCCTGTTAAAGCACCAGATGTTTCCTGTGCAAAACCAGAGGTGCTCATAAAAAAGACGAGACACCATAAGGCAACTTGTATGTGTATCCTCCAAAGCATATCTTTCCCTGAAAATAGACCTGATCTGGGCTTCCTATTGATATAAATATTCATTTTAATTTCTTTTAGCTAATCCTAGTTTGATTATTGGGTAATCCGTAAACCGCCATCGATCACATGTAATACCCCATTTCCACTTAACATATCTTGTTTCAGTAATTTAATCTCTGAAGTATTCCCTATTCCACGTAAGCTGATCCCTTGAAAAGAATTAGGAGCATTTGGATTTGATACCAGTGAGATGGTGATGCTATTACCGTCCATCATGCCCTGTTGCGCCTTATTTGAAGCACCCGTACTCAGAATATAGTCGTATACAAAACGTCTATCCTTCACAATATGGTAGAGCAAAAAACTTCGGAGTTTGACCGGATCTGCCAACAGAATCTGCTGTACCGTACTATACCCTAAAGCTTGCATCGCTGCATTATTAGGAGCAAATACGGTATATGGACCCGCATCACTTATGGTCTGTAGAACTCCCGAAGTCTTTAAGGCTTGTGCAAACAAGGTGATACTGGGGTCAGCAGCAATAGCATTTCCAATCAAATCGTGCACATAGGGCGTCAGCACCCGATCTAAGACCTGAATCAGTCCATTGGATGCGGCGATGTTTTGAGCCAGTACACGTGAGCCGTTGAGCGTCAATACCGTATCCCCTCCCTTTAACCAATGGGTCGCATACATTTTTCCTCCGCGCGTGCGTAATTCCTGATTAAACAAAAAAGGAAGTTTATTTAACTCATATTTACCATCCAACATATGATAATGAGCAATTCTGCTGATCACTTTCGTATTTCCCGCCAAAACTGATACCGCATCGCCATAACCTGCTGCTGAAAAAGCCGCATCGGAAGGTGCCAATAAGGTATAGGGCCCTTCTCCATCCTGTAAAACTTTATCCATGCCGCTTTTACGTAAAACAGCACTAAAACTAGACAGATTAAAGTTGTCGGCTATGACCAAATTGACCCTATTATTGTCATGACTATTCAGTACCTCGTCCTTTTTACATGAGGTAACCATGAAAGTTGCAAAAAGCAATATCCCCAATTGCTTATAATATCTTAGCTGTAGTTTCATCTATCGTTTATTAATCATGAGCTTACCAGCTCGTTTTGTTATTCAGCGTTCACCTGAAATCGTATCGATATCTTGTTATTTTTCAGTTTCCATACGATTTAAGCGTCTACTTTAATTTAAATCCCTTAGGCAACAGCAGATTGTCAGCAACATGTATCGGTCCATTGAGGGTATTGATATCTGTTTCGATGATCTGTACAGGTGTACCGCCACTTTCTTTTATGGTCATGGATAGCTTTCCATTGGATGCTGTAAAAGCGAAAGGATTTTTATAGGCATACTGCACCTGCGCATTTCCACCGATATTGACGTAATAATCCTGTAAGAAGTCTTCAGTCAGATCATTACTAAAAAATACCGTACTATTGGGATAGGCTAACCCATAACTAGGATCCTGGATCGCAAAAAAACGTCCCCAATCCCGATGATAGTTAACGATACTATCCAAAGGATAGCCACCAGTCGGTTGAAACGTTCCTTCATCAAAAAACACATGACCACGAGTCTCATTGAATTGAAGCATTTCTGCTACAGAATTAAATCCAGCATGCTTAAAGGCGGCATCTGTCGGAGCAAACCAAGTCGAAATGGTGATGTTGGGATCAGCATAATCGGGATTAGGTGTTGGTCCAATTAGCCATTTTTTTGTATAAGGCTCCCGCGCATCAGGAAAATTCTGCCAATATTCTTCAGGTGACATTTTATAGCCAAATAAAGGCTCCATTTGAGTCACCATCACTTCCACGAAAGCATCATCAGAAAGGCGTTGCAATTCGAGAAACATGGTAAAACGCCCATCCTGCTCCAAGGCTTCCAAAACAGTTTTTGTCGGTTTGGTAACGGTTTGCTCCAAAAAATAAAGTGCACCATTACGTGCCGGTTGATACTTCATTTTACCGGTTTTCTTTCCATTGATCAGCAATTGTTCATCGCGTATAGCCAGATAATGTTTGTAATAGTAGGGATCATATCGTTGGCCAAGACCTGATCCCACTCCACCTTCATAAAAAGGAACTCGTAAACCCGGATTCATCAGCATACTTTTTACAGGTAAACTATTATCTCGAAGTTCATCATGGGATATCATACCCAAAACCGTATAAAATAACAGGAGGCTGTCTACATCTGCCCGTGGCATTTGTGCAATCTTTGCTTCGGTCAGTCCCGATGCGATCATCGCCGCATTGTTGGGAACCAACAAGGTATAGGTTGTATTCCCTCCTTTTTCCTTGATTTTCTCCTCCATGCTGCTCTTTTTCCAAGCCGTATAAAATAATGTCGCATCCGGATTTTTACCTAATATTTCGGTAACACTCTCGGTCGCATCAGGTTTATACGGGACCTGCTCGCCTTCCGCTGCAGGCATAAACTCTGTTTTTTTACAGGCGGCAAATAACAGCGTCATGAGCAAGCCCATAAAGGCCAGCCTATATATTGTATTGATTTGTTGCATTTTCATCAGCATAATTTGTGATATTATTTAATAGCCTGTTCAGGTCTTACCAATCCTTGATTAAGATCATGTATCACACCATTACGACACAGATAGTCCATCTTTGCCCTGATTCCATACGATACTTGAGCAATTATGGGTGCTGTGACGGTACGGTCTGCACGTAATCTGAGGTAGTAACTTAATATAAAACTGGGGTACTCCTCTCCGGCAGCAAAACTCATCTCATGCAGATTGTTCTTTAACTGATAGGTATAGCCCCCAGTAGTCGCAATGATCCCCATGACTTTAGCATCGGATACAAAAAAGTGTTTGTCATAGATGAGGTAAGATCCAAACAGCACATCAGCACGATATTTTTCTGGGCTTAATGTCTGTAATGTTTCTTCGGTAATACCCACTTCTTCCAATGCTTCATTGGTCGGCGCAAAGATGGTGAAGGGCCCATTCGTTGCCAGTTGATCCCATAAACCAAATTTCTTCAACCCACTTACAAAAACACGGTAGGTAGGACGTGCTGCCAACCAAGCCTGAATAGAGGTATCAAATTGTGGTTTCATCATTTTATCCAAAACATACAAAACGCCATTGGCTAAAATCACATCTTTTCTAGACGCCTTTGCTCCACTGAAAAAAAGCTCATTTGTAGGCGTACCACCATTTGGTCCCACCGAACCTAGCGAAGCATATAACTCCGAACCGGCTAGCGTGGCATAGCGCACATCTACCCCATTTGATGGGATATCCCGCAAGAGCATACGGCGAGGAAGAATATGGTATTGGATCACTTTTTTTAAACTGTCCAGATTCATCTTATCAAAATCTGAAGGTCTAAATATGCCTAATTCATTAAATGCGGCATCTGTAGGCACCAAAACGGTATAAGGTCCCTTTTCATTTAATGTTGATGCCAATCCCACTTTTTCCAGCGCAGCACTGAATAAGGTCATTTCATAATTATTTTTGATAAAATCCGATGCTGGACGTAAGTTCTCGTTGGGTACGACCACCGTTAAATCGGGATGTTCACAAGAGAAAAGGAAAAACGAAAGCATAAATAATACGTACTGCCTTACTGGATACCATCTCTTATCGATTATCTTATAGTTCATATTTAAAATCTCCTAGCTAACTGTTAATAAACTGGTGGTGCATATTTGCGTTGAATGGTGGTCAGGTAAATCCGGCCATTGACCACTTCTAATGTGTTGACTGTTGCAAAAGTTTGTGGATTATGGGTGCCGGAATGCACATTGACCAAGAGGTTCGGCAACTGCGTTCCATTATCAGATCCTTCTAATGATACTTTGCCATTCTTCAGGCAGTTCACGGATGCCCAATTGCCTCCGGTAGCGATATCACCGGAGAAAAAAGGATTATTGGTAATATCCATACCTGGGATAAAGAAATCAAACCGTTGCCAGATATCAGTCTGGATACCGTTACTTTTACTACTTGCCCACAGCGGAAAACTCACATAAGGACTGACCGCAGCGTTGGTATTATTACGGGTCAATCGCGTTAAAAATTTACCTTTATAACCAGGTACTGTCTGTGCTTGAACAAAAGGTTTTTCTTGACTTTCATACAGCGAAAGAAAGATATTCATCTCGTCTTTGATCCCATTTTTAAAACTCCGCAATAAGTAATCATCATCTTTCAAAGTCAGATCGGCCTCTAAGAAGCCTGTTGCACTCATGTTGTAAAAATTGACATAGACCAAGGAATCAGAAAGTGGCAGTTTATGAAAATTCTCCTGACGCAAGAGCAATCCATGCGTTTTGGTCACAAAATCTTTTTGCAGCAGATGCAGGGTATACACCTCTTTACTTGCTAGATGGATCACCGTATCGATTAAAACATCTGTCTTCAGGTGACTTTCTAATTCCAAAAAAGGAATGCTGTTCTTTGGTCGATAGGCGAAAATAATGCGCAGGTCTCCCGACGGAACTTGAGCCCAGCTGCTTAAATCAAATCCGTTTAAGATAGGGCCTACCAGTACATTTTCTTTACCTGGATATTCTGGATTATCCACTGTGGTACTATTTCCGATATGTGAGGGATAAGGGGGTGCATAAGCTGCCCTTTTATCCAGAAAGTCACCTACAATCTCGGCTCCTGTTATTGCTCCTCCTGCACCAAAGGTAGGATTGATCAACATACAGAAATAGGGCACTTTATCATCTTTACTGCCTAAGGTCTGAACATAATTGAGGTTGTTGAACACCCGTAGATAGGCAGGTTCGGCGATGGCTGTATATTCCACCTTATTACAACTTGTAAATAGGGAAACACAGAGCAGCCATAGTGCTAAGTAAATCGTTAATCGTTGATTTTTCATATCAATATTTTTTTAAATCATGGTCAGACAAGAATACTTATGCCTTCCATTATCGGGTATGTTTAACTAAAATCATTCTTGCTTTATCGGTCGCAGTAGCATCTTTTGCACTCTTGCCAATAAGAGCAACCGTATATACGCCTGCTTCCTGTATGGGTTCGGGGCGTCCTGATTTCTCGTAAAGTTTTTTATTGGCGATAAAAGCTTCGTGTGTCAACACGCTGATATCGCTTGCCCAAATACCCGGAACGACATCAGGTGTAGAACGATAGACCATAAATTCAAAAGGATTATAGAGTGTTCGATATCCGATATATGGTCTTTCCATCTTCGGAATTCCAGGTTGTAGATTTTCTACCGCGTCCCGATTATCGAAAGACGTGGCAGGAGACTGTCCATTGCCCACGGTAAACGTCACATATGGATTTCCAATGGATAAGTTTAAAAAGCGTTTTGGGAAATAAAACTGATATTGTAAACGGGCAAAACTGGCATCATCCTGAGCTCCTGTATAGACCGAACCACTTAAGTCATTGGCTACTAATAGCAGTTGAGGTTTACCATCTTGTTGGGGATAAAGCCAAATGGTATAATTTTGTGCCGGTTGCATCGCCTGCTCCAAAGAAGCCAATACTTTGCCTGATGCATCCAATGCTTCTATCCTATGTGTTCCCTGAATCATATTGAGATAATTACTGGCCTGACCAAAAGCCAAAGCATCGGCTAGTGGTTTACCATCAACCCGAAAATTGACCGGTTGACCTGCTCGCGCATTAGCTGCTTGAATACGGGAATAGGTCCGGTTGGCAGGAGCTGCTACATCGGTCAATACCTGAAAAGCATTCTGATAATAGGAAGAGGTATTTCCGATTTCATCGACGTAGTAATTAAATTCTCCGGGAGCAACCAACAAGGTATACACGCCACCGGGTTGATAGGTCGTGACGGGAGCGTAATGCAAATTGCTATTGCTCGAATGATCGATAGCGATCGTGGATGTCGACGGATGAAGGACAGTGTATGCGTAAGTATCTGCTCCCAAAGCTGGAATCTGCCTTCCGTCTTGGAGCAATAACCTAAACTGATAGGTACCATAAGGCAGTTCAATATAATCAGAAGCTACTGCATTTGTCTGTATATTATTGGTTTGTGTACTGACCAATGTACCATCGGCATACGCTAGAGATACGGCCCCCGTAATATCTTCCTGCATACCCAAAAGGCCCATGGTCTGATGTTTGATAGGACCACCCAGATTGACGACTCGGATTTTAAAATGATCCGGTTTTGAAGGAGCGGAAACCGCACGTGGCACCGCTACTATATCCGGTTGTCCATCCATAAATAACGTAGGCATCAAGAAATAATCCATCGGTTTACGGTAATCGTTGGCAGCCTGAAAAGTAATGTCCCGATCTAAAGCCCCCTGATAATGACGTATCCCCAACGTAAGCTTTACTTGATCCTGTTGGTTAAAGAGATCCTGTGGAATTACCCAGCTTTTACCCAATCGTCCGTCTACAGGAAAATAGGATGTACCCGGATAGCGATCAGTATCTGGAGCGTCTGGACGACGTACGATAAAATTGGTTAAACTATCTTTACCTGAAATAACCTGATTAAATCCAGCCATATTTATAATCCGCACATTTGATCGTTCACGGTTTTCCGTTACCGCCCGATTGTCAACACCCATATCCATTTTTTCTTTCTGACAGGCCGTGAACACGAATGTGAAAAATAAAATGGCCACATACATGAGGTGGTTATCCACTAGGCGAAACCAATAAGCTTGTTGCGTATGATCGCGTTTGTACTGTTTAAAGTCTAATTTTTGATATCGCATGACTACAATAAATTATATGTAAAGCCTACCATGATTTCTGCACCGCGTTTATAACTACGGTTGATGTACTCGTTGCCGTACCATTTTCCTCCAGTTTGCGGATTAGCATACACCGTTTTAATCGCTGGATTCATGATATTTTTGGCAAATCCCTTAAATTGAATTCTTTTATTGATCCGTTGACTAAATACAAAGTCCAAATAAGGAACTGGCTGTGTATATAGATCTGGCTCACCCGTTAGATTGATCTGGACCAAGCGTTCGCCGACCATATTAAAGGTCATCGTTAGATCTGTTCCTGATTGATCATTATCATAATTTAACCAGGCGTTGATCGAATAGGGAGCTTGTTCAAACAGGGGGCTATTTTTTGGTGAATGTCGATCCAACGAGCGATTGGCTTCATAGCGCGCCGCTGATTTTTGGATCTCACTTTGAGCAAGCATGAGGTTGGAGCCTAAGAAGAAATTGCGTAAAGGATCGATCAAAGTTCCCAAGTTTTTAACCACTTCAAACTCTACTCCCCATACTTTACCTATATTAACATCATTCTGGAATTGTATGGTCGGAAATTCTGGGTAAGTAGCTGCCAATCCCTGAGTTTCCAGATTAAATACCTTGACCAACTGGTTTTCGATACGCTTACCAAAAGCCGAAACGGCAATAACCTCGCCTTTTGCCGGAAACCATTCCCATCTAAAATCTGCATTTTGTGTATATTGATTTTTTAGATTTGGATTTCCAACGACTAATCCCATTTGAAAAGCGTCAAATTCAAATACATTGGTAATTTCCCGAAGCTCCGGCCTTGCCAAAGTCGTATTCACAGCGCCCCTGAAATTCATATTATCGTTTAGGGTAAAGGTTGCATTCAACGAGTAAAAAGGCTTATAACCAGTTTTATAGACCGAGTTTGGATCAATCGGGTTAAGCGGTATTGGAGCTTCTCCATTGGCGCCTGTTGTCAATGAAGGATCCAAAAACACGCCAGCTGTATCGACTGTAGAGCCAATATTGGTCATTTCAAATCGAACACCCCCTGCCATACGGAAACGGTCGGTCAATTTTAGATCAAGCATACCGTATAGGGCATTGGTTTCAAAATAACCGGTATAATTGTTCGGTGATTTCTGACTGTTATATAAAAATCCGCCGATAGGCATCATTCCTTCACCCTGACCAGCTGCTGGTATTTTCACTCCAATGATTTCATTACTGACCAGACGATTCAGATTACCTTCAACGTCATAGAGCGGTAATGCTTTATTTCTGGTAAAATTCGATCCTGGTAAGAACAACTGGTTTTCTGTAAAATCCCGATCCCGAAACAAATAGTTTACCCCTGTTTTGAACTCTTGCTTCTGACCTAATAAACGGAACGGAATACTGATATCAGCTTTGTAATTGTAATTCTGTTCTGTCAGATTTCGCCATCTCCGGCCATTCGGCTCCGCCTGCATAATACCATAGGTGCCAAATCCATTGACATAACCTGAAGTCAGCGCGTACAAATGTTTACTATAAACCTCTTCTGTTGCACCATTATTTGCACCAACGACCGGTCTTCTATAATAGCCCCCATCGCGTGGTATATAATCAGCTAAACTTGCGAAACGAAAATCGGGATCATTCTGTTTAGATTTTGAGCTCGCCACATTGTAACTTAAACGAGGAGAGAGATCTCCTTTTAAGAACTTATGCTCGCCTTGTAAATTGAAGGTATTCAAGTTTCTGAAAGTCTGTTTTAGTGAATAAGTTGTACTTTTCACTTCTCCAGGTAAACCCGTATACTCATATCTGCCAGCAAGATGGGTTGATTTGGTTTCACCACCCCAACTTCCGAGATATTGCATACTAATTTCATGCTGTGGATTGAATCGGTAAGTTAACCCCGCCAGAGTTCCATAATTCAGAGTCTCAGTACCAGTATTCTCCTTATAAGACTGATATTTACCCATATACAAACTATTAGGTGTAATATAATTTGGGATATTACGAACACTGTACACGTCCGGATTACCGGTCACCACCCCTTGATAGATACTATATTGCGTCAAGTCACCCCCACTGATATCGGTTGTTCTTCTGTAATAATTACCACCTAATATAACTCCCAGCTTATGTCTCTTATTAAACAAATCATAACTGTTTCCAAATGTGGCCGAATACAGCTGGTTCAATGGCGCTTTTTTATAGCTACTGGTCATCACAGGATCAAAGCCCTGCATAATACCATTAATTCTTCCAACCTCCTGATAAGCATCGTTGCTATAATTACTGTTGGCGATCATATTATGGATCGATGATAAACCGGCAGGGTATTCTTTCGCTAGATTTAAGAAATCAGTCGACAGATTTTTATTATTGATCTTTGTGCCCAAAAATCCCATATCACTATTCCATAGACTATTGTACTTCCCTCCCATTCCAATATTTGAATTTAATCCGGTCTGTGCAATCACTTCAAAAGTCATCCGGTCAGGTACAGACTTTGTTTTCAGTTCTACAATCCCCGAAGCCGCATCTGCCGGTTTATCAGGTGTCACCGTTTTATAAATGGTGATATTATCCAATAAGGAAGCAGGTACCAAATCTAAAGGGATAGAACTACGGTCAGGATCCGATGATGCCAAACGTACCCCATTCAGCTGTCCAATAACCGATCGGTCACCAAGACCGCGTACCGCAACATATTTATCGTCTGTAACTGTTACTCCGGTCACCCGTTGCAAAGCTTGAGTAGTTGTAATACTTCCAGTACGCTGTATCAATTCAGCTGAAATAGCATCTTGCACAATGGACGCGCGTTTACGTTCTTCCAAAACAGCAACTTCGGTATTTGCTTTACGTCGCGCCTGTACCCTCACTTCAACTTCATCTAATGCTGTTGAGGCAGAACGCAGTTGGATCATGATATTACGTTCGGCGGCATTAATAGATACTTCTCGGGCTTGGTATCCCAATAAAGTGAATACAAACACCTGTACACTTTTCGGAACTACAATAGTAAAATTACCTGAAGCATCGGTGGTCGCTCCCAATGGCAGACCCTTGACCCGAATGGTTACACCTGCAAGAGCGGCTTTATTATGCACATCTTGCACCCGTCCGGTAATCGTAAATTGCTGTTGCTCCGGTTTGGATTTACTTCCCCCATCGTCAGGAGCGTCGGTCACAACCACTAACTTATTTTTAATCACATATCGAAAAGGTAGATCGGAAAAACAAGCCATTAATGCCTGTTCAATGGAAGCATCCTTCAGGTTAATATGGATCGGTTTGGTATTTTTAAATAATTCAGTATCATAAAAAAAGTCGTACTGACTTTGTTTTCTGAATTCCTGTAATATGGATGGTATGTTGCTATTTTGTTTATTCAGTGTAATGCGTTGTCCAAAAGTAGACGCACTGACCTGAACCAACAAGCAAGTCATTAACATCATGGTGATTTTCATAACACGCATGCATTGATAAAAATTCATATGTATTTATTGTCCTTTAACAAGACTATATAGCAGATTCATGACGGGTGTTTACCCAATGCAAATGAATATTTTATATATTTGTTGTCGTTAATATTAATTGATGATTTTGTTCGCACAACGTTATCGATCAGCTTAACATACATGCCAGAGGTGTTACGAGCACCTTTGGCCTTTTTTTGTTCAAGCCGATCAAGTATTATAATGGTATTAGTCGGTCACAATAATCCTCCTTTCTGTCAATTTCAATTTTGCTTTCCCTGTTATTTCAACCATATCCATAATGGCGGTTAAAGGTTGAGAACGGGATACAATTCCATCAAATTTGAGTTTTCCTAAATGTGGTGGACATACGATATCGACATCGTACCAACGCGAAACTTTACGCAGTATACTTGCTAGCGACTCACTTTTAAACACAAAATCTCCAGCTGTCCACGATACCTGTTGCTCGACATCTGCCGTACTTACGACTAGATGTTTATCTAAGAATGACTGCTGTCCAGGCCGCAATAGAATCGATTCACCATTTAAAGAAGAAGTTACGCGCACACTTCCCTCAAGCAGTGTGGTAACTATTCCAGGTTCATCGAGATATGAATTCACGTTAAAATGCGTACCCAAAACGTGTATCTCCTGGTGTGCTGTTTCAACATAAAAAGGGATGCGCTCTATTCGGCCATGCTGACGCTTTTCCATCTTGGCAATTTCAAAATACACCTCACCGGTCATTTTTACTCTCCGCTCATTATTTTCAAAATGTATTGGATAATGTAAAGACGATGAAGCATTCAACCATGCCTTAGAACCATCGGGCAATGTGAGCCGGTATTGCCCTCCTTTAGGAGTTGCAATCGTATTTGATGCACTCTTGTTATTGGATTCCGATTCGGAAACACTGTAAATAAGCTGACCACTTTTTGTTTTCTCTACACGGACTCCGCCTTCTAGGGCTAATGTTCCTACGGCAACTTCATCTAATGAAATCGTAGAACCATCTGCTAGAGTCAATAAAGCTTTATCTTCTCCCGGTATCACTAAACTTTGCGTATTGTTATCAGGTTTAGACAGGAAAGATTGACGAAAAACCAAGTAAGAGATGGAACAGATTAGCAGTAGTGAAGCTGCGATCTTTAGCCATGAGGAAATTCGAAAACCCGGATCCAGTTTCTTATTTTTTTTAGCGATCCGCTCCTTGAGTCGAAGATAATTATCTTCAGCAGTCGTAACGGTAGCATGATAAGCCAGCGCCTGTACGATACGCTTCTGTTCTTCAACTTCTTTACGATACTGCGGACGATCCTGAAGCCAATTCTCCCATTTGGCAACATCATGAGCAGGGTATCCTTTACAATAGTTAATGAAGCTCTCATCTGCTAATAATGCTTTCAGATTCAGTTCTTCCATGTTTTATTTTTCTTCATTTGATCAATAGAGCATGGAGTAAGCTTTTTTCACTACTGATTTTCTAAAAAAAATAAAAAAAATGTTGAAAGGGCGCCAATGGCTATTTTAAGGAAGGTTTCTTGTTCGGCAGTCAATAGATTTCGTAATTTATCGACAGACTTATAGATGGTGTTGTAGACTGTATTGATCGAAATACCATTTGCAACAGCAATCTCATGATAGGATAATCCAAGGTAAAATTTCTGATAAATCAACAAGCGTTGCTTTTCGCCAAGCTCATCTACTTTTTCTTTTACAAAGCGACCTACCTCATCTTCCGTATAACGCTGTATAAATCCTTCTTCAACAGAAGGTACCTCACAGTTTTCTAATAAAGTAGCCATGGTAGGTATCATTTCGTATTTTTTTGCGTCGCCACGGAATAGCTGGCGCAAAAATATGGTAATAATGTAATTATGCTGGTTCTTTATTGCACTGCTTTTTATCCTATTTTCCCATAAATAAAGAAACACATCGTTAATGGTATCTTGGATAACATCAATAGCAAAACCACGTTTGGTGCCGACATAGCTTAGGTAATGGTGATAGTATTCGTAAATCTGATAAAACGCTTCTTCACATTCTTCGATAACAAATTTATTCCAGTGTTCTTTCAGGTCGTGGCGTTTTATAAGAGGCATAAATTCAAAATAATACGGTTAACTATTCCTTACAAAGAAATAGAACGCATATTAACAGAGCATTAATTATAAATAACCAAATCATGTCATCTCTAAGAGCAGCATAAAGACAAGCTAGCAACAAACATCACATACCTTGCTGGTCTTGCCCCATCAACAATATTTGCTCCCCTTACTTAAAACAATAGATCATTTGAATTAAGATGCATTTTTTTAATAATATTGAGTTTGTACCAGATTTATTTCTTCAATTTTTATAATTACACTAAATGCAACTTAATTGCATTTAGTGTAATTATTTCCTATATTTGCTTTTGTATAACAATTCAGAAAACAGATTATATATGATACCTCAAACATTTGAACAATGGAAAACCTGTTTGGTAAATGATTGCAAGATCAGTCTTACGAAAGAATTTGCAACTAGGAGGCTTGCTGTTTACCATGATTTGGATAAGCCCGAAACGAAAAAATTCATCCGCTTATATGGTTTTCAACATTATCAAAATATCATTGGCTGGTTTACAAAAATAGTTGAAGGCTCGATTTAGGCTAAAATTAACAAGGCAATACAACTGAATACTTCTACTCATATTGATAGTGCTTAATATAAAACTCTAAAGAATTAACTACATGCAGACAGAAACATCTTTATCAAATCCTGCTTTGAGCATCGGCAAGAAACTTCCGGTCACCGTATTAAGCGGTTTCCTTGGTGCTGGAAAAACAACCTTACTTAACCATATTTTGCAGAACAAAGAGGGCTTAAAAGTTGCAGTAATTGTCAACGATATGAGCGAAGTGAATGTCGATGCACGATTGGTTGAAAATCAAAACACACTATCACGTACGGAAGAAAAATTAGTAGAAATGAGCAACGGTTGCATTTGCTGTACACTCCGTGAAGATCTCATGGTTGAAGTTGAAAAACTTGCGAATGAAGGACGATTTGATTATTTATTGATTGAAAGTACGGGTATCAGTGAACCTATTCCGGTAGCGCAAACTTTTTCCTATGTTGACGAAGAACATGGGATAGACTTGTCTCGCTTCAGTTACATTGATACCATGGTTACGGTAGTGGACTGCTTTAATTTTTTCAAGGACTTTGGAACAAATGAACTGCTACAGGATCGCAATCTAACGGATATGGAGGGGGACGACCGAACCATTGTCAACCTGCTTACCGATCAGATCGAATTTGCCAATGTCATCATCCTGAATAAAACAGATTTGGTGGATGCTGGAACAGTTGGTATTTTAAAGGCTGCGATACACAAATTAAATCCAGGAGCAAATATTATCAGTTCTGTTTTTGGAAAGGTAAGTCCAAAAGCAATATTAAACACCAACCTGTTTGATTTTGATGAAGCCCAGACTTCGGCGGGATGGCAAAAGGAGTTGGAGTCGGAGCATCATGTTCCTGAAACTGAAGAATACGGGATTAGTTCGTTCGTATTCAGAAATCAAAGACCTTTTCATCCTGAACGGTTTTGGCATTACTTAAACCATAACTATCCCGCAGGTATTATACGTGCCAAAGGTCTTTTTTGGCTAGCTTCTCGTCGGGATGAAGCTTTAAATTTTTCTCAGGCAGGCGGATCTTCACGCCTAGAAACAGCTGGCGTGTGGTGGAGCAGCATGTCTTACTTTGAACGCATACAGTTTGAAAGTTATGTAGCCAACAAAGACTATATTGAAAGTCGCTGGAGTAAACAATGGGGCGACAGGATAAATGAACTTGTCTTTATCGGACAAGACATAAACGAAAAAAAAGTAATGCTGGATCTGGAAAAATGCTTACTCCAAGAAGATGAGTTTTATCTGTTTGATAAAAACATCCTATTCGAAGATCCTTTTCCAACAAATATATAAAGTGGAGAAGATCAGTGAAAAAATAAAATAGCATGGTAGCATAAGTATGCTCCATGCAATTTTATTATCATCGGACTTCAACATGCAGATACCCCCTTCATCATAAAATTGACCTGATAGCAGGTTTTATTTTAAAAAGCTCACATCCTGAACGGATCAAAATAATGAAATAACCATTCAAGTATATCCATAAGCTTTAAATAAATTATCAAAAAAAATGGCACGATAACACAGCATATTGTCATTGATGATCCTGTTACGATCGAGTACCTTTGTCCTAATCAATATGCAAATTACGTTGAGACATGGATAAGAAAAATATTGCCATTTTGATATTACCAGATGTACAATTATTGGATGTAGCAGGACCTACTGATGTCTTTCATACGGCCAATGAGATTTTAAAAAAAGTAGGTTATGGCGCACCCTATCAGCTTCATTACCTGTCGGCATTAAAATCTGAAACTGTCACATCAAATTCAGGTATCAAGCTCCAATGCGATGCAAGTATTTTCAATATAACAACACCTATAGATACCTTGATCATTGCGGGCACGCACCCAAATTTATTTGAAAATCTTGATGAAACGGCCTATACATGGCTCAAGCAAATATACCCGCAGGTAAATCGCCTAGCTTCGATCTGCGTCGGCACATTTCTAATGGCCAAAAGCGGCCTGCTGAAAAATAAAACAGTGACCACACACTGGAAATATGCAGGTCTGCTTAAAAGTATGTATCCTGAAATTCATGTTGACGCCCGATCTATTTTTTTAAAGGATGGCAATATCTATAGCTCTGGCGGGATCACTTCTGGAATCAACTTGGCATTACATTTAGTTGAAGAAGATGTGGGGCGGGACATAACCATACAGGTGGCCAAACATCTGGTATTTGGAGCACATAGACTCTCGGATCAATCACTTTTTTCTGAAGAATTACCTGCTGTTGAAAATATGAGTGAACTTGTTCAAAAAGTTTATCACTATGCTAATGCACGTATTGAAGAAACATTAAATCTTGAACAACTAGCATCCGCAGTAAACATGAGTCCCCGTAATTTTTCACGGGTCTTTAAAAAAGAAACTTCTTTTCCGCCTGGACAATTTATCGAAAAAATACGTTTAGAAAAAGCAAAACAACTACTTGCTTACACTGCTGACACCTTAACGATTATCAGTGTTCAATGCGGCTATGATCAGGTCAGCTCCTTAAACAAGCTGTTTTATAAATACTATAAAATTAGTGCAATACAGTATCGAAAAACATTTCAACATTAATTCATAAATACCTTTTCAAAAATGGAGATCAACAAAGATAAAACTATCAAAAACATTGCATTTTTTGTTTTTGACCAAGTAGAAGTATTAGATCTAAACGGACCTTTAGATGTATTTGTAAAAGCAAATATAATAATACCAAACAGCTTTAATTGTTATACTGTTGCCTTGGATACTACGCCTATATTTGCAGAATCCAATACCATGCAAATTATTCCTAATTATACAATTGATAATTGTCCACAAGCAGATCTGATTATCGTACCTGGAGCATTTCCTGAAACAATTATCAAATTATTCAAAGACGAGCATTTTGAATCCCGATTCACAGCATGGGTTACAGCTCAGGCACAACGTGATACTGTAATTGCCAGTATTTGTACAGGTGCGCTATTACTTTCGAATACTAAGCTTTTAGATGGAAAATCTATTACCAGTCATTTTATGATGACAGATCTGTTACAAGAACTAAATCCGGACAGTCAAGTTGTAACAGGGCCTCGATATATTGATCAGGGTGACTTATTAACTACTGCAGGCATCACAGCGGGTATAGATGCAGCCTTATATATGGTGACAGATATCCTTGGTCAGGATGTGGCTCAACAGATTATTGAAATTTTTGAGTATAAAGCAGAATTGCAAATTCATTAAGCTCACCTACCTGGATAATCGTATCGTATAAGATTGAAAAACAGTCTTTACATGATCACTTCACCTATCCATTCTTTCTTACATCAAGTAAAATAACATCAATTAAAGGATTGCTCAATTCCTTTAAACGCATACCCTGTGGATTTTACTTTCAGTTTTTGAAGAGCTAGTTAGGTTATTTTAAAAATCACTTCATGTCGCATGAAGTGATTTTGCCCATTACTAACTTTTTTGATCGTGCTTTAAACCATTGATCAGCGTTGTATGCAATTCCTTTATCGATCAAAAAACACCTTCCATCGGCTGATTCCACCTTTTCATCGGTAGAAATTTCATCGAATGCTGCATTCACATATTTTTAAGAAAAATTAAAAGATATGTCACTATTCACACCGCTTATTTGGATCTCTTTGATGCTACCGTTAATGGCTATTGCTTTTGCCAAAACGAAAAAAGTAAATACAAAATTTTTAATCCTTTTTATCGTCTATTTTTTAACGGATTGTTATATCCAACATTTTAGCAGACAATATTTTAGCCTTGATTCGATCGGTCTTAAATTTTCATGGATCGGTAAAATATTGAGTTTATTGTTATCGCTGACCATCATTTTCTCGGTAAGCAAAACTCATCGTGAGCAGATCGGATTCACCTCGAAAAGTAATGCAAAGAAACAGGTGAAATTCGGTATATCCATATTCCTTGGATTCTTACTTTTTGATTTGATTTTCAAATTTATCTTATTCTCTAAAGGAGGTCATTTTGATCTTGAGACATTCGCTTTCCAGGCTACAATGCCAGGTTTAACCGAAGAATTAGTTTTTAGAGGCATTTGCTTTTGGCTTCTTGATCAAGCTTTTACTCCCCAATGGAATATCAAAGGCATCTCATTTGGCTGGGAATTTATTATCGTGACCCTGCTATTCAGTGTTGCACATGGTCTTGTGTTAACGGAAGATCATCAACTCAAATTTGATATCATAACCATCATCTACCTCACGCTGATATCTTCGTTAAGTCTTGGCTTGCTAAGGAAATTTACAGGTAATCTGATTTATCCCATAATAGGCCACAACATGGTCAATGTATTGAATGCACTGATACGAATATTATAGTGGAACATATGCTGAAATAGGGCAATAGGTGAATCATGAATCTGCTAATAAACGATCGTAAACACCATAAGCAATTCTCTTTTTATATGAAAAGTAATCCTATAACTCGTTCAAAAAACTATATTTGGTTGATCATTTAAACAAACATCATGTCACAGGATACGAGAATTTTATCTAGTTATTTAACAAGTAAAATAGCTGAATTTGATTTTGATAGTTTATACAGCAAAACCAGTCGAATTTTACTTCATGTCTGCATGTGGTTCACTTTTTCGATCTTATTGCTGTTGAGCTACATACTTGCATATAAACTCTCTTTTTTTAATGCTACCATCCTAACCATTAGGATGACAAGCGTTAATATGCTCGTTTTCTATCTGTTCTTTTATGTGTTACTTCCCAAGATTTTATCCGGTAGCAAGAATAAGATCATTTTACTTCTAGTCATTAGTTTGCCGATATTGCTATTTATCTGGATTGCTACTACCTATTTTTTCTCCCTAATCTACCATGCGCTGGGCTTTGAAATAGAAAATGGAGAACTAAAGAATGCTATTAAGATGAGTGCCGATCAGTCGTTCGTACAAGCCGTATCTGTAAAACGCATGATTTCACAAGCATTCATTGTCATTTCAATTCTATCGCCTTTCTTTTTTGTCAAAATTCTATTTGAAATTTCAAAATTATACAGTAAAACCTTAAAAATTCAAAACGAAAAAGCTTCATTAGAAATTGAGAATATCAATATTGAAAAGAATTTTTTAAAAGCACAGCTTAATCCACATTTTCTATTCAATACTTTAAATAATCTCTATGGTCTTGCAATTAAGAAAGATCCCACTACGCCAGAGGTGATTGTAAGTCTTTCGGACATTATGAGTTATACACTTTATGAGTCTAACACGGAAAAAGTATCCTTGCAGAAAGAATTGGAATTTATAAAAAACTATGGTGAACTCGAAAAAATGCGATACCCGGTAGATAAAAAGATCCAATTTGATCTTCCTGAAGAAAGTGCATTATTAGGTTTATACATCGCTCCTCTCTTAACATTTACATGTATTGAAAATGCTTTTAAGTACGGTCTCAAAAATAATAAAGAACAGCTTATATATTTGACGATAAAAGTTAAGGATCATCATTTTTACTTTCATCTTGAGAATGATGTTGAAGACTTTGTCCCGACAAAAAACTTTGGTGGTATCGGTCTATCTAATTTACAAAAGAGACTTCAATTGTTATATCCCAATAAACACGAACTCAAAATAGAGCATTTACAAAATAAATTTATCGTCAACTTAAAAATAGATTTAGCAAATTATGGATAAATTCACCTGTATCGTCACCGATGATGAACCACTTGGTAGAGAAATTATAGAATCATTTGTAAAAGAAATACCCTTCCTTACGCTTGTCGGCTCATTTGGAGATCCTGTAGAAGCATTGCTGTATTTACAAAGTAATGCTGTTGACATCATGTTTAGCGATATCCAGATGCCGAAAATTAATGGTATGGAGTTGGTAAATGCCTTGGTCAATCCACCTGTTATTATTTTTATTACCGCACATCGTGATTTCGCATTGGATAGTTTTGATGCTGGGGTAACAGATTACTTAGTTAAGCCCGTTCGATTCGATCGCTTTTTAAAAGCAGTAAATAGAGCCAAAGAAAGTGTATTGGCCGGTAAAACTCCAAAGATACAAGAAGCAAGACCTGATCGTATATTTATAAAATCAGAAGGAAGATTAGTGAAAATATTATTACACGAAATCCTGTACATTGAATCCCAAGGAGATTATCTAAAAATCGTTGTTTACGAAAAAACATATACCACACAAGCTACGCTCAAATCCATGGAAGAAATCCTTGATAAGCAACTATTTTTTCGTATTCAGCGGTCGTTTATCCTCAACATAGAAGCTGTAAAAACAGTTACCGGAAATATGATCGAATTAACCAATGGCAAATCAATAGCGATCGCTGTAAACAAAAAGGAGGAGTTTTTCACCTTATTGGGCATCAAATAAAAAAGATAATTTTAATATTTAAAAGAGATCCTTATGGTAGATATACAATTTAAGAAGAGCAATATTATGACAGGCATTTTCCTTTGTATTGCATTTATTGTACTATTACTTTTCATCTTTTATACCTCGTCCAATAGCTATGCCCCCATACTAATATTTTTAATATGCATAACTTTACATATTTTATATTTTCACAAGATAAAATTCTGGATCGATCATAAAAATGGCCGACCAGGATTAAGCATTGAGGAACAAGGTATATTAAATAACACCGCTGATACATCCATTTTTATTCCTTGGGAAGAAATTCAAAGTTTTGAATCTGGCTTTTTTCGTACCCAAAATCAAATCTTTATCAAAGTTAGGAACGAAAAAAAATATGACCAAGTTAAACGTACGACATACTTAACTGCTTTAAATAAAATAGGTCGCCTTTTTAGGTCAAAACCAGATTTACTTTGGATCGATGTTGATGTCTTAGCGATCTCAGAACAACAGCTTTTAACCTTACTGCGGTCGAGGTTGGGTAAAAATAACCGTCAAGGGTAAAACTTCCTTTAGATCAACTATTATTTAAAATTAAACACCACTTTTAAAACAGCCATCCTGCCTCGTAGTTCATACTGATTATGAGTCTGCATATTCGCCGATATGTAATAGGTTTCAAATTTCTTCACATTTGCCAAATTCGTCAAATTTAGTTCAAAATCCGTTTTCAACTTCTTGTGACGATAGCGTAAAAATGTATCAAAGAAAACATAATTAAAATCTTTCAATCCCGGTTGATGGGAATACGTATTTCTAGCACTTAAACGCAAATGAACGCTTGAAAATAGATTTACCGGTAAACTCATTTGATGTGAAGCATTAAATGTATTTCTATTTAATTCATCAGATCCACCCTTTTGTTTCGTACTTACCCAAGATAATTGTCCAGTATAAGAAAGGTTCAACTGCTTCCATATTTTAAATTCCATATTTGGCCTCAACGTATAACTTGTATTCTGAAATGGAAGTATCTCCTCATTAAATAACTGATTATAGTCCGACAAAGACCACGATGCAGCAATTTTCACCGTACTCGATAAAGCAAAAATGTATTTATCAATCCCAGCAGAAGCACTATAGGACTTCACTTCATTTTCTTGGGCGATCAGCTGTGTTTGAGTCGACTCCTCATTGATTACATTAGAAAACATTGTACTTGATATGGATTGGTTGTAGCCCAATCCAAAATTAAAAAATAGCAGTTTTATTGTTTTACCTAACTTATAGTTTAATCCAAAATTATTGCTCCTATTTTCATTGATCCCACCACTATTAGTCGATAAAGTCCGGTAATTTCTAATCAGTAAACCTCGATACACATTTTCGATAGTTCCAAAAGTATTGCCTCTCTGATAAGAAAAACTAAGTTCATCCTCTTGGTGTACTTGCAAACGAGCTGAAAATGAAGGATTAAATAAAAGATTATTCTGGCTATTATCGATACTAAAACCGTCATCAATATAACTGGTGTGTTGCCATGATAAAGGCAAACTCAACTTTGTGGCTAGTCTATTAATACTCCATTCATAGTCTGCATTGACAGAAAACGATGAACGATTCCAGTGCATATTATTCTCCGTAGAATCAACATCTGTAGCCTTTACAATTCCTTCTTTATTGAGATCAATACCCGATTTGAGTTTTTGGTCTTCCATCATTGCCCCCAGCGTATAGTATTGTTTGATCTTTCCTTTGGGAAGCCTATATCCGATACTACCATTCGTAAAAATTGTGGGAACTTCAACATGTTGCAGTGTTTGTTCATATGATATTCCTGAAGCAAAGATATCCGGAAAAAGACCAGGAGAAAAAGCTAAGGTCTGTGGTTTATTGGCGTAATTCATATACCAATTGATCTGCACAATATCTCCATTTTTAAGTTGAGGAACCCATTCCAATTGATTAGAAAAGCCTCTAATTTTATGGTTCAAATTCCCGAAAATAGTATTTCCATTACTCCCTATTGTGGCGCGCCGATCTTCTTTTTCATATTCGAACGAGAACGTATTATTGATATAACGCTTTTCCATGTTCTTGTTCAATGACAACCGAAATGCTGCTAGCCATTCCGCTGTTTCTGTATATTGGTTTTCATCAAATACAAAATCTCCTTCTTCCGAAAAATAGCTTGTTTTTCCTTGAAAAGTGGTATTATTCTTATCATACAAGAGCTGTACATTCGACTTCAGTTGCAAACCATTTTTTATATTCAATAGATTATTTGCATTTAAAGCCACTGTATTATTCATAAAATAATTTGATTTTGCTACAGGAGGACCACCAACAGTCCCTACAGCAAGCAAATTATTTATAGGTGAATACCCCATTTGTGCAAACACGGAACTTTGATTAAATCCAGTAAAATCACCAGTCAAGTCATTACCTATATTATTTCCCTGCAGCACATTCAATACCTTATATTTTTTATTGAACAAGATCGTATTGACTTCTGCATCATATTGCTTGGGCATTCCCGCTCCCAGTTTAGCCTGACCGGTTAACTTGAGCTTAGCATCGTCTTTAATAACCAGATTTATCGCCACATTATCTGTAAAACGCTTATTTTTCAACACTTTCATATGTTCGTGGTTGGTCAGTACCTGTATATCTTTCACCATCTTATGTGGTACCGTTTTTGTGCCAATCGCGTAACGATCGTCCAATAAATCATCACCATCAATATAGAACTTCGAAATCGCTTTTCCCTGATACTTAATACTTCCATTATCTCCTACCTCTATACCCGGCATCCGTTTTAATACCTCACCAATGCTACGATCCTCTTCCTTTGCAAACGTCGAAACATCATAAGACAATGTATCCCCGATTCGACGGATCTTCGGTCTACTTTTGACCTCAACATCATCCAATAAAACAGCTTTCTGTTCAAGTTCAATCGTTTTTTTAGTACGAAGATCTGTCAATGGAATTATTTTTTTATGATACCCTAAGTGGTTGATCTCGAGATATGCTCCATCCACACCTTTCAATGTAGTTAAAGAAAAAGCCCCATTCTCATTTGTTTCTTTAAAGGTTAACAATTTATGGTCACTTGACTTCAGTACCACATGGATATAATTTAACGGTTTTCCCGACGCCTTATCTACTAATACTCCTTCAATGGCAACCTGCTGCCCAAAAACCCATGCACTACAAAGTATATAGCAAATTACAGTAAGAGATCTTAATAACATATTATGGTTTTAATTCTAAAGGATTATTAGTGACCGAAGAAGGTTTATAATTATCATCATTTTTAATAGATATCGATTTAATTTTATTAGGGTCGATAGTTGAAAATGGCACGTCGCTCGTTACAAAAACTCCACTCTTTTTTACAGAGGAAGAACCACCCGATTTTGTTTGCATATACGCCTTTGGATTGGTTTTAAAAGCCTTGTACAATTTTTCTACCTCTTCAGGTGCTGATAAAATAACATCAACCGGAGCACCAATCGTAATCTGAACACTATCAGCAAGTTTATCAAAACCAGAATACTCGAACTCAACTTCACTTTTATCATCCCTGGCTTCCAAAATTAATCCTGGTAAGCCGTGTAATTTCCATGGTCCAAAAGAAAAAGGAAGATCTGTTGTAAACCAAGTTGTGTAATGTCGACCGCCAAAAGTCGTTGTCGCTTTTTGACAAGTATATCCGCCTATTACTTTAGTATCATCATGAATATCCCAGTCTTGTTTAGGATATACTGCATCCAACAAGAACTCATCGGATGCTACACGTTTCACTTCAATCATATTGGATTTAGAGGATTCTAAAAGATAAGATTCTCTTATTCCGCTAGTGGATTTCGAAACAATAACATGACCATCAAAATTTAGAGCATCCATCTGTTGCGCAGATTGTTCTTGTGTTCTAGTAGATGAATAACTTGTGTAATAGCTTGTTTGGGGACTTAAATAAGTTACGACTTCATCTCTCCGATATTTATCTCGTTGTGTTGTATCATTAACGTGTTTAAAGAGGTAGTGAACTTTCGCAATTGCCTTTTCTTGAGCCTTAACAGTGATCCCAGTTAATAACATCAATACGATGAATAGATTTCTTTTCATTTTTTTGGTCTAAAGCAGTTGAATTAAGAATAAGGCGTAACGAAGCCAAAGTATTATATTCCGATTCGAATAATTTTAGGGTTTTTAATACGATTTTAACTCGAGTGGATTATTGATCACAGAAGAGGGCTTATAATCATCATCATTCTTAATAGTCATCGATTTAATTTTTGAAGCATCCATAGCTGGAGCTGATGAACTCGCGCCACTAATGCTAACAAAAACACCAGCGCCTGTAGATCTGCGGCTAGATCTGGTTTGCATATAGGCACTGGGATTTGCCTTAAAAGCCTGCTCTAATTTCTCTACTTCATCTTTTTTAGACAAAATTGCATTTGCAGGAGTTCCAATTTTCACTTGTACATCATCAGTTAATTTATCAAAGCCAGAATATTCAAATTCCACCTCACTCTTGTCATCCCTTACCGCCAAGATCAGTCCTGGTAAGCCATGCAATTTCCAAGGTCCAAAAGAAAAAGGAATATCTGTTGTAAACCAAGCGGTGTAATGACGACCAGCAAAAGTTGTAGTTGCTTTTTGACAAGTATATCCACCAATTACTTTGGTTTCATCTTCTATATCCCAATCCTGCTTAGGATAAGTAGTCTCTAATAAAAACTCATCAGATGCAACACGTTTTACTTCTACCATCTTGGACTTCGAAGGTTCTAAAAGATAAGATTCCTTGATACCACTAGTCGATCTGGAAATCACTAAATTACCATCAAAATCCGGAGCTGATAGTATTTTTGAAGTCTGTTCTTGCATTCTAGTACTAGAATAACTGGTGTAATAACTAGCTTGTTTACCAAGGTAAGTAGCAACTTCATCACGTATATGTTTGTCTTTTTGTGTGGTATCATTAACATGCTTAAAGATGTAATGTATTTTAGCAATTGCCTTTTCTTGTGCATGAAGAGTGAGCAGGCTGAATGAAATGAATGTGGTTAATAAGATTTTCTTCATAATTTTACGATTTATTTGTAAACTTACGAAATATTCGTAATTAACAAATACTCATTAAGGAAAATCATAAAATAAATATATAAATAACTGATTCATTGATAAATAAAATCAAATCACATGTCTTCACATTTATAATTATCAATATTTAGTGATCTCCTTATAACAGTTTAATAATAATCTTTATAGCCATTTATATAGAATATATAGCGCTTAGCTCATCATCTTTGTCGTTGTACAATGAAGATCACGGACTAACCGTAGGCTTATATAACAGACATCAATGCAAAGTAAAAAATAGACTTGTCTTATTGTAGAACAGCAAGCATTATGATAACAGCTTTTTGATCGTATGATTTTATTTGCTAGTTTTATATGTCAAGATATCCTTGGCAAATGTGGAAATCAATGATAAGAGAAATTTAATAATTAAATACAGCCTGGAAAAACCTACTTAAAATCTAACAACAGACTACATTCAATAGTTAGTGAATATGGATCGTTGCTTTTTTTATTAGTATTAGGAATTCTTACAATAAAATTTAAATGATTGTAAATAACAAAATAGGAATTACGCTTTCCGGTGGTGGCTTTAGAGGAATCGCCCATTTGGGCATACTCCAATATCTTCAGGAACTGAACATACAGCTTCATGCTATTTCAGGAGCGAGTGCAGGAGCTTTGGTCGGTGCGTTTATAGCTGAAGGATACGCTCCGCTAGAGATATTGGAGTTGGTAAAACAGGAAAAATTCTTCACCTATTCCGACTTCTCCATTAGAACTGATGGCCTGTTCAGTGCAGATATTTTTGAAAAAATCATTAAAAAATATATTCCGCACGACAGCTTCGAAAGCTTGAAAATGCCCCTATATGTTGCTGTTACAGATTTAACCAATGCGGAGTCTCTTATCTTCAACCAAGGCTCACTATCTTTTGCTATTAAATCTTCATGCTGTTTTCCACTGGTATTTCAGCCGGTAGCTTATAAAAATAACCGTTACTTATGTGATGGCGGAATATTAAATAACTTTCCGGTGGAGCAGATTAAAGCAACATGCAATAAAAGTATCGGCATCAATGTGAATCCGGTCAACCGTTCCGAAGGACGACTGAACTACAAGCAGATTGTGGAACGTATTATCCGAATTACAACCTCAAACATTAAGGCTGAAGCTCCTGGCGATTGCGATATATTTATACAGCCTGAGGAAATCAATCAGTTTAAAACATTTGACACAAGTAGAGTGAATCAGATATATGAATTCGGATATAACTATGCGAAAAAATTTGAGAAAGAATTTTTAAATCTCCAGAAAGAACTCGGCTAATAGCTAGTTCTAATCATGATAAGAAAGCTCGCGCTTCCATAAAAACACTTTTTCTGTTGTCGTTTCTTGATCTTTATCAATAACAACCTCTTCTCTCATCACCCAGTTCTTGTTCTGATCATATGTATAAGAATAGGTAGTTGTACTACCATAATTAGGATCTGCGGTTTTGTAAATGGAAGAGACAACATCCCCCTGTTCATTATATTGATAGGTGTAAGAAGAGTTTTGATCTCCTGAAAAAATTTTGTTCCCTTTGGCATCGTATTTATAACGGGTAATTATAGATGGAGTTTTCTGTGGCCACTCTACTTTTTTACTTTCAATAAGCACTCCGCCATTACCAAGTGTTTTATAAATTGTTTCACTTAAGACAAATTCATTCATAGCATCCTCGACACGTTCATAATTTTCTTCAATCTGTCTATGATCCTCGTACTTATAGAGCGTCCGAAAGCCTCTGCCCTCCTCGATCACTTCATCACCGTTTTTATCTAAAGAAGTATAGTATACTTTCCAAAGTTCCCCTTCGTCATTATATTCCAGTTCTTCTTCAGCTTCTTTTTGACCTGTCTCCCACCAAAAATATAATTTTAGTTTTAATTGTGCTCCACTGTAAAAGTACTCTGTAGTGAGATAAGCACTATCTTGCTTAGTCTTCTCATCTTCAAAAATAACATAAAGATGAGTCAGATTGCCATTGCTATCATATACTTTACGTTCGTTCCATCCATCGCCATAATAACGAACCGTGTCCATTTTATTATTCTCTAAGACGTAGCAAAGTTCATTTACTGACTTCAGTATAGGTTTATTCATATTCGAAAATTTACCTGTACTATAGTTTTTCAATGCCGATCTTTTCTTTTTCAAATATGTCTGATAATCTTCATGTATCACCGTATCTATAGATGGCCAAAATTGAAAGGGTTTATCATAAGACTTTTTCTCACGGGCGGCTTTAGCATTGTCAGCGATATCATTTTCTAGATCATTATTTTTTATCGGAGATGCAATCATAGGAGGCACTTCTGCAAAAATAGAATCAGTTATTTTTCCCACCACAACCGGTGGTTCAATTTGTTTCTTAATCGGTTTAAGGATCTCCTTTTTTATTGTTTTTTTCGTTTTTTTGCTTTGCGCACTTCCACTTTGAGAAATGCATATCAATAGCACAGTAGCAATAAAATAATAGTGAAGTAATTTCATTGTATATTTTTTATAAAAGTTCAATAGAGTACGTGTTAATTTCAAGATATGCTGAAGCTATATTTTGGAGGCATCTTCATTTACCATCTAATAGACCCTCTTTATGATGAGCCTTTATCGAATCGATCTGCGAGTCTTTATTACATGATTTTAATTCATTGCTAGATTCAGTTGTGACCTTATTCATTCGGTGCACTGATGAGTATATATAGTTAAGTATCATTTTACAAACAATGGCTTTTTATAAAAATACATTAAAACACTGTGGCTATTCGACAACAGCGGTATCGACCTCTTCTACTGTTTCCTCATCACCTTCCATTTCGTGTTTTGAATTTTTAACATCCTCATCTGTATATTGATAATGTTCATCAAAGGTTTTCGTCTCACGATTATAAATCAGCACATATTTTGAGTTTTTGTTTTGCTTTATTATACCATCAGTTGGTGCAGGAACAAGCTTCATATCATTCAAATATATTAGTGCGCCTTTTGCAAATCGTTTGATGGTCGGCAACTCGGAACTTAATTCTTTCCAGTACAGGAGATTACCTTGATCAGTTATAATGAAAATGGCACTACTGGCAAAATCTTGTTTTTCAAGTAGAAAAGCCATTTCTTTATCCCCTTGACCAGTAAAATTGCCATATGCAATTACTTTAGGTGCTCGATCTTTAATTTTTGTGAAAAAATATTGATTGTTATCTTCATTTTGCATGAACTTATTGTCCATAAAAATCTTTACGATAGCCCTTTGAAATGGAACAGGAATATCGTTATATTCTGGTATTGTAAAAACCGCATTTTTCCAATATGCATAATCTTCTTGACTAGCCCATCCATTTACAAAAACACTATCAGCGGGATATGCGATCTCTTCTGTATAAACTTCCTGACGCTGTTTATAAACTCCAAATTGAAAAGCAATAAAACATACTATCGCGAGTAAGGCAATGATGAGAACTACCCAAAAAATAGTTTTTTTATTTGATTTAGGTTTCGGTTCCGGCAAATTATCCGAGCTCTGAAATTGACTTGAGTTAGAATTGGTTCGATCCATCTTATTTTCGGTTGTATTTCTAGTATTCAAATTACTATTTCACTGATAACAATTTATTGGCCAAAAATAAAAATCGACAAGACTAAAACACGAAGCATTTACAATTTGTAAACCATCACTTACAATTCGTGGCGTTTCCATTAAAATAAAAAAAAGTTATACTAAACAGACTGTAAGTACCCCATTTTTCCTACAGCTAGAATTGGACTTTTCTAATTTACGTTACTAATTGATTTATTTGTTGTTTGTGTCTAATATTTTTTGATAATTCCGTTGGTGTAAGATTGCCAAGTCCTTCGTGAGGCCTGTTGTTATTATATTCATGCATCCATATTTGGGTATGTTCTCGGACTTCTGCCAGGTTGAAAAATAAATAAGCATCCAAAATTTCTTTTCGATAACTTCGATTAAAACGTTCGATATAACCGTTTTGCATAGGTTTGCCGGGCTGAATAAATTGAATCGCGATGCCTTGACTTTTACACCAGAGATCAAAATGATGACTGGTGAATTCGGGGCCATTATCTACACGCAGACAGAGCGGCTTACCTCGCCAGTCTATGATTTGTTCCAGTGCCCGGGTGACCCGTACAGAAGAAATAGAGGTAGCTACTTCGATACACAATATTTCACGGGAACAGTCATCCATTACATTAAAAGTTCTAAATCTGTTTCCGCTTGCCAAGCTATCGCTCATAAAGTCCATGCTCCATTTTTGATTAATGCTGACCTGTTGTTCCAAAGGTTGTTTCTCCCGAACAGGAAGCCGACGTTTGACACGTCTCTTCTTATTCATATTGAGCAGCTTATATACCCTGTATACTTTCTTATGGTTCCAGGGCTTACCTTCTCTGCGCAAGTAGGCATATAGTTTTCGAAATCCATATACAGGATGTTTGGAGGACAGATCGTCTAATGCTGCCATCACGGCACTGTCGTCTTTCTTGCTAAAATAGTAATATTGTGAACGGCACATACCTGTCAATTTACAGGCTCCGGCGACACTCAAACCGTGATCTAGGACAATTTCCTGAGTTAACTGTTTTTGTTGCCGGAGCCCCAACCTTTTTTTGTGATGACTTCTTTTAGGATATCATGGTTCATACTCAGCTCGGCAAACATCTTTTTCAGGCGTGCATTTTCTTCTTCAAGTTCCTTCAGGCGCTTGACATCAGATGCTTCCATGCCACCGTAACGGCTTTTCCAGTTATAAAAGGTGGCTTTGCTAATCTCAAGCTCCCGGCAGATATCATCCGTCTTTCTACCTTCTTCTCCCTCTTTGAGAGCTCTTACAATCTGGGTTTCTGTAAAACGTGTCTTTTTCATCTTATTACTTAAATCTAAACATTTATGTCCAGTTTTAAGCTGTTTGATTTTTTGGGACACTTACAAGACATCTTGAAGAATATTAAACTGTCGACAAGAATTCTTAAAATGAACTTATAAGTGTCCCTTTCTATAAAAGCTTAATCAGATTAACTTGATCGATAAATATTCTTTATTCTAAAATCATCGCGTAAATTACATAGAATTATTGATCACTTAAGAAGAGGTGCAATCATCGTCGTTTTTTCAGAATTAAATAAGTATAGTACATTATATTTGTATCTATAATCAAAAAATTATGAAAGATACACCTACACAAAAACTCAAGCACGAACAGATCCAATATATTGAATTTTTATCACAAGATCTTCAACAGATCAAAAATTTTTATACAGCATGTTTCAGTTGGACTTTTACCGATTATGGACCTCACTACACTGCATTTGAAGGTGAATATATTGATGGTGGTTTTACTTTAGGAACTCCTGTAAAGGGAAGTATATTAATTATCCTTTACTCTAAAGCTCTTGAAACAACTCTTGAAAAAGTAATTAAAGCTGGTGGTATAATAACAAAAGAAATCTTCAGCTTCCCTGGTGGGAGACGATTTCAATTTATAGATCCAGATGGCAATGAGCTGGCCGTTTGGTCAGAATAAACTAAACATGCAGGCCTGTATTGATGAACCAAATAAACACAGGCCTGCATGAAAATAATAGCTTAACCTCTAATCTTTATGTGCTGATTCTTTTTGAAAAGCAATAAAATCTGCCTTAGAATAATCTGGGCATGCTCCCTCTCGAGCAGTAACAAATGCTCCCAGTGAAACAGCTTGATTCATAATTTCAATTGCTGAACTTCCTTTTTCAAACCTTTTTGATAAAAATCCCGCCAAAAAGGAGTCTCCACTACCAACAGTATCTTTTACTTCAATAGGGATCGTCGATATGGAATAAAAATCATGATGATCAGCATAGAGTGCTCCTTTACTTCCTTTGGATACAATAACTTCGTTCATCCTGAAAGTGTCCTGTAGGAAACTTACACAATCCTCTTCTGTCGTATAGGACTTACCCATAAAGTCAATCATCATACGTAACTCGGCTTTATTAAATTTTGCTAACTGTGTTTTATGCAACAGATCTTTTATCACATGTACATCATAGTGTGGCGCTCGCAGATTGATATCAAATACATTGTAAGAACTATTTTCAAGCAACTCAAATAATGTATTCTTAGACTGGGTATTACGAGTGGCCAGTGTACCAAAAACCAATGCATCCGATTCATTAACCATTGCTTGATTAATAGCATTCACTTCAATATAATCCCATGCAACCTCCCGGACAATATCATAATGTGCATCATTATGTTCATCGATAGTCGCAACAACTGTGCTCGTAGGATAAGCACTATTCACCTGTATGCCAGGAGAATGTATTTTCCAATCTTCGATTTTCTGCAGCAATTCACGACCTAATTCGTCATCTCCTACGCTGCTTATCATATTGACCTCAACCCCCATTTTAGACAAGTGATAAGCGACATTAAAGGGTGCTCCCCCAGCTCTTCTATCTCCTCCAGGGAATATGTCCCACAGTACTTCGCCGAAACAGGCTATTTTATTTTTTTTATCGATCATTCCAATTTCTTATTTCCAAAAAATGAGCTACCACTCATTCACATCCCCCGGTACTCTCAGTATACACTAATTTATCAAAATATTTCCTATTGTCTATTTTATTTTTCTTTTGATAATCATATGGATGCTCTTTTGTGCTGTGGTATCCTTCACAGAAGTATACATATCGTGGAGTTGAACTTTTCGTTCCAAATCCCTTATTACGGAGCTTCCGCCACGCAGATTTTTCCAACCATTTGAGAATCCTCTATTTACGCCAATGAATAAAGAAAGTCGATTCCGCTTTACTGTTAAACCGTACCTTACCGGTTGCTCGGCATTTTTGTCTCTCGACTACTTCATTAATTTCAATCCTGTAAATCACCGTGTCTAAAAACTGTTTAAAACTGCTTATCATGTTTTCTGCTTTCAATCATTGCGATCTTATTTTTCTCATCTTCAGGGCAAAAACTAAATATTCCTTTCTCCTCGTACAAAAGCACCCCAAAATCATTAATAGCACTATAAACCTCTTCTTTAGCGCTCTGATAATGTACGGCTACCTTGACTAACTAATTCTTGGGTACACAATCCCATCGCTTTATCGTAAACCCTTCCAAACGGCTCATTTCTTCTACAAAAGCTACTAAAGGAATATTTTTATAAATCCGTACTTTACGAGTCTATATTTTATCAATTTCAATATCCATATTAGGGCCGATAAAAAGTATATATACCTGAAAACAAAAACTATACAATCTTCCTACCAGCAACACCCCCATATCACCTGGTAAATTCAGCGCCTCACTCTTCTCAAGATTGTAAGAATATAGAACCAACTTCCCTGTCATTCTTTCTTTAGGTATTTTTGGCACCCGACAGACACCACTTCCACCTCTTCAAGCTGATCTTACAAATGGTTTAGTTGCACATGCAACAATATACCTTAATTATAATTCAGCTCTTGGGTTTTATAGCCGACAGAAGTCAACTTCACTTTACCATTGCGTTGGGATATGGTCATACTGAACGTGCCATCTTTATTGGTCGATGTCTTCATATTATCCGATTCAACACGCCCGCATAGACCTAGTAACGGCTTTTTATCTACAGCAGAAATAACCTTTCCCTGCAACACATAATTCTGCTTTCTCAGGAATTGTGTGGATACCGATCCGAAAGTCATCAACTACAATAAAAGCAACACTCCTGAAAATCTTTATTTTAGCAACCGCTTTCCAAAACGCTCATTCACAACATCTCTTACACCCCATGCATTTGATTTGAAAAGCTTTTTAAGCGATTAGACAGATTATTAACGCAAAACCAGCCTATAGGCCTGACTAAATGAAATCAATCGCTTAAAACTTCTTATTTTAAATAAAGCGCTTTCAATGTATGGATTAAGTATGGATGAAGCATAGATAAAGCGTTGATAGTGCGTTAGTAGTGCGTTAGTAGTGCGTAAACGGGTACCGTTTTACGCACTATCCATGCTTTACCACTACTTAGCATACGCATTACGGACGCTTGAGCTACACACCAAGCCCTCTTGAGCGAGATCTTACAAATAGATCGACCATGACGCGGAAAACGGCTGTTTTTGATCAGCATTTGTTTTAACCTTTTTTTAACCTCGTAGTAAGTTTCCCAGTAACTGCACAACACTTTCAAAGTAGCTGCACCGTCCTTTCCCTTGTGCATCGACGGCCGAAAGTAAAACAAGGTCCGAAACAGGTTGAAAGCAGGTATATAGCGTGTACCTCCCGGACAATGCGTTGATTTGCTGTTTGCCACATCCAGCAAACTTCTACTAACTTTTTTTTCCTTTTCTTCACCTCTTTTTCTACTTTCACTTGACTTTTGTTCGACCGTGCTTCGACTTTTCATGCACTGTAGCCGATGAAATCCCGATGCTGACTCGAAGCCCAGTCGAAGAAACTTAGAAGTTGGTGTGAAATTGGTTAAGAAAAAATCAGAATTTATTCTGCTTTGATCTCTTTGCGATGGTCTTTGTCTGCCTATTTATTGCCAATCCATTACCGTTTGTTTGGTATTTGATTACCGAATCGTTGCCATCTATAGGCCGTTTCTTTGATAATTCTAGGCTTCTGCATATGACCTGTGTTACACCTTGCTTGCTTATTCTCTGCTGTTTTATTGCTTATTTAGCAATAAATAGCCAGAGAAATGGTAATCCAGTCCTGAGTCAGCTATAACCTTATCCCCAACAATAAGCGAACCTTCACCGAAGGTACATTTACTACTAAAAATTACATTAGTTGCTTCTGCAATATTATTATTTACTACATTTTTAGTTACAGGATATTCAGGTAATTCCTCCTGCTTTCTACTCAACAGAAATCCTTTCCCATCAGATTTCAATAGCTTACGGAGATATCCCCAGAGCTTGATTATATCGTGTATAGTTTTGTTTATTATTTTGATTTTTTAGGCATTAAGCCGCCCCTTTTCATCCCGAGGTATTATTGACACGTTTAATGTGTCAATTATACCTCGGGGGCATCCGGAGTTCACAGGTAGAAATTCTATTTTAATATTTTTCTAAGATTAATGCTTAGTTTTCTTCAACGACAACTTTAGCTTTCATGATCATCATCCGCTGTTCGCTAAAAATCAAGTCGAAAGATTTACCTACTATGTTCAATACTTTGCGACTACCTTTTACGATTGTTTATCTTTCTAAGTTCTCTTCTATTCCGAAGTACTTGTTGAGATCGTTAAGTATCCGTTGTCTATATTCTTCCCATTCAAAAGCATGAAGATTACTATTAGCTCCAATAGCAACTTCTGTCCCAACATAAAAAAAGATAGCCACTACCCCTAAGGCAAAATGTCGAAATGACCGGATGCTCCTTTCTAATTTTTCACCAGATTCAGCTCGGGTATTGGCGATATCAGGTAAATGGATGCGCTTGGTAATAAGATGTCACTAAGACCAAACACAAAATCATAAACGGAAATAGCAATTGTTTGATGTCAACATTCACTAGAAGAACCTCTTCCAAAAGAAAGAAAAAAGATAGGTTTTAAGGTAAGTTCTTCAGATTGATCGGCATCACCTTATTCTACATAAAAAGATCTCCAAAAGCACGAAACTATTGGAGATCTTTTAGTTAAAAAGCTAATTGCCCTTAGACCTTCTCTTTGCGATAAGCCAGATAAAAAACAACTGGTAAAATAGTAAATGACAGTACAAGACAGATCAGCAGTCCACCTACAATCATAATGGCAAGTGGTTTCTGGATTTCAGAACCCATACCTGTTGATAAAGCTGCGGGCAATAAACCCATTGACCCCATTAAAGCAATCATGACAACAGGTCTGATCCGGCTTCGGACACCATGTATAATGGAATCTTTCAACTTCATTTTATGTCTGAGATTATCTCTGATAACACCAATAAGTACAATACCATCAATCGTAGCCACTCCAAATAAAATGATGAAACCGATACCTGCTGATATCCCAAAGATGGTGCCTGTGACCCATAGTGAAATAAACCCTCCAATAAAGGCAAAAGGTAATGTGAGAGAAGCAATGGCTGTGTCTTTTACATTTCCAAAATTGGCATACAGTAACAATAAAATCAGCACTAAAGAGATAGGAACTACTAAAGCTAACTGTTTAGCGGCACGCTCTTTACTTTCAAATTCTCCTGCCCACTCCATATGATTTTCTTTTGGTAGACTTACTTCTGCGGCTACTACCTGCTTCGCTTCTGCAATCGTACTTCCCAAGTCACGGCCATCGATACTAAATCCAACACCGATATATCGGCTATTGCCTTCACGATATATAAATGCAGGTCCCGTTTGATAATTGATACTCGCAATCTCCTGCAATGGGATATTCTGTCCGTTACTGGTCGGTATTAAAATTTGACCAATTTTAGTTGGGGTATCACGATAAGCTTCTTGAAAACGAAGGATGACATCAAACTGTCGATCACCTTCATAAAAAGTTGTCGCAGCCTGTCCTCCGATCGTCATTTCAATAACAGCCTGAACATCTCGAGTCTGAATCCCATATTTTGCCATCTTGGAATCGTGCAACTGTATTTTGAGTTCTGGCAGTCCGATATTCTTATACACATTGATATCGGCTATACCCTTAACTTTTGCAATAGATGTGGCTACTTTATTGGCATATTTCTCTAAATCATAGAGATCATCACCAAAAATTTTGATAACCAAAGAGCTCTTCACACCTGCGACATATTCCTCGACATTGTCTTGAATCGGTTGACTGAATCCAAATGTAATACCGGGATAATGATGCAATTTAGTACGCATTTCTTGAATAATATCTTCTTTAGATACTTTTCTTTTCCATTCGCTGGCATCTTTCAGTTGAACATTAAACTCAATATTGAAGAACCCCGTCGGATCTGTCCCATCATTTGGCCGACCTGTTTGCGTCAAAATAAAATCGATTTCTTCGCAATCTTTTTGCATTAAATCTTTCATTTCTGCGGTCAAACGGGTAGATTCTTTCAAATTGACACTATTGGGCAGTGTTGCACGGATGTAAATCGCTCCCTCATTGAGTTTGGGTAAAAATTCGGATCCATAATGCATAAATTTGAAAAGACATAAAGCTAAAATACCTAAAAATAGACCTATAGTTGTTCTTTTATAGCGGAATGCTACGGCATACATCCCGAAAATTGTTTTCTGAAAAAATCGGGTGATCACATTTTCTTTCTCGTCGATATTTTTGGTAAACAACAATTTACACATCGCTGGAACATAGGTCAAACTTAATATCAGAGAACCAAGTAAAGCATAACCCAACGTAAATGCTAAAGGAGTAAACATTTTTCCTTCCACTTTTTGAAAAGAAAAAATAGGCAGTAGTGCAACAATCAGAATAATCAATGCAAAGAAGATGTAAGAAGCTACACTACCAGCACTTTTCTTAATCACCCCTAGCTTACTCATTTTAGCAAAACGCTCGGGTCCTACTTTGTGTGATAACGTAGCCATGGCTACAAATACAGTCTCTACAATAACAAGAGTCCCTTCAAGCAATAAACCAAAATCTAAAGAACCCATAGATATCAAATTGGCCGGCAGCCCTTGTATTTTCAGCATGATAATAGCAAACAGAAATGCAAGCGGAATGACCGAAGCAACTATAAAAGTTGATTTCCAATTGTAAAGAAAGATAAATACAATCAGTGAAACCAACAAGATACCTTCAATCAGATTTTTAGATACTGTTTTCACCGTATTGTCCACCAATTTGGTTCTGTCGATAACGGTTTCAATCTTTACATTATCAGGTAATGTCCGCTCATTAAGTTCTGTAATTTTTGCTCTCAGATTTTCAATAACAGCTGACGGGTTTTCTCCACGCAACATAACCACAATTCCTTCAACCATATCATTGTTCTCATTATAACCGACCTGCCCCAGACGAGGTTTATGCGAAACAACGACTTCAGCAACATTTTTAATCAATATTGGCGTAGAACCGTTTAATTTGATTGTGATATTCCCAATATCTTCAATTTTATCCAATAGACCTACTCCACGTACTACATAAGCCTGACTTCCCTGTTCGATGACATCACCACCGACATTCACATTTGATTTCGATACAGCCTCATAGACATCTACTGGAGAAAGGTCGAAATTTTTGAGTTCTGTAGGATTAATTTTGATTTCATAACTCTTCTCTTCACCACCAAAACTCACAACATCGGCAACTCCAGGTACAGAAAGCAACTCACGTTCAATTACCCAGTCCTGAATAGCAGTTACTTCTTTCAATGGAAGATCACTTTTAATCACATACCTAAAAATCTCTCCTGTTGCACCCGAAGGAGGTTCAATCTCAGCACTTGCTCCTTCGGGTAAATTGACCCCGCTTAATTTGTTGGAAACATATTGCTGTGCATAAAAATCATCAACTCCGTCTTCAAATTGCACCGTAACAACTGATAATCCAAATAAAGATATTGAACGAATGTTGGATTTATGCGGGATACTATTCATCACCTTTGATATAGGCAAAGTAACCAGCTTTTCCATCTCCTCTGCACTTCTTCCAGGCCATTGTGTAATAATACGGCCACGAGTACTCGTTACGTCGGGAAATGCTTCAATAGCTGTATGTCGTAGCGCATAGACACCTCCAAACAGCAATGCTAAGGTTGCAAAAAGAATAAAGGTTGTATTTCGCAACGAGAAGGTCACGATATTTTGAACTAACTTTTGCATACCTTAGGGATTTAACTGTTCAAATAATAACAAAGCGTTTTTACTGATGATCTGTTCGCCTTCATCAAATTTTTCTTGAACAAATGTATACTGCTCATTGGAAGAAATTGTCGTGATACGTTTTATAGAAATAGCACAGTCATTTTTATAAATAACGACATATTCTTTATTGTTGTGAAAGACAATGGCGCCATTAGGAACAGCATAAGCTTGTGCACCTCCATTGGATTTATCAATAATGATATCGGCCGCTAAACCTGGCATCAATTGTAGATTTTGATTCTCCAGTACCACACGAGCTTTTAATACATGCTCATTGTCATCAAACACATGATATATTTTATCAATTTTTCCAGCATAAAAAATATCGGGCTGTGCGATGGTTTTTACCTTTACCGCATCACCTTCTTTGATGTATTTTAAATTGTTTGCATAAATATTAACCATCACCCAAACTTGCTTCAGATTAGAAATCGAAAAAAGCGGATCCTGGTCTGTTGAAATACTTTGTCCAACACTTACCGCTTTTTGAATAATATAACCATTCTTAGGCGCTACAATTTCAAATGATCCCTGTCCTTTTGCGCGATACATTTTTAATATCTGCTGAACTTTATCCAATTCAATTTTTAAACTGGCTAATTCATGTTCGCTGGTCAGAACCTCCGATCCTGCTACCATACCGTCCTGCAACAGTTCTTTTTTGGTCTGCAACTGCTTAGTCGCCATTACAATTTGATTTTGTAAATTACGCTGTTCCTGAAAGAGTTCCTGAACATGTGTCGATTTAATCGTCGCCAATATTTGTCCAGCTTTAACATAATCTCCCAATTCAAATCCAACACTTTCAACTGTACCTTCCAATAAACTTCTAAAGGCAACTAGATCATTTTCATTATAATCAATTTTACCAGAAAGCGATAATTGTTCCGTAATGGGTAATAAAGCGATCGGGCTTATGGTCGTTGTTTTTTTCATCTGTTCACTGAGACAGAATTTGGTGGTATCGGCTATACCTTCAGTTGTATTTGAAGTGGCATCGGCACTGCATCCCGATAGCAATTTCATAAAAATGACCATCGGTAAATATATAAGTTTGGTTTTCATCGTCATCTTTCTAAAATTTTTGTCCGGTTAAATATTGTAATTGCGCATGTGCCATTTGATAAGCTAAAGTCATATCAACAATACCCGTTTCGGTTTCCTGATAAGCTTCTATAAAATCAATAAACTCCAATAAAGTGATCTGTTTCTTCTGTAAATGTTTTTGGTAGTTAGCAATCATAGCTTTGCGTTCTTCCGAAGCAATATTTTTTGATTTTAATAAAGTAACTTCATATAGTGCAACTTGATACTGTAAATCTTTGAGCTGTCCTTTCAATTGACTGAGTAAAACATTTTGTTGCGATTCAGCATGTTTTGCCATACTTTCGGTGGCTTTTATATTTCCCTTATTTCGGTTCCAAATAGGTAAGTCCATGCTAACTCCAGCACCTACAAAATCACGCATAATATTTCCACCACGATCATAACTTAATTGAAATGTTAGATTGGGCGTTCTTTCAGCTTTTTCGATCAAAAGCTGTTGCTTTGCCTTATCACGTTCGTTGATTTGTTTTTGATAACCAATATTTTGATCTAATAACTGATGCTCAATATCAAGGGGTATTTTTTGAGATAAATTTAACGGCACCTCAGATTGTTCAATTTGCAGATTTTCAATCGTTTCATTCTGAGTCAAAACTTTAATCTTTGTCAACCAATTATTTTTGTCGGCATAAAGTTCCACACGATCTTTTTCAAAATTGATAAGCGCAGCTTGAATACGGAGGTAATCAGATTTAGGAATATTATTGAGGTCGGATTGACGTTTATATTGATTTTCCAAATTCTGATAGAGATTTACAATGGAATCCACGAGCGACTCTTTTCGGGAGACAGCCATATAGCTCCAATATGCTTCATCTAACTCAAATTGTAATTCACGAAGTAATTCTTCATAATCAAGTAAAGCATCTTTCCTTTCTAAGGATTTAAGACTGATTCTTTTTTTACGTTTTCCGGCAGTTTCAATCAGCTGTTCTAATTCTACCGCGACTTGCTGTTGTTGCCCGTATTTTCCAAACAGATAAGGTAAAGTCTCTGAGGTACCATTTTTCCAAAGATTGACTTCACTAATACTTAGAGTAGGATTAGACCATAATTTTTCCTGTACGACCAATGCATCTGAAGCAGCTATCTGATACTTTTGAGCAATAAGTTGTCCATTGTTCTGCAGAAGCATATCCTTCAATGCCTGTAACGAATACGTCTGTGCCCGCGATTGACCAACTGTCAATAGAAAAACACCTATAAACCAATATATCTTCACTATTTATTATTTTTAGCAAAGCTAGGCTTAGAAGATTAACATGAATTTCGAAGTAGATTAGAATTTGATTAGAAATACAACGAGACGATTGTCCCTTTTGTACTAGAACTGATATCCATACGAATGTGATGGAGTTTAAAAATAACATTCGCTAACGATAGACCAATCCCTTTACCCGTATAACCATGTGCATTTTCACCTCTATAAAAATTTTCGGTCACGCGAATAAGTTCCTCTGGCAGAATACCTATTCCTTGGTCGATGATTTCAACAAGCAATTTACCACTATGGGATTTGAGATGAACAACGATAGGTTGATTATTGGAATACTTGACAGCATTTAAAATTATATTTTGAACAGCAAGCTGTAACAGCTTATCATTCGCATCGATTTTTAATATATCGGTATCTGCAACCTGGATATCAACACTGATCTGGGCACCATGTACTAAGGTAAGTTGCTCAATAATTTCCCAAAGTACTTCATCAATACGTATGATCTTAGTCTCAAAATTAGTCTTTGCGCCCGATAGAATCATCATATGATCGATCGTATCACGGAGATCTTCGGTATAACGTTTCAGCTGTAAATTGACGAGCTCATGCTCTTCGACAGTTCTAGGCTTTTGTTTACTCACTTCCAATGTCCCTAAAATCGCGGCAAGGGGTGTTCGCAATTCATGCGATACGTAATCGATAAAGTTTTTTTGAATAGAAAAGGTCTGGCTTAATTTTTCAACAAAGTGATTGTAGGTATCAACTAATTCCTGTACCTCTTGATAGGATTTATTTAATACAATGGGTTCATTGAAATTTTGATTGTCTTTTTTCTTAATCTGACTGATCATCTTGAGGATTGGATCATAAGCAATATTTCCCAGAAACTGCGAGAAAATCAGGATCAAAATCAATCCGATTAATGAAACAGCCAGCAAGATATGTAGCAATAGTTTCATCTGATCTTGAAATTCGACTGTTGATGCCCGAGTTACAATAACAAAATCACCTTCATTATCATGATAAAAAAGTCCATTATAAAAAAAAGCATCTGTTTTAAGTTGTGCTTCATCCTGTTTACGTACCAAATCGAAAAAATCTGAAGAAACTGGAGCATCGTCCTCCATCAGTCCATCATAGCGTCTATTAAGGGAGTCCACAACCAGTATATTGCGTTTAGAAATATTCTTCTGAAGTTGATTTTTAATCGATTCATGTTCGATAAATGATACCTCGTCTTTCTCCAGATAAAATAGAGCAGATAAGAGGGTCTTACTCTCCAGATTCCGAAATTCCTGGCTTTCCATCTTAGTATAAAAAGACACATAGATGATCGTCGAGGCAATCAAAATAATCACTCCAAAGATGAAAGCTGCATATATAGAAAGTCGGTTCTTTAAATTCATTGTTCTAACTTAAATAGATACCCTACTCCTTTTACAGTAAAAATATATTTTTGATTTTTTTCTACCTTATTGCGAACATAAGAAATATAAACATCAACGACATTGGTCTGATTATCAAAATTGATTCCCCAAACCGCATTTAAAATCTGAATTCGGCTAACCGCTTTATTCTGATTTTCCACCAAGTACATCAAGAGTTTAAATTCTCGAGGTGATAATTCCACCTCCTGTCCCCCATCAAACACCTTATATTGATCTTTGTCGATCATGAGTGAACCGATCTGTATACATTGGCTTTTTTTAACGTCAAAGCCAATCTGACTACGACGGGTCAGTGCTTTAATCCGAGATAATAATTCATCAAAGTGAAATGGTTTGGTCAAGTAATCATCAGCCCCAATATCTAAAGAATCGACCTTATCTTGTACCGTGTTTAATGCACTCAACATTAAGACAGGTGCACGGCAATCTTTATAGCGCAAAGTACTGACCAGTTGTCTACCATCCATTCCCGGAAGCATAATATCAATAATCAAGAGATCCCATGCTATATTGAGGTAATTAGCAATGACTTCTTCTGCAGACCGACATAACGTAACCAAATAGCCGTTTTCTTCTAATCCTTTAATTAGAAAATCACTGATCCGTTTATCATCCTCCACAACTAATATCTGCATAGTAATTTACTTTAATTCACAAATTTAAAGAAAGGTTAGAGGAAATTAAACAGAAATATGAATATCTAATGAAATTCTAATCTAAAGAAGTAGCGGTGCAAATAGATTTATGATGCTAACAAGCAACCATCAGAAATCTATTTCATTATTTCAAGGGGCTTGTATCAATTTCCCAATTATCTGTTCTAAATGGCGCCATTGGAAGATTATTTTTAGTAAAAATATTTCCGATTCCAGTGTTACTAAACTGATAGCGTACCGCTACAGGAGCCTTCACTTGTTTATTGGAGACAAGGAGTTGATTTCCTTTTATTTTAACTGTTGCAGGATAGAATACTTTATCCGCTCCAGCAATAAAAAGCTCCTTTGGTTGATCTCCTTTTAAAACTAATCCTGATGTAGCATAATCAAAGTCGAGGATAGCTTCTTTATCCTTTATTGTTAATGATTTAAACATCGGGCTTTTGTGCGCATCTTTCTTAAGACCATAGGTTTCTACTAAAGCAAGGTTTGCTAATCTTAGACCTACATCTTTTTTATTTGTAGGGTGAATGTTCAACGTATCTGTGACTAAATCTGAAATCACCACCATTCCTGTATTTTTTGTAGTAAGGTTTTTAGCCTGCGCTTCTCTCAATAAAGCTCCGACACCATGTCTTTCATAACGAAATGGTGCAATCTGTACATAATAAAATGGAAATTCTTTATTCCATGCCTTACGCCATGATCCAACCATGGTATTGATCAATTCCGTATAAGTAGATGCTGTCTCTTTATTACTTTCACCCTGATACCAGATTGTACCTGCTATTTTATAATTGACAAGTGGAGCAATCATGGCATTGTAAGCATATCCTGGCGATACAGGCCACCACGCTGTAGGTTTATTGTTAGTTGCCCCTTCTTTGAGAACCGTATTATTATTCACCAGCTCTTCGGGAGTCCACACTTCAGCTGGTGTACCGCCCCAATTGCTACCGATCAATCCAATTGGAACATCTAAATCTTCGTTGAGGTGTTTACCAAAATAATAACCTACTGCGCTAAAATTCTTTATGGCGTTACTGTCACAAACTGACCAATTACCTTCATTATTATCCCGTGGTGTTTGAGAAGTTGTTTTAGGGATATTAAACAATCGAATATTACGTGTGTTTAGTTGGGAAAACTCATCCTTTATACTTGTGATACCTTGATTGTATGACCACTCCATATTAGATTGACCGCTACAGACCCACACCTCTCCGATCAATATATTTTCAAGGACTATTTTATTATTTCCTTGAAGCGTAATACTGTAAGGTCCGCCTGCTTGTGGCGTCTGGATATCGATCTGCCATTTTGCATTTCCGTCGGCAACGTTTTCGCTAACCTTATTATCCCAAGAAGTAGTGATTTTAATCTTTTCACCCGGCTCTGCCCATCCCCATAGCTTAGTCGTGGATTTTTGTTGTAGGACCATATTACTCCCTAAAATATTAGGAAGACGAATTTTTGCATACGATGTCGCTGTGAACAAGAAAAGGATACCAACTAGCAAGTATTGTTTCATTTTTTTATTATTTAGAATTTAGGTTGCATATCTTCTATTCTCAGTACATTAAAAAGTAGGTTTTATAGTAACAGAAATAGGGTAAGCAGTTGCAATAGCAAATGATTATAAAAGTAAATATAAATGATTTAAATCAAATAAAGTATAAAAAAAGAAGCTCCAATTCTAGAACATACTATCCACAAAGTAAGTCGTTCAGCATGTTTAAACTCTTTTTAAAGTGACAAATATCTCATTAGGGTACCCTTTTGATAAAAAATAAAGACTTGTGTGAAACAACAGGAGTAGGTTTTATAAAAGAAAAGGATCTGAAGAATTAACTTCAGATCCTTTTTCGGTACCCGGAGCCGATGCAATTAATTTATTAATTACCAATTGTTTAAATCAAAAGTGTACGTGTAGGTGTACGCAAATGATTGAATTTTGTTTATTTCACTGTCCTTTAGTTACTTATATCAAGCGTCTAATTTTGTGGTATGATAAATCAAGAAACTATTTCAACGCTGTTGAGCATAATCTTACTTTGTGTATTAGTTGTGCAACTATTTTTTCAGATTCGCAAAAGAAACAAATCCGAAATCCCACCTTATCGATCAAGTCAATCTCGTATTGAAGCTTTGGAGGTCCTAATCCGGTCAGCAACTTTAGCAGATACCTTGTCTTCAGATAAAGATAGGTCGATGTTTAAAGAGTGCATTGCAAGTGAGATTGATCTTATTAAAGCTGGACAGCAGATTAAAGAATAGGCTTAGGCCTATTCTTTATTTCGATCTACTTTCTATTCCTTTATATACCAATTGACTCACAACTGGAGTCTCCATGAAATCTAGAGGAGTATTACTGAGTTCAATATTAAAAAATAGATCATTTTTAAATACTCCAGCTTTTTCTACAAATCTACAATTGCTTTGATCTCCCTTAATTCCGATAACAACCATTCTTAGGTTATTTGCTTTGTGATAAACGATATCACCTGGTTTAAATTGGTTTTCTTCCATAATATTATAATGTTAATTTAAGTTTTGAAGGAATTCTAGTTCAGACATTACCTCGATCTCTAAACCCTTAGCTCTCATATCCTCAGCTTTCTTTTGCTTACTGCTTCGGCCTTCAGCTCCAACCACTGCCACTTCTTGTTGGCCAATAACCAAAATGTTAGTTTTAGCATTTAAGCCATCTGAAAACTTTCCGCCAATTTTTAGAATTATTTGTGCAGCTTCTGCCCTGGTCATTGAAGTCATCTTGCCGGTAAATACTACATTCTTCGAATAAAAAATAGAATCCCTGTCAAAATCTTCTTCATTAATTTCTAAATCTGTGAATGCAAATCTATCTTTAGACGATTGATAAGTTCTTTTATGGGTAAATCCTCTAAAACTATTTGCAGATAATTCACCAATATTGTAGTTTAAGTTGGTAGGAATATCTTCGATCTGGAGGACAGCATGTCGATTAAATAATTCAATTGCTATTTCTGCAGCCGCTTGACTATCTGCACTTGCACGATGATGATTTTTCAAATCACCTAAACCCAAAATATTATATACACTAGGTAAACTAAAACTGGGAAGAGAGGTCAACAATCTACGTGACAAAACGAGAGTACACAAATATTTTAATTCAGGCCATTCTATATTGTATTCGGACAATGTTTCCCTTAATACCAAAATATCAAAACTTGTATTATGAGATACGATTAGATTTCCCGTCAGTACATCTTTCAGTTTCTCATTATAGAGAACATCAAATGTTGGACTATCCTTTACCATATCCGGATTAATCCCATGTAACTGAACATTGAAAGAATCAAAGTTTGGATAGCATGGAGGTTTGATCAAATAGCTCTCCTGTTTAACAATTTTAAAATCTTTAACATAAGTTAAACCTATCTCACAAGGAGAATATTTGGTATAATCTGCTGTTTCAAAATCTATGGCTATAAATTCCATAATTCAAAGTATATTTTAGGTTAGTAATTATTATCCCAGTTCCTCCATACGACTTCCATCTTAACCGGCCTTAGAGCTTTTATCTCCAGTAAGGACTTCTTGCAGTTTGTTTTCCAGCAAAGCAGTATATTTCTTTTGTACTGCTATATATTCATTTTTCCAATATTCTGCGTCAGACTTTTCAGACGTTTCCTCAGTAGTTAATTTTTTATCAATCGATGTTGAAGTTTTTTCCGCTTTAAGCATCGAACCCTCTCCGGTAAAAAACCATTCAGCTCGAATATCATCACACTTTGTGAATAGAGTTTCGTAGTTAAACGTATTTCTACTATACCAATTCGCTAGTGAATTAGGCTTTATACCCAAAAACCGGGCAAATTCAGCATCATTTTTAAAGCCATAATGTAATTTTATCTCATTAAGTATTAATGACTTATCTTTAATCATTCCCATATTGTGTTCATTAATTTGGAATTGTTCCCAATTCGTGTATATATTTGTATTAACAAACGGTTTAACAAACAATAGTACGAAAACAATTTAAAAAACAGTAAGAAAATGGCTAATAACAAGAGAATAAAAGTAGCTGGAAATGAACTTCAGTTCTTCAGAGAAAATGCGCCAAATATGTTTGCAGCTCTCATTGTAGATCATTTGAAAGATCAAGGATATAAAGTTGACCGGACAAAAGTTAATCACGACTTATACACGATTCGACTTGATTATGATGAACGCATAATAACAGCAGCACGCACAGTGCTCAAAAACCTTAAAGGACTTGAATATTCCGAGTGAATCAATAATACCCGATAGAAACGTAAATATCCCCAGTTCTTTATACGGGGTCTTCATCGCTTAGGGATAGAGCGATGATAATTTGTAACACTGTAATCAAATTGAAATCATGAACGAAATAATAATTTATATAGCTGGGCCAGTCAGTGGCCAACCTGATTTGAATCGCTCAGCATTCTATCAGGCACAAGAGCAGCTCAATGCCCTGGGCTTTGAGATCCGGAATCCACACGATTTCTGTGCAGATATTAAAAGCGAAGATCCTGCGGATCCTAAATACTATCGCCGAGGTTTTCAGGTGCTTGCTGAATGCTCTGATCTGCTACTGCTCGACGGGTGGCAATACTCTGCAGGTGCTCAGGTGGAGCGCGAAGCTGCAGTACTATTCAAAATGGGAATCTTCGATTCAGTCGAAGATCTAGTTCGTAAATATTCAAATCTATAAAACTATGACAACATTAATTATAGCTTCCCTTACGCTTAATGTGTGCCTTTTAGCTACTGCAATAGTGCTATACAAAAAATTGATTAAAACCGTCAACACCCGTGAAAATCAGTTGATAGAAGTAAATAAACATATCAATCGGATGTTGACGTTCTATGAACCCCGTAAACGAACAATAGAGGGACGTATAGCTTTGGGAGTACAAGATATCGGGCCAAGATATTTAGCTGATTTACGCAAAAGTTCAGGACTGAGCACACCCCTTATCGAATATGTGATTAAACAAGTCACAAGGCAAATAGTACTAGGAATTGAAATGGAACTGAATTACAATCCTCAGTATATTAAGATAACTAGTAAAGTTGAAAATGATGACGTGTTGGTTGACTTCAGTTTTCCATTCATCCTATATCCTGGTCGCGAGAATATGATCGATCAATTTTCACAAGTAGTAAAAAATGCCCCGGATCATTTCACAAAGCCCCCAATCATCAATAAACACTTTTAATCATGACCAACCTAAAAATACAGCAGCTCTCTACGGAGATAATAGCAGAACAAGAAAAACAGATCCAACACTTACAGATGATCATCTTAATCACGATCATCATTTGTGGCCTGTTTGTACTAGCACTTTGCATTTTGATTTTGAAACGTATGGAAACTAAATCTGGGCAACAAAAGCGCATTCCTCCTCCTCCAAGAAGATCACACAATTGGGAGATAAGAATAAATGAAAATTAACAACACTATTAAAAACAAAACATGGCATTCGACATAGATCAAATATTTCAGGAGACAAATGGAGGACTTGATATCATACGTTGGTATGTAAAAGATATCGATGATTTTGTAGGGACGAATAAACATTTTCGGATGCGTGAAGCTGATAAGTCTGAATCGTGCGCAATTAAAAAAACACCTGAGCATCGATATATCGTTACGGATTTTGGAGGTGGAGGTAGTGCCAAACCACGTAATGCAATTGCACTTGTGCAGCATGAAGAAAATTGCACCTATGGCGAAGCATTGAAAATAATCGTAACAAGACATAACTTATCATTTGGGCAGGAAGTTCAATCTCTTTACACCGCAAAATTCCGTAAAGAAGATGCTAATCCGGATGAAAAAGAAGGTCTTTGGGAATTTGGACACTTAGAAGAGTGGCCAGACTCGTGGATCGATATTTTATTTTCCAGATATGCAATTGCTGATGTAGAATACAAGCACAAACATATCAAAGAAGAAGGCCGTAAAAAAGCGGTCTATGATTCATTGAAATTATTATTGACTAATCAAAATTGGCATCCTTTATCATCCTACAGCATAGTTAAAGAGCGTAAGAAGACAATTGTTGAGTCTCAGGATCATTATCCTATCGTTTCAATAGAAGAAGAATCGACAATTAATGGAAAGAAAACGAAGTGGAAAAAAATATATCAACCAAAAAATAAAGACAAGAAATTTCGCTTTATGTACTATAATGGAGGCGATCGATACTTCCTACATGGGCTTGTACAGTTGCGTGCTAAAGTCGAAAAACTTCGTGATCAAAAACAGAAAGAAGCTAAATCAAATGATGATACATCATTCCAACGGGAAAAGATTAAGTTAGAAAATGTTTTCTTCAGTACTGGTGGCTCCGATGCGATCAACAAAGCAGCCATCGGTTTCGAGTGTGTGTATGGTGCGTCTGAATATTTCAAATTGTCGTCGTCTGTATTGAAGGAATTACGTTCGTTAGCGCATAATATATGTACATGTCCTGATTTGGACTATACCGGACAACGCGAGAACCTTGCTTTATGTTTTACTTCTACTTCTACCAATTACTTAGACATAAAGACGGTCGACCTCCCCGTAGAATTGCAGTACAAGACCGATCAATACTTACGGAAGTGCAAAGATGTTAGAGATTATTTAAATTATTTCAATGCATCATCGTTTCGGAACTTGGTTAAGATGGCTAAACCTATGCGCTTTTGGGATTCTCATCAAGCGTTAGATCGTGACGGAAATGCACGATTCAAATTCGGACGTCCAGTATATGAATACAAGATAAGTATCGAGCGCATGTTGAATTTCCTAATAAAGAATGGTTTTGGACGCTATGAAACGATGCCAGACTTTATAGAATATATTCATGTTAAAGGCTCTGTAGTTAGCATCGTAAAGCCTGAGCAAATCAAATCATACGTTATCAACTTCCTGCGTCAATGGTATATGGAAGAAGGTTTAATTGATACAGTTCATAAATCACCGATTTTGAGTGATACACATTTTACTCAATTGCCCGAATTGGAATTAGATTTTCGTGACGCATGGTTTAACACCCAGCTGATGTATTTCCCTAAAAAAACAATAAAAATTGATGATAAGGGAATTACTGAAGTAAAGAATGAAGGTAGTGGATGTTACGTTTGGGAATCACAGATTATACAAAAGCCATTTAGCAGATTATTGGATCCAATGTTTAATGTTTTAGAACAAGATGGACGCTTCAAGTTAACTATGCTTAATAACGACTGTATATTCAATCGTTTCTTGATTCAAACATCCCGTGTTCATTGGAGAAAAGAGTTAGAGGATAATCTGGACGATCTCTCTTCAGAAGAAATCGAAAAATACAAATCGGAAAATCGATTCAATATCTCGGGACCGAATCTGACTGACGAAGAACGCTATGAACAAGAGTTACACCTGATGTCCAAGTATTACGCACTTGGATATTTAGTACATCGATATAAAGATCCAAGTCGATCATGGTCTGTTGTAGCAATGGATGATACGCCGAATGAAGATGGTTTACCTCAAGGTGGTACTGGTAAATCTATTTTCTTTGAAGCAATCAAACAGGTTCGTGAACAAGTGTTTTTAAATGGAAAAAAAGATAAGCTATTTGATGATTCACACGTGCTTGAGCAAATCACTCGAAAAACAGACAGCTTATACATTGATGATGCCGCTCAGGGTTTTGACTTCGAACAGCTGTTTTCTTTAGTCACTGGAGACATGACCGTCAATCCTAAAGGAAAAACACGCGTTTCGTTGGATAAATCTGAATCTCCAAAAATATCGATATCAACTAACTATACCCCCGGCAAAATGTCAGGTTCATTGTTGCGTAGAATTCTATTTCTTGGTATGTCAAATTATTTCCACAACAATAAACTGGGAGAATTTAGGGAAGAACGTACCCCTGTTTCTGATTTAGGTAAATCGCTTTTTTCGGCTTTTGATGATAACGATTGGAATAATTTTCTAAATCTTTTGATCCAATGCTCACATCTATATTTATCTACTTCGCAAATAGAAGCACCCATGAAAAATATCATGGAACGAAATATCCTAGCGGATATTGGATTAACATTTTTAGAATGGGCAGAAAATTATTTTAACAACGACATGGGTACAATTGATATTGTGATACCTGTCAAAATCGCATTAGAAGACTTCAAAAATTCTGCTAATATGAACAAGTATAGTGCACAATTATTCAATTCAAAATTAAGGTTATTCGCACAATTTAAAGGCTGGAGATACAATCCAAAAGACTTATTAGGAAAATCAAAAAGATTCTCGAGAAGATTTCCTGCCTATGAGCTTGATCACAAATTAAAAACGTGGAGCAAAAGTATTGACACAGTAGCACAGGACTATTTTTATTTCCAAACTGAAAAAGAAACAGGTGGATGGAATGAAGTCAATGGCGCTAAAGTCTACGATCCCACATTTAAAACAATCCCTGCAGATGGATTTCCGACACCGGTACCAGGAACAGAAAAACCAAATTTTACATAACTAAATCATGAAAAAACAAGAACAAGATTACATCGCATTATTGGTTAAAGCAGTAAAAACAAATCCGCCACGTAAGTATAAAGATGGATTTGAGATCAGATCGTCAGATCCCGATCGATTGCGAAATGAGGTGCAGCACCACATCAAAGTTAACCAATGGCCTATCGAAATATTTGATGTAAACGCTCAACTGAGATCTGTTTCAGTGAGGCTTAAGAAAGTAAATCATGAAGCCGACCTCGACATATAAACCGACTTGGTACCTAGGACTGATCTTCGTTGATTCCGATCAACGAAGTTTCGAAGTCGTAAAAACGATATTCGGGGATATCAGTCAACCGATGAGTTACTGCATAGATCTCGATAATGATTGGTCGATAGAATCAGAACCAGGTGATCATCTTCAGACAGCAGTTGGATTTCGAGAATTAAACGTCGAGCAATCAAAATTAATAATTCAACAAATAGAAAAAATGGACCTGTACGAACGTACAGGTCATCTTAAAAAAATTTAAAAGGAATATACTATGAAAAAATTAAGCTCTGAAGAAATTGTCGACAAATTACGCGAAGAAGATGGTCGATTTTCTGATATCATGATTGATATCGAAACTTTAGATACTAAACCTACAGCTGCTATTTTAAGCATTGCAGCCGTAGCCTTCAATTTGGAAACAGGTAAAATATCAGAAAACACATTTTATCATCAACTTGATTACGTTCGTCAAATCGAAGATAATAGAACGACATCTATTCAAACCACATTATGGTGGGGTGCGCAGTCTGAAGAAATTCAGGAAGAAAACTTTAATGGCGAAAAATATTTGTATCAGTCAGTATTGGAATTAAATGAATATTTCCAAAAGGAATGCTTTACAGATCGCCGAGTCTGGGCAAACTCGCCAGCATTTGATTTAGTTATTTTAAAGAATGCCTATGAAGAGGCTGTTGTTCCCTGGCATCATTCAAATGAAAGGGATGTTAGGACTTATTGTGACTCTAATAACCTAGGTCTAGGTCCGTTAATTCTTTTACCAAATACACATCACCCTTTAGAAGATTGCTTTGCTCAGATCAGAGATGTATGTGCGATTTACACTTTGCTACACGATCGATCAAAAAACGAGGATATCCAATGAAACAAAAACCAACTACTGGACAATTGAAGTATTGGAGTAAAAAAGTCCGGAACGCAGGCTTTGTCCTGGATACAAACAAAAGAGAACTCGACGTGACCCCGTTTACACAATTCAAAGATATCCCAGTTGGCCCACGGTATTACGTCGGCCAACTGATCAGAGCAGGGTATAATGTTCAATTAAAGATTAAGTAAAACTTACATTATGAATATATCTCACATTGCACAATTAAAAGGAAAGTTTATTCTTTATAAAAACCGGATACATCATGTGCAAGATGTTTATCTGTCCGGATCAGTTCATGTCCTTACGACAGATATCGACCGCCTGAATGTTTTAAAATATGATGTTGAAGACTTTCTAAAATCGATATTGGTTTCAAATCTAAAAAGTGAATTAGCAGACTTCGAACGCGAAGATACATCTGCAGATAAAATTGCGATAGTTGATAATGTCGAATCTAAAATATCTGCAGAGATTATTCCTTCAGAAGTAGAACGGCAAACATCAAATGAGCAGATCGCATTGGTCGATAATCAGGAAGATGAAGGAATGACAATACTTCCGGCAACAGGTTTTCATAAAGCACCTTTTGAAACAACACTTCAAAAACATGGCAGTGAAATGTCAAATATCCTGATGGACACCATGCGAAAGCTAAAAGCTGGTGTAATTAAAAAGGAACATGTTGACGGTATTTGTGCCGTTGCTCGAGAGATGTCTAATCAGATCAAAGATGAAATCAATTTAATAAAGACCTTAAAACATTAGATATGAAATCTGTTTTCCCAATCCCAGAAGAAGTAAAAGCTTACTGGCTCAATAACTGGCAAGATCTCTCTTATAAGGATCTTGGTGCAAAATTTAATTATGATGGTGCTGTTGTAAATCGATTTTTAAAAAGCAGTGGTATTATCAGATCTAAAGAACTGTCGGTTTCTTTACGAACTCAGAAGATTAAAGGTCGCACCAGCGCAACACCTGAAATGGATGAAGTGATAAAAGCCAGATATCTAACGGTTCCGGTTAAAACACTTGCAAAGCAACTAGGTGTTGGCGGAACTTTAATAAATAGTCGATTAAAAGCCTTAGGATTAGTGATTCCAAAAGTAATAATTGAACAGCGGAAAAAAGATTCTCAGATTAAAAGGGGTAACACACCACCAAACAAAGGTAAAAAGCTTGAAGACTTCATGAGTCCGGAAACTATTGAAAAGTTTAAGAAAAACACATACAGGAAAGGGAACATACCCCACAACGCCTACAATGAGATCGGTAAAATAGTTACCCGACAGAAGACGGATGGAACTGAGCGGTACAAATACATATGTCTTGAGCTAGGAAAGTGGCAGCTGTATCAACATTATGTTTGGGAAAAGAACAAAGGTCCGATACCCATCGGAAATTTGATTCGATTTATTGATGGCGATTCGATGAACTGTGATATTAACAATCTGGAATGTGTAACAAAGTTTGAAAACCTGCAACGGAATAACATTTCAGATCGTGCTATTGCAACACGTTTCGCTCTCACAGGAAGAGGAAATGTAAATGAGGATCTTAGAGATGAGATCTTAGGAAATTACCCGGACCTAATTGAATTACGCAGAAAAGAAATTCTGCTTCGCAGAGAATTAATTAATCAAAGTAAGATATGAAAACACTAGAGCAATTTGAAAACCAGCCAGAAGAAACTGCAGTAGATCTTGACGACTTTTTAGGAATCAAGCCTATTGAAATAGATGAACAATTATATTATCACATCGTTTGTGCATACACTGCTGCTCACTGCAGTTATGAAATGGGAAAACAACACCATGTAGAGCAAGGTGGTGATGCTGAAAATTCAATAAAAAATTTGTACAAAGATGAGATTTATACATATTCAACAGTAGCTTCATACCCAGACAATACATACTGGTACCTGGGCATACTGCCCGACTTACAAAGAGATGGGTTTTAAATAAATACATAGCAATTGATAGTTAATAAAAAAGAGTAGGCAAAACCCTACTCTTTTTTTTATTTTAGCCGTATGGCCACACTGACATTCATATATAAGGATCGTAAGATCACCTGCCCCCTGACGATCAAAGAAAAACATATGGCCAGTCCAGATTATATATTGACAGGCAAAAACGGCTATTCCATATATTACTTCAGGAAAGTTGACAACGTCTGGGTTCTAGCATATGGCACTATGCCGGACGATATGCGTGACGCTATAATTCTAGCATTGTCAGATCGCTTTGATCAAAATCAATAAAACCAACTCATCCCCATTTCCCATAGAACTCAAATGCGATCGCGAAGCGTCGCAAAACTCGTTGCTGGCATCTTTTGCCAGCAACACCATATTCATTGGCCCAGCGCTCTGCCCAGCCTTTCCCTTTTATCCCTTACTCTCCTTTAACCTTTAAATCTTTGTAACTTTGTAACAAAGGATAATTCTATAAGATATTGAGCTGAAAATAAAGGAGTTTAACTGTTACAATTAATTGTAACTTTTGAAAAGTTTTTTAAAAAAAATTGTAACAGTAATAACTGTTACAAACTGTTACAAACTGAAAAAGTAAGCTGTTACAAATAACATGAAATCTAACAGGTTTATTATCAATTAAATAACATTTGTTACAACTGTTACAAAAAAAACACCACCTTCCCAGCTCCCAGCCATTCAGCAAGTCTTAGACCAACGTGCTCGCAGTACCGCAATCAGCTATGTAAGACTATAATTATTTAGCCCACCATATTCCGATTCGAGCGGAAGACGCTGTTTTCAAAAATTGAAAATTTTAGCGGAATTATCTGTTCAAATTAAACACCATAAACTATCATATTATCAGAACATTAACTTCCGATTCGAGCGGAAAAATGAGTACCTTTGAATAAACCATTTCCGAAGTATTTATGAATGTTTTTTGTCACATTAAGAAAGATGTCCTACGCGACTACCTGCATTTTCTCTTTGCGTTCGAAAATGAGTCATTTTCAGTATTCAGAGATACCAAAGTTGGTAAGTTCATTTGTTCGATGGTCCGCTATTCGGATTACCCAGTTGAGCAAAAAGTAATCGATTCTAAAGTAGTGTATTTTAAGCTCCCTAAAACCAGTGCAATGCCTGGATTATTCAGACAGTTCTGCTATATCACCCCAGATGATCAGCAGAAAATAGAAGATTATCTGAGTGCTACCTTTGAAAACGATTGGATCCAGTTTTATTATAACGGTATTGCCATGGGGATCCAACAAAAGGAAGTGATCCAAACTTTCATCCTAACGCGTAAGCTTGTATCCAAGATCGGAGACCCTGAGCAACTAAAGAAGCGACAGTATAGATCAGAAACGAAACAGATCAATAAACTTTATGAACGATTCTCAAGACGTATTCGTCTGCAAAATGCTGCCATTCAAAAAACTATTCAAGAATATCAATCTGTGCTATAATGAAAATAATCGAATCTATCCAATATGCACCTGCTGATCAGATTGTCAGTTGGTTTCAAAAAAAAGATACTGTTCAGGTACAACCTTATCTACCGTGGATCTTATTTCCTATATATGTCGCATCTGGGGATATGACTACATCTGACAAAAACGATAAGGCCGGAAATCTTTACACCGTCAATATTTCTGCTCGACTCACGGAAGAAGTTAATATTAAAGAACTGGTCATTATTAAGGTGAACCTTTGCGATGGCAGCTCGCTGATCATAGGGGCCCCCGATATCCCTGTCGACCTAAATCAAAGCAGTACATTGTACCTTTCGACACTCTCAATTTCCTATACCGGAATAAATCCACCATTAAAATATACAGTATAAAAGGAGTTTAAAAACCCCTTTTATACTTTCATAGCACCCCGGAAAACGTCCTTTCCTGACTTGCCCACCTTCAACACCTTTGCATCAAACAAATTTGTATGCAAAGGATTATCACCGCCAATTGGCAATATCATTTACTATCCACCATCTGCAAGGGCCATTTTATGATCGCACCTGACATGATCAATGGTCTGATGATGCAAGCAAAAGGCATCGTCGGTTCATCGGCATTATTTGCAGATAACATTCAAAAATTAGAATCAATTGATATCCGTGCATTTTCTGCTGGATCTGATGAAGAAGTGCAAGTCGATATCGATACGGAAGAAAAACGTGTTATCGTACTACCTGTTAAAGGCATGATGCTGAAGTACGGCACGATGTGCTCATACGGTATGGATGAAATCGCCTATTATATGAAATATTTTGCAGCAAAAGATAATGTTGCAGGTATTGTTCTAGATATGGATACCGGCGGTGGCGCTTGCAGTGCCGTACCTCCTTTGCTAGAAGCTATCAAATTTGTGCGTTCACAAAATAAACCGATCGTTTCCCACGTCGATTCTGCCTATTCAGCAGGCTATTGGACTGCTGCTGCTACCGATCGAATTTTTCTTAATAACGATATCACTTCAGGTACCGGATCTATAGGTGTCATGATCTCTTACTTAGATCCAGTTCCATACTACGAAAAAGAAGGTGCTAAGCACCACGAAGTATATGCCGACGGATCTGAAGATAAAAACAAACCTTTCCAAGAATTTTTAAAAGGTGAATATGACCTGATCAGGAAAGAAATGCTCAATCCATTAAAAGAGAAATTCCATGCTGGAGTAAAAGCAGGTCGACAAAATTTGCAACCAGATTCGGCAGGCGTACTGACGGGATCAACATTCGATGCTGAGCAATCAATCAAATTAGGTCTAGCTGATCAGATCGGCCCACTCTCAACCGCAATCCAATATGTCCAAGCACAGGCTTGGGCCAAACAATAAAATTTTTATCAACCTAAACCCAATTTCATAATGAAATTTTCACAAATCAAAACCTTTGCATTAGCTGCTTTGGGCATCAAGTCACTAGATGCAACAGCATTAACAGCTGAGCAAAAAGAGACTTTAACAGGTGCATACGGTGAACCATTCACAACAAAATTCGAAGCAGCCTTATCTGAATCGGATCCCGAAACGAAATCAACCGAATTGCATGCTGCTATGAAAGCTTTTTTTGCTCCACAAGCAGAACAGGCGACTGCTGATATCACGGCTCAGCTTGAAGCTCTACAGGCAGAGAACACCAGATTAAATGCAGAAAGTGCCACTAACCGACAAACAATTGCGACATTGTTAGAAACGCCAGAAGATCTTCCTGCTTCTGAAGGAACACAAGAGCCCGGAAAACCGAAAGGAAATAAAACCTTTAAGATTGCAGCAAATGCATCACACTACGTCGCTGCTTTATCGTTGGTTGGAGCAGCAACGATGCAACCAGCTGCAGGTACTACCATGGATGTGTCTGCTGTACGTCAAGAGTTTGGAACTTACTTAAGTTCTGACGGTAACAATACTGAAATTATCAAGCAATTGTTTGGTGGTTTTACGTCAGCTCAATATTTCAAATCTGTTCCTGCAGTAACGGAATACCGTGCCATCCAATCACAGATCAATTCGGTAGTGCAACAGTTCACTAATAAATGGACGCCAAAAGGTCAAACGAAATTTACGCCTTTACTGATTATCAATCGCAGGCATAAAATTAACGTGCCTATTGTGCCTTCTGAGGTTTTAGATTCTTATCTATTCAAGTTGTATGAAGAGAGTTTGACACCTTCTCAAATGCCTATCACCAAATATATTTGGGAAGAATTGATTTACCCACAGATTCTAGAAGACATTGAGTACAGAATGATCTTCAAAGGAAAGTATGTGGAAAATTTGGATCCTAATCAACCTACTGATCCTGAAGAATCAATGGACGGCTTGGAAACAATCTTAGTCGAACAAAAAGCATTGGGTGCAGCAGCTAAAGTAAATTTCACAGATTTAACAATAAACTGGAATACAGCAGACGATGCTGCTGTGATGGCGTTTTTCGAAGGGTTTGTCGATAAATTAAAACCACTGTACAAAAACAAGGTAATGAATTTGTACTGCGCTCCTGAGATTTTGACAAAGTATGAACGTGCTTATAAGAAAATTTGGGGAACAAATTCTGGTCAATCTGGTAATTTTGGCACTCGTAAAATAGACTTTTCTAATGTAACTGTTGTCGCATTAGATGGTATGACAGGATCACCAATCGTATTCTCAACTGTGGATAATAACATGGTTAAGCTACGCCATAAGAATGAAGCGCCTAATGTCATCAATCAGGTATTTGAACAACCATATGAAGTTCAATTGATAGGCGAATTCTGGTTAGCAGTTGGCTTCAGAATCGCTGAAGCAGTATTCGCGTACGTTCCAAACGGATATGATCCACAAGCTAGTTTAAAACCTTCAAATCAATTCCCTGACGGAACAACTCCTGCTGTAGACGCAGGTTCTGGTTCTGGAGCAGGTGGTATTTAATCAACCTAAAAACCAAACTAGGGGCTTCGGCCCCTTATTCACAAAATTTAAAACTCTTTTATACATAAAAATATGGCAGTTAAAGTATCACTCCGCAAATCTTCAGGAGCACCAAAGCCAAAATCTGGAGTAATTCAGCTCGTACATTATGATGATATTGAAACATTTCCGGCTCGTACGGATAAAGATATTGTCGTAACTGGGGATATCAAATTAAAAGTTGGGGCGAAAGCCATAGCAATAGAAGTGACAGCTTCAACCATTGACATCTCTAATCCGCCTGAAGGTGATCCGGACGGTGAAGGTGTAAAACAAACTATCGTTTTTGAACACCCGGGTGTAAATGTGGACACCGAATTATTTTTTCAAAATTATTTAGGAGAACCATTCCTGGTCTTAGCAGATGAATGTTCAGGAGATGGATCTCGCGTTGTGGGATGGAGCTGTAATCCCGTTTACTTATCTCCAGCCGGACAGGATAATAGTACTGGAGCAAAAACTGTTGTGACATTTGCGCAACGACTTCACTCTCGTAAACGGGTAGGCTTCTACAAAGGAGCAGCTATTCCAAACGAAGAATGGAACGATGCTTCGGGTTCTGCAGGATCTGCAGGCGGAGGCGTATAATCAACCGAATAATTAAATAAGTGCCGAACCTCAAAGATTCGGCACTTTCAATAAATAAATTATGAATTTATCAGAAAAAGAATCAGCTGTATTACAAGAAGTACAAAGTGCTAATGTCGAGGCATCAAGTATTGCTAATAGAACAGAATTATCGATTGCATCAGTTCATGCTGTTATCAACTCATTAGTCAAAAAAGAGTTATTGGTAAAACTAGAAGATAAAACCTTGAGATTAGGCGCAAAATTCGGAGAATATATTGAGTCGTTAACGCAATCTAAGGCAGACCAAGGCGATGCTGATCCTGCTGGATCTGACAAACCTCCAGTAATTATTGCAATTACTGAAAATGGATCATCAGATAATGCCGAGAATAAATCGGAAAATAAAGGTATTGCAATCGTAATTCCTTATTTAAGATCTGAAGCTGCAGGTGATGAATTGCGATACGCTTTGCGCTCCTGGACAGATCATTTCGCAAACAAGCATCATGTTATCGTAGTCGGTGATCGTGAAGATTGGTTTTCACCGGAAATCAACCATATCCCGATGGATCCTGTTTTAATTTTAGAGGACTGCAATTGCGCAGCACCTGCTGAGATTCGCAACCCTCAGGCAGATGTCACGCACAAGATCTTGGCATTAATTGCTGCAGGTGAAATCGAAGGTGACTTTATCTTGAGTAATGATGATATCTTCTTAGCCGGACATACAACCTTAGCGGATATCCAATCGCTAAAAGCATTCGGTGATCTTGAGGATCACGGAAAAGGTGCATCGCTTTATTGTAAAAATGCGCTTTTAACCAAACGAGCGTTGGAAGCTGAAAATAAAGCAACTAAATCATACGGAACACATACACCAATGTTACTGAATGCGGAAGTTTTAGCTGAAGTAATCGAAAAGTATGGCGCTACTGAAAAAGGCTTGCTATTGACATCATTGTATTTTAATGATCAATTTCCTAATGCTCGTCCGATCCAAATCACCGGTGCGATTAATGATCCGATCCTGGCATCATTATATCGTGACAACGCTGAGTTAGCCTTGGTCAAAAAAGTATTTGCCGAACGTAAGTTTGTCAATTGCAACGCTAAAGGCTGGATATCAATCGAGCCTGTTGTTAAATCGATATTTGCTAATCCCTCCAGATATGAGAAAGATTAAGTTCATTGTCATTCATTGTACCGCTGGACCATTGAAGCAAACCACAAAAGCAATTCAAAAATATTGGCGCGGGCTTGGTTGGAAGACAGATGGATATCATAGATTGATCGGGGAAGATAAAACAGAACAATTAGTATCATTTGAAAATCCTTCCAATGGCGTAAAAGGTTTTAATAGTAAGATTATAAACATCTGTTATAAAGGTGGAGACAGTAAAGGCACTGATACCCGTACAGACTTTCAGAAAGATGAATTATTAGACAGTATCAATAAGGCTTTGAAATGGTGCGAAGAACATCACACACCTGAAGAACTTGCCGCTATCCGAATATTGGGCCATCGTGATTTTTCTAAAGATCTCAATCGTGATGGTAAAATTTCAAAAAACGAATGGGAAAAAACATGCCCTTGCTTCGATGCAGAAATTGAATATGAATGGATTGCCGGTACTGAAGCTTTAAAACATATCGGTGAATCAATAAAAAAATAACATGCTTTCATCTCTTATTCATAATTGGTTATTAGGCGGAGCCGACCCCACGGTCGGCTTACGTCTTTTTATGGATTACACGGATCCTAAACCTGCTATCGCAAAGATGGTATCGAAACATCCGGAACGACATCTGCAGATCATAAAAGTAGCACTATACGCAAAAGCTGGAATGCCGTATGATTTCCATATTCCTCAATCGGTACAAGTAAAAAATGAACCGACTAATCTTCAGTCGCACCAGGTTAATAAAGCACAACAGTATCAGCTCCGTACCCAGTGGCCCTTCCTTGCTGATCATGATTGCCCTCCAGAACTCAAGCTGTTGATATCCGACAAGATTACTGCTTATCGAAATTGCATTCAGGCCTACGACTCCCTGAGCGACTGCAGTGATCATAAAGAAATGTTGAGTAAGTTAAGTACCCTGGTTAACAACTTTATAGACAACCATAAGATATACAAAGAACTGAAGCATTATAAAGCCAACAAAAAAGTATTGGGTGAGCATAAAATATTTGGACAGTTTCAGCGAATAAAGGAATTACGAAATCTAAAAAGCATAGATCTCTTTAAGAAGAAAAAGAATATCGAGCATGCGATCTGGAGGAATACCTCCCAGATCAAAAAAGATAAGCGATCGGATCTGCTCCAACAACGTGAAGAAAAATTAAAAGGACTTCAGATGCAATTGGCGGAAGTCAACAGGTTATTGGAATAATTTGTTATATTTAACTGAAATATGGTCCACATTAAATTACCACAAAATATATCAACAAAATTTGCTGATTTTGAATATTTAATAGATGTTCAAAATTATTTAAAAAAAAATCATAGTGAGCAAATTGTTTTTGACTTTAGCTCTGTAAAATTTATAGAAGCAAATATTTGCGCATTTTTAGGAGCCCTTAATGAAGATTTAACATCTAGAAACAATACAATAAGATATATAAACGTTAATCCCTTAATAGAAGATCTTTTAAAAAGAAACAATTATTTCTCAAATAATGAGATTGGAAAATCATCTCTACGTTCTGACACTATTGTAAACTACAATCGGTTTGGAAATAAAGATGAAAACAGATTTATATCATATATCGAGAATGATTTGTTAGGAAAAAAATATTTTCCAAAACATAGCAAAGATTTAGATGTATTAATACTTAGATGTATATTCGAGCTATTTGATAATGCTAGATTACATGGAAATTGTAAATTTATCCACACTTGCGGTCAAATGTTTCCAAATAAATCAAGCAAACCTTTGAATTTTTCGATTGTAAATTTAGGTAAGACTATTAAACAAAAGGTTTCTCATTTTTTAGGTGAAAATATATCGGGTTCTCAAGCTATTAAATGGGCGCTAATAAAGGGTAACACAACAAAAGTCGGGGATTTATCTGGTGGTCTTGGTTTTGATGTTTTAGTCAGTTTTATGTTAGTTAATAATGGATGTATACAAATTATATCTGGAAAAGGATATTATGAATTTACTGCCATGGGAATCATTGAAAAAGAGCTTAATACGGGATTTAATGGTACAATAATAAATTTAGTATTCAATATGGAAGATAAGTCGTACTATTCTTTAGATGACTCAGTAGTAACAGTAACAAATTTATTTTAAAAATCATGGATGTTAAATTAAAAATAAAAGACATTATTCAATCACACAAAGCAGTGTCTAGTGATAATGGAGATAAGGTATTTCGTCTAATTAAAAAAAATTTAGATACTAAAAATTATTTAGTTTTAGATTTCGACGAAATTGAACTTATTATAACAGCATTTTTAAATGCAGCAATTGGTCAACTTTATTCAAATAACTTGTATGAATCTTCTTTTTTAAATGAACATATTAAGTTTGATAATATTAAACAAAGAGATGTTAAACTATTTAAAGATGTAGTAGAAACTGCAAAAATTTATTTTGCAAATAAAGCAAGTTTTGAAAAACATTCAGATAATACTATTTATGGGAAAAATTAGACCTGAAAATTATCCAGTTACAAGAGCTACAGAATTTTTCTTTGATACAAATATTTGGATTTTAATCTTTGCTCCAAATGGAGATTTCCAAAAAGGAGATCAGCAAAAATATTCGAAGCTTTTCGAAAATATATTAGAGAAAGATGCCCCTATTTATATAAATTCTATTATAATATCGGAATTTGCAAACGCCCTATTAAGGAGAGATTATAATATTTGGAAAGATGATCAGAAAAAAATATTTAATTTAAAGGTCGATTTTAAAAAAGATTATTTTGGTACTTCAGATTACTTAAATAGTTACAGTATAGTAAAATCAAGTTTAGATAGTATTTTTTCTATAAGTTCGGTAATAAAATTAAGTGACAATTTTTCTACAACTGATATGGCACATATCACTGGCAATTGTCCTAAATTAGATTTTAATGATAGTTATATATCTCATTTGGTCAATACAAGAAAATTCAATTTTGTGTCAAATGACACAGATTTCCATACAAATCTAATTCATGGGGATTTTATAACAACTAGATAATTCTAGTCCTTTCCATGCCGCTAACTTAGCGGCATTTTTGTTTTATGGCCGGAAACAAACCCATAAAACACCCCACATTACCATTCGACGATGAAGACTGGGATAAACTTGAGACATTATCAGCTCTAGGATATTCGAATGAAAAGATCGCGACCTATTTTGGTATTGATAAAATCATCTTCAAACAAATTGCTGCAGATAAAAATTCTATGCTTGCTGAACGCCTCGAGGCAGGAAAGCTCAAGCAAGATATGGATGAACGGTTAGCCCTTTATCATGTTGCCAGTACGGGTGATGTTCCGGCGCAAAAGCAGATCCACGAAATAAAACGATCAAGAGCTTTCAAAATATCAAAGATGGATATTTTTGGGACCTTCGAACATCAGCGGATCTTAGAACGCCTGAACGATTATATCCAAGCTGGAAAAGCAATCAAAGATATTTCCGTCGAAGAGCAGTTGTACATCGATTCCTTGATTTTCATTCGCGATATGGATTCGATTTACGGTCGCCGGGCAACTGTGGACTTCTTTGTCAAAAACTTTAACCTGAAGCATCAACGCGCATCAGAAATGTACGACGAGGCAGTCAATCTGTTTTATGCTGATCGAAATATCAATAAAAAAGCCTTACGTCATAAATTTGCCGATCGTTTGGAAATGGCCTCCAATGTAGTCATGTCAAATGCGGAGACATCTAAAGATTGGGAAGTTTTTGGAAACTTGACCAAACAAGCTTCTGTATTGCTGGAATTAGACAAGCCTGACGTCAATAAGTTGCCTAAAGAACTTTACATGCCGTCTGTGAGGGTATTTAGCTTAAATACGGAATTAGTAGGCCTACCAAATATCAACCGGAATGAATTAGCAGCAGAAATTGATTCCCTAGATCAACCTGAATCTGTGAAATCAAGTTTACGTCAAGATGCGATGATCGAACCGATCAACTTATCATCAAAGTTTGATGTCATCGAAGAAGAATATAAAAAATAGACATGGCTTGGAGACCGAAAATTAAAAAGACAGTCGATACTGCAGTAGCATTTATGAACTGGCTGGCGCAGATGGCCCTCATGGTTCTGCCCAAATATTTATACCTGGTACTTGGTCGTGGATCTGCAAAAACTACGGATATCCTCGTTGAACGATTAATAGCAATTGCGGAGGATATGCCCGGGGCCCCGGTGGTATGGGTGTCGGATACCTATTCCAATTTACAGAAAAACGTATTACCCTCCGTTCTGGAAGGCTTAGAAAGAAAAGGGTATAAAGAAGGAATACATTATGTAATCGGAAAAGCACCACCTGTGTTTTCTGAAGCAGAGAAAGAGGATCTACCTGCAGCACTTAAGGAACATTTTTGGAAGCCATATAACAAGATCGTTTCGTACAAGCACACAATGATCTGGTATACCGGGTTGAATGTCACCTTTGGTTCATTGGATCGTCCTGCTTCATTAGCCGGTAGATCATATGTACATGCTTTTGGTGATGAGGTTAAATACTTTCCGGAACATAAGATTGCCAACTTACTGAAGTCTGTTCGTGGCTACATGGTGAAGTATGGTAAATCTGTTTTTTATCGTGGTCATACCTTCACAACGGATATGCCAAACCCTGCGAATATTGGTGAACATGACTGGATTCTGAAACAGGTTAATAAAATGCGAAAATCAGGTATCCTACGCATATTAAAGACTGCTTTTGTATTGAATGAGGCAATTCAAGAAAGAGTCTATTATCAGCAAAGGAATGATCTGGAAGAAACCGCTAAAAAATTACGCACTGAAGAACGTTGGAAAGAACGTTGGCGAGTTGCACGATCACTGAAAGATGGTCATACTTTATTTTTCATTGCATCGTCCCTGGTCAATATTGATATATTATCGAATGAGTGGTTTACCGATGCCGTTGAGTCCGATCTGGGAGACGTCGACACCGCGATATTGTCACTAAAACCGAGTCTAGATTCGGGAGATCGCTTTTATCCGAATATCACGGAAGTCAATTTTTATAAAGATGGACTTGATCCACGTTGGCACGATCGCTTTGGTATAAAGGATACTGCAGACTGTCGTGAATTGTTGTACCTGAATAAAAAGAAGATCATTGAAATAGGGCTGGATTTCGGTAACATGATGTCGATGTGTATTGGGCAACCAAAGCCTAACAATGAATATCGGGTATTGAAATTCATGTACACGCTTTCACCGAAGCATATCACCCATTTGGCCAACGAATTCAAAGAATACTTTGCCCCTCAAGAAGAAAAAACAATTCATTGCTATTACGATCGTGCCGGTAATAATCAAGCTGCAGCAGGTGTCGATCAAGCTACGCAGTTTAAAAATGCAATTGAATACAATACAGATGATCAGGGTAATAAAAAACGCTCCGGCTGGAAAGTGGTATTGATGTCCAAAAACCAAGGCACAATCTATCAGAAAGAAGAGTATGTATTTATGCAGACTTTATTTGCTGGTAACGAACGTCGATTACCTAAAGTGCTGATTGATATGTATCAGTGTAAAGAACTTAAAGCTTCACTGGAACTCGCGCGAACGAAAATTAAACCAACGAAATCAGGTGGTAAGATGATCACGAAAAATAAGACCTCGGAATCGCTACCCATTCATCGACTTCCTCTCGAATCGACAAACCCTTCAGATAGTTTTAAATATATGCTGATGCGACGTGAATGGAGGAACTTGGTTAAGTCCCGATCGACTCGAATTGAGGATACAACTCCTGTATAATTGCTATATTTATTTCAGTAAATATCAAAACATATGATTAAACAAATTGAAATCAATGAAGCAGATGCTTTTAAAAATTGTAAATTACAAAGACATGAGTTAGCAATTTCTTTAACAAAACTAATAAGCGGATTTACCGAAGGTGGAGTTATTGCCTTAAATAATAGTTGGGGTTCAGGAAAGACTACATTCATAAAAATGTGGGAAGGACTTCTTAAAGAAGAAAATTTCACAACGATAAATTTCAATGCTTGGGAAAATGATTTTGAAGATTCTCCACTAGTTGCACTAATTGCAGAATTAAAAAACAAATTTAACACGAATGGAGAAAGTACTTTCAAAGAAATATTAAAACACGGTGGTAAAATAACATTAGATATAGGTCAAGTTTTAGCAAAAAACATTGTCAAGAAATACATTGGTAATCAAACAATATCTGATATTATTGATGCAGTGAACAAAAGTTCAAATGAAATTTTTGCAAAGGAAATTGACAACTATTTAGAAAGAAAAAATAGCATCGAAGAATTTAAAAAATCACTGAGTTCATTTGTTACTGAAAATTCAGAAAAGCTCCCAATAATCTTTTTTATTGACGAATTAGATCGATGTCGTCCAAGCTATGCTGTAAAGTTATTAGAATGTGTAAAACATATATTTTCCGTACCCAATGTTGTTTTTATATTATCCATTGACAAAACACAATTATGCCATTCGATTAACGGTTTTTATGGTAGTGAAAAATTTGATTCATCAGATTATTTAAGAAGGTTTATTGATCTTGAGTATAGCTTACCGAAAGTTACTAATCGGGAATACTTTATTAATTTATTGGATAGATTAGATTTTAAAGAATTAATGCTTGAAAAATATGATTCCATTTATACATCGAAATTTTTAAAATCATGTGAAGCATACTTTAAAAATCTCTCATTAAGACAAATTGAAAAAATATTCCTTCATCTTTCAATAAATATCAAAACTTTCGATATTCAGTTCTCATCTTTGAATATTTTAATCTATTTACTATATATAAAAAACTTTCATTCAGATTTTTATCATAAAATTAGAAATTATAAGGTCGACTTAAACGAGTTTATGAATTTGTTTCAGAATATTTACATAACTGATTTTAAAAGTAATTCTTATTTAAATAAAAATGACATAACTCTTCTACAGGCACAAATTGTATATTCTTATAATAACTATGCTAGATCTTTTCAAATTTTTCCAGAATCACTATTTATCCAAAACAATGAATCTGGATCTACAGAAATAAATTCAAAATTATTGAGTGAAATAAATCAAGAGAGCTTTTATAAAAATTTAGTTGATATTGATAAAGGGCATACGGATGTAGCACCAGACGATTTAAAAGATATTTTTAATTGGATTGAGTTTATGAATTAAAATTTACTGTCCTTTATCTATTCCTTTGATAGAAGCATCTTTGAATTAAATCAAAGATGCTTTTTTATGTCAATTTATGAGGCTATAGCCGAAATGCGTCAACTTTCTAAACTGGGACGGACATTTTCATTTTCGTTTTACTCCTTTTCAATTTCTAGGGGTGAGACTTCAGGAATTATTGAAGTACATAATGCCCGGTTACGGAAACGAGGGCGTGTAGATGATAATCAATATGCAGAACTGCAGGAAGAATATATCAATCTCGACACCCTTGAGCCTCGCCGGTTCTGGCATTGCTGCTTAGATTCATTTAATGGACAATCACTAACCTTCACAACTGCTGAAAATGGACAATAATAAACCCGAAATAAAAGAAATTACTAAAGATACCAAGGCCATTCACCTCATGGATGGCAGTGTATATACGATATCCAGTAATTATAAAAATGACGATTCTTTATCATCTCGCTTAACATTTACCAATAGCTGGGAATCAGATCCTGCTATTGTGATGGGAAAAGAAATTGTTCCTCATGGTCACAATAACGATATGCCACAAGTGATCAGAAGGGTGATGGACAGAAGTAACATTGGCCCAGGTATTTTAAAAAGAAAAATTGGTCTGCAGTATGGGGACGGTCCTTATCTGTATACCGAAATTGTTGATCATGAGAATAACATTATCCGAAAGCCCATACCTGATGCCGAGATCAACGCCTGGTTGGAATCGTGGTCGTTTGATCGATATATTGATATCATCGTGACTGAATTTATGTATATGGAAGGATTTTACACTCGATTTTACCGTAACCGGACGAATAAACTATCTGCAGATCAACTTGCTGAATTGGGGGCAATGGGTATTACTTCTGAAAATAAGATATTGAAATTGGAAGCAGTACAAAGCTCCTGGGCTCGTCTTGGTTGGCCGAAGACTCCAGAAAAGCGATTGGAAAATGTCGACACGATTTATGTCGGTGATTTTGAAAACAATTGCTTCAGATCGGGTATCGCTTCTTACCCTGTATGGAAAAAACAGGATCCGTTTAAGCATGCTGTTGCGATGACCTATCACAACTTGTATTCTTTTTCCCGGACATTTTATTCCATTCCTAGTTATTACGGAACATTGCCGTGGTTAGAAACAGCTTCTGATATTCCCGATATATTCCGTTACCTGACCGAAAATGGTATTACTGCAGCGTTCCATATTCATAGCCCACAGATTTATTGGGATAATAAGCGCGAGCAACTTGAAAAGAAATATGAAGATGAAACCGATGCGCAGATCCTAAAACGATTAGAGGATGTCAAAACGGAATTGTTCCAGCGTATCGCCGAAACACTTTCGGGAAAACAGAATACAGGTAAGTTCATCCAGACGGTAGACTTCTATGATCAGGACGGGAATTTATGTTCATGGAAAATTGAAGCAATCGATCAATCCATCAAAGATTTCATCGAAGCTCAGATCAAAATTTCAGAAAAAGCCGATTCAGCAGCCACTTCAGGTATGGGCTTGGCGCCTTCATTGGCCAACTTAGTAACCAATGGGGGTTTAAGCTCTGGATCGCAACAATTGTATTCCATGAAATTCCACATTCTCACTGAAGTTAATAAACCCGAAAAGATCATTTTTCAAGCCATAAATGAAGCTATTGCAATCAATTGGCCTGATAAAGCACACATTAAAATGGGCTTTTCGCGTAAAGTGATCATGAAAGAAGATGAGGTGGCCCCTAAAAATCGTGTTACTAATAACGTTTAGACTATGTTAATACAAAATACTGAAGAACTTCGTTACCTAACCGGATCTTGGTATGCGAGCAATGATTTTGATCGTGTAAAAGAAGATATCGATGATGAAACGGAAGAATTGGCGCAGATCGTAGGTGATGATATTATAGACCTCGCTAAAGAAATTCAATTAAAGTCAGATCCGACTGCCGATGAAATCGAATTGCTCAAGCTCATCAAACGTCCGATCGCGATCATGGCCACGCTTCGATTTTATCAAACAAATCTCGTTTCGCATGATCAATCCACCCGTAAAATAAAAGTCGACAAAGAAAATGAGTCCGTGCCCTGGGAATGGATGCTCGACAAAGACGACGAGGCGCATATGAATAAAGCGCAGCGGGCCATCGACAGATTAATTCGTTTCCTGGATAAATCAAATTTATCAGAATGGAACGATAGTCAGGCAAAGAAAGATGCAAAAGCTTTATTTCTGAACTCGACGAAGGTATTTGGAGGCTATTATCCGATTGACAACTCTGCCCGATTCTATTATATGGCCATCCCGTTAATGCGCGAAATCCAAACATTGGAATTAAGAAAAGCACTTGGAGATGATTACACGACTTTATTAGAGGCTTTCCAAAATACACCGGATGACTTAACCGATAATCAAAAAATATTGTTGGAATTAGCACGCCGTGCTCAGGCTCTGGCAACTATTGCCCTTGCTGTTCGTCGCTTAAATGCCAAAGTACTTCCTGAAGGGATCGTCAAGTCGTTGAAATCATCGAGCCAGACGGTAAATGCTTCGCGTCCGGCACTTACGGATGAGATCAAATACTTCAGTCAAAAACTGGAAGCGGATGCCTTTGAAATGTTGGACGAAATAAAACGTGAACGGCATAAGACTAAGCCTGAAGCATTGGATTACCAACTGCTGCCAAATCATGATGTTCGAGATAAATTTATAGGTACATAATGCATACGATCGAAATTGAATCTAAAAACAAACGTATCGAACTTCCTTCCTGTTGGGATGAATGTCAGTCTGCAGATATATTTTTTATTTTAGAAAATGCATTTAAGGTTGTAGATGGCAGTATGTCGATCGCTTTATTCCGGATTAAAATGTTCCAACATTTTACAGGTTTGAAATTTGGTTTATCCTATCAAATTAGACATTTTTTGAAATTGAACAAGAAAGTAAATACAGTCATTTATCAGCTTTCACAGCAATTGTGCGACTGGATCTTTGAGGCTCAAGATGATCATTACAAATTGACTTTTGATTCGACCATCAATTATTTTCCTGAGCTGGCCAATACTGCAGGACCTGCAGATCTGCTGTCGGATCTGACATTCGGTGAATTTCAGGAATCATTGAATTTGATGAATGCCTACTTCGATAATTATGTAGATACAATACTGGCTGATGAATGTTTGATCGAATTTATTGCGTTGATCTACCGTCCCCTGGTTAAAGGTAAACGAGTCCCATTGACCGATTATACTGCAGATGACATATTATTTAAAAAAATACCACGTTGGAAGCTTAGAAGTATTATGATTTGGTTTACAAACTGTATCAATGCGATCAAAAGTGAAGATCTAACGATCAACGGGCTTGATGTTAATTTTTCAGGCATATTCCCTGAAGGTGATCAGAACGGCAATAAAAAACGTAAAGGCTTGGATCTCGGTTGGACAGGTGTATTGATCGATATCGCCGAATCAGGAGTTTTCGGTCCTGCTCCTCGAGTAAATGAAACGCCTTTATATGATATCCTTTTTTTCTTGATGAAAAGACAGGATGAATACCAGCGACAATTAGAAGCAAGTCAAAAGAAATGATAACAGTAAAAGAATTTAAAAATCTATGCACGGAAATAGTTCCCGTCATAGAAATTGATGGCTATGTGCTTGCCAGCACGTATGAGCAGGGCTCAAATAAGCTGAAGGACAAAGCTGGTTTAAGACTGGTTGGTGTATATCCTGCCTACAATATGGAAGGTGACTCTGATTCTGTACTCGAAAAAAACGAGATGTTGATGTTTATAGTGGTTCGTCAAAAAGAAGGCGGTACCGATGAGGAAGAAATTGAACAATACAGCGCGACACTGGATGCAATGTTACGTTTAAGAAAGTATTTAACCTCAGATCGATCTGGGACCTATTGTAAGCTATTCTTCAACATCGATGTGTCGAGTATTCAGATAGATCCCGAATACAATATTTTTGGCGGTTACCTGGGCTATTCCATCAAATTCATTTGCTAAATTTACACTATGGGACTACTTAAAAAGCTGAAGAAAACATCAAAGGTCATCACGATCAAACAAACAACAGATCTTTATCTTGATATCGATCGTCTGAAGCAACAAAAAATGCTGGAAACAACCGATGAAGGAGTATTTTATTCATTTCCGGAACTCCTGCAGATGAAAAACTCCGAAGCATTCCTCCGCAAACTCTACATCTACGGACGTACAACCGGTTTGCTCGTTGAAGGTGATATCCTCACCATCGAGGATATCATGCCCGACGAGGACTCCAAGATCAGGCTGGCAACCGTGCTGTCAGATAATATCATCATACATTAAATCAAAAGGCAATCAAATCGATTGCCTTTTTTGGTTATATTAGGTGCTTAAATATTAACCATATGAATATATTATTACAAGCAGCTTATAAAGTAATCGATGTTCCCGTACACTCATGTTATGATATTGCTAAGGATTTTATTGTGCCCTCATTAACAATATTTGTTTCAGTTATAGTAGTTTATTTCGGATTTTATTTACAAAAAAGGCATTTAAATCAAGCAAAGCTCTTACAAGAAAGAGAAACCAAAATTCAAAATAAAGATATTCTTGAGCTGAATAATGAGTCTTTGATTACAAACCTAAAATTTACAATTGATAGTTTAATTGAATGTAAATCAAATTTAAATTTAGATAATTTCACAAGAATGAACTATCCTAAATACGATTCATCCCAATGCTCTACAATTGTAAGTATTGGTTATATATCAATTTTCAATTTAATTGATAAAAAAAATCCCTCTGATCGACAGTTATTTTCATCGTACTGGAATTCAGTATCAAATATTCCTGATAATTTCAATTCTTTAAGTAACTACCTAATTTATATTCTGCAAGAATTTAATCGACTAAATAATAGTATTAATGACTTAAATCATTTAATTACAACCGAAGTTTCAAACAAAATACACGATGCCTTTGAACCATTTGAAACTTATACACTTGACATTGAGAATGTAACAGATCCTAAAGTTAAGTTAGCATGGCTCCTTAAAAACGCTGTGGATAAATTAAACGAAGACAAAAAAGGATTATCTGCTACAGAAAACTACTTGCAAGATCTTGATAAAATTAAATTTGATCCTTTAGCATCTAAAGTTATTACCTCCGAATTTGCACAAAATATTGTAAGAGCACTATATTATTTCAAATCAATGAAATCTTTATTTGAAACAAGTTCTACTACATTGACCTCTTATATTTCAACTTTTCAAAAAGACACTAATTTTGTTACTCTATTTAATGAGTTACTATTAAAAAAGACCTTTGATTTATCAAAATAATTACTGGTTTCAAACTGTATAATATCACTAATATAAAAGGCTATCAAATCGATTGCCTTTTTTGGTTATATTAGTTGCTTAAATATTAACCATATGAATTTATTTCTATTTTTCGATACTTACTATGTGAATGGTGAGGAATCTCTTTTTTCATTTTATAGTTTTTTAAAAGATTTTGTTCTTCCTGCTGCTGCAATTTTTTTTTCCATTAAAGCAGTTTATTGGGGTATTAATAAGCAAAATACACTAAAGGAAATCGAAATTAATATCGAAAAAGAAAATGAAAGGGTTTTATTGTCGGAAATTATAAAATTCAATAATCCAATTTTAATAGAAAGCATTAAAGGAGCAATGATAAGCCTAGAGAAAACTAAAGGCATATTTAACTTTAAAGATTTTAAAGCCATAACAATTACAACGATGAATTCTACTAATTTTGATGTTGTGAAAAATTTTGGGTATGTGAGGATTATACAATTAATAGATAGTAATAATGAAGATGATTTCAAAATAGCATCTAAGTATTGGGTGACTATTGATTCTATAATTAGAAATTATACATCTGTAAATAATTATTTGAAAATTATTGAGGAGCAATATAGAATAAACAATAATGAATTAAATCGCATAAATCATGAGATAGCTCAAGAAACATCAATAAACATACACAGTATAATTCCGCCTTATACTACAATTGAAATTTCGCAAGCACAAATAGAATCTGATCCTTTACTAAAACTAGCTATAAGATCCAATGATATTACAACACAATTTAAAGCATCTAAAGATTCTCATTTGAATAAGCTTAAAGAGTTTTTGACAAACCTTTCTACGTTGAAGGAAGATAAGGTTATTTCTCAAGGAATTAATGCGGAATATGCTCAAAAAATAGAGTCAGCCCTCGGTATATTAGGAACAATAGAGAACCTCTTTAAATCAGGAAATAGCACAATAAAAAACTATTTAGAAATTTTTGCCACGAATAAAGCCGCAATAGAAAAATTCAATGAATTAATATCGAAAAAGGATTATAAAACACCGAAAAAAGAACAAATTTCAATACAAAAATACATTAAAAACCTGTTTTACAGCTAATTATTAAATTATATTGAAAGTTCAATTTCGCTCACACAAGAACGACACCAGCCCGCCCTGCCGGTGAATTGCAATTACACCGCTGGGGCAAACGGCGGATATATGACAATAATTTTAAAAAAAATGCCTTTAAATGTATTTAAAGGCACTTTTTTGGTTAAATTCGACCGATAGATTCGACCCCGTTGATGTCCCGATCGACTAAGACTCAACGACTACCGACTTAGGTCCGAAAACCTCTGTCCTTTCTGCCCCCTTCCGACCGACCTACCTTCGATTATCAACTCAAACAGCATGAAAATCGAATCTACATTCATCAGAAATATTCTGAAGGAAGAGGGTGCTAGGATGAAGACTAATCAGGGTAAGGCAATTGCTCGGGAGGTTAAATTTCATTCACACCGTTTACTGCAAGATCGTACAGTCACTATCCTTCCAACCTCCGAAATGGGCGGTACACTAAGCTACTCCGTACCTCATTACAACCGCTTATTAGATCTAAAGCGAGAGCGCAAAAACAAGTCAGGAACGGGCACTGTGGTTAAATCACTCCGTATATACAATAGGTTTGTAATGGGTACTTACTACGCCATCGGCTTTAGGGTCGCAAATGATTTCACAGAAGCAGTTCGTCGTGATATCAGGTTGCAAATGAAAGGGGGAGCAAATGGCTAAGAAGCTATCTGAAGAAGATCTTGTCCTCAACATCATTGTCAATGGTAACAAGGCGCAATCGGATATCGGAAAGGTATCCCGAACATTAGTTGATGCGAAAGCTAACTTAAAAGCAGCCCAGTCAGAAATGAAGGAACTGGAAAAGCAGGGCAAAACGAATTCAGCACGTTACCAAACGTTGACAACTGATATTGGGAAATACAATGCTGCTATCACTGAATCTAAAAAGAAGTTAGCTGAATTGAACCAGTCATTAAAACTTAATGAACTAAGTGAAAAACAATTAGAGGCTGCTTTAAAACGGAATATCAATTTACGAAAACAATCAGTACCTGGATCAGATAGCTATAAGGCTTATTCGGCCCAAATAGATCAGGTCCGGAATCGTTTAATAGAATTACGCGCTGGTGCGGATAACACTGGTAATTCACTCATGAGAATGGGTAATCGTTTGAATCAATATATCGGTACCATTGTAGCCGGAGGTGCTTCATTGATTGCTATGTGGTCTGGAGTAAAGAAAGCTACAAATGAATTTGCTCATTTCGATGATGTCTTGGCCGATGTCCAAAAGACCACCAACCTGACAAAGAATGGTGTTAAAGATCTGAATACTGAATTAGCTAAGATCGAAACAAGGACCAGCCAGGAGGATCTATTGGGTTTAGGACGTATAGCCGGCAAATTAGGTTACACGGATATCAAAGATATTACCGAGTTCGTTCGAGCAAATAACCAGATCATCGTTTCCCTTAATGAAGATCTTGGAGGGAATGTCGAAGAGACGGTTAACAAGATCGGTAAGTTAGTCGATATCTTTAAACTGAAAGACTTATACAGTACTGAAGAAGCTTTCTTAAAAGTTGGTTCATCGATCAATGAACTTGGTATGGCATCAACGGCCAACGAGGGTTATATGGTTGAGTTTGCTCGGCGAATGGCTGGTGTTGCTCCTCTAGCAGGAATAACGATTGATCAGATCCTCGGTCTAGGTGCTACACTTGATCAGCTCGGCCAGTCTGAAGAGGTATCATCGACTTCACTTAGCAAGATGTTTCTGTCTATGGCGAAAAATGCTGAAGTCTACAGCAAGTATGCCGGCATGCAGATTACCGATTTTAAAAATCTGCTGGAAAAGGATTTCATGGCTGCGTTTACTAAAGTTTTATCTGGAGTAAAAGATAATGCTGCAGGTATGACAGAACTTGCAGCAACCCTTGGCGATCTGGGTGAAGATGGTGGTCGTACAATCGGGGTATTGGGATCGCTAGCAAATAACGTCGATGTATTAAAGGCATCGATGGATCTTGCATCGGTATCAATGCAGGAAGGAACCTCGATATCGGCTGAGTATGCAATAAAAAACCAGACTGCAGTAGCAAAATTAGAGATGGCTCAAAAGCAGGTAAAAGCTTTTTGGATCGAACTGGGTGAAAAATTAATGCCCGTCATGACATCAACCAATAGCATTTTAGGTTTTTTTCTCAAGACCCTAACTACTCTAGTAACTTTTATTTCATCAAATTTTAGGGCAATATCATCCTTGACTATTGCTGTAGTTGCATACTATACTGCAGTTCAAATCGCAGCAAAGTGGGAAGCTATTAGCAGTGGGCTGCTTGCTGCAAAAAGAGTGCTACTTGCTGGTGTAACAATTGTTCAGGGTTTATTGACGGGTGCAATCACGAGAACTGCAGCCGCTCAACAATTGTTGAATTTAAGAATGCTTGCCAATCCATATGGTTTAGTAGCCGCCGCGCTGGCCGGGTTGATTGCTTATATGGTAATTGGTAGAGATAAAATAAATGCGCTGACTGAAGCACAAAACAAATTGGCCTCCGCTGCTGAAAATGCTAAAATTGAAACCTCTGGTGAAACATCCGCTATTGATACTAATCTGAAGGCTGTTCTGAATAGTAAAACTGCTATTGAGCAAAAGAAATTGGCTATAGAAAAATTACGTCAAATCATGCCTGATGTATTGAAAGATTATACCGATGAAGAGATTATGGCCGGAAAAGCAACTACGGCTATTAAAGCACAGTCTGAAGCAATTGTATTACGCGCTCAGGCTCGCTTACAGGAGGAAATGATTCTTGAAGGCATGCGTAAACGAGAACAAGTAACGCAAAAGTTAAATCAAGGCTTTAGTGGTCTGGGTACAATGGAACAGTTAGGATACTATGCCCAAGGTTTTCTTTCGTTCCAAAGGCCAATGGAATTATTCTTAAATGATATACGGGATGGATATGAGGATGCTGACGCGTCTGTAAAAACATACCAACAAGGCCTAATGGATACTATGAAGACTTTAGCTACTCTACAACTTAAAATAGCTTCAAGTAGTATTCAACCTGATGGAACAAAAGTTGGAACCGACACCAGCAAGGAAGATGCAAAAGCAGCTCGTGCAGTTGAAGCTGCTTCTAAGAAAGCTCGTCTGAAGGAATTGGATGATGCTAAAATAAATTATCAGGAAAAATTAAAAGCAGAAGGTTTATTTCAAAAAGACATTAATTCGTTAACAGCAGAGCAGCTGGAGAAACGGGCACAGATCAAAGATGATTATATCAAAAAAGAAAACGAAATAAATGCTAAATACAATCATTCACAACGTGAGCAAACAAACAAAGATTCTGCTGAGTTAGATCGTAGGGCAGCGAATGAACGTAGATATCGTGACAAACTTGTCGATAAAACTGATCCCTTAATTCAACAGGAAAAGGAAGCATATGAAAAACGATTAGAGCAAGCTGGTTTATTTGATAAAGAAATGGAGGATAAGATCAAGAAAAGGGATTCGCTTAGTGTAGAACAGAAGACCGCTCTTGAAATCTTACAAAAGAACCACCAGAAGAATCTGAATAAAATAGATGCCGATGCGATCGCTAAGCATACGGATAAAGTCCTTAAAGCAAATGCTGATGAACTTGCTGATCTCAAAATAAAGCATATCGATGAGCTGTCGTCCATCACGACATTGGCTCAGGCTAAAGAAGCTTTAGCCGGCAAATTATCGGATAAAGAACTTAGATCTGTCACTTCCTTTAATGAAGCGCGTAAGCTTCTGCAAAATCAGCAAGATCTTGAAGAGCAAAATTTAAAAAAGGCTCATCTCGAGGAATTACTGAAAATATTGCAAGCCACTCTTGAAAGTGGTCAAATGGAGGGGGTCGATCTTAATAACATTGCTTTAACAGAAGAAAAAAAGGAGGTCCTTAAAAAATCGATTCTTGAAGTCAAAGAAATACTTGCAACATTAACGACTGCAGAGAAAAAAAAGGATATAGAAAAGGTCGATATCTTAGGGATGTCATCTGATGACTGGAAGACGCTATTTGACAATTTAGCTAAAGGTAAAATAGATATTGAAGGCCTTTTGGGTTTAATGGGTGCAATGACTCAAGTATGGTCCCAATACAACAGCTTTGTTGCTGCAGGTGAAAATCGAAAACTTCAGGATGATGAGCAGGCTAATAAGAAAAAGAAATCAAATCTTGATGCTAGACTCAAGTCGGGTACCATATCGCAAGAGTCATATAACAAACAGGTCGAGAAGCTTGATAAAGATCTTGATAAGAAAAAATCTGAGGTAGCGCATAACCAAGCTAAACGTGATCGAAATGTGGCTTTGATGTCGGCGATCGTTAATACAGCAACAGCTGTCACCAAGATATTAACTTTAGGTTTGATCGGGATGATCTTAGCTCCTATCGTTGGTGCAATGGGTGCCTTGCAGGTTGGTACTATTCTAAAAACGCCACTACCAGCTATCGAAGGTCGTGAAGATGGTGGATATCTCGACGTGACCAGATCGCAGGATGGTAAACAGTTTCGAGCTAAGAACCGACCGAATCAACGTGGATTTGTCAATGAACCTACTGTGATAGTCGGGGAAAATGGGAAAGAATGGGTAGCATCGGCCAGTACCGTTAATAATCCTTTTGCCGCGCCAATCATTTCACTCCTGGACACGATGCAATCAAATGGCCGGATAGATCCTGCAGTATTGAGTAACATCATCACATCGACAATGCCTGGGCGTGTCAACGGTGGATATCTGAATAATAATAGTTCTAGATCTTCAACTGCAACACGTGGTCAAACAACGATCGTAAATGAGTCTGATGAAGAAATTCGTAAACTGATCGCGAACAATACTGCAGTAACTAATGCGCTTTATCAAGCCGTTAAAAATGGGGTATCTGTATCGCTTTTAGGTCCAGAAGGATTTAAGGCTAAAATGGCGGAATTGGATCGTATTCAAAATAACGCTGATCTTTAGTGTCCTTTATTCAAGCATAGCTCAATGATAATTTTGAGCCATGCTTGAAATCCTAGTTAGAAACATATTTGTTGATCTGCCTGAAGATATTCAGATCGCTATGACGAACGAAAATCCGTTGCTCATCTCTGATAAACTGCCAGTACCTTATTCTCTTTCTTTTCAACTTCCACCAACGCCTAAGAATTCAGGGGTATTTGCCCATGCTAATCGTCTTGCTACACACGAAGATGGTAAAGCTTTTAAAGCAGCTCCCTGCAAGATCTTCTTTCAGTCGATTTGTATTCTTCAGGGAACTATCACGCTCGACGAATATAATAAAGGTTTCAATGCAACATTCAAGGCTGTCGATTTCAATGATAATTTGAAGGCGGGTTTTTATAAAAAGGATTTTGGACAGCTTGTATTCAGTGGTGATGTCCTGATCCCTGGCTTTGACGATCCAGCATCATTTGATTTTCACTACAAAGCTTGGACGGATACACTCGCTTACAACTCGCATCCAGACTATATAGCGGCTCCGATCTATGTCAAAATGTGGAATCATCCATTTTCATTTTATCGAGAACATGCTTCAGGCAATGGTAGTAATTCGATCCGTGTTCGAATGATCACGATGATGCAGGATCTCTATCTAAGTATGTTCAATGTCAATGATCAATCTTTCTTCTTCAAGACAGATGACGATCGTACCCAATCGACATCTTTGATATTTCCACTTTTCCGGCTTGGTTTTTTAGTCGATTGCTTGGTCGGGAATAACCTGAATAGCTCGCCTTTTGATGCGACCGAAATGCGAGATGTGTTGGTGCCCACTTTTTATTTTAAAGGGCTTACCCGTGCATTATCTTTAATTCTTACCAGTAGCCCCTACCGGGAAAATCCTGCCTATGTAACTTTTAGTGATTATATGCCTGAGATCAATGCAAATGATTTCCTGAAGACGATCTTAAATATTTTCTGTATGACATTATCAGCTCATAAAGGCGGTTTTGTAGTCAACTTTAATAAAGAGATTTTTCAAGCAGGTTTAAAATACGATTGGAGTAATAAGCTTATCGATGAATTGGCGATTAAAACAGTCGATGGCTTATTTTATGATTTCGGTTTTCAGGACGAAGAATATTATGTACCAGTTGAAGTGGTTCCTGAAGTCCAGACACATGAAGACATGTATAATACTCCTTTTAATCTACCAACTGTAGACGACAGCTATGAAGAGTTTTTCTACATAAAAGATACTGAGCAATATTTCCTAAAGTCAGCCTACTATCAATCGTACCGGGAAAATAACCAAGATCAATATGAATTGATGATCGCATATGATTTTAAAGGTTATAAGAAACCGGTGCGTAAAGAACCTGCTCCTGATCAGGAAACGTATGATGCAAAAAGTGATTTAAAACAAATGTATCTGCAGCCTTCGCCATATTGGACGACGCTGTCCAACGATGATACAAAGAGATTTTGGACCGTACCCATGTGGATCCCTGAAGAGGGCGACGGTTATGATAAGAGTAAACGTAATGTAAGATCTAAAAGCATTTCCTTATTGCTCTATTCCGGTGTCCGAAAAACTGTTGATGGTAGCAAAGATTATCCATTTGTATCACCCTATAAAAACGACAACATTTCTTTGAAATGGGACGGCGCAGATGGTCTATTGAATAAATATCACCTGGATTTCCAAAAATGGATTGAACGGACAAAAACGAAAGCAACCGGTACATTTTTATTATCACCGCTTGATCTGAATAAACTCGCGATCACGGATAAAATCCATGTTCAAGGGCGAAACTTCTTTATCGAAAAAATGCAGTACGTGATCAGGAAAGATAAAATCGACCCAGTTGTTGTGGACCTCGTCGAGGTGTAGCCTTGTCCTTTATTAACATACCTCTAACCATCAAATTTGTAACAAACCACTAAAATGAATGAATTATTTAAAATAGTATTCACACCCTTGCTGACGGCATTGACCCGGCGATTTAAGGAAACCATCTTCGTCATGTTGATCATCGCAGTAATTTGGGCCGTGTCGGTCAATCGGGACGATCAGAACAACAATAAAGATGATTGTCAAGTACAATTAAAGGATGCTCAGGAAGAATTGAAAGATACACGAAAGCAATTACTGCAGGCGGTTCTGCAGAGCAAGGCCCAGGACGCCAATACTGCTCGAAACGATGAGCAAATACGTAAACAATCAAAAACAGATATTAAACAAGTAATGCCCTAAAACTATAAAGCCATGAAAAATTTCATTTTTATCTTACTAATCGCGGTATGTGGTATTATCGCCTTTACATTTTATCAGGAAAATAAATCCCTGCAACTTGCAAACAAGGATCTCGTAGAATTAAAACCTGGGAATGCTTATAATCCGATCGTAGAAACTATTATTGATACCGTTGCAGGAAAATCCACTGTGGTCTATCTTCCTGCAGAGACCTCCAATAATATTGGCGATTATGTGTCGAAAAGTGTAGCTGACTCATTGCAAGCTGCTTTGAAAATTGCCGTTAAGGATCTGAAGTCTTATAAATCATTCGTGATCACACTGCAGGACTCCCTGAAGGGAAATGTGTATAAAGACAAACAAGGTGCACAATGGGCTTCTTTAAAAGATAAAACATTTGATATCCGGTACAACATTGATTCTAACCTATGGATACCTAAAGTAACGATCAAGCCTGAGCTATTGACTTATCGCACCCGAAAGAGCATATTTCACCCTTACAAATACAATAGTGCAATCATCGTCGATGATTCTAGGGCTGAAATTTCATTTGTACAAGACTTCACCAAGATCAAGCAGCCGTCCCGTTGGGGGATCGGTGCATTTGGTGGTCCGATCATGACACCCGTGGGATTGTCTTATGGTGTAGGACTTGGATTGACCTATGATCTGATATCGTTTTAGGCTATGATCAAAATTCTTAAAAAGCCTGCAGCGCTTAACTATACCAAAAGCTTACCACACATCGAATTTACATCCGATGAGGCTGAAGTAATGGTAAAGATCTTGGACGATGGTGTTGAACTGATCAGTGAGCGCTACAATCCCTTTAATGCAACTACTCCAGTAGTATTAAAGTTTGCCGGGCTTTTGCACGGGAATCAGAATATTATTATTCCTGGGGCAGATCGGATAACAGTACAAGATCAGGGAGTCCGGAACTACACCGTTCAGATATCCGATTCTGAAAGTTCTGAAGAACTTGAATTTGTCGCGATCAAAGGATTCTATTACCGTCAACCGTTGGATCTTGCTTTTTATACTGCTTACAACTGGCTGAACATTGGCATATTGCCTCAATCAGTCAAAACGCATCAACCGGTTTACTTGACCGCTTACCCAGCAGAGCCTATCACGGTAAAGGTAGATTGCGTCTACGAAAATGGAACGACGAAAACTTTTGAATACGCAAAATTATCTGCAGGGAAATTGCAGACATTGGACGTGTCTCCATACCTGGTGCAACAGCTATCGTTTGATAAGTTGACTCAATACACGATCTATGGAAATTCATCTGCAGGGGAATTGGTTCTGCGAAAACAAGTCTTCAGTATAGAACATTTCAACCCACTGATCCATGACTTCTTTGTGTTCGAAAATCGTCTGGGTGGTTTTGATTCCTTCGTCATGTCCGGCGAATTGAAAGATACATTTAAGAACAACCCGTCGAATGCATTGTTCGATGATCATATCGTCGAGTATGCAACCAGTCCAACCCGGACAATATTAAAAAACACCGGATATATCCATAGTCGTCAACATAGACAATTGTTAATCGACTTTTCATTTTCAATCAACCGGTATCATGTTCTCGATGGGGCTTTACGCAGAATCAACCTTAAGGAATCCTCATTGGACTTCACAAACAACAATCTAAATGAATTTGATATCGAATTCAGCTATTCGGATTCGCTCCTGGCATATCCAAAGATCGAGCAAGCACCTAATTTTTTAAAAAATATAACTATACTTATATGAATATTTTAGAACCAAATTTTAACGGACTTCCTCCTGTCACGGACTGGGAAAAAGTTTTTATAGCATTACAGCAAGCCAATGAAAAAGTGTTTCGTGGTGCATCTGCAAAAGAATTCGGAAAACAAGTTATTGGAGATATAGCAATTCAAGGTGCAGATTTCGAGGATTTGCCGATCGCGACATCTTCAGATCCTGTAGTACTTCCGATTCCAGAAACTGAAATGAAATTTGGATTTTTAGCAAATGGCACCTACACACAATCAAATGGCCCAGATCTAGAATATTCCACAACACAATGGGGTTTGACTTTATTTGATGGAATTAGATGGATTAAGAAGTTTACTTTGGAACTTCCTGATAATTCTGCAAACTCAGCTGATTGGATTGCTGGATTGTATTTTAAAAATGATATTAGAACACATTTAAATAAACAATGGATTGCCTTACAGAATACTTCCCAAGAACCTTCTGAAAACTCAAAAGAGTGGAAACTTATAGATGAGAGTAGTAAATCATTTAAGAAAGAAAAAACAGAGTCAATAAAACCCGCTACCATAGTAAATGGATTTTTAACAAGAACTGGTACATCTAATAACAATACAGAATTCAAGAGGACAGCAACTGCAAATGTGAATATGTTCAATATTACAGAGGGCAAGGCATATACATATGATGGGGAAATAGATCTAGCAGTTTATTCAAGAATGGCCGGTATCCTGTATTTTGATGAAACTTTCAATCTTTTGATGTACGATGCTTCAGAAACTAAGGTTTTCAAAGATTATAATTTAAATTATCCGGAAGGTACAAAATATATAGGCGCTTGTTCTAAAGGTATTGCCCCTGTAATTAAGGAAGTAGATGAGAGATTAGTATTAAAATCCTCCGCTTTACCAAAAGATATTCGTGGTAGTATCACGATAACGGTTGATCCAGATGCAGAATTATCCGAAAATGTATTTCATAACATGGCAGATGCTATTGCTCGATATAAGGAGTTTGATTCGGCTATTATTAGGGCGAAAGGTACTATTTACAGGGAAACCATTAACCTTGATACAATTGGAGATATTCGTATCGAATCAATGGACAACAACCAGATCATTATCTCAGGAGGAGAGATTCTAACAGGATGGTCGAAAACGACTGGATACAATAATATATACCAGATTCCATATTCTAAAACTATCCCTACTACAACACAAGATTCTAGGCGGAGGTTATTTGAAAATGGACGAGAATCGGTAGAGATTCCTCCAGAAAAATATCATGTCTTACAAAAAGGGCTCAAAAATGTGATGCCATATACGGAAATAAAGGAAGTATTTACTGTTGCAGACTGTGAAATCGTTCCTGGCACTTTCTTCTATTCCGGAGGAATACTATATATGCACACAAATGACAGTTCAAGTCCTTTTAATACCGGATATACCTATGAGAATTCAGTTAGACCCAATACAACTTGGGGAGGAACCAGAACAGGAAGAAAAATAGAACTTAACAACATCACTTTCATGTTTTCAAATAATGATGGTTGTCATATATATGGTCGGCACATAGTAAGAAATAATGTTTATGTATTCGGATCGGCTAGTGAAGGTATCAATGATGATAATTGCACAGGTTATTCTATTAATGATGAAGTAGGGGGAGCTGGAGCAGATTGCATCAATGGTCATAACGTTGGTTATGACGCTCTAAACATTAGATATGGTCAATATTTGTTTTGTTATTATAATGTTTATGTTCATGATAGCGATGGAGACTGTATCAGCCACCACGCAAGAAGTATGATTTATATCCAAAACATATTAGGTGAAAGGTGTAAACGTCGTGGGGCTATTCCGTATGGAGGATGTACTATGACCATCAATATTGGCAAATTTCGGGATAACCATCTGGAGGGTTGTATGGCCCAAAATAACACTGAAGATAATAATGGTGGTAAAGTATCAACAATTCTACATTTAATAAATGTTGTCAGTGAAGGTCATACTACTAATTTTAGAACTACTGAAGGTGCTATTATTATTGCGGAATGGACAAGGTCTAAAGCAGCCTTTCTGAATGATGTTGATAATGCTGGAACTTTTATTTATTCCGATTTTGGCGTTGATCATGTTGGAACTCATAATATCGTCGGGTCGGGATTAGTGATTAGGAACAACTATACCATAATTTGATGTTAATAATAAAATGATAATTAAAAAATTATTGTTAATTTAATGTTTTAAAAGAATATGGAAAGAAATCCTACACACGTAAAAAAAGCTATCAGAAAGACTGATGGATTTGTTTGTGCACATCCCCAGTGTGATGTGCCATATTTGGAATATCATCATTTTGATCCTCCTTGGCATGTTGAAAATCATAATAATCCAGCAGGGATAATTGCTTTTTGTGGTTACCATCATAATTTTGCCGATGGAGGGATGTATTCTACTGAACAGATGAAACAATGGAAGTTAGAAGCTCAAAAGAAAAACCAGGATATTTCCAGCAATTTAAATTGGATGAAGAATCAAGTAGCGACTGTTTTTGGTGGTTTATTCAGTATAGGAAATAAATACGAATTAGTTATTAATAATAATCCAGTATTTTGGGTAAAATATATTGATGGTTATGCCTGTTTAAATATCGAGCTTAAAGATCCAGACGGAAATCTATTAATAAAGATGGTTGATAATGATTGGGAAGTAAAGCATGAAAGTGTTACTGATATTGAATGTATTCCATCAGGAAAAAGAATTGTAATTTTATTTAAAAATGGTGATTTTCTAACTTTAAAATTCAAGGAGTATAAAGATTTAACTGAGTTTCTTAAAGAGAATCCCAGTTTTGTTTATCAAAAAGGTATTATAGATAATTTTTTTCCTATAGCCATTGTTAATGTTGAAGCAAGATTATTTAATAACAGGATAGTATTTGATAAATATAATCTTATGGCTCCACGGTTAAGGGTGGTTGGTGGCCTCTCAATGTATAATGGTGGTGCAGGCATTTCACTTAGATATTAAGATTACGATAAACGATTTTTACAAAAAAATAAGGTTAATTCATAATGCCAACAAAACAGAAAATAATGATTATCAAAAAGAGCAAACTTTTCAATGGTTGCTCTTTTTGATAATCATTATTTTAATGTTTTGTCAAGTCCTAATAGATGTGTAATACCTTTTCAAAGTATTGTCACGCATTAGCCTACATTTTAAAACCTTCCTGTATTTTAATAGCCTGTGCAAATTCGTAATCATCATCTATATGCGCATATCGTTCGGTCGTCGTGATCTTAGTATGGCCCATAATCTGTTTAAGCGCATAGATATCACCTACAGCCGTCATAAATAAATAGCCGAAAGTGTGACGGCCAACATGCGAATGTAAATTCTTTTTAATATCAGCCATCCGCGCAAGATCTTTCAATGTTCGGTTGTATTCTTGTTCTGTAGGCAACGAAAAGAATTGACTTAGGGTTTCATTAATAAATGCCTTAGCTATCGGTATAATTGGTATTTTGATCGTTTTCGGCGCGCGATCAATATTTTTTTGCATTGTAAAAATTATCATAGTTTCTGACATCATCCATTTCTTATTCGCTTTATACACATCCGAAATTCTTAGCGATGTAAAGCACTGAAAAAGAAAAGCACGCAAGACGTTTGTTTCTATTTCTTTTAAAGGTTCATTCTGCAAATTGATCAACCGTTGGATCTCATCCCTCTTTAGATAAGTTGTCGGTGTATCGATCGGCATATTTTTATAATCGATGGAAGCTTGATCAACAAAGATAGTCGCTTCGTCATTAGCTATTCTTAAAAAAGCCTTTAAGTCACGAATCCTAGTCCAAACGGTATTATGGGCATTTCCTTTCTTTTTTAAGAAGGCTTTGTAACTATCCATCCAACGTGTAGATATCTGTGAAAACTCAGCTTTATCATCATAGCTAATCAATGTATTAATTGTTGTATGGTAATTTTTATAAGTCTGATATGATATAAGCCGTTTATTCAAAAGTTCTTTTGATCGACTGATCATGTATCCTATAAGGGATTTGGACGTTTGAGCCAGACGCAATTCCCGGAGTAAATTCTCTTCAGTCAATATTCGATTCGAAAGCCTGTAGATCTTGGCTATCTCATTAATTTTTGAAATTTCAGAAATGATCATCATGTTGTAATCCATGACGTCATTATCCTTTCGAACTCGAGGTAATAAGGTATTATTTCCCCGATCAACCTTTTCAGCGATCCAGCGGAGATCTAAAGGCAGTCGAGTTCTGTACTTACTTCCGTTGCCGGTAATAAAAACTTCGAGATAGAGCGACACTTCCCGTGTCACTGGGTTTATTTTATCCTTACGATAAAATAGCGAGATAGAAAATTTGAACAATTTTTCTGCTGTTTGAAAGTTCATAATCATGATCGATTTTTCAGGTGTACACAAAGGTGTACGTGAGCATCGGTCACCAGAATTATAACCCCCGACAGAAATGAGGATTTGCGTGGTTTAAACGCATATAAAGCTAAAACAGGAAGACCGCTTAAATGCAATCTTCCTGCTAAAGTACCCGGAGCCGGGATCGAACCGGCACGGTTTCCCACTAGTGTTTGAGACTAGCGCGTCTACCAATTCCGCCATCCGGGCGGTCCGTTCAAACAAGTATTTCGTTGTTTGGAGTGATGCAAATGTAGATATTCTTTTGATATATGCAAAATAAAAATGCACCTAAACAAGAAAATAACTGATTATGAACGACTTTATTTTTTTAATAAAAAAATAAAGATCACAAATATCGACAGGTTTATAATCTTTATCGGATATTGATTCTCAATCAAGCCAAATGATAATAGTAAGCTTGAACTACCTTATGGAGCAATGCTATAAACTCGCAATTTTCATTTCAGGGTTTTCCTTTCCATTATGACATGTTTTACATGAAATTGCCTTGATCTCCCCTTCCTTATTTGCTCTATGGAAATATTTTTTATTGATCTTGGCTGTCATCTTCATCATGTCACGTGCTATACTTTTATGCTTATTCTCGTCACTCGCAAATTCCATTTTCTTAGGATCATCTTTTGAAGGAGTATGGCAGAATCCACATTTGACTCCCAAGGAGCTATTAAATTCGCGCATCACTAACTTTAACTCATCTGGAGTTATATTTTTAGGGAGTACTTTTAGATTGGTAAACTTTTCTTCCTTTGGTTTTTCCTGATTGGGAATAAAAGCACTTAAAGTCATCGCAGTTGCAATCACTGCAGTAACTAAGGATATTTTCCTGTATTTAAAATTAAACTTCTTCATTTTTCTTCTTCTTCTTTTAATAACTAAATGTAAAAAAAGAACAACGAATAACCTATGATAAAATGAAATTAATATGACAATACAGTAGATTGTTACAATATTGACTTTTGCACCGTAACCAGTTAAGGTGCAAAAAGAAAGCGCCCGATAAAATATCGCGCGCTTTCAAGATGTATCAATTTAAATGATACCTAATTTACCAATTCTTAGCTAATGAATAACAGTTCGCGAAGTTTCGGTAATGGCCATTTTTGATCATCAACAATTTTCTCTAATTTATTGACATGGTAACGAATCTCATCAAAATAAGGTTTAACAACCTCATCATATGCGATTGATTTTTCGCGCATATCTTCGATTTGATTTGCATTTTTACGTTCTTTACGCATCGCCTCTGTTTTCTCAAGAACAGTATTAACGTGTAATGAAATACGCTCTAAGAAGTTAAACTGAGAGCTATATGCCTCTTTTCCGAATCCTAGATCTTTCAGACCTTGTACGTTTTTGATCAATTCGTTTTGATAGATCAAACATGCAGGAGCAATCTGATTATTGACGATATCTTCAATAACACGAGCTTCGATCTGAAGTTTTTTGTAAAAGTTTTCCAACAAAATTTCATGACGTGCTTCACTTTCACGTTTTGTATAAATACCTAATTTCTCAAATAACTCGATCGACTCTTCTTTTACGTAAACGTCTAAAGCTTTCGGAGTAGATTTGATATTCGACAAGCCTCTTGCCTCAGCTTCTTTCTCCCACTCTTCGCTATAACCATTACCTTCAAAACGGATTGATTTAGAATCTTTGATGTATTTACGCACAACATTCAATAATGCTAAATCTTTCTTAATGCCTTTTTTAATTTGCTTATCAACTTCGATCTTAAATTCGATCAATTGATTCGCAACAATAACATTTAATACGGTCATTGGTAATGCAGAGTTCGCAGAAGAACCTACAGCTCTAAATTCAAACTTATTACCTGTAAAAGCAAATGGGGAAGTACGGTTACGATCTGTATTATCCAATCTCAATTCAGGAACTTTAGGAATACCATGCCATAAGTTCGCTTCAGATTTTACTTTTTTAGCAACACGAGCCGATTCAACTTCTTCTAAAAGATCATCTAACTGAGAGCCTAAGAAGATTGAAATAATAGCAGGAGGAGCCTCATTTGCACCTAAACGGTGATCATTACTTGCACTAGCAATCGATGCACGTAATAAATCCGCATGTTCATAAACAGCCTTAATGGTATTAACAAAGAATGTCAAGAACATTAGGTTATTTTTTGGAGTCTTACCAGGAGACAATAAATTAACACCTGTATTGGTAATCAAAGACCAGTTATTATGTTTACCAGAACCATTGACACCGCTATAAGGTTTCTCGTGTAATAACACTTTGAAATGGTGACGCATTGCCACTTGGTCCATTAAATTCTGTAACAATTGGTTATGATCAATTGCTAAGTTGATTTCCTCGTACATAGGCGCACACTCAAATTGAGAAGGAGCAACCTCGTTGTGACGAGTTTTTAATGGAATACCTAATTTCAAAGCTTCATTTTCCAAATCGACCATGAATGCTAAAACACGCTCAGGGATCGCTCCGAAATAATGATCATCCAATTGTTGTCCTTTTGCGGACATATGACCGAATAAAGTACGTCCTGTCAATTGTAAATCTGGACGTGCATTATATAAAGAAAGATCAACTAAAAAATATTCTTGTTCAATACCCAAAGAAGCATTTACTTTTGTAATTTGTTTATCGAAGTATTGTGCTACCTCAGTAGAAGCTTTGTCAATAGCACTTACAGCTTTTAACAAAGGAGCTTTATAATCTAATGCCTCGCCTGTGTATGATACAAAAACTGTTGGGATACATAATGTTTTACCTGAACCTGTTTCATAAAGGAAAGCTGGTGATGAAGTATCCCAAGCTGTATAGCCACGTGCCTCGAATGTATTACGAATACCTCCATTTGGAAAACTTGATGCATCAGGCTCTTGCTGTACCAAAGCATCTGCGGTAAACTTCTCAATAGCTTCACCATTATCATCCGGCTCAAAGAAAGCATCGTGCTTTTCAGCAGTAGATCCTGTCAAAGGTTGGAACCAGTGTGTATAATGCGTAGCACCATTAGATAGTGACCAACTTTTCATCGCCTGTGAAATATGCTCCGCTAAATCACGAGAAATTGCACTTCCATCTTCGATTGCCTGTGCTAATTCCTTGTAAGAGTTTTTAGGAAGATAATCTTTCATCTTCGCAATTGAAAAAACATTCTTACCGTAAATATCGGTAGCTTTTTTAGTTTCTACTTTTAAAGAAGCATTTTTGCGAGATACAGCTGCTTCGACAGATTTAAATCTTAAGTTAGACATTATGTGATTGAGATTTTAAGTTTTTTTATACCCTATTTTTGATCTTTCCATCAAATTACTTTGTAAAAGTATGTTGTTTTCAATAAAAATTGAAATTTTTTTTAATATTTTTATTGAAAACCTTAAAAAATTACAATTAGACATAAAAAAAAGAGCTTATTTGTAACAAATAAGCTCTTTTTAAAATTATTCACTAGAAAACCCCCAATCGATTCCTTTTTCTTTTGCGGGAACTCCAGATTTCAACCATTTCGGAGCAGGCGCTCCTTTTAAATAGTGATCAAAAAACTGTTGCTCTCGTATTTGAATATCTTTTCTATTCTGTCTTAACAACAAATTATGTTCGTCACCATTGTAATTAAGCATCCAAACAGGTTTTTGTAAGCGTCTTAATGCCGTAAACATTTCGATGCCTTGGTACCATGGCACTGCTCCATCATTATCATTTGCCATAATAACGACTGGTGTTGTCACTTTATTCAAATGAAATAAAGGTGAATTGGCTAGATAAGCTTCTTGCCCTTCCCATAGGGTCTTACCAATTCTACTTTGTGTATTTTCATACTGAAACTGACGGGACATGCCTGTTTGCCAACGAATACCCCCATACGCTGAAGTCATATTCACAACTGGAGCACCTGCCCAAGCTGCTGCATACATATTGGTAGCTGTTATTAAATGCGCCACTTGGTAGCCTCCCCAGCTTTGTCCTTGGATACCCATTTTAGATGAATCTACCCAATTATTCTGCGCCAGATGCTTCATTCCTGAATTAATATATTCTTCCGCAGATTTACCAGGCTCACCTGTAACATATGAAATATCAGGCGCAAAAACCAAATAACCATTACTTACAAAATAAGGTATGTTCAAACGAGACGGTGTGGGCGCCGGCGCTTGGTAACTATATAGTCCTTCTGATAATTTTTCATAGAAATAAGCAATAATTGGATATTTCTTATTCGGATCAAAATCTTCCGGTTTGTACAGAATACCTTCTGCAGCATGACCAGCAGGTGTAGTCCATTGTACCAACTCCGCGGTTCCCCAATTGTAATTCGCTTGCTGCAGATTCAACTCGGTCAATTTTTCTTCCTTTTTAAACGTATTGCTATTCACATATAAATCAGGACTATTGACATAATCTTCTTTTGAATAAATCAGATATTTCTGATCTTCGGATGCTTGTAAATTTCTAAAAACCTTTGGTGCCATCAAGATCTCTTTTGGATCTTTCCGCTTACCTCTCAATTCATAAAAACCATTCTCTTTGGTCTTTTCATTAAAAGCAGTTAGCAAAACACGTTGACGCTCATCAAGTGTGTTGGATTTCCACTTGCTATTTCGCGGATGTGTTAAGTTCTTATAACGCAATACGGTACTGGATACCCTTCCATATCCATTTGTGGCTAAATATTTATCCGATCCATCTAAAGCGAAATACCAGATATCATATTTATCATAAACATATACTCCTTTATTGTCGGCTCCCCAAGCGGCCATACCATAGCCTTCTGGTTTTGCCGGCATATCATTATCCTCATCGACAAAGGATACAGGAAGACCATCATTTAATATCGACACTTTTTTGGAGGCAATTTGATACGAATACCAATTGCCACTATCCTGATTAAAATACAGCACATACTGACCATCTGGTGATAAAACAGCTTGTCCTGATAAATTTTCAGCTACCAACTGACGAGCACCAGAAACGGTAGAGACGACATATACATCCTGTTTGCTCCTATAATCCCACTGCGTAGATACTCTACGTCCATAATCAGTGGTTGCCAAAACATATTCTTGGTCGGCTTCAATAGTTGTACGTACTGGATTAAATTTCTCATCAACTAGAGGAATCACACGATTATTCTGTTGCGGATAAAATACACTCAAATAGCTTTGAGCAAGATCTTTTTTAAGATTGACTAATTGCTGCGGCTGTAAGTAATCATCCTGCCAATGCCAAACGTCTACTTTCGCATGCTCAAAATCCACTAATGTCGTATCCTTAACTCTAGGTATAGGTGCCAATCCTAAAAATAATTTCTGCCCATTTTTACTGAATTTTAACTCTCCATCTCCACTTACTGCCCAATTTGCAGGTACTCCTGAAGTATTTTTCTGAACAGCAATGCGCGCTGAATCAAGCTGTGCAGTATAATAATAAAGATTAAACTCTTTTAATAAAGATTTTTCAGCAGTTTTATCTCCTAAATAGACCAATTGATTGCCAAGATCGTCAAAAGTGAAGTTTTTATACGTTCCGCGACCATTTGTAATCTTTTTTAATGTTTTATTGGTCAAATCATATAAATAAACACCTGCAATATTGGATGTAGAATCTTTAGCTTCAGTTTTTTTGGTAAAAACCAGCTTGTTTCCCGCTTTATTAAAGTCGTATTGATCTACCTGTTGAAAATTAACCGTATCACCTGTTGCTAGATCATATACATGCAATGTGCTGATTTTAGTTGCTTTTTTAGTCTTTGACGTCGCGGTGTCTGTAGGAGCTATCCCTTTATCATCCGTTAAGAATCCAAAGTAACCATTAGCTTCCTCAGCCAATTTATAAGATTTAACTTCTGCATACTTTAAAAGCTTTCCAGTCGCTACCGTAAAAATAGCAAGTGAATCTTTCGGCATTTCTTCCGGTTTCTTTTTCTTAATTTTCGCTTGGCGTGTATCAGCAAACTTAGGCTTTATCAATGAAATGACATGCGTTTCATTATTGGTCAAACGGGCATTATATCCCCTTGGTAATGCAAGTATGGATTTGTTTAAATTATCCTTGACATATAAGGCTCCATCTCCCTCCTGTGGCAGTACTTGAAATGTGATGTATTTTCCACTACCACTTATTTCACTTGCATTCAAACTTTGCCATCCATCATAAACCGTATGGTTAAGCGGTTGCTTTTGAGCAAATAAAACGGCTCCATGCATTGCTAACAACCCTATAAGAATGATTTTTTTATTCATTATTTATTACTTATATCAACAAATTGATTCAAAAACTGCAAATTATCTATTTAAATTCAAAAATAACAGTTTTTTTTGGTATCATGATTGCTACATAGTAAGTCGATAAAACGTTAAATAACCTGATTAGAATAATGATTATGAAATACAATCCAATTATAATTGCACTTATTGCAGGTATTGTTATTATTGCAAGTGCATGCCTTTTTAGCAATGCATACCGTTACAAATTCAAATCTTCACAAACGATTACCGTTAATGGAAATGCTAAAAAAGATTTTGAATCTGATTTAGTAAAATGGAATGCCAGTTACAGTCGTAAAAATTTCGATTTAAAAGGCGCATCAGATCAATTAGCTGAGGATCGTGAGCTGGTGCGCAATTTTTTGATCGCACAGGGTCTAAAAGCTGAAGAAATAAGATTTGAAGCTGTTAATATTAATAAAGAATTTGAATACCACACAGATGGTAAAGGCAGTAGCTATAATACGTTTTCTGGATATACCTTATCGCAAACTGTTGGAGTGGAATCAAAAGATCTTAACAAAGTCGATAATGCATCTCGCGAAATATCAACGTTAATCTCTCAAGGGCTTGAGTTAAGTTCGAGCACACCGAATTACTATTATTCTAAATTGGAAGATTTAAAATTAGAACTCATTTCTCAGGCTTCTAAAAATGCACACCAACGTGCACAGAATATAGCGTCCGAATCTGCCTCCACTTTAGGTCAATTGGTGAAAGCTGATTTAGGCGTTTTTCAGATAACTGGTCAGAATGATAACGAAGAATTTTCTTATGGTGGTGCATTCAATACAACATCTCGAAAAAAGACTGCAAACATTACTGTAAAAGCGAGCTATTTACCATTATAAAGTATAAAATGATATTTTCAAAGCCATTTAGTCTTAAATCAAGAGAAAAATTCACAAGAAAAACGCCATACAATAAATTGTCTATCAAGAAAATAGCATAATTTAAAATGACTTCCAAAACTTTTCATGATAAAAAAAATCGTCAACGGATTAAACTTATCGTATACAGATCGCTCTAACCTGATAATAATACACATGTAAAAATAATATATATGAAAAAGTTAATGTTAAAAACAGGTATGATCGTTGCTACTTTATTAATTTCGATATCCGCTATGGCACAGACATTACTTAAACAAGACGTAAATGTATTTCCAGCACCAGAAAAAGGGATGGTAAAATATGTCATTGAAGTCCCTCATGCAGGAATCGATGGTGATAATAATAAAAAGATTGAGTTTTTTGCTGGCAAATATATGGAGACCGACGCGTGTAACAGTTACTTCTTAGCCGGTGATTTTGAGAAAAAAGATCTGCAGGGATGGGGATATAATTACTATGTTTTCAAAACAAATGGAAATGTAGCTTCGACTCAAATGCTTTGCCAGGGTGAAAAAAAGAACAGCTTTGTACAGGCTAAATCTGTTATAACCGATTACAATGGAAGAATGCCAATCGTTATTTACGCACCAGAGGGTTATGAAGTAAAATTCAAAATTTACAAAGCTGAGCCTGAAACTTACCAGGCCGCTGAGGTTCCTCTAAAAAAAGCGAAATAGTTAAACGCAATATAAAATAAAAAACGCTCTTCAATTAAATTTGAAGAGCGTTTTTGTTAATTAACAACTTTGACGTAAACGATTATTTTAAAAATTTACGCAAGGTAGAAAGTGTAAAGTCTGTTTTTGTTTCGTCTGAAAGTTTTCCAGATAATGCACCAATCTGGTAATCATTGAAACCAATTGTACTCGCTCCAATCGTTTCTAAATTCATATTTTTCAAATATCTACCTTCATTTTCACCTACAAAATACAACTGTGAATCTTTAGCTTTAATTTGAACGCTTTCATAATTATTCTTTGCAAAATTCACATTGGAACTATCTAAATCGAAATTCAAGTGATTTAAATTGAATGAAACTGGGCTATCTTGCTCTCCGTTATTAATAGCAAATTGCGAATACTTCAGTATAAAATTCAATTTGTTGATTTGCGTTCCATTATTCATAACAAATCCTGAAAGTTTGTTTCCTACGATCGTTAATTCATCTTGTTTAGTGGAAAATTCATTGACCATCAAATTTGTTAAATCTATCTGCTCTAGATTGGGTGTAAAGATATAAATTGGCGTATTATAGTAATTGCCATAAAAATTGAACTTAATACTTAACTGTCCATTCTCATCCGATTTAATTGTTAACCGTTCAGCATCCTCTTTTGCTATTTTCACAGCACGCTTATCACTCTTGATCACATATAATCTGATAGGGATAATATAGTTTAAACTATCACTTCCAGTAATGCTGACCTTTTTAAAGTTATTACTTTTAACGGTTTTAAGATACGTGTCTTTCGTATTTGGATCTTTTCCCTCTTGGTTCAGTATTTTATTATACACGTTTATATCGATACTATTATGCCCCACGATATAGGAGGTCGTGACTGTAGGAATAATAAGTAGCGCTATCCCCAAGCCTATCAATAATTTAGTACTCAGTTTCATAATTCGTTATTTTTAAAATTTTGTTCGATAAAGTTGTGGTAACGCTGTTTTAATTCATCTAAGCTAATTTCTAGTAAATAAATATTTCTAAAAAATGGAAAAAGATCTTCTTCTAAAAACACCGCTTTTCGATATGCCTTCACATTACTTACAGAAGCATCAGTTACAAAAAAACCAACTCCTCGTCTGTTCACTACTATTTCCTTTTGCTGTAACAAGTCATAAGTCCGCATTACTGTATTTGGATTTACTTCCAATTGTACCGCCAACTCCCGTACCGATGGGAGTTTATCATCCACTTTCCACGTCCCCAACAGAATATGATCACATACATAAGCTGCTATCTGAAGATAAATGGCTTTATTAGCATTAAAATCCATACTAAACCTCCTTTTCTTTTAATCTCAAGAATGCTAACCCCCAAAAAACTAATGTTAAAATAATTCCTATCGCCATAATGAGCTGAAATACATGGATTTCATCTTGAAAAGCATTTCCTCCAACTTGAATGGTATCTTTAGTAGTTAATTTCATCACATAAATAAATGAAATCATCCAGATCGCTATATATATAATCATGGTAATAGCAGTTTTAATATATTGAAAGTTTTTATAAGCAATGGAACCTAGTAAAAACAAAGCGTTCAATAAGAATGGTAGGAAATACAAGTAATGTAGGTACTTCCATTTTTCCAATTTAAAGAAATAGAGCCAATGGTCGGTTATCACTGTTTCACCTGTAGAATAAGTTTTGGTTATTATCGAAGACCCCGTACTTCTTAAATAAGATACAAAGGCCAGATCAATTAAATAGAAAAGTAAAAAGTAAGCGCCTAAACTCACAATAACGGTATAAAAAATAGATGATAGAAACTTTTCTAAACGAGAAGCAGGCATCATTAATTCAAAGATGGCTTTAGTTTTTTGGCCTAGGTCAGAGAAATAACTGCTAGAGACAACAGTGATAAAGAATAAACCCAAAATGAAAAATAAAGGAACTCTAAAATTGAGCAAATATTCTCCAGTAGCATTTCCAAATTTTAGATCTTCAAAATATCTAGAAAAATAGAAACTATAAAAAGCTATAAAAACTCCAGCAATAATAATTAGTGACATCAAATAAATGCGTCCGACAGAAATCCACTGCCGGCGAATCAATGCACACAAGCGATTAACATTAAATACGTTCGACATCTTCAGTAACATTTAAAAGGTTTGTAATCAATTCTTTTTTCTGTAAAACAGCATTAAACAACAGTTCCAGATCTAATTTCGAGTCTTCGCCCATCGTATTCAACTGTATGGTATTAAAACCTCCTAACGCAGGTTCTGAATAAAGCACATCATCGTTCAACTCACGTACTTTTTTAAAGCTGATATGATCCGTAATACGATTAACATTAGCATTTAATACCACCCGATGTTCATCCAATAGAATAACCGCATCAATCAGGTTATCGAGATCACGTACTTGATGTGTCGAAATAATAACACAGCGGTCGTCAGCAATAGCCGAGGCCATAATTTTGCGAAATTGCACTTTAGAAGGAATATCTAGACCATTAGTAGGTTCATCCATAATCATGATTTTGGTATTGGAGGCCAAACCAAATGATATGATATATTTCTTCTTTTGCCCATAACTCATATCTGCAAGCTTCTGTTCGATCGGAATTTCAAACTCTCTGATCAGTTCTTGAAAATATGCATGATCAAACTTTGGATAAAAAACGGCATTCGCTTTTACAAAAGTTGCGGATTTCACTGCTGGTAAGTGAAATTCCTCAGGAATAAAACTGATTTCCTGAAGCAGAGCAGGTTCGCGTTTACAAGGATCATGCTGTAACACTTCAATCGTACCACTTACAGGATAGACCAAACCGGCCATATTCTTCAGTAACGTCGACTTGCCTGCACCATTTTTCCCCAATAGACCATAAATATGCCCTTCCTGTAAATGAAGATCCATATTTTTAAATAATGCTCGCGATTTGCTGTAGCTGAAATTTAGGTTTTTAATAGTTATCATACTACTGTATTATTTAATTAACACACTAATATAGAAAGGAAAAATAAGAATGCAAATTATTTTGTACTTTTTATTTAAAAAAAAACGCAAACAATTTTAAATATAATATCAGAAATAAGAAGCCTACCCTTTTGATTTCTAACATTATATTGAAAAGATTAGCGATCGTTATAAGAAGTAATTATGCCGAACAAATTAGGTGCAAACAAAAGACCGTTTCTCTATATAAGAAAAACGGTCTTTTACCTTCGATGGAGAAGTTTGTGTTAAAGATAGGAACCTTTCATGTAAATGAGTACTGTCACTTAACAATATTCTCTAAACTCAGTATTATAACCTTCAGTCCATATGTATGTATGATAATATATCTAACCTGATCGCTACTATACATTACATCTTTTAATAATCATTGCAGAAGCACCACCGCCACCATTACAAATTGCTGCTAACCCATACTGTCCTCTCTCCTGCTCCAGCACACTTGTTAAGGTTACTAAAATTCTGGCACCCGAACACCCTAGAGGGTGACCTAAAGATACTGCCCCCCCATAAACATTCATCCTTTCCAATGAAATATCCAGCAAACGGGCATTTACTAATGCTACAACAGAAAAAGCTTCATTAAATTCAAAAAAGTCAATATCAGACAATTCTAGATCTGCTTTTGCTAATACTTTTTTCACGGCGAGACTAGGCGTCGTTGTAAACCATTCCGGTTCCTGTTCCGCATCAGCATATGCAATGATTTCAGCTAAAGGCTCTAAACCCAATGCTTCCATTTTCTCACCGGACATGAGTAATAATGCTGCAGCTCCATCACTTAAAGTAGAAGCATTTGCTGCAGTAATCGTTCCGTCTTTTTGAAAAGCTGGTTTCAAAGTATAAATTTTCTCAAAATTGACCTGCGTAAATTCTTCATCTTGCTTGACAACAACTTCTCCTTTTCGGGTAGAAACTGTTATCGGAGCCACTTCTTTATCAAACTTTCCCTCTTTCCAGGCATCACGGCTTCTGGTATAGGACGATACCGCATAGGCATCCTGCTCTTCTCGGTTAATACCATATTTAATGGCACACAGCTCCCCAAAAACACCCATTGCGTCTTGCGAATAAGCGTCACTCAGTCCATCTTTCTGTACTCCATCTACTAAACTTTGATGACCGTACTTCGCTCCCCAACGTACTGTAGGTACATAATAAGGCACACGGCTCATACTTTCCATACCGCCAACAAGTACGACATGAGCATCACCTAGTAAAATAGCCTGTGCACCTAGTGCTACCGCTTTCATTCCACTTGCACAAACCTTATTAATAGTGGTCGCAGGAATATCATCAGGTAAACTTGCATATTTTAAAACCTGGCGAGCGGGAGCTTGTCCCAAATCAGCTTGTAGGACACAGCCCATTAATAATTCATCCACTTCTTTGCCATCAACAGCAACTTGACTCAAAACTGCTTTAACAGCTTGAGCACCCAATTCTGTCGCGCTCAAAGTGGATAATCCTCCTCCAAAGCTTCCTATTGCGGTACGTTGCGCCGCGACAATAAATACTTTCTTAGTCATCGTTTATTATTTTGGTTATCTATGCTACTACCTTGTTTTATCTAGAAGTCAGATCCGGTTTCCCCCGAACTGCGAATCCCAATTGACCTAGTAAGAAAACAAACAGTAGAGCGTTATCATAAAGTTATATTTAAAGGTACAAAAAATAGTAAACAGTAAATGAATCGGTTAAACAGAAATCTTTAATAAGCTTATAAATGAGCCTAAAACACTTAAAACAAGCGAACAGTCTCCCATAAAAATAAGTTACCATAAAAATTAACTTTCAAATAAATGGAAACGTCAGCTTTTTAATTTAAATTAGCTTCAACTTATTTGGATCACCAAAACCAAAAGAGAAAATATAACCAATAAAACTTGATAGCATATGCAAGCAACACAATTGACAGTTGAGCACCACGTATTTCGCGAAAGTTTAAAAGCATTTATCCGTAAAGAGATCCTTCCTTATATTGACCAATGGGAAGAAGAAGGTAAAATAGATCGTGCCATTTGGAAAAAAATGGGCGACATGGGCTTTACAGGTCTTAACTATCCAGAAGTTTATGGTGGGCTCGACCTTGATTTTTATTATTCCATGATTCTGTGCGAAGAGCTCTCTCAGTGTTTTTCGGGAGGATTCACGATAACAGCATTAGTCATTCAATATATGTCAGCCCCATACTTACTCAAGTATGCCTCTGAAGAATTAAAAGAAAAATATTTAAAAGGTGTTATTGCTGGAGATTTGGTCAGTGCAGTAGCTATTACAGAACCAGGTGCTGGATCTGATGTACAAAAAATCCAAACAACTGCTATCCGGGAAGGTGACTATTACATTGTTAACGGTTCGAAAACCTTTATCACCAATGGTTACTATGGCGATTTTTTTATTACTGCTGTTAAAACCGATCCGACCAAAGGTAGTAAAGGTATCAGTTTGCTCTTGATCGACCGTCATGCTTCAGGAGTAACTGCAACCAAAATCAATAAAATGGGCTGGCATGCTTCTGATACAGCAGAATTGGGTTTTGATCAGGTAAAAGTCCCCATTTCACATTTAATAGGTGAAGAAGGTGCAGGTTTTAGTTACCTGATGGACGGACTACAGCTGGAACGCCTGACCGCAGCAATCCATAGCATTGCTACAGCAGATTCTGCCTTACAGTATACCCTAGAATATATTAACAAACGTGAAGTATTTAAGCATAAACTGCAAGATTTCCAAGTAGTAAGACATCGCGTCGCACAAATGGTTGCAGATATCGCTACAACAAAAGCATTTATATATGCTTGTTGCGATTTGCAACAACTTGGAAAATATGCGGTTAAAGAATGTTCGATTGCGAAACTACAGGCGAGTGAGCTTGCGGTTCGTATTGTAAGCCAATGTTTTCAACTTTTTGGTGGTTATGCCTTTACAGAAGATTTCAAAATAGCCCGTATCTACCGTGATATAAGAGTCGGTACCATTATCGGGGGAACATCTGAAATCATGTTGGAAATTATTGCTAAAATGACAATTGATAAAGTCAATTATCAATCCAAATCCGATAAAACAATTTCTTCAAATTAATTAAACTCTATACTGCAACTCCCCATAAGGGAATATAACACCTAAAAAAAATGCAGAAAATTAATCCTACATATTTTACTTATTTCTTAAGTGAAAGAGATGAACAGGGAGTCGTATTGATTAGCCCCTTAATTTCTACAGAAACTATCCATGGAAATGACTTAGAGCGATTAGAAGAATTTGTGACCATCATCCGTGATCAGATTGATCTCACTGAAGTAAAAGGAATAATATTCAAAAATCCACTTATAGGCCAAGCTATTAACTATGATATTTTACTTCAACAAGCATCAGATGAAAATTCATTTAAGCTACGTTTGAAATCACTCCTTTCAAATTTTAAGGAGCTTAACCAACAAAAGAAACCCATTGTCGGTCTAATGGACAGTGATTGTATGAGTTTACAGCTTTCGACACAACTATGGGCACACTGCCGGATTGCCCTTGAGCAGATAAAAATAGGATTTCCAGAAGTCAACTATGGATTATTTCCAGGGTTTGGTGCCACCATACAAATAACAGAGATACTTGATGCACAAGATGCTCTTCCATTGGTGCTACAGGCTAAAATAATCACAGCACAAAAAGCTAAAGAAATAGGTTTAATCGATCTCATTTCTTCAAATATAGATCATGCAATCTTTCAAGCCAAAACATGGATCTTAGAACATGTGCATGAACAGGCTCGGAAACCAACTCCACCATGGGATGGAGCACAATGGGATAATCTTACCGTACCCATCAAAAAACGTAACCTAGGAATTAAGCCAAACATAGACAACTGTATGGCAGTTATTTATCAAAAACACAATCTTCCAAAACAAGAAGCACTCCGTATTGAAATAGCGTATTTTATCCAGACCCTGCGCGATCCTATTACCTGCAGTATCATCCGGACTCAGTACTTCGGTATAAATGAAGCTACAAAAGCTACAGGTCCATTAGCCAATAGCTCATATGAATTAAAAAGGATGGCAATATTAGGAGCTGGTATGATGGGGTCTGGAATTGCTTTCGAAGCTGCTCGCTCAGGAATTGATGTTATCTTGAAAGATGTGACTTTACAACAAGCAGAGCAAGGAAAAAAATATGCAGAAAAAGTATCAGCAAAATGGGTGGAACTGGGAAAAATGAATGAAGAAAAAAGACAGGCTCTCCTCTCCCGAATCTCCCCTACAGATCAGACAAAAGATTTTGGAGAAGTTGATCTCATTATCGAAGCTGTGTTTGAAGACAAAAATCTTAAGGCGGCTGTCAGTACTGAAACACTTCCTTTCCTAAATAATAATGGTTTTTTTGCGTCCAATACCACATCATTACCCATCAGTGAATTGGCTTTAGTAAGTCCGAAACCAGAAAACTTTATTGGAATGCATTTTTTTTCACCTGTAGATCGAATGGCTTTAGTAGAAATCATACGCGGGAAACAAACTAGCGAACAAACCCTGTCTAAAGCTCTAAAAGTAGTCCGTCAACTTGGAAAGATTCCAATTGTTGTACATGATGGCCCTGCATTCTTTACTTCCCGTATTTTTTTCAACTACCTACTGGAAGCAGTGACGATGCTGTTGGAAGGTATTCCTGCATCTCTCATTGATGAACAGGCAAGAAATGCGGGGTTTGCTGTTGGTCCTTTGGCAGTTCTTGATGAAATTTCGCTATCGCTTATGCTGCATGTATACGACCAGCTTCCCCATCTACATCCAAGCCAGAGGCGATGTTATGATTATTTAAAAAAACTTGTGGATAGTGGACGAAATGGACGAAAATCCAATCGAGGTTTTTATGACTATGAAATTGCATCTGGAAAAAAAACAATTTGGCAAGATTCGAATTTACCGACCTTAACTACATTGCCCGAAACCATCAACATTCAGGATCGATTATTACATGTTATGGCATTGGATAGTTACCGATGCTTAATAGAAGGGATACTCGACAGGCCGATCGATGGCGATATCGGCGCTACCTTAGGGATTGGCTATCCCATTCATACTGGCGGTGTCTTTGGTCATATAGACCAAGTTGGACTCCAAAAATTTGTAAAAGACTGTCAGCGTTTTGAGCGACTAGGTGAACAATGGATGATTCCAACCTCATTACATCAGCTCGCCGCAGAAAATTTCACCTTTTATTTAGGCCTTCAATCCAACTGGCCTATCCAAAAACAAAATTTATAAATTCAAAAAAGGTTTTCATAAAAGTTTTAAAAAAAACCTTTATGAAAACCTTCTCTAACTAACTAACTAACTAACTAACTAACTAACTAACTAACTAACTAACTAACTAACTAACTAACTAACTAACTAACTAACTAACTAACTAACTAACTAACTAACTAACTAACTAACTAACTAACTAACTTTATTTCACCATCAAATCAACTAACTGATTAACATCCATATCGATAAAAGTATCGTAATCCAATGTTGCATTTAAGATTTGTTTCTGTTGTTTATCTGCAAATATGCGGGCCAAATTAATCCTGTATTTTTCAATCAGTTTAGGAATACCTTCATCGCGGCGGCGTGGATGCCCTATTGGATATTCAACCAAAATTTCAGAGAGCTTTGTTCCATCATTTAATGTAATCGTCAATCCATTTGCAATTGCCCTTTTTTCAGGATCATGATAATCTTCTGTTAATTTAAAATCTTCGATACAATTCATTTTATCACGCAAAACATCAATTCGAGGATCCATAGCTATCCGATCTTCATAATCTTCTGCTGTCAATCGGCCATAGATCAAAGGTACCGCAATCATATATTGTATACAATGATCTCTATCAGCAGGATTATGAAGTGGCCCCTTTTTATCAATAATGCGAATAGCAGCTTCATGGGTCCTAATTTCTATATGCTTAATAGACTCAACAGTTTTCCCTATTGCTTTAAGTTGATCATGCAGCAACATGGCGGCCTCAACAGCTGTCTGAGAATGGAATTCAGCAGGAAAAGAAATCTTAAATAAAACATTTTCCATCACATAAGAACCATAAGCTCGCTGAAATTGGAATTCCTTTCCTTTGAACGAAACATCATAAAATCCCCATACTGGAGCCGTTAATACGGAAGGATATCCCATTTCCCCTGTCTTGGCTATCAATGCTAACTTTACAGCACGTGAGGTTGCATCGCCTGCTGCCCAAGATTTACGGCTACCTGTATTGGGTGCATGACGATATGTTCGCAGTGCCTGCCCATCAACAAATGCCAGTGAAACAGCATTGATCAATTCATCACGACTTAATCCCAACAATTTACCAACCACAGCTGTGGAAGCTACTTTAACAAGAATGACGTGATCTAAGCCCACTTTATTAAAAGAATTTTCCAAAGCAAGAACACCCTGAATCTCATGTGCCATGATCATTGCTTCTAAGACTTCCCTTGCTTTTAAAGGTTTTTCACCCATAGCAATACGGGTTCTACTCAACCAATCAGCCGTTGCTAAAATACCTCCTAAGTTATCCGAAGGATGTCCCCATTCTGCCGCAAGCCAAGTATCATTAAAATCCAACCAGCGCACAATTGTACCGATATTAAAAGCAGCCTGTATCGGATCTAATTGGTAGTTTGTTCCAGGAACTTTCGCACCGTTTGGCACAATGGTACCAGATACCACCGGACCTAACAATTTTGTACAGGCAGGGTAAGTGAGCGCTTCAAAACCGCATCCTAATGTATCCAAAAAACAGTAAAATGCAGTTCTCCATGCAACTTTGCTTTCAATCTTATATTGAAGTACATAATCTGCAATATCAGCCAAGACCTGATCAACCGGTGGTCGTTCATTCGAAATTTGTGATGCCATTTTTTCTAAAAAACTATTCGTAAATATTAAATTTCAATTGTTGTGTTCATTTGTATATTTTCTCACATTACCTTTCAGAAATAGGAATATAAGGTCTATTTTCTGGTCCGATATAGTGAGCACTAGGTCGAATGATCTTCCCGTCCTGACGCTGTTCAAATACATGTGCCGACCATCCTGTTATCCGTGACAGTACAAATAAAGGGGTAAACATTTCTGTCGGGATACCCATTACATGATATGAAACGGCCGAATACCAGTCTAAATTGGGAAACATTTTCTTTTCTTCCCACATCACAGATTCCAAACGCTCGGCAATGGAATATAGTGTCATATCGCCCGCTTCCTCCGATAGCTCCCTAGCAATACGCTTAATAACCTGGTTACGCGGATCTGAAATGGTATAAACAGGATGACCAAATCCAATAATAACCTCTTTATTCGCTAACCGCTTACGAATATCAGCCTCCGCTTCATCAGCATTGGCATAACGACTCTGTATTTCAAAGGCTACTTCATTAGCACCACCATGTTTTGGTCCCCGCAGGGCACCAATAGCTCCTGCAATACAAGAATAAAGATCCGATCCAGTACCTGCAATAACACGGGCGGCAAAAGTAGATGCGTTAAACTCATGTTCAGCATACAGATTAAGAGACACCTGCATGGCTCTTATCCAAGATGCAGATGGCGGCGTGCCATGCAACAAGTGTAAAAAATGCGCACCCAAAGTTCCATCGGTAGTTTCGACATCAATTTCTCGGCCATGTTGGCTAAAATGATACCAATACAATAAAGCAGAAGCCATAGAGGCCATTAAACGGTTGGCAATATCGCGCGCACCAGCACTTGGATGACTTTCCTTTTCAGGTTGAATACTCCCAAATACTGAAACATAAGTTCGAAGAACATCCATTGCATGAGCAGTTGTCGGCAATTGTTTTAAAACTTTCTGTATCGCGATCGGTAATCCACGTTGACTTATTAATTGTGCCTGATAAGTGGTTAATTGCGATTTAGTCGGTAAATTTCCATAGATCAATAAATAGGCTACTTCTTCAAAACTAGCCTGATCTGCAAGTTCCAAAATATCATAACCTCGATAATGTAAGTCATTACCACTTTTTCCGACGGTGCTTAATGCTGTATTGCCTGCGGCAACACCAGATAATGCGACGCTTTTCTTGGGTTTAAAACCCATTTCATTTGTTTCTGTCATCATGCTTAGTATTGAACAATTGATCTAGTTTATTTTCATATGCATAATAATTAATGCTACGATAAAGTTCTTCACGGGTTTGCATACCTACCAGAACGCCAGCTTGCGTACCATCTTTTCGAATATGCTGATATACATTTTCAGCCGCTTTATTAGCTGCTCGAAAAGCAGAGAGCGGATATAAAATTATTGAAACTCCTACTTGATGTAATTCATCTCGAGTAAACATTGGCGTTTGACCAAACTCTGTAATATTTGCTAAAACAGGCAATTGGGTTGCATCACGAAATCGTCTATATTGGTCCAGTTCATGAACAGCCTCTGCAAAAATAAAATCAGCTCCAGCCTCTTTATAAGCGATAGCTCGATCTAAAGCCGCCTCTAAACCTTCGGATGCTAAAGCATCTGTACGGGCGCCGACTACAAATGTATTATCCGTACGTGCATCCACAGCTGCTTTAATACGGTCCACCATCTCTGTCTTAGATACCAATTCTTTTCCTGGTCGATGTCCACAACGTTTTGCTCCCACCTGGTCCTCCATGTGAACAGCTGCGGCACCAGCCTTGATCAAAGACTGAATCGTACGTGCTATATTAAATGCCGAGGGTCCAAATCCGGTATCGATATCGACCAATAAAGGGACTGGACAAACGTTCGTAATACGCTGCACATCAACCAGTACATCTTCCAGCGTGGTAATCCCAAGATCAGGAATTCCCAAAGAACCCGCGGCAACTCCTCCTCCCGATAAATAAATGGCCTGAAAACCTGCTTGCTGAGCTAGCAGAGCATGGTTCGCGTTGATAGTTCCAACCACCTGTAATGGTTTTTCCTGTTGCATTGCTTCTCTGAAAAGAAGCCCTGGAGTTTTTATCATATAATTGGATATTATAAATGAGCCCGATAGCCGAGCAGATGCATTAAACTTTTTATTGTTTAATGTCCAAGAAATTTTCTCCTTTATTATCGTACTGAAAAAAGTTCCCTTATTGCTAAAGATAAGAAAAATAATGGTCGTGATCACCATCTTTAAAGATCATTTTTCATGTAAATGTTAAAAGTACACACTCTCAACAACATCCTTCAAAATATTGATTATCAAAAGTTTTATTGTAAAAAAACACTTGATAAAATAATTAAAAAGGCTAAATACTGAGACAATATGCATATCCACTGGGTCAGATGATGAGCAATAGAATTAGCGATAATTATATTGCTTATTACTACAAATTTATTTAAGTTTGCTTGAACGCAATATTTTAAGCATAATCCCTATTTAACCTTTTTTAAACCGTTTCACTACATCAATATGAACCTTAAAACTATCGGTTTATTTTTTCTTTTGCTCACTTTATGTCAGCATAACTACGCTCAAAAAATAACCTTATCTTTTGGCGAAGAAGTACAACTTGAGGATCTACTTTTATCAACAAAGCCCACTAAAAATTCAATCAACTGGTTAAATGTAAACACAGCCAAAGATACTTGGCGTTTAAATGGAAAATCACTCATATGTACAGGACTTCCTATTGGTGTCATGCGTTCTGAAAAACTATATGAAAACTTTATTATCCATGTCGAATGGAAGCATATCTATGCAGGAGGTAACTCGGGTATCTTTGTATGGTCGGATGCAGAGCCCGATTCCATAGGAAGACTTCCTGGAGGAGTTGAAGTGCAGATGCTGGAATTGGATTGGGTAAAACAGAATACCAAAGACGGTGTTGTTCCGCCAATCGCTTACGTTCATGGCGAATTATTTGGTGTGGGCGGTGTGGAAACAATACCAGATAATCCACGCGGTACAAGAAGTAAAGCGATAGAGAATCGGGCTAAAGGAAAAGGAGAATGGAATAAATATACGATCGTCTGCGTGGACGGTACAATTAAATTAGCTGTGAACGGAAAATTTGTCAATGGTATTCGCAATTCGACTATTAAGAAAGGGTACCTATGTCTTGAATCTGAAGGTTCGGAAATACATTTTAGAAATTTTCAATTAATTGAACTTCCTCCAAGTGTTACCCACATTTCTCAAATCGTAAAAACAATAATACAATAACCACTTAACTTCGTTGCTGCTCTTTTAAGAGCAGTTTAAAACAGAAAATTTAACAGCTAAAAATTAAAAATAATTAATTTCGGATCTTAATTGTAAGTTACAAGCAAAAAAAAGAAAACTTTTGATTTCGTTTACTGTTATATAATAAACAACAATCGTTAATTATATAGAAAACTTACGAATCATGAAGAAATTAGCATTACTACTTACAATTATGGGGGGAATAGCTTTCGGCGCAAATGCACAAAAGATCGAAACTGTTCCACAAAGTTCAGCAGATGTTGGAACTGCCCCAATAAAAAAAGGTAACTGGATGGTTGGTGGTTCCTTAGCAAATCTTGGTTATAGTTTTGAAGGAAAAGCATTTAATATCAACGTACAACCTCGAGCTGGTTATTTTGTTTCTGATGGTATCGCGATCGGAGCTCAAGCTAACTTAGGATTTATTGCTGTAAAAGATCATGATAACGAATGGAATTATGGTATTGCACCTTTTGTCAGATATTATTTCCCAGAAGGTTCATCTTCGTCAGGACGTTTCTTCGGACAAGGTGATATTGGTATCGCAGGTAGTTCAGTTGGAAAAGGTGCTTCCTTAGCTTTAGGAGCAAATCTTGGTTATGCACACTTTATTACAAGAACAGTTGCACTTGAGGCTACTGTCGGTTATAACTATACCAAATCGAACGTTAACTTAGGTGAGAAGTCTTCTGGCTTAGGAGTAGGACTTGGATTCCAAATCTATTTACCTGGTCAGAGATAAAAACAGATTTTTGCATCGTATAAAAAAAGCACATATTCATCTATGTGCTTTTTTTATTAACGTCATTTATTCATCATAAAACAGACTTCATTAAAAAATCATGAACATAATACGTTCTTAGGTTTTATTGTCATCACAGTCTGTTCATGCCAGCTTGTTGCTACTGGACAACCCAATCTTTCATTATAATAAATATCAGATACAACATGCTCTTTTTCGATTTTCACCTCCAGCTGAAACATACTGTCCAAATCATTTAAAATACGTTGCTGATACTCCTCTCTTTCAGTTGCCGCAGGTAAAGTAATTTCATAGCAATACAAATACTTCTCCCTCCATAATGCGGAGTCTCCACAATCCTGAGTATGTAAATACTGACACCGATTATCATCATAGATAAAAATACGTGAGACAGGAAAATTTGCCGATAAACCAAACGCAAACAAGTAAAATTCATAAATCGCCATATTGACTAATGAGATTCGAAGTATATCGGCTTTTTCATCGCGCACAACAGCACTGTAAGAATCAAGTCCATTTAAAGGAGATGTAAACTGTGCATAGTATTGTTCCGGAGGTTTTACTTTTAAAATGCTTTTTAAAGGTTGTTCCCGATTATGAGTTTGAAACTCCTTCATGACACGAGTTTTAAAACGATCTTGCCTTAATGTTTTCATTCTTATTATATGTTTATAAGTTTTTCGTGTAATTAAAAGCTTTAGCTATACTAAGTATGTTCCCAAATCAATTGACTTCCCTATAAAAAATTGAAAATAAAAAACCGACCTACTACATTCACAAATAAACAAGAACATGCATCTATCATAGAACACAAAAAACTCACTTAAATTTATTGTATCAAGAATAAATTAGTCATGAAGATTTCTCTATCAGTGCCACTTGCCAGACAAGTAGGTCGGAAAAATCATAAGATACTAGCCGTTCACCATCTTTACATAAGCCGTTACAAATATGAAAAACAGACAACATGAAGTTGACAACATGTTGTGAAAGTTGACGACTAGACTTATAATTTTTTTTAAAATATCATTATCTAACAAATTTTAATATAGCATGCATTTTATATAAATAGTGCATGTAAAAAAATGCGATCAAATCAAATGTCTACATGGCTTCAATCCCATGAATATTAAGAATTCTCCCTCGTAGAAATAAAGATAAAAATAATGCATACAAGAAAAGGCACCCTATTGGGTGCCTTTTCTTGTATTATAGTGCACACGTAGTTCTTACCAATAAATTGAATATAGGGCAACCACAATCATGAGTACTAATAATGATCCAATAACAAAACCATTGTGAGATTTAAACATTTTTGCATCAATTTCTAATCCTTTAGGGACAATACCACGTTTGTTATCAATCAAACTAATGATTACCATGAAGATCACACAGATGATAAATACAAAACTCATCCTGTCTATAAATGGAATTTCATAAATACCTGTTGTTGGATTCAGCACAGAGAATCCGGTGCTTGATAAGAAAGAAAGGTCCATCATATCTGGCAACTTTTTGAATAGTACAGATAAAATAAAGCCTCCAATCGTTGCGAACATCGCTGCATTTGATGTTGTTTTTTTCCAAAAGAACCCGAGAATAAACATCGCAAAAATACCCGGAGAAACGAATCCTGTATACTCTTGAATGTATTGGAATCCCTGTTTTCCTTCTCCCATTAGCGATTCACCTAAAATAAGTGCCAATCCTGTTCCTAAAATCATAGAAACAATAACAGCTATTTTTCCAACATTAACCAAATTCTTTTCAGAAGCAGTTTTATTAATTGCTTTTTGGTAAATATCTAACGTAAAAATGGTCGCAATACTGTTTGCTTTCCCCGCTAAAGAAGCGACGATTGCAGCAGTCAATGCGGCAAAAGAAAGACCTTTTAAGCCTGCAGGCAAAAGAGTTAAGAGCGCTGGATATGCTTTATTTGGATCCTGTGCTCCAGTTGAGGTCAATAAGCTTGATGCATCAATAGCACCTAAATTTTTATTTACAATATAGTAAACAGCAATTCCTGGGATCACAACAATCACTGGCATTAAGAGTTTTAAAAATGCAGCAAACAATAGACCATTTCTTGCTGTTGGCAAAGAAGCTCCCAACGCACGCTGTGTAATATACTGATTACATCCCCAGTAGCTTAAATTGGCTATCCACATACCTCCGATCAGAACACTGATACCAGGTAAGTCCATATAATTAGGGTTGTCGGTTTTGAATATCATATGGAAATGTTCAGGAGCATCATTATGCAAAGTGGTAAAACCAGCTAAAACACCATTACCATCTGAAATGATATTAAGTGCTAAGTAGGTAGCTACCAAACCTCCTAATACTAAGAAAAATACCTGAATAACGTCTGTATACCCAATAACTTTCATACCACCTAATGTGATGATGATAGCAAAAACAGCCAATAACATAATACATAAAGTCAAATCTAAACCAGAAATACCACTGATAGCGACAGCTCCAAGATATAAGATCGACATTAAGTTGACCACGATATAAAGCATTAACCAAAATACAGCCATGATCATCGCTACAGTACTATTATAGCGTTGGTTTAAAAACTGAGGCATGGTAAAAATCTTATTCTTAAGATAGACCGGCATAAAGAATATGGCTACAACAATCAGGGTTATGGAGGCCATCCATTCATATGCTGCGATTGCAAGTCCCATTTTAAAGCCCGAACCGCTCATTCCAATGAATTGTTCGGCAGAAATATTTGAAGCGATCAAGGAGGCACCAATAGCCCACCATGTCAATGATCCTTCAGCCAAGAAATAGTCCTTTGCTCCTTCTGACGCTGACTTCTTTTTGTAGTAGATCCACAAACCATATGAAGCAACAATTATAAAGTATACAAAAAATACAATATAATCCTTCGTACTTAAAATAGTATTCATTAGTTAAGATTAATTAGATTTTGATATAAAAATGTGAGGCTAAATATAGAAATATTTATTGCAGAATCACATAAAAAAACCGACACAAAACTTATATAATCAATTTCACTCATCTCAAAATAGTTCAATTTTTATGTTTTTTTCCCAATTTTCTTTGTAATTTTGCACAATAATGTCAAAAATCTCATCAAATAGAGTTATTCGTTATACCTCTTTATTATTACTTTTCGTAATACAATTATTATTTTTATTAGCAATCTTTAAGGAAAATAACTCAACTATTGCCCTATCATTCTTCATCATTCTAATTTCATTCTTATTACTTTTCTCCTTTTTTAAGTCGCCAGTTCATCATAATAAATTAGCGTTTGAAAAAGTTTATATTGCCGTATGGGTTCCAATTGGTGCGATAAGTTGTTATTTTTTAAATCACGCATTTGGATTAGGTTCGGTATTTTCAGCAAGTTTAGTAGGGCTCACCGGCGCCTTAATTCCGTACCTAAACAAAAAGTCAAGTTATCTGCCCCATCTACCTCCTGCTATTTATTGCGGTGCATTCGTAGGTATGTCCAATACCAAAGTAGCTCATGATATTTATTTCATTCTCGCAGCCAGTATCTGTACGGCTATTCTGCTGATCATATCAAAAAGTTTGTTGAACGGAATTGGCGGAAAACTTGGAACATTGGCTTTTGCCGGAGTTACCATTACCTACTTGATTCTATTTTTATTTTCTAGATAATGATATTTACAGCGATTCTCATATTTACAGGAATTTTCGGGAGTTTACTCACTTATTATTTTAACAATAAGCTGAAACTTGGAGGTGTACTATCCTCATCCCTATTGACCAGCATTGTTGCTGGATTTGTCCACTTTTTTCCTTCTCATATTCCAAAAGAATTAGTCAATCATATTCCGCTGATTTTTATTGGGTCTTCTTTTGTTGGTATGGTTTCGAGCAATCAATTGTCTACATTTATCGGAGTTTCACTTTCCGGTCTTGTATACAGCCTGATCTATATCAACACCAGTAAATTTTTTGATGGTTTTGGCGGTGCATTAGGTACTTCAGCGTGCATATCATTACTGGTAATTATGAGCATACCTTATCTTCGGTCAAATCATAAAATGACACTGGGTTTCTTTCAGTTACGCCGTATGATATTTAAGAACACCAGAAGAAAATCGCAAAAAAATACCTAGTCGTGTACCAATACCTTAAAAATCTACTTTTTCAATAAAAGGCAGCAGCTCTCTTCCCTAAAAATCTCAGAACCTTATCGAAAATAAGAGCACAAAAAAATGGTTTGAGTACTATTATTCCCGCTTTTAAGAGAAATAACAGCCCCAAACCGTAAGATGCAAAATCTTCTCAGAGATTACAAAACAGTAACATTAAAGTGTTACTCGATTATCCTCACTGGTATAATCCATAAATATATCATTATCAAGCTCAACTTCTTTCACCTTTTCTTTAGTTTTCAGTTTTAATGTAGTAACAGCCTGATTACTCTCCCAAACTTGTGGTGTAAAATGAATTTTTTCTTTTTCACCGTCCACATAAGTCAATATCACATCAAATGGAATTGCAAATCCACCATTATTTTCAATCTCTAAACTAATGGTTTTATTTTTTTGACTGACCTTAGACACCTTCAGATCGATATAATGATTACTAAAATACCAGTTATTCCAGAACCAATTGAGATTTTTTCCAGATCCTGTATTGAAGGAATAAAAATAATCCCAAGGAGTCGGATGCTTCCCGTTCCAATTATCCATATAATGATGTAAAGCTTTTCTGAATGCTTCGTCCCCTAGATAATCTCTCAGTGCCAAATAAGATAATGCCGATTTGATATAGGCATTATTACCATAACCCTTACCGCTCAATTGTGATGACAAAGAAATCAATGGCTGATCTTGTTCAGTAGCAGGATCCTGAATCCATCCTTTTACCCGAAATTCTTTAAACAATTGCTTAGCAGCTTCCTCTCCATTTTCATCCATTCCAATAAGCAATTCCAAAGCTGTAGCCCAACCTTCATCCATAAAAGCATAACGGGTTTCATTAGTTCCCATATAAAAAGGAAAATAAGTATGGGCAATTTCATGGTCTACAGTTTGTCTAGCATCCATCAAGTTATCCGGCACACTGCTATCATTGACCATCATCGGGTATTCCATATCCGCAAATCCTTGAATTGCAGTCATCGTTGGAAATGGATATTCTACTCCTGGCCAATTTTTAGAGAACCAGTCAATACAGTAACGCTCCCAACCTACATATTGCTCGAAATCCTTAGTCCCATTCAGATAAGCCGCCTGAACACTTACTCTTTTACTTTTCAATTGAACACTAGAAGCATCCCACACATAATGATCACTCAAAGCAAAACAAAAATCAACGATATGATCTGCTTCAAACTTCCAGATGTTCCAGTCATGCTGTTTTGTCACCTTTTGTGTCTCCATTTCTTTTAAATTTGCAACCGTAATCACTTGGTCCGAAATCAAAGATTTTTTAAAACGGTCTAATGTTTCAGTTTGCAGTACCTCTTCTGGATTTAGAAAACTTCCTGTAGCCCATACTACATAATTTTTTGGAACGCGGATTTCAACTTTATAATCATTGAAATCATTATAAAATTCCTGACGTCCGTTATGTTCCAAGACATCCCATCCATTATAATCATCATAAACTGCTATACGCGGGTATGCATACGCACAGAAATAGGTACCAGGATCAATCTGCCCCTCACGGTCACTGGATAATGACAATGGATATTCCCATTCCATTTCGACTGTGACAGAAGATTTGGGATCAACAGGTTTATTCAACTTAATGCGATTGGCGGTAGTCCAGTCCTTACTATCGATAACATACACTTTATTATCTACTTTAAACGACTTCAACTTCAGTCCCGAAGTGAGAAAATCTGTACTGACGTCCGCAGCTCTTGCGGCTGTAGGTTTATGTACATTATTAGCAAAATGAATAACAAGATCTTTTAATGCATTAAGACTATTGTTCTCATATTGAATACGTTCTTTTCCAGAAACAATTTTTGTTTCTGGGTTTACCGTTACCTGTATGTGATATTGCGCTCTGTTTTGCCAATATTTTGCACCTGGTGCACCGGTTAAACTTCGCGTTTCATTTTTATAAGCCTGCTTAATATGACGAGGAGTATATAATTCCTGAGCGTGCAGGAATATGTTACAGACGACAATGTAAACCAGACTGAAGAGAATCTTTATTTTCATGTACTTTTTTTTGCTAAAGATAAGCAGTTCCTAAACGTCGTACAACAAGGAGATGTGTCGTATATTAAAAATTACTGGCTAAAAAATATCGCAAGTCTTACTTTTAACCGTATTTCCTCAATAAAATAATTCTTGAGACCAAAGAGATATCGATAATTGTATAAGAATCATGAGTGCCAAATAAAAAAAATACAAACAAATTTATCTAAGTTTGCATACTATCTATATGACTAAAACGTTAAATTTTATACTCATATGTTGCAATATAAACTTGATACATGAAAAGATATTTACCTCATTTTAAAGCTGTTAACATAACTTTAGTTTCCTTATTACTTTTGTTCGCAACACCTATCACCCCAGTTCTTGCTCAGGTCACTATTGTATCGGACTCTTCTAGATTAGAATCAAAATCCACCTATATGCAGCATAAAATTGATTCTAACGCTTCTTATCAATATGATATATCCGATTTATTTCGTAACATTCTTCATCCAAAAAGAGAGCGAAACCCAAATAAAAAACGTTCTGGAATTACCCTGATGCCTGGTGTGGCCTTAAATCCCACTATTGGAGCTCAAATCGGAATAAAGGGAGTTGCAGGAATTGTACTGGGAGATAAATCGAATACCACAATGTCTACAGCAGCATCAACAGCTTCAGTAACAACAAAAGGTATTATGGTTTTTTACGTAAGCCATAACATCTATACCAGAGAGAATAAATGGAATATCCAGGGAGGATGGGCTATTGTTAAAATGGTCAATCCAGATGCCGGCTTAGGAATGACTAAAACTTTTTCTGGACAAAATGATGATGATATTCTTGCTAACCCAGACAAAAACATGTTTGTCTACAAGTATACATCCTTTAGCATCAATGAAAAGCTCTATAAACGGGTTTCAGATAATCTTTTTCTGGGTGCTGGTTTTGCATTTGACATTCGCAGAAATATCAAAGCATCGACCGAAAACAATGACAATCCAAATTACGTCTATAGTAAACGTTATGGTTTTGATCCTGAAAAATTCAATTCAAATGGTCTCCTGTTTAATGTTCAGTATATGACACGTGATAATCCCAATCGTGCGTATAAAGGAATTTATTCGGATATTGGAATTCGTATGAACCAGGAGTGGATGGGCAGTAGTAAGAATGCAATTCAGCTTACCACAGATTTTAGAAAATACATTAGTCTTTCTGAGGAAAACCCTGAACATGTACTTGCATTATGGAATTATGGATCTTACCGTATAGCAGGAAGACTACCTTATCTTGATCTACCAGGAACTGCCAAAGATAGTTATGCACGGTCAGGGCGCGGTTATACGCTTGGGTTTTTCAAAGGCTTATCTTACTTCTATAATGAGGCAGAATACCGGTTCCCGATACTTCGTAATAAATTTATCAGTGGAGCAACCTTTTTTAATATCCAATCGACCAATAACGATATGGACAGCAAATTATTTCAATCTTGGAGAGCTGCTGGAGGAGCAGGATTACGTATTCTGTTTAATAAAGCCACACGCACTAATTTATGTATTGATTATGCTTTTGGTGGGTATCATCAAAGAGGTCTATTCCTTGGATTAAATGAAACCTTTTAAAAAGCAGGCTTAATTGAAGTTTTTCATTATTTTAGGGGCAAATTGTTTTTGAGCCCCAATATCATATGTCTGTTTTTAAATCTGCTTTCTACGCATTAATACTATTTTCACCTTCTCTATATGCACAGGAGGTTAGTAAAGATACCATTACATCCTATCAATTAGAAACAGCAAAAGTGTCTGGCTATTTTACAGAACAGCCCCTATTAACAACACCAGGATCTGTTTCTATAGTCGGGCAGAAAGCAATTCTTAGTCAAAATGGAGCTACTTTATTACCGAGCTTGAATACCGTTCCGGGCTTACGGATGGAAGAACGCTCACCAGGAAGCTACCGTTTGGCCCTTCGTGGTAGTTTAATCCGTTCTCCTTTTGGTATCCGTAATGTGAAAATATATGTCGATGAATTTCCAATAACAGACGCAGGTGGGAATACTTACCTCAATCTTATTGATCCGGCTTCCATTTCGCAAATTGAAGTTCTAAAAGGTCCTGATGGATCTATTTTCGGACCGAACTCGGGAGGTGTACTCATGATTAAACCTAATGGCTTTCAACATAGTCCGTTATCGAAAACCTCACTTAACCTTGCTGGTGGATCTTTTGGATTCGCACAACAACAACTTTCGATACTACAGCAGATCAACCAAAAATATCAATTTTCCCTTGATCAAAGTTTTACAAGATCCGATGGTTATCGAGAAAATTCGGCTTTAAATAAAAAAACTATTCAAACAGCACACCTATGGAACTATCATCCACAAGCAAGTCTTAAAGTCTTTGCCATTTATAGTGATTTGAATTATCAAACACCAGGAGGACTTACGCTAGAACAATATCAGGAAAACCCACGTATGGCACGTCCCGCTACTCCAGCCACACCATCGGCTAAACAACAAAAAGCGGCGATTGATAATAAAACCTTTTTCGGAGGAATATCCCATAAAATCAACATAAGTAATAAACTATCCAATACGACCACTATTTTTGGCTCATCATCAAAAATAGAAAATCCATTTATCAGTAATTATGAATATCGAGATGAACAAAACTTAGGGTACCGAAGCTATTTTTCTTACGAATCGCAGGATCAATTGAATTGGCAATTGCAAATTGGTACAGAAGGTCAAAAAGGTTGGTATGATATTGCTAATTATGATAATAAAAACGGAGTTTCCACCGATCCTCAAGCAGAAGATAAATTGGAAAATTGGCAGAATTTCTATTTTGTAAGAGGTAAAATTATTCTTGCAGAAAAATTGACCGTGGAGGGTGCTCTTGGGTTGAACCAGAATCAAATTGCTTATAGACAAGTATATCCTCAAACCTCGCAACAAAAAGAACGAATCTCTTTTGGAACAACGTGGATGCCGAAGTTTGCGGCATCCTATCTGCTTACACCAAAACTAGCCATCCGAGGTTCCATTTCCTCTGGATTCTCAGCTCCTACAATTGCTGAAGTCCGATCATCGGACAATATCATCAACACAGCTCTGAAACCTGAATCTGGTTACAACAAAGAGATCGGATTACGATGGGAATGGATGAACCGTCGTTTTATTACCGATATATCCTACTATCAGTACAAAATGAATAATGCCATTATTCGCCAGTTAAATGCAAATGCGGTAGAATATTACCAAAATGCTGGAAAGGTAAACCAAAGTGGAATTGAGAGTTCCATTATGGGGTACATTATAAAGCCTTCTTCAGAAAAGTTGGTGCAGGCGCTGTACATCAATTCGAGCGTGACCTACAATCATTACCGATTTAAAGATTATGAGATAGGGAATAACAATTATGATGATAATAAACTTACTGCAGTACCGGACTGGATTATTGTTCATGCTTTAAACCTAGATTTTGCCCATCAACTTGGTCTCCATGTGCAACATAATTATACGTCAAAAATTCCGCTAAATGATGCAAATACAGCATTTGCAGATTCCTATCATCTGGTTCAGGCAAAGATCCAATGGGGATTCAAATTTTCAACTAAATTCATGGCAAATGTATACCTCGGAGTGGATAACCTACTGAATGAAAAATACAGTTTAGGAAATGACATTAATGCATTTGGGAATAGATATTACAATGCCGCACCAACACGAAATTTTTTCGCTGGACTAAAACTAAGTTATTAAATGAAACGGGACTATATCATCAGAAAACATTCAACTGATGAAGCTATACCTTACGATTTACTGTTATTGGCAGATGAGACGAAAGAAGCTATCGACAAGTATATTTCGACCTGTACCATCTTTACATTAGTACATCGAATAACTAACGAGATTGTTGGAGTCATGGCAGTAAAACAAATAAATTCAGATACGGTTGAACTAAAAAATATTGCGATCACAGCACAGTACCAAGCGCAAGGTCTGGGCAGCGACATGCTGTCTTTCTTAAAATCCCATGCACAGGAAGAAAATTTACTGCATATCTGGGTTGGTACTGCGGATGTAGGCTTTCAACAGCATCGATTCTATATGCGCAATGGTTTTGAAATGAATCACATCCGTCATAACTTCTTTATGGAAAATTATGCTGACCCTATTATAGAGAACGGACTGCAGATGAAGCACATGCTTGTCTTTGCATACCGTTTAAATACGAATACAGATTAAACTACCTGCAACACAATATAAATAATTATACATACCTTTAAAAATAATAGCTTTACAAAAAGAGCATTTAGATACCATGAGCAATTTCAATTATCCATTAAACTTTCTATTTAAAATTTCGACTTTTCATAATGACTTCACCATTAAGGATAGTGAGGATCGTACACTCTTTTATGTTCGTCAAAAACTGTTCAAGCTTAAAGATGAAATTATGATCTTTTCAGACGAAAGTAGATCAGAACAGCAGTATGGTATAAAAGCAGACCGTTGGTTAGATTTCAATGCAAATTATACTTTTACAGATACCAGAACTACTGAAATGATTGGTAAAGTAGGCCGAAAAGGAATGAGATCGATATGGAAAGCTAATTACAATGCTTTAGACATAGATGGTCTTGAAGATTATACCATCAAAGAAGACAATGGCTGGGTAAAAGTTGGCGACAGCTTTTTAGGAGAAATACCGATACTCAATATTCTCACCGGATATGTATTCAACCCCTCATACACCATGTATGATAAAGAAGGAAATAAAATATTACAGCTCAAGAAAAAACCTTCTTTTTTCGGCCGAAAATTTACATTGGACAAACTCGCGGATATCAACCCAAAGGATGAAACAAGACTTATTCTTTGTTTTATGATGATGATCTTACTAGAGCGCGAAAGAGGATAAAATAGAAAAGGAGAATACAAGATGTATTCTCCTTTTCTATTTTATAAACCTTTAATCTGACGGTTCAAGTGATATAGCTTAACAAGCCTTTCTATAAAAAACAGGATCAATATCGCATAGATGATCTGAGAAACTAACAAGGCATTTTCCTGCTGCGGTAAATTGAATTGGAGGTCTTTCCATGACTTGCTGAGTAGATAGTTCAGTCCAAGCCCAAATATCATTCCTGCTAAGAAAAAATAAATTCCTCTCTTACGATCCTCTAAAACAGCAACCGCTTTTTTTTCATCCTGTTCGATTGTTTGCATTACACGACTTTCAAAATCAGAAAAAGGCATTTTAAGTTTACTGCTCTGCATTAATGTCTTCATTAATTCATCATTATTTTCCATGCTACACATTTGCTTTATTCATTAATTCCTTCAATATGGCGTACATTCGTTTACGGCCCCGGTGCAAGATCACTCTTGTATTTGCATCAGTCCAGCCCGTTATTATCGAAACCTCTTTGATACTTTCTTCCTCCAGATAAAATAACCGTAAAGCCAAACTTTCATTTGCCGGTAATAGACAAAGTGCTTCATTGATCATCTGACTCCGTTCTTCTTCCTCCAATAAAGTCAGGTCACTTTCATCGATCACCTCTTTATCATAATCTGACTGAAAATCTAAGACTTCAATCTTAATTTTTCGCAATTGCATAAAGGCTGTATTGACGACAATTCGATATAACCAACTGCTAAATTTGGAGTGCTGATTAAACGTGTCGAGTTTATGGTAACATTTGACAAAAGCATCCTGCGCGACTTCTTCTGCAAGCGATTCGTTTTTCACAATACTCATTGCAACAGAAAAGACCATATCCTGATATTTTTGTAAAAAATATCGAAAGGAATCGCGATCTCCCGCTAAAACTTTATCAATATACTGTTGATCCATCAATCCCTATCCTGCTTAGGTTTATCTACATAATTCGCAACAATCATGGCAATACCGCCACAAAGTACAATAATCGAAACTTTAAGTACACCGACAATATTTTCGGTCTGATATTGCGAAATTAAACCAACTATCAAAAGCCCGATGCCAATTCCCACTGCAAATATACCTAAACGTAACCATTGTGAAATTCGAACTTGCTTTTTATAAAATTGAGATAAGTCCAGCCCTGCTTCGATCAAGGCCATACGCTCTTTATTTCTTGCTTGAAAATAGTAATAAAGCGTGAAGAAAATTGTACTAAAAAATGATACGAACATAATCGCACCCATTGTTTCCTTTTCCATAATTTATATTTTTCTCATTAGATGCAGACCGATCATCAAATGTTACAACTTAGCACTATAAATTTTAAAAAATGCTTTTTTAGTCTTTTAACAAAAAATATTTCTGGAAAACGAATTTACATCGTTGCGCTTATATTCATACTGATATAACAGTTTTAAAGACTCTCACCATAAATATTGAAGAATAAAATTGGTTTTATATGACGGAATTAAAATTGTAAATAAAACAAATTTATCTAAGTTTGAGTAGCATGTATACAAAAGACGTTTTGCCACAGGGTTCAGATGATTTTCACCAGTTTCGATTCTCAGATATTCATTTTAACAATGAAAATCGATACAGCTTTTATTCTTGGATGTCAAACTTATCCGATAGCAACGCTCCAATCCGCATATTGACACTAAAGAAAAATGAAGGCCATTTCTCTATCCTCTCCCTAGGTATTTCCTACGATATCATTGTCGTTTATGACACTCCCGTACTCTCATTACTGTGCAATTGCTCTGAAAGCGAAGAATTCTGTAGCCATCAAAAGCTAGTTCTGAATGAAATCTTTAAAAATGATCAGGTATATTTATTTTTCTCCGATCATGCTTATCAGAATTATCTAACTAAAATAGCAGTTAAATATGGGATAGAAGATGAACAGCAACTCGAGGATTATTTCGAAATTCAATGCATAGATGGTGTTGTAAAAACCATCAAAAAACAGGATAATTTACTAGATTTATCTCAAGATATTCTTAATAACGCAACAAATCCTGATTTAAAACGCAACAATAAGGAATTAGAACAGTTAAGCAACATTCTAGTACTTAAAGAGCATAAATACTATAAACACCCTCAGGTGTTACTCTATCGTGCAACCCGCGCTAAAAATGGTTCGCTAAAAAACCCAGTACAGCAACTTTCATGTGAGGAAATGATCTGGAAAAGTAAAGATATTACAGAAAGTCAATTTTTTACCGCACTTCATTTTTTAGGGCAGAACACAATAGAAGAAAACAAACAACAGATCACCGCCTTTAAAAAGCTGATTAAAAATCCACTAGGCCTAGAAATCTATCAACATGATAAATCCTTATCGCAAACTATCGGGGCAAATAGTCTGACGCAGATCACATTAAGAGAACTACCCAAAACAATCCGAATTGACATCGATCAAATAGGTAAATTTTTCACTATTCGAAGCACAATTCAAATTGCTGGACAAGATCACGCTTTACAGCAGCTTCCTTTGGTATTTGATTATTTCATCCAAGTACAGCAACATTTCTATTTTATAGAACATGCACAAATCCTTGCCCTGTTCAAACTTTTCAACACCACAGCAGATCACCTTATCGTACATCAGTCCAAATTCGAAGGTTTTAACAAGGATTTTTTAGTAGCAATGGAGGAGATTGTAGAAGTCAACTATCTACATATACCCAAAGCAAGTAGTAAACAAATCAAAGAACAGCAATTCTATAGCGATACCGAATCGATTATCTATCTGGAAGAATCTGGTGATTATATTAATCTCATTCCGACCATGCGCTATGCGGATGTAGAAGTTCCTGTTCGAAGCAGGAGATCTATTTTTGGATTTGATAAAAGTGGACAGAAATTTTTAGTAAAGCGGGATCTCGAAGCTGAACTCAAAATCGTCAGCTTGATCATTAAGCAACATCCCTATTTCCAAGAGCAACTTGATGAAGATTTTCAGCACTTTTATCTGCATCGTAAACATTTCCTTGAACTGGACTGGTTCTTAAATGTGTTTGAAGATTGGCGCAATCATCATATTTCCATCATCGGATTTAACGAAATAAAAGCAAATAAATTCAACTCCTTTAAAGGTAAAATAGCAATTCATGTGCTCAGTGGACAGAATTGGTTTAATGTAAATGTGGATCTGCAGTTTGGTAAAAGTAAAGGTTCGCTTAAAAACCTTCAAAAAGCTATTCGTAATAAATCAAAATTCATTACACTAGATGATGGTACGCAAGGTATATTGCCCGAAGAATGGTTGAATAAATTTGAACAGTTCTTTTTAGCAGGCGAAATCATTGATGACAGCCACTTACAGATTGCAGAAACAAATTATACAGCCATTGATCAATACTTTGAGGAACAATGGTTATCCCAAATAGCAAAAGAACGTTTGGAAGAAATTAAAAGTAAAATACGCAACATCGATCAGGTCAAACCCGTAATATTATCAAAAGATTTTATCGGCGAACTCCTTAATTACCAACATGATGGATTGAATTGGCTTAATTTTTTAGATGAATTCAATTTTGGAGGTTGTTTAGCAGATGATATGGGACTCGGAAAAACCATTCAGGTCATTGCTTTTATTTTAGATCAACGTAAAAAAGTAAAAAACAATTGCAATTTACTGGTACTTCCAACTACGCTAATATTCAATTGGAAAAACGAATTGGAGAAATTTGCGCCATCGATTAAGACACTTGTCTTACAGGGTGCTGATCGTCAAAAAAGTACCCTAGGATTTGAACAATATGAACTCGTATTAATTTCTTACCACAACTTATTGACCGATATCAATCACTTAAAAAAGTACGCTTTTAACTATGTTTTCTTAGATGAGTCACAGCAGATTAAAAACCCCGAATCACAACGTTATCAAGCCGTTACCAAACTCAGTGCACGCAATCGTATCGTGATCACGGGTACACCGATCGAGAACAGCACCATGGATTTGTTTGCGCAACTGTCGTTCGCCAATCCCGGATTATTAGGTTCGAAAAAATATTTTAAAGATGTCTATACTACGCCTATTGACGGATTCAGCAATAAAAAAAGATTGGAAGAATTGCAACGCAAAGTAAAACCTTTTATTTTGCGACGTACAAAAACGGAGGTTGCCAAAGAGTTGCCTGCAAAAAATGAAATCGTACTTTATTGTGAAATGAAGCCTGCTCAAAGACATATCTACGATACTTACGAAAAGGAATTTCGGGAATTTATCTCGGTCAAAGATGGAGATGAAATACGCAAGAGTCCTATGCATGTACTAAAAGGATTGACCAAATTACGTCAGATCTGCAATTCAACAAAATTGCTAAAAACAGATGATCTAAGTGTAGAACAAGATGCCTGCAAGATTGAAATGCTTATCGAACAAGTACTCGACAAAAGTCCATATCAGAAAATCATCATCTTTTCCCAATTTGTGAGCATGCTAAATCTAATCGAAACAGCTTTAGCCAAACATGATATCACAGCACTAAAATTGACAGGACAGACAAGAGACAGGCAACATATTGTAACACAATTTCAGGAAAATGAAACACAAAGGGTCATATTGATCAGCTTAAAAGCAGGTGGAACGGGCTTAAATCTTACAGCGGCGAGCTTAGTCTATTTGGTTGATCCCTGGTGGAATCCTGCAGTTGAAGCGCAAGCTATCGACCGCGCCTTTCGAATAGGTCAAGCAAAAGATGTCACCGCGATACGCTTAATCTGCCCAGATACTGTGGAGGATAAAATCATGAAACTGCAAGCCAATAAAACAGCAATAGCAGATAACATCATTTCCAGTACTTATAATCCGATTGCAGACTTTATGAATAAAGAACGCCTACTGAGTTTATTTCAATAAATCGAATTGCTACATACAAAGCGAATGTTAAGAGCTCATCTATGCCCTTAAAACATACATTTTTAAATAATTATCCTGATGAAAAAACTAAAGCAAAGCATTGAATATCTGAAATCTTTAGAACATATTTCTATAACGGCTAATTTAGATGATATTTGGTCGTATATCTGCTATTCCCCTAAAATGCCATTGCGACAACATCAAGAGCTACTAATACAGTTAGCTTCAAAAGATGAATTAGCAGTAAAGGATGAATTTTTCAGTGGTCACCTATTATCTTTTCCTCTCTACCGTTGGGGATCGGGCAAAGATTTAGTTTTGTTGACACACGGTTGGGGATCAAAAGCCGCAGATTTTTCCATGCTTATTGATAAACTATTGGAAAATCCAGATTTAACGATAATCGCATTTGACGCACCTGGAAATGGAGGAGCGGAAGGAGAATTATCCAATTTAATTTTATACATTGAAGCTGTTCAAACTATTATTAATACCTATGGTTTACCTGCAATAGTCATCGGTCATTCTCTCGGTGCCATGGCTAATATCGCAGCATTAGCAAAACTTAGACATACTCCGAACTGGATTATCAGTCTTACTCCACTAATAGATTTAAAAGCAAATTTCGCAGCTAGTATGGATTTCGTAGCTGTACCAAAAGATGTTCAAGAGCACTTTTTTCTGAATTTTGAAGAAAAATTCAATATGAAAACCGCTTACTTTCATTTAAACAGTTTATACGATTTTGATAATAGCCAGCAGCATCTTGTACTCTATGATCAACAGGACAAAATTGCGCCCTATACCTATCTGCAATCATTTTTTAAAGTTCATCCCCCGACAGAGGCGATAGACTTGAATGGTGTCGGTCATGAACGCATATTAAAATCACAGGAAGCACTAGCTTACATTCTTGAAAAAATAAGTTCTTTAAAATAAGAAGAATCTTTATTCAAATCCTTCAATTTTTGACAGATGAAATGTAGCATAATACTGACGCTACTAGTCTTCATTATGACATCATAAGGGCAAAAAGCAATCTTCTAATGATTACCTTTGTATCACAAAAATTTTTAAAGTAGCATGATTAAAGCAGTTTTTTTTGACATCGACGGTACTCTTCTTAGTTTCGATACCCACAAAGTACCCGCTTCAACCGAAAAAGCCATTCAAGAATTAAAATCAAAAGGTATAAAAGTAATTGTTTCTACGGGAAGGTCTATCAATAGTTTAGATCATATCAAATACCTTGACTTTGACGGATTTATCACATTCAACGGTGGCTATTGCATCACGAAAGAGGGTGATGTACTTTTCAGAAAAGGTATTCACGCCACTGATATTCAATCTTTGATTGACCATGCTGCAAAAAATGAAGTAAGCTTCTCGCTGATGTCTGAAGAAGAAATCAGCATTTTTCAAGTAACACCAGAGATCGCTTCCATGTATGCACTCTTGAATTTACCTGTCCCGCCTCAAAGATCGTACGCAGACTTTGATATGGGATCTGTACTTCAAACCAATATCTTCATTCAACCGGAGGAACAGGAAGAATTCATGAACAATGTAATGCCTAATTCTGTGGCCAGCCGTTGGACCCCGCTATTTGCAGATGTGAATCCTTTAGGTCAAAGCAAACAAATTGGTATCGATATTTTCATCAAACACTTTAATATCGACATCAAGGAAACCATGTCTTTTGGTGACGGTGGAAACGATATCACCATGTTGAAACATACGGCCTACGGAATTGCTATGGGTAATGCCAATCCTGAGGTAAAAGCTATTGCAGACTATATTACCGATGATGTAGACAATGACGGTATATACAATGCTCTAGCTCATTTTGAGGTCATCTAAAACCTCAAAGTTAGATTTGCGCGAAATGTATGTGCATTGCTATTCATAATAAGTGTATGTTGATCACCAAATTCATACTGTAGACGAGCCTGATAATTCTCCACAGAGTCATTAACTTTTTGATCTACAATATGGTGATTAACATGATTTGTAATATCCAATGAAATGATTTTTTCAAATACTGAAATCTTGATTTTCATTGGATATTTTGCTGCTGCATGATATCCTTGCCACAAAGCATTCTGAACCAATGGCAATAAGATAAACCTCGGTACAGACAAAGTGGGATATTCGATCTTTTTAGTCCAAACAACGGAAAGGTCTACAGCAGAAATCTGACTAAATAAAGAAACATATCTTTCCATAAAATCAATTTCTGCTTCAGCACTATTCTGAGTTTCCAATTGCGAAGCAATATTCTGATGAGCTAGAAAAGCTTGTAAAAATAAGGTATTCTTTGGATCATCCTTAATTTTATCCAAGCAACCTCGTATAAGTTCTACATCAAACTGACTGTTTACAAAAGAAAGTTTTGCCTTATCTTTCCATTGTTCGTGTAAGTTTTCAGGAACTTTACTGCTCCATAAACGATTCCATAATCGATCCATCACCACCTTTAATTTAAAATCCTAATAACCTATTTAAACTTATCTAATGTCTCTGAAACCCTAAATTCAACAATTCTTCCGATGAGTTCAAATGGGATCGGCTCCCGTAACGGAAACTGCACCGAACCTTTACCTTGCTTATAAGAAGCAAGTTCTATTTCAAATTTTGAATGACCAGTCGGCGTTGCATAAAATCCGATATGCTTTTGATAACCACCGAAATAAACAAGCGGTTTTCCTTTTAATTTATAAGCTGGCATGCCATAAGCTGTTCCTTCAGTAGCTTGAGGAGCATGCTGCAGAATTGTATTACGGACCTGCAACAAGATCTCCTGCACTTCTTTTGGAAAAGAAGCAATATACTCTTCTACTGTTTTAAATTCAACATTCATCACTAATTATGATTTAAAGTTCAAGATAAATGTAAACAAAAGGGAACCATTTTACCAATGATTCCCTTTTGTTTTATATAAACGTATGTATTTGTATCTTATTCTAAACCACTGACACCACCTGAAACAACGAGCTTCATCGCGTCTGTAGCAGACATATCTAATTTGGTTACCAAGGATGATTTTACAACGACCACCTGACCTGCAAATGAATATGAATAGGGAAAATAAACCACCACTTCATCTGTAAGCTTAATTTTTGATAGATCTGATTGTGTCAGAAAACCAATTTTACTAACACCTATTTCATTCACTTTAACTAGAACAGGAACATTAAATTTTTTGGCATCACCTACAAAGGCTTCAGTAAAATCTTTAATGGATGAATATAGCGTATTCAACAAAGGAATACGGTTAATCTGATTATTCAGCCAGTGTTTAATTGGATCTGTCACAAAATTGGTAAAAACAATCCCTGCTACAACCAAAAATAAAATGACTGTTAAAATACCAATTCCGGGAATATATAAAGGATGTCCTGTCTCATCCTCCAGGAATAACCCTGTAAGGTTAAGCGCCGAATCGACTGAAGCAACAATCCAAACAATTAAAAAAACCGCACCAGCTAAAGGAACAACGACCAAAGTTCCTTTGATAAGATAATTTAAAAAAGCTCTAATTAATTTTGATAACATATTACTTGTACCTAAAAGACCCTACAAAGATGCGAAATAAGCCTCGAATTACTCGTAAAAATAAACTCTTTTCACCCGTTGTGAGATATTGACCAACAATTCATACGGGATGGTTCCTATAGCCAATGCCGCTTCCTTGATATCAGGATAAACAATGACTTCGTCTTCTTCATTAACATTAATATCTGTCACATCCAACATACACATATCCATACAGATATTTCCAATGGTAGAAACCAGTTGCCCGTTGATCGACATTTTACCTACTCCATTACCGAACCTTCGATCATAACCGTCTGCATAACCGATCTTGATGGTTGCGGTTCTGCTCGCACGTTGCAACATACCAGCGCGATTGTATCCTACTGTTTCATTAGCCGCAAGCTCTTTTATCTGGGTAACATTGGTCTTCAGAACACTAACTTCTCTCACCGGCAGATCATCTCGATCCATATCAATTCCATAAAGACCAATCCCTAAGCGTACCATATCGAAATAAGCACTTGGCCACAGATCAATACCCGATGTCGCAGCAATATGTCTGATAAAAGAATACCCTAATTCCTCCTTAAGTTTTGTAGTGAAAACATCTAAAAGATGAATCTGACTCTCAGTAAAATCATTATCAACAGCATTTCCTGCCGAAGCTAAATGTGAAAAAACAGACTGCACTTTCATCGCATCCTGATTTTTCAATATCGCTAGCAGTTCATCAACTTCCTCTGGCATAAAACCAAGACGATGCATCCCGGTATCAACTTTAATATGGACTGGAAAATCTTTTAGTCCTTGCTGTAAGAGATAGCGGAGAAATGAATTTAAAACTCTAAAACTATAGATCTCTGGTTCCAACTTATGATGTACAATAGCATCAAAGGCATTTTCATCAGGACTCATTACCACTATTGGAAGTGTGATGCCTCCATTTCTCAGATCAACACCTTCATCAGCAAAAGCAACCGTCAAATAATCCACATGATTAAACTGTAGTAAATTAGCAATTTCAAAACTTCCACTTCCATAAGAAAAAGCTTTCACCATAGCCATCAATTTAACACCTGCAGGCAACAGACCCCGATATACATTGAGGTTATGTTCCAATGCATTTAAATTAATCTCTAATATCGTATCATGTGATTTAGCAACCAATCGTTTACTGATCTGTTCAAAATGATAATCACGTGCACCCTTTATCAAGATCGTTGAATTGCTATAATCAATATGCTTAAAACCATCTATAAATGATTTTGTATCCGAGTAGCTGGCCGTGGGTAATGAAAACTGTGCTTCCAACTGACTCAAAATAGGTCCGATAAAAATCAAATCAGTTAATCCACTAGCTGCGACCAAACGCTTTAGTTTACTGATACTCTTCTCATCATGCAACTGTACTCCAGGAATATCGGATAAGATTAGGACCTTACGAGAATTTTGCTTTTGTTGCTTTAAAAAATCCAATGCAATCTGTAGCGCTACCAGATCATTACTATATGAATCATCAATAATGGAAGTATTATGTTTTCCTTTTTTCAATTCAAGACGCATCTCCATCGGTTGCAACGTGGCAATACGATCGGCTATAGTTTTAAAATCATAACCAAAAGTAATCATCACTGCAATACATGAAATCGCATTCTCAATTGATGCTTGATCAACAAAAGGAATTTTAACCGTAAAAAACTGGCGGGAAAAACATAAACTTACCAATGTAGATTGATCACCTTCCTTCTTAAGCGAATAAACCTCTAATTGACACGATTCATCCTCTCCCCAGGCGAATTTGTAAATCTGAGAAGGCATATAGATCTGTTCAAGATACTTTTTAGGATAGACCAATACCTCAGCATCTGTAAAAAGTTTCAGTTTCTGTGCAATTTTTTCCTCTTTCGATTGAAACCCTTCTTTATGGGCTACCCCAATATTGGTTAATACACCATGCGTAGGTTTAATCATTTTTTGGAGTTTCTCCATTTCACCGACCTCACTTATTCCAGCTTCTATGATGGCGAAATTATATTGTTCATTTAGTTCCCATAGTGATAAAGCAACACCCAGCTGTGAATTATAGCTTTTAGGACTGCGATAGATTTTATATTCTGGAGATAGCAGTTGAAACAACCATTCTTTGACGATAGTCTTACCGTTGCTCCCTGTAATACCCAATACAGGAGATTTAAATTTCATGCGCTGAGTTTCTGCTACTGCCTGTAATGCTAAAAAAGTATCTGCGACCCATAAAACATTAGCATCTGGCAATATCAGTTCTTGCTGAAAGTCATTTTGTAACACAAAATTTCTAATCCCTTTACTATAGGCATCCATGATAAACTCATGTCCATCACGACGATTGATCAAGGCAAAGAATAATCCTGTTTCAGCATTTACGATCTTACGTGTATCATAAATCAGATTTTGAATGATAGATTTATGATGAACAATAATTGATCTTTTAGGAACAACAATCTCTGAAATATCCGATATGGTATACATTTTTTAAAATATTTATTCAATCAAAGCTCCACAATTTTTCAATAAGTTCAATATATTTTTGAAATTTGTAAAGATGTTTGACGAAGAGAAAACGAGAAAAAAAATATACACACCTAAGCAAGCATTGCTTAAGGCTGCCAGTTATTGTGCTTATCAAGAACGGGCACAACAAGAAGTCCGGGATAAATTATACGAATGGGGCTTGCATCAAGAAGATGTAGAGGAAATCATTTCACAATTGATATCGGACAATTTTCTAAATGAAGAACGCTTTGCTATAGCCTATACTCTAGGTAAGCTTAGAATAAAAAGTTGGGGAAAGATTAAGATTAAGCAGTCCTTAAAACTCAAAAGGGTATCCGACCCTTTAATCAAAATTGCATTTTCAAAAATTGATTTAGATGAGTATGAAGATAAACTCCATGATCTTTTAGATAAAAAGCAACTATCATTGAAAGATAAAGATGTCTATATTCTAAAAAACAAGTTATTTCAATATGCTTTATCAAGAGGTTTCGAAAGTGATCTCATTTCTTCTCTCCTGAAAGAAAAGGGCTTATAAAAAAAAGACAATAAAGCTTATATTAAAATTTGTTTTTTTAATTATTAGCTCTATATTTGCATCACCAAAACAGAAAACAACTTGTTAACTGTTAGCAATGCGAAAATAGCTCAGCTGGTAGAGCACAACCTTGCCAAGGTTGGGGTCGCGAGTTCGAATCTCGTTTTTCGCTCCACATTAATATCACCTGCCTAGGTGGTGGAACTGGTAGACACGCAGGACTTAAAATCCTGTTTCCGTTAAGGAAGTGCGGGTTCGATTCCCGCCCTAGGTACAAGAAAGCTCATCCAAAAGATGAGCTTTTCTTGTTTATAGACCTTTGATTTTTTTATTGATATCAATAGATTTACCATTGCATTTTATTGTTTCCATCTTGTATATTTCTAGATAGGTAATAGTGATATTATAGAGGTTTACTAAAGGGTTCATAGAGGTATATCTCTATAAACCCTCTATAAATACATAATAAAATGTATTTAAGATCTCAAGTACTTTTTAACCTGTCCTCTACATGATCTTCATCATTTTATATCAGCTCATAAAGGCAATCGCTACTGAATAAAACTTCCTTTAACACGATCGATTTTTCCCATATAAACAATTTTAGGAGTTTATAAATTTATATACCTTTAGCCATCGACAACTTACTTTTAAAAGTCCACCGTATTTTAGAAAAAAAGTATAAAAGAACTGAAAAATATGCATATGATAATTATTAATAATGCGAATTTGAAATACCTCAATCATGATAGATAACATCAAAATCACAGAAACCAAGATCTTATCAGACAATTGGTACGTCTTGCGAAAGATCACTTACGAATATTTAAAAAAGGACGGCACCATTATGAGTCAAAGCAGGGAAGCATACGACAGAGGAAACGGCGCCACCATTTTACTGTACAACAAAGAGCAGAAAACAGTTATTCTTACCCGTCAATTTCGTCTACCTACATTTGTCAATGGAAATGAGAGCGGTATGATGATTGAAGCTTGTGCAGGTTTGTTGGATAAAGATAATGCCGAGGATTGCATCAGAAGAGAAACGGAAGAAGAAACGGGTTATAAAATTACAGATGTACGTAAAATATTTGAAGCTTATATGTCCCCTGGATCTGTCACAGAAATTCTGTATTTCTTTATAGCCGAATATGCTAAAGAAATGAAAGTCAGTGAAGGTGGTGGACTAGAACAGGAAGAAGAAAATATTGAAGTTTTAGAATTGCCTATAAAAGAAGCGATGCAAATGGTTGATAATGGCGAAATCAAAGATGCCAAAACCATTATGCTGCTTCAATATATTAAACTCCATCATATTTTATAGTATTTTCCATTGATTCACCCTGCCCATAACTCCACCTCTGGCAGGGAGAATCATTGTTCGCTATACCAGCAGGCCTCATCAATAAAACACTTCACTTCTTAAAGTATATGGTTCTGTCACAAAAAGATGGACAGACTAAAATAAATCTACCTCTTTTCGTTTATTGAGATTTTTTACCTAGTTTAGTGGAAACTTTAGGGGTGTCTGCAAATTTGCAGGCTGAGATTTTACCCTTAGAACCTGATCCGGATCATACTGGCGTAGGGAAAAGTAGATGTCTTCATTGTGCATATACCGGCACAACTGTGGCCATTCCTAAAGTTTTTTATTTAAAAATTTTAAAAGGAATGGAACTCACAATTAATCACCAATTACGTCTTTTTGAACAGCCCCCCTCCTCTTTGGAAGGTTTGATGCTTTTGGAATTCCCAGAAAAAAGCAAGGGCATTGCTGTCGCTATTAATAACCAGGTTATACCCAAAACGGCTTGGGCAACAACCAAACTACAGCATCAGGACTCAATTCTAATTATCGCTGCAACACAGGGCGGATAAATCTCTTATACCTATTACTATACCATTATGTTAGAACAAAGCATTACCCAGACCCCATTTCCAAATTCAAAAAAAGTCTATATTTCAGGTCAGCTCTATCCTATTCAGGTTGCCATGCGTGAAATTACATTAAGCCCGACCAAACTTAGCAAGGGTGGAATAGAAATCAATCCTCCAGTCACTATTTATGACACTTCTGGTCCGTATACGGATGAACAAGCACTGATTGATATCCGCAAAGGTCTTCCTAGAACTCGTGAAAATTGGATATTGGACAGAAAAGATGTTCAAGTTTTATCACAAATCAGTTCAGATTATGGAAAAGAAAGATTGGCAGACTCGGAGCTGGATGAACTCCGTTTCGAATACAGTCATAGACCTAAAAAAGCATTAGCAGGTAAAAATGTAAGTCAACTGCACTATGCAAGAAAAGGTATCATAACTCCAGAGATGGAGTATGTAGCCATTCGCGAAAATCAGCGTATTGAGCAAATCGAAGCAGCAACTAAAGGTATGGATCATCAGCACACCGGTCACAATTTTGGTGCCCGTACTCCAAAGAAATTAATTACCCCTGAATTTGTAAGAGAAGAAATTGCCGCCGGAAGAGCAATTATTCCAAACAACATTAATCATCCAGAAAGCGAACCGATGATCATCGGCCGCAACTTTTTGGTAAAGATCAACGCTAATATTGGTAATAGTGCCGTTACCTCAAGCATTGAAGAAGAAGTTGATAAAGCTGTCTGGGCATGCCGATGGGGTGCTGATACAATTATGGATCTTTCAACAGGTAAAAATATTCATGAAACACGCGAATGGATCATCCGTAATTCTCCTGTGCCAATCGGTACAGTTCCTATATATCAAGCTTTGGAAAAAGTAAAAGGCGTTGCAGAAGATCTGACATGGGAAATATTCAGAGATACACTAATTGAACAGGCCGAACAAGGGGTTTCTTATTTCACCATCCATGCAGGAGTACTTTTACGTTATATCCATTTGACAGCACAACGTGTAACAGGTATTGTTTCCCGAGGTGGCTCGATTATGGCAAAATGGTGTCTGTTCCATCATAAAGAAAACTTCCTTTACACGCATTTTGAAGAAATCTGTCAGATCATGAAGGAATATGATGTTGCTTTTTCCCTAGGGGATGGACTTCGACCAGGTTCTATAGCTGATGCTAACGATGCTGCACAATTTGCTGAATTAGAAACCTTGGGAGAGTTGACCAAAATAGCATGGAAACATGATGTACAGGTTATGATCGAAGGCCCAGGTCATGTACCTATGCACATGATCAAAGAAAACATGGACAAACAGCTTGAGGTTTGTGACGAAGCACCATTTTACACTTTAGGCCCATTGACAACAGATATTGCTCCGGGTTATGATCATATCACCTCAGCAATTGGCGCGGCAATGATTGGCTGGTTCGGCTGTGCCATGCTTTGTTATGTTACCCCAAAAGAACACCTCGGTTTACCTAACCGAAAAGATGTAAAGGATGGCGTGATCACCTACAAACTGGCTGCACATGCGGCAGATTTGGCTAAAGGACATCCTGGTGCACAATACCGCGACAATGCTCTAAGTAAAGCGAGGTTTGAGTTCCGTTGGGAAGATCAGTTTAACCTTTCCTTAGATCCTGACACAGCCCGAGAATTTCATGATGAAACTTTACCTGCAGACGGTGCCAAAGTTGCTCACTTCTGTTCGATGTGCGGCCCTAAATTCTGCTCGATGAAGATCACACAGGAAATCCGGGATTCTGCAGAACAAGGCATGATCGATATGTCAAAAGAGTTTATCGAACAAGGTAAAGAATTGTACTTATGATCATCGTCTTGACAGCTGAGCATGATATTGATAACGAACTCCAGATCATCAACAGTATACTGGATGCAGGATTGGAACTGTTACATATCAGAAAATATAACTTTTCAGATGATGATATGTGTCAATTTATTTATGGAATAGCTCCGCAATATCGAAACCGTCTTGTCCTGCATAGCCATCATTATCTAGCCGAAAAGCTGAACATAAACCGGTTACATTTTAATGAATATGATCGAAAATCAAAAAAACAAAATCAGTATAGTCCTACCGTAATCCGATCAACATCTGTGCACAGCATTGCAGATTTTAATCAACTGGATAACCGATGGTCATACGCACTGTTTAGTCCGATGTTTTCAAGTATTTCAAAACCTGGTCATGGTAAGGAGCATACCGTAAAAAACGAGTTAAAGCTACGGAATAACCAGCAAGTTCAATTAATTGGGCTTGCTGGTATCCATTCCGAAAACCTAGGCCTTGTATATGATGCCGGCGTCGATGGTGTAGCGCTATTAGGAGAAATCTGGAAGAATGAACAACCTTTAATAAGTTTTAAAAATTGTCTTATGAAAGATCATGCATATTGCCTGTAACAATAGTTGTTAAAGGTACTTCATTCCTTTACAAATGATTAGAAGGAAATACCCAAACCGGATTATACTGAGCAGAAAAATGCGATAGCAAAAAAATTGAAACAGTAATGACAGCATACCCCAAAAATATCACGTTCAGTAAGATACAGTATATCTCGCAGGGAGATACGGCTATTGAACAGGAGACTAACATTAATAATGCACTACAAGCGGGTGCAGATTGGATTCAGCTACGCTGGAAACAAGGCACTGAAGATGAAGTGCTCGCATTAGCACGTCGTATTAAACAGCATTGCTTGCAACATAGTGCTACTCTTATTATCAATGATTATCTGCACATAGCCAAAACCATTGATGCTGCCGGAGTTCATCTGGGATTAACAGATACTGACATACAAGAGGCCCGACATGTATTAGGACCGCACAAAATAATTGGTGGTACAGCAAATAATATTTCTGACGTACAGCAACGCATCACAGAAAACTGCGATTACATCGGTCTTGGCCCTTTACGGTTCACCGCAACTAAAAACAATTTAAGTCCAATATTAGGCTTAACAGGATATCAAGACATCGTTTATCATTTAAAAAACAACGGTCAAAACTATCCGCCGATTTACGCTATTGGCGGTATAACACTTGATGATATCGTTCCCCTACAAGATATTGGCATTTATGGGATAGCACTGTCAAGTTTGATCACCGTACACCCTCACTACATTCAAGAACTTAAAAATAAACTGCAATGGATACATTAAAAATAGCAGATCAGATATTTCAATCGAGACTATTCTTAGGAACAGGAAAGTTCGGAAGTCTGCAACAAATGAAGGAATCTATCGTCGCATCGGGTTCTGAATTGGTCACGATGGCTTTAAAGCGTTTGGACCATCAGTCTTCCTCAGACACATTTCTCGAGTCTTTACAAATCACTGGCGTAAATTTACTCCCCAATACCTCTGGAGCACGTAATGCAAAAGAAGCAGTCTTGGCCGCACAACTTGCTCGTGAAGCCCTGGAAACGAACTGGGTAAAACTCGAAATTCATCCAGATTCACGTTACCTGATGCCCGATCCGATCGAAACATTGTTGGCTACGGAGCAACTTGCAAAACTCGGTTTTATTGTGCTCCCTTATATGCATGCAGATCCAGTGCTCTGTAAAAGACTAGAAGAAGCTGGAACGTCGGCAGTAATGCCGTTAGCTGCACCCATAGGTAGTAATAAAGGACTTCGTACATTGGACTTTTTAGAAATGATCATCGCTCAGAGCCAAGTTCCTGTTATTATCGATGCTGGAATTGGTGCTCCTTCCGATGCCGCAAAGGCAATGGAAATCGGTGCTGATGCTGTTTTAGTCAATACAGCTATTGCATCCGCAAAATATCCGATACAGATGGCGGAGGCATTTAAAGAAGCTGTAATAGCAGGTCGCAAAGCTTATCAGGCAGGATTAGGTATATCAGAAAATCGTGCTATCGCTTCTAGTCCGCTAACTTCATTTTTAATCGATTAAGAACGTTTTATGCAAACTTTTCAGGAACTATTTACACTATACAGCTGGCAGGAAATCAAGGAAAAAATATATAACACCACAGTTGAGGATGTTAGAAGAAGTCTCCGTAAAGAAAAAAGAAATTTAACTGATTTTCTAACCTTCCTTTCTCCTGCGGCGATTACTGAAATAGAAGAAATGGCCCAATTAACGCAACAGATCACACAACGTCGATTTGGTAAGACAATCCAGTTATATGCTCCTTTATATCTAAGCAATGAATGTCAGAATATCTGCACCTATTGCGGTTTTAGTATGGACAATAAGATCAAGCGCAAAACACTTTCGAATACAGAATTACTGTTAGAAGCCATGGCGCTAAAATCTATGGGTATCAGTCATGTATTATTGGTAAGCGGAGAAGCCAATAAAACAGTTGAGATCAATTACTTTAAAAATGCGATTGCATTGCTGAAGCCCCACTTCGCGCAGATATCCATTGAAGTACAACCTCTGCTTTTAGAAGAATACCGTATTCTGCAGGAAGAAGGTGTTAATACTGTGCTTGTCTATCAGGAAACCTATCATCAAGAGGTTTATAAAACATATCATCCAAAAGGCAAAAAGTCAAATTTTGAGTATCGGCTGGATACACCAGACCGTATTGGTGAAGCAGGAATTCATAAAATTGGTCTTGGTGTTCTTTTAGGTCTAGAAGACTGGCGTGTCGATAGCTTTTTCAATGCGTTACATATTGATTATCTAGAGAAGCATTATTGGCGTACAAAATATTCAGTTTCATTTCCTCGATTACGTCCTGCTGAAGGTGTATCCACACCGAATTTTATTATGGAAGATCGTGATTTACTGCAATTGATCTGCGCTTATCGTTTATGGAATGAAAATTTAGAAATATCCATATCAACCCGTGAACGCGAGAAATTTAGAGACCATATCATTCCTATCGGTGTTACGACCATGAGTGCCGCTTCGAAGACAAATCCAGGTGGCTATGTGGTCGATCCACAGTCGCTTGAACAATTTGAGATCAGTGATGAGCGCAGTATGGAAACTATCCAAGGTATCATCAGAAAGGCTGGATACGATCCCATTATGAAAGACTGGGACAAAAGCTACTCTGGTAGCCAATAATAATTCTAATTTAAATTACTGTATTTATGCAACAGCACAGTGCTTTTGATCGATACTCCCGCCAAGTTTTCATTAATGAAATTGGTGTTGAAGGGCAACAGAAAATTATGGCAGCAAAAGTCCTCGTAATTGGAGCAGGTGGACTAGGTTCGCCTGTTCTTCAATATCTCGCTGCTGCTGGAGTAGGTCATTTAGGGATTGTTGATTTTGATCATGTAGAAATTCATAATCTCAACAGACAAATTATACACAATGAAAAAAGTGTACATCTACAAAAAGTAAAAAGTGCGGCAGTATATATCCGCGAACTCAATTCATCCATCCAAGTCGATAGCATTGCGACAAAAATCACTTCTGAGAATGTTGATGTTACCCTGGCAGGATATGACATTGTTGTAGATGGTTCTGATAACTTTACTACACGTTACCTGATCAACGATGCTTGCGTACGTTCCAACAAAGTTTTGGTGTATGGAAGTATTCTTGCTTTCAAAGGTCAAATGGCTGTTTTCAATTACATGGGCAGTAAACAATTGCGTGATTTATTTCCAGAGCCTCCTCATCCGGAAGATGTTCCTAACTGTGATCAATATGGGGTATTAGGCCCTCTGCCTGGAATCATCGGAAGTATGATGGCCATGCAGGTATTGAAAATTATAACGGATCTACCTGTTGATTTGGACAAACTGACGCTAGTTGATACTTACCACTGGAGATTCACTACCCTCTCATTTTAAGTTTTGACTGCTATGAAAGATTGAATTAATTACGCTACATACGTAGCAAGGTGGTGAATTCAAATTTAAACACATCGTATTTTGAAGCGGGATGAAAATTATCTCGCTTCATTTGAGGGAATTACGCTTTAGCTGTAAAAAAACATTTTGTAGTATCTATAATCTCCCTATATTTGCAGTATCAAAAGCGAAAATAGCTCAGCTGGTAGAGCACAACCTTGCCAAGGTTGGGGTCGCGAGTTCGAATCTCGTTTTTCGCTCCACATTAAATCACCTGCCTAGGTGGTGGAACTGGTAGACACGCAGGACTTAAAATCCTGTTTCCGTTAAGGAAGTGCGGGTTCGATTCCCGCCCTAGGTACAAGAAAGCTCATCCAAAAGATGAGCTTTTCTTGTTTATTTTAAATATTTCGAGTTTCCTCCCTTTACATGTAATTGACCAAGATATCCCTTAAAACTTAAATTTCAGATTTTAAATCCTGATCATCATGTATTTCAAAATACAATAACCCCAGCGATAATACATCCGCTCACTTCAAAAAAGTTCTTGCATAATCAGGTAGGCCTGATCATGCGGAAAAATCCAACTACACCACTGATCTCAAATAAATATCAGCAACTCTTGCCTACCAACTGGTAGGTTTGTATATTTACAAAAAAATAATTGATGTCAACAAAAGAACAAATCATACAAGTTGCTGATAGCCTGATTCGGGATAAGGGTTACAATGCCTTTAGCTTTTTTGATATATCTAATGCCGTTGGAATAAAAAAAGCTTCTATTCATTATCATTTTCCACAAAAAATAGATTTGGGAATTGCAGTTATAGATTATCATATTGAAAACTTTCACAAAATGAAAAAGGATTTTGAAGATAAATCTCCACTACAAAAACTAGACAAGTTCCTCTCTATATACAGGAATATTAAAAATGACAATAAAATATGTATCGTTGGCTCTCTATCCACTGATTACAATACTTTAGATATAGGTATTATTGAACATCTAAAGATTTTTTCCGAACAGGTTTTAAACTGGGTAATTGAATGGCTTAAATATGGTCAAGAACAGGGTACTTTTCATTTTAAAGGTGAGCCTAGAACAAAAGCCGTCTTACTAATTTCCACGATGATTGCAAGTGTACAGATTACTAGACTGACCGGTGATGAAGATTTCACTCTCATACAAAAAATTATTAAAGAAGATTTAATTAAAAACGATTAAATGATGAAAAGAGTTGTTATAACAGGTATTGGAGCGATTACGCCTTTAGGAAATACCGTAGATAAATTTTGGAATGCACTGATTTTGGGTCAAAGTGGCGCAAAAATGATTACTAAATTTGATGCGACAAACTTTAAAACAAAATTCGCATGTGAAGTAAGAGATTTTGATCCTTTACAATTCATGGAAAAATCAGAATTACGAAAATTAGATCTTTTTACGCAATATGCATTAGCTAGCGTTCATGAGGCTATTCACCACGCTGAGATTGATTTCAATCTACTGGACAAAGATCGGATAGGTGTTATCTGGGCTTCTGGAGATGGTGGGGTTTCAACATTTGAGCAACAAATAGCGGAGTTTAAGCAAGGAAATGGAATACCACGCTTCAGTCCGTTCTTTATTTCTAAGCGTATTTTGAACATTGCTTCAGGTGTTATCTCCATTAAATATGGACTTAGAGGAGTAAATTATACGACCGCCTCTGCCTGTTCTGCAAGTAATACTGCGATTGTTGATGCCTTTAATTATATCCGCTGGGGGAAAGCGGATATGATTATTACCGGAGGTTCTGAAGCGTCTATAACCGAAAGTTCCATCGGTGGATTTAATGCATCTAAAGCTTTATCAACAAGTAATGAGGATTATTTGGGTGCCTCCCGCCCTTTTGATATTCATCGCAACGGTTTTGTATTAGGAGAAGGAGCTGGGGCTATTGTATTGGAAAGCTATGAAAGTGCGATTAAAAGAAATGCCCCGATTATTGCGGAAATAATTGGAGGAAGTTTAGCGGCGGATGCTTATCATATTACGGGCACACATCCTGAAGGAGACGGGGCATTTCTGGGAATGAAACTTGCTTTGGAGGATGCGAATATCGCTGCAAAAGATATAGACTATGTCAATGCGCACGCAACTTCTACTCCTATGGGCGATCAAAGTGAACTGAAAGCTATGGGAAGAATGTTTGGTTTTAACAACGAGGTATCTATTAGCGCTACAAAATCAATGACAGGGCACTTACTGGGAGCTGCTGGAGCTATCGAAGCTATTGCTTGTATTAAGGCGGTTCAAGAAGATATTGTTCCGCCTACGATAAACTCTAAAGAAATAGAACCTGAATTTGCTGATAAATTGGATTTAACTCTCGGAAAAGCAAAGCATAAAAAAGTAGACATAGCCATGAGTAATACTTTTGGTTTTGGTGGTCATATCGCTTGTTCCATTTTCAAAAAAATAGAGCACTAGATCTCGGCTACTTGTAGAAGATTTATAAATGAACATTTTAAAATGACGGCTTTGGAAGGCTGTCATTTTACTTGAAACATGTACAAATAGTGCATCGTATAATAGGTGCGAAATTTTGAAAAAACATCTATACTCCAGTTTCAGATCAATGTATTTTTCTATTATTCATTTCAATCTAAAAAATAAGAGCCAATATTTGAGGTCATTACATTAAATATTAAAAAAATGATGGTTTCAAATTTTGATTTTATAAAAATCGCCGTATATTTGCATCACCAAAACAGAAAACAACTTGTTAACTGTTAGCAATGCGAAAATAGCTCAGCTGGTAGAGCACAACCTTGCCAAGGTTGGGGTCGCGAGTTCGAATCTCGTTTTTCGCTCCACATTAATATCACCTGCCTAGGTGGTGGAACTGGTAGACACGCAGGACTTAAAATCCTGTTTCCGTTAAGGAAGTGCGGGTTCGATTCCCGCCCTAGGTACAAGAAAGCTCATCCAAAAGATGAGCTTTCTTGTTTTCTATGCAACTGAACATATCAAATTGTCTCCTCTTCATAAAACAAAAAAAGCCATGTCTGTACAGAAAATTGCTATATTCGAAGTAAAACAAAGTCAGTATGTCTACTTTTTATTATAGTTTATTATTTCTTGTGTTCTTTATTCTTGTTTTATTAGCGGTCTTCCTCTTTTGGAAGGTTCGTATTTTAAAACGTCAAAATAAACTATTAATTCGACAGAATCGAGATTTAAATAGCATTTCTCTTCCTGATGAAACGAATTATTATAAGTTGGACCCACACTTACTAAAAAATGCATTAAACGCTATTCAGTCTCATGCCTATCAAAGTTATCATGCACTTGATAAATTATCCAATGTACTGGACTATATTCTTTATGAAACAGATGGCACGTTCGTAAAGCTAAAAGATGAGATCGCTTTTGCGCAAAATCTAATTGAGATCAATAAACTTAAAATAAGTCCCTTATTTGATCTACATATACGAAAAAAAATTAGTGCCGAAGCTGGAGAAATGCTTATTGCTCCATTTATGACCATCAACCCAATTGAAAATGCTTTCAAACATGCTGATGTTCAAAATGAAAACAGCTTTATCTCTGTGGTGTTTGAGGTTATCGACGATTATTTTCACCTCACCGTTTCTAATCGGGTCATGCAAAAACAAAAAATAGACTCAAGCTTAGGTGGATTGGGCAATAAAACTTTTTCGAAACGGTTGAAAAATATTTACGGTACTGAGTACAGCTTGAATACTGAGCAAAAAGAAAATATATACACGGTAACCGTAAAAATAAAACTTTATCAAAATGATTAAATGTATTTTATTGGATGATGAACTTCCTTCACTAAGTTACATTCAAGCTTTATGTGAAAATTTTAAGGACGTAGAAATCGTGAAAAGTTTCAATAATCCCCAAAAGTTTTTAGCACAGATTGACAGTCTTGATTTTAACACCTGTATTCTAGATATTCATATGCCAGATATGAACGGACTAGAGGTTGCCCGGATACTTTCTGACAAAGCGATTATCTTTTCAACAGCTCATAAGGAATATGCTGCTGATGCATTTGATCTCAATGCTGTGGATTATGTACGAAAACCTTATCAGGCTGATCGATTACAGACTGCTTTCGATAAAGCCATGAAGTGGCTTAGCTCAACAAAGGAAACAGGTTTAGAGGTTATAGAGTTAAACAGTAATCAAGGAAAAACAAGGATAATAATAGATCAAATTGCCTATATTGAGGTGGCCGATCATGATAGGCGGGATAAATACATTTATATGAAAGACGGTCAAAATATTCTTGCGAAAAACATCAGTTTAGATGAAATTTTGGCGATCCTACCTTCTGGAAAATTCTGTAGGATCAACAGACGAAATGTTGTTGCATTAGCTGTGGTCTCGTCTTACACAGCACAGTATGTCACGTGTAAAATAAAAGATATGCCTGACCTGATACAACTTACCTTATCGGCACCCTACAAAGATCATTTTGTAAACAGCTTAAATGTTTAGTACATTTTTTTTCTGGTTTGGTACAAAAAACACGAATTCGTTTTGTAGAAAAAACTTTAGCTATTATACTTGCTCTTTACAATCCGACGAAATATGTTTAAAAGTAAGTACCGCTCCACCTTTTTTTATCTAGCCATTTTAATTATTGGGATAGCTTTAGGCTATTTTATTATCCATCAGGGCTCCCAATTTGAAAATCAACCACATACAACTGCAGATGTCCCTCTCCACTCAGCGTGGTCACATTTCTTAGATCATTTGCATGAAAATCTTTCCTACCCGCTAGCAATACTCATGTTGCAGATCATAACAATCATATTTGTAGCGCGAATCTTTGGTATATTATTCAGAAAAATTGGTCAACCCTCTGTTATTGGAGAAATCGTAGCGGGTATAGCACTAGGCCCCTCCTTACTAGGGAATTACTTTACAGAAATTTCCATATTTTTATTTCCAGTCAGTTCTTTGGGAAATCTGGGAGTATTGAGTCAAATAGGTTTAGTGCTATTTATGTTTGTCGTCGGCATGGAGCTAGATTTGAAAATATTAAAAAACAAAGCTCAGGATGCCATAGTTATCAGTCATGTAAGCATTATCTTTCCTTTTCTTCTAGGAATGGGGCTCGCCTATGTGATCTTCCAGACAACAGCACCTGAAGGTATTTCATTTTTATCATATGCGCTCTTTATTGGAATATCCATGAGTATTACTGCATTTCCTGTTTTAGCAAGGATCGTACAAGAAAGGGGTATGAGCAAAACACGACTAGGTTCGATTGCCATCACCTGCGCAGCGGCAGATGATATCACTGCTTGGTGTCTTTTGGCAGCTGTTATTGCGGTTGTAAAAGCAGGATCTGTAGTAAGTGCAGTTTACACGATCGCTTTCGCGGCCGGCTATGTCTTATTGATGGTCCGGTTCGTAAAACCATTTCTCCAACGTATAGGTGACCTTCACTCCACTAAAGAACGGTTAGGTAAATCGATCGTAGGCATCTTTTTTCTGACATTGCTGATTTCTTCATGGACCACTGAAGTTATCGGAATCCACGCTCTATTTGGAGCTTTTATGGCTGGTGTAATCATGCCAACCAACACAAGTTTTCGAAGTATCTTTATTGAAAAAGTGGAAGATGTAGCACAAGTACTTCTTTTACCGCTATTTTTTGTCTTTACAGGCCTTAGAACACAGATTGGACTACTCAATGAAGCCGAACATTGGCAAACCTGTTTCTGGGTGGTTACAATTGCTGTAGTGGGTAAATTTATTGGAAGTGCTTTATCAGCAAGATTTGTGGGGCAAAACTGGCACAGTAGCCTTACCATAGGAGCTTTGATGAATACTAGAGGTTTGATGGAACTAGTCGCTCTAAACATAGGTTATGATTTAGGAGTCCTTACTGATGAAATGTTCGCAATACTGGTTCTTATGGCTTTGATCACAACATTTATGACGGGGCCTGCATTAGATTTAATTAATAAATTTTTTAAGCCTGAAATCGAAAATAATGGCGATCTCATTTCAAAGAAAAATAAATACAATATTCTGATTTCATTTGGCAATCCAAATTCTGGAAAAATTTTGCTTCGTATTGCCAATATGCTGATTAAAAAATCAAAAGAAAATAGTACGGTAACGGCATTACATCTTTCGATCGGGAATGAACTCAATACTTATAATTCGATCGAATACGAAAGAGATAATTTTTCAGTATTAAATGATGAAAGTGAAAAAATAGAGCAACCGTACACTGGTATTTTTAGAGGTACCGACAATATCAACGACGATATTGCAAAAATGGCCAATGAAGAAGATTTCGACTTACTGTTGACAGGTATTGGTCAATCTGTCTATGAAGGATCTGTTTTAGGAAGTATCATCGGGTTTACAAGTAAAGTCGTTAATCCGGAAAGATTGTTAGGTTCATTAACAGGTAAAGAAAGTCTATTTAATCATAGCGGATTTGAAGATAAAACGACAGCGCTTTTAAAAGCTGTTCATATTCCTTGTGGAATTTTAGTCGATAGGGGTCTTCCTGAAGAGGTGAAAAACATATTGGTTCCTATCAAAACACTTAGTGATAGTTTCTTATTAATATATGTGCACAAACTTGTACAGAACAACGATGTAAAAATAAGTTTCTTAGACGAAGATGAGGTCATTAAAACCTCTGTAGAGCTTAAAGAGGCGATTCGTTCGTTAGATTATGCGGCACCTAATCAAATCAATATTATAGAGGAACCCAAGACTAAAGATATTGATTATTCTTCATTCGATATTATACTGATAAGTTTCATTGCTTGGAAACAGATTTCTTTTGAGAAAGAGCAATGGACGAAAAAATTACCGAGTACATTGATTTTAAAACCTTAATATTTATTGTTATGGAAAAATACATTTTTGAAACCATGCTAATTAATGAAGACAAAATTCATCAATTAGAGGAAACTTTAAAGAAGATTCCCAACATCATCACCATTAATATTAACAGATTCAGCAACGGATTAATATTAAAATTGGAAGCTCTAAATATTCAAGCGTTTGAAATAGCACTACGTCTGAAACAAAATGGTTTTGCCGTTGAGCGCTTATACGAAGAATAATAGATGATCCATTGTTACACCATTATGTAAACTCCGGCAGAAAGTTTACATAATGGTGTATGCATTTTTAACGATTCCCCATACATGATGCCCTTATAGCCTGCTTCTACTATCTTCCAATTCTCATTTTATTGTGCCCGAATCATCTTTTCTTGATTATTTTTCTATTTTTATCGCACAAATAGATTACATATGCACACAGCTCTATATATTTTTTCTTCCATCCTAATCATTATAAGTTTTATTCCATTAATAAGGAATGATTATTGGACATTCCGAATTTTTGAGTATCCAAGACTACAAAAGCTTGTATTAACAGCCCTGTCACTGGCGCTCCTTTTAATATTCTCTAACAAAACGCTAACCTTCTATATCTATGTAACCTTACTTTCAGGGACTATATTATACCTATTAAAACAGATTATTCCCTTTACTCCTCTTGGGAAAAAGCAGATTTTAAGAGTAAAACAGGAAATACCCGATCAAACCATCAGTATTATGATATCAAATGTGTTTGAAGATAATACCAATTACAAAGGCTGCATTGCGGAAATTAAAAAGACTGATGCTGACCTGGTACTGCTACTGGAAACCAGCCATGAATGGATGGAACAGCTTAAGGAGGCCACAGATACCTACCCCTATCGTGTAGAGAAACCGATAGATAACACTTATGGTATGTTGCTGTACTCTAAATTGGAATTGAAGGAAAGTGAAGTCAAATTTCTTGTGGAGGATGATATCCCTTCCATTCATACAAAAGTAATTTTACGAAATGGGCAGGTCATTCAGTTATATGCGGTACATCCGACTCCTCCTGTACCAGGTGAAAACCCAAGGTCAACAGAACGTGATAAGGAACTCCTTCTGATTGCAGATAAAGCTTTAGCATCAAAAATACCTGTGATAGTTTGCGGTGATCTGAATGACGTCGCCTGGAGCTACACCACTGAATTATTTTTAAAGACAAGTCAATTACTTGATCCGAGAAGAGGCCGTTTCTTTCTGAATACTTTTCACGCCCATCATTTTTTTATGCGCTTTCCTTTAGATCATATTTTCTGTAGTACAGACTTTAAATTAAAGAAAATGAAAAGACTGAATAATTTTGATTCAGATCACTTCCCAATTCTGACCGTATTACAATACGAAAAATCCGCGGATGCAGAACAAGAAGACAACACATTAGATTTAGATCAGGAAGATCGGGAATTAGCTGAGGAAAAAAAAGAAAAGTGCTGATATAACAGCACTTTTCTTTTTTTTGAGTAATTATTTTTGTTTAATATTCTATTGCTAAAATTGATCTCAGAGGAATCAATACACCGCTTTTTATTTGGAGATACTTATCCGTTAACGACCAAACTGTTGTTTCTATTCTTTTAGGACCTACTTCTGTTTGAAAGGCTATTGTAGTCTTCGACTTAAATTCATTCCCCAATCGCAAAGCTCCTTTTAAAGTTTCTAAAAATGTTTGACTTTTATCTTCATTCGCCGCCACTATTTTGAATGAAGAGATTTGTTCTTTTTCTATCAATTCTCCGATCATACTACTAATAATTTATAATTGACACTTTGATTAAGTAAGACATTTCATTTATAACGCTCCTAATTGTTATAACATATACTTAACCTTATTTAAATGTAAGGAATCCTCGATAAAATACCAATACTATTTCGATTTTAACATTTATTTTACAAAATGACTTATGCTACAGCATAATAATGCCTAAATTTGTTGAAATTTATCAAAAATGGACAATTCAACATTTGAAAAAAACTGGGAAATCAATTTTACACAATGCTATTCAAATGCCAGAATCCGTTATTCTGATCTTTCCAATTTACTGCAGCTCACAGCTGGTGAACATGCGACTATTGCAGGTTTTGGTTTTAGGGAAATGGCCAAAAATAATCAGACCTGGGTGTTAAGCCGTATCCGGTTTGAAATAAACCGCTTGCCAAAATGGATGGATATAGTGACCATAAAAACCTGGATTCAGCACTTAGAAGGGGCTAAATCAACCCGTAATTTTGAGGTGTATGTCAATAACCAACTTTATGTGACTGCTACAAGTTATTGGGCGGTTATTAATACTGTAAAAAGAGGTCCTGAGGAACTGGCAATAGCACTTGGCGATTTTAAAACATTTCCAGAGCGTCACAGTACGCAAAAGCCTTTTTCAAAACTAAATCTAGCACAGACCGTAAAACCAATCGAAAACTATACGGTTAAAATATCGGATCTGGATATTGTCAATCATGCTAATAATGTCAAATATTTAGATTGGTGTATGGATAGATTACCGATGGAATTAGTGCTAACAAATCAAATTGTATCCATAGAAATGAATTACCTACGAGAACTCCGCTATAATGACCTTGTAGAAATTAGTGGTAACTCAACAGATAAGGGCTATTTCATGACAGTCACAAAGCAAGAACGTGTTTCATTCGCCTTAGAAATCGAAACTAAATAAAAAGGGAGTACTTCGCTTGAACTACCCCCTTTTCTTCTTTATCTTTTTGAATTAACCTGCAAAAGCTTTATCACCTTTTTTATAAGGGTAATTTCCATCGAATTTTCCTGGAATCTTCACATAGCGCAATGCTTTAGTTAATCCCAGTTCCGAATTAAAGTATCCTGTTAAGGTCAACTGCTTAAACATGGTAAACCAATGAGGTGGTTTGTTTTCCACTTCTCTATATAATTCATTTTGTTTTACAGCATTTTTCTCACGTTCTTCTTTTGTCGCCTCATCTTGTTTTTTATTAAACTCACCAGCTTCTTTGTCTAGTAAGTTTACAAAACTTGTACGTTCTTCAGCAGAAAGATCTAAGAAATTTTTCTTCATTAACTCTTGTGCTTTTTTATCTAGGTTGTTAATTCCATCCATGAAAACAGTTTGTTGTTCATCGGTATAACAATCTCTTACCATCACTGGGATAAAGCTTCCCACGCCTGCTTCTTTAGCTCCAGGAGTAGAGGTTTTCGGTAATATTGCTTCGGCTAAGTCTCCCAATAAATCGGTTGTCTTAGGTTCGAATAAAACTTCTACCTGTTTAGTAGCAGAGCGTGAACAACCTTCAAGAAAAAGGCTTGAACCAATGACCACGCCTCCCATCAACATTGCGACACGTTGAATTGCTTCTCTTCTATTCATAATCAATCTCTTTTAATACTTAAATTGTATAATTAACTTCCCAGCCTGGACGGTAGTTACGCTTCACGAACTGGTTTACTTCATCAAAATTCGTCACACGCATATTATTATTATCCCATAATAAGCGTAAGTTTCTTCCTGGATATTTATTATCAACTTTCAAATCTGATCCACGGATAGCCAAGTTTGCCATCAGTAAAGCTTCTGTCAATGGTCCAGCAATTTCAAAAGGAGAAGACATCTGCATATTACCATAACCAGCAATACAACCTTCTACCCATTGTGCCCAGTGACCATCGGCACCACCTTTAACACGTGCATACTTTTGTTTTGGAGTCGTATAAGAAGCAGTTGTAGGCAATAATCTCGGATTTGCAGCGTAAGTATCGGCCAATATTTTACCTTTCGTACCGATAAATAAAATACCATTTCCACCGTCGCCAAAAGCCTCATTAGGACCTAGTTCATCTGGTCTTGGTGGTTGAATTCCACCATCCATCCAATGTAGCTTAACATCTCCTGCTGTTTTATCCGTTTTCGGGAATGTCATTACGGCATAGCTTGACGGCGGACAGCTTTCTGGGAAATATCCTCTTTTAAATTCGTCAACATATACAGATCCAACAGTTGCCTGTACATCTTTCACATATTGAAGACCATAGATACTAAAAGGCGCTTCCATGTTATGGCATCCCATATCACCTAATGCACCTGTTCCATAATCCCACCATCCTCTCCAGTTGAAAGGAATCAATTTTTCAACATAATCTTTTTTTGGAGCAGTACCTAACCAAAGATCCCAATCCAATTCTTGTGGAACTGGAGCTTGTTGTGTAGGCCATTGGATACCTTGAGGCCATACTGGGCGATCGGTCCAACAGAAGATCTCTTTCAGATCTCCAATCATCCCTGCGTCAACCCATTCGCGCATCTGTCTCACACCATCACCTGATGCTCCTTGATTACCCATTTGCGTCACAACTTTATATTTCTTGGCTGCTTGTGTCAAAACACGTGCTTCCCAAACATCATGAGCTAATGGTTTTTGCACATAAACGTGCTTACCCAATTGCATTGCTGCCAAAGCTACAATAGCATGCTGATGATCCGGTGTTGATACTGAAACTGCATCAATATGTTTATGCTCTTTATCGAGCATATCACGGAAATCCTTATAAAATTTTGCCTTCGGAAACTTTTTCACAGAATCTGCCGCACGACGCGTATCTACATCACATAGGTAAGCAATATTTGCTTTTCCACTTGCTGCAAATCGCGATACGTCTGATCCCCCCATACCACCGACACCTACAGATGCAACATTCAACATATCACTCGGTGCTGTAAAACCTACTCCACCCAATACATGGCGGGGCAGTATAGTCACTCCAGCGCCAAATAAGGCAGCTTTTTTCAGAAAGTCTCTTCTTGATGAATTATTCTTTTCCATAATTTAGATTTATAACTGATTAAAGATTACCTTTTTTCAACTCACTTACAGCAAAATCAACCGCTCTAGCTGTTAATGCCATATACGTTAATGAAGGATTGACACAGCCTGCAGAAGTCATCGCTGCACCATCAGTTACAAAAACGTTAAGCGCATCCCAAACCTGGTTGTTACCATTTAAAACAGATGTTTTAGGATCTCTACCCATACGAGCAGTTCCCATTTCATGGATACCTTGACCAAAACCATACACGTTATCATAAGTATATGTGTCCTTAACACCAATTTTCTCCAACATCTCTTTCATCTCATTTTGCATATCACCACGCATCTTTAACTCATTATCCTTGATTTCAACGTCCATTGATAATACAGGAAGACCCCATTTATCTTTTTTAGTTTTGTCTAAGCTAATTTTGTTTTCATGGTATGGTAAAATCTCACCGAAAGCAGTAAAACCTACGTTCCAATCACCAGCTTCGGTAAGAGCATCTTTCCATGCGCCACCTACACTCATCTCCGCGACCTCTCCAGACCAGCGACCACGGCCTGCAGCTCCTTGATAACCAAAACCACGAACATAATCACGTTTCTTGTCATCTCCAGCAACGTTAACAAAACGTGGCACATATAATCCTGTTGGTCTACGACCAAATACATAGCTATCTAAATATCCTTCTACATTACCTCCTGCTCCACAACGGAAATGGTGATCCATTACGTTATGTCCCAATTCTCCACTGCTACTTCCAAGTCCACCTTCCCAAACATCTGTAGCTGAGTTCATCAGTACCCAAGTTGAGTTAAATGCAGATGCATTAACGAAGATCACTTTAGCAAAAAACTCATACGTTTGATTTGTTTCCGCATCTACAATTTCAACACCTTTTGCTTTCTTGGTATTTTTATCATAAATGATTTTCGTAACAATTGAGAATGGACGTAATGTCAAATTGCCAGTTGCTACTGCTGCTGGTAATGTTGCCGATTGTGTACTAAAATAAGCACCAAAATTACAACCTAACCAACATTGGTTTTGATATTGACAGTTGATACGGTTATGATGAGGAACAGTAATGTTTGCTGTTCTTCCCATAATAAAATGGCGGTTACCACCGTATTCTTTTTTCAAACGTGCTGCAAGATCCTTTTCCACGATATTCATCGCCATAGCAGGCATAAAATCACCATCCGGCAATACATCCAAACCATCACGGTTACCGCTGATACCAGCAAATTTCTCTGCATAGCTGTACCAAGGAGCAATATCTTTATAACGGATCGGCCAATCTACACCGTGTCCATCTTTTAAATTTGCTTCAAAATCTAAATCGCCAAGTCGGTAAGATTGTCTTCCCCACATCAATGAACGACCACCTACGTGATAACCTCTATACCAGTCAAAACGTTTAGTTTCGGTATAGGGACTTTCTTGTTCATTTACCCAATAATCTAAGTTTTTTTCATTTAACGGATAATCCCTGCTCAAAACTGGACGTTCTTTGATCATCTCTTGCGTACGTCCTCCGGCATGTGGGAAATCCCAAGGATTCTTATTCGGCGACGGATAATCTTTTACGTGCTCGATATTACGACCACGTTCTAACATAAGAGTTTTTAAACCCTTTTCTGTTAATTCTTTTGCTGCCCATCCACCACTGATTCCTGAACCAATGACAATAGCATCATAAGTGTTATTTTCAGCCATTTTATTTTATTGTTTAGTTTTAGTTCTTTTATTAATTTATTCAGCAACCGCTTTATTCTCGACCTTCTCATCTTTAAAAGCAACTAAAAAGATAATAAAGACTACGAATGCTATTCCCGCAGGAATGATCCATGTTTGTTTCCAAAAATCAGCAACATTAGCTTGTTGCAAGTATGCATATTTCTCTCCGATAAAACCTGCAACCCAGAATCCAATAAGCTGACCTACCCCATAAGTCGCTAATGTAATCAAACCCTGTGCAGCACTTTTATATTTGATTCCAGCTTTACTATCGGTATAAATTTGTCCAGAAACGAAAAAGAAATCGTAACAGATACCGTGTAAAGCAATACCTAATATCAACATGAAAGAAAGATCGCCCGCATTACCATAAGCAAATAAGATATATCTTAATGCCCAAGCAAGCATACCAACCAAAATCGTTTTCTTGAAACCGAATTTAGAAAAGAAAACAGGTAATGCTAATAAGAATAATACTTCTGAAATCTGACCAATTGTCATTTTTCCAGTAGGATTTTCCATTCCTATTTGATCTAAAAATGGATTGGCATTTTGATAGTAAAATGCCAAAGGAATACAGATCAAAATCGATGAAACGAAGAAAATCAAGAAATTACGGTCTTTCAATAATTTGATAGCATCCAATCCGATGATCGATGAGAATGATGGTTTCTGATCTGACTCAATTTTAACAGGTGGCGTTTTAGGCAATGTAAATGAGAATAAACCTAACACCAAAGAAGCAATAGCCCCCATTAAAAAGGTATTTTTCAAAGCTCCAGCAGATGAAGCTTCTGCTGCATCCCATTTAAACAGATAACTGATTGAAAGACCAGCAATGATCCAACCGATAGTTCCCCAAATACGGATATTAGAAAACTGTTTCTCAGGATTGGTCAACTGTCTGAATGATACCGAATTTACCAATGATAGCGTTGGCATATATAAAACCATATAAGCCAATACATAAGGGTAAAAAGAAGAAATTTCAGTTGCATTATACATTTGATACATCAATACCGCACCGATGATATGCAACACGCCTAATATACGTTCCGCGTTAAAATAACGATCGGCAATCATACCGATAATAAAAGGAGCAATAATAGCACCTAATGATTGGGTTGAAAAAACATTCGCAATTTCAAGCGGCTGTGCTTGTAAATTTTTACTCAGGTATGTACCCAATGTAACGAACCATGCGCCCCAGATAAAGAATTCCAGGAACATCATGAAGGATAATTTAAATCTAATAGATGTGGACATTATATGTTTTAGTTTATTTTAAAATAAGAGATTTCTATCAAGAATTTGGTTTTTAAAATGACAATCTAGCATAAAAAAAACAATTGTACAAGTTACACTAAGAAATTATCTACTTCTCTGTAAGCGTTGAGCAAAGTTTCTTCGCCGATCTTGCCACTTTTGGACATACCATGCTCCATACCGACCACCCCTTTAAATCCCTTCTCGTGAAGCCATTTAAACACATTTTTGTAGTTAACTTCGCCCGTAGTAGGTTCCCTTCTTCCTGGATTATCTCCTACTTGAATATAAGCGATCTCATTCCAGCACTCATTCATTTTATGAATGAGATTACCTTCATTCTTTTGCATATGATACGCATCATATAATAATTTACATGAAGGACTTCCCACACCTTTGCATATTTCATAGGTCTGATCTGAATATCTAAGAAATAAATCAGGACTGTCACTTAAAGGCTCCAGTACCATCGTTATGCCATGTGGTTCAAAAATTTCTGCACCTCTCTTCAATGCCTCAATCACATTACCAGTTTGTACCCCGATAGATAGATTACGTTCGTAATCGCCAGGAACAACCGTTACCCATTTTGCATTGACACGTTTTGCTACTTCCACAGACTCTTTACAGCCTTTTAGAAAGATATCAATGTATTCTTGTTTACCTGCAGCTAAAGTATTGGCACCGTTCCCGCCCTTTGGAACAACAAAAACGCCCATACGCATCCCAAGAGATGCCAACGTTTCACCTATTTTCTTTTGTTCATCGATACTGCGTCCTGTCATACCGTTATCTTCGATACTTCTGAATCCCAGTTCATGCATATATTTTATCTCATCAACAAAATTTTTACCAGCAGTTGCACTGAACATGCCCTGATGCGGTGCATAATCTAAGTTAAATACTGCTCCTGCCTTATTTTTTTTCTGTTGTTGTTCACCCGCTAAAGTATTCAAGCTCACAGCGGAACCTGCTACCAATAAGGTGTTTTTTAAAAATTCAGATCTTTTCATAATTTCATTTATATTGTTTTTTTTAGAAAAAAGTTGGAAAACCCTTTCGAGTACTTTTCTTCTATTTCTCCCTTTTCATTGTTAAATATAATATAAACTTCTAAATTCTTTCTCTTCTTCACAAAATCAAGTATCTCATCTGGTGTAAGGGCCATAAAATAATTATCCAAGGCGTCTGCTTCCATTGCAGTTTTTGCATATACTGTAACACTGACTACTGGACTAGAAAACATATATCCCGTCAAAGGATTGACATGATGACTAATCTTCTGTTTTCCATTCATCATGTACTTTTCAAAATTTCCAGCAGTCGTCAATGCTCCAGATTTGATATGCACAACTTCGGTTTTCAGTAATTGATTGTGGCTGGAGGCTGGTCTTTCAACACCAATTTTAAAAAATTCACCTGCCTGATTTCTTCCCTTAACACGCATTTCTCCACCTAACTCCACAATATAATTTTTGATATGCTTACTTTCAAGAAATTTAGCCAAGACATCTACTGAATACCCCTGTGCAATACCATTGACATCAATACTGACGTTAGGTTTGCTTTTTTTTAGATAAGGAGCTTTCCAAATTAACTTATCCATTCCCACAGACGCTAGGGTTGCATTGATTTCATTTGAGTCTGGAAAATGTTTAATCTGTTTAGGTCCAAACCCCCACAATTGGACAAGCGGTGCTACCGTAATATCAAAAATACCTTTCGTGATGCGATTATAGCGGAATGATGCATCAACCACCTTTTGAAAATGACGATCTAGCTTTACAGCAGTTCTCTCCTCTTTATTAAATAGACTTATTGTAGAGGATGGGTTATAAATCGACATCGACAAATCAATGACTTTCAAAACACTATCGATATCATTTTTTGAAACTAACTCCTGTGTATCAAAATACGTAATATGATAAGAAGTACCCTGAGCAGGGCCAGATAAAACAGTTTTTCGGAGAGATTTTAAAGAATAAGAAGCTTGTTCAGCTCGTGCAGCTGTTATGCTGCACAAGCCAAAAAAACTAATTGAGAGCAGTATCCATGATTTAAAATACATGAATGCATCCTCTTATTAAATGTATAAATTTGTATTCTGACCTGGTATAGCTACCGGGTACGAACCATCTTCTTTTGGTAATATCTTAGGTAAAGCATCCCATGCATAATTTGTAGGCATAATATCGATTTCCGACTTTAAGGCGGCATCCCATTTAATTACTTTTCCTGTATAACATGCAATACGACCAATAATACCTGTTAAAGTACTATATGCACCATATTCTGCATTATCAAATTTATATTCACCTTTTGAAATTGCTTCAAACAATTCTTTATGCTCTTGTTGATAAGGATTTGGATTTCCTTTTGGTTCATGACGATAGATTTCATTTCCTTTAGCATCCCAAAGTACTGCTTGTCCATTTGCTGACAGGTAAGCTCTACCTTTTGTTGCTTGAAACTGTTCGTCGACACGGTTTGTAACCCCCTCGAAGTGCGCACACTGACTGTATACAACTGAGTTATCAGGATAAGTTAACTCTAATGCAAAGTTGTCATAGATCTCACCATATTCTTTACCTGTTCTATGTGCGCGGCTACCAGTACCTTGAATACGTACCGGGTATGCACCTTTGACCCAATTGGCAATATCAATATTGTGAACGTGCTGCTCTACGATATGATCACCACATAACCAGTTAAAATAATACCAGTTGCGCATCTGATAATCCATTTCTGTCTGTCCCGGCTTACGTGGTCTTACCCAAACACCACCACTATTCCAGTATACCTGTCCAGAAACAACATCACCGATTGCACCCTCGTGAATTCTTTTAATCGCTTCTCTATAGTTTGTTTGATACCTACGTTGAAGACCCACCACTACATTCAGTTTTTTCTTCTTAGCAATTTCAGCAGCTGCCAAAACTTTACGGATCCCTGGGATATCTGTGGCAACAGGTTTTTCCATAAATACATGTTTACCTTGCCGCACAGCTTCTTCAAAATGAATCGGACGAAATCCAGGAGGAGTTGTTAAGATCACCACATCGGCTAATTTAATAGCTTCTTTATAGGCATCAAATCCAACGAATTTATTTTTTTCAGGAACATCAATTTTATCCTGCCATTTATCTTTTAATGTTTTATATGTGCTGTCCAAATTATCTTTGAAAGCATCAGCTAATGCAACTACTTTAATATTAAATCCTGAGCTTAGGGCGTCAAAAGTTGCACCTGTACCGCGTCCACCACAACCGATCAATGCAACTTTAATTACATCGCTTCCTGCGGCAAATGCTCCTACCAATGGCACTGAACTTAAAACTGTCCCGCCTGCGATAGCTGCTGTCGTTTTTAAAAAATCACGACGTTCAAAATTTTCCATATTTTAGGTTTTTGGGTTATAATTAATAATCTTTAATTGGAGCCTTATCATAATAGGCCATTATTTCTTCATGCGAAGGAGGTGTCACAGGTCTTACTAAGCGCATTCCTACAAATGGAGCTTCAGGGAACCACCAGTTACTTTTAGGAATTTGTGGATCTAGTTGTTTCCAGAATGGATCTGAAGCTACCCGAGATGCACTTCTTAAATCTACAGCTTCACTATCAAAGGCACCGCCTCTTACACTATTGGGATATAATTTAGTAGGTATTGCAACGGGGTTATCAGCTACTTTACCGTCAAACTGCTGGTAATAATCTTCGATATATTGGTCAAAAGTCCATTCTGAAACATTTCCATGCATATCAAATAAACCCCAAGCATTTGGCTTCTTAGTTCCAACAAGATGTGTTGAACCGTCACTATTGCCTTTATGCCAAGCATATTGATCCAATAGAGCGGCATCATCTCCAAAACTATACGCTTTATCACTTCCGGCGCGACAAGCATACTCCCATTCCGCTTCTGTTGGCAATCTATAAAAAACTCCTGTACGTACGTACAGCCACTTGCAGAACTGAATTGCATTATAATGGGTCATGGCCAAAGCTGGGTGACCTTCTTTCCCCATACCAAAGGTCATATCTAAATATGGTTTTGTAGGACGTGTTACTGCATCCACTTCGGGAGTGATCTTGCCATCTATACTTTGAGTCAACTCATAATCTTTATACAAGAAAGGTTCAAACAAGTTCCAGGTTACCTCGTATTTCCCTATCCAGAAGGGAGCTATTTTTACCTCATGAATAGGCTTTTCATCTGCTTTAACATTCCCACCTTGTTTATATACGCCAGCTGGAATCGCAACCATGTCAAACTTCAATTTTGTCCCTTTTATTTCTTGTACGTAGCTTTCCACCTTTTGCTGTGCAAACAACGAGCTGGACATTCCTGACAAGATAAGAGCAAGTAAACTTTTACGCATTTCTATTTTTTTCTATAAATAATTGGTCATCACCCACCACTAATCCAGATATATTATTTGTCTAAGATATTAATTTCATTGTGTAATTTAAACAATAAGTATCATAACTTTTTTATTACACAGATAAAAAATGACAATTGAATAAAAAAAATAGGGTCTGTAAAACAATGTTTTACAGACCCTATTTAAAAATTACAAGTATCCTTTATAATAAAATATTACGGCTAACTTCACGATCAATCGTTATATATCCGGGATAAAAAATTGATTTACCGGCGACATTTATCGAAGGTTTAATCTTTATTGTAAACAAACCCTTTTTAGTGTTTGAATTAGATCCGATAAACCCAGCGAGATCACCATTATTGATCAACTCATAAATATTTGTATTTAATCTTACCGAGGCCACCGTAGATTGTCCAGGGTCCAAAGAAATCGACTGATTAACAATTCCCTCTGCTAATTGCTTTTTTTCAAACAGAATAATATATTGAAACTGATTAATTGCAGCTTTCTTTAAAGTCGGATTTTCAATTTTCAAGCGAATTACGGCATCCAAAGGAATATTTTTACGCAACATTCCCAAAGCTACACTCGGTAGTGCCGATAGATCAATACCATCTGCTTTCACTATTTTTTGAATGGAAGTTCCCGCTACACGAATGCTATCAACAGACTGTATATCAAACTTACACTTACCAAGATTTTCAATCTGGGCTTTTTGCCTACTGATCCCGCAGCTACTCAAAAATGCCACGCTCATTAACATCAATAGCCAGTTCTTTTTCAATGCTTTTATCATAATTTAATTTTTCCCTCCAAATTTATAAAGAATTCCCAAACTATTTATCGGATGCCCTGCTTTCAAATAATCATTGCTCATCAAACCGAAATTCATGCCAGTCATATATTGTATCTGCCAGCCACGCCCTACTTCCATACGGGTATAAAATACAGGTTCTATCAAAACATTCTGTTCTTTATTTGCATTAAGCTGGTTTATTTTAAAATCGGTCATATTTACATGTGACAATCGTAAAATTGTACCATAGTTCAGGGCGCGATCTCCACCAAATAAACGAATTTTCTCCCGTTTTGTGGAAGAGTAATTGACTTGGACAAATATTTTATTAAAATCCATATCTCGGCTTTCTACCACTGCCGGCCCCGCCGTTGATGTCCTTGTATCTAGTTCATTTACAACACCCATCCCATAACCTGCATATACTTCGAGAATACGATTGCGCCGTTGACCAAAAGTCGTAAAATAGCCAATACCCAACTCACCCATTTTTTGAGCAAAATCTGTAGGGCTATCTTTTCGGTCCACATAAGAACCATTTGCAATCACTCCGATATGATCTGAAACTGCGACTCCTCCGCTGGCAGAAACATTTCCCTTTAAATTAATATTTCCGGAAACATATACTTCACCGGCATCTTTAAACATTGGTGCGGCTGGCACATTGGGCATATACATCGAACTACAAGATGACAACAACAATAACACAACTGTTGGAATACTGTAAGGTAGACTTTTATAAATCATGAACGTTTAATATTATCTATAAACTGCAATTCCTGTATAAAATTGTACCAAACTTTGATTCTTGAAGAAATAAATGTATACAATTTTATTAAGAAGCTCTTACTTAAGCTTTAAAAACATAAAAAAGGCGTTAAGTAAACTTAACGCCTTTTACAAATATTGTGTAGCAAAAAAACTTATGCCTTCTCTACAGGAACTACAGAAACTTCTGCAGGAATAATAGAAACATAAGATTTGTTGTTAGCTTTTTTGCGGAAAAGTACTTTTCCATCAACTAAAGCAAACAATGTATGATCTTTACCAATACCAACATTTAAGTCAGGATTGTGTTTAGTACCACGTTGGCGAACGATGATGTTACCAGCGATAGCAGCTTGACCACCGAAGATTTTGATACCTAAACGTTTCGAATGTGACTCACGGCCGTTCTTAGAACTACCCGCACCTTTTTTATGTGCCATTTCTTTATCTCAATTTAAGACTAATGTCTGATTAAAAATTCAATTATAATGTAATACCAGTGATCTGGATTTTAGTGAATTGTTGACGGTGACCGTTTTTCTTTTTGTAGCCTTTACGACGTTTTTTCTTGAAAACGATAACTTTATCACCTTTTAAATGAGACAAAATTTTAGCCGAAATTTTAGCACCTGCCACGTTCGGAGTACCGATTGTGAATTTACCACCATCTTCTGCTAACAATACATTGTCAAATTCAATACTAGCGCCTTCTTCTCCTTGTAAGCGGTGCACAAAAAGAAATTGGTCTTTTGCAACCTTGAATTGCTGTCCTGCTATATTTACTATTGCGTACATTGTTAATAAATTAATTAAATGTGTTTATTGTTAATGAACGGCAAAATTAGCAATTATTATTCAATTCTAAAAATATATTACACTTTTTATTTACCACTACCAAACAGCAACACGTTTCTCGGGTGCTACATACATCTTCGCAGTTTTTGGAATCTGGAATGCTTGATAAAAAGCTTCCATATTATAGACTGGACCATTGACACGAAATTCTTCAGGGCTATGCGGATCGACTTTCAAACGCATGTTCATTCGCTCATCACTATTTTTAATACGCCAAACTTGAGCAAAACTTAAAAAGAAACGTTGATCTGGTGTAAATCCATCTATTTTGGTTGCATCTTGTCCTTGCTTTGTTTTTTTGAAAGCATCGAATGCAATATTAAGACCTCCAATATCCGCTAAATTTTCTCCTAATGTCAATTTTCCATTCACATGTTGTTTATCCAGTAAAGTAAAACCATCGTATAAGGCGGCTACCTGATTAGCTTTTGTCGTAAACTTAGTCGCATCTTCTGGAGTCCACCAATCTTTTAGATTTCCTTCTTTATCATATTGACGGCCTTGGTCATCAAAACCATGCGTCATTTCATGTCCGATTACAGCTCCTATAGCACCATAGTTGATTGCATCGTCCGCATTTGCATCAAAAAATGGAAACTGTAGTATTCCTGCAGGAAATACAATTTCATTATAAGGTGGGTTGTAGTATGCATTGACAGTAGGTGTTGTCATCAACCACTCAGTCTTGTCAACTGGTTTGCCCATTTTGTCGATCATTTCCTTATAAGCATGACGTGATGCAGCTTGTAAATTGGCATAATAAGTATCCTTATTGATTTCTACATCAGAATAATCTTTCCATTTATCTGGATATCCGATCTTTTTAGTAAAAGCTTGCAGTTTTTCGATCGCTTTTTTCTTGGTTTCAGGAGTCATCCAATCTAACTTTTCAATACGGTCACGATATGAGATTTCTAAATTATTAACTAACTCCAACATTCTTTTCTTAGCCTCAGGTTTAAAGTATTCTTCGGTAAACAATTTTCCAAGTACTTCTCCTAAGTTATCATCAACCGTACTGACCATAAGTTTCCAGCGTTCCTTTTGCTCTTTCTGTCCCTGCAAAGTTTTACCATACAGTTCAAACTGTGCATTACGGAAGTCTTTTGTCAATGCTGTTGCTGATGAATTCAACAGATCCGCCTTCAATTTAAGTTTCCATACTGGTAGCGGTTCAGATTTCAACAAATTATTTAGAGCAACATAAAACTTCGGTTGCTGTACCAATAAAGTATCTGTTTTAATTGCTAATCTGCCCAAGATATCATTCCAGTTCAGATTAGGTGTCTCCTTTTGAAAAGCTGCTACCGCAACTTTATTATAATTTTTAATCGGATCACGTAATTCAACTGGATTAAGATGAGATTTCGCAATTGCAGTTTCAATCTTAAGGACAGATTCTGCATCCGCTTTAGCTGTAGCCTGTTGACCGGCAAGCGTAAACAGCTTACTGAGATAATTCGTATAAGCTTCACGTATTTTCTTTGCCTTTTCATCCTGATCCAAATAATAACTTGATTCAGGAAGATTAAGTCCACCCTGTACAAAAGTAGCGGCATTTTTATTACTCATACGTTCATCGGCAGCGATATAAAATGAGAAAAGATCTCCCTCCCCCTCTTTAAAACCGTCGGCACTATAAGCAATCAGTTCTTCGATGGATTTTAAATCATCAATTTTCTTCAGCTGAGCCTGAATAGGTGAAATTCCAAGCTTTTCTATCGTAAGGGTATCCATTCCACTGGAATAGAAATCGCCAACCTTTTGTTGATCCGTACCTCTTTTACTATTGGACTGAGCGGCCTTATCTAAAATACCATGAAGCTTTTGTAAGTTCTCATCATTCAAGGTATAAAATGATCCCCAGCCAGACTCTGATGGAGGAATAACTGTTTTCTTCAACCATTGTCCATTGGCATACATAAAGAAGTTATCTCCTGGATGAACTGTCGTATCCATACCGGATACATCTAAAAATACAGTTCGATCTGCTTGTTTCTGATCCGAACCTTTATTGGATTGGCAACCAAATGCTAGAGCAGCAATCGGTAATATTGCCCATAATTTTTTATTGACCATAATTTTCTTATTTCAAACACCTTGAGTAAAGGTAGTTTTTTTATTAATGCGGAAATAACACATTTTAATAAAATTTGTTTTGGAAAATAGAATTATACTTCTATTTTTGCCAACAGACTACGGAGAGGTGTCAGAGTGGTCGATCGAGCACGCTTGGAAAGCGTGTGTACTTAACGGTACCGCGGGTTCGAATCCCGCCCTCTCCGCTCAAATACTAGCTCTATTTTAAAATAGGGCTTTTTTTATGCATTTAAGGCACATTTACATCAAATATACACAAATCACAGCGTATATAAAACCCTATTTTATTATACTTTCTTGTCACACTTTTGGCACACTTTTTTAGAATAGTTTTTAACTCCCCAACATCTTCATTATATATCCAAGACCACACCGATCACATAAAGCTAAACGAAGCTCTCTAAAACTCTAAACAGCATCATCCGAATATGAGGTCAAACCATGATACAAATACCTCTAATCAACTAAAATAAGTTAGGTTTCTATGAGACACGATTATTTTCAAGGGTATATAAAATATAATTTTCATGTCTCACCACTATTTATTGCAAAACCCTCTCATATTAGCAGATACTTTAATCGCTCGCCGTCCTGCGAGTTGAGCGAAGGTCGTTGAAGAGAAATGCGTAGCATGATTCAACGATATCTATGAAATAGACGAAGCTGTTGGCGGTATTTTTGAAATGGGGATTGTGTGATGGGAATATCAAAAATAGTGACAACAGCGAAGCCTGAGCGACCAAGCAGGCGAGCCAAACTCGAAAAACGGTTGGGTTTCTAATAGGCATGCAATGCTTATTATGAAACACAAAAGAGTTTTTATGAAGTGAAGGAATTACCAAAACATAAATAATGACAAACTGAGAAGCATTGAAAATGAAATTATATGTAATATTATTTCGTTTTCAACTTGGTTTGGCATATATTTATGACGGTAATTCCAAAACGGAATGCCTTAATTCCAAAATAAAATGCCTTATGACCTTTAATAAATGAAATTAATATATTGGAATTCAAAAAAACAGTCTGATTTTCTAACAATTATGAATATTCTAGTTGAGGAAAAACCTGATATATTATTTTTATCAGAAACTGACGAAATTATTATATTTAACAATATTGGAAACTTAAAAGTCATAGGCTATGAGCATTTTGAAAATCCTGGATGTAAAAGGGTTATAATAATTAAGAAAGTAGAATTGAAATTGTCATTATCATTTCAATCAACTTATTTTACTTCGGTTAAATGTTTGAATAATAACATTAATATAATCTCAGTTCATTTACCTTCTCAAATGTTCCAGCATATGGACGCATTGAAAAGCCATATAAGATTGATGAGAAAAGATATTGATTCTGAAATTGGAACTTCCTCTCAAGCTGATATTATCATAATTGGTGATTTCAATGTTAATCCATTTGAAAAACCAATGATTGATTTTGATGGTTTTTCCGCGTCAAATAGTATAAATTTAAAAAAAGAAGTTACTCATTTAAAAGAAAAAAAAGAGCTCTATTATAATCCCACATGGAAATTATATGTTAACAATAGTTTTCCAGGAACAAAATATTTTAAAAGACCGTCAGCTTCATCTTTTGATATACTTGAGCATCATTTTTTGGATCAAGTTGTATTGAGTTACTCATTAAGCAAAAAGATTACTCAAGAGCATATTAGTGTTTTGGAAGAAACACCAACAAAAGCTTTTTTTGATAAAGTAAAAAGGTCTATTTTAGAATCAGATCATTTACCCCTTATTTACGAATTTAAAATATAGAAATATGGAATGGAAAAAATTTTCGGAAAGTAAAGTTGAATTACCTGATGAAATCATTGAAAAATTAGCAGATGGTTTTTCAGATGCAACTAACGGTTTAGTAAGTATTGTTGTTAATGAGATTGCCCTAGATTCAAAACTGAGAGGTAGTGTTTTGCAAACTAAATTTCAATTTAGTTTATATTTGGTTAGCGAATTTTTGGATAACTTTTCATATAGAATACTTATGTTTGGATATGATATTAATCTTTACCCAGTCACCGTTAGGATTAACGCAGATATCCTTTCTGATTTAAACTTGAAAGATCCCTTTATCTTAAAACATGACAGTTATGATCAAGAATCTTTTACAAAATTAATTAAATCAATTTTTGAGACCAATAGTTTTGAAAACACCGTTACAGGTATTATGAAAATTGCAAATAGAAATAAACTCCCTTATTAAGAATTAACATCACCCTCACAGAAACCCACAAAGGTTTCAAGTGAGTGGTGATGATTACAGGTGAGGCACCAAAATTATTCAGGGGTATAAGAACTAAATATTCATGTCTCAAAAATCTCCTTCGTCTCTAAAGCTGTAGTACCCATTAATACCTATTATCAGATGGTCTGCCACCTGAATATCTAAAACCTTACCTGCTTCAATAGCTTTCTTCGTAATAGCATGATCATGAGAACTAGGAATTAGTTTACATGATGGATGATTATGTGATAAGATAATTTTAGATGCACAGCATTTTAGAGCAATAGAAAATATAGTTTTCATATCCACACTTACGGAAGCTCTCCCTCCCATTGCAATATCTGATATGCCAAGCACATGATTTTCATTATTGAGATAGATGACCTTAAACTCTTCCAAAAATTGCATCAATCCTTCGTCCCAGAACTCTTTTAATATTGTATGAGCCGTAGATGAATCAGAAATTTGAGGACATTCAGAAACCTTAAAATTAGGTTTAAATTGGACGGTGATTTCCGCCACATTTGATAGATTTTTCATATTATGTTGTAAATTAAAGTGCATAAAAAAAGCCCCTCCGATGTGGAGAGGCTAACATTGAGGTAGATTAAAAACCTTAAGGATGTTTAGTCACAAGAATAACTAAAATTCACACGTTCTAAGTCCGTAGAAGAATCGTATTTTTGATTTATAAAAACAGATTTCATTTTACCAGTTTTTTCATCCTGTATATATGAATAATCGTGTTTACCACCACCAATACCACTTCCGGAAACTTGTCTAACACGATTTTGTGATTTTTTACCATAATATCCTTGCTCATAAAGAACTATACCATAAGCATAATGTATTATCCCACTTTGTTGGGTAATATCATATGAATAGGGAACATATGGATTATTTAAATCATATTCTGTAAAAATATTATATGGATCATTTACATAACTTTTAAGGTTTCCATTTAAATAGGTGAAAACATGATCAGTGTTACCTTTAGAAATAATTTTTTCTAAAAAGCCTTCAGAATTATAGATATATGTGTGTTCTCCCGAATCACTTTCAACAGATTTAATTATACGCCCTTTACTATCCAAAGTAAATAATGCAGGTTCATCACCAATAATTGTTACATTATTTGATGTGTAGGAAATATTATATTCGAGCATCCTATGTTTGCCACCCCAATCAGTTTCGTCCATCTCGAACTTCACTTGAGAAACACGATTTTGTGAATCATACTTAAGATGTAAAATACCTTCATCTTTTACCCCCATATCAACAGTTGTGATTATACAATCTTTTTTTTCATCAACAGTTTGATTATTATCCTTTGAACAACTCAGCATAGTTGTCACTGTCATCAATAGTAAAAATACTTTTTTCATAAAATTAATAATAAGCTTAATGTCGTTAGCCATTACAACAGTTTAAAATACAAGAAGTGATTGGCTTAAATTTCACTTCAAAAATAGGTTTAACATATGACCACCACATGCGGGAAACCATATAGGTATTATAATCTTAGTTCACTAATTATTAATCTTTAAAAATATTTTGTCACAGATATATTCAAAAAAAATTATAACCAATTGTACAGGAACAAAGGGTAAAATAAGTAACGTGTAAAGAGTCGTTCCAAATATTGAATAGAGTTTCTCTTTAAATGGTTTACTAGGTTTTCTATCGTTATTTAGAAAAGATGGCAAATCATCATCACCATCAGATTCATAAATTTGCTTTATATAGTTAGGAATACGGTCACGAAAACTTATATCATTGCGGACGACTCTTAATTCAATTAGGATACCGTCTTCAAATTTCAGAAAAGTCTCTTTACGGTAAAGTGTTTCAAAATTGTCATGATCTGATTTTACAAATCCCTTTCCTAATTTGATTTCACCTGAATACCATTCGGCAAATACTTCTTTTTGATTGGGAAATAAATAATCTAGTCCAACACCCTTAATTCCAAAAGGGTTTAGTGGATCAGTTTTAGTAAATTCAAAAGGTTCTGTCTTGTCCGAACCTTTTACGTTAGGTATTCGCATTGAACCAGAGAAATTTGTTAAATAAAGTTTATCTTTAATGATTTCCCATGTGCCTGTGTAACCACGCCAGCAAGCGGAAGAAATGCCCACGAACTCCTCACTTAAATTGTTTTCGTATAGATACTTACTTAATGGTTCGTTGTAGGTATCAGAATAAGTTTTGCCTTGATAAATAAATACTTCACTTGATTGAGCGGTCATAATTAAAGTGTTTTAAATAAATCAACTAACAACTTTAGCGAAAATGCTAAAAAGAAGTGCTATTAAGCACATGGTTGAACCATCTCCCGAACCTTTATATTTAACAGGGTCAGATAAATAACGCAAGCGGAAAAATGCAAATAAGACTGCAAAAAAAACTATAGCTGGCATAATGATTAAAATAATAGGTACCGATATGTCCCTATACGGTTGGTTAGTAAATACAAAAGCGTGGGACTATAACCTAGAGCTGTCGGAGAGAGGTACCTAGGAGAACCCTGCACAAACAGATAGGTTACGCCCCACGCTTTTATAGCGTAGAACGTTACTCTAACTGTCCTTGTTGTGCAATTGAAAATTTCCTAGGTTTCCTCTTTTACAAGAACTTTTAGTTAACGCTTAACTTGATATTTTATATATTTTTTGTTTCTATATTTCGTTGTTTGATTTAAATACAAAGATATGTTAATTTTCAGATTACTTTACAATAAATTCTTGCGCTCTAATGATAACAGGAAGGCAAGATGGTGATCCCCTTCCCTTAAGACAATGGTAGGGGTTGTTTGATATATAGGCTTGAAGTGTGAAATACAGACATAATTTTTTAAAATTTTGTAATTTTTTTTCTTGAAAATTAAGGGAAATGGTTATCAACATTCTCAAAGGGATTGGTCTATTAGCTTGACTTTTAGAGGCTAAGACCGTAAATTTAATAAGTACAATAAATACATTACTTATTATCAACATCTTACAGCATTTAATAACTCCTGGTGTATATATATTAAAATAAATGAATACCATTTTTAGAATTTGCTTGACTTCATTAATTTTAGGAACGTTAAGATTGTCGCAATGTGGAAAAGACAGTAACTTATCCATCTTGTTTCAAGTGGAGAAAATACTGTCTCAAATTGTTTCACCTCTAAAAGGTTGGTAACTGATTATAACCACTGAGACGTCATTTTTCTTAAAGGGTATAATAAGATAATATTGACGTCTCAAATTATTTTAGAGATATATTAAATTTTGCTTTTTCTAATTTAATCATTCTCATTTCAGAACTGTCAACCCTTTTTTTAAAGGTTCTAATTTCATAGAATCTTTTAATAGCATTGATTTCTCTCTTTGCTTCTGAGTCGTATTTTTGATAAATCACCATAAATAAATCTAAGAATTCGCTTTGATTATATTCTTTTCCGGATTCAAATTTTTGATACAATTCACGGATTAATGGTACATTCTCAAGATGGGTACTGTCATAGTATAAATAATAGTGCTTCTTTATTTTATTTAGACTTTTACCAATCTTACGAAGTTTGTCAACCCCTTCGTTTAAAAAAATCTCATACATTTCAGGATAATCACGAGTAATCAGACTCTCAAGTTCTTCTAAACTATCAATCTGATATTTATTTTCTGCTCTTTCCTTTCTTAATCTTTGAATAGATTGCATAGCAATGATTAGCTGTTCGTATTTATCCTTAAATGGCTTATATGCTGATACAAGTTTTACATCTAATGAAGAAAGGTCATAAAATTCTTCGACATGATCCACGTTAAAATATTTTAAATCAGTATTCCTAATCCCCACTTCCTTAATAGCTTCAATCAACTTCTTAGTTGAAACGTAAAGAGATTTCACTCTATTCTCAAGTCTAAAATTGTCCATCATGAAATAATTTGGAGTAAAATCCTCGTTAAAAAATGCTTTATCTGCATTAATTTGAATAATCTCTTTAAGATAACTCCTCAGGCCCTCATTGTCTGTTGAGATATAGTGAGTCTTTAAGAACACTCTTAGTTGAGTTCCAAACCTAAACGCCTCTTCAATTGATGATTCAGAAACATAATTTACATATTTTGAAATTTTGCAGATAAAAGATATGGAATTAACCAATTCCTTCTTACGTAAACGACCGATAATTTGTAGAATATCTGTATTCGGGTCAATTATAGAATGTTGAAAATTATCAATATCGGAAATCATTACAATGTCCACTTGCTCATCCAATTTAATATCCACAGCAGAAAAGAAGCGGCTAGTTAGAAAATTATACTTACTAAATTTTGCATTGTCGACCATATCTATAACATGATTGGGAGTAACACCTTTTGTCTTCTCGCAGAATTCTTTACACCCATCAGTTGATGTAAAAACAGATGATAATTTATCAATTTTTAGTGATTTAATAATGCGAGCTATACCACTAACACTATTCAGAAAGATAAATACCTTATCTGCCTTTGAAGATTGTAAAACCTTATTCAATGTTGATAGTGAATGATTTGTTGTAATTATGTTCAAATCCCTTTGTATATCAAAAGTTGGAATCACATTGCATATTGAGAAGCCATTCTCTTTAAATCGAGGGTCTGTTGGAATTAGTGCAGTTGCGCTAACGAAAGCTTTGTATTTGAATTTGAAAAAATATTCAAGTGATAACAATATTGATTTTCTATAATTAACATCCTTAGTTAACTTATCACATTCGTCAATAAGCATAAAGTATGTGTTTAAATAATCAATTTCCATTTCTTCAAATACTGCTATAATTTTAGACAATGATTCGGGGGTAGTTACTAACTTTTTATCTTCGACATTACCTCTAAGATACTTTTCAATATGAACCTTATTCACACCTTCATATACTCCTAAAACACCTTTGCGTCCTTTGGTCTTACCAATAATTACAGGAACATTTGGTTCAATAATGATAGAATTTCTTTGTGCAACATTTAATTCAATATGGGTTGCCCCAATACCTGTAAGGTTTTTGCAAAAAATGGTGTTAGTTGGAACCGGTTTACTTAGGTATGTATCTTTTTTTAATTTAATAGTTGTAGTTTTCATAAGGCATAGAATATCTGTTCGCACATATGTGCGTTATTAAAAATCTTGAAACGTTAAGGGAAAAGCTGAGGAGGATTCCTCAGCTTAAATTATACTAGGGTTTATTTTTGATTTGCAATAGTTAGGAGCTCCTTCAAATCAAGATTATATTTTACGTTAGTTGCAAAGCTCAAAAGCTTGTATAAGCCAAAGAAGTAAAACATCTTATATGTAACTTCTTTTCCGCGATACTTGGTGGTAATTTCAACATTAGAGATATTATTTTCGTCAAGTCTTACATCACTTATATAAATTTCTATCCCATTTGTAAGATTATTTAATAATAACCATAGTCCTTTTCGATGTGAATTAGGTATTGCCTTGTAATAAGCTATAAAGTTCTTTTTGGAAATTACACCTAAATATTTGTGGTTTTCGACAAAAAAACTTTTGTTGTTCAATGTATATTTAATGGTAGCTTTAGTTGCTTTTTTTGTAGCGCCATTGAATAAAGGTTTAGCAATATTTTCAATGTTTGTTTTGGTCGCTGATTTTTTAAAATTAATTATATTCATCTTTTTCAAATTTTAATATTTATGTCTCCCTAGTTCATGTCCACATTTAAACACTTGGCGCCTTATTGTTTAAAGTAGTATCCCTCTCGGACATCACAAAAGTCTGAAGAAACGAAAAGGGGATAATATTTTACTTTCGTAAAGTATACCCCCCATTGAAAATGAACAAGAATATTATTGAGTTTTATTTACTTTTTAGTAGGTCTTTAATATAATCTTCCTTTAAATCAAAGGGCTGATCAAAATCTAATTTGGGATTCTGCGGAACAAAGCCAAAGAATCGAAGGCAGGAGAATATAATGTGCTCTTTCTGTTTTTTCAAACCTATCTTAAAGTAATTACTCAATTCAGTTGATTTGTCAGTCAGATATCTATCCAATGTTTTTGCGATTAAGCTATTGAATTTATTCAGTGGTGAAACTCGTTCATCCCAGCCCCAATTTTGTGTAGCCTCAGTAAACAACCTTTCCATATAGCTTAATTCAATATTAGGATACAATCCGTCATCTTGAAATATTTTCATGATAGCCTGTGAAGTTATGTTGTTCATCTTTTTCATCACCTGCGCAATTGGAAGATCTTCTGCGAAAGAAAAGGTCATATTTAAGCTCTCATTAAAATACTTGATATCTTCCTCTGTAAGTTGTTCTAAAGACCATTTAGAAACCCTGTGGGCAAGTAATAAATTTAATATCACCTCTCGTTCCTCTGAATCTATTTTTAGAGTATTTTGTTTAATTACATCACCATTTTCGCTTTTCAATCTAAAAGTAGCATCACTCCTATCAAGGTGTTTAATCATTTGTAGTAGATTGATTATTTCTTTTAATTGCTCAAGCTCTTTGGATATAAAGTTACCTTTATTCTCAAATTTGCTATTAGGCGCTTTCTTATCTATTTGATAAGAAGCGTAAAGATATTTGAAATATGTACTCCATTCGTATGTAGCAAATAGGTAGGTGATTGCAATTATTTCGTAATATAGTGTATGAATTACCTGAACTTCTTCACCTGTATAATTTCTAGGATTTATAGGCTGGAAATACCTTTGAATAAAACTAGAGATATTCCAATCATCACCTCCAACATACCTCTCTATATCAATTTCCATAATCATATTATTTTCCTTTTTAGGATCTGGAAAACTAGGCGTGTAATTGTAGTAAGGAGCTATATTAGTTAGATCAATTGAATAGTTAATATTTACTTTTTGGTATTTTGGTGACTCAGACATCTTTTTTCTGCTAAAATATAAAAGCCCATCGAATTAACGATAGGCTTATCAGAAATAATTGAGACATGATTTTTTGAAAGGGGTATAAAAACAAAATTTCCGTGTCTCACTAAATACTTGGAACTTCCTTTTCTGATATATCAACAAAATCAAGTAAATCCTTAAGATAATTCTCTGTCTCTTCAATAGAGGCATGTCGATTAGCTTTCATGATTTCAGCCAAACTCCATCCTGCTAGAAATTTCTTTACATTACTAAAATGCTTAAAACTATACATGGTATATCCTTTATTATCTAATCTAAGCTTTTTAAGAATTGTCACAAACCTTTTGTAAGGTCTATTCGGATGATATGGAATTGTTCCATATAAACAATTATCGTTACAGAAAAGATACAATTCTTGGTCTATATGTTGAAATGGTTCAAGAAGCTTTTTAAAGTTGGAAGAAATTGTCGAGTAACCATCTTTTCTATTCTTACTAATGTGTGAAGGAATAAAAATAAGATTTCGTTCGAAATCATAATGTTTACGCTGTAATAACATCAATTCTTTTGGTCGAATACATGTATAGTAAATAGATTTCACAAATAAAGATAACATTCGATCTTTATCAACAGCATTCATAATACTCTTGAAATCTTCATCTGTGAATACTTTATGCTTCTCTGTTTTAGAAACATATCTGTTCTTTATCTTGGATACTGGATTCGTCTCAATAAAACCCTCTGAAATACAAAATTCAAAAAAACCATAATAGATACCTTTACAGTTATTGAATGTCTTTGGCATCCATTTCTTGCCCAACGAAACAAGAAGCTTGTTCAGATGACTAAATTGCAGAGAATCAATTTTAGCCGAAGCAAAGATTTCATTCAAGAATTTAAGTTTACTGGAATAGCTCTGAATTGTTTTAAGCCTTGAGCCTTTATCGATTTGAAACTGAATAAATAATTCGATTGCTTTGGAAACAATTGGAATCTCTATTTTAATAGCTTCAATTGTATTGAATCGACCTGATTGTAATAGATTTTCATAGTGGATACGTAACTCTGAAAAATTCTTGATCTTGTTTTGATAATCCTTAATACGATTCAGTCCATCAGATTTACGATGTCTTTTTCCATCGAAATAGAACTCAATAAACCATTTCTCATTCGCTTGTAAAGCTTTTGTACTCCTAACCTTACCTTGTAAGATTACGGGTGTTGTGTAGTTTTTCGTCACAGTTTTGGCACAGTTTTCCAAAATGTGACCTAAAGCATATAGTATTTGCTAAAGAATGACCTAGCGGGAATATAAATAAAAACCGCATTTAAAGCCAACAGACTCCGGAGAGGTGTCAGAGTGGTCGATCGAGCACGCTTGGAAAGCGTGTGTACTTAACGGTACCGCGGGTTCGAATCCCGCCCTCTCCGCATCCTAACAAGGAAAACGTATCAAAACCCTACAAATTGTACAATTTGTAGGGTTTTTCTTTTACACGCCATATCGTTTTTTTAAATACTTCTCATTTCCAGCGAGACCCTAAAAGATGGTTAGCTAGGGTCTCGCTAAAATGAACCGCTAGATAAACACCGCACAAAGGCACTACATAACCAGTCTTTGAACATCTTGACAGTTTATATCCAATAGAATAAATTGAATATTGAAATAAAACATCACACACTTACATGACAAAGTGAATAAGCATAACGAATGGTTTTATTTTTAGATAAAGTCTTCCTATAGCATAGGTATCATTCCTACTTTTTTTGTAGATTGGTTTTGCTGAACCATTAGGAGCGAACATAATCATGTAAGATTAAAATGGACAAACTGACAATCATAATAAACGGAGACAATTTTTCTGATTTAGAAAGTTTCTATCATGAAGTCGACCAAGTCTTGACGAAAGATCTTGATTGGCAAACAGGGCATAATCTAGACGCGTTTAATGACCTACTTTGTGGCGGTTTTGGTGTTTACGATTATGCGACATCTGTAAAAATTGTTTGGACAAAATTTTCTAAAAGCAGAAGCGAATTAGGGGAGAAACTTACAGATACTTTATGTGCGATAATCGCATACCACGATCATATTGAATTTGAGACAAAAGACTAAGAAATAATTGTAGTATAAAGAATAAATGATGGACGTGGTTATCTATAGCTTAAAGCGCCTACATAGGTGACTAACGATAACACTCCCTCCCTAAACTACTAAAAAGCCCAGCTACAAAACTGGGCTTTCTCATTTTTTACATGTAGAATTTTTGAAATTTAATGATGTAAAACGTATCGTAGAAAATTATTAATCAACCGAATATTTACCCAAAGTATTCGAAAATACATAAATACCAGCCGAATAATTATTGCCTAAAAAGACCTCTTTCTAATTGATTATTTTTAAAGAATACATAGATGGTGCATTGCCTTTGTTAATTATAAAATTTAAAAAAAATGAAAAAATTAAATGGAATGAAGAGTTTCTCTTCTTTAGAAAACAAAAAACTAGACTTAGAAAATGTGGAAGGTGTTACTGGAGGTCGTCTATCTCAGGAACGTTTCACCCAAGTTTCTTCTAACTTTTTAAATGCAGACGGTGCTCAAGATTATGATATGTACATCGGTAGTAGATTTGTTGGAAGAGGATGGGATATGTCAGATTGTGACGTTTCTTGGTAATAACTGAATCGATTCATCACATCGTGTACATCTAACATTATTCAAAAGAACATTGATTACCTGGCGAATATGTATGTTCCCCGAGCCCCATTGACTTACTGATTGATTTTAAAGAACACAAGCAATTGTGCATTGAATTTGTCAATTATAGATTTTAAAAAAATGAAAAAATTAAATGGAATGAAGAGTTTCTCTTCTTTAGAAAACAAAAAACTAGACTTAGATAATTCTAAAGCTGTGTTAGGTAGTTTGGCTGGTGGGCCTCAGTATATCAGATCTAATTTCTTAGATGAAAATGGATGTCAGGATGTAGATTACTATCATGGAGGTAAATGGCGTGCTAGATTTTATGATTGTTCAGGTTGTTAATAGTTCTATTTTAAGGTTATGAAGAAATTAACTGGAATGAAGGATTTTTCTGCTTTGGAAAAGAAGAAAATCGATATAAATACTGTAGGCGGATTAGCCATGTCTGGTGGTGTTTATGAAATACGTTCAAACTTCGTCGATGCACATGGTTGCTCTGATGTAGATGTTTATGATGGAAATGGTGGTACATACCTGTCAAGAGTATGGATCAAAGATGGCCGATTTCCTCACCTAGATTAAACTAAATTTCAGTTTTAATCGAAATATATTTCTAAAACATAAGCTGCTTTTGTTTGCAAAAGCAGCTTATGTTTTTAAAAAGACTGTTATACTTAAAAATAGTACACTACTCAAATTTATGATTTTAATCATCTCTAAAAACAATGAAATCACGACCACAACGGTCATAAAGTGGCTTATTGCTATGAAGAAGGAATTTATCCGTATTCATGAAAACGAGGTATTTGAAATCAAAGCTATAGAAAAAAGAATTCTTTTAAAAAGCACGCGAAATCAATTTTTTCTTGATGAAATAACTGCTGTATGGTATCGACGAGGAAATATCGCATTTGATACATTAAAGTACGAGAATCAAGCTATAAATCGCTATATGTTTGAAGTACAGCACTGGTTAACGGATTATGTAATCAAATCTTTGGAAGGAAAGAAACACATCAATAAGGAAAGTAATAGCCATGTTAACAAACTATTGGTTTTAGAAAAAGCAAAAGAAGTAGGATTGGATGTACCACCTTATTTTTTGGCTGAAGATATGAAGGATGTTATCATCAATCAAACCATTGTGAAACCCATTTCTGGTACGCCGATAATAGATATGGTTCATGAAAATCAGAATGGTATTATGTACACATCGGTCATCGAGCAAAAGAAAGAATCCAATTTCTTTATTTCTTTTTTTCAAGATAAGATCGAAAAAGATTTCGAGATACGAAGTTTCTACTTAAATGGAAAAATTTATTCTACCGCCATTATATCACAAAATGATGAAAGAACAAAGATTGATCATAGAAGATACAACAGCAAAATTCCCAATAGAAATGTCCGGTATAACCTACCTCTGGAAGTAGAGCAAAAAATTAAGGTATTGATGCAGACATTAGATCTAAATTCAGGGTCTTTAGATTTTATTAAATCTGGCGATAAGTTTTATTTTTTAGAAATTAATGCCATTGGTCAATTTTTAGGAATGTCCAATGCCTGTAACTATGGATTAGAAAGAGAAATAGCAACATACCTATAATATGGAAGAAAAAGTAAAAGACCTGATTATAAAAGAAGAGAATAAGCTTCCTCTGACATTTGAATACATGGAATTGTATGATGGTAAAAGTTCGAATAATTTAGATTCAGATTCATCGCTTTATCTAAAATGTTCAACGTATCAAACAGATTATTTGTTACGGACAAAACCATTTAAACGATTGACAAGACTGATATGAGATTTTTTAATTTGTACACTGACATCTTTATAACAAAGGGATATAATCGTATACTAGTATCCGATTTAGGGAGAAATGTTTCCAAATTATATCCGTTAGAATTGTATGAGCTTATTGAAGAATTAAAATCGAGTTCCATTGAATCGGTACTTGACAATTATGATCCAGAATCCAAAAATATTGTCCAAGAATATCTCGATTATTTATTGGAAAAGGAATATGGTTTTATTACGGAAAACGATTGGGATAAAAATTTCCCCCCATTATCTTACGAGTACCATGATTATCAATTGGTTTCCAATTTATTTATAGAAATTGAAAAACTATCCGTACCAGAAACATTAATAAAATCTATAACCAATTTAAATATTAAACATGTGGTTGTTTTTTGCAGAAGTTCAGCATCTTCACAAGAAATCATCGATTTTGACCGTGCTTTTGAAAATACACCTTTAGAAGGTTTAGAAATATTTACAGCCTATTCTACTGCTCTTAACGAAGCTTTTCTTCAAGCTGTTCATGATCGAAGTCAGCGGATTTATCATCTTGTATTTTATCAATGTGAAAAAGTCCCTGTGCTATCGAATTCCAGTTTCAGATTTATGGTTGATTTTACTGAAGATGCACTATCCATTAATTCCTGCGGAAAAGTAAATACAGATTATTTCAATACAAATATGCCCAAAGTTCTAGAGGCTATAAATCATAATTCTTGCCTTCACAAAAAGATTGGAATCGATATAAATGGTAATATTAAGAACTGTCCAGCAATGCCACAATCTTTTGGTAACATAAAAGAGATGACTTTAGAAGAAGTATTACAGCAAAATTCGGTTCAGGAATATTGGCATCTGACAAAAGAAGAAATAATGGTTTGTAAAGATTGTGAATTTAGAAATGTATGCACCGATTGCAGGGCTTTTACAGAACGTTCCCAATACAATAAAAAAGGTTTGGATATTTCCAAACCCTTAAAATGTGGCTATGACCCCTATAGCAATGAATGGTCGGAATGGTCTATGAATCCGCTAAAACAACAAGCGATAACGTACTATGGTTTTGAACAATTGGCTCCGAAAAATTAAATATGGCAAAATTTCCATTCTATAAACAACCGGATTCCAAAGACTGTGGACCTACCTGTCTCCGCATTATCAGTAAATATTACGGAAAAATATTACCCCTCCAGATGCTCCGTGATTTGTCCGAGACAACACGCGAAGGATCAAGTCTTTTGGGATTAAGTAAAGCTGCCGAATCTATAGGATTTAAAACACTTTCTGTAAAAATAGATTTCAAGACACTTGTTGAAGACGCACCACTTCCCTGTGTAGTGTTTTGGATGAAACAACATTACGTTGTTGTCTATAAAATTCAAAAAAAACGTCAGGGTTACCGAATCTATATTTCAGATCCAAGTTACGGCTTAATTAGCTATTCAGAAGAAGAATTTCTACAGAACTGGATAGGAAAAGGTGCTACCGATACAACAGAAGAAGGTATTGTACTCGTTCTAGAAACAACAGCACGTTTTGATCAACAAGAAGACATTTCAGACAGATCCTTTTCTATCAAAAACTATCTGAAACATTATTTTTTTAAATATAAATCCTTTATTATTCAATTGGCTTTAGGGTTGATAGGAGGAAGTTTACTGTCCTTGGTTTTTCCGTTTCTGACACAAAGTATCGTTGATATAGGGATTCAGAATCAAGATTTAAATTTTATCTATTTAGTGTTATTTGCCCAAATTATGCTTTATATTGGACAAATGGGCATAGAAGTGATCCGAGGATGGATTTTACTGCACCTATCATCACGCATCAATATATCTATTGTATCTGATTTCTTCATTAAATTGATGCGTTTGCCTATTAGCTTTTTTGATTCAAGGGTAACGGCCGATATCATGCAACGAATCGCTGATCATGGTCGAATCGAACAATTACTTACCAACAACTCTCTACAGACACTCTTTTCATTGATCAATTTTTTGGTTTTTGGTGTTGTTCTTCTATTTTACAGCTATAAGCTTTTTATTATTTATCTGGTAGGTGCTGTTCTTTATTTCTTTTGGATCGCATTTTTTTTAAAGAAGAGAAGAGAATTAGATTACAAACAGTTCTCCCAGCTAGCAGAAGAACAAGGCCAGGTCATGGAATTGATCAATGGTATGCAAGAAATCAAAATGAATAATGCCGAAACCAATAAACGTTGGCAATGGGAAGGTATTCAGATTAAAGTTTTCAGAATTAAAATTAGAGCACTTAAGCTTGAACAGATACAGACTATAGGTGGAAATATTATCAATCAACTTAAAGATGTATTCATCAGTTTTATCGCGGCAAGCCTGGTGGTAGAAGGTCAATTGACATTAGGAATGATGCTTTCTGTGCAATACATCATAGGACAGCTAAATAGTCCATTAATCCAATTTATGAACTTCATCAGACAAACGCAGGATGCTAAAATTGCACTGGAGCGATTGAATGAAATCCACGGAAAGGACGATGAGGAAAGTCTGGATAATAACTATGCGTCTGAAATTCCAGAACAAAATATTTCAGTAACGAACTTAACATTTCGCTATAAAGGATCAACTCATGCTGTATTTGAAAATTTGAATCTATTGATTCCCTATGAAAAAACGACCGCTATTGTAGGCGCCAGTGGATCTGGAAAAACGACTTTAATGAAACTATTAACAAAGTTTTACGATGCAGATGAAGGTGAAATTAAGATTGGGAAGACCGACATACGCCATATCGCCCCCAGTATGTGGCGTGCATCCTGTGGCGTTGTTATGCAGGATGGTTACATTTTCAATGAAAGTATAGCAAATAATATTGCAATGGGTAATATTAGTGTAGATAAGCAAAAATTAAAGCACGCGGTAGAAATCGCACATATAAAAGATTTTATTGAATCATTGCCAGTAAGTTACAATACAAAAATTGGCTATGAAGGATTAGGTATCAGCGGGGGACAACGCCAACGGATGTTAATAGCGCGTGCAGTCTATAAATCTCCACAATATGTATTTTTCGACGAAGCAACTTCTGCCCTTGACGCAAATACAGAAAAAGTTATAACAGATAATTTGAATCAGTTCCTAAAAGGGCGAACGGCAGTGATTATCGCACATCGCTTATCTACTGTAAAAAATGCAAACAAAATAATCGTACTGGATAAAGGTAAAGTGGTCGAGGAAGGCACCCATGAACAGCTTGTATCCTTAAAAGGAGAATATTATCGATTAGTAAAAAATCAATTAGAACTTGGCAACTAAAGACAACATATTGGACAATATCAATCTGCGTTCAGAGCAGGTACAGGAGGTTTTAGAAACACCGCCAAATTGGCTTATCCGTTGGGGAAGCCTAGTGATGTTAGGTATAATACTTTTATTTTTTTTACTGGCATGCATTATTAAATATCCAGAATTCATTTCATCTACTATTATTATATCATCTCAAAATCCACCAGAGAAAATTGAGGTTAGGATCGATTCACGGATTGAAAAATTGATCGCAAAAGATCAAAAAACAGTAAAAAAAGGAGACTTACTGATGGTTTTGGAGTCGTCAGCCGATGATCAAGATATATATCAATTAAAGAAGATTCTCGATTCTCTATCGACGAAACAACTTAGTAAATTTCCATTACAACTTGTTTCCAGCTTTAGATTGGGTGAAGTACAGGAAGATTACAATGCCTTTGCCAAGGCGCTGGAGGAAGAGATATTATTTACCAATCTACAGCCTTATGCTGCAGAAGAGGTAACGGCCCTTAAAGGTATTACAGATTATAAAGAACGTGTTGCAAATCTTAGGCAACAACATATATTAGAATCAAGTAAGTTACAATTGACCGAAAAAAACTACAAGCGTTCCGAATCATTACATCGTGAAGGTGTGATAGCTGCTTTAGAACTTGAAAATGAAAAAGTAAAATTATTGGAAGCGCAAAGGAATTTCAAAAATACAGAAATATCAATTGCGCAATTGGAAGAAACTATTTTAAACTTTAAAAAAATAAAATCAGGTGCAGATGTAAATATTGTTAAAGAAAAAACTTCCTATTCATCTGCTTCTATCTTATTACTTGAAAAGCTCAAAAAAGCACTACGACAATGGGAAAAAACTTATCTCGTCTATGCTTCTATAGATGGAACATTAAGTTATCTCCAATTTTTAGGAGAGAAACAATTTGTGAAAGCGGGCAGTACCCTGCTCAGTATACTGCCAAACAATAGACAGATAACAATAGGACAAATGCATATAGGAGCGCAGAATCAAGGTAAAATAAAAATAAATCAAAAGGTATTGATCAAGCTTGATAATTATAAGTACCAGGAATATGGTATAGTACAAGGGAAAATCAAATCCATTGCTTTAGTTCAAGATAAAGACAGTAAATACTATATAGAAGTAGCACTGCCCAATGGATTACAGACTTCTTATCATAAAACAATTGTATTTGACAAGGAATTGAGCGGAACGGCTGATATTGTTACACAAGAATTAACACTTGCTGAAAGAATATTGAGTCAATTAAGGAGTTTACTTAGATATCAAGATAATTAATGATTGTGTTATTTCGATATATATTACTAACGCTTGGCATCACATGCATTACAGGCAAAGTTTTGTTCGCACAACAGACTTTTGACTTACACCAATGCATTGCCGTTGCACTTGAAAAGAATATCACTTTAGACAAAGCGAAATTAGTTCTTGAAGACAAAAATCTAGATATAAAAAATTACAAAAATGAACGTCTACCTAATCTAAATGGATTTACAAATTTATACAACAATTTTGGACAATCTCAAGATATTTTTGGTAACAATGCACGAAATGACAACTTCAACAGTACATTAGGTTTATCTTCCTCCTATTCGATCTTAAACAATGGCAAACTGAAAAATTTCATTAAGAAATCAGAGAGAGAAATGGAAGCAAGCGGACAAGACTTAGCTTTACTCAAAAGAGAAATAACACTAAAAACTATCCAGGCTTACCTAAACGTATTGTTGCAAAAAGAGATCTGCAAATCGGTAGATACAGCTCTATTTTTTGCAGAGAGCCAACTTTTAAAAGTACAAAAGTCAACTGACCTCGGAGCCACTTCACTCACTATATTATACGAAGCAAAGGCTAATTATGAACGTGAGAACGAAAAGAATAGACAGGCGCACTACACTATAGATAAAGCTATATTGGAACTTAAACAAATAATGGCTATTGAACCAGATCAAAATTTTGAAATTAATACGGAAACTAAGGCTTTTTCACCGTTACAGCAATCAAGTTCTGAATCTTCGGATTTATACAGTTCCTATTTAAAACAGCACCCTGCATTAAAAAAATATGCATTGTTGAGTGAGGCACTTCAATTTGATCAAAAAGCTATAAAAGCCCAGCTTTACCCCACGATTGATGCGAGTCTGACATTGGGTAGTTTTTATTTCAATAATTTGACTACAGGCTTTGGAAGACTTCCTTTATTTAATCAGCTTCAAAATAATTTTTCTCAACAGATAGGTCTGACCATCAATGTACCAATATTCAACAAAAATACTGTTAAGACAGCTGTTCAAAAGAATAAGATTCAACAGGCTGAAAATGCAAAACAAATACAATTAGAACAGCTTACTATCAAGCAGGAGCTAACAAAACAATTACTAGATCTGGATAATTATCAAAAACAATATAAACTAGCAACTAATGTTCTGGAAGTCACTAAAAAGGCTTTTGATTTAAGTTTAAAAAGTTACGAGGCAGGTAGAATCAGTATATATGACTTAAATACATCGCGTTCGAACCTGCTCACGACAGAGAGTGAGCTGATTCAAACTAAATACAATATGCTATTTACACAAATTTTAATCCATTATCTGAGTACAGGTGACATTAAATTTTAAACCTGTTCAAAAAATAAAATTATCCCAATCCTTCGATAAACTGCATAATCATTTCTCGCTTTCGATTTGAAATAGGAATCATCCTGCCATCCTTCATTTCCAGTTGCCCGTCTTTAAAATACTTATGGATATAATGGGAATTAATAAGATAAGATTGGTGACAACGTATAAACTGTTCTTGAGGCAACATCGCTTCAAAATGCTTTATTACTTTAGAAACCATTAAATTGACCCCATCTTTTAAATGAAAAGTAGTATATCCTTTATCACTAAAACAGTATAAAATATCCTCTACATCAACAATCTGTGTAAATTCAAAGGTTCGAAGTGCTATTTTTTTTGGAGTAGCCGGATGTTTAAGATGACTTTCTGCAATCTTGAGCTGTAATTGGTTTAGCGTAAATTCTGTCGTCTTTTTATAGCATTGTTCAATCTTCTCCATGAGTAAACTTGGATCGATCGGTTTTGTCAGATAACCAATAGCGCCAAGATTAAGCGCTTCAATAGCATATTGGTTAAAAGCAGTTATAAATATAATATTAGCATCTAAATTAAGATTGGCTAATAATGCTAAGCTGAGACCATCTTTTAACTGTATGTCTGATAAGATAAGGTCCGGTAATTCTCTTGGAATGTCGATCTCGGCCTTTTTGATATTAGACGAGCTTCCAACCATCCGCACATAGGGTATTTCATCCAAAATGGATTGGATATAACGAAGTATATTCGCCTCGTCTTCGAGTACATAAATCTTTAACATAATCTAATCAAAATTCAGAGTTAATGGGAAATATATTTCAACTTGATAACCTGTTCCGTCCTGTTTAAAATTCGGATGTTTGCGCATACCTGCAACATGCTTATCCTTTCCAAATAGCAGTTCAATACGCTCCTCGGTTATTACCTGAGATAAGGATTCTTTCTTCTTTTTTATCTGTGAGTTTTCCGCCACTCCCACTCCATTATCAGTAATCTCAATATGTAGCGTACCTTTAGTTTGGTAAAACCTAACTTGTAGACAACCTTTATCCTCCAGGCTCATAAGACCATGTTCTATCGCATTTTCTAAAAAGGGCTGGACTAACATCGGAGGAATAAGTGTATTATCTAAGTCTAAATCGCCTGTTTCCACATGATATTCAAAAGAGTGATTAAAACGCATTTGTTGAAGATTGACGTAGTTATTAAGACTATCTATTTCTTTTTCTAACGGTATAAAATCTTTTCTATTTAACTCTAACATATCGCGGATAACTTTTGTCAGAGTAACCAAATACTTATTTGCTTCCAATTTTTTATCGGTACTGATCAAGCCCTGCAAGTTGGCAATAGAATTATATATAAAATGAGGATTTAGCTGATTTTGCCTATTTTTTTGTTCTAAGACAAGTTGTTTATGTTGTAATAACAATTTATCATGTTCAGCCTTGAAGAGTTTTTGTTTGTAGGAGCTGAAAACAAAAAAGACAATAAAGATCGTCAATATGATGAAAATTATAAATGTCCATCGCTGTTGGGTAATAAATTTACTGTTTAAATCATTATTTTCCTGAAGAGATCGAATTGCTTCATCTTTCTTCTGAGCATCATAACGTGCAGTAATGTCAGCTATCGCTGTCTTTTGCATCACCTCAGTGGCCTGTAGATATGCTTCATATTGTTTTCTACCATATAGATAAGCCTGTTTATAATCGCCCTTTTTTTCATAAGATTTGCTTAAGATATCCAATACCGAAGTCATATCTTTGGTTTCCTTTTTGTTTTTACGAGCGATTTCCATCCCCCTCTTCACATATAGAATAGCTGAATCAGGTTGATTGTTAGCAAGGAATAGGTCGGCAAAATTATTGTACTGTTTTAATGCCGTATTCTCTTTCGTTTTGGTGAGATAGTTAAAATATATCCTATGTCGATCAACAGCTTCTTTTGTCTTTCCCTGTTTTTTCAGCCATTGTGATTCAAAGTCAATCGAACGCATTAATGCCATTGTATCATCCAATTCTCTAGCCAAAGCTTGACAGCTATCCAGATATGTCTCAGCCCCAGGAGTTCCATCAAGATCTAAGGAGATCATAAAACGAATATCATAGTACATTTGAAGGAAGCGTGCAGATGTTGCATAAGGATGATTTTGTCTGAACAATTTAATATACCGTAAAGAATTCTCGGAGTCCTGATTAGTATAAAAAATCATGGCCAACATGTTGTCATATAAAAATAAGAATACAGACTTAGATTTCTCCACCTGACTTCTTGTATTCATAAGCTCCTTGGTCACTTCTGAGCTATTAATATCTGTATGGTCGGCTTTACTTTTTAAGAGCACATATTTCTTTAAAGCCCACTCATCCACCTGCTTAGGTAATATATATATGTTATTCACACTACTTATCAGTGAATCATCTTTAAAACCAAAGGGTAAATTAAGTGCTTTGAGTGCCCAATAATAAATATTCTTGTTAAAATTGGCTGATTTTTCATACTCGACAAACAGACTATCTCTGATCCGATTATTATCCTGTGTTGAATTTATAATCGAACTTAACAAATGATGCTTTGCAACACTGTCCAAAGTCAAACCTGCATGTTTAGAAATTGTTGGCTTCTGACTGGAGTCACAGCTTACAAATATGGTTAAAAAATAAATGCAGAAAATTATGCTCCAAATTCTATTCAATTTCAGCAAGCGACCAGTTTTTAGACAATATTCTTTCATCCCTATAAAAATCATTTTTTAAAACAACTAATATAAACCATTTTCAATATTCGCTATAGTTCAACCAATATTCGAAACGATCTTGTCGATATTTAAAGAACAAGATTGTCCGAAACTTATACTATATGTAAAAATAAATAAGGTTACAGAAGTGCTGACTTCAATTAGTTTGTTTCAAATATATTTAAAAAATGGAACTAGTCAGGGGCTCTCAATTCAATTATATAAATAGTCAAATAAAAAATGCTAAAATTATTTTAAAAAAAATCCGCCGGTTTACCATATTACATAAAATCAAAACCCTATAAATCAGAAAATTTACAGGGTTTTGATTTTTATTTTAAATTACGATTTTCTATCTAGTACCTATTTTGGTTGGTTAAACATGTACCGAGCGATCTTCCATTTGTTATTTTCTTTTTTCATTAAAAAAAACTCTCGATTTAACTCGTTAGATTTTTGTCCACTAGCACGGATCAATTGACTTCCGTTTGATTGAGTTCGAACAAATACTACACTATCTTCAAGTATAACTGCTTCCTCCATTTTAAAGGATACATTAAGCAGGATTGCTTTAAAAACATTTTGATAAGCTATTGTAAGTTCATGTTTTCCTGTTGCTGTGGGCAACCCTGTTGCCATAAATATACCGTCAGCCGTATATTGACCGACGGCCTGCTCGACATTTGATTTATTCAGGGCCTCAAAATAAATAGTCAAAGCATCTTCGATTTCCGCTTTTATTGTTTGTTTATTCATTACTGTTGAGTTTTCAAGTTTAGAAATATGTGCATCATCATTCCGTTGATTTGTTTCATCTTGACAGGCTAATAACATAAAAAAAAACACTGCCGCCACCATGGCCTTTATCATACAATTTTAGATTTTATGTTGACCAATAATATCCTTTGCTTCATCAAGTACCACTGTTTTTCCCAGTGCTCCGAACTCATGAAGATCGCCAAATACTTCTATGCGAATAGATTGATTGATACCTCCAATATGAAGAGGTTCAAAACCACTGGCTTTGATTAATTCTTCAACAAATTGATTACTATTAGTATTATCCGATGCATAAAATAACACTTTATTTTGAGGGGTAACGAAAGCCTCTTCTGATAATGAATGTACACCTAGAGTTCCAAATGCTTTAACAAAACTGGTTTCTTTAGGTACCAAAGCTAATAGAGTCTGACCTGCAGAATCATGTTGATCAATAATTTTTCTAAAACCTCCATTGCCATCTGGAGCAATTGGATTTGAAACATCTACAATAATTTTTCCTTTTAGCTCCGTCGCATACTGCACCAAAAATTCTTTAATATTATCAAAGTAAATCGCAGGAATGATTACATCAGCTTTATGAATCGCATCGGATATCTCCTCTGCAGTGGCAAGATTTCCAAATTTGTCCGCCAGATTGCTTGCCTTCTCAAATGCTCTAGAGGAAAGGATAACCGGGTGATTTCCTTTTACAAGATTAGTGGCTATGGCTTTACCAATATTACCCAAACCAATAACGGCTACTTTTACTTGTTGATTTACTGTATTCATCGTTTTATATGTTAAAAATTTGTTTGTCATTATTGACAATACAAAATTGCGATGAATAGTCAACCTACACCTATAAGCTATAATAAGAAATACCCTTAATCTAGTTTAAGAGTATAGTTATTTTCTAAATCTATCGTTCTTTATTTTACTCAAAAATTCTGCAGTTATACCTAAATAAGAGGCAATTTGTGTATTAGGTAGCCTATTTGCTAAATTGGGATATTGATTAATAAAACTTTCGTACCTATCAATAGCGGTAGAACTAAACATTTGTAATAATCGATTTTGAAGTTCAATATATTTATTTTCAATAATCACACGGAAATTACGGTCAAACTTTGGATAATTAGTGTATAAATACCATAAATCACCTTTGGAAATCTGTAATACTACTGAAGGTTCTATTGCTTCTATATATAACTGCGAAGGAGTTTCACGATGTAAACTACCTATGTCCGAAATCCAATCGTCTTCAGCTGCGAAGACAAGATTATGTTCAGCCCCCTTATCATCTATACCGTACATTTTAAAACAACCAGTCTGTATGTAGGTAAAAGACTTACATACATCCCCTTGGTGTAAAAGAAACTGTCTTCTTTTTATAGTTCTCTTCGTAATATGGTTTGTTAAAACCGCGATCTCCTCGCTATCAAGGGGCAGATACTGGTTAAAGTGGTTTATAATATGATCCATATCAATTCTTTTTTCTAAACAATCTTCTAAAGATACAAAATGAGAATGCCATGAATATAATGATGGATTTAATATTTCTAAATAATGCCGCGTTTATAGTTTTGATAAATACGCTATATTTTCAAAATTAAAACACATATGCTATAACATTCATCCTAATTTTTAAACAAGGAATATACTAATAAAGTTAACAACTTTAAGATCCGAGTACATGGAGTGATGGTGTAAAAAAGAGTCATAAACGAATGCTTTACCATATAAAACAATCCGAAATAATTATTTTTTTCCTTTTAATAAAGCAACAACAGCAATTACTAACATTTTTCTTATATTAGGGAAAATATTACATATCAAGGTATCCTTACTAACATTTAACTTTTCTTTATGAAAGCTTTAATTATAATCGATGTACAGTATGATTTTTTACCAGGAGGTGCTTTAGCTGTTAATCATGGTGATGAAATCGTGCACACAATTAACGAGCTACAGACACAGTATGATCTTGTGGTAGCCACACAAGATTGGCATCCAAGGGGGCATAAAAGTTTTTATACCTCGCATCCTGGCAAAGAGCCATTTGAAGAAATAAAGTTAAATGGATTAGATCAGGTACTTTGGCCAGAGCATTGCATACAAGGAACTAAAGGCGCTGAATTCGTCTCTGGACTTTCAACAAATGCAATTGAAGCTATTTTTAGAAAAGGAATGGATAAAGAAATTGATAGCTATAGTGGTTTTTTTGATAATGGTAGAAAAAAATCTACAGGAATGGGTGATTATCTTAAAGGTAGAGGTGTTACAGAAGTAGCTGTCTGTGGAGTGGCTGCTGATTACTGCGTATATTACACTGCAAACGATGCTTTAGATTTAGGTTTTAAATCGAGTATTATAGCGGGTGCATCTAAACCAATAGATCTGGAAAGATACGATCGTGTGAAAAAAGACTTTATCTCGAAGGGCGGTACAATCATATGACCAGCTGACAACTCTAAACATAATATTTACAGTAATTATAAATTAGGCCCAATAGCGAAGTTGGGCTTTTCTTATGATCACGAATGTAGAAGGCTTAATTTCAGGTTTATGTATTCGTTATCAAATTGATTGTTGGTATATGATAAAGAACACCAATAGTAATGGCAGGCCATTTCCTTCTTTTCCCCCTTTTCATAAAGAAATGCTAAAGAGCTATAAAATGGAAATTTAAGAAAGTCATTTAACATAGGTTCCAAATCAAACATTTTCTCAATCAATGGAGTTATTGGCAAGTAATTACTCTCAGCAATAACCCTATTTATTTTTACTGCTATAGCATTAGGCTCTAAAAATTCTAATTGAGAATACAAGGTAGATATCAATCTCCAATCTGTTTTTTCATAATTAGGTGAAGAACAATGCACTGAAGCAATTAAAGCCTCTAAATGATATTTATTCAGCCTATTTTTACTTAAATCTATTTTATTAAGATAAGCATATCCCTCGCTTATTAAATTTTTATCCCAAAGCGTCCGATTTTGAAATTGAATAGATATCCATCCATTTTCTTGAATCCTTGCGGGAAATCGAGAAACATGAAAGAAAAATAAAGCTAAAAGAGCATTTAATTCACAATGATCCTCCTGATATTTTTTGACTAAAACACTTAGACGAATCGCTTCAAAACATAAATCCTTTTTTATTGATTCTCGTTTTTGAGCAGATTTGAAGCCTTCATTAAACATCAAATACAATACATGAAGCAGATGGGGCATCTCATTATGCAAGCTTTCGAATTCACATTTCTCATATTGAATAGCAATTTTTTTTATTAAAACCTGACTTCGTAAGATGATCTTTTTAATAGTTTCAACGGGTAACATCATGGCTCTTGATATTTCAGAATAGCCAAATCCACATAAATAAAACAAAGATATAATCAACTTATTTCTGTCAGAGACATTGATTTTAGAAAAGAAGATCAACAATTGAAGTAAACTATCTTCGGCTTCATGTGACGCAATTGATTCTTCTTCCTCGTACGAAATTCGATTAAGAATCTTGCTTCCAACCGAATCTCGATTGATTTTATTGATTAATTTATTTTGAGAAACATAAATTAACCATCCGAAACAATTTTTGGGAGTTCCTTTATATCTCCATTCACTTAGGGCAATTTCAAATGCTTCCTGAACTGCATCAACAATATTATCGATCTGCTGATATCCAAATTTTGCAGACAAAAACGAAATCATCTTTCCATGGTATTCCCTGAAAAGATGATCTGTTAATTTGTCAATGTCCTTATTGCTCATCGGTAATGATAATCTCCCGTATTTCTAAAGTTGCACCATTCTTTAAATCAGGACAACTTTTAGCAAGCTGTGTTGCTTCTTCCAAACTTTTCACACTTAATTTGTAGTAACCGCTAACACATTCTTTTGTCTCGATGTATGGACCATCTGAAATCATATCCTTCTTTAATGTAACTCCATTAGCTTCTAGTGGATTTCCTTCTAGAAAATGTCCATTTGCAACCAGTTCCTCTACCCAATTGATATGTTCCTGAATATCAGCCTGCATATCTTCTACCGATAGGTTGCCATAAGTCGAAGACTCACGAATCAACAATAAAAACTCTTTCATCTTTTCTTAATTAAGGTTAATAAATATACTATTTATTTTAATGACAAATGAGGATCGTAATTCGGGACATTTTTTTTCAAATCGTATTCAAGAAATTTATAATCACATGAATAGATGCAATTTAACGTAATATAAGGTACTAAAAAATAGTGATTAATGTATATGATCGCGATTAGATATATACTTTTTCCTTGTCAATAAAATCAGAAGACAAAACTTAACGTCTGCCTTTAAGATTTCAAGAACATTCTCTTAAATAAATTATGCAATTAAATATACTGCATTCAAAGGCAATTCATCAAGTTGATTTATCTCCGACTGTTTAACAAATCCCTTACTTTCAAAAAGTCTGATAAAGGGATTTTGAATATACTCGTGGATCCATACCGCTTCATATGGCCTGCAGACGGATAAACTTTTTTCCAGTAATGCTTCTTCTACACCCAGATTAAAATATTTTTTTAAGATCCCAAAATTGGCAATACGGATAGCCCGTTTACGGTCTAAACTCGAAGGTCTAACGCCCTTTGACGTAATTTGGACGAATCCTGCCGGTATATTATCGACGTATGCGATGAGCCATTGATTTGACATGCTATTTAATTCTTCAACCAAATTGCTATCACTAAAATTTTCATGTATATATTTCTCTACGAACGAAAGCTCTAGATGTTTTGAAAACTTTTCTATCGCTATCGCATGCGTTAATGTTAAAAGAGCTGCCAATCCTTCTTCTGTAGCTATAGTAAATTTGATTATTATTTTCATACTGATATCATAAATGTGTGTGCACAAATGTATAAGTCTTTCAAAAGAATAAAGAGAACAGCTTATGCAACATGAAGCAGTACAGTTGTTATCGCATTAGTTGACCAGCAAGCATAATCGCTTCTATCTTCTTAACAGAAAATTTGTCTGCAAATACTACTCGAAAGTAATTTGCGAACGCCCCCGAAAATGAAAAAGTATACCCAGGAGTAAATCTCACTCCTATTTGCTCACATTGTCTGTAAAATTTAAGCATGTCTGTCCCGTCAGGCATCTTTACCCAAATATTATAGCCTCCTGCTGGCATTAAAATAGAAGTACTGTCCGGAAAATTAGCAGAAAGCAAGTGTACAGTACTATAGGCATTCTTAGCCAATTGCATTCTAAAGGAACGTATATGACGATCGTAACTACTTCCTGTCATCAGTTTATTTAGCGTCTCCTGATATAAAGGAGAAACGGTACTTCCCAATGAAAATTTAATCTGCTCTGCCCGTTGCATAAATTTTCCAGCCGCCAACCAACCTAGTCTTATACCGGGAGCCAAAGTTTTCGAATAGGACGAATAAGTAAGAACTAGACCACTTACATCAAAACTTCTCAAAGTAGTCGGTCGCTGTCCATGAAAATTCAGATCACCATACATATCATTTTCAATAAGCGCAACATTATAGTATTGTGCTACAGTAACTAAGGCTAGCTTTTGTTCATCTGACATTAATATCCCTGTCGGGTTATGAAAATTTGAAGTTACAATCGCCGCTTTAACCGGATTGTGAAGGCATGCCTCTCTGAAAAAATTAATATCAAATCCCAAAACCGGATCTACAGAAATCTCGATAACTTTCAGGTTCAATACCCTTATTACTTCAAGTACCGAAAATACACAGGGATTTTCCACTGCTACAACATCGCCCGAAGAACAAACTGTAGCCAGAGCAATATATAAAGCCTGCAATGCACCATCTGTAATAATTAGCTCATCCATATGAATAACAGTACGATAAGCTGCCGCACGTGTGATAATATGTTCTTTTAACTCAACAGAACCATTTGAAGGATAATACCGAAGTAGACCTGCCCCCTGCTCCCGGATCACCTGTTGCATCGTCCGCAACACTAACTTTTGTGGCACAAGCAAATCTCCAGGAGCAGCTACATTAAACTCAGAAAATGTCTTTCCTGCTCCCGCAGAAGTTGTAAGTCCAAGATGATTCTTAAATATAGCATCCCTAATGACTGGAATACGGTCACTTTTTAACTCTTCTACATTTTTTTTTGTTTGATAACTTACATAATAACCCGATTTAGGAATACTTTCCACTAAACCATGAATCATCAGATATTCGTACCCATTTTGTATTGTACTGACACTGATCTTAAACTGTTCTTTCAACTCACGAACGGAAGGCAGTTTATGACCTGGCTTGAAAATACCATCTTTGATATTTTTTTCTATAGTACTGGTAAATAGTTCGAATTTATACGCCTTCATATCTGTACTGGTAAGTTTTACAAAATCTACACCTATATCGCAAATCTAAGTAATTTACCTTTGAGAAAAAAAATACTATGTCCCCTAATAATTTCATAAGTAGTCCAGTAGATCTACGCAATTTATCCTTTTCCTCTTTACAAGTTGTATGCGAAGACTTACGATCGTTTATTATCGATCATGTTGCCGTAAACGGAGGTCATTTCAGTTCTAGTTTAGGTGTTGTTGAACTTACTGTGGCCTTACATTATGTTTTTAATACGCCTATAGACAAACTGATCTGGGATGTAGGACATCAAGCTTATCCTCATAAATTACTCACAGGAAGAAGAAAATCTTTTTACTCTAACCGAGTACTAGGAGGTATAAGCGGTTTCCCCTGTAGGGACGAAAGCGAATTTGATGCATTTGGAACTGGTCATTCTTCTACCTCCATTTCGGCCATCCTAGGTATGGCTATCGCAGCCAAATATCGCGGAGAACTCAACCGGCAGCATATTGCTGTTATTGGAGATGGGGCGATGACAGCAGGACAAGCCTTTGAAGCAATGAACAATGCGGGATATGAACAACCAAACATGCTTATTATACTCAATGATAATAATATGTCTATCGATAGCAATACCGGTGCACTACAAAATTATTTGACAGATCTCACTACCGCTAAATATTACAATACGTTAAAGTTACATCTCAAAAATCTCCTTTCATCAGAAAATTCATCCACAAAATGGGCTTCAGAGACGCTGCGAAAATTTGATAAAATCATTAAGGGAGGATTTATGCAGCATAGTAATCTTTTCGAAGCATTAAACATACGATATTTTGGTCCTGTAGATGGACATGATCTAAAAAAAATGATTGGTTTGTTCGAAAAACTAAAGCACATACCAGGACCAAAATTACTTCATTGTGTTACTATCAAAGGAAAGGGATTTGCTCCCGCTCTGGCCGATCCTAAAAAATGGCATGCTCCAGGAACTTTTAATAAATCAACGGGAGCGAAGTTGAGTACAGTTAATCGCAGTCCCACTTTTCAGGAGGTTTTTGGAAATACGCTACTTACACTAGCAAAAACCAATGACCGCATCATAGCAGTCAGTCCAGCCATGTTATCGGGTAGCTCGTTATCGAAGATGAAATCAGAAATGCCTGACCGAGTTTTTGATGTCGGTATTGCCGAACAACATTCCGTTACTTTTTGTGCTGGACTTGCCGCTGACGGCCTGTTGCCATTTTGCGCAATATATTCAACATTCCTACAGCGCGCCTACGATCAGCTCATACATGATGTCGCTTTGCAAAAGTTACCTGTTGTATTCTGCATAGATCGTGCAGGTGTTGTTGGCACAGATGGGCCAACACATCACGGCGCATTTGACATTTCCTTTCTTAGATGTATACCCAACATAACAGGTGCATCTCCCATGGATTTGGATGATTTTAAAAATCTGCTTTTCACAGCACAATGCGATACGTTAAATGGTCCTTTCGCGATACGCTATCCAAAAAGCGTAGGCTCTGGTGAGCTCAAAAGTAAGTTTTGCAAAATACCTCTCGGAAAGGGACGAAAAATCAAATCTGGAAAAAGAATAGCCATATTATCGCTCGGTCCGATAGGTCAATTTGCAGTAGAAGCCTGTCAAGAACTTTTGGATGATCACATTGATGTAGCCCATTACGACCTCCGGTTCTTTAAACCTATTGATGAAACATTACTGCACGATGTCTTTAGTCAATTTTCAGTCGTGATTACTATAGAAGATGGTAGTATCATAGGCGGGATAGGTAGTGCAGTAATGGAATTTATGGTAGATAATGGATATCATTCCATTTTAAAACGTCTGGGGTTACCTGATACATTTGCGACACAGGGAACCCAGAATCAACTTCATGCAATATACGGATATGATAAGAAAGCTATAATTTCTTTGATTAGATCACTACACCATGAACCAAATAAAGAGAACATCTCTTAAAAAAAACAATTAGTTATATAAATATGCTGCGCTTGTATCTTGATTTAAGCAAATAAAACAAGCTCTGAAATAGAGCTTGTTTTTAAATATCAGAACTATTAAAAATAGCCAACCTATTCAAGTTTGTATTACCAAAGTCTATATGCTACACCAAGTGTTAGATACATATTATGCAAATTATATCCTATTCCACGGAAAGATGAAGTGAAAACCGGATTTAAGCCTAATTGTCCTGTCAGATCTGCCGCCCAACGTTGACCAAAATGCCTTGAAACTCCTAAATGAGCTCCAATATCAAAGGATCTCACCTCTCTTGAAAAGTCAAAATCAGCACTTTCAATCAATACTTTTTCACCTAATGAATTACCTTTTCTAATATAACCATCTGACACAGTTCCTTTGAATTCAGCCGATAATAAACAAGCGAAATACATCCCTAATTTAAAATCCCATTCTCCCTGACGGTAACCTGAAAAAACAGGTAGCGTTAAATACACATTTCGGGATGTCGTGGCGTTTGTTCCTGTAAAATCTCCTTCAAAAGAGCCTTTTTCACCATTACCATTATCCACAGAAATAATAGTATGAAAGTACTGGACACTGTCAGTTACTTTCATTCCTTTAACATCTACGCTTAATCCAGTACCTACAAACCACTTTGATGAAAGATCATATGTAGCCTGATAGCCAATAGAAGGTGAAAATATCGGTGCATAACTATTGATCTGACGAATGGTATTAGGAAAAGAAAAAGGAGCCGTAGCACCAATATTATAACCTAATGTAATTGAATGCTTAATCTGATCAAATAAAAACTTTCGCTTTATGTCTTGTGCGTACAAGATATTTGATCCCACCAATAGACAACAATAAAGGGATAACGTTATATATTTCTTCATAATAAAGGTACGATTCTTAAACTATCTACCACCAATCTCGATCCTATCGCTCCTCTATATTGATCCCCTTCAGCACTGGACGAGGTAACAATGGCCATCATCAAATTTTTACCAATACTAGCATCCTGTTTATATACAAAAGGAATATCAAAACGTGTAAAATTGGTTTTATCAGAGCCATCCTGAAGATCCGCACGCGCAATTATCCGGTCCGAATTCATAATATTAGTCGCATTAAGTCTATCCGGACCGTTAAACAAAACGGCATAGATACTACATTTGTCTTTCACTCCTGGCTGAACCTGACCTACCTTATTTATAAAATCAGGTCCTGCACTATATTTATAATAACCTGTGAAAGATTTAGGAAGCCCCTTATAAGGTTCTCCAAATTCTGTCGCCGCCAACGGATTAAGCATAGCCTCAGAAGCATTAAAATTTCCTAAAAACAAAGAACCTGCATACAGTCGAATACCAATAAGTTCTGATAAAGGTGTACCTTTAATCGTAACCAGTTCTGCAGCCTTCGTTCCAAGGTAACCATCTGTAGTGGATCGTGTCGGGTATGCGTCACTGCGCGCAGGAACACCCGAAAGCGCAACTCCCGGATTGCCGGAGGACCAGAGCTGTAATCCATCATCCTCTACCGGATACTCATATTTATCTGTAGGATGACTAGCCCAATTTTGAAAAGCAAAATCCCAATGACCAATATTCACAACTTTAACCGTATACCGTTTGGTGTTTTCTCCTGATTCTGAAGTGACATCATATACAATTTCTTGATCACCGTCAAACTTGATCAGTGTTCCACTTGCTGGTTTTACAGAAGCACCCCTAGATAACGTCAGCACCGGAGAGATTCCCGAATCATAGGCTTCGTTTGTAAGGTTTAATGTTATTGTCCGATTTATCTGATCTATAAACACATTACCAGTTAGTAAATGTGGATCAACAGTAACGGATTCAATATCTGCCTCAGGATTTTGCGGAGCATCCTTAATACAGCCTTGCATAAGTACTATGCATAGAAATAGCGTGGCAAAAAGCCGTTTTCTCATCGTTCCTTGATTAGTATTTATTAATTACGTAAACCATTCTCATTTGATTAGTCAATCGTATTATTTGACTCAGGTTCATTTTTCCACAGTAGCTCTTGTTTCGGTAAGGCCAGATCAACTCCATTCTCCTGAAATACAGATTGGATGGTTTTAATCACATCGCTTCTTACCTGACCCGTGTCTTTTAAAGTTTTCACCCAGAAGTAAATTTCTATCATTATAGATTGTGCTGACAGACTTCCAAATTGCACGGATACAGCAGGAGTAGCGAATATCTGATCATTCTTATTTAAAACATCTACGATTAACATTTTTACTTTATCCAGATCTGACCCATATTTTACCTCTAACTGAATATGTATTCGTTTTTTAAAACCACCGACAGTCCAATTTAATACATTGGAATTCAAAAGATCACCATTAGGCATAATGAGATCAGCACCATCTAGTGTAGCAATTACACTGCTACGAAAACCAATAGATTTAACCTTACCGGCATGTCCGTCAATTTCGATTAGATCATCTACGTTAACCGGTTTTTCAAAAGCTATAATCAATCCACTGACTAGATTATTGACTAGTGATTGTAAGCCAAAACCAATTCCTACACCCAAAGCACCAATCACTAACATGATTTGATCTACGGGAATTCCGGCAGCGGCGAAGGCTAGGAAAAAACCGATTGAGATAATACTGATACGAATGAGCAGAATCCAGCTTCCCAAACGGAACTTTTTCTCCTGCTTATCATCGTTGGAATTCCATTGGGAGTCTGATGCAAAAAAAGATACTATTTTGGAAAGTACGGTGGCTCCGATCATAATAAGCATAAAAATAAGCAAGTTATATATCGAAAAGGTATAACTTCCTAACTGATGTTCTTCCTGAAAAAAACTTTTTAATGGTTCTGACAAAAGCCTAAACTCATAAAAATTTCGTCCAAATAATACGAACCAGCCAACAATTAAAATAGCGTAAAAAAAGAATGGGGCCCGCTTACCAACTCGATTATAATTAATGTAAAAAAGTCTTCTTTCCTGCTTTTTATAAAGATTAGAGGCATAAGTCAATCCCTCATTAACCAGCCTAATCACCCAAAGAAAAACAATCGCAACAACGACATTCATCAAACCTGCAACCATCAAAATTTTAGCAATATTGAAGCGCCCCAATACATTAAACAAAATCGAAAAAAGTTCCATTATGGTCATAAGAAAGATCGGTATAAGAATCCAACGCTCACGTAATTCTTGATGACGCTCTTTATTAAAAAGAATAAAGATACCAGTAACAAAACTTATCATGGCAAGAATAACCATTAACCATCTTTCTGGCCTAGAAGCCTGCAATACAAGATTATCTACAGCTACAAAGGCAAACAAAACGACAAAAATAACCCAGATACCCAACCAATATTTAGAAATTTCTTTTCTAAATATAATAGTGATCATCAAAGCAGATACTAATACAATTCCCGCAGTAAAAATAAATGGTGGATTAGGAAATAAAAACTGAGCTACACTGAGCGTAATCACTATTCCTGATAGAAATGGAGAGCTTAGTAGCATACTTTTCACTTCTTCTTTATTATTTATATTTCTAATTCCAGATCGTAAAGAATAAAGATAGGTCGTTACGAGAAGTAACAATAAAACAGAAAGAATAATCTTTCCCCAATGCCCCTTTAGGTAATAAAAGAATACCAGCTTTGCTTTTAGTGCGGAAAAGTAAAGCACTTCGTGGATCGGCCGATCAAAATTACTTTCTTCCCAAAGATTTAAAAATTCTTGTTGAAATGTTTTATCTGAAATTTGCTGTTGATCGTATTCAATTTCTTCCATTCCAGTTTGAAGTTGAAGCAACTCAAAATTAACTTGATTCTGTATGGTCTGTATAGTATTAATATTATCTTTTAATAAAGTTGTGACAGGAGTTATTTCCACAGCTACAACTTTCAGTTTGTGAATATATTGATTGAGTTCCGTTGAGTCTTTAGATAATATAAATAGTGATTTATCATTACATAACGAATCAATCTGAAATCTATAACGAACCAGCTGGTCTAAATAACGATCAACCCGTTTCTTATAGATAGAAACCTCTGCATGAAGAGCATCAAGAATATGATAAGTTGTGGTCAGGTTGCGCGAGGTTTGAGTTGTACCCTTATTTTCAAAGACACCATCTTTGGAAATATTATGCCATTGGGAAACTTGATTCAGATCGCGAATAAGGGCTACAGTATCAAAACCTTTTTTCAAAAAAGAGCGGGCTTGCCTCGACAGCACTTCGATTTCTTCAATGACTTGATTTTGTCGTATGGCCGCTTTATCTGTCTCTATATCTTGAAGACTTTTTTTCGCCGATTCTTTAAAGAAAATCTCGGTACGTGAAACGAAATCTTGCTTTGCACTATCTTGTGCCAACACTTTTGAATATGCGTCAGAAACAAAAAGAAATATGGTCAGCAGTATAGATATATTCAAAAAGCGCATTCTCTTTAATAATTAGGTTAATAAGTTTATCCTACACAAAAGATTATATGTCAGAGCACTCATCAAATTTAATGATTAATATTGAAGTATTTTATGTTTTTAAGCTAAATAATCGATAGGCAATATCAATTCTAAAAACATGAGTACTCATCTACAATTGATTTTAAAAACCATATTAACACGTAAATGGAAGATAATCGTACTCTCCTATATATCTTAGCATCACACCTTAATTTACACTGATCCTGAAAATAAGGAGACGGGCGGTTTGGTTGTTATAATAATCATGAGAAAATGATCTTAAATCGATCACTTTCTCATGATAATAGCACGGTAAGACTCCTCAAATTAGTAGTAAGAAGAGTTTAAGTTATTGTTTTCTTTTTCCGCTTTTTCAATAATTTTGATATCTGTCAGAATTAGAGGAAAGTTTTTCTTAATACATAAATCCTGTTCAAAATGGACTGAAGGTTTACCATCTGCAGTCCGAATAGTCCAACCGTCCTCCTCTGTATAATTATCATCCGTTCCTAAATTAATCATCGGTTCAATTGCTATCACTAAGTTTTCTTTCAAGACCTTACCTTTACCACGTTGTCCATAGTTAGGAATATCTGGTCCTTCGTGCAAATCACGTCCTAATCCATGACCGACCAAGTCGCGTACTAAACCATATCCATATGGTGAAATATGAGAGGCTATTGCATAACCTATATCGCCAATACGATTACCATGCACAGCTTGCTCGATACCTTTAATCAATGATTCCTTTGTGATTTTGACTAATTGAATTACTTCTTGAACAACTTCACCAATGATAAATGTATATGCCTGATCTCCGTGAAATCCGTTTTTAAATGCTCCAACATCTATGGAAACTAAATCACCCTCTTTCAAAGGATTATGATTTGGAAATCCATGCACGATAGCATCATTTACTGAAGCACAGATATGGAATGGAAATCCACCAAAATTATGAAACGAAGGAATTGCACCATGATCACGAATAAATTCATTTGCAAAACGATCGATATCAAGTGTTGTGATACCTGGTCTAATAATCGATGCAATAGCAGCCAATGTTTGACTTGTCAATTTTGCACTTATTTGCATTAATGCTACTTCTTCTTCTGTCTTATAAATCATATCATTTATTTTTATTACAATCTGTTACAATCAGGCTTTTAGCCAATAAATATCACTTCACCAGGATCAAGATTCTAAATGAGCACACATCCATCTAATCTACTAATTAAGTAATAGTTTGAAACAAATTTAATGACCATAATACAACTAGAAAAGTAAAAATTGGACAATAATTCGACATAGCACTGAATATATTTTAAGTACTTTTGTAAAACTATGCCCATTAATTTTTTTGGAGATATTATACCATCTGATTCCATAATAGGAGAATCAACAAGATACTGGAGGGATTCTAATTTATTTTTTAAATCAGAATGCATCTTAGGTGCATATGTATTTTCATGCAAAGACTTAGAAGGCAACCAGGCACTATTCAATGACGGTCTTCCTACTTTAATTTTTATGCCTAATAAAACGGATATCGTTCATATTAAAAAGGCTGATCAAACAATCAAATTAAATGCGGCATGGGTATGTTGTGGGACAATACAGAATACTTACTGGCAACTACCTCAAGATCTTGAATATATTATTGTATTACGTTTTCATCCTTCATCCTTTTATCAAATTTTTGATGTAGCACCAGAATTCTTTCTTTCACATCCCGTCTGTAGCCTAACTGACATCATAAGTGAAAAATCAAAATTGCTAATCGATAAACTGTATCAAAATAAAACTGTTGCAGATCGTATGCAATTACTGGAAAACACCATGCGCACATATACTCCAGCAGAAAACCTACCTTCTCTGCTTCAAGAAGCTTTAAATAAAATTGAACAGAAAAAAGGAAATATATCTGTAGCAGATATAATCCATGGTTTGGGAGGAAAAATAAATCGTAAATGGCTACAGAGAAGTTTTGTAAAATACATGGGAATTTCTCCTAAAAAATACATTTCTTTACAACGCTTCATTTATATATATGGCGAGTGGCAGAGCAACTATCAAAAGGATTTCATGTCGAACTCTTTCTTATCTGGTTATTATGATTACAACCATTTTTTAAAAGATTTCAAACTATATATAGGCGTCTCACCCACGAAATTTAAATAAGCAGAAACTATTTCCTGCTCATTTAAATACAATATTACTAATCTTCATGTGTAAGATTAAAAAATGTAAGCATTTGCTCTAATGCATTATTGGCATGCATAATTTCACTATTCTTTAAAGTATCTGCTGTAGCCTCTGCACCTCTCTTGATCATATCTGCTTCAAAAAATGCTATAGCACTCTTTAAATCACTAAATTTATCACTGGTAAGACATGATGCCAATTCAAATGCATCTTGCATTGCAACATTGGCACCTTCACCAGCAAAGGGTGGCATCCGATGAGCCGCATCTCCAATCATAGTCAGGTTATGATTTGCTTCCCAAGATTGATCAAGCGGAAAGTAGTATTGTGGACGTAAAATTAACTGAACATGCTCATTTCTAAAAAATTCAGACCATGCTGTACTCCATTCCACAAACTCCTGTCTGAACCATTGATCCGCTTGCTGCTTGTCTTTCAAATCTATTCCATTTTCTTTGAACCAATGTTCTGGACATTTAAAGCTCGCAACAAACATAATCGAACCATCACCTTTAGATCCGTATCCCACAAATTGCCCCTGCCCAAAAGCCATCACCTTTCCATCTTTCGCAAATTCAACAAGTTTTGGAGCATGAATAGCGGCATCATAGATATTACCTTCAATCAAGGTGATACCAGAATATATAGGCTTAATAGTACTAATGAGCGGACGAATTTTTGAATTAGCTCCATCGGCAGCAATTACCAAATCTGCATATGTAGTTGTGCCATTTTTAAAATTTAAATACCATCCATCTTGATGTGATTCCATGGACACAAATTGGCTGTCCCAAATGACAGTATCGGGTTTTAATGAATTTAACAGAATATCACGCAATGGTCCGCGGTCTATTTCAGGTCGGTCTTCTCCTTTTCCAATTTCACGATCATGATCATCCATGTGAATGTTAAGATCCTGATCGACAAGCAACAATTTACTTGCAGTGGGTCGGTGATGTTTATAAAACTCTTGAAGAAGACCTGCACGCTTCATCGCTTTTAATCCAGTACCTTCATGAAGATCCAACGTAGATCCTTGCACGCGCACTTCACGATTAATATCCCTTTCGTAAACATTTACTTCCACATTTTGCATCTGTAAAAGACGAGCTAAAGTTAACCCGCCAACGCCACCTCCGACGATAGCAATTTTCTTATTTTCTACTAACATTCTTTTTCTTTTAACACGATGTGGTAAAATTATTCAGAGTTAAGAGAAGATAATAGTATAAATCGGTCGTTTTTATTCTTCAATAATTCTTTCGGTACTACGCCAGAAAATTTTTTTATATCTTTTATAAAATGGGTCTGATCAAAAAAATTCTCTTCAGGAAACAATTTTCCCTGTGCAACATGATCCAGAGATGCTCGAAAGCGTAAGACATTGCAGTATGCCTTCAGGGATAGACCAAATTGCTGATTGAAATACCTATTGATCTGACGGCTGCTCCATATCACTTTTTCTGCTAATTCTTTTACACTCACGGATCCCTTCGAGGCATAAATTAAATCAAATAAGTGCTGTTTCCGTTTATCGATTTGATGGGGAATTAAGGACTCCATTGTCAGTGTTGCTTTATTCATAAAACAATTAAAATCTTGCAGATCATCTTCAGAAAAATCCCAAAAATCACTTGGAAGCACTTTGCCTGAATCCACTAGATCGGAAATAGGTTGTTTCAAAATATAGTCGACAGCAAGTAATTTAAAACTTACCACAAACATCTTTATACGTGCGGGAATAGTCGCCGGTTTATGTTGTGTACCAAGTCCCAATAATATGATTTGAAAAGGATTTTCCGGTGATTTAGAAAATATCAGATCAATTCGTCCATCTGGTAAACCAACTGTTTCTTTTTCCTGATCAGATTGATTATGCAAAAACCAAAAGCTTTCTACATAATCGCAAAGGGATTTATTCGGTAAAAAAACGCCATAGTCTATGCTCTTATCCATCACCTTACAACCATATTTAACTGTTATCTGACAGCTGAAAATTCATAATTTATTGAAATATCAAAACTAATTTACAGATTATATTCTTACAGATAAATACTTCTCCTATTTAATAATTATAAATAGCATATACTTAGACCAGCTCCCCTAATCTTTAATTATCTATCTTAATCGTTGCTAGCCATTTCTTTATATCCGCTTTAACCTGCTCTTCTTTTACACCTTTCATCACCAAAAAAAGTCCTTCTTTTTCCTTTCCGTCTGTAGTAGAATAGCCTGTTAAAACGGTACTATTAGCACATAATTGCCTTAACGTTTCAAAACTGCTACCAATACCATAACCGCCATTCGTGTTAAAAGGAACAATCGTTTTCCCACTGAAATCATTTTGGGACAAAAAGCTTTTGATTGGAGGAGGAAGTTGCATTCCCCAAGTAGGAAACCCGACAAAAATTACATCATATTGTTTTATATTCTCAATTTGCGTTTTTAAAGGAGGCAAATAGCCTCCTTGATTTTCACGTGCAACCTGATCTACTACACTTTGATAATCCAGTGGATAAGCTGTCATTAATTCGATCGGCACCAGATCACCTCCTATTTCTTTGTGGATGATCTGAGCAACTGCCTTTGTATTGTTTGTACGCGATAAGTACACGATTAATATCTTTTTATCATGAAGCGGTTTGTCTGTTATTGGATCAGGGCTAGACTGCTCTTTTATCGGTTCTTTAGCCTGAGAACAGGATAATAGCAATAATAAAGCTAAACTTAATAGTAATCCGTATTTTGTTAATGCTTTCATTATTAATCAATTTATTAGACAAATATCAAACCGTCAGTTTTTATTTTAGTATACGGATTACGGAAAAAACTACCCTTATTACTTATTTCCCTACTCGATTTTGTAAAGCTTCTGGATACCGCGCTCCTTGGATCGTAATTTTTGAAGTAGCTTGTTCAATCTGTTCCATATCTGCAGCCGATAATCTGATATAAGATGCGCTGATATTCTCCTGTAATCGATGGATTTTTGTTGTCCCTGGAATAGGTACTATCCATGACTTTTGTCCCAATAACCAAGCTAATGCTATTTGTGCCGGAGTAGCCTCCTTATCAATAGCGATTACTTTCAACAAATCAACCAAGGCTTCATTAGCTTTTCTATTCTCTTGTGAAAACCGAGGCACTATATTTCTGAAATCTGTGGGATCAAACTGTGTTAATTCATTGATAGCACCTGTTAAAAATCCTTTTCCTAATGGGCTGAAAGGAACAAAACCTATACCCAATTCTTCAAGAGTAGGTATAATTTCCTTTTCAGGATCCCGATAGAATAACGAATACTCACTTTGTAATGCAGTTACTGGTTGCTCTGCATGTGCTTTACGAATCGTCTCCGCACCCGCTTCTGAAAGCCCCCAATGTCTAATTTTTCCTTCATTTATCAGATCACGAATAGTTCCTGCAACGTCTTCCATCGGAACATTCGGATCCACTCTATGCTGATAAAATAAATCAATATAATCTGTTTTAAGCCTTTTCATGGATGCTTCCGCTACCGCTCTTATGCGTGATGGACTACTATCCAATCCTTTTTTTGAATCACCTTCCTGAAACCCAAATTTGGTTGCAATTACTACTTGGTCGCGAAAAGGGACCAAGGCTTCACCTAGTAGCTCTTCATTAATAAAGGGACCATAACATTCTGCGGTATCAAAAAATGTTACCCCTGCTTCATACGCTTTATGAATTAAGCTAATAGCCTCTTGCTTATCTGTAGCAGGTCCATAACCAAAACTTAACCCCATGCAACCCAAACCCAAAGCTGATACTTCAAGTTTATTATTTCCTAAATTCCTTTTTTCCATGATTTAATATTTTTATACTGACAATAAGTATTTTTTACAATCGCTACTTTTTCTTTTAAGATCTTAAACAGGTATTACAATGCAAAGTTCAGCTATAGTATTGAATAGTCGTGTATACAGATTACGGTTTCACTTACCATTATTACCGATGCTTATTCATTCTCTATTAAACAGACATCATTGTACATGATTTTGTTTATAAAAATCATGTAAGGACTGATGGATATTTATAAAAATAAACAGCATAACTCTATTTACATGCTTAAGGGAATGGTGTATTACAAAATATACTTTCGTCTTCATCCTTTATTTTTCGTTTTAGTCGGGTCAGGTATTTATTTTCGAAACAGAAGGTTGTATCTTTATAAATAGTACTATTTATTGTTGTACAAAATCAAAAAAATATTGTTAGCAAAATACAGTTCATGGCAGGTCTTATTAATCAGTATCGCTGCCGCAACATTTATTATATACCCGGATATCACCTGGTTACCTTTTGAATTAAGAGGATTAGAAGAAACAAGAAAAATGCAGCATATCATCTTTTTCTTATTTCGCTACCTGTTCTTTGTCTCATTGGTTTTTATTTTGATTAAAAGCAATCTGACTTATCTTCGATCTTCAACCTTAAAAAAACGGATCGCTTACAATCTTTTGATATCAGCTAGCGGCTACGTTGTATATGGCGGTATTTCATTTTTACTATTTACCAAAGTGAGGCATTTTGGAAGTCTTGTACTCTTTCAATTCTTTGTTGTTTCTATCCTGAGTTCGCTCGTGGGGTACATTATACAGCTCTATCGCGATAAGAGAAAAAAAGAACAGCAGATTGAGGAGCTAACCATGAAAAATCTACAGAGCCGCTATGATGCACTTACCAATCAGATCAACCCACATTTCTTTTTTAATTCCCTAAATGGTCTAACTTCTTTAATTCGAAAAAAGAATGATGAAGTCACTTTAACTTATGTTAACAAATTATCTGATGTATTCCGATACATTCTGCAGAGTGACAAAAAAGGTCTGGTTACTTTGAGAGAAGAGCTTGCTTTCGTAGATGCTTTTAAATATATGATGGAAGTTCGTTTTGCCAATAAATTGACCTATAACGTTGATATAAGTGATGAAGTATTGGACTATAAATTACCAGTGTTATCTATCCTCCCTTTATTGGATAACATTGTTGTACATAATATCATTGACAGCGATCATAAAATGATCATTGATATTTACTTCAATGACCGCAATGAACTTGTTGTTTCAAATCCTATTTACCCTAAATTGGTCGCACCCGTCAGTAACGGAACAGGTCTTAAAAATCTAGAAAGTAGATTTATATTATTACTGGAAAAACCGATACATATTGAAGATAATGGCAAAACATTTACAGTTTATTTACCCTTAAAGTAATTATTGATGCAGGTATTAATTGTTGAAGACGAAACTGCAGCTTATGAAAGCTTGGTTGAGATATTAAAAGAAATTGATCCCACTATTCAGGTATTAGGTAATACAGAAAGTGTCAGCCAGACCATTAACTGGTTAACTACAAATCCACCGCCGGATCTCATTTTAATGGATATTCATCTTTCTGATGGTGCGGCATTTCTTATCTTCAATCATGTTGAGGTCGAAATTCCTATAATCTTTACTACTGCTTATGATGAATATGCTATTGAAGCCTTCAAGGTCAACAGTATTGATTATTTGCTAAAACCAATAAAGAAAAATGATCTTGACCGCGCGTTGCAAAAATTTCAACGTTTTACACAATCAGATCTAGTAGCCTATATCTCAAAGATTACGCAATTAGCTCCTGCCAAACATTATAAAGATAAAATCTTAATTCCTGTTCAAGACAGATTAATTCCAATTGACCTACAGACTGTTTCTTTTTTTTACACAACAGATAAAAGTACCCATATCTATCTCAAAGATGGCAGTAAATATCCTTATTCAAGAACACTCGAGCAACTCTATATTACTTTAAATCCTAAGAACTTTTATCGTGCTAACAAACAGTTCATTATTGCAAGAAATTCAGTCGAGAGCATCACCATCTGGTTTGATAACCGCTTACTTATTACACTTGATACAGAAACCCCTGAACGCATTTATGTCAGTAAAAATAAAGCTTCAGATTTTAAAGAATGGATGGTAAATATGTAAAACCATCGTCGTTTATTTCTCAGATTTTTCGTATTCAGTAATCAATATTTCGCTTTGTTCCATCCCTACATATAGGCATTAATAAATTTCCACATTTTTGCGACTACCTATTACAAGATAGTTTATGGAACCAGTAGCAAAACAAGCAATTACAAACAATAGAATAACTGTCATAGATGCTATTAGGGGTATTACTCTAATCGGTATTTGTATGACACATGCCTTACAGCATTTCGGTGCATTCACTAGTACTGCCCCACCACCATTGCCCTGGATCGGTACAATGGACTCGATCTTAAGCTGGATATTGCAGTATTTCATCATGGGGAAATTCTTTATTATCTTTTCTTTTTTATTCGGCTTGAGTTTCTTTATACAAATGGATAATGCTGCTAAGAAAGGTATTGATTTTCGTGGTCGATTTTTCTGGCGTCTTATTATCCTATTTATCATCGGTCTTATACATAGCGCTCTTTTTCGAAATGATATCTTGATCATCTATGCGCTATTGGGTGTACCGCTGATCTTTATGTATAAATTATCCAACAAATGGTTGATTGCGATCTCGATTTTCTTTTTATTGGGCGGTGCACAGCTATCTAACATTGTTTACAAATCAATTGCTCCAGAGATTCTATCAACTATTACTGAAACGATGACTGAAAGAAGAGGCCGTTGGCAAGAAATATTTTTCAATGGATCGATTTTAACAAACATACAGCACAACCTTAGTGAACAGTTACATTTTAAATTCAACTTCCAATTTGGGGAATATGGACGAGGCTATATGACAATGGGCTTTTTTATTCTTGGATTATTGGCAGGTCGTTTACGTTTATTTGAAAAACTTGAAAAATACAAAAATCAGATTTATCGCTTAGCTTGGATGGCCTTAGGTGCCGTTATATTACTTTATATTATAAAACCGATCTTACCGGCACAACATGGTAATCCAATTGCTGAATGGCTAGTAATTCCCTTAGATAATCTCATTAACCTATTAGCAGCATATTTATGGTTAGCTGTCATCATAGTTATTTACAGTAAAGAAACGATGCAAAAGAAACTTTCAAAACTTGAAAGCTATGGTCGAATGGGGCTGACCAATTATATGGTACAGTCGATCTTAGGTGTATTTATATTCTATGGATATGGCTTTGGTCTATATGATCTTGGTATATTTCTAAGCGTTATGATCTGTTTAGGCTATACTATGCTCCAGATTCAGTTAAGTCATATGTGGCTACAGAAATTTCGTTACGGTCCGATCGAATGGTTATGGAGATCAGGAACCTATCTTAAATGGCAAAAATTGATCAAATCATAAATGTAAGTAATATGAAAAAAATCACTCATCTAAATAGCGTTTATGCATTCAACATTTTCAATCATTTTGAAGTGCGCCATCCGTTAGTTAATATCGTTGACTGGTCTAAAGCAACCTTACGTCCAGATTGCAATGTCCATTTGGATTTATATTGTATTGCACTATCTATACTTGATAATCATGAAGGCAAGCTTTCTTTTATTGCTCCGGGCAACACGATCGGAATCGAAAATACGGCCGATCAGGTTTTTAGAAAAGGGCATGCCTTAGTATTTCATCCGGATCTGATTGCAGGAACAGCACTTACTGAACATTTAAATGTTTATCATTTTTTTCAAAATAACAGTCATCAAGTATTGCTATTAACTCCAAATGAATGTAAGATCGTATCTGACTGTTTCGCAAAAATCGAATATGAATTAAGTCAACCCATAGACAAGCACAGCAAAAAACTATTAATCTCGAATGTCGAGTTGTTTTTAAATTATTGTGAAAGATTCTATGATCGTCAATTCAGCGTTCCAGATCATATTAATCGGGGGATGGTAAAGAATTTTAAACAGCTATTAAATCATTATTTCAAGTGTGATAATTTAATTGAAAACGGTATTCCTTCCGTGGCGTATTTTGCAGATAAACTAAACATATCACCCAATTATTTTGGAGACCTAATCAAAAAAGAAGCTGGCAAATCAGCACAGGAATATATAAAGGATAAGATCATTGATGAAGCTAAAAATAAAATTTACAACCGAAGTAAATCAATCAATGAAATTGCATATGAATTAGGATTTAAATATCCTCAACATTTTTCAAGGTTTTTCAAGAAGAATGTAGGCCTTAGTCCAAACGAATATCGGCTCTCGGCTTTAACATAAAAAAGCTGTCTTCCTTATAAAAGAAGACAGCTTTCTAATAAAATAATCTTGATCCTGATTAGTGAAGATGTTTACTAAAGAATCCCATCATCGCTTTATAAAACTCGATCTGATTTTCTTCTTTACCAAAACCATGTCCTTCATCATATTTAACCATATAGGGTACATCAACACCCTTATCCCGCAAAGCTTTTACAATCTGATCAGCTTCAGCAATTTTAACGCGTGGGTCATTTGCTCCTTGTACGACAAATAAAGGTGATTTGATTGCATCAATATGAAAAATTGGTGATACTTCTTTCGCGATTGCAGCTTCATCTTCTTTATCCAGATCATACCATATTTCATATAACATTTCTTTATAAGGTTTCCAATACTCAGGAATCGAACTCATAAGTGTAAAAATATTAGAAACACCAACATAATCAACTCCCGCTTTATACAGATCAGGTGTCTTTTCTAAACCTCTTAGTACAGCGTATCCACCATGACTAGCTCCATAGATCGCGACATTACTTTTATCAACCCAACCTTGCTCAATAGCATATTGTACACCATCTTCAACATCATCCATCGCTTTACGACCTATTTGCTTAAAACCGGCACGAAGGAATTCTTTTCCATATCCACCAGATATACGGAAATTCACTTGAAGGGTTGCATATCCTCGGCTTGCGAACAATTGTGTTTCGGGATTAAAGCCCCAGCTATCGCGTATTCCCTGAGGACCACCATGTGGGTTTACGATCAAAGGAACTTTTTTACCATCAAGAGCTACTTTAGGCAATGTGATATATCCATGAATAGTCATTCCATCACGGGATTTAAAAGTAATTGGACGCATCACTGCCATATCCTCTTCTTTCAATTGTGGCATCAAATCCACTAATAGAGTCGCTTTACCACTTTTGGTATCATAATGATAATAACGCCCATAAAGTTTGTCGCTTTGAACAACAACTAACAATTGATCTTCATTGTCTGTTTTACCAGCAATCGAGAACTCATAACCTTTAAATTGGCTTTCCAGATTTTTATAAATTTTCTTAAAAGTCTCGCTGACCGGTTTTATAATTACCTTTTCTCCTTCATATCCCACAAAGTCAATTTCCCAATTGCGCTTTCTTGAAAGAGAAATTAGATTCGCATCATATTCTTCATTGGCGTAGATTTCTCTTAATATCTTTTTATTTTTAAGATCGTACAAAACAATTCGAGATTTGTCGGAATCCAAATTAGTTAAGACATAAGCTTCATCGGAATTCTTAGAAGCATAGTTAAACGATACAACACTAAATGTTTCATCCCACTTAGTCGTATGGAAAAGTTCAAAATTTGTGGCACCTTGAGGCTTATAAAAAAATTGACTATTTATACCATTCTGCATCTTTGCATATCCACGAAGGTTACCATCCTTATCAAATTCATAACCAACTATTGCATTTGCAGGATCTTCATTCGTAAATAGTTTTTCCATTACCCCAGTTTGAATATTAACTTTATAAGGTTCGAATACCTGTTTATTATCTTTATTCATCTGGATAATAATAAAATCCTTTTGTTCCTTCAACATATTCAAAATCGATGCTTGAATATTTTCAAAAGGTGTCAAGTCAATATTATTAGTTCCATCAATATTTATTGCATAAAGATGGTAATTCTCGTTACCACCCTGATCCATGACGTACACTAAACGATCATCATTAATCCAACCCATACCGCGGATCAGCTCATTTTTTTCTTCAATAGCCCGAATAACTTTACCAGTAGCGACTTCTTTTACCATTACATGGCGTTTATTCTTATCATCCTTCTCGCGATATGAGATATATTTACCATTTGGAGATAACTGAAAACCGGATAGCTTTGGTTTCGCAAAATAATCTTCAACCTGATATTTAAAATTACCTTTGTCCAATGCAATAAGTGTTGCTAACTGTTCTTTGGTAGATACCAATGTAGTATCGCCAGGCTTAGTGATTACTTTATTTTCCAAAATTAAAGGTAGCTTGGCGTCACCTTGTGTATATGTACCTGTGATTTTTCCATTTTCCAATTTACCACTATACTTAATTCCTGCTTGCTCAATACTCAAAACAAGTTGCTTGTTTTCGAAAGTGACAACAGACAGGGGAATTCCAACAGCCCCCTGAAGTGGAACATCCATAGTACCCTGAACTTTACCGTCGGTCTCGGTTAAGTGAAAAATAATGGCAATTGCAGTACCTTGGTAATCCAATGTACCGGTCCAATCGCCTTTGATCTGTGCTTGCGTATTTGACATACCCAAAATTACAAATACAATTGCATAAAGAATCTGCTTCATAATTAATAAAGTTATTTTTGTATTAGTCGCATCTTTATCAATTTTGTTACACTTTTTTTATGGCAGAATCAATAATACTAAAACATCCTATCATCTAATGAAAAATACACAGCACGTATGAGCTCTGGCCAGTACCTCTCCAATCGTCCTTCTCGAATCTGCTGTTCCATCTTACATGCTCTTTCTGACACAACATTGCTTAAAATTGTTATGTTCTCTCCTAACTTTTCTGCGGCTATCTGCTGTAAAAGTTTCTCATATATATTTCCAGATTTAATTTGATTTTTTTACCTGTTGCAATTGAAAACGACTACCTTTCAGTAGATTCCTCAATAATGAGGATCATACCCTTGCCTTTTTCGATCATAATTAGGTCATCAGCTTTATATCTTCCCTCAACTTGAAAAAGAGGTATTGCTGGAGCATATATGTTTGCTTTCTGTGGATTTACGCCCAATTTACTCCAATCAATCTCCAATTTAACTGCGGTATTTTCCGGAGCCCAGCTCGCGATTGCCAGCATAGTTTTATTTCTTTTTTGAAAAACAGTAGTCAAAACATTCTCTTTATTCGTTTTTATAGGGATATTTGGAGACCAGTAACCGATCATTTTACTTCCTTTGATACCAAAATCATCCCATGCTTTCCACAGTCCGGCAGGTGTTAATTTTTGATAAGGCATACGGTTAGTCATACCATAGATCATGCCTCGCCAAGGATTTCCACCGTCCTGTAACATTTCCCCCATCAATCCAAATGGAATACCGCTCACCTCTGTTAAAAAAAAGTCCGGTTGATTGTTTTCATAATCAAAATATTCACCAAACCACAGTCTATTGAGATAAGGAAAATGTTCCAAATAAAGATTTGCACTGTTATTAAAACCATCACTCTTATTAAACTGATTAGCGGAGTGTAGATCAATTAATCCAGCTTTACCATTTTTAGTTAGTACCCTTTTTATGCGTTTCATCGTGATCCGATCAAATGCAACGTCATCGAGATAAATACCATCAATACCAATACGATCGACCAACCAGTTCATACCTTCAACATAGTAGTTATGCCATCTATTCATTCCACTGTTGATGATTGCAGCATCCTTAAATTGAGGCACATACCAAGCAGCAATATAATCACTTCCCAAATGTTCCTGTAGCCATGAATATCCCTGTCCTTTACCAGAGGAGAATACCTCATGCCCTAAGCTTCTTAACGGATACAGTTCATAGACTCTGTTGGAAACTTCCCTAACCGTATTATATATTTTCACTTTCAATCCTGCTTGATGGGCTTCATCTACATAATGCTTCATTTCCTTAGTAGCAATAAAAGGATAATTGATGTAGGGATTTATTTCATTAGCATGATGTATATTAATCACATTAGATCCACTCTGTACAACCGAATCCACAGGTTTATAAGCATGATAATAACGTTCGTTCCATTGGGCTTCGGTATTCAACGGATGAAAAGGGGTAATCAGTAAATTAAAATTATAGTAGAGAATATCTCCTTTTTTCAATATTCGTTCACCACTATAATTATTTACTACAACTGAGTTTCCTTCTTCTATAATATTGATTCCACCTTTATTGTCGTTACCCCAAGATTTTGGTAATACCAATGGTTTTTGCAGGTAAAAATTAGTATTGAGCGGTCTTGAATAATGTTCGTCACGAAGTGAAAACTGTATTCCGGCATGAACAGCTCCTATCCAGCCACCATCCTGATTTTTATTGGCCACATCCCATTTCCAAGTCAGTTTATTAGGCCTTTTCCCTCCTTTTTCTCCCAAACCCATAAAATAGGTTGCATATTGGGACTGCATCGGAATATGCATCTGGATATCTTTTAATGAAACATCCTCCTGAGCAGTTAGCTTAACTTCGTAATGTAAGTAACCATCAAATTCCAGACGTCCATTTACTTCCATGTTAAGTTGTGGAGAACTATTCATTGCTGTCCAACAATATTGGCCTTCATTTCTTTCGACAAACTTAATTCCACTATTATTCATTTTTATAGCTCTTCCATCAATGGCTCCATAAAGATTAAACTGCATAGGTCCATCTAGAAGATTATTTGGTTTATCTGAAATTTCCGTTAATTCCGGTGTAAAAAACGTGCTGATCTGTCCGGGTAATCCCGATGCACTCAATTTAACCGCTCTCCCCAATATTTGTAAAGTAGAATCAGCTTTCATCTGCAGTGCTGTATATGGCGCGATAAGTGTATTCTTTTGTGCTAAAGTAGAGTTCAACCACGGAAGGCGTGTCATATTCCAAGGTTCATCCGCACCATGATCCTGAATCAGATCGGCTGTAACTTCTACAATAACGTTTATCACTTGTTCCTCAGCATTGGCTGGTTTTACTTTTACTGTTCCTTCATACACTCCAGCACCTATAGTTTCAGGAACTTGAAGACCACACCAAAGCGACTGGATATTATTTATCGGAACAGAAACTTTTAATTTCATCGGTTGTCCAGTATAATCAATACCTTGCGTATTTAGACAGTTCAAGTTCTCTGCAGTGATCAACGATCCATCCTTAGATTTAAAGTCTGAAAATGAAATCTTTACATCCCTTAAATCATGCTTAGAAGACCAAAGAGCAACTTGAAAAGCATAATATTCACCTCGTTTTGCGTGTCCATAAATACGATCACGAGGTCTGTCAATGCCTATCCAGCGCTGGGGTAATTGTTTTTCCATTTTTACAGGAAATTCCCTTAACTCCGGAAATACATAATAGGATTTCTTAGCATTATGGGAAACAAATGCTTCGATCTCTTTCTGAGTTGCAAGAATTTCCATAGGATCATTACTATTATAGTGATCCACCGATTCGAAACGATCAAATGAAACACCTTTCGAATTTTGAATTTCAGGTTTTGCATCCGAAGGTGCTGCAATAGGATTCTTGAGGTAGATGGCATCAGGGTAATTAGCACTGCGTCCCCCCATTTTATAGGGTAAATAATAAATGTAGTACGTTCCATGATTTGCTAAAGGATTAAAGCGAAAAGCCCCCGATTCAGCATTGATCCACAAATAAGTATTGGGAACTAACTTTTTGTTACTTGCACTATCTACCATGATAAGTTGCTGCTTAGGTTCCATCCAACGGTTACGCCAAGGCAAAACGACCTGTACCTCTTTTTCTTGACTATTTACCCTCACTATCGCCCGATGATTTCCCAATGCATCAGCATCCCATTTCTGTACCTCTGGCGGATACGCTAATTGGCCATAAGCAGAAAAGGAAAATAACGTCACTGTGACAATTCCAACTAAAGCATATCTTTTTACTGTATTCATTTAAATATAAATTTAATTAACAAAATGGTATTTATTCCAGTTTTTTAAGATACATAAGCCTACACAACCAAGAATCTATTTAACAACATCTTTAAATATTCGCAATGAAAATTCGTAACACAATACCAATAACGGAAAACTCATGTTATGGGCTGGTTGTCTCTATACGATTTCGGTACTGCATAATATCATTTTAGATTATCAGGTTTATACTCATATATCTTCTCTCAAGCAATATTTTCTTTTGATCTTGAACTACTTCCTATATGATTTTTGTTGGTTGTATTATGAAACTAATTTGGTTATTATTTATCAATATTACAAGAAAAACGTCTTGATACACACATCATTATAATCTTAAAAAATTATAACAATCCTTTTTAAGAAACACAAGCTTAGAAAGTCTATCCTTATGATCACATAAAAAATATCAAAGTTCATTACTTCCAAAATTTTAAGTTCGGGTATCCCAGTTAAATGATCGTTTATCTATCACTTTCTATAAAATTTTATCGATATTCGTGTAAGTCGGTGCAAACATTGCCTCTTAACACTTGTTTTAATAAAAATTCGACATGCAACAAGGAATCGTCACACTAAAAAACGTTAAAAAAATTTACAAGACAGGCGATTCTGTTATAACTGCATTAGATACTACCAATGTTAGTTTTGAGACAAATAAATTGACTTTAATAATGGGGCCTTCGGGTAGTGGAAAGACAACACTATTATCAATTTTAGGCTTTGTGATCTATCCTACCGCTGGTGATGTTTTTTATAAAGAAACACATGTTAACAACTTAAAGGAATCCGATTTAGCACAATTACGGTTACATGAAATCGGTTTTGTATTTCAACAGTTTAATCTTATAGAACCATTAAATGCTTTAGAAAATGTAATCCAACCACTCATTTTGCAAGGCATTACAAAAAAGGAAGCTATCGTCCGTGCAAGCAGAGCTTTGGATGAAGTAGGATTATCAACTAAAATGAAGACACTTCCGAAAAGATTAAGTGGGGGACAGAAACAACGCGTAGCAATTGCGCGTGCTTTGGTGACTAATCCTGCAATGATCCTATGTGACGAACCAACCGCATCGCTTGATGCTAAAAGTGCCACAAGCATTATGCAAGAACTAAAAACACTAGCTTCCAAAAACAAGGCAGTCATTATTGTTACCCATGATTTACGTCTGCGCAAATATGCAGATAAAGTAATATATGTAGAAGAAGGAAAAGTTTCAGATGTGATTAATAATGAACAAGATTACAAATAGAATCGCGATAACTATAGCTATTGTAATGATGACAATGGCCTGCACTTCGGATAAGAAGCCGAAAACATCACATACTAATAAACAAATCTTACAAGATATAACCGAAATAAAAGCGATTGGTAAGATAATTCCTTCAGAAGATTGGGCCATTATTGCTAGCACAACCGCTGCAATTATTAAACAGGTACTGATTAAAGAGGGAGATACAGTTCAGGCAGGAGAGCTTCTTGTCCTACTTGATAAAGGCAATATTACATTAGATATCGAGCAAGAGCAAACAAAGTTAAATGCGGCAGTCACCGAAAACAGAACTACAGTTGAGGATATTGAAAAAGCAAACTTAAATCTAAAAGAATTGCAAGCTAAATATGAAACTTCTAAACGTCTGTTTGCCCAAAATGCAGAGTCAAAAGAGGTAATGGAAACGGATCTTACCAGTTGGCGACAACAAGAATTAACGTTAAAAGGTCTTCAAGAAAAGCGCAGAGCGCAGCAGATAAAAGAACATGAACAATATTTACAGATTCAAAAAATACAGAATCAGGAGAATGATTTCAACATAAAGGCACGTAAATCAGGAATTATTATGGATCTAACTGCCAAAGTTGGTCAAAGTGTCGGCAATGCAAATGAGCTTGGAAAAATAGTAAATGTTTCAAACCCAATTATTGAAGCCGAAGTCGATGAATTATTTGCTCAGGATGTTAAAATTGGTCAATCGGTAACTATCCTGCCGGTAGGCAGAAAAGATAATCCTACTACGGGACAGATCTTCTACATAAGCCCCATCTTATCGAACAAATCGATTCTATATGAAACCGCAAATGAAGGAGAAGACCGCCGTGTTCGAAAAATAAAAATACAGGTAAATAACAATAATCAACTACCTATCAATGCCAAGGTAGACTGTACAATAAAGATGAAATAGCATGTTAGCATTAGCTTTTAAATTCATCAAATATGATCGCGCAAAAAGTGTAGGAATCATTACGGCAATTGTCATCAGTATCTTTCTAATCGGACAACAGCTCGGGCTCCTTTTTTTTCTGATGGGGCTAATGGGAAATCTAGTGGGCAATGCTCCTGTTCAAGAAAATGATCTATGGATTATTGAAGCACAGAGTAACAATATAAATGCTGTAAATAGTATCGATAAGCGACTGGTTCAGCAAATAGGGAGCTTAAACGATATTGAGCATACCTACCCTGTAATATTAGCACCAGCACGAGCAACTTTTTTAGATGGAAAAACGGCTTCAGTAACGCTAATTGGTGCCGATGCTCCAGACTTTGTTATGGGCCCTAAGACCGAAAGGATAAAGGAAGGAAATTTATCTTCATTAACAACTCCAAGTACAGTGTCGGCCGAGTTTTTCAGTTCAAAAACATGGAATACAAATTTATTTGTCGATAAAGCCATAGAAATCAATGGTCAAAGTGCCAAAATTAGTGTAATAACAAAGCAAGCGCAAGCTTTCGGAGCAAGTTTAATGTATACCTCTATGGAAAATGCCATATTTCTGGGAAATGTATCTCCTTTTAAAGTCAACATCATTATTGCAAGATTAAAGCCCGGAACAGATAAGGAAAAGGTACGCAACGATATTCAGCAATTATTTCCACAGCTCCGTGCTTGGGATGCCAAGAAATTGCAACAGTCTACAATCAAAGAAATCTTGATTACCTCCAATATGGGAATGAGCTTTGGAACTCTTGTCCTTTTCGCTATGATTAGTGGCTTTTTCATTATCGGACTTACCTTATATTCATCTGCTTTAGATAGAATTAAAGATTATGGGACGCTAAAAGCGATCGGAGCAAAAAAAAGCTATGTAAATAAACTTATTATTGCTCAAGCATTTTTATATGCTGTCATTGGCTATCTTATTGCCATGTTTTTATTGGCAGGATTTAAATTCGGTGTTGCCGGTGCTGGATTAGTAATTGATATTTCCCCACTTTTTGCCTTGTTTCTACTATTCATTACATTGCTTATTTCAATTGGCGGTTCATTATTTGCAGTTAGAAAAATAACCAAATTAGAACCGGCATCTGTTTTTTAACATGAAGAAGATCCTATTTACTATACTAACAATTTTTCCAATCTTCGTTCAAGCACAAAAATTGAGCATTGCACAACTATGGAAAGAGGTTGATAAAAACCTCATATACCAACAAGATCTTTTAAAAAGAGGAATTAAAATACAGGAATTAAAAGAATTAAGAAATACTCGTATTCCGGTATTTTACATAGATGCTAACCTGCAACGGAATCTTATTATCCCGACCACGCCAGTCCCGGCAATTGCATTTGATCCGAATGCATTGGAAGGTGCTATACTTCCTTTAAAATTTGCCACAAAATGGTCTTCCAAAGCGGGAATACAGATGGAATGGAATTTATTTGATCCAAAACGAAAGCTCGATGAGAAACAAAAATCATTTGAAATACAAAAAGAAGATATCAACAAAGAGCAACATATACAAGAGTGGAAAAAAAATGCTACACTAGCTTATGCTTCTGTTGTACTTGCAACACAACAGTATGAGCTCGCATTACAGGATTCTGCTTCTTATAATGAAATTTTGAAAATTAGCAAAGCTCGTTATGAAGCTGGACGTCTCCCATCTAGTCAGTATTTAAATGCGCAACAAGAATATGAACAGCATCTGATCGGACTATACGATGCTTGGTCGGTTCTAGAAGATGCTGACTTAGAGTTAAGAAAGTATACCGATCTCGCTCAAACACAATCCTTAAATTCAAATATCGAGGAAATCTGTTCTTTCGTCAAAAATTTGCAACAGGAAAATTATACCATTAAGTCATTAGAATTAGATCAACAGATCAACAAATTACAGATGCAAGGTGTCAAAAAACAGCTGTTGCCGACCCTATCAACAAACGCCTACCTAGGGAAACAGTATTTTAGTAATGAATTCCGCTTGGATAGAGGCCATTCGTGGTATGGAAATAGTTACATCAATCTAGTGCTTCGCATACCCTTATCCGCTTATTTTACCGCACAGCCAACCTTGAAAAAAGAAATATTAAATTCAGGTGTATTGGAATTACAATTACATCAGGAACAGCAAATCGACCAGATCAATGCGCAACAGCAAATTGTTAAAATTAAGACTGCACAACAAAAACTCTTCCGCTTTCATAATATTGAACAATTGGCAGCACAAGAAAAAAAAGAACAAGAATCACGATATCGAGAGGGACGCTCCATGTTATCAGATTACAATCAATCAATTCTCTCCTATCATAAAGCCAAACAGAATGTATGGCAAGCAGAATTTGATCTGATCAAATTACTCTTAGATAAAATAGGAGTTAATCAATCAAATTGATTGAAAAGCATATTGATTATAACCTTGAGAATTGTTTTTTACTAATGTTGAGATAGGAAAACGTTCATTAAATCACAGAAAACTCATATTAAAGAAAACTAAATTAAATCCTATTCAATTTTCTTTACACAGCTCCCTCTAGGCGCATCACTTTCAAAAAGTACCATTTCTGAATGCAGAAATTTCGCAGCATCTGCAGAATCCTTCACTTTGACAGCACTCCGTGTTATCATTTCTGACTCATACTCCATCAACACGGATTCCCTTATTCCAGTTTTTTTCCAATGAGATGATCCACATCCTTTTGAAATACCCCGCGCTAATGCCAATGCGTCCAGTAAGGCTTGATTTGCCCCTTGTCCTTTAAAGGGACTCATAGGATGGGCCGCATCTCCGATTAATGTTACCTGCTTCCCATTATCCATAAGCCCCGCTTCAAGTAACGCTCGATCATACACAGGATAACCTGAAATAAGATCAACCTCGGTAGCAGCTAGAATCTGAGGAATAGGATCGTGCCATGGCGCCTTGCGGCATGCCTCCTCTTTAAGGGCCTGCGGTCCCTGTAAACTTAAAGCTTTTGCTTCATTTTCAGAGACAGGAAAACTAAGTTGCCACATAACAGAATCTGAAGTATAGGGCATGATATAAATACGATCATTTCCATTAGCTGTTTGAAAAACCGTCGCACCGTCCAATAAAGTGCTTGTGATATTATTGAGCGCACTCAAAGAACAAATACCCAATATCACCATACAATCAAGATAACGTAAAGGATTCACATCATCACCAAGCAATAACTTGCGGACAGAACTTCGAATACCATCTGCACCAACTACTAAATCGGCTTTCGAAGTTATGATTTCACCGTTCACTTGGAAATCTAAGACAGCCCTCCCGTTCTCGTCTTGCTTAAAATTCACCAATTGATGTGCCCACTTAATTCTATCATTTCCACCAAGCTGCTGTAAAAGTGCCTGCCGTAGTGATTGACGGGCTATATGTACATTCGAACGTTTCGCAACCATCTCAACATCCGAAGACAACCATTTCCTCATCCCCCACTCACCTATCACTTCACCTGCAGTTGTATGAACCACATGCTTTGTGGAAACCACACCTTCGTCCAAAGTTAAAATACCTAATGAAGAAATAGCTTTACTAGCCTGTTGCAAAGTAAGTCCATAACCCTGAGACCTAGTGCTAAAGTCACGATCGCGTTCATAAAGCGTAAAAGGAATACCACGGTGCATACACGCCACCGCTAGCGCAATACCACCAATACCCGCACCAATAATAGCAACATGTGGATAATGCTCTTCGTCAGGTATAACTGGTTCGTTAGACAGAATCAAGCCCGAACCATTACAGTGCAAACAAGTATATTGATGACCTTTAGGGCGAACAGGTACATTGCCCTCACCTTTCATTGTTTCAAATTGATCGCATGCAAGCTGGTAATTTAACCGTACTTTCTTACTAAGCTTACGTCTTTTTTTTCCGCGTCCCAAGCATTCCCGGCACATCACCCAATAAGTTCCTTTATTTTCTACTTCCTTCACTTCAACTTTACTTTAACATATTCAGATAAATTAGCAATTTACGAGTACAGTAAAAGCTAAGTGACCTACGTCTATGATACTACTAAATAGTATAAAACATTACTTTATCAATAGATTGCAACAAAGTAATGATACAAATTTACGACAAATAATAGGTTTCGCCATTGCAAAAAATAACCCGAATAATATTTATTTATAAGACGACATTGATCCACTCAGACGCAAAAACATTGAATTCACATCAAGAATGAAGAGGAGCTCAATAAAGATATGTATATTAGATTTACTAAACCTTTTTCAACATGCAATACCAGCAATCACTCTTAAATATAAAATCGATTTTCATAATCTTGTTTTTAAGTTTAATAATCATACCTTCTTCGGCACAAAACATACATCGCTTTACAGAAGGGCTTAGCATAGAAGCATCCTTTACCTATGGAAGGGAAGCCATATATACAGACGAACTACTCTGGTATTTTTACCAGCATAAATTATCCACCCCTGTGGCAGGAACAACTTTAGATGGCAAAGATGATAAAGCTTTATGGACTATTGTAAAAGCCGATACTAGTGGCTTCTTTAGACGTCAACAAAATACAGCGACCAACCTACAGCAACCCAATAATCCACCAGGACCAGGTCGTATTGCACAGCAAAGTCAGAACACAACATCTGCCGCATCAACATATAGAGGGCCGCGCCCGAGCTATCTTTATCTTACTTACCATTCAAATAAAGAACAGGCCGCTCTACTCAATATCAGAGGGAATAGCGCAGTTCTTATTAATGGTGAAATGCATACTGGCGACCCCTATCGTATGGGCTGGCTATATATTCCCGTCCAGTTGAAGAAAGGCTTAAACGAATTTTATGTAAGAGGTTCATTTATAGCTGCGACACTCAGTTTTCCAAAAAACAAAATACAGATAGCAACCGAAGACCTGACACTTCCAGATATCGTACAGGGTAAACAAAATCAGAATCTCCTTATCGGCCTAGTTCTGATTAATACAAGTAATAAAAATATTCATAATATAAAAATTCAGAGCAATACTGGAGGGAGAAAAGTAATTTCAACAGCACCTGTTCTTATGGCCAATAGTACACGGAAAATTATCGTTCCTATTGATGCATCTGCAATAAATAGTTTAGGTGAAGTACAAACTGATATCGCTATCTGGGATAAAGAAAAGTTGATCGAGACGAAAAAAATACCACTGAGAAGTGTATCGGGAAATACTCCCTATCGAATCACATTCATCAGCAAAATAGATAATAGTTTACAATATTATGCCGTAAATCCAGCCTTAGGAGGAGAAAAAGCAGGAGATGCACTTTTCTTTTCAGTACATGGTGCCGGTGTAGAAGCCTTAGGGCAAGCACAGGCTTATCAAGCAAAGGATTGGGGAACACTTGTCGCACCGACCAATCGTCGCCCCCGCGGGTTCAACTGGGAGGATTGGGGCAGAATGGACGCTTTAGAAGTACTCGACCTTGCCCAACAAACGTTAAAGCCAGACAGCCAAAAAATTTACTTAACTGGTCATTCCATGGGCGGACACGGCACCTGGTTCCTAGGCGCTACTTATCCAGAAAAGTGGGCAGCAATAGCACCTTGTGCAGGATATCCAACTTTAAAAGGCTACGGATCTGCTGATGGGCTGATACCAGAAAAAGGCCGAAATATGTATGAAGACATATTATTAAAGTCAGGAAATCAAAGTGATGTAATTGCATATGCAAGCAACTACAAACCTTTAGGAATATATGTGCTCCATGGTGATGCTGATCGAACAGTATCTGTTGAATATGCACGTCAAATGCGTAAATTACTCGGAACTTTTCATCCGGATTTTAGCTATTACGAATATCCAGGTGGATCACATTGGTACAGTAATGAAAGTGTCGACTGGAAACCTTTATTTGATTACTTTAAAATACATCAAAGAAAAACAACAAACGAAGTCGATCATATTGATTTCAAAACATCAAATCCTGGTATCTCAGCGACATACTACTGGAGTACGATCTATCAACAGATTAAGCCACTTGATTATTCACAAATTGTACTTACTAGAAATCTGGAGAAAAGAACCCTAATCGGTAAAACAGATAATGTACAGATATTGAAATTAAATTTGGAAGGTTTTCAGAAAAATGAACCCATCACGATTGATATCGACAGCTCCAATACAATTACCTATCAGTGGAATACAATTGAACAATCTGTAGTGTACCTCAAAAGAGAAACCCAAGGTTGGTTAGTTGTTGAAAGACCAAAGCTAGATCAAAAAGGCCCTCATCGGAACGGTTCTTTTAAAGAGGCCTTTAACCACAGTATGGTGTATGTTTATGGTACAACCGGAACTAAAGACGAAAATAAATGGGCTTTAGAAAAAGTACTCCATGATGCTGAAGCATGGTATTACAGAGGTAATGGAACATTTGATATGATAGCTGACCGCGACTTTGATGCAGAAAAATACATTGATCGCAATATTATATTAATTGGTAATGCAAAAACAAATAGTGCTTGGAACAAACTGCTTAGTGACTGCCCAATTACGGTAACGTCTGATCAAATTAAAATAGATAAACAAACTTATAAAGGCAATAATTTAGGCGGTTACTTTTACTGGAAAAAACCAGGAACCGAAACCAGAGGTGTTGGCGTGATTACAGGAACTGGACTTAAAGGAATGCAGGCCACAGGAGCAAATCAATATTTTGCAGGAGCTAGTGGTTTTCCAGATTATATGTTCTTCAATTTAGATATGTTAAAAAATGGTCCAGAGAATATAATAGATGCAGGATTTTACTCGAATGAATGGAAGATAGAAGCAAAATAAAAAAAATAAGGCAAATAGAATCAGAAAATTAAATTGTAAAGTGATCTAGCTTTAAAAAATATTAAACAACAAAATAACTACCTCATTAGCAAAATGATGACTTTTTCAACATTTAAATTAGAGGGGATTGGCAAACTATTTGTTATAACAGCGAAAGTTTTCCTTTTGAAAACTTAAACTAATATTTTTTATAATTATCATGAAAAAAGTAATTCTACCTTTTCTTACTCTTTTTACTTTATTATTTGCCGCTCATCAGAAGGCAAATGCACAAACACCTTATCGTACGGCCATTGGTTTAGGGATAGATTTAGGTGATGGCGAAACTTTATTTGGTCCACAAATAAAACATAACTTTGGCGGAAATGACGCTGTAAATGCACAGGTATTATTTGGGGATAATATCACAGTGCTAGGCGTTGACTATTCCTATAACAAAAGAATTCCAGGAGCTCGTGGTCTTTCCTGGTATATTGGTGTTGGTCCGCAAGTATCGTTTATCGATTATGATAAAGGGTACAAAAAGTATCATTGGAAAGATGGTGATGATACGCATGTAGATTTTGCAATAAGACCAGCGCTCGGTTTAGAATTTAGAATTCCTTCCGCTCCATTGGCGATGCATTTTGATTGGAAACCTTGGTGGAATATTTCTCATGATGTTAACTTTGATCCATCAAGTTTCTCATTGGGATTCAAATTCGTTTTAAAATAAACGAAATTATAGCTAACAAAAAAAGGAACTCCTGCACAACATAAAGCTTGCAGGAGTTTTTTTATCATAAAACTTCAGTTACCCTAACCGATAAAAATTCATCTTCCAATCTGAAATAATAAACGGGAGCTACTGCTATTTTGATCTTCTCCTCTGCCATCTAACCTAAACAAAGGTTAATATATACAACCATGAAATAACCTTAAACATACATATAGTTAAGTTTCTGGATAAGAAGAATTGATTATTTTTAGTAAACGATAAATATTACTATCTTTATTAATAACTGAGTACCAATAGTTTTTAAATTTTTGTGTTTTATAAAAGGATAAAACTTTATAGAAATGCTGATCTATTCAAAACCATACTCAATTTAAACCACAATCAAAATTTTAATAATGACTATTCATAGAAACATAAAATTTACAGTAGCTATATTGACTATAATATTTTCATCACCTGTATTCGGACAAACTCCTTCAAAATTCTATGATCAAGCTAAAATAGAGGTATTTCACCCCGATTTTAAAAAAATAATTGACCCTCTTATAAAAATTGAGTTACTAGCAGAAGGTTTCCAGTGGACAGAGGGACCGGTATGGGTTCAAAAAGGTAACTATCTCTTGTTTAGCGACACAAGGCTGAACACCATATATAAGTGGTCCTCAAAAAATGGAGTAGAGAAATTTATACAACCTGCAGGATACCAAGGAACTGAGATCTACAGTGAAGAACCAGGTACTAATGGGCTCGTGATCAACAAAGAAGGATATCTCGTTGCATGTGATCATGGGAATAGACAAATTGTTCAGATCGATCTCAATAAACGAAAATTTACACCATTAAGTACACACTGGAAACAGCTCAGATTTAATTCCCCTAATGATATCTGTCAACATGATCATGGAGATTACTTTTTCACTGACCCTCCTTACGGACTCCCTAACCGGGAAGTGGATACTATAAATAGAGAGATCATTAGTAATGGTGTATATCGACTAGATTCCTTTGGAAACGCGATCCAAATAATCTCTAATTTAACAAGACCTAATGGTATAGCACTTTCAACAAAACAAGATAAACTGTATGTCTCCATTAGTGATCACAAGCACCCATTTATTATGGAATATTCTTTAAATAATAAATTGGAAGTGGGAAAACCAGAGGTTTTTGTTGATTTCAAATTAAAGTTTCCATCAGAACCAATGGCTGCCGATGGTATTAAAGTACATCCTGACGGATATGTTTTTGCCGCTGCTGGAAGCGGAATTATCATACTGAACGATAAAGGAGATGTAATAGGTAGAATTAAACTCGGAATTGCAACGGCAAACTGTAATTTCGGTGGAGATGGATATCTATATATAACTGCCTCTGATAAACTCTTACGCGTTCCCCTTCTGAAATTATAATATCCAAATTTCAGAACATTCGATTTACGTATCACATAAATCTTGATTTCCAGCACTTGCTATCCCCCCTTTAGCAATGATGTTTTTGTTTCAGCTGACAACCAAAAGAATACAAAAAAATGTTGTTATAGCAGAATCGCTCGTAAAAATTAAATTTTTACCTGCTTATAATAAAAATGCTACACCGCAAATTCCATAAAAATAGAATCACATCCTAATTATGTAAAGTTATTTTAATTTTCCTATTGCAGGGTTAATTAATTATGATTAAAATTGATGAATTATAAATAAGAAATAAAATAAAAAATGAATTTAATTCCCTAATAGAACAAAATTAGTTTTAAAAAATACCATTCAAATCTAAACTCATTAATTTTTATTAAATATATTTTTATCAAAAACCTAAACCCGTAAGATTCTTATGACTAGATTTACACAAAAAATGATGTTAATTCTGTTGATTTTCACAAGTCAACTTGTTATTAACTGTTCTTCAGACAATGATCCAATTAATGAAGAAATTGAAAACCCAACCGGATGGATGGATGATCTGGAAAGATCACTTGGTACAGGTACTAAGGCCAAATTAAATAATTGGGTACAAAAAGGATTAGATAATACGAAGCTAAAAGAAGCTTTCTCTAAAACGAGTGATAAAGCGGGTTTAATGACTAAACTTGAAACTGCAATCAGCATTTATCACCAAAGAGTTCATATAGAAGATTGGAACAATATTCCAGGAATCGCAAAATCTGATTATAAATCAAATGGTTTATTGGCAGGTATTAACCATCCGGATTGGAATGATCCAGCTTTAGATCTACCAGCTATTGAGGCCGCCAACTTTGTTGATGCAACAGCAACGGTTCTACCTTCCGGAACAAAAATTTACCGGGTAACCGGAGGTAATCCTGCAGGAGGATACTGGACAAAGGAAAAACCAAAATCTGTTGGAGCTGTTATTGGTGGTACTGCCGTTCAGCCCGCTTGGAACGATTTTAGTAAATGCTACGAATATGAAGTTCCACAAAAGCAGACTTTAAAAGTTTGGCAGGGAATTACCGCAAAACAACCTATTGCAGCAGGTGTAATTAATCCACACCTACCTGGAGGAGAACTGCAGTTATTCATCCCTCCAGCAGTTAGAGACGATGCTTTTAAAAAATTAGTAATACAAATTCCATTATCATGGTAAGTTCAGAGAAAATAAAAAATGATTATCTAAAGTTATTGCAACTAATAGAAAAAGAAGTCGCAAATGAAACCACTATTCAAGCATATCTAAACTATCTCAATAACTACAAAGACAGATTCATAAACGAAGATAACATTCAGCACGGTCAGGAATTGAGAGAATTTTTGAAAGGGGCAAATAGATTCTCAGATGAATTTTCATTTTCTAATCAAAATATTTCTCAAATACGGACATTAATCAATAGTATTTATGAGTCACTAAACAACTCATAATAGATCAGACCATTAAAGATTGCTATCTTTTTATGCAGATAGCAGTCTTTAATGTCGAAATAGACATTTTATTCACAATACCTTCTTGCTCAAAAGGGATAAAAATTACACTTCAATTCATTGGTTCTTATTCAAATTTTGCATAATTTTTTCTACAATTGCTTTTGCATCATCACTTACTCCAAAAACAAGTCCTGATTTTTTCTTCCGTAACCAGGGAAAGCCTATGCAATAAAAACCCTCCGTTAGCATTTCACCATCTACATGCTCAGGTCTTCCCTTATCATCAACTAAAGATGCATTTAGATAACTAAAGTCATATCCAAACCCTGTAGCCCAAATTATTGTAGCTATATCAAAGTCTCTTAAACAAAGTATACGTAAATCGGAAGCTGAAACATAGTTATTATCAGGACAATCTGAAAGATCCTCCTCTTCTTCTGAAATAAATGCAGAATGCTTTTCAAGGTAAGCATCTACTTGACTCTTAATAAAAACCGAGGTTTCATCTGCATAATGGATATTACTTTTAGCATTATCGTCAAAATATAGATTTTCATCATCTACGCCTTTTAAACCACCAAGAATTGTGACCCCTATACTATACAATGATTGATAACTTACCGTATGTCCTAACAAACCTAGACCTGAAACTTGAGGTTGCACAGCAAGTAAATGAGATTTTTCTTTTAACAACTTACTGGACATATCCATCATCCCCATCCGATCCATCCATTCCATGATATCTTTCCCTTTATAGCGGCGTGGTGCTCTTGCGACTTTACTTCCAGCTAAATATACTTTTCTCTTTGCCAGAGCCAGTTCTTCAGCAATCTGACAACCTGATTGCCCACCTCCCACAACCAATATATTTCCAGTAGGCATTTGTTTCACATTCTTATATTCGGAAGCGTGAAATTGTTTTACATGAGCAGGTACGTTTTTCCATAGCTTGGGCAATGAAATCTTATTCATAATACCCGAAGCGATTACAACTGCTTTTGATAAAAATGTATAAAATACACCCTCCTTCTCTATATTAACAGCAAAACCTATGTCAGTTTTTTCAATTCCGATTACTTTATGGTTTTCTAATATAGGTAGGTTAAATGTTCGAACATACTTTTTCAAATACATTACAAATTCTTCTTTAGTCATAAAGTATTCCCTTTTATTAATCGGAATATCCATACCAGGAAGAGTGGTCATCCAGTTCGGTGTATTCATTTTGAATGAATCCCAGCGATGCTCTTTCCACGAATAACCAATAAAATGCTGCTCCAATACGATATGTTTTATTCTATGGTTTTTAAGATAATAGCTTATGGCCAGTCCAGCTTGCCCAGCTCCGACAACAATAACATCCTGTATTTTTTCTACTTTCATTTTTAAACTGTCTTAAAAAAAAATTCAACTTATGAAGGAATAAAGCAAATTGTATATCGAGTTCATTCCAAAACAATACATAAAAACTTATTTGCTTACCTTTGTACAAATATTATCATTACATATCGAGAGAAGATAACGCAATAGAGATTAAAACCTACGCAATGATGCAAAATCAGGAATTAACTATTATCCAACGCAATAGTCTAAAAAGCGAAAAGTTTTCTGCTTATTCGGAAAAGAAACATAATATAAAAACAAAATCAGGTGGTGCGTTTTTTTTTCACGAAACGACCTTTGATTCGTTACAATTTATCCAGTGCAATTACACATTAATTAAAGAAGAGCAACTCCAGATTAATATTGAAAAAGAAGCTCTTGAAATGCACTTCAGATTAGATGGATCTAGTGGAGCTTATCGTTCCGGACAACCATTGAATCTTATAAAAGGAAGCAATACTATAACATATTTAGAAGATTATAGACAAGATATTGTGATGTCTCCAACTGAAACAGGAAGTTTTTTGGAAATTAGGATAGGCCAATCTCATTTTGAAAAATTATTAAGTGATTTTGTTTCTGACACATCAAATCTATTCTCAGGAACTGTGATGACCACTACTCCAGCAATGCGTAATACAATTGCTCAGATTCAAATTAACCCTTACAATCAAAAGATGCGCGGGCTATATATGGAAGCAAAAATGACAGAACTTTTCCTACTGCAATTACAAAAATCCAATAATCATCCCCACCAAAAATCTCTCTCTTTTGGAAAAATGGATAGAGATAAACTCTTTCATGCGAAGCAACTAATCGAGCAGCACATGGACCAATTCCTAACCATCACACAACTGGCTCAACTTATTGGCATGAACAAACGGAAACTTATGCTAAGCTTTAAAGAGCTTTTTGGAATGACAGTATACAGCTACATCAAAGATCTGAAAATGGAAGAAGCAAAAAGGCTGTTGTTAGAAGAGGATAAATATGTAAATGAAGTGGCAGACCACATCGGTTATCAGAATCCCCAACATTTTATAACAGCATTTAAAAAGAAATTTGGCATTTCTCCAGGTACACTAAAACAGTAAAACTTCTAGCACTTAAGAAAGTTATACCTTAGTAAAGTGAATAGAATAGTTCACTCATCTTACTCAAAAATAATAAGAAAGCATTCTGTAATAAAAAATAAAAAATGGAAATTACAACTTTAGAAAATATCAGAATTGATTACATTACAGAAATTTTGAACCAATCATTTTCTGATTATATCGTTCCATTTCAACTTACTTCTCAGCAGTTGGAATATAAAATTTTCACCGAAAACATCCGGCTTGATTTATCTTTAGGAGTTTTTTATTCAGGTAAATTAGTTGGTTTTATGCTTCATGCCTTAAATCATAATGGTGAAAAATTGGTCGCTTATAATGCTGCTACTGGAGTCATTCCTGATTTTCGAGGACAAGGTTTGGTAGGTAAAATGTATAATTACTTAATCCCAAAACTAAGAGATCTTGATGTAGATCATATGGTACTGGAAGTTATTGTCGGTAACCAACGTGCAATACGCGCCTATGAGAAAATGAATTATCGGGTTAATAGAACGCTAGATTGTTTTAAAGGATCTTTTGAATCAGATAAGAAATCCAGTTTTTTATCTATTAAACAAGTAGAAAATTTTAAATGGGATGATTTTATATCTTTTTGGTCAATTAAACCATCTTGGCAAAATTCCATAACAACTTTAGAAAAAAGCAAAGATAAGATTACTATCCTCTGCGCGTATTTAGAAGACGAATTGGTCGGATATATAATCTATAATGCTCAGACAAAAAGAATACAACAAATTGCAGTTCCTACAATCCATAGACGGAAAGGCATAGCAACACAATTGATAAATGCGATGACACAATCAACCGGATCAAAAGAACTATATGCCTTTAATATCGACAATAGTTCTTCAGAAAGCACTGGATTTTTTAAAAGTTTAAGTCTTGAAAATAATGTGTCTCAACTTGAAATGATAAAAAATATATAAAAAGCTAGGAAACTAATGATTGGCGGTGTCGCTGCACATATTGTTTTTTGATAATATATAGTTTATAGTAATCATAAGAGCCTATGATCAATAGGACAAAACATACTACGTAAAATGTCTTATTGGTCAAAAAAGCAAATGATAAACCACTTAACAGCCCGCCCGCAACATAAGCCATTACTATACTCAACAATAAATTAAACTTATCAACAAGTGCTTTATTATGTCTGTTAGATTCCTTTGTAAACATAGAAATCAGAATAGCCAGATCTGTTGTAAGTCCAGTCAAATGAGTCGTTTTTACTACTGAGTTTGAAATACTGGCAGTCAATCCATTTTGTAGCCCCATAGCGAATAACAACGCCCCCACCAAGATTTCTGTTTCCTGTAAAGAATCTTTATAAAAAAAATCCAGATAAATGCCGACAAATAATATGCTTAATATTTCAAGAACTAAAGGTATAGAATGAGTAAGAAAAGCACTAAAACGCCCCTTTCCATGAATAATAATCATATTCGAAAGCATACTGCCGATTAAAAATAATAATATCCAGAATAAAACTACAGCCCCCTGATACCAGTTACCCTTAGCAATCTCTTGAGCAAAAATGGCATAATACCCCGTTACATTTGAGGTAAATGAAAAAAAAACGATGACCGATGCGACATTGACCATACCTGCTGAAAAAGCAGTCAAGGATCCCAATTTAATATTGTCTTGTATCGTGCGATGATTACTATATTTTCTTAGCATAATTTATTTTTTCTCCTTTCTCCAACACAATTCGTGCAATTCCCTTAGCCTGTAGATCTAAATTAAGATGTAGTATTAATCTGGTATCACTAAGTTCATGTATCACAAAACTTTCCACAAGTTTATCGTCTTTCCGTAGCTCCAAAATATGACCTCTTCCCTTTAAAAACCAATTATATCTATTATCATGATGATGGGCAATATAACTGCGGCTTCCTTTTCTTTCAAAGTGCCACAAACCGTCTTGAAGAGGCGGTAAATGTGCAATCAGAGTATTTTTAATTTCTTCATGAATCGTCGATTGCTTTTGAAAAGATGGCATATTATCCACTTTTTCAAAATACCATCCTTGTTCGACCCATTCTCCTTCCAACATACGCTCTGGACTTTCATAAAACATCACCATAGTTGTTGCTAAAAAAAGAAGCAAAGCAAGTAAGATAAAGTTGAATTTAACCAGCAGATTTATTTTAATAATTGACATCCCATTTTTTTTTAAAGAATAAATCAGATAAAACATTACACTCAAATTTCTCAGTACCGGGTTTCTGTATAATTCCGACTTGCCCCAGTTTACGCGCGTTCAACCGCAGTAAAACCTTTCCTACATCAAAAAAATGCTTAGTTCTTTTTTCAAATGCATAATTTGATGGCACTCTGATTTCATCAATCTTTGCGCCTAATAAATAATTATGTAAGTAATTTGAATTGTCGGTACCGATGATATCCGTATATATGACCAACTTCCGATCTTCATAGCGATTACAGATCATCTGGCAAGCTTTAATAAAATCTTCCGAATGAAGATCTGACAGTTGATCCTCCAGTTTAATACCTAGCAATTCACTGATAGACGTACTACTGCGGTTGCCATATACCAATACGACCTCCACTTCTTTCGCCTTCGAATGTTCGAGACTTTGGATCACAAATAAAAGGGAATCTATTGTAAAATCACTAGGAATCAATATACGTTTCTTCATATCAAATTACTTTTGATACAAAGTTAACACCGAGAGATTGCAATGGAATGAAGCTGAAATTAGCTTTCTATTAGAATTTCAAAGCTGAAATTAAAATGAGATTAAAACAAATGAAAAGATTAGAATAGGATTAAAATTTAAGATAAGTAGGGAGCTCTATTTCAACTGTTGTTCCTTTTCCTACAGAAGATTTAACTTTTAACGTCCCCTCGTGTAATTTAATGATATTGCGAGCCAAAGGCAAGCCAATACCATAACCGTCAATACCATCGGTATTTGAAGCCCTAAAATAAGGATCATAAATATGTTCCAAATCTTCTGAAGGGATACCTATGCCCTCATCTTTGATCAAAATAAACACCTTATTATCCAAAGCACCTAAAGCAATATAGGCAGTCCTATTAGATGAGTACTTACAGGCATTACTAATAATATTGGACAAAGCCAATTGAAGTAAAATAGCATTTCCATTAATTTTAAGACGCATACTGTCATCTGGCAATAAGTCAAAATCAGTAACAATACGAAACTTATCATTAATAGCTTTGATTGTCAACTCTGCATCCATTATAATTTGATCAATACGAACAGGACTAAAAGAAGATGAATTACTGACAAAACCAGTACGTGCCAACAACAAAAGTGCCTTTGTTTTTTTTTCTAAATGCTCAGCAGATGAAATAATTTTCAAAAGAGTTTTTTGATAATCTTCTTTACTTCGCTCTTTTGATAGTGCCAGATCTGCCTGCCCTATTATGGAAGTCAAAGGAGTATTCAATTCATGTGAAGCATTACTGATAAAATTTTTCTGAGTTTCAAATGATGTCTCTAATCTTGTTAACATATTATTAAAAGTGCTGGCAAGATCCTTAAGTTCCCCTTTATATTTAACTTCATCCAATCTTTTATGTAAATTTTCAGAACCTATTTGTTGCACCTCCTTCATCATTGTTAAGATAGGCTTCAAAAAAGAACGTTTCATAAAAACGGAAACTACCAAAATAAAAAGTATACCCAAGATTAAACTAATTATCAGCAGATTTCGAAGATATGCAAGATGATGCGTATAAAAGTAGTTCTCAGCAGAAGCTCCAATTATATACCTCCGTCCATCCTTTTCAAAAAATTTGGTCGAATAAAACTGACTATCGGATTTAAAATTAGAAACACCTTTTTTATCGATCTTACTCCATAGCTTTCGATTAAAACCGCGACTCTTAACAATATTCCCAGCGGCATCAAACTCGACAAGAAATTCGTGCTGATTATCAAGATTCTCAATAAATTCTAAGCTCCATTGGTTATTTTGATCTGCGCTACCATTATTTAAAAACTTCTCAGCTGCTATATTCCGTCTCAGATCTAACCGTTTATAAAAATCGCGAAACGCAAAATTGGAAATAGAATAAAAAATAAAACCAACAAAACAACAGACATAGATAACCAGAATGGTAATGAGGTAAATAAGCTTTTTATTATAATTATGCATAAAATCTTAATCTTCGACTTTTAAAACATATCCCATACCGATCACTGTATGTATAGCTTTTTTGGATGATACTTTTTCTATTTTCTTGCGGAGATAGTTAACATAAACATCCACTACATTAGAACCAATATCAAAGTTTATTCCCCATACCCGATCAAGCAGTTCGCTACGCTCAAATACTTTTTTGGGATTTTGGATAAACAATAAAAGCAATCGATATTCTGTACTCGTAAGCGTTAATTCTTGTTTTTCACAATAAGCTATTTTTTTATAATCATCGATTTCAAAAAAACCGTATTTATATATCTCATGGACTGGTTCCTGATCCCGCTGTGTAGCCTGAAGTATGGAATGCTTGCGTCGAATCAAAGAACGAATTCTTGCTTTAAGTTCAATCAGTTTAAAAGGTTTAGAAAGATAGTCATCAGCCCCGTTGTCCAAACCCAGAACAACATTTTCGGGAGTTCCCAAGGCAGTTAGCATCATCACAGGTAAATCAGTATAACCCCAAAACCGGATTTGTCTACAAATCTCCAGCCCATTGGTACCTGGTAACAATATATCCAACAGTACGAGAGATATATCATGATTGCTAAGCAGCTCCTGCAATAAATTTGCTTTATTTAAATGAATTACCTGATAACCGTCCTCTTCCAAGCCCTGAACAATCAGATCAGCTACATCTTGTTCGTCCTCTACCAAGATAATTTTTTGTTGCTCTATATTCATGACATGATATCTGATTACCTTTTAATTCCTTCAAAAGATAAAAATAAGCTTTTGGTAACTCACACACAAATTTGAAGACATATCGGAGCAAAGAATATGAAACCAGAGACCATGCTAGAAAATAAAAAGTGAAATACCTTATTATACTTTGGTGTTTTCAGCACGAAATAAATAAAATAGAAGAAGGTCAGAAACGGATCAATTAAATTATAAGAATTGCAAACCAATTCCATCAACTCTCGTATCTAACCATATTTTTTCTCTTGATTTAAGTACTTGATTTGGACAAGAATGACGCAAGATGAAATCATCATTGTCCTCATTCAGATAAGGGTTAATATCATCTTGATCTGATAAATAAACAATATTAAACACAGCATCTTGATCATCTGCATTAATATCAGATTGTAAAATTTTAACATCTTGAGTCATTAGCCACTTTGATGCTTCGTCTTTATTAAAGTATTTTAAATGTAAGATATCTACACCAAACTGCTCCAATTCTTTAGTGGCCCTATCTGGAAAAAAGTTAAGCAGATAACCTTTATATACCTCTATGTGATTATTCCTAAGCGCATAATTTCTTACAATAAGTCTGTGAGGATTATATTCAAAATTGAACATCATAGGATTTTCCATAAAACCATAATGCAGATTATATTGTAAAATACGCGCATCCATATTGATCTTTTCGTTTTTCATAATTGGCATAGTTTAGTATAATCAATAACATTAAATTACCTAAATAGTTCGTACAATTGCTAATTTACTAACACTTTAAGCAATATTCTCATTCATTTACTATAAACCACAAAAAATAATATGACGATGAATTCAATTCAAAATCTGAAAGAAGATTATAAACCGTAAAAATCAGAATAGATTAAAAATCAACAAGATCAATGTATCTTAATCTATTCCTAAATTTTCATTATTAATTTCGGTCTAATTTCTCCATCCATCTTAATAACAACAAACAACCTGGGGCATACACAGCACCGTGATCAAAACCCTGTAATTGGAATAACTCCGTTTTAGAATGTTTTAAGTTTTCGAGCACTTTGGCCAGATGTGCATTCTCCTCATATCTGGCAGGTAATTCTAATCTAGCATCACCTGTAATCAACAAAGTCGGAGGAGCATCCTTTCTAGCAAAATGAATAGGTGCATACTGATCAATAATGGGTATTTCCATTGACTGTTTACGTTCCTTCTTGATAGTGTAATGGGTATTTGTTTGTCCGCTGATAGGAGCTATACCTTTGATCTGGTTAGCATCTATATGGTATTTCTTCAGATAGCTCACATCCAATCCGACCATCAATGCTAGATAACCTCCAGCCGAATGCCCAGATACATATATTTTAGTAGGATCACCACCATACTTTGCGATGTTATTGAACGCCCAGGCAACAGCGGCAGCAGCATCATCAATATAATCTGGCCCCTTTACTTTGGGACTCAATCTATAATTAACAGCAATTACAGCAATCCCCTTTTCCTTAAGCTCCAATGGTACATATTTTTCTCCTTCCTCTAATCCTCCGCCATGAAACCATACGACTGTAGCAAAACTCGATTTGTCCTCCGGAAAATACAAATCTAACTTACAGCGCTCTTGTTTATACATATCTTTTTCAGACTTTTCTACATAAGAAATATCTTGCAACAATTTATAACCCTGAGCTGAAGAAGTGAAATTAGTTAAGATTAAACAAAAGAATACAAAAATTTTATACAACATCATGATCTAATTTAAAAACGCATACATAAAACTGGCAAATAAAAATATAGTAGTCATATCTATTCCGAAAGTGCAGTATCTTTATCAATCGCTAATTCTTGATTATAAGCGTTTACAAAAGTTCCTTTCACACGTTCTGAATTATAAAGATACATCCCCCATAGCACACTGTAGATGATATTCTTCACATTTGTAGAAATTACATCGGGAGCTAAAATATTACTCATATAAAAATAATTAAAAAAAGTAAAAACAACATTTGAAAGAAACATCACAGCGAGCACAACAATCATAGTTTGTGGGAAAAGATCTCTTTTTTTACTAAATAAATAGATGCAGTATATAAAACCCATTAAGAGAATGATATTTAATAAAATTTCACTCGCAACAAATATTTTATGAACATAGTCCGGAAAATAACTAGTATACCTATAACTCTCCCAGATCTCCTGAGTTAGATACCCAGACTCAAAAAAATTATACGCAACTCTTAGAGTAGTAATTACCATCGAAATAATTAATAAAATCAACCATCCCCCAACTGAATGGTATTCGGGCTCCTCGTATAATTGAATCATTGAAGATGATGCTGTTTTATTATAGCGAAGTATAAAAATAACACAGATTAAAATAATGCAAACACATCCAAAAATTGTAAGCATACTGATTTTACCTGAAATGTTAGAGCCAACGATTATTCCATTATCCTCAATATAATATGCATTGTACAATAAAACATCTCTGTTTTTAAAATCATCAACATATTGTTTTTTATCACTCGATGCTACGAAAGGATTGTGGAATCCAAAATTGTAGCTGATAATAAGCGTGTCTTTTGACGTTTTAACAGTTTTACCAAAATAATAAGAATCACGATCAATGAAAGAGCTCTCTCTTTCTGGATTAAATTCAACCCCGCCATGATTTACGATGCGAATATCATATTCTAAGCAATACGGAAAATACAAACCAAGAGGCGCTAAACCTTCTGATGAATTAAGTTCAGGTAAATTATTATTAATTTGACTCGCATATATGCCAAAGATATTTTTATTTGACGCCTCATCTTTTTCACCAATTTTCTCAATATAATACCTCTCTGTTACATGAATAATATTTTTATCAAACTCATCCTCAAATTTTAGTGACTCTTTAATGGAAATTTTGGGATACATTTTTTTGTAGTAATCCAAATAACTCTTTTGTATTTGATTTTTTGCACTTTCTTTAAATGAAGTTCTTATAAAGTCTGCACTAGAGGCGCTATAGCTCGTTTTAACCTCTAAAATTGCTCCACCCTTACTATCTAGCAAATAAGTTTCTGAAATTTTTGTTAATCCATTGACATTTTTATCAACAGATGTCAAATGCTTCGAATCATCGATTTTTAAAACTCTACCGTAGTAAGGGAAATATAAATCTGTAATCCCGCCACCTTGATTAGTGATGGTAGGGTCAATATACTGTTGTCTGTCTCCAATCTCAATAGCAGCCACAACATGATTAAAAGCACCTGGCGATGGTAGATAATCTTCCATACCATATGTAAGGTACGAATTCGCTAAAACCAAAGATCCTTTTATTCCTTTCCGTTTTAACATGGAAATCATCAGCAACGATTTATCTTTACAATCACCGTATCGCTGATTAAAAATTTTTTCTGGTGTGTTAGCACGATGAGAAAATTCACCCAGCTCAACTCCCATATAACGAATATCATTCTGCACAAAGTGCGTTATCTTTTTCAGAAATTTCATCGAATCCCCCTGAGAATCAGCCCAATATCTATCAACCAGAAGTGCTAGCGGAGAACCGTCTTTAAAATCTACAGTTGGATTAGTCCGCGCCATCCAGCCCCCTACTTCTGACCAAGAATTAAATTCTGTACACTCTATCCATTGTAGATTTGTATACCATGCAGGCGCATATTCATCAAATTCAACGGCAGGAAACGACTGCTCTTCCCAGCTATAAGAAACGTGATTACTACCTTCTTCTATAAGCGGTTTACTAGCATTGTTATGCGATTTAAAATTTAACTTCCTATTTTTCGGAACAATATAATTAACTACTGCCAAACCGATAGGTTCATAAGATTGCAGATAATATTTGTCAAAAAACTTATTTTCAAAAACAGGATTAAATCCCTTCAAACTATATGAAACAATGATCTTATCGTCTTTTCTTAAATCATCCAATATATAATAAGCAGAATAAGTTCCATTATAGATAAATCGAGATAAATCGGTCTCAGTAGCAACTAAGGTAAATTTACCGACATCAAGCTTATCAATAGTTTTCCCATCCCTAATTACTTTCAATTCATGAAGAGTAACCTGCTGATACTTTGGATCAAAGTTTATTGAAATTTGACCTGCATTTTCAGTACCGTTACTATCAAATAAAACTTTAACATCTCTAAAAAACTTAATTTGCTCCCCTATATTAACCTGATATTCAATCAAATCATAATAATACCCTTGTCCTATATCTTTAATATCAATTTTTGAAGGTGAAAGTTTATTCGCTCTAACCCAAGTTGGAACAGGAGCTTTATTAAGTTTGTTATTAGCCAGAACATGGCTATTAAACAAAACCGCTATAAAGAATAAAAAAAATAAATATGAATTAAATTTCATTGGTTAATAATCTTATGTTAAAGATATAAAAATTAAATTATTATCGATATGACAAGCAAAATTTTGCTTTGTTATAGACATAAAGATCAAGATGATAAGATATAATATAGACAACTAAGATATAATATATACACACAGTTCTAATCTGAAGATAAACAAGGTGATCAATAGAAACAACATCACAAAAATCACCGAATAATCCATTTTCAACTATTTATAATAAAAAGAATTGGCTCATTTTACTCATCCCTAAAAAGAATATCTGCAAACATTTTCGTCTCCTGGCTGTTGATTCTAATAAAGTACACATTAACATATGTGACACAGGTATACAATTTTTTAACAGACACCCGAATAAACCTATACGAATTCGTGGTGCATAAATCTCAAAAAAATGGCAATAACAACCAATAGATTATCACAGACTCTTAGTAAAGCTTTGAATGATCAAATTACATTAGAAGCATATTCTGCTCAAGTATATTTAATGTTAGCTTGTTGGGCTGATCAGAATATGTTAGATGGTGTCAATTCGTTTCTTATGAAGCATTCCCAAGAAGAGCGCGTACATATGGCCAAAATAATAGAATATATTCAAGAAAGAGGTGGATCTGTAAAAATTGATGCAATAAAGAAACCAGAACCAGAACCTAAAAACATTTTAGAATGCTTTGAAATGGTACTGCAACAAGAAATAGAAAATACAGAATCTATCTATAAAATAGTAAATTTAAGTATGCAAGAAGGTGATTGGGCAACATGGAATTTCCTTCAATGGCTTGTTAATGAACAACGTGAGGAAGAGAAACTTGCCTTAGACTTATTAGACAAAGCTAAATTGGCTGGAGGTGAAGATATGACAGATAATGCCCGATTTGAACTCAACAAACTAATCGGAAATACTGGGCAAGAGTTTCCAGTTGCAGATCAAGTAAACCCGCTGGCATAAAATACATATAAAAAAAGGTAGCTTAAATCAAAAGCTACCTTTTTTATTTTTCTGAAATTACCTATAGCGACCGCTTAGCCAGTAAGAAAATATCTAAAGAATTATGATACAATTTATCCACAAGACCATCCATTAATTCTAATTGCTCTCTAATTAATAGCTCGTCACTCTGATCACTAATATGCGCTTTTGAAACAGCTGTTTTCAAGGCAAGAATTTCTAATGAATCAGTGGCAAACAAAGTATAGGTCTTTTTTAATTTCGAAAGAATCTTGTTCATCAGCCGTTCATGCTCCTCATGAAAGGCTAAACCGGAACTATGGTCCAGCATATTTGTAAAGGCCATAGCATAGGAAATCAATTGATGCGTAAAAATAGAAAAGTCATTTAATTCCTTTGTGAACGGGCGTTGAAATATAGGTTCATTCAATATACGTTCATTTAGTGCATTCAATTCCGCTAAACTGAGATAAATTTCTTTCCTAGCCAATTTATAATCCGCAATATCGACTTTATCACCCGATAACTTACGAAAACTAACAGATAAGAAATGTACATTCGCCTGTATCACATTTTTCAAATACGTCTTTACTGAATCACTTTCCCAAGTAGGAAATATGAAATGAAAAGATAAAAATGAAAGCACACAGCCAATTACAGTATCCAATAGACGTTCCTTCAATAAAAGAACGCCAAAATCATCTACTCCTGTAAAGAAATAATAAGCAATTAGAAAAAAGGCAGTTAGAAAAAACGAACCATAAACATATTTACTTCTTAAAAAAGTAAAAGTCAATAGCATATAAACTAACATGAGACCTAGGAGTACATAAATATTTGTGATCAAGAAAATACTTGATAATCCCAACATGCCCCCCAGAAATGATCCTTTCAATCGATCAATACTTCGTTGTTTGCTTAAACTGAAACCAGGACGCAGAATAACAATTATGGTAATGTAAATCCAAAAACTATGTTTTGTCAAAGCAATGTATTCTGGAAAAAAAACAGGAAGTGTTTTAGTAATAACAAAAGCAACCAACATAACAATAGCGACACGAAGTGAGTGTCTAAAAATTGGTGACTTTAAATTTAAATGTGCCTGTAATGCTGGCCACGAAAAGGTTCTTTGTTTAAAGAAACGTTCTTTGTGTGCAAGTAACTCAGAGTGATCATGAACTTCCTCAGATTTAGATAAAATACGATGAACCTCTCTTATTTTCTGCATGACATAACGGATATTAACAAGGATTTTCTTCAATACGATTGTCGTTCCTTGCTCTTGGCTCTCTAAAGCGATAACCTCAGCATAGGCTTTATCCCACTGTCCTGTAAATTGAATAGCTTTCTTCGGTGGCTTCAATAAACTGATTGGAGTCGTCAGTCGCTCCAATTCTTGAGCACAGCTAATTAACAATTCAGGTATGACCTGATAAACCTTTGTATGTCCATATTTTTCACGAATCTGATAATAATCATGATGAGAAGCATTTATTCTTTCAAACAGTTCCATCAAGGTCGCGAAAATAAAAGTAAGCTGTTTATATTGGTAACTTGCAAATTGCTTCTCAGTAGCCGCAGAAAATAAAACTTCACGTACATTTTCCTGTCGTTGATTCAATATTACATTGATCTGAATAACACGTTTATGAGTCTTTGCAATCGCAGTATGAACATCAAAGAAGCAAGCTTTGATACGCAATAAAGTACCGATCTTATAGGCACACTCCGCCAGAACCTGTTGACTGACCCGATAAGGTCTCATGTAGCGTACTGCTAACACAAAAATCATATACCAGACTGCACCTCCAGTCATCAATAAAGCCTCTGTTATAGGATGACTGCTTTCATGTGTCAATGTCAAACTAAAAAATAGAGCCAATAAACAAGAAGCTCCGATTCCCATAGCTCTGATACCAAAAACACTGAGCATGCAAGCTGCAAAAGAGAAAAAAGCAATAAACAAACCAAGGAACACATCTGAAAAAGGAAGTATACGCGTAAGCATACTCATTGCGAAAATAACAGCAACATTGATAAACAAGGACTGACGGCGTTCCCGGTAAGGACCAACCAGATCTGGAGTACTTGCAATAATGCTACCTATTCCTAAGGTTACACCATTGTGCAAATGGCCGAAACAAGCAAATATTACAACCGGAATTAGCACTGCCACCGTAATTTTTAATCCTTCATGAAACGGTTGACTATTGATAAAGAACCGTGCCTTTTGCCATACTATTTCTAAATGATCACGCAATGTAGGTTATATTATTAATGTGGAAATATATCGATAAAAGACTATGCATATGCTAATCATTTAACTTTTGCAAAAGTACCAAATTAAATACTACAAAAAGAAATTTTCATCTCCTATAAAGTTCACATATAACCATAAAACATTCATAAAATATTGTTTTACATCAAAAATCAATATTTTATTTTAAAAAAAAGACCTTCTTTAGTAACACAAATGAGAAATAGTCAAAAGAAAACAATAATTTTAGGCACTAAAAATCTTTAAATGCATGAAAAAACTCACGCTACTTTTGTTATTAGCAAGTTCAATGGCTTATGGTCAGCGCAACTTGAATATAGAAGAAACAGTCTTTGGACCTCGTACATATGCCCCGACTGCCCTTATTAGCAGCAATTGGATACCCAACAGCAATAACATTAGTTATTTGGATAAGGGATATCAAAATTTAGTTCAGAAAAGTGCTACGAACACAGGGTCTGAGGAAATAATACTGAGCAAAAATGACTTACAAAATGCTTTAAAAACAAGAATTCCGAATGAGCAGATTAATTTGCAGATCTTTCCTAGTGATTATAAATGGGAGGATGCAAATACGATCAGCTTTATACTCTATACGAAACAAGCTCATTATCATATCGCTGTTAACGTAAAGAATAAAGAAATAGTTCATCTGTTGGAAACAAAGTTGGAGGCAACAAATCAAGAATATACAACAGATTACAGTAAAGTAGCTTTTTTAATTGGTAATAATATACAAATTAAAGACAATACTGGGCAATTAACTGTTGTTACTGCAGATACAGTAGACGGTATTCTTAGTGGAAGTGACTATACGCATAGACAAGAATTTGGTATCAAAAAAGGTATGTGGTGGAACCCGCAAAATGACAAATTATTGTACTACCGCAAAGACGAGACGATGGTTACTAAGTACCCGCTTATCCAATGGGACACGCGTGTAGCTTCAGTCAAAGATATTCGCTACCCGATGGCGGGTATGAAAAGTGAAGAAGTTACCTTGGTCATTTATGATACGAAAACAAAACAAAAAATTACCCTTGCGACGGGAGAACCAAAAGAACAGTTTTTAACAGCGGTAACATGGGATCCTTCTGGACAATCAGTTTATGTTGGGGTATTAAATCGTGAACAAAATCATCTAAAACTTAACCAATATAATGCACAAGATGGTCGTCTAATCAAAACATTATTTGAAGAAACAGCTTCGACATGGGTAGAACCTCAAAATGATTTATTGTTTTTACCAAATAACCCAAAACAATTTCTATATCAATCAGACAGAGAAGGTTTCAATCAACTTTACCTGTATAATACTGATGGTAAATTGATCAAAAAATTAGGACATCAAAATCTTATTGTACAGCAGCTAGGCGACTTTTCGCCAAAAGGAGATTTAATTTATTATACAGGTGTCACTAATGATGGCTTAGATCGTCAGCTATTTTCAGTAGACCTTAAAACCGGTAAAACAATACAATTAACACAGGGTACAGGAACACACAATGCCAAATTAAACAGTGATGGCTCTTATATTTTAGACCAATTCAGTAATCTGACAACTCCAAATATTGTTCAGATAAAAGCTACAAAATCCGGTAAAACAGAAAAGATAGTGGAATCAACAAATCCGTTTTTAGGAAAGATCAATCCTCCTAAAATAGAATTTATCACGTTGACATCTGCAGATGGAGCAACACCTTTAACTGGCCGTATCATTTATCCAAGTGATTTTGACACAAATAAAAAATATCCCGTGATGTATTACCTTTATGGAGGATCTCATTCACAATTAGTAACCAATAAATGGTTAGGCGGTGCGGGTTATTTTGATATGTACATGGCGCAACAAGGTTACATTGTATTCACAATGGACAATAGAGGAACAGACGCTCGTGGAAGAGCATTTGCAACAGCAACACACCGTCAATTAGGACAAGCAGAGATGGCTGATCAAATGAAAGGTATCGAGTTTTTGAAATCCAAATCGTTTGTTGATCAAAACAAGATGGGTATATTCGGCTGGAGTTTCGGTGGATTTATGACAACATCATTTATGATACACCATAACGACATCTTTAAAGCAGCAGTAGCAGGTGGTCCAGTAATGGATTGGAAATACTATGAAGTCATGTACGGAGAACGTTATATGGATATGCCTCAAGAAAATCCAGAAGGCTATAAATTGACTACACTAATCGATAAAGCAGATCAGCTGAAGGGCGACTTATTAATCATTCACGGAGCTCAAGACCCTGTAGTGGTACAACAGCACAGTATGGAGTTTGTAGAAGCATGTATCAAAGCAGGAAAACAGGTTGATTATTTCCTATACCCTACTCATGAACATAATGTTTCTGGGAAAGATCGCATTCATATGTATGAAAAAATTGCCAGATACTTTGACCTGCATTTAAAGAAATAAATGATTTGAATAATTAAAAACAATAAAAAATCCCCTTGATCGCTCAAGGGGATTTTTTATTATATAATATCAATACTAGCGGGCAAGAAGTGCTTCAACTCCTAATCGATAGCTATCTAAACCAAAGCCACAAATGACTCCTACACAATTCTTTGACAAATACGAATGATGCCTAAATTCCTCCCGTGTATGAACATTTGAAATATGGACCTCTACAACCGGAGTATTAATAGCCGCAATAGCATCAGCAATTGCAACAGAAGTATGCGTATAAGCCCCTGCATTGAGTACAATACCGTCGTATTCAAAACCTACCTCATGCAATTTATCTATAATAAATCCTTCAGTATTACTTTGAAAATAACTCAACTCAACAGATTCATAGTTATTTTTTAAAGTTGAAAAATAACTATCAAAATCTTGTGCTCCATAAATTGATTTTTCTCTGACTCCTAATAAATTAAGATTAGGTCCATTGAGAATTAATATGTTTTTCATTAAAATAAATAGCTTCTTGAGCAACCAAGCTCGGTTTCTTTTAAACAATTTACAGACTAAAAATCACTATATAATGATCTAAAACTTGAACGAAGACCAATACTAAATACACCCGATTTATGCGTTAGCGGGGTCTCATATTGTATCTTTTGATAACGTTGCGAATAACCTAATTCGAATCTAAGATTATACTTAGGATTCAGAACATAAGCAGCTTTAGCATCTGCATAAACGACTTGACTTTTTATCCCTTGCCCAATATGATTACCATACATGTTAGCAAAAGTACGGTAAGACTGAAAAATATCACCTCCCATATTTGAACCATCCTCAAGATCTAACCCCTTTTCATTATAATTCAGCTGCGCAGAAAAATCAAATCTTTTCCATGCATAGTTAGCAATACCAACAACCTCTCTAAAATTAGCTCCCAAAGGATGCGCCAATGGCTCAGCATTATTACTGTAGTTTGAACCAGAATCAAAGTGGGCATAGGTATAAGGTCTGGCTGTGTTGTATTCAACTAAAAAGTTTAAGTTTTTTACATCAAATATGTCATATCCCCGTACACCAAACTGAGCTCCCCATTTATTATGCACATAACCTTTACCCGCAAAAAACTCCTTTGCCGTAAATTCACCTAATAGGAACTGGCCATAAGCTGTTATGTTCTTAAGAACTTTATACTTTGTATTCAAACCTAAAAACATCTTATCCGGAGATGTTGAATTATTAGATTCGACCGGACGTAAAAACATCACAGGGTTAATATAAGTAAAGTCAAAACCTCGAGTACCTGCGGCATCACGATTTGCCCAGGTGATGGCCTGGAAAAATCCAATCGAAAATCTATTCGTAGCATTGTAATCCACATACTGAAAAACACCCCACTTCTTACCGTCACCATATCGCTCAGTCTCACCTAAGGCATTAGAACGTTTATTGGTTGGATCATTCATATACGCCCAGACTGAAGTATACTGAACATTACCAATCGTACCTGTAAATTTTAAATGTGTATAATTAGAAGAAAAATCCGACAATAAAAGCGAACGGTATCCATCACCGATAAAATTCTTATCATAAGCTACAGTAGCCTGAAAATGCTTACTAAAATCATAAGTTAAACTAGCAGTTGCATTCATCCAGTCTTTCTTATTATTAGACTGATGTTTTGTATTCCCCTCTCCTGGTATAACTTTTCTATCATCGATATAATCCGACAAATATTCTGGAAAAACGGCCTGATTTTCCGTTGCACTGGTGTAAAATGTAAATTTATCTCCCACTGTGACTCCCGCTTGAAAACCTCTAGAGTTCATCCAAGTACGGCGTTTATCTCCCATCATATCCTTCCCAATTATCATATCGGGCAATAAATCAGCATAAAAAGTATAATCATCTTTCTCTACCTCAATAAGATGTTCATTAAATATCTTACGCATAAACCAATTATCCGAAGCTACCGGCTGATTCGTTTTTATAGAATCAAACTTCGCCAATAATTCATCGGTAAATAGAAATGGTTTAGATGATGTATGTAAACGCGTATGTGGCGAATACAGTACATCGTTCATTTTTTGAGAAAGTTGATAGGAATAGGGTTGATTTTTAATTTGTGCGCTTAATTCGTTCTGATTTAGCATACCAAGTGCAAGCACTCCAGCAAATGCTAAAAATTTTAATGACACTTTTTCTTTCATGAGATTTTTTTATACAGTAAAATAGGACAGCAAAATCTATTCCTAAAAAACAAAATAACGCTTTTTTAAACTTATAAAGATTACTATTTACAAAAAAAACATGCTAAAACGTATTTGCTTTCCATTTTAACGATTTTTTATTACCTTGCAATACAGAGAAAACCAGTATGATAATAAATAACCTTTTTGAAATTTAACAATGAAACGCAGAACATTCATTCAAAATTCAGCCGTATTGGGTGCTGGATTATTTGCAAGCAAAGTATCTTTTGCTTCGAATCAGACTTCATTCCCAACAGTGCGTATTCCTGCAGATAAACGTCTATTTTCAAGTAAAGCTATTGAAAATGCAATTGTAACATTTGGTAAAGCAACAAGTAATAAAGAATTGGCTTGGTTATTTGGCAACTGTCTTCCAAATACCTTAGACACAACAGTATTCCCATATGTTGAAAATAATCGCAATTATACCTATGTAATTACGGGTGATATTGATGCGATGTGGTTAAGAGATAGTAGCGCTCAGGTATGGCCATACCTCGCATTTATGAAAGATGATAAAAGTTTGAAAAATCTGATTTCTGGATTAATACATAAACAGAGTAAATGCATCAACATAGATCCTTATGCTAATGCATTCTACAATGATCCTACAAAAAAAGGTGAATGGTTCAGTGACCATACAGACATGAAACCAGGGATTCACGAACGTAAATGGGAAATCGATTCGCTATGTTACCCCATCAGACTCGCCTATCACTACTGGAAAGAAACAAATGATGCAGGCCCTTTTAATGAAGAATGGGAAGCTGCACAGGAAAAAATCTATCAGACATTTATTGAGCAACAACGTAAAGAAAATCTAGGTCCATATAAATTTATGCGTACCACGCCAAGAGGATCAGACACCCTGCAGGTTGATGGTTATGGATATCCCGTTAAACCTGTTGGTTTGATTTGCTCCAGCTTTAGACCTTCAGATGATTCAACTGTTTTTTCTTTCTTGATTCCTTCTAATCTTTTTGCAGTAGTCAGCCTTAGACAATCTGCAGAAATCTTAAGAAAAGTCAAAAATAACAATACTTTAGCCACTAAAATGGAAGCACTAGCCAATGAAGTGGAAGCAGCTGTTCAAAAACATGGAATAATAGATCACCCACAATTTGGAAAAGTATATGCTTTTGAAGTTGATGGCTTCGGCTCATTCTTAATGATGGATGATGCAAACGTTCCAAGTTTACTTTCATTACCATATTTGGATGCAGTAAAAGTAGAAGACCCCGTATATCAACGTACACGTCAATATATCCTATCAGAAAACAATCCGTTTTTCTTTAAAGGTACTGCTGGAGAAGGTATCGGTGGACCACATATTGGTCGCGATTTCATTTGGCCAATGTCTATCATGATGCGTGCCTTTACATCAAATAATGATAAAGAGGTAATCGAATGTGTTAAAATGTTGATTGCTACACATGGAGATACAGGTTTTATGCACGAATCCTTTCATAAAGACGATCCAAAAAACTTTACCAGAAAATGGTTTGCATGGCAAAATACTTTATTTGGAGAATTAATATGGAAAATTTATAAAGAAAAACCATCTTTGCTTAAACAAATATAGTTTACCCTATAGTAATAAAAGTGCTATAAGGTAATACTTATAGCACTTTTTTATGGAGCAAGAAAAAAAACAAATTGGTCCAATAGGGATATTTGATTCTGGATATGGTGGTTTATCCGTATTTAAAGAGATCAAAAAACAATTGCCTCAATACGATTACATCTACCTAGGCGATAATGCTCGCATTCCTTATGGAACCCGTTCATTCGAAACCGTCTATGAATTTACAAAACAATGTGTATTTAAGTTATTTGATTTAGGATGTAATCTTGTTATTCTAGCTTGTAACACAGCCTCTGCCAAAGCATTACGTTCAATCCAACAAAATGACCTTCCTCCTGGAAAAAAAGTACTGGGTGTCATTCGTCCAACAACTGAAATTGTAAAAGAATTCACAAAAACAAATCAGGTGGGCATACTAGCAACAACAGGGACAGTGAAATCGGAATCCTACAAAATTGAAATCAACAAATTTTATCCCGAAATAAAAGTATTTCAACACGATTGTCCTTTTTGGGTACCTTTAGTTGAAAATAATGAAATCAATACAGAAGGAGCAAAATATTTCGTTGAAAAAGATATTGAAAAACTTTTAAAACAATCGCCTGATATTGATACCATCATATTGGCCTGTACACATTATCCCTTATTACTACCCGTAATTAAGCAATTTGTACCCAGCCATATCAATATCATTTCACAGGGACCACTCGTCGCTAAAAGCTTAGAAAAATATTTGGACCTGCACCATGATATTGAATACAAAAGTTCTAAAAATGGAAGCATGCAATTTTATACAACCGATGATCCACTTGATTTTGAATCAAAAGCAGAAATATTTTTCGGTCAAAAAATTAAAGCTACACACATTAAAGTCACATAAAAAAGGCCTCATCTACTAAAAGATGAGGCCTTTCCATTTTATCGATGTAATTTAGATCTTAATCAGCCAATACCTCTTTTTTAACATAACTATCATTATGAACCGCAGCAACAGCTCTGCCCGAAGGATCATTTAAGTTTTGAAATGACGCATCCCATAATAAAGCTTCAGGAGTACTGCAAGCAACAGACTTAACAGAGGGCACTGTTTTAGCAGCCGCATCTGAAGGGAAATGTGATTCAAAGATCGTACGGTATAAAAACTCTTCCTTATTTTTAGGAGGATTGATAGGAAATCTTTCCGCCGCACCTGCAAATACGGCATCACTTACTTTACTTTCAGCCTGTTCTTTTAAAGTATCGATCCAACTATAACCTACACCATCAGAAAATTGCTCTTTTTGTCTCCAGGCAATACTTTCTGGTAAATAATCTTCAAATGCTTTACGTAACACCCACTTTTCCATTTTACCATCCTTAATCATTTTATCCTTTGGGTTGATCGTCATGGCAACATCCATGAATTCCTTATCTAAAAATGGAACACGTCCCTCCACACCCCATGCCGCTAAAGATTTATTAGCACGCAAACAGTCATATAAATACAATTTCTTCAATTTACGAACTGTCTCTTCGTGAAATTCTTTAGCATTCGGTGCTTTATGAAAGTACAAATATCCTCCAAATAACTCATCAGAACCTTCTCCTGAAAGAACCATTTTTATCCCCATAGATTTGATCACACGTGATAATAAATACATCGGTGTAGAAGCTCTTATCGTAGTAACATCATAAGTTTCTAAATGGTAAATAACATCGCGGATAGCATCGAGCCCTTCCTGAATAGTAAAGTTAATCTCGTGATGGATAGTGCCAATATGGTCTGCAGCTTTTTGTGCAGCAATTAAATCTGGAGCACCTTTTAATCCAACAGCAAAAGAATGCAATTGTGGATACCACGCCTCTTCTTCATCACCAGATTCTATACGTTTGGAAGCAAATTTTTTTGTTACAGCAGCAATTACTGATGAATCTAGACCTCCGGATAATAAGACACCATAAGGGACATCAGACATCAATTGACGGTGAACAGCAGCTTCTAAAGCTTCACGCAATTTAGCTATATCTGTTTCAGCATCCTTAACTGCGTCATATGATTCCCATTGTCTTGAATACCAACGCTTAGGCTCTTTACTTTCAATGCTATAAATATAATGTCCCGGAGGAAATTGATCCATAGTAGTGCAAAATCCTTCTAAGGACTTCAATTCCGAAGCAACAAAAAATTGTCCCTTATCATCCATACCATAGTATAAAGGTATAATACCCATATGGTCACGAGCGACAAAAAATGAATCATTGCGAGCGTCATAAAGAGCAAAACCAAAAATTCCGTTTAAATCTTCTATAAATTGAGGTCCTTTCTCTAAATATAAAGCGAGTACAACCTCAGAGTCAGATTGTGTAGCAAAATCATAATTTGGCAGACTATCGCGCAATTCCTGATGATTGTAAATTTCGCCATTAACAGCTAAGACAACTTGCCCGTCTGGACTATATAAAGGTTGACTACCCGATTTTGGATCTACAATAGCTAGTCGCTCATGCGCAAGTATAGCCAGATCTGAACTATAAATACCTGACCAATCTGGTCCACGATGACGTATACGCTTAGACATTTCTAAAACTTGAGGTCTGATTAATGTGACAGATTCCTTTAAATCAAATGCTCCGATGATACCACACATATTATTGTTTTTTTATTGTTTCTTTCTTTTGATTGAATTATTGACACAAATTAAAGCAATAAATAATTAAATTCATAATGTTTTTTAAATTTTATTAAAAATTTAACATTAAACAACTAAGTTCTTTACCATTTATACATTAAAATGACTCAATCAGTACCAAATAAAAAATAAAGAACCCTCTAATAATCAACAATAAAACATGCATTACTAAATATACTTGTTTCATTTTCTAACCAGATTTGGCATTTTTTGCATAAATTCATACTAGAAAAAAAATATAAATCACCCATTATGAAAGCTTTACTTCATCATTATGAAAATCTAGCAATTAAACAAAGTGACCTAAATAAAATAATGACCGGACATGAGCTTCTTCATTTTTCTAAAAATGATTTTTTACTCCGCAAAGACGAAAAGGCACATGAATACTATATTTTGGAAAGTGGCCTCATAAGGTCATTTATTCATGATTATAATGGAAATGAAATTACAACTGATTTCTTTGGTGATCATGATGTAGTTATCGAAGTCACTTCACTTTTTCTTCAATTTCCTTCTCCCGAAAATCTTCAATGTTTAACTGACTGTAGCGTTTGGAAAATTGATTTTAATACCTTTCAATCTTTGTATCATACCATTCCAGCTTTTAATGAATGGGGACGATCATGGATGACCTATGCTTTACACATTAACAAAAAACGTTTTATAGATATGGTTTCACTTTCTGCTACCGAACGCTATCATAATTTAATCAGTACCAAACCCCAAATAATTAAGCAAGCAGCTTTAAAATATATAGCTTCATACCTAGGCATAACAGACACATCGTTAAGTCGAATCCGAAAAGAAATATAATTTATCCGAGCAGTAAAATTACTTGTCCTATGCGAAGTCGATTGATTAGGGTTTACTTTACTTTTGAGTAAGATAAATAAAGCAACAGATCGTCAAGACTTTAAAACAGTTCTTTTATATTCTGGTTTATGAATAGAAACAAAACTTAAATAATAAAAATATTTTTTACCAATTTATTTACTGACATACAGTTGTCAAATCAACAACTAACTTTGATATAACTTAAATATAAAAAAGAAAATTATGGCTATTTTACATGCTTACTTAAACTTTAACGGTAATTGCGAAGAAGCTTTCAAATTTTACCAATCTGTTTTTAATACAGAATCACTAGGTATATACCGCTTCAAGGATATGCCAGCCGATCCAAATTATCCACTACCTGCTGATGCAGGAGATAAAATAATGCATACAGCAATTAAAATCAATGATTCTGTCATGCTAATGGGATCCGATTGTATCGAAGGTTTCGGACATAAAGCAACTTCTGGAACAAATGCTTATTTAATGTTGGATACAAAAACAGCTGATGAAGCAAAAGACTTATATGCAAAACTCACTGCAGAAGCACAAAATATCGAAATGCCATTAGGAGAACAATTCTGGGCTGAGCTATATTCATCATTCCAAGATAAATATGGTATTTCGTGGATGATTCATTTTGAAGGGAATAAAAAAATGCAATAATGAAAAATGCAGTTGTATACTTTGAGATTCAAGCAACTGATCCTAAAAACCTTGCTTCATTCTATCAACAACTTTTTGGTTGGACATTTATTAAAGAAGAAAACCTTCCAATTGAATACTATCGAATAGAAACAGCAGGTATAATGGGTGGATTATTAAAACGTCCAGCAGAAGTTCCTCCGTCAAATTGTGGTACTAATGCATTTACATGTTCAATGGAAGTTGACGATTTTGATCAGACATCAGCAAACATTTTACATAATGGCGGAAAGATTGCCTTACCTAAGTTTGCAGTAATAGGAAAATGTTATCAAGAATATTTTACTGATCCGGACAACAATATCTTTGGGATATTTGAAGTGGACATCAACGCTCATTAAACGTATACTAAAGGGATTAATAACTTATTTATTAATCCCTTTAGTATATTTTATAAAAATATCTTCCCCCTATTTGCTATCCGTTTCATAAGATCAAGTTTATAAAGGCTCCGAATTTCTTTACCATCACTTTGTATAGGAATATTGAAAATTGTAATTTTTCAATATTGTTTTACAAAGATTTATACGTTCTTTGCAAATTCAAAAAAAGAATTTGTGTTAAAAAAATATCTACCCTACTTTTTACTCACTGGTAAAATAATCTTTACAGCTTGTATTTTATTTATTGCACTCATTTTTACTATTCCTTTATTATTTCAGGAACAAGTAAATACAAAAATTAAAGAGGTTATTAATGATCAGATTGATGGCGAGTTAAATTACAGTAAAATTCATTTATATTTCTTCGACCACTTCCCTGCATTAACAGCTTCCCTTCATGACCTTTCCCTAAAAGGATCTGCTCCCTTTAAAGATGTTGAGCTATTAAAAGCAAAACAGGTAAGTCTTGGAGTCGATATTCTAAGCCTTTTAAAGTCAAAAATTGTCGTTGAACAATTCTATATCGATCATGGCAAAATCCATGTTAAAGTAAATAAAGATGGTGAGTCTAATTATAATATCGTTAAAAAAAAGAATGATAAAATAACAAATACTGATGAAACAAGTACCGCAATTGACTTAGCCTTTAAAAGCATTTTACTTCAAAAAGTAGATGTGTATTACGAGGATTTATCAGTTCCAATCATCCTAGAAGCTAAAAAAATGGATTATGAAGGTCATGGTGATCTCATGTCTTCACTTTTTGATTTAGATAGCAAAGCCGACATACAATCATTAAGCCTAACTTTCGACGGAGAAAAATATGTAGATGATAAAATGATACATGCCAGTCTCATGACTAAAGTAAACACCAATACATTGGCTTTTATATTTGAAAGGAATGACATTCGGATCAATAAACTTCCTGTTAAATTTAAAGGTGAATTTGGTTTCTTAACAAATGGCTATCATCTGGATTTTAAATTAAAATCCAGTAAAAGCACTTTATCTGAATTACTATCTTTAGTTCCGACCTCCTACTCGAAATGGTTGGCCGAAACAAAAATAAAAGGTAACTCAGAACTATTCATAGATCTCGTAGGGGAATACATTGTAGAAGAACATAAAATGCCAGATCTTACCGTGGGTTTAAATATTACAGATGGATACTTTTCCAATAAGACGGCTAAAATCCCAATAGAAGATCTACAGACAAAACTTAAGATTAACCTTCCTCAATTAAACCCAGATTCTCTTTTAATTGAATTAAAACAATTTGAATTTAAGGTTGCTTCCGGATATTTCAACAGCAAAGGAATAGTTAAAGGACTAAATCCTTTATATGTAAATACTGAATTTAAAAGTAATCTAGACTTAAGTGCTGTCAGTAATGCACTAGCTTTGCCCACCTTAAGCTTTAGAGGAAATTGGATGTTAGCTGGTTTTATTAATGGAACCTACGCAACGGCTATTAAAACCTCAGGATTAAGAAATAAAATAGATACTACCATTGCATCTATACCTAATTTTGATATTCACAATACGTTACGCAAAGGGTATTTCAAACTCGCAAATTTACCTGCAGCTATCGAAAAAATTGAGTATGATTTAAAAGCAACATGTAATGATGCAAAAATCACCAATGCTCAAATTGCATTAGATCATATTGACATTAAAGCACTGAACAATTACATAAAAGGATTTATACATATCAACGATTTGCTAAAATTAGATGTCAAATCAAATATGCAGGCTGATATTCAATTGGCCGATATTAAAAAAGTATATCCAGTCGATAGCCTTGAAATATCGGGAAAAATCTTTGTCAATATGGTAGCTGATGGTAAAATGGATCTAAAAAAAGGTACTTTTCCACAAACAAATACAACAGTTACTTTAAAAAACGGATTTCTAAAAACACTAAATTATCCCCTTCCAATTGAGGAGATAAATATTGAAACCTTTATATCCAGTGAAAAAGGTTCTTTAAAAGATTTAAAAGTTAAAGTTTTACCGATATCTTTCAATTTAGCTGGCGAACCTTTCTTTTTGCAAGCAGATTTGCAAAACTTTAAAAATATCCGCTATGCAATTAAGTCTCAAGGGAAGCTTAATTTAGAACCCCTATATAAAATATTTGCCATAGAGGGGATAAACGTCAATGGTTATATTAGAACCGATCTGGATCTCGCCGGATTACAAAGCGATGCTACAAGTGGGCAATACCATAAATTAAAGAACCATGGAACATTAGACATCGGGCAAATACAAGTACAATCTGAATTATTTCCTAAACCCTTTAATATTAAAAAAGGACATTTCACTTTTGCCAAAGAGAAGTTAGTTTTTAGCGATGTCGCATCTTCATATGGACATAACAAATTAAATATTACAGGATACTTAGATAATCTTATCCAATACTTCACAAACACAACACAGACATTAAAAGGTAATTTTCAATTAAGCAGCCCCATTATTAATGTAAATGATTTTACATTTTTTGCTGAAACTGAAAACAGTAGCCCAACAAGTACTAATTCAGGCGTAATTTTACTACCAAAAAATCTAGATATCTCAGTTAATGGCATCGTAAATAAAATGAAATATGATCAGCTTACATTAAATCAACTAACGAGCAAAGTATCAATTCAAAATGGAAACCTTTCATTCTCAAATACAAGATTTGAACTTTCAGGATTAAAAGTGGCTATGAATGGTCAATATAAAGCATTGAACAGCAATAAAGCTCGATTTGATTACCTCGTAAAAGCTGATAGTTTTGACATCCAGCGTGCTTATCATGAAATCCCTATGTTTAAAGAAATGGTTTCTTCTGCGAAAAATGCCCATGGACTGGTATCGCTTGAGTATCAATTATCAGGACTTCTAGATAACAACATGAATCCAATAATGCCTTCAATAAAAGGAAGTGGTTCCTTGACCCTTGAACAGATCCAATTCATGGGGTTTAAACTATTGAACAACATTTCAAAAGAAACTTCAAAAGAAAGTCTAGCTGATGGATCGGTCAAAAAAGTAAAGATCAATACATCCATAGCCAATAATGTAATGACTATTGCACGTACTAAAATGAAAATGGGATTTTTCAGACCTCGTTTTGAAGGACAGGTCACACTGGATGGTAAGATGAATCTTGGATTCCGATTAGGGCTCCCTCCTTTTGGTATTTTTGGAGTTCCAATGCGAATAACTGGTAGTGCACAAAACCCAATAATAAAATTAGGGAAATATAAAGAAGATGATCTGGATACAGATATGGACAATGATGATAAAAAATTATATCGAGAATCATTGATGCAAGATTCAATCACAATATCCAACAAATAGACGATAAAATAAAAAAAGGTATCCAAAATCACAATAGATACTTAAAGAATATTAAAATTAAAAAGGCGAAGGATTGTTTTTATCAAATAATCCTTCGCCTTTTTAATCCATTCAAATTTTAAAAGTCATGAATAATAGATTATCTTTCGATGGATTTAGTTACTTTTTCCAATATTTCAAAAGCCACTTCAGCCATTTTATTCCCTTGGTGATCCAATAACGGATTTACTTCTACCACCTCAAAGCAAACAACCTTCTTAGAGCTTAATATACCTTCAAGCAATTCTATAACTTCAGAAGCATAAAAACCTTTAGGTACAGGCGTACCAGTTCCATCAGAAATTAACTCGCTATCCATGCTATCAACATCAAAAGAAACATAAATCAGATCACAACCGGCGAGTTTCTTCATCACCTCACGTATACAGCCCTTTACAGATAACTGACGAACCTCGTCGACAATATAATTCTTAATTTCTAAATCATTGATTAATATATCCTCAGGAGGTTCAGTATCACGTACACCAAAATAAATCAAATCCTGAGCCTGAAATTTCCCTAAATGTCCACCAATACCCTTTAACTTCTGCCAATATTTTTTCGTCTCCTCATCAGGCCGATTAACTGTGCACAATAAATTATCTACGCCTAATGTAGCTGCCAAAGGCATACCATGTAAATTACCAGAAGGAGTGGTATAAGGAGAATGGATATCGGCATGAGCATCAATCCAAATTACCCCTAATGATTGATCGGGGTAAACAGATTTTATTCCAGAAATAGTTCCAATAGCAGATGAATGGTCCCCTGAAAAAACTAAAGGAAAGAAACCTTCTCTTAATGTCCTTTCAACGACAAGTGCAACCTCACGGCATTGCTCGTAGACTTCTTTAATTCTTTTAGCATAGGGATGGAAGGACGGGTCGTAAACTGCATCATTGCGAGTTTCCACATCAATATGAGGATAATTATGAAAGTATTGGCTTCCCTTATTAATCGCAGCAACCTCAATAGCATCAATTCCTAAATCGGAACCTCTTGTTCCAGCCCCTATATCAGATCTATTTTTGATAATTTTTATGGATCTTTTCATACATCAAATCTAAAACTAGGCATACAATTAAAAATAAAAACCACGAAACATAATATGAATACTTAATATTCACTCATTGGGTTATAATTGTTTATATAAAGATAATTATTTCAAGTTAATAATACCGTCTAATACTAGGATAAGAATCAAAAACAAAACGGGCTTAGAAATATTTCTCTAAGCCCGTTTTTATAAAAAATAAAAAGAATTTAAAATCTTAATGTATTCAGATTTTTATCAACTAAAAACCCTTGAACAGCTTTCAATGTATATTTTAAATCTTTTTTTGCTCTAAGTTTCAAAACAAATAGATCTTCATTTCCATTTAAAGCTTTTTGATCGCCAATATTTACAAAAGTAGGATATAATACTTTTTCACCACTAGTATGAAGTCGGTCATTGGTCAGGTTATCCATCCCTTTAACAGCTAACGCCTGAACTGAAATAAATTCGTAATCTTGCGACTGATATGGTAATCCAAAACTGATGGCATTAACAGATTTAAGATCCTTACCTTTAACCATAATTTCAATGATCTCATCCTTCTTATAACTTGCTTTCGGAATCGATAGGCTGATTTCACCTGCAACTTTTTCGACTTTAGGATCTTTGATACCACCATCTAATTGAGTTGCTACAACTGAAATATCATAAGCATCAATTAAATCATTTTTATTAATATCACCGTTACTAACATAGCCTTCAAAATCAGCATCACCCCTTTTCAAACCAGTATAATTTGTATAAGAAGTCAAATCATTTCGATCTATCAAACGATCGTTGTTGATATCACCAGGAATGTAACTCTCTGTACCAGGAACTTTAAAAACATACATTTCACGACCTGAACCAAATCCGCCGACTCCTTCAGTAATTGCTAACTTAACATAACGAGCTGTAGGCTGATTAGCAAAATTGAAGATCTTCAGTTCATCATTATTAGCCCAGTTAAATGCACCTGCTTCTGTCCAGCTATCTTTATCTGCGCTATAATAAACTTTACCTTTCAGCACAATACCGTTACCACGACCTGTACGAGGTAAATAGTGAATCTTATCCAATTGATTAACAGACTTTAGATCTAAAATCATATCAAATGGTAATGCATTTTTACCCCATGCAGTATGCCACATATTACCTTCGTCAAAGTCAAACAATTTATCAACTCCTGATCCATCTTGATTCTCAGCTGTTGTTTCGCCTTTAATATCATGAATAGCAAACTCCAGTGGATTTGACTTCGTCACGGACTTAACTTCAACCCAATCAGAAAAACCACTCTTATTGACAGCTCTTAACTTAAAAGTATACGCCGTTTCTGGACTTAACCCATCAAAGAGCAATTCATTCTCCTTGATCGTCGAATAAAGCATATCTTTAAATTCGATCTCATAATAATCAGCATGGTCTACCTTGCTCCATGTCGGCTTCAATGTATATGCAGCTTTATTATCTTCACTAACAATAGCATTTTGAGGCGCAATCAATGCACCCGAAGAAATGCGGAAACGATCCTGTGGATTAAATTCAAATCCCTCCAACAGTAAGCTTACATTACTTGCTGTAATATCTGTAGAGGCCAATTTAATATGTACAACAGGATTTTTAGTAATAATCTGCTTCTCAAATTCACTACCTTTAGTTGCAAACTTATTCATGTTAGGCGCAGCATCATAAAAATAAACATTTTCTTGATTAGCCAATTCTCCTAAAGAATTTACTTCAACCAATTTAACCTTGCGTTTTCCAATCAGTCCAGTCAGTTTTTTAGGTTTTGAAGTAACGTTTATTCTAAATTCTGTTTGCTTATTTTTCACAAAACCATCAAAATCACCAATTGTAGAATTCACCGTAACAGCTAACCGATTTTTTCCGTCTAAAGATGATTCAATTAAGGTAGAAGATCCTTTACCTAATTTATAAGCTTCAGAAACCCCATCATCATCATACTCCGTAAAAGACGTTTTTCCTTCTGGATAGATTTCATAAATACGAAGTCCTTTATTTATTTCATGAACGTTATTGTTTGGATTTGCCATGGGAATAATGGAACCATTTTTTACAAATACGGGCAATTTCCAGATCGGCGAATCAAAATTATTGAGAATAACATTTCCAGTAAATTTATCACCTGTAAAATAATCTACCCAAGTACCCTCTGGTAAATAAATGCCATTACGCACATCATTACCTTTATCATCAGATTTCGTAGCCTGATAAATAGGAGCTACTAAAAAGGAAGGACCGTATAAATATTGATACTGTGTAGATGTTCCTTGTGTATAAGCATTTGGGTACTCTAAGAACAGTGCTCTGATCATCGGTAAACCATCTACTGCTTCTTTAGCAATACTATAAGCATAAGGAATAAGCTCTGATTTTAATTTCAGATAATTACGATTAATTGAGGTAACAGGCTCACCCAGTGCATGTGGATATTTTTCATTCGAACCCCACCCGTCCATATTCAACTCCATTGGAGTAAAAGTTTTCCATTGAAAATCACGAATATTGACCGCATTATTTTTACCTCCAAAAATACCATCCATATCGGATGTAATATTAGGCTGGCCAGATAAACCTGAACCTAAATATGTCGGAATATGGAATCTGATATATTCCCAGACACCACCAGTTTGATCGCCAGACCAAATGCCGGCATAACGTTGCGTACCTGCCCATCCGTCTAATGAAATAGTGAACGGTCGAGCTTCATTTCCATAATAAGGAATAATATGACCAACATCCGCCACACCATTCAATCCAAAAGAATAACCAGCACCTACCCAGGCAACATCCGTTTTCAGAACACGAACTCCAGCATCTCTCACTTCTTTTACGATATCACGTTGCAATAATGCACTGATCTCAGGTTTTGGATGTAAATCAGACTGTGTCCACAATCCAATTTCAACCCCATTCTTACGTGCGTAATCACCAAGACTTTTTAAATTAGCAATATTACCATCTAAAGTTTCTGTCTGTCCGTAACCCGCTCCATAACCATCATTAGGCAACAACCAGCCAAAAGGCATATCATGCTTCCTATAACGATCAATAACAGCACGCGCCGAGAATTGGTAATTATTCAATTCTCCATTTAAAGACTCCTTTATACCGCCATTATCTTTTTGACCTTCCTTATAGCGCTTCCCATCTTCAAACAAGATGCCCTTTTCATCCTCTTTCCAAAAATCTCGGTTGTAAGCATTCAGATGACCTTGATAAAAACCAAACTTCGGAAGTAAAATAGGATTTCCTGTTAATTGATAGAAATCATTCAACAAAGGAACAGCGCCATCATTTACCATGAAGAAGACATCAAGATAGTCGCTGTCATGTGTCAATTGAACTTGTCCTTTTTCTTTTGAACCAAAATCATACTTACCGGGCTTGAAAGTATACCACATAAAACCATATCCTCCGGATGACCAGTAATAAGGAGTAGGCGAAGCAACACCACCGTCGGTCCAGCTATTTTGATTTTCAATAGAGATAACTTTTCCTTTATGAGAAAAACGACCATTCTGAACACCTCCCCCATAAAAATACTCCTCCGGTTTTTCCTGAAGACTTAAAGTTACCTTTCCCTTTTCAAATTGAATAGGTTTTGTAAAAACAATAGACTTGTCTTTATTTTTTTGATTAACAACAGTCAATAAATTAGTTGACTTATCAATAACAACAGAAATTTCATCTGTAGCAATAGTTATCTGATTATTTGAATCGTTAAGATTTAAAAGATGAACAGGCTTTCTGGGATTTGAAACTAATATCGAAGCTGCAGGTTTGGCTTCTGGATCACGAATGATACCTCCGGTATTATCCTGAAACAAACGAAAAATATGTCCTCCGTAAAAATCAAATGTTAATCGTTGATTATCGGTAAATAAAACCTCTATTGTCGTCGCATTTATTTTTTTTGCGCTCACAATAGTTAACGTTGGATTAATTTGCTTCTGCAAAGCCTCTCCCTTGAAATTGGCCTGCGTAGGAGCAATACTAACCATTAAAGGAAATGCCAAAGCAAACATCACCTTTCTGTGTTGTTTATACATTATGTTACAATTTTGTGTTTTCTTATTTTATTTATAGCTGTTTAGACGTTAAATAATAATTTGTTTTAAAACTGTATTTATAGGTCCGTAAATGTAGGAAAGAGATTTGAAAATAAAAGATTGTATCTATTAAAATACATTATTCTTCAATTTAAATTAAAGTGCATATCAATTTGTAACTCCTTCAATCAAATTCTACTTATCAGAAACAGCTATATAGCATTAGCATTTAGATGAAATAACAAAAGGTCAGAACTAAGTTATAATTCTGACCTTTTGCTATTATTATATAAGTTCAACTATTTATTTGAAGGGGCAATACTGTAAAACTTCAGTTCCTCTTTTTTGAACCGATTATTCAATTCAATCAAGACATCATTTTTAAAACCACCACTATTACCCGAATTATCAATCCAGCAACTAATACTAAGGTAAATCATTTCTTCACTTATATCTTGAACGCTAATGCCAATACCCAATTCAGGTTTACTAAAAGTACTATGCTCAACAGCCTCTGTAATCCACGATTTTAAAGTATCAAGTTCAGCTGTACGATCCACCTGAATAACAAAACTTGTTTTTGCATCATCATTAGATAAAGTCCAATTGACCACACGTCCAGATAATAAATCACCATTTGGGATAATAACCTCGGCCCCATCTCCAGTATTTAAGATGCTCGCGCGAATACCAATCTCTTTTACCCTACCCTTTTTATCAGCCAACTCAATGCGATCTCCAACGCGAAAAGGTTTATCAAAAGCTAAAATAATACCCGAAACAAAATTATTAATGATATTCTGCATTCCTAAACCTATACCAACACTTAAGGCTCCAACGATTACCGTCAACTTATCAAGACTAACACCTAAAGCAGAAATAGCTATAAAAAAACCTATAACAATTATAATCAACCTAAATAAGGGAAAAAGGGTCATTTTCTGATCGTAATCAGTACTCAACGTTCCATTTTCACCACCGATCAACAATAAATTCAAATTCTTTTGAAACCAATTAGCAGCAGCCAATATAATTACCGCTAACAATAAATTACCAAAATTAAAATTAATTCCACCGAGCTGATGATTACTGCTCAAAAATTTAGACACCGAAGATGCTAAAGAAGCAGCAAACTGAAGGTTATTCGCCAGCACAATAATGGCTAGTAGAAGACAAACAAATTTCAAAGCATCCCCTGTAGCCTTCAAAGCACGTTCTTCATTAAATCGCAACCAAAATCCTCTCTTCACACGATTTCTTGAAAACTGATTTCTAACATCCTCTTTTATCATCTGCGTGAAAAAAGTCAAGGTAAAAGATTGTGCAAGACCAACCGCACCAGCAATACTAAAACTACGAGAGTGATCAACATAGCCTAAAATATTCAGAATAATTGCACCAATATTTAAAACGGCAAATATGATAAAAACTGGAAGTTGAATATAGCCCGCGGCAGTAGGATCGTTAATATTCTTTTTTAGATAAAACCCTATTCCTAAAGCCACTATATTAAATAAAATACAAACAATCCGCATAATAAGGTCTTCGCTCACAACAGAATTGACAAAGACATCGCATATATAAAAAAGAAGTAAAAATCCTACAATTTTACCATGTTTTACAGTAAATTTCTTTCTTAACAAAAGACCAAATATGGCCATAATTAGCAATTGCATCCCTTGAATAACCAAAGTTGGAGTAACAATGGAAACAATAGGTAATAACGTCAGAAATAGAACAAATGCTTTTCCAACAGGAACCCAATAATTAAAAGATGATTTCGTAGCAGATAGGCTATTGTTATGCTTATTTAATACATAAGCTGTCGAAACAATCCAATAGAGATAAGCAAATACCAAAATAATCAATAACACCCGACTCGTCCACTCAGTCTTATTCACATAAGTATCTAGCGATTTACTCTTTCTGTAATTATCTTTTAAATTATTTAAAATTTTCTCTTTTGTAACTGCGGCACCTCCAGCTTTCCATAATGAACTTTTTACAGCTGAGGTATCCGACTTCCCTGCATTAGTTTGCGTAGAGACAGTTTCCTTCACATGATGGGATAAACCATAATAAGCCTTCAAATTATCATTGGTAATACTTACAGACACTTGTAAAGAATCAATTTTACGTTGCACATCTTGTTCTGATGTAGTCAAATAAGTGCTTAACCGCTCATTAGTTTCACTTTGACTATACTTTGATCGAAACCCTTTTAGTTGACTTAAAGTCAAATTAAGACTACGGTTGTAACTTTCTAAACTACTGTGAAATGCATTTAAATCAGCGATTTGAGTGCGAACATAATGCGTCCATGAAGTCACAGAATCTGGAGGAAGCGTTCCAGAAAAATTATTCACCTTCTCAATAAATTCAGTCCGTATATCACGCTTATGTATAGCCTCACTTTCCAATGCGTATGCACGAATATTTGCAATGTATTTTACATTGATCTTTGATAGATCAGCCCGCAGACTATCAACAGTACTATTCGACTGCAAACTAGCGACAGTATCTACAAAATTGCGTCGCATCCTATTTTCTCTACGATTTTCCTTATTACGAGAAGCTTTAACAATGTATTCGCTCTTCCTTGCGCTAATCGTATCAACAGCGATCTGAGCGAAACTTTTATCACTAAAGCAGAGCAATAAAAACAAAATCAATATATAATTAGATGGTTTCATTTAATATTCTTTAAATTAAAAACAAAGGATACTCAAGATGAATGTGTGCAATCAAATTCAAGTTCAACAAAAATAACTAAATATCTACGATTATAAGGAACTAGCAGAACCTTCAGACATCCTTAATCTGAAATAAAAGTTCCAACATTTTTATTTAGAGCTCGAATCGAAATAAATTCCTAAATTCATGTTATGTAGATTACTTTATCAAATTAAAATAAAGGCATTTCCAGAACAGATCTGACAATTGTATCTAGTAACAGGTGTATTACACAAATTGGTCACAGGCTTTTCCTAAAACTTGCGACCATAAAAAACTAAAAAGAAGCCAGAAAATAAGATTTAACTGTTGAACCCAGCGTAGATAGAATGTATATGCTTTTAAAGAATGCTTTCCATAAACGAATAGTTAATTTTTCATTATCGCATGTCTATCGATATACTTAAACCATATAACAGGAATGAATAAGGCATTTCTTACCGCTTTGATAGATCTAAAAAATTAACATAACAAAGTTAGTTTTTCAATTTCTTGAATTTCAAAAAAACAGCACCAACTTAATAAACATCAAAATCAAAGTATGTTTTTTGGTAAGGTTCATGAATTAGAGTAAAATGCCACCATTCTTTAGCATAGCCTTTAAAACCATGTTTCATCATGATGCTTTTCAACATTATTCTATTCTTTTTCTGCGTCGCATTAATTTCCTCAGTATCAAAATGGGATATTGGTCCAAAAAAATCAAAAGGACTTCCCATATCCAATTCCTTATGATCAATAAGAGTGACTATCGTTAGATCGATCGTACTACCTCGACTATGCCCCGATTTACTTGCGATATAACCTAATTTAAATAAATTTCTTTTATCTAGATTCGGATAGAATTCTCTTTTTGATAAAGTGTCATTAATTTGTAGAGCCCATCTTTTAAAATGCTGAACCGCTTTTTGTGGGCGATAAGCATCAAAAACTTTCAATGACATTCCCTGTGCATTTAATTCCTTCTCCACTTTTTTCAAAGCATTTGTCGCTGCAGTACTCCATATAAGGACAGGCGATTTATAACCGTCGATTTTCTTACCAACAAAATTATGTGAACTATAATAACGTAGATCAACATTTATTCCAGGTATGATATCTTTAACATAACTAAAACCTTTCGGTAATTTTTGCTGAGCAAAAATGGTGGTTTGACTAAAAATAAAGATAAAGAAAAGATAGCGATGCATTTTCATTGATAAGTTGTATGCTTGAAGTTAATAAAAATATAGGATACTACTTGAACAACCTGTCGAAATAAAAGAGAATAAAAAAAGCCAGTACTTATGTACTGGCTTGGGGTAAATGATGGGGCTCGAACCCACGACCCTCGGTACCACAAACCGATGCTCTAACCAACTGAGCTACATCTACCGTGTTTGTTGCTACAAAAGTAGAACAATTATTGGTATTTAGAAACTGTTTTTAATCTTTTTTTACAATAAATTTTTACTTCGTTCATAATTAAGAATTTAATTTTCACAAATATCGACTTCAGCCCTATTCATCAAGCATATCGGCAATAAATACAAAATATAAAACCGCACTTGTTAAATAAAAAACAAACAAATTCGCTTTAGAAATTACGTGTGGACAAAAAAACGTAACGCAAAAATATCTACTCTTTGCTAAAACATATTTTTTGTAATCACCATTTCCTATATTTGACTTTTATCAAATTCAATCAATGGCACTTTGATAAAGATGATCGTACTCTGTCTTGTACTTCTGCAAAATCACTTTACGTTTCAGCTTTAATGTAGGAGTAAGTTCTCCCCCTTCAATTGTAAATTCATCTGCAATGATTATAGGTTTTTTGATCTGCTCCCAATTACCAAAATGTTGGTTAGCCATACGCACTTCTTGATTTATTTTTTTAATAACCTGATCTTGCTTCAGAAAATCTGCCTTAGATAATTTTAGAAGATTAGGATTTTCAGATTTGGCCCAGTCAATTAAATGTCCATAATCAGGAACTATAAAAGCAGAAGCAAATTTCATCCCATCACCAACCACCATCGCCTGTTCAATAAACTTAGACTCTACTAATTTTTTTTCAATAGGCTGAGGAGTCACATATTTGCCTCCTGAGATCTTAAATAATTCTTTTTTTCGATCAATAATTTTTAAAAATAGACCGTCCTCCCAAACTCCGATATCACCTGTATGCAACCACCCATCAATAATCGTCTTACTCGTTTCTTCCGAATTTTTATAGTATCCCATCATGATATTTGGCCCCTTCACTAAAACCTCACCATCACTGGCCAATTTTATCTGAACATCCTTTACCGCAAGTCCAACAGTACCTACCCGAGTGCCTCTTAAATAATGATTAACAGATATAAGTGGAGATGCTTCAGTCATCCCATATCCCTCATAAATAGGAATACCTGCAGCTAAAAAAACACGTGTCAACTTACTTTGCAAAGAAGCACTGCCAGAAGCAACTGTCTGTAAAGAACCTCCAAGCCCCTCATACCATTTATTCAATACCAGTTTCCTAGCTAGGTTTAATTTAACATCATATACAAAACTTCTTTTTTGAGGATCGGGATCATAATTTTCCCCTACCGATACAGCCCAATCAAATATTTTACGTTTAAGACCATGCAGGTCATGTCCCTTCTTAATGATCTTTTCATATACTTTTTCCAAAATCCGAGGAACAGCAGTCATTATGTTAGGTTTTACCTCTATTAGATTTTGACCGATCTTATCAAAAGACTCTGCAATGTAAACGGTTATACCGATATAAAAATAAGTGTATATAACCATCCTTTCATAAGCATGACAAGGAGGTAAAAATGTTAGTCCGCGATCATAAGCCTTACAGGGGGTAATCTCTCGGGCCGATCGAACATTTGCTATGATATTATCATGTGACAACATCACACCTTTAGGCTTTCCTGTAGTTCCTGAAGTATAAATCAAAGTTGCAAGATCATCAGATTTTACTGCATTTTTCAGTTTTTGAAGATGCCCATCCTCAATATGACTTCCTATTTGAACAATCTCTTTCCAATTCCGTACCTCATCATGCGAACTCATACAGAAAATATACTTGAGCGTATAGATGGAATTTTTAATATTAACAATTCTTTGATAAAGACTCCTTGTACTAACTATAGCAACCCGAATCTCGGCATCATTAAAAATATATTGATAATCAGCATCCGTAATATTTGGATAAATAGCAACAACTACAGCTCCAATTTGTTGAATTGCAAAATCAACAATATGCCACTGCACACTACTTTCGGCGATTAAACCAACTTTTTCATTAGGCTTGACCCCCAATTCTATTAATCCTTTTGATAGCGCATTAACCTGACTAATAAACTCATCAGTTTTTAGATCAGTCCAGTCTCCATTTATTTTACTGGAGAACATGGCTAGACCGGGATATAATCCTAACTGCCGTTCAGCTAAATCAAATATTCTTAATTTTTCTTCCATTTCAATCTTTAAAAAACATCCACCTTGAGAGTAAGGTCATCTCTTAAACAAAATGTTAAGAGAATAAGTTTACAAAACTAACCAATTGTCAATATAAAATAATTCAAAACCTGAGTAGCAATAAAAGAATCCAAATATTTAAGATCAATTGAATTTATTCTGTAAACAAAAAAGGCTTTGAGTTATATCCCAAAGCCTTTTTTGAAGGTTATAAATATTTATTGTTTAGACCAACTTTTAAAAAACTGCATGACCTTATCTTTGTCATAGCCTTTACCAGATTCTAAACTACCACTTTCCTGAATTTTAAGGACCTCACCTTTACTATTCATGACAATAAAAAATGGATATCCTAATTTTAATGAATCAGGTACATATTTTTTAAATATGGCCTCATTTTTATTCTCTTTGGAATAATTAAGATGGTAGTATAGATAGTTATGACGGAGATAATCATTAATCTCAGCAGTTTTATGAATATAATCATTAAATCTCAAACACCAAATACACCAATTACCTCCCGCTTGAATAATAATATTTTTATCCTCTTTATTAGCCTGAGCTATTAATTTATCTAAATCCTCTTGTGCATTAGCTTCAGGATGATACGGATATGATAAAGTATCTTTTTCTACTACAGGCTTCGTTTGTGCAATAACCTGCTGAAAAGTAAAAAAAACAAAGCATAACGTGATAACTCTTATAATCTTGCGCATACAATTCTATTCAAATGTAAAATCAAATTTAAGGAAAGTAAAGCTTAAAACAACCTGCATTCATGAGTTTTTATACATTCAACGACGATTCAAGCTCCATACTATAAAAATACTCCACCTGTTCAACCATGAGTTTACTTCCTATAACTACAGGAACACGCTGATGTAATTCAGTAGGCTGAATATCCAAAATCCGTTCACTGCCAGTAGTAGCTTTGCCTCCTGCCTGCTCAACAATAAAAGCCATAGGGTTACATTCATACATCAAACGCAACTTTCCTGTAGGAAAAGATAATGTTTCAGGGTAAATAAAAACACCTCCACGAATCAAATTACGATGTATATCAGCAACCATTGACCCGATGTAGCGGGAAGTATAAGGACGTTTTGAAGCCGAATCTTCAATTTGGCAATATTTAATATAGTTCTTGACCGCTTGTGGAAATTTAATATAATTTCCTTCATTGATAGAATAAATCTGCCCACTTTCAGGAATTCTCATATTAGGATGAGATAAACAGAACTCTCCTATAGAAGGATCTAAAGTAAACCCATTCACACCATTTCCGGTAGTATATACAAGCATAGTCGACGAACCATAGATAATATATCCTGCCGCAACCTGCTTCCGCCCCTGTTGCAATAGTTCATCAGCCATCGAAACAGGTTCATTGTTCGCCCTTCTGTATATTGAAAAAATTGTTCCTACTGAAACATTCACATCGATATTAGAAGAACCATCTAGAGGATCAATACAAACCATGTACTTTGCATTCTTGGAAACAACATCATGCGACAAGTCAATGCCCAATTCATGTTCCTCCGAAGCTAAATAACAGCATTCTCCTCCCCTCTGTAGTGCGGAAGTAAATTGAACATCAGCATAGACATCCAGTTTCTGTTGCACCTCACCCTGTATATTCATATCCCCGCATGCACCCAGAAGATCAGCTAACCCCGCTTTATTAACTTCACGATTTACCACCTTTGCGGCGATAGCGATATCTCTTAACAATCGGGATAACTCTCCTTTTGCAAAAGGGAAATCAGCCTGTTTTTCAATAATAAATTGACCCAACGTTTTCATATATACACAATGATTTAGCCTTTACATTAGACGGTAGTAAAATAGGTATCTTGATATTTTTTGAAGTTATTCTCAAAAAGTGATTTTAGAGCCATGGCCTGCTCATCATAGGCATCATCATTGCCCCACAATTGCTTGGCCCCTAGAATCTGCTCTGGAACTTCTTGACAAAATGTGGGATACTTTAAATTAAAGATCGGATGCACTTCCATAGGATATTCCTCCAGTTCTCCTGATAATGCGGCCTGAATTAAACTACGCGTATAAGCGAGCTTGATGCGCCTACCTACACCATAGGGGCCTCCGATCCAGCCAGTATTGACTAACCAAACCTTAGTATCTGGATTCTTTTTTAATCGATCTCTTAATAACTCAGCATACTCCATAGGATGTAATGGCATAAATGCCTGCCCGAAGCAAGCTGAAAATGTAGCCGTTGGTTTTGAAACACCCATCTCAGTACCAGCAACCTTTGCAGTATAGCCATTGATAAAATAATACATGGCCTGTTCTATAGTTAACTTTGATATTGGAGGCAAAACTCCAAAAGCATCCGCTGACAAGAAAAATATATTATTAGGTGCATCAACCAATTTTACATCTTTATAGGAAGAAATATAGGATAAAGGATAAGAAACACGCATATTCTCAGTAATACTCGCATCCTCAAAATTAGGAACAGCTGTACCCTCGTGAAATTTAATATTTTCCAAAAGTGATCCCGATTTTATAGCTCCGCAGATCTCCGGTTCTTGTTGCGGATTTAACCCTAAACACTTTGCGTAGCACCCACCCTCAAAATTAAACACACCATTGTCAGACCAGCCGTGTTCATCATCACCAACCAAATTACGATTCACATCCGCAGAAAGTGTCGTTTTACCCGTACCCGATAATCCAAAAAATAAAGCTGTATCTCCATCTTTACCAACATTTGCAGAACAATGCATGGACAAAACTCCATCCTGAACCGGCAATATAAAATTCAAAATCGAAAAAATACTTTTTTTAATTTCTCCAGTATAACCAGTCCCAATGACCAAGACAACACAACGACTAAAATCAATAACAACACAATTTGGAGCATTAAGACCCAACTCCTGAAAATTAGGAACTTGAAGATCCGAAGCCACAAGAACAGTCCAATCGACCTCAGTATATTCAATACCGTTTGTTTCAATAAACATATTGGAAGCAAACAGATCCTGAGTAGCTTTTGTGGAGACAACTAAAAGATGTTTCGATAAATCATCGCTCGATACAACCTGACAATCTCTTACAAAAAGTTCCTTAGCCGATAGATACTCAGTAGTCAAGTCATACAATTTATTAAATGCATCTGGAGTAATTGCTTGGTTAACTTCATTCCAAAAAACTCTGTTTTCAGTTATCTCATCCTTTACGAGATAACGATCCTTAGGAGATCTTCCCGTAAATTTACCGGTCAAAATATTCAAAGCCCCATTTTCAGCCAATGAAGCTTCTCCTTTTTGAATAGCATGTCCAATAAGAGCAATTCTATCCAATTGACAAAATACTTCCTTGGGCTGGTGAATACCCAAAGCAGCTAACTGTTTAATCTTTGATAAAGTCATACTTTTGTTTTAAAATATTGTTCAAATCTAGCTAAATATAACACATAGATACAAACAAAATTTAGCTTATTGTTGAAACTACACATTTATAATACTTTGAAAATAAGTGAATTATAATCAAAAATTAATTTAAATATTATTTAAACAGCTAAAATTAAGATATAGATTTAAACATATTTTTGCTAAAAAAAACAAGTCGCAATTCAAAAATAAAGCCCTTGAAATTTAGAATAACAAGGGCTTTGTAAAAATGAATATATTTTAGACCTAAGATTCGACTACAATAGATTGTTTACTAAACAACTTGTATTTTAATATTTCTTCGGAGAGTTTTGAGATAGCATATCCAATAATAGTCACATCATCTATCCATCCCAACACCGGAATAACGTCTGGAATAGCATCTAATGGCGATATCACATATATTATGGTCGCAACGATAACGGATAAATTCCACTTATTCATTTTGTATTTTCCCGAAAATGTATCCTTACACATTGCTATCAACAATTGAAAATCTTCCTTTCGAACATCCAAATTTTTCGCCTTTTGTTCAGCTTCCTCTAAATCCGCCGACGTAATTTTATGGGTTTTAAATCTTTCAAATAGAGCCAGAGCCTTACCTAGAAATTGTTTCTTCATGTCCTTAAATTATAAAAACCATCCGTTAAGACTAAAATATAAGATCAAAGTTTAATCTCAACAATGGTGCAATATATATTTACTTCAATATCTATTCCAATAAACTATTATATCTCAAAAACAATTAAATACGTTAAGACAGAAATAATCTTATTTATTATCAGTAGCTTTAGTAAGAATTATTATTCACTTAAACATAACTGTTATGGCAAAGGAACAAAATGCGGTAAAGAATGATAAAAAGAAAGCTGAAAAGACGCTAAAAGAAAAAAGAGCTGAGAAAAAAACAAAGAAAGCTAGTAAAAGCAAATCCGAATAAAATAAAATCCCCTTTACAAAAGTAAAGGGGATTTTATTTTATTTGGTTACTAAAAATTAATTGAGATATTTCTTCATTGCCACCTTCAATCGTTCGTCATAACCATAGATATCAGGAAATTGTTGAATTTTATCATCCCCATCTAACCAAGTCGTGTAATAAGATAGGTAAACAGAGATGCCCTCTTTCATTTTCACCCATCTGGAATTATTAACTGAATCTTTGATTTCTGTTGCAATTTTTTCCGCCTCTTTCTCATTATTAACTAAAAAAGCAGCTAAACTGGTAGGATCTTCTACACGTACACATCCATGACTCAAAGCACGGTTACTCACCTTAAATTTCTGTTTAGCAGGAGTATCGTGAAGATAAATAGCATAAGGATTTGCAAAGATGAACTTTATATTCCCTAATGAATTATCAAATCCAGGGTTTTGCTTAAATTTAAAATTCTCTACCGAATCTGCCTGCCAATTTATTGTATAAGGATCAACGATTTGCCCCTTTAGATTATAAACCACCATATTCCGACTCTCAAGATAACCTGGATTAGCTCTTACACTATTTAACAGTTCCTTTTTCACAATACTTTTAGGTATATTCCATACAGGATTAACTTGCATTCTATCCAGTACACCACGCATCATAGGAGTTTCGTGATTTTCCCCTGTTTTAGCAAAAGCTTTGTTTTCAGTCTCTCCCACACAAACATTCATCGTTTGTTCAACAGCCCCCGCTGTGATCATCTGAAGTTTCATTTCCGGAATATTCACGAAGACATATTTATCAGGAAAATCTTCCCCCATCCACCGCAACCGTTCCATGGTCATCAAAACTTTGACACGTTCTTCCTTATTAAGATCTCCTTCAAGCAACAGATGCTGAAATTTTCTATAAATCGAATTTGTAGGTTGAGCATGGTTCACAACCTCCGAAACATTTAAAGTACTATCCAACAAATGCTTTGCCTTATCTAACGAATATCGTTTATGCCCGACAAAATATCTTCCGTAAAGTTTTTTAGGGTTTACAATACCGTTTTCCAATACGTTCAAATAGGCAATCAAAGCATCTGAAGAAAGAACTTCCACTTTCGCCAACAATTGGTAAGCCTCATTTAAATCCGTTATTTGCTTACTTTTTAGCCGATTCAAAGCACGGCTAATTTCTACAGTATGAAAAATTGAGGGATCAATACCATGTTCTTCAGATCTTTCTAGATAGTACAATAAAGTATCTGTACCACCCGTAAACAACTGATTAGGTATCCAGGTAAAACCACGAGAGGAATCTGCTAATACACGCATCCATTTCGGGTTAAACAAACGAGAGTTATCACCTTTTAATTCTTTCTCAATAGCAGAGAAATATGCCGTACTATCAAAATCTTTAAATATCTCTTGATCAAATGACTTTGCTAAAATATCACCAAATGTGGGCGGATCTGTTTGACAAGATGAAAAGGAAAGTATAAACAAAAAATATACAAGCACTAAATTTCGCATAATATAATTAAGAAATTGCTCAAAAGCTCAAAGATAACAATGTTTCAAATGATATTGAAATTTGTTATTACAACTATCCTAATTGTCAAGGTCCCGCTACAACCCTCTAAAACGAACAGAGCCTAAAATAATGTAATTTTAGGCTCTATTAAAGGTTAAGAAAGACTTAAACTGTCTGTAGATACTGTGCAAAACAATACCCCTCTTCATTATCTTTTGTCCGAACTAACCACCACTGGTCATTAGCTTTACTAATCAATGTGATGATTTCATCCTTTGCAGCTTTCCCAACGATAGGCTGATCAGTACCAGGTCCTTTACGAATGTTCAGATTTGAACTATCAGTAACAACCCTGACCTCACTTCCTGGAACCTCAGTAGCTACTTCTACATCCATAACTACATCTCCTGTTGCAAAATTTGGGTCTATATTTCCATATATTTCCCATAATTTATTCTTAACATCTGCAGAAGGAGCAGTACCCCTAATTTGCAATACGCCATCCTGCTCGGCATAATTTAAATCATTAATACCAGATGATCTCGCAGTATCCAATAATACTTTATATTTTTCTTCTAAAGCCATGATATTCGTTTTTTGAATTAGTTATTTAGTGACAACCGCACTCAGATCAACTTTTTTGGGATGTAAATTATCCAAAGCTTGTTTTAGTGTTACTAACTTTGCTTTTTCAATAGTTCCAGTTACTGAAATAACACCATCTTTAACAGTAGCCTGTACAGTTGGAAAATCTTTTGTAGCATCAACAATACCTTTAGCTAATGATTCATCCACAGTATTAACAGAAATCTCTGCCGGAGGAACAGCTTGCACGATAATATTATTCACAACAGACTTGATAGACTTATCAGCAGCTTTGACGTCAGTTTCAATCTGAGCCTTCTCTGCATCTGAAGATGCGAAACCTTCCAAAGTAACGACACCATCCTTAACCGATGTCGTTATACCTTGATGGCTAGTAATCACCGTTTCTACTTTAGCTTTTAAATCAGCATCAGAAACTTTAGATTTACAGGAAGGCATTGCAACAGCTAAAGTGCCCGCCATCATTAACATTGGGAATACTCTTTTTAACTCCATAATCACAGTTTTTTATTTTTTTTAAAGCCTAAATCATCCAATATAGACACTTAAATCTAAACAATTATCAGAGTAAATAGTTTCGATTCCCAAACTAATTAATAGAAAGTAGACGTTGTTCTACATTATTAAAGACAAATGATTCCCCAACTTTCTTTCGTAAAAGCAACTTTCCGATTGGCGATTGATTAGATATTACAAACACCTTATCATGATCGATTTTCACAACACCAATGCTAATTGCAATAAAATAAATACCCAAATTTGTTTCCACTATACTTCCATTCTGTACAAAATCCAAATGATTTGGTTCAAGAAGCCCCGTTAATATTAATTCATCCTTTTTTGCTTCTGCCAACTGCATTTGACATCTCGCGATATCCTGTTGCATCATTTCGCGCGTAGTTTCATATTTATCACCCGCACTACTTTTAGTATCATCAGTACTTGCCTCGTGAGCCGATTTCAATGCCAGTTCTAAGTTTGCAATGCGATCCTCAACATGTAATTTACATGATGACATTAACGACGATCGTAATAAAGTATAATCCTTCTCCATGATTGCAAACTAGGGATAAAGATTTAAAGAAAAAAATCAAAATAAAAGTAACTAAAAAACAGGATGATACAGCTCACAATACATTCAAACAGCTTTAAATGCCAAAATAAATTTGGTATTGAGCTTAAAATTTGTACTTTTGTGACGGAGAGCTGGCAGAGTGGTCGAATGCGGCAGTCTTGAAAACTGTTGACTGTCATAGGTCCGGGGGTTCGAATCCCTCGCTCTCCGCTAAAACCTTCATCATTTGATGAAGGTTTTTTTATGCAATGACTTTTCATTTTAAATGCATAATATAAATAGCAATTCCAGATTAAAACAAAAAACCCATTTAAACATCATAATGACATCAAAATGGGTATTATTTATTTTAATTTCGTAATTAAATTTGCTTACAGAAGGGGTTATGCTTTCTTTGGAGGAAGATCAAATGCAATAGCCTCATGTTCAAAATGACCATTGTGAGCACCATCGCAAAAAGGTTTATTTTTGGATAATCCACAACGACAAATCGAAAGTACTGTTCTTCCCTGCAAACCATAAGTGTCACCATTTCTATCAACGATTTCAAAATCGCCTTCAATTTTTACTGATCCGTTATTATTAATTGTAAGTTTCGTCTTCGACATATCTATTTTATTAATGTGTTTTCTATACAAAACTAGAGATAATGAACTAACTTTACGCAATCTCTCTTCTATTTAGAAGCGTTCCGTTTAACGAGACAAAATTCCATAAAAACAATTTATATTAAACAATAAGACAATATTGATGTAAGTGATTTTACTCAATTGTATTAAATAAAGATTAACAGACCAAAGTATCGTTAACAAGCAAATCATTTTTAAATGCACAAAAATGAGGTTAGAATAAAGTTGATTGCCAAATAAAAGATATAAATCTATAATCCTGTTCTTCGAACCGTTTTAGAGAACCGTTCGTAAAAGATTCGAGGCTGTGACGTGTTTAATTTACCCGATGTTCGGCATTGTTTCGACTATTGTTTTCCTCGCTGTCGAATATCAGTTGAACCAGACTCAAACCAGTCTCGAAGAGATGTCCTAAGAATACCGGATCAATGTCGGATCACTATTAAGTGATGTATGCACTTTTACGGACTTTCATGGACTTCTACGGACTTTCATGGACTTTAGCAGACTTTAAAATTTTCATCGGACCAATATTGACATCATTTACAAGTAATTTTCGAAGCGGCAATTATAAACAGTTGTGCGTTATAAATCAATAAAGTATTACATGAGCAAGAAAAAGAAATAATAAGAAAAAGGACATTTTTATGTATAAATGTCCTTTTTTCTATCTAAACTACAGCTTTAGATAGACCATTAGATAATGCCGTGTAGCGAACCCCCCTTTGCTCCCATTGCGTCCACTCTTTTTTCAACAGCAGGATCTTTAATTAAGTCAGGGGCATGATGCGGCTTACGTCTTGCATCGATAATAACCGGTCCATAACAACCCCAATGTTTATATTTTGTAAAGCTATTGACACCATAAATATCATATGCTGGATTCGATCTTGTAAAGGTTACCCATACAAAATTGTTTTCATTTGCAGCAGTAAAAGATGCGTCATCAGCTAAAACAATCATCTGTATCCCCGTAAAATCAACATCTTTCATTGCATCACACCAGTCCTTCAAAATCACTTCCTCTTGCTCATAAGATGAAAATGCAGCACCATCGACAACAAGGATACCAGGCATCGCCATCTTAACATGATTAAAAGGACGAGGAAATGATAATCCCAAAGGAATTTCATTACTCAATATTCTTTTCTTTGAACCTGCGGCAGCAAAAATAACTTTAGAGCCGGAATTAAGTCCATCACCAGAATAATCGAGAGTATCTATAGTAGTATTAGTATGAAAATGTAAATCTCTTGAAAGATCGATTCTTTCTAACATATGACGCAAAAAAACTGCAACATCATAAATATTCAGATCAGGATCATCTTCAATCGCTGCAATAAATAGGTACTTCGCTAAACTAAGTTGATTTTTACCCAATGCCTGGCTAGCTATCGTCAAGATCTCCTGCGGTCTATCCACTTTTTGATACGGCGTGTAGCTTTCTCTTCCTATAGCAAACAATAGGGGATGCACACCAGCGGCATCAACAGCATGAACAGCCTGTAGACCATTAATTTCCTTAGGAATTGCGGTACCTGTAATTTCATGAATCAAATTACCAAAACTTGTATCTTCCTGTGGAGGGCGACCAACAACGGTAAAAGACCAAATCGGATCTTTTTTATGATACACATTATGAACTTTCATTAAAGGAAAAGGATGGGTTAAACTATAATAACCGATATGATCACCAAAAGGACCTTCAGGCTTATTCTCATTAGGATACACGGTTCCTGTTATCACAAAATCAGCATCTGCTGAAATACAAAATCCCTCATGATCATAAAAATAGCGGAATCGACGATTTCCTAGAGCCCCGGCAAAAATCATTTCTGACAACCCTTCAGGTAAGGGCATTACTGCTGAAAGAGGATGTGAAGGAGGACCTCCAATGAAAATACTAACTTTCAAAGGTTTCCCTAATTGATTTGCTTTTTGTTGATGAATACCAATACCTCTATGTAATTGATAATGCAGTCCTATTTCTTTATCTTGAATATAATCATTACCAGAGAGTTGTATACGATACATCCCTAGATTTGCCTGCATGATACCCGGCTTAGTAATATCCTCGGTATAAACTTGAGGCATGGTTACAAATGCACCACCGTCCATAGGCCAATTTACTACTTGAGGCAACTTGCTAATTTCAGTTTTACCATACAAAATAGAGGCATTGGATTTCTTTTTCCAAGGAAGAGCTCCTAATGCGACAGCCGAAGAGCTTAAATATTTAAACGGATTTTTTAAAACTGCGGTAGGGTCCATCTTGACATCAACCAGCTTTTTAATATGATCTAATGTATCCCTAAACATAAATTTAGAACGGTCTAAAGTTCCAAATAAATTAGAAACTGCTGGAAAATCTGTGCCTTTTATATTTTCAAAATACAAAGCCGGTCCCTCTGCGTCGAAAACACGCATGTGAATGGCTGCCATTTCTAAATAAGGATCTACCTCTTCCTTAATTCGGATCAAATGTCCATGTTGCTCTAAATCGCTAACACACTCCGCTAAACTTCTATATCCCATATAGCTCCATTCTATTGTTCTATTACAAAATTAACAGAATAATTGGGAGGAAAAAGTTTTAAAAATACTTACCTTGATTTATTGATCAAGCAAAAAGCAACGATTAATTGTGGTAAAAGTGAAGTGCACTTTTCTAGACCAGCTGGTATTATCAACTTCAGCTTCATATTTCATCACTCTCCTAAATTCATCAAAATTCTCTTCATGAATTCGATAAAAACGAGTGTAAACCAATTTTACCAACCATTTCTTGATGGAAAATGTTTTATACTCACGATCAGGATGGTAAACTTCCATGTATTGATTAAAAAGCTGTTTATAGTTTAAAGACTCCTCCCCGCCCAAATAAATTACCTCACCAATAAAATTATCTTCCCAGGGAATTGTCCTAATCCAACGATAAACATCCAATAGTGGGATAGGCTTAAATTTTAAATCGCCGATAAGTTTCCAGTAAGGAATAAATTTACTCTTGGCCAAGCGACCGAAAATATCACTAATAATAGTGCCCTTCCCTACTGCACTACATTTAAGGACAACCGTATACTTAACTCGATGTTCCTCAAATAAACTCTGAATGGCATCAATATAGAACGAATCCATCAACTGTGCAACATACACAATTCTATTGCACATGTTTTCCTTGCAAACTTGAATAAAATTTCGAAGTGAAATAAGCTCCATTTGCATATTTAATTGGTCATTCAAACCCGGAACCTGAGTAAAATAAATCCCTAACTGCAAATTTCCTAAAGAGAAATTTTTACTCAAAGTATTTGTTTTAAATAAATCAATTTCAATTAAATCTGCTGTTACAGGTTCATTTAATCGTTTATTAAAAAGTTCCAAATTACGAACCAATCCAGTGACTTTAAATTCCTCAGAATTTAGATGACTGACAGCCCTTCTACCCAAATACGTGTTTAAACCTGTAATTAATACTTCCATGAATGAACCATTCAAATTTCTTTAATTAGAGATTAAACAAATAAAAAACACTAAGGTTTAATCACCACCATTTTTTTACACTTACAATTATTGTCCTTTTATTGTCAATATGTAAATAATGTCCATAAAACAAACAATAACCTTATATATTTGTACTTCCTATAAGCTTTTTCGAGGAAAATAATACAAAAAAATTATATCTGTATGGAAAAAAGGGCCGCGTTGATCTGGTTTAGAAATGATTTGAGGCTTCATGACAATGAAGTGTTTTTAGAAGCATCCTCAAAAAGTTCCTTTATCATCCCTATCTTTTGTTTTGATCCCAGATATTATGCTAAAAACCAATACGACTTCTTAAATACAAATGTTATAAGAGCTGCTTTCCAACTAGAAACAGTTAAAGCCCTGAAAGAAAAATTACAATCCTTAGGAAGTGATCTGATTACTTTTGTCGGCTATCCTGAAGATATTATTCCTCGCATTGCACAAAAATATGAGGTCGATGAAGTATATCATCATCGTGAAGTTGCTAACAGAGAAACTACAATATCCGAAAAAGTAGAAGAAGAACTCTGGAAAAGTAAAATTAATTTAAAGCATATCATCGGTCACACCCTCTACCATAAAGAAGATTTACCTTTTCCAATCCGTGATATTCCAAATTCATTTGCAACATTCAAAAAGAAAATAGAGCGGGAAAGTTTTGTAAGAAGATCAGCAGATTACCCTACTAATTTTGTAACAGCCCCTCATCTCGAGAAAACAGCTCTACCTACTTTGGAAGAGTTAGGTTATAGCAAAGAAGAAATACGACTTGTTAAAAACAAATTCATTGAAGGTGGAGAAGATCTAGCACTTGAAATGATGCAGGCTGTACTGGATGATCCTAGAGGGTCAGAACATGACTATACATTACTATCTCCTTTTATAGCACTGGGCTCATTATCGCCGATAAACCTGTATCATGAAATTAAGAAAAGGGAAAACGGTAAGAAAAATAAACGTTTTGACAAAATTATAGATATGTTACTCTGGAGAGACTATTTCAGATTCATGTTAAAAAAATATCCAAATGTTTTCTTTAAGGAGAAAGGATTTAAAAAAGAGCAAATAATGAGTAAAAATGATCAATTACTCTTTGATAAATGGAGATTTGGAGAAACAGAAAATGATTTTGTTAATCAAAGCATGATCTTACTCCAAAAAACAGGATACCTCCCTTACTTTGCGAGAATTATTGTATCGAGCTTTCTTGTGCAAGAATATAATATCAATTGGCTAAAAGGCGCATATTGGTTTGAACAAAATATATTCGACTACAGTCCCGCAACCAACTATGGCAATTGGTCGCATATAGCAGGGGTCGGCACAAGTGAAAAAGATAATACACCAATAGATTGGCAAAAGTTAATTAATACACATTATCCAAAAGGAATTCAAGAACCAGAGGATTATTGGGGTTAATAACAAAATGGCTTATTTGAATAATTAAATCGCAAATCATCATATAGAGTCAAATTTTTATTCACGATAAAAACAAGATTAAAAATGAAATTCGTTACTAAAATAATCAATCACAGTACCTAAAACTCTATTTTTATTCCTAACTTTGACACATTCATATTTTTTCAAATAGATGGACAAACTTACATATTTGAGTAACGCTGATTCGAGCTATATCGACGGCTTATATCAAGCGTACAAACAAGATCCAGAATCCGTAGATTTTGGATGGCAAAAATTTTTTGAAGGTTTTGACTTTGGTCAAAATGCTGGCGAAAGTGTTGGTGTTTCTGGAGATGCAACACCAGATCATGTTTTAAAAGAGATTAATGTCTTGAACATGATTAATGGCTACAGAGACCGTGGTCATTTATTTACGCAAACAAATCCGGTACGTGAACGTCGCAAATATTATCCTGGAAAAGAATTAGAGACATTTGGTCTTTCTGAAGCTGACATGAGCACAATCTTTAATGCTGGTGTAGAAGTTGGCTTAGGTCCTGCCAAATTAAAAGATATTAGACAATTAATTGAAGATACTTATTGTCGCTCAATTGGTGCAGAATTCAAATACATCCGTAACCCGGAAAAAATTAAATGGTTACAAGATCGTATGGAGGCTGATCGTAACAAGCCTACCTATTCTTTAGACATCAAAAAAAGAATCTTAGACAAATTAAACCATGCAGTTGCTTTTGAAAGTTTCTTAGGAACAAAATTCTTAGGTCAAAAACGTTTCTCTTTAGAAGGTGCAGAAAGCTTAATTCCAGCTTTAGATGCTGTTATCGAAAAAGGATCTGAATTAGGTATCCAAGAATTTGTAATCGGAATGGCTCACCGTGGCCGTTTAAATGTATTAACAAATATCATGGGTAAACCTTACAAAACTGTTTTTTCAGAATTTGAAGGTAAAACTTATGCCGAAGACCCTGAAATTAACTTTGGTGGTGACGTAAAATATCACTTAGGCTATTCAACAGATGTTAAAACAGATGATGGTAAAACAATCCATTTGAGTTTAGCTCCAAACCCTTCTCACTTAGAAACCGTAGATCCAATTGTTGAAGGTTTAGTTCGTTCAAAAATTGACATGAAATATGAAGGCGATTCATCTAAAATCGCTCCTATTGCTATTCATGGTGATGCTGCTATCGCTGGTCAAGGTGTTGTATATGAAGTAACACAGATGTCCAAATTGGATGGTTATAAAACAGGTGGTACAATCCACATTGTCATTAACAACCAAATTGGTTTCACAACAAATTATAAAGACGCCCGTTCTGGTACATACTGTACAGATGTTGCAAAAATTACTTCTTCACCTGTGTTCCACGTGAATGGTGATGATGCTGAAGCTTTAGTATATGCCATTAAATTGGCAGTGGAATACCGTCAAAAATATAAAACTGACGTTTTCATTGATTTATTATGTTACAGAAGATTTGGTCATAATGAGGCTGATGAACCTAAGTTTACGCAACCATTACTGTACAAATTGATCGAAAAACATCCGAATCCAAAGGAAGTTTATGCTAAAAAATTAATCGAAGAAGGTAGTATAGATGAAGCTTATTCTAAAAAAATAGAAAAAGACTTCAAAGCAATTCTACAAGAGAAATTAGAAGAATCAAAAGAAGTTGTTAACTTAACAGAAGAAACTCCAATGTTCTCAGGCGCTTGGAAAGGTCTTCGTCCTGCTAAAAAAGGTGAATCTTTCAAACCTGTAAAAACCAATGTATCGGATAAAACATTCTTACAGTTAGCAAAAGAAATTACAACACTTCCTAAAGATAAAAGCTTCTTCCGTAAAATCTCTCGCTTATTCGAAGATCGTGCAAAGATGATTGAAAAAGATTCTTACGATTGGGCAATGGGCGAATTAATGGCTTATGCTACATTATTAAATGAAGGAAGCCGCGTACGTATTTCTGGTCAAGATGTACAGCGTGGTACATTCTCTCACAGACATGCTGTATTAACATTAGAAAATTCAGAAGAAACTTACACACCATTAGCAAATATCAATGGTGGAGATAAATTCTCAATTTACAACTCCCTACTTTCTGAGTATGCAGTATTAGGTTTCGAATATGGTTATGCTTCAGCAAACCCACATGCATTAACAATTTGGGAAGCACAATTTGGAGATTTCTACAATGGTGCACAGATTATTGTGGATCAGTATTTATCATCTGCAGAAACGAAATGGAAACGTTCTAATGGTTTAGTAATGTTATTACCTCACGGTATGGAAGGGCAAGGTCCTGAGCACTCTTCGGCTCGTATCGAAAGATTCTTAGAGCTTTGTGCGGACGAAAACTTGATCTTAGCAAACTGTACAACACCTGCAAACTACTTCCATTTATTACGCCGTCAACAAGTTCGTGAATTCCGCAAACCATTAGTAGCGTTTACTCCAAAATCGTTGTTGCGCCATCCCAAAGTTGTTTCTTCATTGAAAGATTTCACGACCAGCACTTTCCAAGAGGTAATTGACGATGCAAATGTAAATGCAAAAGATGTAAAACGTGTGTTGTTCTGCTCTGGTAAAGTATACTTCGATTTATTAGAAAAACAAGAAGCTGATAAACGTAAAGATATTGCAATTGTGAGGTTAGAACAATTATTCCCTATTCCTGAGGAACAATTGAAAGCTATCCGTAAAAAATACAACAAAGCAAAAGAATTTATTTGGGTTCAAGAAGAAAACGAAAACATGGGAGCTTGGTCTTACTACTGTCGTAAACTAATGAATACTGAAATTGCATTCACTGGATTTGTAGCACGTAAGGAAAGCGGTAGTACTGCTACTGGTTATATGAAACAGCACGTAGCACAACAAGCTAGCATTTTAAATAAATCATTCGAATAAAAACAATTTTTATCCAATTGCGTCTTTTATCAAAAAGACGCAATTGTCTGTAAAGAACATTATATATGAGCTTAGAAATTAAAGTACCAACCGTAGGTGAATCCATTACTGAGGTAACCTTGTCACAATGGTTGAAACAAGATGGCGATTACGTCGAAATGGACGAAAACATCGCTGAATTGGAATCTGATAAAGCAACTTTTGAATTACCAGCAGAAAAAGCAGGTATTTTAAGAATCATTGCTCAAGAAGGTGATACTTTAGAAATTGGTGCTGTAGTATGTACTATCGAAGAAGGTGGTTCTCCTGCTGGTGATGCAAAACCTGCAGCTGCTGTTTCTGAAGAAAAAGCTAGCACTCCTGCTGCAACAGCTAATGTTGCTGATGAGAATCCTGATTCTTATGCTGCTGGAACTGCTTCTCCTGCTGCCGCTAAAATTTTAAGAGAAAAAGGAATTGATCCTGCTACTATTAAGGGTACAGGTAAAGAAGGCCGTATTACAAAAGAAGATGCTGAAAAAGCACAAGTAGCTCCTAAAGCAGCTGCTCCTGCTAAAGAAGCACCAAAGGCTACTGCTCCAGTTGCTGTAGCTGGTTCACGTAACGAACGTCGTGAGAAAATGACTTCATTGCGTAAAACAATTGCGAAACGCTTAGTTTCTGTTAAAAATGAAACAGCAATGTTAACAACTTTCAATGAAGTTAACATGCAACCGATCATGGATCTACGTGCTAAATACAAAGATACCTTCAAAGAAAAGCATGGTGTAGGTCTAGGCTTCATGTCATTCTTCACTAAGGCTGTTACAACAGCATTAAAAGAATGGCCTGCAGTAAACGCTAGAATTGAAGAAAATGAATTAGTATATTCCGATTTTGCAGATATTTCAATCGCAGTTTCTGCTCCGAAAGGATTAGTAGTTCCTGTTCTTAGAAACGCAGAGTCAATGTCATTACATGAAATCGAAAAAGGAATTGGCGCATTAGCTGTAAAAGCACGTGACAACAAATTAACGATCGACGAAATGACTGGTGGTACATTTACAATTACGAACGGTGGTGTATTTGGTTCAATGATGTCAACTCCGATTATCAATGCTCCACAATCTGCTATCCTAGGTATGCACAACATCATCCAACGTCCAGTTGCAGAGAATGGTCAAGTCGTTATCCGTCCAATGATGTATATCGCACTTTCATATGATCACCGCGTGATTGATGGTCGTGAGTCTGTAAGCTTCTTAGTACGTGTAAAACAGTTATTAGAAGATCCTGCTCGTTTGTTATTAGAAGTTTAATAACAAATAAAAGCTATTAAATAGAAAATCCCGATGAGAATTATTCTCCTCGGGATTTTTTTATTTAATAAAACTTAAACCCTTAACTTAATAGTGTTCTAATTTATTTATGCTCTCGCCTGCAAAGCCAAGGCGTACAATTTCATTTGTTTCACCATGGATAGCAATCCATTGGCACGAGTCGGCGAAAGATGTTCATGAAGACCGATCTGATTAATAAAATATAAATCAGCATCCACAATTTCTTTTGCTGTATGACCAGACAAAACCTTTACCATCAAACTCACCAAGCCTTTTGTAATGATTGCATCACTATCAGCAGTGAAATACACTTTTCCATCTTTCACTTCAGGAAATAACCAAACTTTCGATTGGCATCCTTTAATGATGTAATCATCTTTTTTATGTTCTTCACTTATTAATGGAACTTCCTTTCCTAATTGAATGATATATTCATATTTTTCCATCCAATCTGTAAAAAAAGAAAAATCCTCAATTAACTCATCTTGTATTTCGTTAATAGTCATTACTATTTATATTTTTTTAAACTAACATATTTGCAGCCCTCTTTAGACCTGCAACTAAAGTATCCACCTCTTGTTTCGTATTGTACAAGGCAAATGAAGCCCTTATTGTACCTGGAATACCGAATTTGTCCATAACCGGCTGTGCACAATGATGCCCTGTACGAACTGCAATTCCTAACTTATCTAAAATAACCCCAACATCATAAGGGTGAGTACCATCAATCAGAAAAGAGATTACCGAACTCTTGTGAGCCGCTGTACCAATAAAACGGATTCCTGGTACAGTTTCCAATTGCTCTTGTGCGTAAGTCAATAATTCTTCCTCATAAGAAGCAATCTCATCAATACCGATAGCATTAATGTACTCGATAGCAGCATTTAAACAAATACCTGCTTCAATATTTGGTGTCCCCGCCTCAAACTTAAATGGTAATTCATTATACGTTGTCTTCTCAAAAGTCACTTCTTTAATCATATCTCCCCCACCCTGGTAAGGAGGGATAGCATTCAAAGCATCCTCTTTTCCATATAAAACTCCAATACCCGTAGGGCCATACATTTTATGTCCAGAAAAAGCAAGAAAATCGACATCTAGATCTTGTACATCAATTTTTATATGTTGAATAGCTTGAGCTGCATCTAATAAAACAGGAACATGATGTTCATGTGCTATAGCAATCATCTCTTTAATAGGATTGATCGTACCTAATGAATTTGAAACATAAGTAAAAGAAGCAATCTTAGTTTTTTCAGAGAACAACCCTTTATAAGCTTCGATATCCAGTTCCCCCTGCTCATTCATAGGAATAACTTTTAAAATAGCACCTTTCTCTTCACAGATCATCTGCCAAGGAACTATGTTCGAATGATGCTCCATTGCAGAAATAATGATCTCATCACCAGAACCAATATTCGCTTTACCAAAACAAGTCGCAATTATATTAATACTATGGGTAGTACCTGTAGTGATAATGATTTCATGCTCATGCTTAGCATTTATAAAAGACTGAATATTCCTTCTAGTCACTTCAAAAGCGTCCGTGGAAATTTGACTTAAATAATGAACTCCTCGGTGAACATTACTATTCATATCTGAATAATAATGAGTTATTGCATCAATAACAGACTGCGGCTTTTGAGTCGTCGCTCCATTATCTAAATAAACTAAAGGCTTTCCATTGACTTCCCTTTTAAGTATTGGAAAGTCTGCTCTTATCTTACTTACATCGAAATCTTTCAATTTGTTTTGCTCCATGATATGAGCAAAGTTAACAGTATTTTAGCGAAAAAATGTCTTCGCTATCTACTTTTTAAATATAGCGATACATTTGTCCCAATTTTTTAATCCACCTCTATACTTGATTTTTATCACATAAACGTATAATCTTTTTTCTAATACAATCAATATTGAACCTATTTAATTATCTTTGTATTGATATGCAAGAATTACCTCTAAATTTACCCGAAGGCTCACGAAAAGAAGTTATGAGCTATTTGGAACCGTTCATGCTTAACGAGATGAGCGATTATTTAAAGCCTGTAGACGAAATGTGGCAACCTGCAGATTTTCTACCAGATGCTTCTAGAGATACATTTTTTGAAGAAATTAGAGATTTACAAGAGAGTGCAAGAGAACTTCCATATGATTTAGTTGCTGTATTAGTTGGTGATACGATTACAGAAGAAGCGTTACCTACATACGAATCGTGGTTAACCATGGTTGAGGATGTAGAGAAAAATGAACAAGGTGGCTGGATGAGATGGGTACGTGCTTGGACTGCTGAAGAAAATCGTCATGGTGACCTTCTGAACAAGTATCTATATTTATCAGGAAGAATTGATATGCGTCAATTCGAGATCTCAACACAATATTTAATAAAAGATGGTTTTGATATTGGTACCGGGGCAGACCCTTACCGTAACTTTATTTACACATCTTTCCAAGAATTAGCAACCAATGTTTCTCACCGCCGCGTCGCAGGTCTCTCCAAAAAGAGCGGTGATAAATTATTAGCAAAAATGTGCGGTGTTATTGCTTCAGATGAAGCACGTCATGCAAAAGCATATATGTCATTTATATCACATGCATTAGTCGTTGACCCTAGTGAAGTAATGATTGCTTTTGAAGATATGATGCGTAAGAAAATTGTTATGCCTGCTCAATTCTTAAGAGAGTCTGGAGAACCACAAGGGGAAGCATTTGCGCACTTTTCTGATGCAGCACAACGTCTCAATATCTATACAGCAATTGATTATGTTGATATATTAAAAGAATTAAATGCTGATTGGAAAATCGATCAAGTGACCGGTTTAAATGAAAAAGGAGAAAAAGCGAGAGATTATCTAATGAGACTACCAGATCGCTTACTTAGATTAGCAGACAGAATGAAGGTTCCAGAAACGGAATATAAGTTTAAATGGATCTACGATCAGAAATAATAAAAAAGCTCGATAATTAATTATCGAGCTTTTTTATTATTTCACAAAATTATGGAGAAGTGGATTATTTCACTCCCCCCATTAATTTCTTCACCAATGGTGATAAAGCAATTAAAACCACCCCGGCTATTAAAGAATAAACACCCAGTTGCTTATAACTATCCGTATAAGTGATTAATTTATCCGCCAAAGAATCACCTTCTCGAGCTTCAGCCATACTAGCTCCTATTAAACCCGCTACATATTGACCATAAGCACTTGCTAAAAACCACATCCCCATCATAATGCCCTGCAGCTTCCCTGGCGACAGTTTAGTCATAATAGACAAACCAATAGGCGATAAACATAATTCACCAACAGTGATCACTAAAAGCGCTAAAGTAAAGATATCTAAAGATGCGATTCCATCCTGCGCAAAAAATTTAGTTCCAAATAATACGTAATAACCTAAACCTAGAAAAATAAATCCTAAACCAAATTTAATAATGGTATTCGGTTCCATCTTTCTTTTTGACAGCCAAATCCATAATAGTCCAAAAATTGGAGCCAAAATAATAATGAAAAATGCTCCTCCCGAATTATTAACGCCATTAGGATCTAAATGAAATAATCCACCTAACATGGAGTCATTCAAATTCTTCGCTGCAAAAATGCTCAATGAACCACCACTCTGTTCGTAAATTCCCCAAAAAATGATAGAAAATAAAATAAAGACCAAAGCAGCAATCAATTTATTTCTTTCGACCTTATTCAGTTTTGTCATTTCATAGAACAAGTATATCAATGTCAATGGACCGATTAGGTACATAAAAATATCCGTATACTCCGTTTTAGAAACCATCACCTGCACTAACGGTATTAATAATAAAGTCGCTAGATAAACAGCATATTCTGCCCACTTAGGTAATGCCTTAACTTTAACAATAGCATCTGGATGTCCTGGCTTTAAACCGATAGGTCCTAAGTGAAACTTGGTAAAATGAAAATTAATGAGACTGATCAGCATACCGATAGCAGCTAGACCAAAAGCAACATTCCACCGATGTGCTTCATCAATTACTGAAGCTAGCATATACCCCTTTCCAATTGCAACACAAATGTACCCACCTAGGAATGCACCTAAGTTAATCCCAGCATAGAATAATGAAAATCCCGCATCTCTTCGATTATCATCCGAGCGATATAATTCACCCACCATTGTTGAAATATTTGGCTTAAAAAAACCCGTCCCGATAATGATAAATGCTAATCCGAAGAAGAAAAATTGATGTGGATCTGTTGCTAATAATGCACTACCTACAATCATCAAAGTACCACCCCAAAAAAGGGATTTTCTAAATCCTAATATTTTATCAGCAAATAAACCACCGATAAAAGTAAAAGCATATACAAAAGCCTGAGTCGCTCCGTATTGCAAATTTGCTTCCTTTTCTGCAAAATTAAGCTGCGTGATCATAAAGAAAACCAGCATACCCCGCATACCGTAAAAGCAAAAGCGTTCCCACATTTCCGAGAAAAATAAACTCCAAATCTGCTTTGGATATTTTCCTTCAAAATGTTGAACCTGTTCTAATGTTTGTTGTCCTTGTTTTGACATTTCGATTATTATTAAAAAGAGCTTCCTTTTTAGGAAGCTCTATCAGATTTCATTATTTAACGCCGTGCATCAATTTTTTAATAATAGGATTAAATACCATTACTAACAAACCTGCTGCTGCTGGAATAGCAGTAAACAAAAAGAAGAAGTGACTTAAGGAGTATTCCTGCTGAATAGTCTCAACTTGTCCACCTAATACGGCGGCAACTTTTTGCGCAATCGCAATAGCTAAATACCAGATACCAAACATAAAAGCCAGCATACGGCCTGGTACAAGTTTCGAAACATAAGAAAGACCTACCGGAGAGATAAATAACTCACCCAAAGTGTGGAATAAATAAGTAAGAATTAGAAAAATCATGGAAATTTTAACACCCTCACCAATTCCCCATGAGCCTAAACCAATGACCAAAAATCCAATCGCTACTAAAATTAAACCGTAACCATATTTCATCGCGGCAGAAGGATTATACTTAGACTCCCATAGTTTAGAAACCGTTGAAGCTAAAGCAATAATAAAAAAGGAATTTAATGTTGAGAACCAAGAAACAGTAATCTCCGAAGCTTCTTTAGAAAACTCATTTTTCAACATCCAGATTGCTGCACCCCAAATAAGTACAAAACAAATAATCAAAATGATATTAGATAAAGCAATTTTATTCCATGTCGCTTTTGCTAACTTGATTAATACCCAAGATATAAGTCCCAAAGGAACAATCGTTAATAACGCATTTACAATATTAAAAGTAGTCAAAGCAGCACCAGTTAAACTTCTATCGATATAATCCCGAGCAACTATAACCAATGAAGTAGCTCCCTGCTCAAAACTCATAAAGAAGAATATTAAAAAGAATGCTAGAAATACCACAGCTATCATTCTATCCCTTACAACTTTATCATATCGTCCTATACGAGATGCAATTAAATAGATGAAAAGAACTAAAGCAATAAAGATCATCAGGTATTGACCTCTCAGGAATGGTAAGTCCAATGCACTAAACATATCTATAATACCATTTTTAGACAATGGATCATTAAAAGCATATAAAAATCCTATGATCGAGATAATAGCTATTAAGATGTAATCAAGAGAAGTAAAAGGATTTCTTTTGTCAGCATCTTCTAACAATTTATCTTCAGCACTTAAGTCTTTCGCTTTACCTAATATCCCTAGATTACCCATTAAAGGTTTAGCAAACACAAATTGTAATGTCCCTAAAAGCATAAAAATTCCGGCTAAACCAAATCCCCAGTGCCATCCTTGTGTTTCAGCAATATAACCACAAAGCATCATACCAAAAAATGCCCCTGCATTGACCCCCATATAAAAGATCGTGTAAGCGCCATCTTTCTTTTCAGGTAGATCTTTATACATTTCACCTAATATAGATGGCATATTAGGCTTAAAGAAACCTGTACCGATCACTAAACATGCTAAACCAATAAAAAACATCATCTGTGTATCAAATGCCATTGAAGCATGACCGATTGTCATGATGATAGATCCAATAATTACAGCTTTACGTGATCCAATATATTTGTCGGCAATAATACCACCCAAAATTGGAGTTAAATACAGCATCATCGCATATGTACCGTATAATGCTCCGGCTTGTTCTGCACTCCATGCCCAGCCTCCTTTTAGAACTGCAGCAGTCAAAAACTGGATCAACAATACCCGCATACCGTAGAACGAAAATCGTTCCCACATTTCGGTAAAGAATAGGACAAATAATCCCGATCGTTGTCCTAAAACATTTGATTTATAAAAATCAGAAGTCGTCCCTCCTGAAAATGAAGCCTTAGATGCTTGACTCATATCAATAATTTAAATCTATTTATGCGTATTAAAAAAATGTATTAACAGTCTACAAAGAAACAAAAAACAATCGCATTTTTTACTGAATAATTGTATTATCTCTATTATAAGGCATCATTTAAAAACAAAAAGAGACGTCTCTACCGAAACGCCTCTTCTAAATATTATATAATGAGCACAGATTAATTGATACCGTGCATCATTTTCTTTAACACTGGGTTTAGAATTAATAAAATTAAAGCTGTAGCTGCTGGAACAATGGCAAAAATCATAAAGAAGTATGACATAGAATGTTCAGCAGTAATTTTATCAATATATGATCCTAAGTAACCACCTATAAAATTAGCGATTGCAGATGCACAGAACCAAAATCCAAACAATAGACCTAATAATTTCTTAGGAGATAACTTACTTACATAAGATAGACCAACTGGCGATAAGCATAATTCTCCTGTAGAGTGAAAGAAATAAGCAATAATCAACCAGATCATACTCACAGTTGCAGTCTTAGCTCCTTGAGGTATTTCACTTGCGCCGTAAGCTAAAGCGGCAAAACCGACACCTACCAAAGCAAGTCCTAAAGCAAATTTCACTGGACCTGATGGATTCCAGACCTTTTCCCAAAACTTACTAAATGAATTTGCTAATGAAATGATAAAAAAAGCATTTAAGATTTGGAACCATGAAGCAGCTACTTCTGTTTCTGTAGCGCCAAATTCTCTAAAAACTTTCCATAAACCTAAACACCAGATAACTGCAAATGAAATTCCTGTAAATATAATAGTTAATGGGTATTGCTTATAGATACGTTTTGCTAATGCAAACAAGACAACACTAACAATAACCATTGGTGCAATGGTTAAAATGGTATCTATCCATTTAAAAGTAGTAGCTGTGTTTCCCGAAAGAACACGTTGTGTATAATCTTTAGCAAAAATAGACATTGATCCTCCTGCCTGCTCAAATGCTAAGAAGAAAACGATACTTGCAATCATTAATACCGCAATCACAATCAAACGGTCCCTTACCACATTTGGAGGAATCACTTCCTCAGGTTCTTCTTCGTGATTTTTTATCTTTTCATCATGAAAAGCTTTGGTAGCTTTTGGAGACTCACCAATGACACCAAAAATCTTCTGGGCAAAGTAGAATTGCAACATTCCAAAAAACATAAAAACACCAGCTAAACCAAATCCGTAGTGCCAGCCAACCTTCTCTCCAATATAACCACAAAGTAACATACCAAGAAAAGATCCCGCATTAATACCCATATAGAATATCGTGTATCCCGCATCTTTCTTAGCACTAGCATCTGGATAAAGATTTCCAACCATGGAGGAAATATTTGGTTTGAACATACCATTACCAAGAATCATTAAACCAAGGCCAACGTAAAAGAAATTTTGGTTTATCCCTTCAAAAGCCATAGATAAATGGCCCATGGTCATAATCAATGCACCAATTAAAATTGCTTTTTTAAATCCAGTCAACTTATCAGCTATCATTCCACCAATTAATGGTGTCAAATAAACCAAACCAGTATAAAGTCCATAAAGCTTCATGGCTTCCTCATTACTCCATCCCCATCCTTCATCAGCAAGAGAACTGATTAAGAATAATGTCAGTAAAGCACGCATGCCATAATAACTAAAACGTTCCCACATTTCGGTAAAAAATAGGACAAATAATCCCGCAGGATGTCCAATTACCATCTTATCGTCCACACCTTGTTTTTTCAAATGGATAACAAGAGCTTCATCTCTTTCTTGATACATATAATATATTAATAGGGTTATCTAAGTTTAAAATTTTAGCAAATTAACAAAAAGTTATGGATTAATGAATACCGTGCATCATTTTCTTAATCCCCGAACTACACAAAACCAATATTAAGGCAAATATAAAAGAAACAACGGTAAACATACCAAAGAAATAAGACATAGAGTGTGTTGCCGTAATATCATCTATGTAAGAACCTATAAAACCTCCTATAAAATTGGCAATCGCATTTCCGCAATACCAGATACCAAATAGAAGACCAATGACTTTCTGAGGCGATAATTTACTTACATAAGAAAGACCAACTGGTGATAAACAGAGCTCTCCAACTGTCTGAAGAAAATAAGCCAATACCAACCAGATCATACTCACTGAAGCTGTTTTAGCCCCTTGAGGGATAGCTAAACTGCCATAGGCCAACGCTGCAAAACTTAAACCAACAATTGCTAAACCTAAAGCAAGCTTTATAGGCCCCGAAGGATTCCAAACTCTTTCCCAGATACGACTAAAAGAGGTCGCTAAAGTAATGATAAAAAACGAGTTTAGCATTGGAAACCAAGAGACAGTAACTTCAGAACTCAACGAATTGAATTCCCTAAATAATTTCCAACCGCAAAGTATCCAGATAATTAAAAATGAAAGTGCCGAACATATGACAATAAGTGGATACTTGGACCAGATCTTTTTTGCTAAAGCAAATAAAACGGCGGAAACGACGAGTATTGGAAATACCGTCAAAGCCGCATCGACCCATTTAAAAATAATCGCAGTATTTCCCTCGAGAACACGTTGAGTGTAATTCTTTGCAAAAATTGTCATTGATCCTCCAGCTTGCTCGAAAGCTAAATGAAAAATAATACTCGCAAACATAAAAATACCGATAACAATTAATCGGTCACGGGTTACATGTGCAGGTGTTTTTAACTCATTAGGATCATCTATTTCTTTTACCTGATCAACTTGTTGCAATTGGGGCGAATCGCCTATAATTCCAAATATCTTTTGAGCAAAATAAAATTGCAACATACCCAAGAACATGAAAACACCTGCTAAGCCAAAACCAAAGTGCCAACCAACTTTCTCCCCGATATAACCGCATAACATCATACCCAAAAATGCACCACCGTTGATACCCATATAAAAAATAGTGTAACCGGCATCTTTCTTACTACTAGAATCGGGATATAATTTTCCAACCATCGAAGCAATATTGGGTTTAAACATTCCATTACCTAAAATCATAAGTACTAATCCTAGAAAGAAAAAATTAGAATTTATTCCTTCCAACGCCATGGAAGCGTGACCTATGGTCATCGTTAAGGCACCAATTAAAATTGCATTTTTATATCCAAGCAGGCGATCAGCAATTACTCCTCCGATGAGCGGAGTTAAAAACACAAAACCAGTATAAAGACCATACAGCTTCATCGCTTCAGCATTCGTCCATCCCCATCCCCCACTTGAAATTTCACTAATTAAGAAAATTGTCAGCAAAGCGCGCATACCGTAATAACTGAAACGTTCCCACATTTCAGTAAAAAATAAAACAAATAAACCCGCTGGATGACCTTTTACTAAAATGTTTTCTACTTGCAGCTGATGCAAATGCTTGGCAAGAGCATCATCTTTTACCTGATTCATATTTTTGGTTTGTTTTAATATTTGTTTTTCTTTAAATAAGGAGTTGCAAAATACTAATTTAATTCAGTTGCCGTATGAACAATCGAATTTTTCATAAAACTGTTTTTGCCTTATCTTAAGCATTTAAAAGTCATACTTCAACACGCTGGCGACATGAGACAGGTACTAAATGGTCTTAAAGTAATACAATGACACACAGTTTCTTCACAGCTTAGAAAAATAATCAATCCCACAGATAAGTCTAATAGAGATTTAAATTCAACAAAAAAAACCCTTTATTTATGCAAATGCATAAATAAAGGGTTTCAGCTATCTAAAAGTTTTGTACGCTATTATACTTAACTATTAAATTGTTGGACGTAAACGCTCCAATAATTTTTTTGAAGCAAAAATACCTGCTTCTTCACTGATATTGCTTCCTTCGTATTCGATACCGATATAACCTTTAAATTTAGCATCTTTTACTATTTTAAGCATGCGTGCGTAATCAATTTGAGTTTCATTACCATTTGCATCAAAATCATGTGTTTTAGCACTCACTCCTTTGGCATACGGCATTAGATCCTGAACACCTTGATAACGATCATACTCATAAAAATTACCCAAATCAGGTAAACTTCCACAATTCTTTTTACCTACAGTTTTTAAAGTATCTGCTAACCAATCGCCATGTGATGAAATACCACCATGATTTTCAACGATAACACTTATTTTCGATTTTTTACCATAATCAGCCAAAGTAGATAAACTTTCTACTACAGCTTTTTTAACTTCTTCTGGAGTACCTTTACCAGCGGCATTTACTCGTACTGCGTGACATCCCAAAAAGTTTGCCGCATCAATCCATTTATAGTGATTTTCAACAGCTTGTTTACGTTTAGTAGCATCTTCATCACCTAAATTACCCTCGCCATCGATCATAATTAAAACGTTACGAACACCATTGTCTTTAGCGCGATTATTAAGATCTTTCAAATACGTCATATCTTGTGCTTTATCCTTAAAAAAAGCATTCACGTATTCAACTCCATAAATTCCGAATTTTTTTGCCGCTAATTCAGGAAAATCGATATTTTTAAGATCTCCCTTAAATAATGTTTTGTGCAATGACCACTCAGCTAATGAAATATCGAACCAGTTTTTAGGTGCTGCCAGCAAATCTAAGCTCGGCATTAAGGCTACTCCGGCAGCCGTTAAACCCAAATTTTTGAGAAAATCTCTTCTTGAATTCATAATTATAGTATTTAGTTTAAGTTCTTTATTTTTAAATATTACCCCAACCAGCTGTTAAAACATCAACCAGGTGAATAGTTTTTATTGGCAATCGATATTGATCGATATATGCTTGTAACTGAAGTAAGCATGAGGCATCTGTCGAAATAATGTAATCAGCATGCATATCCATGGCATTTTTTACTTTTTGCTCTGCCATAGCAGAAGAGATTCCTTCAAATTTTACTGAAAATGTCCCACCAAAACCACAGCAAACTTCACTATCCTTTACTTCCACCATTTCTAGACCAAGGACTTTACTTAATAAATGCCGCGGTTCATCTTTGATTTTACACTCTCGTAATGCTGAACATGCATCATGATAAACAGCAATCCCCTCTAACTCAGCACCAAAATAATCCTTCTTAACGACATTTACTAAAAAATCAGAAATTTCAAATATATTTTTCTGTATCGAACGACAGTGTGACTGCTCAATAGAGCCCGTGAATAAATCATTGTAACTATGCTTCACCATTCCGGTACATGATGCAGATGGCGAAACTATATAATGATCTGCACTAAAATCTTTTAAAAATTTTTGCCCAACAACTGTTGCCTCATCCCAAAAACCGGCATTATAAGCAGGTTGACCACAACATGTTTGTTCTGCGTTATAAGTAACTTCACATCCTGCTTTCTCTAACAGTCGAATAGTATTAAAAGCCGTTTCCGGATACAACTGATCTATAAAGCAAGGAACAAAAAGTTCAACTTTCATATGTTAATATTCTAAAATTTAAATTTAGGATTTATTGAACCGCAACAGACGAGCGAGCAGTAACAATCCAATTACAAAAAATAAAGATAAGGATAATGCCGAATATCTAATATTATGTGTCATTTGTTCAATCAGCGCAAACGAAAACAAACCCACCACAATTGCTAATTTCTCTGTAACATCATAAAAAGAGAAAAAAGCCGTTGTATCCTGTATACCTTCAGGAACTAATTTAGAGAATGTCGATCTTGAAAGCGATTGAATTCCTCCCATTACCAGTCCAACCAAAGCTGCCAATATATAAAATTGAATTTCGGTTGTTAAAAAATAAGCAGAAATGCAGATACTGATCCAAATAACCACAACTAACATCAACACTCGAACATTTCCAATACGAGCTGAAATAGCCGACATAATAAATGCACCTGCAATTGCAACAAGTTGAATCAATAAAATAGTACCAATTAATTTAGTCGCGCCCAAATGCAATACCTTCTCTCCAAATGCCGATGCGACAATCATTAATGTCTGTACCCCTATACTGTAAAAGAAAAATGCGGGAAGAAATTTTTTGATCTCCTCTATCTGCTGAATATGCCCCCAAACTGAAGAAATTTCTGCTTTTACCTTGTTAATTAATGACGAACCCTCACCTTTTCGGGTAGCCGGAATGTTAGGAAGATATTTGAAAGGAATAAGAGAAAATCCCAACCACCAAATTCCAACCATTAAAAAGGAAACCCTTGCCGGTAAAGAAGGATCAGTAATACCAAACCAATCAGGTTTCAATACAATGATAAAACATAAAATCTGTAAGGTAACACAGCCCACATAACCATAGGAAAAACCTTGTGCACTCACCTTATCTTGCTGTTCCACAGAAGCGATAAGAGGAAGATAAGAATTGTTAAATAGAACACCGCCTATATACCCCATCGCGGCAATCACAAAACAGATAATACCAACTTCCAAAGTTTCCAGCTTAAAGAAAAAGAGTCCCATACATGCGACTGCTCCAGCAGTAGTAAAAAACTTCATAATTTGTTTCTTCTTGCCATTTGCATCTGCGTACGAAGAAATAAAAGGTAAAGTCAATGCCATGACCAAATAAGCAAATGCTAAAGCAAAATTTGATAATGCCGTATTAACAAATTCAAACCCAAAGAACTTAACCACATCACCATGTTCTTTTGTATTGGTGATTGTTGTATAGTAAACAGGAAAAATCGTTGATGTAATAACCAGATTGTAGGCCGAATTAGCCCAATCAAACATGGCCCAAGAACGAATTAATTTTTTATTATCTTTTTTAATAACAGACATACTGAAGGTTTAGTCGATAAAAATAATAATTAAGCAGTATAAACTGAAATATTAATAATTCTGCCTGATATAAGTCATGATATTAACCATTTCCTTTCTAATAATCGCGCTTCTTTCATCAATAAAATTATTATTTAAAAAAGAAAAAGCAAGTTTTTTTCCAGATCGGGTTATTAAGTATCCACTTTGACAGTAAACTGATGTAATGGTTCCTGTTTTAGCAAACACAAATGGAACACCACGGTCAGTACTGTATGAACGTCTTAATGTACCATCAACGCCACCTGTAGAAAAAAGTTTAAATCGTTGAGATTCATCTGGAAGCTTATTTTTTATAGCCACTAAAACATCAATCATGTTTTGTGGCGTTATCTTATTATAAGAAGAGAGCCCAGATCCATCATGTAATACAATTTCATCCGAGTAATATTTAAAATAATGCTCCTTCATCCAGTTGCGGACTAAATAAGTATCAAACATCTTAAATTTCTGTAGTGATATCATCATGAGAATTTGCTCAGCGAGGTAATTATCACTAGGTAACATCATTTCACGTAAAACATAACGGGTAGCATTAGAGTAAAGAGTTTTTACCTCAGTTGGTTTACTATATTCAATGATCTGAATAGATTTATTTAAAGTGTCTGATAATAATCTAATGGCTAAAGTATCCGAATATTTAAAAGGAATTTCGTTAACATAGTTGGAAGGTACCTTTTCCCGAGATTGTAAGAATTGATTTCCAATAAATGATCTACTTAATGTAAACTTACCTTTATCTAAAGAATGATCAATCGTTAACTTATCTTGGAAGAAGTCTGGAACAAGCTTCAGACCATTGTTCGAATTCTCTCTAAAAGTAACGACATTTCCATAAATTGGAAATGTTGCAATTTCGGGTTGATAATAAGAATCAAAATCATCCATTGTCCAACCTGCAGCAAAAAAACGATTCTGCATAGGAGTTGGAATAAAGAACAGCTTTTTTTCTGTCTTCTTTAAAAAGTTGTAGACAACATGTGAATCCATTTTACTGTGTAAAAAAGTCGGATCACCTGTTCCCCAAAATAAGAGCGAATCACCTTTTTCAACATACTGTAACCCAGGAATTGAATCACCAAGCATTTCTAGAGCTGTATAAAGCGTAAAAACCTTAGTATTAGAAGCCGGTGTAAAATGCTTGTGACCATTAATATCAACTACATAACGATTACTGTCTAAATCGTATAAGGAAAATCCAAAAAAATGATCATTAAGTATTTGAGATTGCTGCAATTTAGCGTAAACTTCACTAAACACCTGGGCATTAACATTATAAATATTAATAACTAAAATTAAAACAATAAATATTCTCTTAAAAAATTCCATCCCTGTAAAACTACGAAAATTGAGACATAATACGGATTTAACTTGTTTCCCTCATGGCCATAAATGAGCATGAGGGAAACAGCCAAACAATTATTATTTAACCTAAGTAAACATTCGCTTTCAATATAAAAACAAGCAGAAAGCTATTACACTAAAAAACATTGCTTAATTAATGATCAGCTACTTCAAACATTTCGTATGAGTATTAATGAAAACTTACAGACAATCAATAAATATAAAGTAAAAGGTCCTTATATTTGTTCTTAATGAATGTAAGCAATTTATTAGAAAAAGCCTTAAAATTTGAGTTCTTAACCAAAGAAGAAGGCATATATTTATATCATAATGCAGCCACAGCTGATCTAAGCTATGTTGCAAATGAATTACGTAAAATACAAGTACCTCATGGAAAGGTAACTTGGCAAATCGATCGTAATGTAAATACCACAAATGTTTGTATTGCAAACTGCAAATTCTGTAATTTCTTTCGCAGACCTGGCCATGAAGATAGTTACATCACAGATCTTGAAACATACAAACAGAAGATTGAGGAAACCTTTATGTACGGAGGAGATCAATTATTGTTACAGGGGGGACATCACCCGGATCTTGGTTTAGAATTTTATGCGACTATTTTTAAACAATTAAAGGAGCTCTATCCAACATTGAAACTCCATGCTTTAGGTCCTCCAGAAATTGCCCATGTTGCTAAACTAGAGAATCTATCTCATATTGAAGTATTAAAAGCCCTAAAGGAATCCGGATTAGATTCATTACCAGGAGCTGGTGCAGAAATCTTAAATGATCGTGTACGACGCCTTATATCAAAAGGGAAATGTGGCGGAAAAGAATGGTTAGATGTAATGCGTGCAGCACATCAAATTGATCTCCCAACCTCAGCAACAATGATGTTTGGTCATATCGAAACAATTGAAGAACGTTTCGAGCATCTGGTCTGGATTAGAGAAGTGCAAACTGAAAAGCCTGAAAACCACTTCGGTTTTGTAGCATTTATTCCTTGGCCATTTCAAGATGATGGTACTTTACTAAAAAGGCTCAGAGGCATTACAAATGACGTAACTGGGGAAGAATATATCCGTATGATTGCTTTAAGCAGAATCATGCTTCCAAATATTAAAAACATTCAAGCTTCTTGGTTGACCGTAGGTAAACGAACAGCTCAATTATGCCTACATGCCGGTGCTAATGATTTTGGTTCCATCATGATCGAGGAAAATGTAGTATCTGCTGCTGGAGCTCCGCATAGATTTACAGCAAAATCTATTCAACAAGCGATCAAAGAAGCTGGATTTGAACCCCAACTGAGAACGCAGCGTTATGAGTTCCGCGAGCTTCCTGAACATATGGTAGAACAAGTCATCAATTACTAAAATCAGTGAAGGATATTATTCGTAACATAGAAGCAATTATATATGCTTCGGAAGACGGCATTACGTCGCAAGATATCAAACATGTATTGCAAGAAGCTTTAGCGATCGAAATTTCAAAAGATGAATTGCAAAATTTAATAGATAAGATCATCATTAAGCATCAAAGCGAAGATGAAGTGTTGGAATTAAAAGTGATTAATAACAGCTACCAATTTTTGACAAAATCAACTTACCATGAAACGATCAATCAATTACAGTTGCATCGGGACAAGAAAAAGTTAAGTCAGGCGGCATTGGAAACTTTAGCAATCATTGCATATAGACAACCTATTACAAAGCTAGAAATCGAACAGATAAGAGGTGTGAGCTGTGACTACTCCGTTCAACGACTTTTAGAAAAAAAACTAATTCAGATTGCTGGGAAGTCAGATTCAATAGGAAAACCTCTGCTGTACAGCACAAGTGCTCAATTTATGAACCACTTCGGCATTAATGGTGTAAGAGACCTACCACAACTTAAAGATATCGTTTCTGTAGACAATGAAATTGGTGAGGTCGTCGAATAACGACATTAGTAATTTTGCTCCGCATTTACAAATCAACGAATAACACTAATAATCAGCCCTTTAGATTGATTATTTTTTTTCAAAAAAAGTTTAAAGTTCGAATTTTGTTATATAATTTTACATTATTAAATAAGCAAAAAAAAATATAATTTTATGAACACGGCAATGATGAAAAGTGAATCTATGAATGTAGAAGATGATAAATTTGGTTCATTTAATGGACCTGATGATGATTCTGATGATATCTTAGAAGATGACTTTAATTTAGAAGACATTGACTCTATTGGAGAATTTGACGATTTCGGAGACGAAGACGAATTTTAATCCAAATCAATCACAAAGATCTATAGAAAACAACTTACGTTGTCAGTCAAAAAGTAAGAAGGCTTGCAGATTAATATCTGCAAGCCTTTATTTTATTCATTCCCAAAATTGAATAAAACCTATTTCTTATGCAATTGCTCGTAAAGATCAATAACTTTCTTTTGCAACTCGATAACTTCAGTTTCACGGGATTGCAATTTTTTAGTTAATTCTGCCAATTCATTGATAGCTTCTTTATCCTCTTCCATATCGGAAGTTGATAAAAGCTGAACTACTGACAAATTAAATAATTTCGAAATTTGATTTAAGCGTGAAAGGTTAACATCTGTAATTCCTGTTTCAATTTTTGAAAAAGCTGGAATTGAGATATCTAATCTCTTTGCAACATCCTCTTGGCTCCACCCTTTTTGGTGTCTCAGTAGTCTAATTTTTTTTCCTAGTGCATTCATTTGGTAGATTTTTTTATTTACAAAACAAATATAAAATAAAAAATCTTTTATTCAAAGTGTTAAGGCAATTTTATTAATAATTCTTAAAAAAATGATCCGCCAGCTCGGTCAAATTAACCCCACTGTAATTGCCAGAACTCATCAGCAATAAATTATTGCCTTTTGATTTAAAATTCTCAAGGAAATCGTAGAGATCACCTAAATTCGTCACAATGTCCACGTCTGATCGATTGAACGCGTTTCGGATGTCTTCCAATAGATGTGTAGTACACTTATTTACCTCCTTAATTGATTCCATATTTATAAAAACAACCGGAAGATCCGCTTCATTCATCGTATCTTTATATTGACTGACAAATTTCTCATCCAAACTGTCATAAGCGTTTAATTCAATTATTGCAACCAACTTTTGACTTGGAAATTGCTCTTTAATAGCATGAATACTTGCTTTCAGTTTCTTAGGAGTATGAGCAAAATCCTGATAAACAACAGATCCCTCGAAACTTGCTACAAATTCCAGATAACGAATTGAACTCTTAAAAGTTTTTATGGCGTCAAAGAAATCCTCCTTCTTAATACCAAGCCACTCACAAACCGTATATGCCCCAGCAATGTTTGAAAGGTTATGCTTCCCAAATACCTGCAAAGGAATATCACCTTTTACGGACTTAATATATGTGGTACCTTTATTAATAGCATATTCAGGAATCTGATATCCATGCCGATTAATTTTACAAGATTTAGTATCTGTTATAATCTTTTGCAGATATTTATCTTCTTTGTTATAAATCAGAGTTCCCTTAGACTCTATCGTATTAATAAAGTCTTCAAACTGTTTTAAATAGTTATCGAAAGTTATTGTCGTGCTATATTCGTTCCAATTTATACCGCTAATCAAGGCAATATTTGGTTTATAAAACATAAACTTTGACTTATTACTCAAGCTAGAAGCTACATTTTCATCACCCTCGATTAATATAATTTTGTTTGTTTTTGTAATTTCGATCAAATTATCAAAACCTTCAAGTTGCGCTCCAACTAAATAATCAAAAGGTCTTTCAAGAGTTTTTAAAACATGCATGATCATACTCATGATCGTAGTCTTACCATAACTACCTGCTATGATCACCCTCGTTTTATCTTGAGAAAGTTCTTGAATAAATTCGGGAAATGAATAAATCTTTAACCCTAACTCCTGCGCTTTTATAAGCTCAGGGTTATTGATAAGTGCATGAGCTCCTAAAATTACAGCATCAATATCATCGGTAATTTTTTCGTCAAACCACCCTAGTTGCTCAGGCAATAAACCTGCATCAATGAGATGACTACGGGAAGGTTCCACAATCTGATCATCAGACCCAGAGACCTGATGCCCCTGCCTTTCCAAAGAAATAGCAAGGTTATGCATGATACTTCCTCCTATCGCAATAAAATGTATGCGCATATTATTATTTTACTTTCACGAACTTAGCCGAGCACCAGTTGTCCATTACTTTATTGGAAACAAACTCAAAACCTATAGCTTCTGCACTCGTTCTCAAAATTGATAAATCTTCCCCATCAAAAAAACCACTAATATACAACTCTCCGTTTAATCGAAGAGACTTGCTATACTGCGGAAATTGTTCTAACAATATATTACGGTTTATATTAGCTAAAATGATGTCAAATTCCCGACCTATTAATGTTTCATATGAACCTAATTTTGATTCTATATTACTAACGTTATTCAGTAATTTATTTTCCTCAACACTAGCGATACAAACATCATCAAAATCTACAGCAAATACATGTCTTGCTTCTTTTTGTGATGCTAAAATAGCCAATATACCTGTACCGCAACCCATATCCAAAACTTCTTTATCCTGAATGTTATTTTCCAGGATATAACGAAGTATCATAGTTGTGGTCTGGTGATGCCCCGTACCAAACGACATCTTAGGATCTATTATTATTTCATAACGAATTTCCGGTTTAGCCGGATGAAAATTAGCTCTGACATAACAATCATTATCAATTAAAATCGGGCTAAAGTTACTTTCCCATAACTTATTCCAATTTTGATCTTGTATATCCACCACTTCATAACGAACCTCGAAACCGTCTTCTTGTTGAAGAATAACTGTTTCCAATGCCTGAAGATCAAGGTTTGCAGTTGGAATAAAAGCTGCAAACCCTGTCTCAGTATCTTCAAAAGTATCAAAACCTATATCAGCTAGCTCGGCAATAAACAAATCCTGTTGCCACTCTTCCCCTACTATTCGCGTAAATATTACCTCACTATATTTCATAATAGATTTTTACTTATTAAAAACTTTAACGATATCTAAGAAGTCTCTTGATTTTAAAGAAGCTCCACCGATCAATCCACCATCAATATCAGGTTGTGCAAACAATTCACCTGCATTTTTAGGGTTACAGCTTCCTCCATATAAAATACTAGTCTCATCCGCAACAGATTGATCATAATGAGCCGCTACAGTAGCACGAATAAAAGCATGAACTTCTTGAGCTTGCTCTGGAGAAGCTGTTAAACCAGTACCGATAGCCCAAACTGGCTCATAAGCCAACACAACTTTCGCAAACTCCTCTTTGGATAGATGAAACACCCCTTCTGCCAATTGTGTTTTTATAATATCAAAAAACTTTCCAGACTCTCTTTCCTCTTTAGTTTCACCAATACAGAAAATTGGTAACAAACCATGCTTTAACGCAGCATCAACCTTCTCACTTAATAAGGCATTTGTTTCTCCAAAATAAGCTCTACGCTCCGAATGTCCCAATATAACATAATCAGCACCTACAGATTTAACTTGACTTGCAGAAATTTCTCCTGTATAAGCTCCAGATTCAGCCTGGTGGATATTTTGTGCACCTACAGCAACATGAGAAGCCGTCTTTGCCAATTGCGCAATACTATGTAAATGAATAAATGGGCTACAAACAACGACTTGTTGGTCACCAACAATTTCATCTTTAGCCATATTCACAACTTCAGAGAACAAGCTAACTCCATCCTGATAATCCAAATTCATTTTCCAGTTTCCTGCTACAATTTTCTTACGCATAATACTTTAGTTTTTAAATGTTGATTGATTAATTTCTATAATTCTTTCAATTAGTCTCTTGTCTAATCTTTTATTTTTTGATAAAAATACAACTTCTAAATCAGAAATAAACTTTTGAAGTTGATAAGCTTCCTTTATGTCCCCGTATAGCCAAGTAAATGACGGAACAAATTTAGGATAAAAATCCGTCAATGCTAACATACATCCTGTACCAATAACAGTTCCGGTGTTAAAAGCTGACTGTATTCCAGATCGACTGAAGTCTCCCATATATAAACCACACTTCATCAATCCTGTATCACGCAATCCTTTCGATAAATAATCATAAAGCTCAACAGGAGATAAATTATTCTTCAAGTTTGAATTTGTTGTGCCCGCACCAAGGTTACACCAATCACCAATCACCGAACAACCCAAATATCCGTAATGCCCTTTTGCACTAAAATTCCCGATACTTGAGTTCGCGATCTCCCCTCCTACTACTGCGCATTCACCAATTGAAACATTTCCGTAAATCGTTGTCCCCATCTTAACAACAGCATGCTTTCCAATATACAATGGTCCTCTTAAATTAGCCCCTTCCATAACGACAGCACCCTCTTCTATATAAATTGGACCTGTCTTTGTATTCAGAGTCACACATTCCATCTCAACGAAATTACCGATATACAATTGATCACCAATCACCGTATTGCTCTCAGAATAAAGTGCACCTGAAAAATGTTTTGTCAAGATCTCAAAATCACGTATAATCTCCGTACCAACATGTAAATACAGATCTTCTATAAATCGGACACGAATGAGGGTCTCATCAAAAGGTATATGGGCCACCCTCACTTTAGAAGGCTCGTCAAAATCAGCCCTTAATGCAAGTAGATCATTACCAGACTTAAGATACTGGCCCTTCGACAACGAAATTAATTTTTCAAGAAAGGATTCATTGGGAATAACATTTACAGACACAAAGTAGAGTTCCTCTGCTTCATAAGATGATAATGCAATCTGTTCATCGATAGATAAAGAATTGTCTAAGCAATCATATAAAACAACAGCATCTAAAGCATGTTTCCACTTTTCAAACAAGGGAAGTATTCCAATACGTAACGAAGCGGTAGGTTTAACTTCTGTAAAGGGCCACAAAGAATCAGAGTTAAATAGATCCCCTAATCCATTAAAACATTGTAAGTACCTTGACTCTGTTGACTGATCAAATAAGATAACTATCACCCTATAAAAATAACAAAAAAAACTCGATAATGGATATTATCGAGTTTTAATATTGTGCTACCCTTAGGATAACAAAAATTACTTTTTGTTATAACGGCTACGGAATTTATCAATACGACCAGCCGTATCAACCAATTTCATTTTACCAGTATAGAAAGGGTGAGAAGTATGAGAAATCTCCAATTTTACAACTGGATATTCATTACCATCTTCCCAAGTGATTGTCTCTTTTGTATCAACACATGATTTTGTGATGAAAGAATAGTCATTTGACATATCTTTAAACACAACTAATCTGTAATTTGAAGGATGCAAATCTTTTTTCATTTTTATCTTATGATTACGTATATTCAATAATTGAGGTGCAAAGATAATTTATTAAAACCTTATTTGCAAGAATATTCCGTAACAAATATTCCAAATAAGGTATTTATTTTTTACCCTTTACTCCTACTGCAAATATAGTCAATTTTAGCATAAAAAAAGATAATATTTATTCCTTATTTAAGGAATATTGTTTAATTTAAACATAAATTAGAAACTACTTAATTTAACAAGACCACATTATGAGCAAATTAGATGAAAAAATCTCAGCATATATTGCAGAGGCAAAAAAATTAAAACTATCCTTAGAAGACTCTCTTATCGAATCTGTTACAAAAGGGTTAGGTCCTTCTATTTACAAAGCAGATGCTGAAACAATCGCATCTTCTGATCCTGAAGAAATTAAAAGATTAAAAAACAATTTTTTAATCAAAAAATTAGGTCTTACAGATGATGCAAAATTAGATGCGGCTATTGAAGAAGTTTTTACTCAAATTGGCAAATCAAACCGCAACAAATACCGTGCATTAGTATATGCACTGCTTGTTAAGAAATTCAAGAAAGAAAGTTTATACAAATAATTTGAATAAGAGTCATCCAACTCTTATACAAAAATCAATTCACCAAAGAATTCAGGTAAATGAAAATTAGGAGTTGGATGATCTATTTTATTCCAAGATAAAAAGTGAGGTCGAGGTAAATGATCTCCACATTTATAAAAATTAGCAAAAATCTTATTTTCCTTTAAAAAGGAATTTGTAATTTGATTATGTGTAAAAGCTGTAAATGGAATGTACTGAATCAAGCTCCATTTAGAGCCTGTTTGAGTACGCTCAATAGTACTAAATACATCAACTTGATCAATTTGCTCTTCTGTTAATCGCGAGCGCTCAGTCTTCACATTAGTGCCATACCCAATCAACCCTGCTCCAATAGGATTAAACTCAAAATTGTAATAGTGCTCTTTGTTATCAAATGAAATGAAGAATTCAACACAGCTATCTTCCCAGATATTATCATTGTGTACATGATATTGTGCCTTGATAACTTCTTCCTCGATCTCATACTGAATAATTATCGCCTTTTGATCATACGCTACCCTAAAATTAGCTTGAGGAATATATGGGTAATCTTCATTCCAGTTCGCGACATTTATATGATTCCAAGATGTAGAACGTAATAATTCATTTAAAGATTGATACCCCTTTAAATCACTATTTTCCAGATTAATTGATGATATAATGATTGAATTTGTCATATACAATAATACTAAATTAAAGCAAAAAGAGAGCATTGAAATATCAATGCTCTCTACTATTTGATTACTAATCTTGCAAAACTGAACTAATGGCAGTTTTTAACTCCTCTTCTTGTCTTTCCATCTCTTCAACCAATTTCAATTGCGTTTTGGTTCTAACGAGATTATGATCATCATACTTTGTTTTAAAATAATGATCTCCTTCAAGATAATCTGTTAAAAATCGTACACCTTGCATATATGGCAGTAAAAATACGCCTTCTAACAAAGAGTGCACCTCAATATCAGTTAAAAACTCTTTAGCTTCATTTAAATATCCTTCTGCGTATGCTGCATAAAGAGGAATATTTAAAACAATCTTAGACAAGTCTTTCTCATCTTCCTCCACTGGATTAATAATCGTACGAATTGCATCTCCAAAATCATATGCTACATATCCAGGCATGACCGTATCTAAATCAATCACACATTGCGCCTGATCATTTTGATCCAATAATACATTATTAAATTTTGTATCATTATGAGTAATGCGTAAAGGAAGATCTCCTTTAGAAGCTAGATCAAGAATTGTTCGCATACGGTCCTCTCTAGAGAAGATAAATTCTAAAATATCTTTTACGCCCTCAACACGTCCTTGTGAATCAGCCGCAATTGCCTTCCTTAAATTATCCAACCTAAACTGGATGTTATGGAAATTTGGCAATACTTCAACAATTTGAGTAGCATCTAAATCTGCCAACTGTAATTGAAATTGACCAAAAGCTTTCCCTCCCTCTGAAGCTTGCGTTGTCGTCTCCACAACATCGTAGCTTTTGGTACCATCAATAAGAATAAACATCCGCCAATAATCTCCATCTTCATCAAGATGATATAAATCATTTGATTTAGTCGGAATTATAGTGAGTACCCTTGACTCTTGAATTTCAATTGGTAAATGCGCAATTTTAGTTTTTAAATGATCGGTGACATGTTTAATGTTTAACATGAGACCATCAACATTTTGAAAAATATGATGATTTATCCTTTGTAATAAAAAGGTTTTACCAATGGTATTTCTTGTTGTTACACGATATGTATCGTTGATATGTCCTGAACCAAAAGCTTCCACACTTATGATATCTTCACTTAAAGAAAACGCTGCTGCTGCTTTCAGACCATTCATTTGATTCGAATTTGACATTAAAAATTATACTAACTATAAATAATTAAGTTTTTAACTGGACTGCAATATCCCAAATAGTTGTGAAAAGTGCTAATAAAATATCAACACAAACGTTTGTTCTTTTTTTTCATTTTAGACAAACGTTTGCACATTAAGTTTGTATTTTCAATTTTATATATTTGTTTGATAGCGAATTAAGTTATATCACACTAAACTCACAATATAACTTAAAAGGGATATTTAATATCCTGATTATAAAAGAACAAAAATTATGGACAGAAGAAATTTCATAAAATCTACAGCACTTACAACTGCTGGACTGGGTATCCTTTCTAGTACAGATTTATTTGCAAAAGATGGTAAAGTTAGGTTAGCATTTATTGGAGTAGGACTTAGAGGCCGTAACCATGTTGCTATCGCATTAAACCGCGACGATGTTGAAGTTGTTGCAATTTGTGATACACAAGAAGAATCTTTATCACAATGTCGTAAGCAATTTGATAAAAAAGGAATTAAACTTCCGAAAGAATACACAGGCGGTATCGATGCTTACAAGAAAATGTTAAGTAAAGAAAAGTTAGATGCTGTAATCATTGCAACTCCTTGGGAATTCCACAAAGATCAAGCAATTGACTCCATGAAGGCAGGCCTATATGTAGGTTGCGAAGTTATTGCAGGACTAACAGTACAAGATCACTGGGATGTAGTAAAAGCATCTGAACAAACAGGGAAACCTTACATGACTTTAGAAAATGTGGCATATCGTCGTGATGTATTGGCTGTTCTTAACATGCACCGCCAAGGATTATTTGGAGAATTACTTCATTTAGAAGGTGGGTACCAACATGATTTACGTGAAGTTCTTTTTAATGATGGAAAAAGCTACTACGGTAAAGGTGTAGAATTTGGCCCTAAAGCAATTTCTGAGGCACAATGGCGCACAAAATATAACGTAGAACAAGATGGTGATTTATATCCGACGCACGGTTTAGGTCCAATTCTTCCTTTCGTTAATATTAATGCTGGAAATCGTTTTACACACCTTACGTCTTATTCGAGTAAAGCGAGAGGCTTGGCTGCATATGTTGAAAAACAATCTCCAGGTCATCCAAATGCAAAATTGAATTATAAAAATGGTGATATCACCCAAACAATGATTCAGTGTCAAAATGGAGAGACTATCATGTTAACACATGATACGCACTTGCCAAGACCATACTCAATCGGTTTCCGTGTTCAAGGTACAGAGGGAATCTGGATGGACGTTGCACAAGGTATCCATATTGAAGGGAAATCAAAACCTCATACTTGGGACCCTGCAAAGGAATGGGTAGATAAATACGATCACCCAATTTGGAAAAAGTATGAAACATTAGCAACAGGCTCAGGTCACGGTGGAATGGACTGGTTTGTCTTCAACTCTTTTATCCAAGCTACCAAACAAGGAAAACAAACTCCTTTCGATGTTTACGACTCTGTTACAATGAGTGCAGTATTCCCATTATCAACAGAATCAATTAAACAAGGTAATAAAACTGTTGAATTTCCTGATTTTACTTCCGGAAAATGGAAAACGAAGAAAAACACATTCATGCTAGATGATAGCGGATTGTAAAATAACAAAAAGGCTTCTAAATAGAAGCCTTTTTACGTTATAGACGAAGGCTAATGCCCTGACAAAAGAGATCTCTCAATCTTTTTTACATATAAATTTCTAAAAATTTACTACATTTAGCCTAAGTATAAAAAAAACATGCTCACAGAAGTCCTTATTATATTAGCTCTAATTATTCTAAATGGAGTATTATCTGCATCAGAAATTGCAATCGTCTCCAGTAGAAAAGCCCGACTGCAAGCAGCATCTGACAAAAATAACCCTGCAGCTAAAATAGCCTTAGCTTTAAAAGAATCTCCAAACAATTTTTTATCCACTGTTCAAATAGGAATTACTTTAATAGGGATTCTAACAGGTTTTTTTAGCGGCGGAAGTATTGCAGTCTACCTGAAGCAGATATTTGTTCAAATCTCATTTTTAGCACCATACAGTGAACAGTTGTCTGTAGTAATCGTTGTTTTTATCATCACTTTTTTTTCTTTGGTACTTGGAGAACTAGTGCCAAAAAGAATCGGTATGGCTATTCCAGAAAAGTATGCCATGGTCATCGCTTACCCAATGAATCTACTGAGTAAAATAGTTCGTCCCTTTGTCTGGCTACTCAGTATTTCAACAGATTGTATTGTCAAACTATTTAATATCAAAAGCACACACAATTCAGTAACAGAAGAAGAAATAAAAGCATTGGTCGATGAAGGAGTGGATAGTGGAGCTATTGAGGGGATAGAACACGATATTGTAGACCGATTATTAAGCTTAGGCGATAAAAAAGCAATAAATCTAATGACCCATAGAAGTAATATTGCTTTTTTAGACCTAGAAGATAGTTTCGAAGAACATCGACATATCATTATGAACACGGAGCATACCATGTACCCAATTTGCGAAGGTAATCTTGATAACATAAAAGGAGTCGTACATGTAAAAAAATTACTTTCACAATATTTAAAAGAAAAACCGATAGATTTAAACAGTTTGATAGAACCTATTAAATTTGTTAACGAGCATAGCTCCGCTTACAGTATTTTAACAAGCCTGAGAGCATCGCATATACACCAGGCTATCGTAATTGATGAATATGGCTCTACACAAGGCGTTATTACCCTTCGGGATATTCTATCTGACCTGGTAGGTAATTTACCTGAAGATCAATCAATCGACAGACCTCGAATCCGTAAACGTGAGGACGGATCCTATATTGCAGATGGGCAATACCAACTGGATAAGTTTATGGAAGAGTTTGAAATTGGTCTCTCTGAAGAAGACGAAGATGAAATAAATAATATTACCACTTTAGGTGGACTTGTATTTTTGCTCCTTGACCACGTTCCTGAAGAAGGAGAACAGGTCCAGTACAAAAATATAAAATTTGAAGTCTTGGATATGGATGGTAATCGAATTGATAAAATTTCATTCAGAAAAAAAGGAGATGATTAATCATCTCCTTTTTTATTTGTGAGCATCAATAAGCTTATGTAGATCTGTTTTAGTAATCATTCCACTTTGCCTCCATACTTGAGTACCATTTTTAAATAATACAAAAGTAGGAACTCCACTTACTTTATAAATGGATGCTATCTTAGGATTTTTATCCACATCAATTTTTATAATTGACAAACTTTCATCATAAAACTCTTTTACATCTTGTAATATGGGTGCCATGGTCTGACACGGTCCACACCAAGTTGCAAAGAAGTCTACCAGTACAACATTATTTGATTTAATAATCTCATCGAATGTAGCCATTATTTCTCCTCTTTTAATTGTTTCAATGCCTGATATCCACCTCTAATATTTATTACATGCTCAAAGCCCTTCTTCTTCAAAATAGACATAGCAATCATACTACGATATCCAGAAAGACATTGGACATAATAATTCTTATTGTCTGGTAAATCTAGATTAAAGTTACCTAAATCTTTTAATGGAAAATTCATAGCATTGTCAATATGCCCTGTGGCAAACTCTTTTTCCGACCGGACATCTATTATTTGACCTTCGTTTGATAAATCTAAATAAGTCGAAGCATCGACCTCTGGTATAGAATCTAAAAGGTACTGCTTTTTATAACTACCCACACCTCCCTCAAGATACCCTAATATATGCGTATAGCCTAATTCTTCCAATGTTAAGCATACCTGTGCTACTGTTTCCTGATCTGAAAGGAGTATAATCGGTTGGTCTTTGTTGGCTAATATTTTTGGAACCCAAGCTTTAAATGGGCCGTTCCAACCGATAAACACCGACTTAGGAATATAACCTGCTGCAAAATCTTTTACCGACCTGGTATCTAACACCAATGCTCCTGTTGCTTCCAATGACATAAATTGCGTTAAATTCAAAGCTGAAACAGGAGGGATAAGCGAAATAGAAGGAGATCTCTTTTCACTTTCCGATATTGCTTTTCCAAAACCGATCTGTGTAAATGTTAAAATAAAAAATACTGTTGCACACGCGCCAACTATATAAGTTAAATATTCTTTTTTCATCTGTATTAATTTTTAAAAGAAGATAAAGCAATTAAAACCGATACTTTCAACTTCTTTTGTGAATTGATGTGCGATGCTGATCGCTTCCACCAGAAAATAATGATGTATGTTTATAAATTTCAAAGAGGAATATACCCCCTTAAACATCCTCTGTATTTATTGTCTCAAGATTATGTAATTTCAATTTTTAAAAGGAATAGTAATTTCTTCAAGTTCTTCAATAGTACCATTAAAGATATTTAGATCCACATTCCCGTTAATCCCTCTAACAGTCCCCTTCTCGGAAAACTGCCAAAAATTCCAATGATCTTTAAGATCTTCGACCCAAAAATTATAATTGGCAATCCATAAAATATAATTACTAAATTCTTTTTGAAGAAAATCTGTATAATATTTATCTCCTGAATACAAAATAGGCTTTACCCTATAATGTGATTCAACTTCGTCCAGCCACCGTTTTAAACCAACTTTCAGACTGTCCATGGATTGATGTTTAGGCAATTCCTCAATATCTAATACAGGCGGTAGATCTCCTGATTCAAGTTTAACAGTCCTAATAAAATTTTTAGCCTGCTTAACGGAATTTTCATTTGGTCTAAAATAGTGATAAGCCCCTCTTAAATTCGCTCTAGTAGCAACTGCTTTCCAATTATCATCAAATCGATCATCCACCTTACTTTCACCCATCGTTGCCCTTACAAAAATAAAATCTATTGGAAATTGATCATTGATTGTATTAACTTCTATCCAGTTAATATCACCTTGATATTGCGATATATCTAAACCAAAAATCTTATCTGAATGGCTCGACATAATCTCCACATTTCGAATATCATATTTAGCCTCTTTATGAGCAGTTCCTCGAGCTTTCCCCAAAGTACTGAGGTAATATCTAATTCCCGCACGATAATGCCATGCAAACGCTAAAAGAACAAGAAGAATAAAAGCTCCAGAAAATGCGATATACTTCCATCTTTTACCATTGTCATCTGTGATCTCGCCTGATTTCTTGCGCTGAACTTTCTTTTTCTTCATTTGGCAATGAATTTAATCTATCTTTTACAAAGAATCAAAATTAAAATAAACATTTTGTATTTTTGTCTATGATTGTTTACAACCCAAAAGATTGGCTTACTTCAACTCTCAAACTCCATAAAACGGATACTTTCCGTAAATTATTTCCATATCTTATCTTAGCATCTTTATATTCTTGGGGCATTGCGTACCTAGAACTGGAATATCTAAAACTAGCTGAAAAAAGTTGGATTAAAAATATCACAATAGTTCATAGCTTACTTGGATTCGTACTCTCCCTTTTGCTTGTATTTAGAACTAATACTGCATACGACCGTTGGTGGGAAGCTAGAAAACAATGGGGTTCATTAACAAACATCAGTAGAAGTTTATCCTATAAAATGAATGCATTTCTGGAAAGCGATGATAAGGTAAACCGCAGCTTTTATAGGAAAGCAATTCCGCTTTATGCAGAAACACTCTATACCTTTCTTCGTTCGGACTACACCAAATTTATGCTTGATGAAGTGTCACATCCGGAATTAGAAAATCTGGATGATCAAAAACATGGTCCCAATCAGGTAGCATCATTAATTTTTAAAAAAACAAATTCCCTCTATAAAGAAGGAAAAATAACAGGAGATCAATTTCGAATCATCAACAATGAACTTGAATCTTTCACCAATGTATGTGGAGCATGTGAACGGATTAAAAACACACCAATACCGCTATCCTATAACGCATTCATAAAAAAGTTCATCATCCTTTATACAGCAACACTCCCCATCGGATACGTCTTTTCAATTGGTTATTTTGTCATTGCAGCAGTACCATTTATATTTTATGTACTAGCATCATTAGAATTAATTGGAGAATCCATTGAAGAACCTTTCGGAACGGATAGTGATGATTTACCGATTGACAAAATCGCACAGAACATCAAAAAACACTGTTATGAAATCTTACTTCCATAGCCTTTAAAAGTAATTTAAGCCTTTTTTTTAACTAAAATATAGCTTAAAAAATTAATCTCCCTCATTTTCAATGGAGTAAAAAATAAGTTTTGGCGACTAAATGAATTTTTCTACTTTTGTGGCGGAGAGCTGGCAGAGTGGTCGAATGCGGCAGTCTTGAAAACTGTTGACTGTCATAGGTCCGGGGGTTCGAATCCCTCGCTCTCCGCCAAATAACAAAGCCCAAAGCAATTTGGGCTTTTGTCATTTATAGAACTTTATATACTTGCTTAACAAAGAAATGAGCAAAGCGAATGTTTTATTGTAGTATATCCTCATTTGGAATCATGGGATAAACCCTCGCTCTCCGCCAATAAAAAAGCCCAACTGCAAAGTTGGGCTTTTGTTGTTTTTTAAGTATTATTTATCCATACTGATTCGTTCTGTTTTTTCTACTTTTTCATCCTCTTTTGGAAAGCCAGAGCGCATGATCTCATCCCACAAAGCTGAACTTACACCGAATCCGTGTTCTGGATCAGAATAATGATGCAACATATGGTGTTGTTTAATTCGTTTAAAAATTCCACTCTTAAAGTTAGCATGATGCATTGCGTAGTGGCATTCGTCATAAATTAAATAACCAATCATAAAACCCGAAAAGAAAGACGCCAATATAATATCCGAACTAAAAAAGAAAGTAAACAAATAATAAACCAATGCTGCCAAAGGTATACTCGCAGATAATGGCATAACCAATCTTAATCTATCCTTTGGATAATCATGATGTACACCGTGAAAAATAAATGCTATTCTCTTACCCCACTTAGTTGTTGGATGATAATGAAAAACCCAACGGTGTAATGCATATTCGAATAAAGTCCAGAAAGCAAGTCCAAAGACAAAATACTGGATATAACAAAGAATACTCATATCTCCAGGACCTAAAGCAGTCCATGAAAAGTAACCAATTATTGGTAAGTAAAATATTAAAGGAACACTCCAATGGACTTTTGTCAATGATTCTAAAAAATCACTTTTAAACATCCTTGAAGATTCAGTGGAATTTGAAACAAAATTACGCTTTGCCATACAATTAATTTATTAATAAAATTGCTACAGATTATCTTTTGCAAAAATAATAATTATAAAAAAATATATAAAACACCATTCATCAAGTTAAAGTCACATTACTGACTTTTTAAACATAAAAGTTAAACCTATAAAAATATCTATAAAAGAAATCTAATTTAAAAATCATTATTTCATCAATTCTTTCAATTCATCTTCACTAAAAGAGTTTGCACCTTTGATATATTTATATATAATTTCTTTTACATCCCGATGCTGAAGACTATATAGGTGGTCAATTATATAAGATTTATCTTTTTTGATATCATTGCTGTAATTTAAAATAGAAGGTGCATGAGTTTGAACACTCCACCTGATAAAACGAAGTTCAACATTACTAGGTTCTTCCCTAATTAAGGTCTCTAATAAATTTTTACCTTTATTAAATTGACCAAGTTTCCGGAATGGATTACCCATATGTTTAGCAAAAACCATTTCATAAACAGCTAAATAACCTCTATCAGTCGTTTCTTTCGCTTTAGCCCGTAGTAAATTCAGATTATTTTCACAAATACTTTCATCTTTCACTGCTAAAGAATACTCTTTACGAATTTTAAGAAGATTCAATTCTTGTGCTGAAGCATGAGAACCGATCATTAAAAAAAATAAAAGAATCTTAATTGTCATAAATAAAAGGTTTTAAAATTAAATGTGTCAGTTTATTCTTGCTCTCTTAAAATTACTCAAAAAAAGTGCTAAATCTTAAAAAATTATCAGATATAATTCTCATTGGTTAATAGGTTGAAAATACAACGTCAGTAAACGACTACAAATAAAACTAATGAAACCAAAATTGATTAGGAAAACCAATCTAATTACGAGTTTTGCATCATGAAATTACAATTAATACAAACTCCCTCTTGGTTTAAAGTAACTGGTTCGATAATATTAGGAATACTGCTGGGTTGCTTTATTGGGGAGATTCTTTTTTCTTTTTATCAATTGTTGACGTAAAAAGCAAAAAAAAGAATTTCATAACGAATAAAAATTTTCTAACAAAGCTTTCATTACTAATTGTTTTTCAGTATATTTAGATTACCGATTATAAATAAAAAACAGCTGAAGTATGGAAGCAACTTTAGAATATGAAATTTGGGACAGCATTGTTAACAGTGCAAAAACAAGGTTTGATTACAAACATATTTTATCTTTATTCAAAGAAACTGATAGTGAAATCATCGATAAATTTCTATTTCATGTTTTAGTTGCATTCGCATGTGGCGAAGATCATGCAACGATTTCAACAAACCTTTTTAATGAATTACAACAAATTGGTTTTGATTGTAACGAACAACAAATTGACGGGTTTATTGCTGACAAACACGAAACTTTCAGTATTGAAATATATGCCACCTATATTGCTTTTTCACTTTTAGAAGATGGTGAAGATCCTGCAATAATTTCCGCAACAATTCAAGATCTACTGAAGAAGCCAGAGTAAGAAATAATATTTTTTTTCGATTATACGTATAAGTCCTTTGCAAATTTCACCTATTCACTATCTTCGCAAAAAAAAGATGCTAGAAAGGGACAATTCACTGGATATTATACGTAGTGTAGGTTTATTGTGCATTATTCTCGCACATGTAAACCCACCCTTTACAATTTTTCAAATCAGAAACTTTGATGTTCCTTTAATGGTATTTATCTCAGGATATTTATTTGGGAACAAAAATCAAACCTTTAAATCCATAACCGATTTTACAACCTATCTATGGAAACGCTTTTTCCGTCTTGTTGTACCCGTATGGATTTTCTTATCGATATTTTACATCATTCAGTACTTTTTCCCCTTATCCTTTAAGATCAATTACACACAGTTTCCAGATATTATGATTTCGAGCTATCTGCTATTAGATGGCTTTGGCTATGTTTGGATTATACGCATCTTTTTAATGATTGCCATCCTAGGGCCATTGTTCAGTAAAGTCATTAAAAATAAATGGCAATTACTGATTTATTATGCCATTTATGAAATGGTCGTTCAGTTTTCAACTGATTTATTTCAACCAGGCGTACAAAAATACTTCAATCAATTTGGCACCTATAGCTTAGGTTTTCTCATTTTCTTCATGCTAGGAGCACAATACCGAAATTATGATGTAAGAACTAAAACACTATTATTTATCATAAGTGCTTTGATAAGTATTGGAGGCTTGATATATTTTAAATTCCACCTGGGAATACCATTTGATATTGGAGCATTGAAATATCCACCACATTCGTTTTATATTTTTTATGCAGTAAGTATTTTCTCACTTATATTTTGTATAAAACCAACTATTCAAAAATTAAACAAACCTATTTTAAATTTCATAGGCTCTTCAACAATTTGGATTTATCTATGGCATATATTATTTCTATTCTTGATCAATTTAGAAAACTGGTATTTAAATTGGATAGCTATTCTCACACTATCCATTATAGCAACATTTCTACAACAACAACTCATTAACAAAGCAATAAATCACTTTAAAATTCCCGCTAAGCAAGCAAAACAAATACGAATTATTTTTTGTTCCTAGTTTTTTAAGTTACAAATGACAAAACTTAACCAGGATAATATCATATTTTAATGTCAAAAATGTACCTTAGCACTATGAGTAATTACGCAGTTATTTTTGATATGGATGGTGTTATTTGTCACACCAATCCCTATCACGCTAAAGCTTTTGAAGCATTTTTCAAAAAATACAATATTGAAAGTAGTGAAGAAGAATTTCAGGAGCATATGTATGGTAAACACAATAGCTATATCATGCAACATTTTTTCAAGAGAACAATAGCTCCTGATGAATTGATCAAGTTAGAGTTTGAGAAAGAAGAACTCTTTAGAATTATTTATAAAGATCAGATCACACCAATAGCAGGTTACTTAGAATTTTTAGAAGACCTCAAGAGAAATGATTTAAAAACTGGAGTGGCCACTTCTGCACCTAAAGAAAATATGGATTTAATCTTAGATGCACTTCATATCCGATCCAAAATGGGTTCGATCTTATGTAGTGAAAATGTTAGTCATCATAAACCACATCCAGAAGTTTATCTAACGTCCGCTAATAATTTAGAGGTAGAGCCTATAAATTGCGTCGTTTTTGAAGATTCTTTTTCAGGAATTACAGCTGGTCTGAATGCGGGAATGACAGTAGTTGGCGTATTATCTACCCACACCAAAGATCAACTTCCAACCTGTCATGCATACATCAATGACTACACGGAGATATCAACTTACAAGATTTTAGAATTACTAAAAAGGGCTTGATAAAATTATCAAGCCCTTTTTTCTAATCTCTTTTAAGACCGAATTTTTCGATCTTACTATATAAATGACTTCGCTGAATATCTAAATCATCAGCAGTTTTAGAAACATTCCACGTGTTTTTCTCTAATTTATATTTGATAAACTCCTTCTCTGCAAAATCCTTAAAATCTTGAAAAGAAGCAAAGTTATCTAGATCAACCTTTCCACCATTTTGAGTCGTATGGCTAGATCCATTATCCGTATGTGCATGAGAAGAAATAGCATTCACCGTGTTTGAAGGATTTGCAAATGCAATAACATCCCTATCCGTAATAGATTTATCACTTAAAATAATTAAGCGTTCAATCATGTTACGTAATTCGCGAATATTACCCGTCCAAGGAAGATTACTCAACTCTTTTAATGCAGCAGGTGTAATTTCTTTTATTGGAACCCCATATTCATTACAAATTTCTTCACAAAAATTTTTCGATAATAAAGGAATATCATCCACACGTTCAGTCAATGAAGGTACGTGAATAAGAATTACAGAAAGGCGATGGTATAAATCCATTCTAAAATTCCCTTCATCAATCTCTTTAAAGAGATTCTTATTCGTCGCTGCAACAACACGAACATTCACATCAATTTCCTTATCACCACCTACACGGGTTATCTTATGCTCTTGTAAAGCCCTTAACACCTTAGCTTGGGCAGAAAGGCTCATATCGCCTATTTCATCCAGAAAAAGTGTACCATTGGTAGCTAATTCAAATTTACCAAGACGTTGTTTAATAGCGGAAGTAAAAGATCCCTTTTCGTGACCAAATAATTCAGACTCAATTAATTCCGATGGTATTGCTGCGCAGTTAACTTCAATTAAAGGACCTTCTGCACGATTAGATTTCTCATGCAACCAACGTGCAACAAGTTCTTTTCCGGCACCATTTGCACCTGTAATAAGTACGCGAGCCTCCGTAGGTGCAACCCGATCAATTGTTTCTTTAATACGACTAATCGCTTCAGATTTACCTAAGATTTCTTTGGTTTTATAGCTCGTTACCTTTTTCTTTAAAACTTTAGTTTCAGTAACTAATGAGACCTTCTCTAAGCCATTCCTTACCGTGATAAGTAAACGATTTAAATCAAGTGGCTTTTCTAAGAAATCAAAGGCACCTTTTTTAGCGGCTTCGACAGCAGTTTCTATCGTACCATGACCCGAAATCATAATAAAAGGAAGATCTGGATTTGTTTTTTGGGCAGTTGCCAAAACCTCCATACCATCCATCTTATTCATTTTAATATCACAAAGAACAAGATCAATTTTTTCCTTCTTAATGATCTCTAAGGCCTCAATACCATTATCTACATCTAGTATATTATAATCTTCATACTCTAAGATGTCTCTTAGTGAATTTCTGATTGCCCGTTCGTCATCAATAATTAATATTGTACTCATAAAAGTATTATTACTCTTCCTTAAAGGTTATCTAAATTATTGGTAATATAGTAAAAAAGAAGCAAACCTTATAAGCCGGGTTCTGTAAACCGAAAAAATCGGAGTTTCTACCATTTATCTAGGCTAGTCATCACTAACTAGCTCCATCAACCTACCCATTACGAATCTTAGCCTAAACTAAAAGAAGACGAGCAGCCTTCGAATTTCGCAACCTATTTGGTCTTTCAACACACGAGGTTTACCGCAATGTATGTCGCCATACAAGACCGTGAGCTCTTACCTCACGTTTTCACCCTTACTCCGAAAAGCGGTATATTTTCTGTGGCACTTTCTGTCTGCTGTAACAGCATCCTTCCCGTTAGGAAGCGTGTTGCTCTGCGTTGCCCGGACTTTCCTCTCCTCCTCAAGGGAGCAGCGGTAGAACCAGTTTGCTTCTTCTGCAAAGGTAGGATTTAGATTGATAATTATTCCCTATAAATAAAGAAAAGAATGAAATTTTGAATTTAAAGTGCTTGTGCTATAGCATAACCAGATGCCCAAGCCCACTGAAAATTATAGCCTCCCAACCAACCGGTGACATCAACAGCCTCTCCTCCAAAAAACAATCCCCTTACCCGCTTACTTTCTAGAGTCTTAGCATGCAGCTCTGCAGTAGAAACACCACCACGCATTACCTCTGCTTTATCGTACCCTTTATCTCCAGCAGCCTTGACTTTAAATTTATGAATAGTATCAATAATCAATTTTGCATCCGCTTTACTTAAAGATGCTATTTTAGTTTCTAAAGGAAGAAATTTACCCAGTGCCTCCACCATACGTTTAGTAAAGTAATCGTTCAAGATACTCGAAACCAAACGTTTTCCACCTTCATTACGTTCATCTTTGATTATTTTATCCAATTGAAACCGAGGTAAAAGATCAATATAAAACTCTTCTCCAGCACGCCAATAAGATGAAATCTGTAGAATCGCAGGACCACTTAAGCCCCAATGCGTAAAAAGGATGTTCTCTTCAAAACTAATCTTATGATTATAAACTCTAGAAAAAACTGAATTACCAGCTAAAGAAGCATACCATTCAGCCTCCTTTCCTGTAATAGTTAGAGGTACTAAAGCAGGTGCGGTAGGGACAATTGCCATGTCAAATTTCTTAGCCGTACGAATAGCAAAATCAGAGGCTCCCAACTTCGCGACAGGTAAACCTCCGCTGGCCATAACAACTTTCTTTGTCGTTAACTGCTGAATGCCCTTTTCACTTTCCACTGTTAAGACAAAGTCATCCTCAAGCTTTTCTATAGCTTTAACAACCGTGTTTAATCTTATATCCTGATCCGTAGCAAATAAGATCTTAGTAAAAACGGCTACAACATCTTTAGCCTTATTCGAAGAAGGAAATAATTGTCCCAACGTTTTCTCCTCACCAAATATACCATGCGACTCAAAAAAACTCAATGTATCATCTACCGTCCATTGACTAAATGCAGATCTTAAAAAGTCTGCATTCTCAGACACAAAATTATCGATGTCAGTACCCAAATTGGTATAATTACACCTTCCTCCGCCCGAAATTAGAATCTTAGCTCCAACTTTATCATTTCGTTCAATCACTAAAGTTCGCTTACCTAATAATCCAGCTTGAGCAGCACACATGAGCCCACACGCCCCTCCCCCAACTATAATGGCATCATATTGCTTCATATTTATATATTAATAGCCTATTAGTTCATTATCTAATGAAATGACACGGCGTTCCGCCTGACTTTGTATCCCCAGTTCGATAATACGAATAACATCACGTCCTTGTTCTGCTGTAACAATTAGAGGAGTTTTCCCAAGAATAGCATCTGCTATATTTTGGTAATAATCAGGATAGCTGCCTAATTTCGAAGTAACGGTCTCTTCGAGATCTTCGCCATTCCAAAGTAAATTTAATTTACCATAAATAGCTGGATCTTCTTTGCCCCAGTTTGGATCTTCATCAGGAAATGCACCAGCACGTAATAATTCCTCTTGAGGATCAACACCATTTTTAAGGAAGTTTCCGTTTAATGCAAATACAGTGTATCGCGGAGTCGGCTCTTTAGCAAGCATCCCTCCTTTCAAAGAAACACGCATTTCCGGGTAGTAAAGTAGTATTTCAAAATTATCAATTGCCCCCGCTCCAGGTCTTTGAATAGTCAAATCTGCAAATACAGCATTTGGTCTACCGAAGAGTTGTAGCGTCTGGTCAATTAAATGCGCTCCAAGATCATAAAAGATTCCTGAACCAGGCAGATTATCTTCTCGCCACGCACCCGGTCTAAGATGGTTACGGAAACGATCGTAACGAACTTCAAAATTCTTGATCTGCCCCAATCGTTCATCCTTAATCACCTCTTTGATCGTTCTAAAATCTGAGTTGAATCTTAAATTATGATATACAGATAAAATTTTACCACTTTCTTTTGCCAATGCGATCAATTCATCAGCCTGTTCAGATGTATTGGTAAACGGTTTTTCGACTACCACATGTTTCCCTGCTAGCAATGCCTGCTTAGCAAAAGGATAGTGCATATCATTAGAGGTAGCAATAACCACCAAATCAATGGAATCGTCATTTAATATTTCGTCAGCATGATCTACAGCCAACGCTGTAGGATACTTTTCACTTACAATTAATTTTTGCTCCGCTTTGCGAGCAGTTATTTTTACTAATTCTAGGTCAGCAATAGATCGCATCACAGGAGCATGAAATACTTGTCCTGAAATACCAAAACCAATTAAACCAACACGGATTTTTTGAGCCATCATGAGATAAATTACATACGTTCAGGAACTTCAATTCCTAATAAACTCATTCCTTTTGCAATAACTTTTGCTGCAGAAGCCGAAAGGTGCAAACGGAAATTCTTCACTTCTTCAATTTCTGCCTTTAAAATAGTCTCTTCATGATAAAACTTATTGTACAATTTAGCTACATCATAAATATAATTAGACATCTGCGCTGGACTGAATTCTTGAGCTGAGATTGCTATAATACTTGGAAAATTACCCAAAGTCATAATCAAATCACGCTCATAAGCCGATATGGATACTGGCACCGATACTTTCGACTGTTCATCAAAATTTACTTTAGAAAGAACAGACTTAATACGAGCGTAAGTGTATTGGATAAAAGGACCTGTATTTCCTTGAAAATCAACAGACTCTTTCGGATCGAACAATAAACGTTTTTTGGGATCAACTTTCAATAAGAAATATTTCAAAGCCCCCATACCGATGGTATTATAAAGTGCATTTTTATTTTCTTCAGACAAGCCCTCCGTTTTACCCAGTTCCTCTGTGCGCTCTTTCGCTGTTTCGATCATCTCACTCATCAAATCATCAGCATCTACAACTGTACCTTCACGCGATTTCATCTTTCCAGAAGGTAAATCGACCATCCCGTAAGATAAATGGAATAAGCCATCTGCCCAAGATTTACCAAGTTTTTTTAAGATCAAAAACAATACTTTAAAATGGTAATCTTGTTCGTTACCGACCACATAAATAGAATCATTCATCTTGAACTCATCGTATTTCAATTGAGCTGTACCTAAATCTTGAGTAATATATACAGAAGTACCATCGCCTCGCAGGACAAGCTTTTCATCCAATCCGTCGGCAGTTAAGTCAATCCAAACAGAGTTATCTTCTTTCTTAAAGAAAACACCACTATCTAAACCCTCTTGAATGATATCTTTTCCTAACAAATACGTATTTGATTCATAATAATATTTATCAAAGTTAACACCTAGTTGCTTATACGTTTTTTCAAAACCAGCATATACCCAGGTATTCATTGTTTTCCAAAGATCAATCACAGCCTCATCACCAGCTTCCCATTGCTGTAACATCGCTTGTGCTTCTTTAATCAATGGCGCATTCTTCTTAGCCTCATCTTCAGTTTGACCTTCAACTTTGAGTGTTTCTATTTCTTTTTTATATTCTTTATCAAAAACTACATAATATTTACCCACCAAATGGTCACCTTTCATACCCGTAGACTCAGGAGTTTCTCCATTTCCGAATTTTTGCCATGCAAGCATAGATTTACAGATATGAATACCGCGATCATTTACCAGATTGGCTTTTATGACATCATAACCATAAGCCTTTAAAAGCTCTGCAACAGAATATCCTAATAGGTTGTTACGAATATGGCCTAAGTGAAGCGGCTTATTGGTGTTTGGAGAAGAATACTCCACCATTAATTTTTTACCATTCGAAGGAAATACCCCAAAATCAGATTTCACGATAGTCTCGTTTAAAAGAGAAATCCAGTATTCATCCGAAAGACAAATATTTAGAAACCCTTTAATAACGTTAAAATCAGTAATAGCTGAGATATGAGTTTTCAAATACTCACCTATTTCCGTACCAGTCTGCTCAGGAGATTTCTTAGAAAATCGGGTAACAGGAAAAGTTACAATTGTAATTTGCCCCTCAAACTCTTTGCGTGTCTCTTGCAGAGCAATTTGATTTTCAGAAATATCTGCATTATAAAGCTGTTTTACAGCTTGAACAGTGACTTCAATAAGTCTGTTTTGAATAGAATTCGCCATGTAATGATTATGTAAAATATGCAACTCCCTGAAATAGAATACAAAAATAATTCACATTCGCTATTCTTGTATTCATATTGAAAGTATATCTTTGCAAAAATAATAAAAAATGCAGAGCTATCAGGAATTTCTTGACCTAAGTGTTGGTTTTCCGCAAGACGGATTCGAAATCATCGACGACGAATTGTATTTCCACGATTTGAATTTAATGGAAATGATAGAAACGTACGGTACGCCGTTGCGTTTTACTTATTTGCCAATCGTCAGCAAAAAAATTCAACAAGCGAAAATTTTGTTTCAAACCGCAATTTTGAAACACAACTACAGAGGGTCCTACAAATATTGTTATTGTACCAAATCTTCCCACTTCAAACATATTGTTGAAGAGGCATTGAAGAATGAGATTCACTTAGAAACATCATCTGCATTTGATATGCCGATGATCGATTCCTTAGAACGTCAAGGTACAGTAAAAAAAGACATTACAGTGATTTGTAATGGTTTTAAGACATACCAATACAAACAGTATATCATCGACATGATCCATGATGGGTATAAGAATATTATCCCCGTCCTAGATAACAAAGAGGAATTCAATCTCTATGATGATGAAATTGAATTGGATGAACCATGTGCTTTAGGTATCCGTATCGCATCGGAAGAACAGCCAGACTCACAGTTTTACACTTCAAGACTAGGTATTCGTATCGAAGAAGTTATAGAATTCTATAACAACAAAATTGCGAACAATCCTAACTTCAAAGTAAAGCTGTTACATTTCTTTATCAATTCAGGTATATCGGATACCCCGTATTACTGGAATGAGCTAGAAAAATATGTTACATTGTTCTGTAAGTTTAAAAAAGTAAACCCAGACTTAGATACTTTAGATATCGGTGGAGGCATGCCTTTCAAAGATTCATTAGTGCATGATTTTGACTATGAGTACATGGTCAATGAAATTGTGAACAGGATCAAGCAGATCTGTGCACAACATGAAGTAATGGAACCGGATATTATTACTGAATTTGGTAAATATACCGTTGCCGAAGCATCAGGTATCCTTTACAAGGTTTTAGGTCGTAAATTACAAAATGATCGTGAAAAATGGTTTATGATTGATGGCTCATTTATTACAAACTTACCAGATGTTTGGGCTTTAAATCAAAAATATATCTTACTTCCGATCAACAATTGGGATTCTGAATATGAACGGGTAAACCTAGGTGGTATTACTTGTGATGGCCAAGATTATTACAATCAAGAAGCACATACTAGTTCAGTATTCATGCCTAAAACACGTAAATTACAATATCTAGGTTTCTTCCATACAGGAGCATACCAAGATGTATTGAGTGGTTATGGCGGTATACATCATTGTTTATTACCATCTCCAAAGCATGTACTGATTCGCCGTAACCGCGACGAAACATTCAATTACGAAGTTTTTGGTGAGGAACAAAATTCAAAACAGGTTATGAAATTATTGGGCTACCAATAAGCGCGTAGTCAACTCACAATAAAAGGTTAGAAATTTTCATTTCTAACCTTTTTTGTTTTATTTAATATCTGTTATTCATGATTAATTTGTATTTTAGGTATATAATACTTTAACCCAACCATAGTTATGACAGATTCAATTTATAATTGTTTATGGTTTGATGGTCAAGCCCAAGATGCAGCAAACTTCTACTGTTCAGTATTTAAAGATGGAAAAATCATCTCATCCAATTCTCTGGTCGTTATTTTTGAAATTAACAAAACTCGATTTATGGGACTTAACGGAGGTCCATCATATAAACCATCAGATGCTGTCTCATTTGTCGTTGAATGTGAAGATCAACAAGAAATCGATCACCATTGGAATATGTTGACCGCAAATGGAGGTCAAGAAAATATGTGTGGCTGGCTAAAAGACAAATTTGGTTTTTCTTGGCAAATAATTCCTAAAAGAATTCATATGCTCATTTCAAATCCAAAAGCAATGGAAGCTTTGGTCAAGATGAAAAAAATTAATATAAAGGGTTTAGAAGAAGCATGCTAAAATAAGATGAATAACAGACTGAGATCGCCAGTAGTGCTACCAGGAAACTCTTATGCTAAAAATAAGATTATTTGTCTACCCGAAGCACCATTATCATTCGACCCGTCAAAACAATATGCATGCAATTGATATTATATCCATATAAAATATAACAAACCATGAAAGAAGAATTTATCAACTTACCTTTAACTAAAAATGATCAATTAAATCATTTTGAACTTCATATAGGAGAATACCAAGCCTTTATCGCATTCAAAGAAAGACCTAGTAAAGTTTGGCTCATTCATACCGAATCCGACCCTCAATTAGCGGGTCAAGGAGTAGCAACTGCTGTCATTGAAAAAACATTACAATACCTGAAAGAACATCATTACACCCTTTTTCCATTATGCCCTTTGGTATACGCGTATATAAAAAAACATCCAGAATGGAAAGAAATCGTTGACCCAAGTTTTGAAGGATTTCAAGAGGATAAGTAGGTATTAATCATATTTTTAGATCATATTAAAAATAAATGTTTCAACAAATTTCAGTTGCAATCCATAAAATTAAGCTACCTTTGTCGCTTACAAATAAATAAATTAGATTGCAATTTCAAGATTTAAAACTCATAGCACCAATCCTTAAGGCATTGGAAGCTGTTGGATATACTACTCCTACCCCAATTCAGGAACAGGCGATTCCTATTATTTTTAGAAAAAATGATTTATTAGGTTGCGCTCAGACAGGTACTGGTAAAACAGCTGCCTTTGCCATTCCTATACTTCAAATGTTAAGTTATTCAAAAGTTAAAACTGCGAAAAAAAATATTCGTGCATTAGTTTTAACACCCACACGTGAACTAGCAATTCAAATTGAAGAAAATTTCAATCAATACTCCAAAGATCTTCCACTTAAAAGTCTAGTTGTTTTTGGAGGTGTCGGACAACAACCACAACGTGATGCCTTGAAGAGAGGTGTTGATGTGCTTATTGCTACACCAGGCCGCTTACTAGATCTATACGGTCAAGGATATATCGATTTAAAACATTTAGAATTTTTTGTTTTAGATGAAGCTGACCGTATGTTAGATATGGGATTTATCCATGACGTAAAGAAGCTAATTAAAATAATACCTGAAAAAAGACAAACATTATTTTTCTCAGCAACAATGCCACCTGAGATTCAGAAATTAGCAAATCATATTCTTGTTGATCCTATCAAGGTTGAAGTAACTCCAGAATCTACTACTGCAGAAAAGATCCAACAGGAAGTTTATTACGTTAAGAAAAACGATAAAAAAGATTTGTTAATCCATGTTTTAAAGGAGAAAAATATAAATCACGTGTTAGTTTTTTCTAAAACTAAACATGGTGCAGATCGCATCGTTAAAGATCTTGCAAAAAAGAATATTCAATCTGCGGCCATTCATGGAAACAAATCTCAAAGTGCCCGTCAAAATGCCCTTAAAAACTTCAAAGATCGTACACTACGTGTACTGGTTGCTACCGATATCGCTGCACGTGGTATTGATATAGATGAGTTGGCATTTGTAATCAACTATGATTTACCCAATATACCAGAATCATATGTACACCGAATAGGCCGTACAGGTAGAGCAGGTAAAGATGGTCAAGCGATTTCATTCTGCGACGAAGAAGAATATGCATTCTTACTAGATATCCAAAAATCCATCCGTATGGAGATCCCTTTAGTTGAGAAGCATCCCTATGCTTTACATATCTCAGGTGTAGCACCAAAGAAAGCTGGTACAGCAAAGAAATCTGGCAGACCATCATCTACATCCAGAAATGGCCAAAGTTCAAATAACGCTAGTCCTGGAGGAAATAGAAGAAGAACGTCATCCGGTCCAAGATCTGAAAATAGAAACAGAACTTCTTCGAGAAGAAGAGATTCTTAAAGCAAAAAATAATTACAAAAAAAGAGAGGCTTAGCCTCTCTTTGGTTTTTTATTACCATACTCCCGATCACGTTCGAAAGTATTCATATGTCTTTCTTTTTTCACAGGATAAACATCGTCAATAATGATCAAAATCCCTGTTTCTTCAACTTCCCCAAACTCATCGTTAATTGCTGTCCCAAACGATTTCATCGTTGGAGATAGATTCATATAAGTGTTAATCAGAGGAGGAATATTCTCACCCAACGCACGAACCTTACTATTTAATAATTTATAAGACTCCTTATAATCTAATCCATCGAAAATACCTTCAAATTTAGAAAAATCATTTTCACAATTTAAACTTGGGATTGGTACCACTAAATTTTCATGATCAGGGAAGTGATACTCCATGAAATAAAGCAACAAATCACGGGCTTCTTTATTATAATGCGGATACATGGTCACTTTACCGAAAAGATACTTAATATCTGGATTAATCATCACTAATGCACCTAATCCATCCCATAGATTATCTAAAGAAAAGATTCCTTTGCGGTTATCAATTGCTGGTTGAAATTTTGGTTGGACAAAAGACCTGCCTAATTCAATTGTATAGGGCAAATAATCCGTTTTAAATCGTTCGGAAAACTGAAAATAATGAGCTGTTGATAAATTTGGGACACCATCTTTTACCGAAGCATTGGCACATTTGATGACACGATAGCCTGCAACAACTTCTTCTTCTTCAGGATTCCAGGCAATCAATTGATCGTAGCAATCTTCGCATGTATCATTTTCATCAATATCAATTGATAAACCAGTTCCACCACCAGCACCTCTAAACGTCAATTCTCTTAATCGTCCTATCTCCCGCATCACATTAGGTGCATTATGATAGTTAATCAAATATATTTCGTTATTTCCATTGTTGGTATATCGTATAAAAGCATCTTTACCTAATTCTGCCTTTAACAATTTTCTATCAACAGGAGCAATAATTTCTTGCATAATTCTATTTTTCTTGAGACATTCCGTAAACCAATCGCTTCACCTCTTCAGCCCATTTTTTTTCGCCTTTAGATTGATCAAAATGTGTGTAAGATATTTTTTTGCCAATAACAATCGTCACAGTTTGGTTGCGTTGAGAAAACATTTCATCAGGTAGATAAAGCATTTCCAAATTTGCCTTTAAGCCAATCTTCTGTCTTAGCCTTGCAAAATTATAAAAAAAGTTAGAGTTTTTCCCCTCAATATAGACAGGTACGATATCTTTTTTATATTTCTTTGCCTTATTTATAAAACTTTTCTTCCATTCAAGATCTTCAATTCTTCCGTCTCCCTGTTTTCTAGAAACTAAACCCGCAGGAAATACCAATAAAGCACTATCAGACGCGTAAGCTTCCTCTATGGCGGCGATCCCACTTTTTCCTTGTCCCCCTAATTTATTTACAGGTATAAATAGCGGCTGAAGATTACCGACATTCATCAATATATCATTGACTAAAAATTTAACATCTTTACGGTACTGTCCAATAGCATGCATAAAAGCAATTCCATCTAATCCACCTAAGGGATGATTTGAAGCAAAAATAACGCTTTCATCAATCGGAATATTAGCCGCACCTTTTAGCTCAACATTAACGCCTAGATCTTTAATTAAAGCATCAACAAAATCCAAACCTTTCAAGTCCGAAAACCGAGTCATAATATCATTGATATCGTCCTCATGTATAGTTCGTTCCAAATACTTTAATAAAAAAGATGGAATCCATTTTATCAACTTGGGACTTTTCTTGCGAATTACTTCTCTAACTTCAATAAATTTCCGACTTGCAACCTCACTCATAAAATTTCAGTACTATGATTTAACTTCATTATATATTCAAAATATAAATCGCACTTTTGTAAAAGTAGATAAAATTTGTACAATCCATTATCAATAATATATAAACTGTGCAAAGTTAAAGTAAAAATTTAATGACCTTTAATGCAAGAAAGCTTTTTTATTAATAAAAAAGGTTTTCTTTAAACATTTTACTAAATTTAAGGTCAATAGTATACAGATAAATTATCCATATGTATATAGCGAACATTCCTCTTTCACAAAACACGACGATAAAGCAATCTGACACAATTGCTTTTGCTTTAGATCGAATGGAAGATTTCCAATTTCATTTGTTGCCTGTTGTTGATGGTGATAATTATTTAGGATTTATTTCTCAAAATGATTTACTGAATGCCCTTGATGATCAAAATACAATTGCTTCTGTTCATTTAAAAACTGACCCAATTTATATCAAGGCAAATCAACATCCATACGATGCGATCCGTTTAATGACAGCTTATAACATAAGTACTTTACCTGTGTTAGATGAAAACAATAAATTTGAAGGAGTATTGACTTCTTTAGAGTTGGTAAAAACGATTTCAGTATTGCAATCACTAAATGATATAGGAGCAATTATTACCTTAGAAATTGGAATACATGATTTTTCTTTATCTAAAATAGCACATCTAGTTGAAGCAGAAAATGCTCAAATTTTAAACTGTTCAACAAAAACAGTCCCTGAAAATGCAACATTGCTTGTGACAATGAAAGTAAATAAGTCAAACATCGCTTCTCTACTATCTTCCTTCGCACGACAAAATTATAAAGTCATTGCATCTTTCAATACACTGCAAGAATTTGATGATTTAGAAGATCGTTACCAACAACTCATGAATTACATCAATATTTAGCAATACGCTAGTTTTTTCTCATCTTTGGCAAAATAATGCAATCATTACTGCTAGAATAAAAAATACTGTACAATATGAGAATAGCAATTTATGGTAGAGAATTTAGTCCTTCAGTTATTCCCCATGTAAAGCATTTACTGGAATATTTAAATGGGAAAAATGTTGAGATTTGGATCTACGACAGCTTTTATACTTTTCTACAAAAACAATTTGACTGTAATAAAACCTTCTCCACTTACAGCTCTAATGAGAATCTGCCAAAAGACACAGATTTTATGTTAAGCCTGGGTGGTGATGGAACTATGTTATCAGCAGTATCACTAATCCATAATTCCGGAATCCCTATTGCAGGCATAAATTTCGGAAGATTAGGTTTCTTAGCATCCATAAATAAAACAGATTTTGAACCTTCAATTGATCAAATTCTAGCTAAAAACTATAAAATACAAAAAAGAGCATTACTAGCCGTAGAATCGCCTGACAGAGAATTATTTGGCGGAAACAGTAATTATGCCTTGAATGATATTACCGTTTTTAGATATGATAGTTCTGCAATGATCACAGTAAATGCGTACTTAAATGGCGAACTTTTAAACTCCTATTGGGCCGATGGTCTAATTATCGCGACACCAACAGGATCTACGGCATATTCATTAAGTTGCGGAGGACCTATCATTATGCCTGGAAGTGGCAATTTCGTAATTACCCCAATTTCACCACACAATTTAAATGTTCGTCCAGTAGTTATATCATCTGAATTTGAATTAGCATTAGAAATTGAAAGTCGTTCCGAAAAATATATATTGAGCTGCGATTCTAAAAATGAAACAATAGAAAGTAATGTCAAACTAAAAATAACTAAAGCGCCATTCTATATTAATTTAATCAGATTAGAAGGTGAAAGCTATTTTGAAACACTCCGGGAGAAACTACTTTGGGGCTTAGATGTAAGAAATTATTAGCGTTAACATGAATTTGTAATCCGCTATTCGTCAAAAAGATTTATATTTACCGCACGATATTTTAAAGAATCTGGTTAATATAAGTTATCCTTATGCAGCAATACTTAAAAATTAATGAAGAAAAAATTGCTTAATGGCAAGCGCAATTTCTTGAGGATATTAGGAAATTACATTTTTCAAATGAAAATCACACCTGATACAAGGAAATCTGACGTAGCACTTCACACTAATTTAATAATTTAATTGCAGTGGTAGTTTGTATACAACGAAATTAAAATAAGTATACACGATTGAAATTAAAACAGGCATCAGGCCAATTTCAACAACTATCTTACGAAAAAACGATACACTTGTAGCATATATTTAGAAATAAATGTTTTTACCAATCGTGAGATAGGCAGAAGTAAAGAAATAGAAAATGAGCATAATAGATCATATTGACAAAAACAATCTTCCTCAACATATTGCTATTATTATGGACGGCAATGGAAGATGGGCAAAAGAAAAAGGAAAATTACGGATTTTTGGTCATCAAAGCGGAGTAAAAGCTGTAAGAGAGGCACTAGAAGCAACTTTACAGGTTGGCGTAAAACACCTTACTTTGTATGCTTTTTCAACAGAAAACTGGAATAGACCCAAACTAGAAGTAATAGCGTTAATGGAGTTGCTGGTATCTTCGTTAAAAAAAGAAGTGAAAACTTTCCAAAAAAACGGTGTTCGTTTAAATGCAATTGGAGATCTATCTAAGCTCCCTAAAAATTGTCAAGAAAAATTGCAGGAAACAATGAATTTAACTGCCGGCAATGATAAATGTATACTAACATTAGCATTAAGTTATAGTTCGCAGGAGGAAATCGTCCAAGCAACAAAAAAAATAGCAGAAAAAGTTGTTAAAGGAGATCTGAAAATTGAGAATATAACAACCGAGGTATTTCAGGAAAATCTCTACACTTCAAACTTACCAAACCCAGATTTATTAATCCGAACAAGCGGAGAATATCGAATTAGTAATTTTCTTTTATGGCAGATTGCTTATGCTGAATTCTGTTTCCTAGATAAGATGTGGCCTGAATTTGAACAAGAAGACCTTTTTAAGGCAATTCTTGACTATCAAAAGCGAGAAAGAAGATTTGGAAAAACAAGTGAACAGATCTAATCTTTATTAGTAACTTTGCTGACTGATTTTAAACCTTCATATCTGCTGGTTCTTAAATTTTTCTTAATTAACAAAAATTAACAACTGATTGGTGTACTTTAGCATCAATAAAAATTTATAAATGAAGCGCATACTATTTGTTATATTATTTTTAGCATGTACCCAACCACAATTCGCACAAGCTCAAGTGAATGGAACTGCTATAAACCTGAATGACCCCGACCAGATAAGTTATTTATCCCCTAAAGACTATATTATTGGTGGTGTTACTGTTTCGGGAACGCAGCATCTTGACAACAATGTATTAATTACCATCTCCAAACTTGTCGTTGGCCAATATATTGAAGTTCCTAGTGAGGCCACATCAAATGTCGTGAAAGTGATGATGGCACAAGGACTTTTTGATGATGTCCAATTATGGGCTGAAAAAATAGAAGGTGAAACTATTTTTCTAAACATTCGTGTTAACGAAAGACCTCGATTAACCCGTATAGACATTAACGGTTTAAGTAAAAGTCAAACAGAGGAAGTTCGTAAAAGATTAAAAGATAACGCAGGTAAAGTTGTCAATGAAAACTTGATCAATACAACACGCAATACAATTCAACGTTTTTTAAGAGAGAAAGCTTATTTATATCCAGAAATTAAGATTAGTACTATTAAAGATACTACTCAAGCTAATAATGAGATATTAATTGCTGATGTTGACCGTAAAAATAAAGTTCGTGTTAAAAAGATAACATTTACCGGAAATAAGGAATTCACACAAAAACAGCTTCGTAAGAACTTAAAAGGGGTTAAGCAAAAAGCTTGGTTCCGTATTTTTGGACCTGGAAAATTCAAAGAAGAAAAATATAAAGAAGCAAAAGAAACCTTAGTTGCGAAAATGCAAAACAAAGGTTTCCGCGATGCCGAAATTATCCAAGATTCCGTAATTAAAGTTGATGATAAAAATGTCTTAGTCAATATCGATGTGTATGAAGGCCCTAAATATTATGTTGGTAATATTAAATGGTCAGGAAACGCAAAATATACAGACACAGTTTTAAATAGAATTTTAGGAATCCGTAAAGGTGATATTTTTAGTGAAGAAAAATTAACGACTAAATTGATGGGTGGAGGAAGAAATAGTGATGATATTTCTTCTCTGTATATGAATGATGGTTATTTGACATTCTCAATTGATCCTGAACAAACGCGTATTTATAACGATACAATTGATTTAAATTTACGCGTATATGAAGGTGCACAGTTCACCATCAACAATATTATAGTAAAAGGAAATGACGTGACCAATGATCGCGTAGTATTAAGATCTATTCGTACAAAACCAGGTCAAAAATTTTCAAAAGAAGCTATCATGACTTCTGTTCGTGAAATTGCACAGTTGGGTAATTTTGACGAACAGAAAACAAATCCAGTTCCAGAAAATATTAACCATGCTGAAGGAACCGTAGATATCGTTTATAACGTTACAGAAAAACCTTCCGATCAAGTTGAACTATCAGGCGGTTACGGTGCTGGACAAATTATCGGTACCTTAGGTTTAACGTTCAATAACTTCTCGACAAGTAACTTCTTTGATAAGAGCTCTTGGAAACCACTACCACGCGGTGATGGACAAAAATTGAGTGTTCGTGGACAAACTTCAGGTAAACGTTACCAATCTTATAGTTTCTCATTCTCAGAACCTTGGTTAGGCGGTAAAAAACCAATTTATTTTGGTCTTAGCGCATATACATCAAGCTCTTCTTACGGAGGTTTTAACTACTATACAGGAGAGCAGATGGTAAAAGATTCAGATCTTAACCGTATCTGGATGACTGGTGTTACCGCAACATTAGGTAAGCGTGTACAATGGCCAGACAACTGGTTCCAGGTAAATACTTCCCTTTCGTTCCAACGTTACAAATTACAGAACTATTCAAACTATTTCTTGTTTGACAACGGTACTGCTTACAACATTAACTTAACACAGGAAATCAGCCGTAATACGATTGATGCACCGATTTACCCTACTTCAGGGTCTAATCTAAAGTTTTCAGTACAACTTACGCCTCCATATTCATTGTTTAACAAAATTAACTACGAAACATCTGCACCGGAAGTTAAATACAAATGGACTGAATACCACAAATGGAAATTTGATTCACAATGGTATGCAAAGATTGCTGGTAAATTGGTGTTCAAAGCACAGGCACAGTTCGGTTTCTTAGGTAGCTACTCCAACAAAACAGGAATCTCTACATTTGAGCGCTTCAAACTAGGTGGTGACGGTATGCAAGGATTTGATTTCCTACAGGGATCTGAAATCATCGCGATGCGTGGCTATGCAAATGGTTCCATTATTCCAGAAGGAACACAAAACGTTAATATCGCTATGCGTTCAGGTAGTCCAATTTACACCAAGTACCAAATGGAATTGAGACATCCTGTCATGTTAAATGAACAAGCAACAGTCTTTGTATTAGCTTTTGCTGAAGCTGGTAATACTTGGAACAAATTCTCTGAATACAATCCATTTAAAGTAAGACGCGCAGCGGGTGTTGGTGCACGTATCTTCTTACCTATATTTGGTATGTTAGGTATCGATTACGGTCACGCATTTGATCCGATCCCAGGTTTACAAAGTAGCCAGTGGAAACAAAATTTCACATTCAGTATCATGCAAAATATGGGCGGGTTTTAATCGCTGGATTTATCCAACCCTCAGGTACTATCAAAATAAAAAGAAAGGCTTTCACCATTGTGAAAGCCTTTCTTTTTACCACCAATTCCTAAAAGGGTTGAGAAGTTTGTTTTAAACACTAAGTTTTCAATTATTCTAAAAACGCGTTTCATCTCCTATGCCAAAAGTATAAAATACCATACTCACATCCAGCAACTCGATTATAACCCCCTCGAAAAAGCACCTATAAAAAACGATTATAAGTGATACTACTAATTTAACGGAACAAATAAAAAACACGCATTAAATGCTACATATCATTGATAATATTTCAATAAAAGTTCCAACAAAAAAAAATGATAATTCATCAAATCATCATTAATCACTAGAATCTATACTACTCATAACATGAAGGAAAAAGGGCAAACAAGTTAAATAGTGTTAAACCCGAAAAATATCGCATAGATTGCTTCTTTTTTATTATTTTTGGGCAGTAAGTTTACTGGAGATGATTTTCCCAAATTAAACTATTGGGTTTATCCATGGTCTTAAAGTAAATTAGTGTTAAATAATATATTATAGTCTATAAAACTTTCAGAGAATATGAAAAAAATAGTTTTAGTAATAGCATTTGTCGTAGTTACCATATCAGCTACTTTTGCACAAAATTTTGCCTATGTTAATTCAGAATATATTTTAAAGCATATCCCTGAATATACAGCCGCACAAAAACAGTTAGATGATCTTTCTCAAAAATGGCAACAAGAGGTAGATCAACAATATGCTGAAATAGAAAAAATGTATAAAGCTTATCAGAATGATCAAGTTTTACTAAATGAAGATATGCGCAGACGTCGCGAAGATGAAATCGTGAAAAAAGAAAAAGAAGTAAAAGATTATCAAAAACAAAAATTTGGTTTTGAAGGCGAGTTATTTAAACAACGTCAGCAACTGGTTCAACCTATACAACAACGCGTGTCCAAAGCAATTCAAGATATAGCACAAGCGCAAGGATTCGATCTTGTATTGGATAGAGGTCAAGAAGTAACATTCCTATATGCAAATCCAAAATTGGATAAAAGTAATGACGTCATTATTAAATTAGGATTAAAACCTAATTCAGCACTTGCAAACTAAATATTAGTTTATTAATATTGCGAGAACAAATACCAGTAGTAGTAAGTATTAAATTAGAAACACAAAAATTTGTCTCATTATAATTTGAAGAGACGATTTAAGATTAAAATGAAAAGAATGAGAAATTTATTTAAAGGTGCTATTGCATTTGTAGCAGTTATTTTCGCTACTCAGTTAGCTCAGGCACAACAAAAAATTGGTCACGTTAATTTAGCTGAAGTAATTCAGGCAACACCAGAATTCAAAACAGCGGAAGGCCAATTGAAAACTTTAAGCGACGGAAAAACGAAAGAGCTTCAAGATATGTATGCGATGTATCAAACGAAACAAAAAGAAGCAAATGATAAAGCACGTAACAGAAGCGAAGCAAACAAAGAGACTGTTGATGTTGAATTACAAAAATTAGGTACTGAACTACGCGATATTGAAACTCGTATCAACGAAAACCAACGTGTTGCTCAAGAAGAATTAAACAAAAAAGAAGAAGAGTTGATTTCTCCTATTCATAGAAAAGTATCAGATGCACTTACTGCTGTATCTAAAGAAAAAGGATTTGCTTATGTTTTTGATATCTCAAGCACAAACATTCCTTATTTCCAAGGCGGAGATGATTTAACACCTGCTTTAAAAACAAAATTAGGTATTTCTGCAACAGCTGCTCCTGCAACTCCAGCAAAAAAATAATTAATTAAATCCTGAAATAAATTCAGGTTATAAAAAAACAGCAGTCCCTTCAAGGTCTGCTGTTTTTTTTATGACCTTACCTTACCTTACCTTACCTTACCTTACCTTACCTTACCTTACCTTACC